>JBLWWM010000003.1:0-333663 GCA_048267905.1 Balneola sp.
TCTTTTTGAATTTGAATCAATTTTAAGTCTTTCTTTATTAAGAAATTTTAATTATTAGAAAATCTTAATATATTAACATTAGAATATTTTAATAATTGGTACAACTATGAATTTACAAGAATTGGCTTCGGAATATTACACTACAAAATCTGAAAAGATTCGAACCGCTATCATCAAGGAATCTATTCCTTTGGTTAAAAGCATAGTTGGCAAAGTGCAAAAGCCAAAGAACTTTCTCAGCGAGAATGAAGACCTCATAAGTATTGGTTTTAGCGGCCTGCTCCAAGCACTAGCATCTTATGTACCGAACAATGACGCTCAATTTAAAACCTTCGCATATTATAGAATACGTGGAAGCATTATCGATTATCTGAGAAGTATTGATGAGCTTCCTAGAGCTAAGCGCTCTGACAATGCCCGAGCACAGATGACTATTGAAAGGCTACAACAAAAACTCGGTAGGATTCCTTACGATTTTGAAGTAGCTCAAGAGATGGGAATGGCTATTAAAAAGTACAAAGCACTTTTACTAAGTGTACAACAACGCACAGCTCTTTCTTTAGACTATACTGAAGTACAAGGCAGTTCATTTACACTGAAGAATAATATACAGGACACCTCTAGCTTAGCACCAGATGAAGCGATGGAGCAAACTGAAGAAAGAGCCATTCTAAGAAATGAAATCGAGAAGCTGACAGAAAGAGAGCAACTTATTCTCGGTTTATACTATTACGAAGAACTTACATTGCGCGAAATTTCAGCAAAAATTTCTATTTCAGAAGCTCGAATTTCTCAAATCATAGGGAAAGTGCTTCTTGTGTTACGTGGCAAAATCGAAACTAAGGTATTGGCTTAATTAGCTTTTATAACCTTTGTTCTTTGCAAGGCTATTCCACACTTATAAGTGGTCGGATTCTAGCTAATCGTTTTTCACCAATTCCTTTAATCTTTATTAGCTCCGAAATACTATCAAAACCACCGTTTGCTTCTCGGTATTCAATAATTCTTTTTGCAAAGGATGGCCCAATCCCAGGAAGTAACTCTAGCATAGTTTGATCTGCTTCATTCACATTTATTGGATACACAACCAACACTCCAGATAATTCATTCTTTTTAGGAACCTTTTCTCCTATCTTTGAAGGGGCTTTCCAAACGCCTTTTTGACCAACTGCTGCTCTCTCAGAATATTCTTTATAAGCAGTTATTGAATCTGGATTTTGTTTAAACCAATTAGAAACTATTCCATATCCGCTCGCTAATATTGTCTGGTTCAAAGCAATATTTCCAGACTCGGTTTCTAGTGTTACATATCCATAAAGTGTGTTTTTTGAGTTAAATGGAGCGCCACCGTCATAATCACTAATTTTAATCCTTCTACCTTCCAATAAATTTTTCATATACCCTGCTGCAGAAGAAGAAAAGTAATATGATGAATCTGGACCAGCATATAACCCTGGTACATTCACACCCAACAACTGGACAGGGTACCCAAATCCTGGTGCCACTTCAATTTCAAAGCTTGAACCATCACGTACTGAAAACACATTGTACCATTTATCAGGACTTACAGGAGGAGTGGGTGCAGTTGTCCTTCCCTCAGCTCTACTCAATACACCAGCAAAATCTTGGTAATAGTAATTCGCAATTTTATCTGAATAAATTATAAGCAGGTTCTCATCATTATTAAGTTCTGCATTCATTGAAAAATTATATGAGCCAGCTATCACCACAGCTTCATCTTCTGGATCAGGATTGGAAGCGTCAATTATGAGAACCTTATGGTGCAATTTTCGCATTTCATCAGACGGAAGTATTAATCGGTTTCCTATTTGAGCATCTGGAATTCCCCAAATTTCGCCTGCTTTTTTATACCGTGAATAAAAACTACGATCAATAACTCCTTCCAATCTAATTTCAGGACTTTCCGACTTCTCCCAAATCGCTTTACTCAAATTGATTGTAGGAGTAATTGAAAATGCCTGAAACCGAATATCAGATTGAGTTTCGGTTTTAATAACCTCAACTATTCTATCGCTTATGCTAGGCTTGCTTCTGTCTCTATTAACAGGTGCAAAATATAACTCAACCTTTGTTCCACCCACGTCAAATACGTGCTTACTAACGTCTTCTTTATCTTTATGAAAACGTGCTTTTTTTGGATTGGGGGTAGCTGACTTACTTCCCCACATTTGTTCAAATTCTTCTGTGTATACACCCGCTACTTCATAATCTTTTATAACAATTACGTTATTGGTATTGTAAGCTCCTGTATAAGTTAGGTTTGTTGAACCTGTCCATACAATATCATCATCTTTAGAAGGGGATTCCCAATCAATAACAGCAAACTTATTGTGCATATCAGCACCGGCATTTGTAAGCTTATTATCACTAATACTTCCATCTGGGCTATAAACATCGCCATCATCATCAATGGAATAAATCTCTGCTTGCTTCAGTTGCTCCCACATTTGAACATCAATTTCGCCCCCATCAGCTCTGTTGTAATTATCGGTTACCACTCTAATCTTCACTCCTCTTGAAGCCGCCACAGACAAAGCTTCTGCAACTCTAATATTTTCTAAATCATAAATGCACAAATCGATACTTGTAGTAGCACCTTCAATAAGCTGTGTTAATGTGCTTATTAGGTCCCACGAATAGTTACTTCTATTATTTGGTGCCATTACCGTTGTATCAGCAGGCATATTAAAATAGACTTTAATCCACTCCTCGCTTTGAAATTGAGCACTTACATCCACTGTTGCAAATATCAGAGCAGTAAAAACAGCTATTGTTAACTTTTCCTTCATTTTGGTGGCTTACAATTATCATTAGTAGGTAAATTAACGTATTTTCGCATACTGCAAAGTAAAATCTACATTCGGAGCTAACTATGAAGCTAGAGTTTCTTAATCCTATACGCTGGAAAAAATCTGTTTTAACACTATTATTATCTGGTTTTGTGTTAACCTGGTTTACTTTTGTGGATAGCTATAGCCTCTCTACAAGATGGGATTTACATCAAAGAAAAGAAGATTTGAAAGTACGCACAGAGCGTTTGAATCTTTCTTCGCAAGAGTTAGCGAAGAAAATTGAAAGTATGAACGAAAATGAAGCGCTCTTAGAAAAAATTGCTCGAGAAGAATACGGAATGAGAAAACCAGGCGAAACTGTTTATAAAATCCGTAGAAAATAATTACTCAAACTCACTCTTAAAAGCTCACATCGCTAATGAAAGCTATTGCTGTAGACCTTGGCGGCACCAATATAAAAGCCGCAATTGTAGATAATGAAAAAGGAATATTAGAACAAGTATCTGTACCAACTTATGCTGACTTAGGTAAGGATCATCTCTTAGACCGAATTGCAGACACTATTTTAAGCTTATCAAAAAAGCATGAAGTAATCGGTATAGGCATGGGCTTACCAGGCATGGTTAACTTGGAGCAAACAACAGTGCAGTATCCACCAAACTTACCAGGTTGGGAAGTTGTAAACGCCTCTGAAGAGATTCAAAAAAGAACTAATATCCCCTGTCGTATACAGAACGATGCAAATATTGCAGCTTTAGGTTCTTTACATTTTGGCGTTGGTAAAAAATTCACTGATTTCATCATCATTACTCTTGGAACAGGTGTTGGTGGTGGCATAATTATCAATAAGACTCTTTTTAAAGGCTCTAGAGGAATGGCTGGCGAGCTTGGACATGTTATTTTGGATTATCACGGCCCTCTCTCTAATAGTGTTACTCGTGGAACGGTAGAAGCTTATTTAGGTCAGCGTTTTTTAAGCCGTTTTGCCGCAGATTTAATTTCTCAACACCCTAATAATCCACTATACAAAACTTTCTCCAATAATTTTGAGAAGTTAGAGCCTCTAGATCTTACCAATGCGGCGAAAGAAGGAAACGAGTTAGCTATAGAAATTTTGAGAAAAAGTGGCGAGAAATTAGGCTACGCTATTATTAATTATGCACACATGCTAGACATCAGAAAATATGTTCTAAGCGGTGGCGTTTCAAGAGCAGGAGATTTTCTTTTTGAACCGGCACGGGAGATAGTGAAGAAACACATGATGGGCCCATTTCAAGAAGATTTTGAGTTAATCTACGAAGATCTAGGAAACGACAGCGCCTTACTAGGAGCGGGTGGACTAGCTTTCGATTCGTTCGCATAAAAAAGTATATGAATTTTGGCAGAACTATAAACAATGGTAAATACTGTTTAAGCATTTGCTTAATCTTGTTATTTGCTGACGTGGTTACTGCCCAACAAACAGATTCAACCACTGTAAAGGCCACAAATTCGGCATCTACCAAAAGTACCGTAAAAGACGCCGTTTCTTTTCAATCTAACGATTCTTTAGTCGTAGACTTTAGGAATGGCAGAAAAGCATTTCTATATGGAACAGCTAAAGTTTCACACGATGCCGGAACTTTAACTGCTGGCGAAATTGAAATGGACCTAGCTGAAAGCGTTGTTGAAGCAAAGGCTGGATCAGAACAAGACACGCTTTCTTATCCAGTACTTAAGCGCCAAAGTGATGAAATTAAAAGCACCAGAATTCTTTTTAATTATAAAACCCAAAAAGGAAAATTTGAAAGCGCTCGAATTCAAGTCCCAGATGGATATTTAATCGGTTCTAAAATAAAGAATGTTAGTAAAGATGAAGTATATATTGAAGACGGTATTTATTCCACCTGCCCACCCGACTACCTTTATTATTATATAAAAGCCAAAAAAATGAAGGTTGTTGAAGAAGAGGAAATTTTCTTCTCTAATGCTCGACTTTACATTTTAGATATTCCGTATCCCATAGTTTTTCCTTTTGGTTATGTACCTGCAAATTTTGAAAAGAAAAGGTCTGGACTATTAACTCCAACTTATGCATTTCAGGCCCAATCAACACGAGGTATTGGGCTTCAAAACTTAGGATGGTTTCAATATTTTAACGACTATTTTACTGCCGATCTCAGTGCCGATATTTACACTTCTGGTTCGTTCTATTCTACTTCAAATATGCAATATCGTAAACGAGATTCTTACAATGGATCTATACGTTTGGGCTATTCACGAGAACGCGGTTTAGAAAGTACAGATCTAGACTTTGAAGCCTCCACTCAAAAATCAATTTCTGTGGTTCATAATCAAGATTTCAGTCCTTATTCTTCTGTTTCTTCAAATATAAACCTAAGAACCTCTGATTACTTTACTCGGAACTCCTACGACATTGGGGCTAGAGCTGAAACAAATTCTAGTTCAAAACTTTCTTATAATTTCAGCCACCCAGAAAATCTTTTTAATTTTAGTGCGAATTCACAACTCTCTCAAAATTTCACCAACAATTCTACCACATTAAGTGGGCCGAGCACCACCTTTAGTTTAAAAACTTTAACTCCATTTAAAACCTCTTCCGGAAACGATCCTAGATGGTATGAGAGTGTCACTTTTAAGTATAATAATACTTTTAATTCGTCTTTCGCTTACAAACCCATCGATGCGGATACAGCTGAAGTTGGATTTATTGACGCACTTTTCGATTCCGATTTATACGAAGAAGCAACAGGTAACGATGACTACATTAAGCTAGGTTTT
The DNA here is from genome assembly GCA_048267905.1 of Balneola sp. Lineage (GTDB taxonomy): Bacteria > Bacteroidota > Rhodothermia > Balneolales > Balneolaceae > Balneola. Next base: position 5,595 of record JBLWWM010000003.1, read on the forward strand.
AAACAAACTGGAGGCATACAAATTGGTAAACTTATAGACAGTCCTTTTTTGAATCTGAGTGGTAACGCCAATTTTAATGAGTATTGGTATCCAAGTACTACGAGAAAGACTTTTAACGCAGATTCCAACGCCGTTGAGTCATCAAAAGAAATCGGTTTTACTACTGCAAGAGATTTTAACGTTGGCGTTTCTTTTTCCACCACATTTTATGGCGTTTCAAATCAACGAATTGGCCGTTTTCAAGGTTTACGCCACACACTAAGACCCAGTATAAGCTTTACGTATCGCCCCGATTTTAGTGATCCTAGCTGGGGATATTACCGAACCGTTCAATCTGATACTCTAGGCAATACCCAGAAATATTCCATTTTCCAAGATCAGATTTATAGCGGACCGGGCTCTGGAGAACAGCAATCTTTATCTTTTGGTATTTCAAACGTTTTTGAGACAAAAACAGTGAGTAGAGATTCAACTGGAGAAGTAACCGAAAAGAAAATCAAGTTGATTGATAACTTGTCTCTTTCAACTTCTTATAATTTAGCTGCTGATAGCCTGAACCTGAGCAACCTAAGTTCGAGTATCTCATCAACTGCTTTTAAGGACTTGAACCTGAGAGCTAGCGCGTCATTCTCTTTTTACCAGACGGACTCCTTAGGGCGTGAATTTAACCGGTTCCTTGCACAAGGAGGAGGGAAGCTCGCACAGATTCAGAATTTTAGCATTAGCGCTAGTACTTCTTTTAAAGGAGGGCGGAATGGAGTCGAAGCTTTCACTCCTGTTTATCAGCGAAGGTACGATCCATTTTATCAAGGCCAATTCAACCCGATAGACTCTCATTTTAATGAAGAAATTATTCCTCCCGTAAATTCACCGTGGAGTTTTTCTCTAAACTTAAATTATAGTTGGCGATATCGGTTTGATCAAAGCCCAACTAGAAGCGCGGTGATAAATGCTGAGAACATTTCGTTCAACTTAACACCTAAATGGAGGTTTAGCACTCGGATGGGCTATGATTTCATTCAGCAAAAATTAACTCCTTCTCAATTTAACCTAAACCGTAGTTTAGAATGTTGGGATTTATCTTTTCAGATTAACCCCTTTGGAGACTTCCAGTATTACTTCTTTAGGCTGAGTGTGAACAGCGCTCAGATTCAAAGCTTATTCCAGAAATTGCCTGTTCTTAAAAATCTAGAACGCAGCTCTTCTCCTACTGGCCGAGGATATTAAGCAATTAAATAGAATCTCTTCCAACAGAGGCAAGATATTTAACAACATATTTACCAATAACGTCAAACTCTAAGTTTACTTTATCCCCCACCTTCTTTACTTGAAGGCTGGTAAGACTCCATGTATAAGGAATAATAGCAACCGTAAATTCATTCTTTTCTTCGCGTGCAATGGTAAGGCTTATACCATCAACAGTTATACTCCCTCTTCCAACAATCATATTTTCAAAGGTTGCTGGAAACTCAATGGTTACAAGATTTCCTGTTTCTTCAGGAACAATACTTTTTATAATTCCGGTAGTGTCTACATGTCCTTGAACTAGATGCCCTTCGATTCCAGTTTGAAGAGTTAAAGAACGTTCTAAATTTACAATGATACCTTCTTCCAGTTCGCCCATGGTAGTTTTTCGCAACGTTTCCTCAACACTTTGAACCGTAAATGTTGCTTCACTAAAAGCTGTTACAGTGTGGCAAACTCCATTTATGGCAATGCTTTCGTCGAGATGGCAAGTTGCAGAGAAGCTACAAGCTATATCAAACTCAACGCCACCGCCATTTAAACTTCTTACACTTTTTACGCTACCTGTTTCTTTTATTATTCCTGTAAACATATCTCAGATTTAAAAATATCCAGTTAATAACATATCATTCCCAACTTGTTTCCAAGAGGTTTCCTTTAGCTCTACAATCTCTTTCATTCTAAGTGCGCCAATATTTAAAATAGAACGTGTACCAGCCCCAAGCAATTTAGGAGCTACAAAAACATGCAGTTTATCTACCAGTCCCTGTTTGATTAATGCCGAAGATAGCTGTTGTCCGCCCTCAATTAACACCGAAGTTATTCCTTTTTCCCCAAGGGCTTTAAATGCTTCCCTAAGATTAACATGCTCGTCAAGCTTTGAAACTTGAATAACTTCTCCACGAAAATAATTTTGTTGCAATACTTTTAACATTGGGTCGGCATCATTGGCTGATGCTTCTTTATTCCAAGTAATGATTATCGTTTTGTCTTCGTGTTTATCTGAAAAAAGATTTAAAGACTTAGGAAGCTCATAAGGCCCATCTAGTACAATTCTTTTCGGTTGCCTTCCTTTTACATGACGAACTGTTAACTCGGGGTTATCGGCCATTACGGTAGATCGACCTACAAGTACGGCGTCGTACTTTCCTCGCCATTTGTGTACAAGCTCTCTAGACTTCTTCCCAGAAATCCATTGCGAATCTCCATCTGGAGCAGCTAAAAAGCCATCAACAGTTTGAGCAATTTTTAAAGTAATAAATGGACGACCATATAATTGGTGGTGAATGAAGAACTCATTCATTAGTGCAGCTTCGTCTTCGAGCACTCCTGTAGTTATTTCAATTCCCGCATTTTTAAGATGAAGTAATCCTTTACCGTTTACTTTTGGATTGGGGTCCTTCATTGCAACAACTACTCTAGCGATTGGAAGTTTGGAAAGCAACTCTGCACACGGTGGAGTTTTACCGTGATGAGAGCAGGGCTCTAGTGTTACATAAACAGTAGCGTCTTTGAGTAACTTCTTTGACTTAACAGAGTTTATCGCGTGTACTTCGGCATGTGGGCCACCGTACTGCTGGTGATATCCTTCACCAATTTTTTCTCCATTTTTGGAAACTACAACACAACCCACTAATGGATTAGGTGAAACATGTCCTTCAGCTTTTTGCGCAAGCTTTAATGCTTCATGCATCCAGTGGCTATCTAATTTTTTCAGAGTCTCCATTTCCATAATTGAAAGTACGGACTATTAATCCTTGATTAAACTACAGAACAAAAAAAAGGGTAAGAAGATTCTTCTTACCCTTAAAATATCTATAAAAATTTCTTCGCTTATCTAGGAATTAACTTACTACGGTTATCCACGATTTTAGCTTCTTTTTTAAGTTGCTCTAACCAAACTGACACAAAACGTTGGTTAACTTTTTGAGCTAAAGTTTCTTCAAGTTGGTTTCTTGTTGTAGCATCTAAGTTAGCGAGATTAGCATCAGACTTTTTATCTACACTTACAACGTAAACGGCAGTTGTGCCAACAAGAGCTTTTGAAACTTCGCCTTCATTCAAACCAAAAATCATACCAATTACTTCTGGCTCTCTACCAGCCCCAGGTAGAAGTACTCCACTGCCTGTAATATTTGTAGCAGTTTGGACTTCTTTATCAGCAGCTGTTGCTAGTTCTTCAAGCCCACTATTAGCGGCAAGTAAAGCAGTTACTTTCTCTTTCGCTAAAGTTTTTCTCTTTTCAATTTTAACCTGGTTTTCAACTTGGTCTTTTACTGTTTCGAGAGAACGGTAACCTTCTGCTGCTTTATCAGTAAGTTGTACAACTACAAAGCTATTTGGTAATTCGTATACAGACGAGATATCACCTTCGTCCGCTTTTTCAAGAAAATTTAGCACTTGTTGACTACTTCCTAAACCAGAAATAAAGCTATTTCCTTTTGAAGCAATACCTGTATTTACAGCTTTGTTAATACGTTCAGCTTCAGAATCGAAATCAGTTTCTTCTGTAGCATATAATTGAAAGTCTGAAGCCTTTTCATTCGCATCATTTATGGTTCCGTAAAGAGCTTCAATAACTCTTGAGAATACAACAAACTTAACTTGTTTCCCAGTTTCGTCTACTTTCTTGATGATGCTAAGCTGGCCATTATCAACTACAGGTATAGATACTTCACCCTTTTTAAGTTCTAAAACTGATTTATAACTGTCTCTCACATCACTTTTATCAACAAAAATACTGCTGTAAGCATTGCTAGCTGCATTGCCAACTAGGAATAAAGAATCGTTTTCTGCAGAAGCAAAAGCCTCTCTTAAATCCATAAGCTCTTTAGTGATTTCAACAGTATCAGCGGCTGTTGGCATTTTGCTAAACGTAACGTACTTAAGCTGGTAGTTTTCGTCTTGTTTATACTTTTCTTTATGCTCGCTGTAATATTTTTTAAGCTCATTGTCTGATACCGTTATTTCTTCAGTAACAGTTTGGGCAAACGGGAAACGCACATAAGAAACATCCACAAAAGAATTGTTCTTGATGTACTCTTGCTCAACATCAGTACTTGTAACTTGTAAACCAGCAGTAATAAAGTTAGAAAGCTTTTCTTGGCGACGTTTTTGACGTAGTTGGTTATCTAAAGCCAGAGCCTGTGGTGCAAAGTTAGGATCGGTCATTACTTGATTTAAAGAAGCGCGATCTACCGTGCCATCTTCTCTTTGGAAATTCTGAACGATAATTGGATCTGGGTTGTCACCAAAAACCATATCTAGAAGTTCTTGGTCAGTAACTGTAATTCCCAGTTCGTCCATTTTTTGCTCAACTAAGCGCGAACTTACTAGTTCTTCCCAAGCTTGAGATTCATAATAGGCCGTCATCTCTGGGGTCATTGAATTCCCCGTTTGCTGGGTATACGCATTAGTATAATATTGAATACGCTGCTGGTATTCCTCAAAACTAATGTTATCACCATTAACACTACCCAAGTCTCTTGGGCCAGCGCCTATTAAATTTGTAACACCCACATCAGAAAGCACCCATAAGATTCCAAAGGAACCAATAAGTAAAATAATAATGTATTTGGTGCTATTTCTTAGCGTTTCCATTAAACCCATAACAGGTAACCTCTAAAACAGTACTTAAAATTTCAATTTATATATTCTGCCGTCGTCAGCATCTCTAAAACAGCTGGCAAATATAAGTTAATAACGAGGGAATAAAAAGTCTTACCAACGCTTAGTTGTTAAAACACCTCAACTAAACGCATATGCTTCAAGTATTTTTTAGGATCTGCTTGTATATCCTTTATTAACTGGTTCAAATTAACAGAAAGTGTATCCAAATTATTGTATAAGGACGGGTCTGAAACCAATTTTCCTAACGTACCTTCGCCCGAGTCTATCTTATTAAGAATATTATTGAGAGTAAGAGTGCTCTTATTTAGTTCGGAACCTAATGCGTCTAACTTACCAGATGTTGATTCTAAATTCTTAATCATGCTATCAAGCTCTTCTTTATTCTCAGTGCTCAAACCATCCATTGTGTTAAGAATGCTTTTTATACTTTCAGTGATAGCATCAACATCTTCTTTTTTATCATCGATTAAGGTATTAAGCTCGTTTGAGAGTTCTAAAAATCCTTCTAATGTATTCTCAATATTCTCTTGATTCTGGTCTGATAGCGTTCCATTCAGCTTGTTTACAAGCGTTTCGACACCCTCAATTGAAGATGAAACCTGGTCTGTTAGCTGGCTTCCCTTCTCCGCAAATTCATCCATAATCCCTTTATCGTAAATTCCGACAATAAAGCCATTATCCTCAACCATTTCTGAATTCTCACTATTTCTCAGAAGTTCTATAAACTTACCGCCCAACACTCCTACGGACCTTAAATAAAGCACCGAGCCTTTTGGGATTTTAACACCTTCATCAATACTTAAGGTTACTAGGGTGCTGTCAGATCCTTCTAAGCTCATTTCTTTAACATTACCAATCTTAAAGCCTTTCACTAAAACGGGGTTTCCACGTGTTAACCCCGAAACGTTATTAAATTTAGTAAAAACTGTTGTTGAAGTTTTAAAGAGCGGCTGGTCTCGCATCGTTTTAAAACCTACAAACGCTACAACAACTGCTATTAGCACTGTTAGCCCAATTTTCACTTCATTACTCAACTTAATCAAGTCCGTCACCTATTCCTTTATTTGATATTCGCTTGCGGTTGTAAAATCAACCAGGGGTTCATAATCACTAGATTTCATTTCTTCAATACTGCCAAACCAGCTAAGCTTATGATCGTCTAGAAACGCAACTTTTTCAGCAACTTTTAGCACACTGTGCATATCGTGTGTAATTACTACAGATGTTATATCTAAACTATCAGCCATGGAGACGATTAATTCATTAATCTCCTCTGAGGTTTTGGGGTCTAAGCCTGATGTTGGCTCATCATACAATACATAATCTGGTTTTAGAATAATTGCTCTTGCCAGACCTACTCTTTTTCGCATTCCACCAGAAAGTGCAGAGGTTGCTTTGGGCCCTGCATCTTTCAGGTTCACCAATTCCAATGCGTGTTCAACATTCTCTTTAATCTCCGCTTCGGTCTGTTTGGTAAAATACCTCAATGGAAACGCAACATTCTCGAAAGTACTAATCGAGTCGAACAAAGCAGCTCCTTGAAAGAGGATACCAAAACGTTGCCTTATCACTCTAAGTTCCAAGTAGCTTAAATCAAAAATACATTGCCCATCTATAATAACTTCGCCAGAATCGGGATACATGAGCGCATTTAAATGCTTTAGCAGAACTGATTTACCACACCCAGATTTACCAATTACCGCTAAAGTCTCGCCATCTTCAATTTTAAAGGAAACATCCTTCCAAATCAGGCTTTTACCAAAGCTTTTCGTAAGATTTTTAATTTCAATCATGGTTTATAATAATATCGCAGCTAGTAAAAAATCAGCTAAAAGTACGTAGATACAACTTAAGACAGTAGCCTGAGTTGTTGCGGTTCCAACGCCTTCAGCTCCACCTGAGGCATTGTAACCTTTAAAACATGCAATTGAGGTAATAACAAAGCCAAAAACAAAAGATTTAACGAAACCGAAAACGATATCCCAAGGGAAGAAAAACAACCTCGCACCTTTCATAAACTCTGCCGCGGGTAAAATTCCGTCTACTGCCCCCGCAACCACTCCACCTAAAACTCCAAAAGTAGCCCCGGCTACATACAGTACCGGAAACATCAACAACCCAGCCAAAACCCTAGGTATTATTAAAAACGATACTGAGTTAAAACCCATCGACTCTAGCGCATCAATTTGTTCACTAACACGCATTGTTCCTAATTCTGTTGCAATACGTGCTCCAACTTTCCCTGCCAGAACAAGAGCACTAATCACCGCAGCCAATTCAATTAAGATTGATTGTGATACAATAGAGCCAATAGTATAGCGAGGAATCAAACTTGTATCTAATTGATACGCTGTTTGAAGTGTAAGTACTGCCCCTGTAAACACTCCCGTGAGCATTATGATGGGGAGTGACTCGTAACCAATCTTTACAAACTCTTGAAAGAGGTTTTTTCGATACGTATTAAATTCTACTATAGACCGTAATGCTTGAAATAAGAGTAAAGCATACTGTCCAAATTGTCGAATTGCTTCCATTCGCAATAGTAATTCAGGTTATTTATAATGATTTGCAGTCATTGCTATTTCAATTAATTATATTACAAAACATTTCAGCCAATTGTCATTTACAAATCGTAACCATTGAAAGTACTCCTGTTTGGAATTTTTCTTATTTCTGCGCCATTCTTTGCTAATGCGCAATCTAATAACTCAACTGTTTTTAGATTTCTCGACGTAACGCCTAGCGCTTATTCTGCAGCACTTGGGGGGAATCATTCTGGGCTTTTCAACCCTGATTTTAGTCTTTATCATACCAACCCAGCCTATCTCTCTGGATCTAACACTGGTGATATTTCCGCTAGTTTTGTTAATTACTTAGCTGATTCGCGTATGGGTTTTTTGAATACCGCCTTAAAACTTGATGCCTCACAAACATTAGGCTTTGGTATTCGATTTATGGGTTATGGAGATTTTCAATCACTTGATGACGATGGTAACAATCTTGGAGACTTTAGTGCCATCGACTTGGCCTTAAGTGGCGCTTATTCATATTTAATTTCTGAACGATGGAGCGTAGGCGGCGAACTAAATTATATCTATTCATCCTACGAACAATATAAATCGAGCGCTGTTGCAGGAACGGCTGGTCTTCATTATCAAAACACCGAATCTCACTTTAGCTTTGGCGCCGTTGTAAAAAATTTAGGAACTCAGTTAACTACTTACAATGGCCTTAGAGAACCTCTACCATTAGACATTTCATTTGGTGTAGCTAAAAAACCAGTTGGTTTTCCAGCGGAACTGAGCATCACAATGCGCAGATTAAATGATTGGGATATGCGCATTTTTGGAGAGGAATCGAAACCTGCATTCATCGACAATGTCGTACGTCATGCCGTAATAGGCGGGCAATTCTTTTTGAGTGAAAATTTCAAATTTCGCCTCGGATATAATCACTATTTGCATGAGCAAAATAAAACTAGTGACAATTTCGATTTTGCTGGCATGAGCTTGGGCGTTGGCTTTAAAGTTAAAGAGTTTATCATCGACCTCAGTCGAAATTCATACAGTAAATCAGGCGGTGTGGTTTTGCTTAGCATTAAAACCAAATTTTAACCCCACTTAATTTAAGGCAAGATTCAGTTTTAGCTTATTCAAAATAAACAAGTATTGAAAAGGCAAAAACCTTAATTTATACTCTCAAGAGCAATCAGGACAATATTTTTTTCTCCTTAAAAACTCAGGGATTTAATAGTGATATTTTCATGTTAGTTTAACTAGCCAGAACATAAACCTATGCCAATAATTGAAGGCAGGTTTAGTAAATTCTCTATAAGAAATTGGGAATATAGAACGGTGAATGTAATTCTTTACCTCAATGTTGACCTTTTTTGGATGATATAAAACAAGATTATAGTTTTGAGTAACCTTTGATTGCTAGAACGTACCGAACAACAATAATAGTAGATACACATGATTAGATATTTGACAGCAGGAGAGTCACACGGCCCTGAATTAACAGGAATTGTTGAAGGTGTACCCGCTGGTTTGCCCTTACTAGAAAGTGAAATTGCGCTGCATTTAGCTCGACGACAAGAAGGTTATGGACGAGGTGGTAGAATGGCTTTTGAAAAAGATAAAGCTACATTTAGTTCAGGAGTCCGTTTTGGCAAAACTATAGGTGGACCTATTTCTCTACACATGGAAAACCGTGCTTTTAATAAAGATGCTGATGGCTGGCCGGTTGTGATGAATAAAGAAACTGAAGCCGAAGGAATTGAAAAAATCACTCTCCCTCGCCCTGGTCACGCTGATTTGGTGGGTAGCTTGAAATACAAGTTTAATGATATTAGACCTGTAATTGAGCGCTCTAGCGCTAGAGAAACAGGGATGCGCGTTGCTTGTTGCGGTATCGCACGTCAGTTTCTAAAACATTTCGGGATCGAAATTGGTGGTCATGTAATTCAAATTGGATCAGTAGGTTACAATAATTGGGATGATATCCGTAATATTGTCGATCCGCTGGTTGAAAGTGGCGCAGAGCATGTATATAAAACTGCTGATAATTCGGATGTTCGTTGCTTAGACAACAATCTTTCTGAGCAAATGAGAGATGAGATTAAGAAAGAACGTAAAGCGGGCTCTTCGCTTGGTGGAATTTACGAGATTATTGTTACTGGTGTTCCTGCCGGCCTAGGCAGTTACGTTCATTGGGATAGAAAATTAGACGGTAAAATCGCACAAGCTATTTTAGGCACTCAGGCGATGAAAGGTGTCGAAGTTGGAATGGGATTCGAATCCGCTCGAAGAGACGGTCATAACGTTCATGATGAAATTACACATAACGGAAGCGATTTCAAGCGCCGCACCAACCGCTCAGGTGGTATTGAAGGTGGCATGAGTACAGGAATGCCTATTATAATTCGGGGTGCAATGAAGCCGATTCCCACAATGCTAAATCCGCTAAGTACTATTGACATGCATACACTAGAGGAAACAAGTACACGTTATGAGCGTTCTGATGTGTGCGCACTACCACGAGCTGTTGTTGTTGCCGAAAGCGCTATAGCACCCGTTATTGCCAATGCATTTTTAGAAAAATTCGGTGGCGATTCAATTGCAGAAATTGAGGAGCGCTATAATAACTACTTATACAGTGAACAATAATATTCCCAAATTAGCAGCACAGATAAAGGCGAATCCCAAAGATTCGTTTTCCAAGTTCGCCCTTGCCCTAGAGCTAATTAAAGTAAACCAACCAAATAAAGCACTTACTCTTTTTCAAAATATACGGCAACACTCTCCTAATTATATTGGGGTATATTATCACTTGGCAAAACTGTACATAGAGCTAGGTGAGAACAATTTGGCTATTGAAACCTATAAAGAAGGAATTGAAGTCGCTGAAGAGACATCTGATTTACATGCTAAATCAGAATTACAAGGCGCTTTAATGAATTTACAACTAGATATAGAAGATTAGTTTATGAAATTTAGAACCCAACTTTGCTTAGTTTTCTCTCTTATTTTCTTAATAGGAATAGTTACTTCCACCACCACTTTTGCACAATCAAAATCTGTTTATGAAGTTAAGTCAGGAGATACTTTTTTTAGTATATCTAAGGCGCTCAAAGTTTCTGTTGCAGAGTTAAAGCAGTGGAATAGCCTTAGTTCGAATAGTCTTTCTATCGGGCAAGAGCTTGTTTATTACATCATAGATGAGCAAAGTAGTACAAGCCCAGCTACTGAACTAGACATCTCTGCAACACAACCTGTAGACACTACATCACTTATCCACGTTCAACCAGATGCCACCAATACCTTTTACTTAGTAAAAAGTGGAGATACGTTATATAAAATTGCTCGTGATAATAATATGAGCATTTCTGAACTGCGCTCAATCAACAACCTAACTAGCGATAACCTCCGCATTGGCCAAAGGCTTGCTGTTAAATCAATCAGTAGCGCACCTGTTGTAAATGAATTCTCAAATGAGAGTTCTCCTCAGGGTAGCTTTGTTCTTTATACGCTCGAGAAAACAGACAATCTCAATTCTTTGCTTACTAAGTTCAAAATGACAGAAACCGAACTACAAGCTTTAAACCCAGACATTGACATCCATAAATTAAACCTAGCAAAAAAGGTTACTATACTCACTCCACCTTCTAAAAACTTTGCAAATCCATACTTGAAAAGTGCTAGCCTTCAAGATTTAGGCACTATAGATATTCATGTTTATGACGAGAAGAGCAAGGGGCAAACAACTACTAACGGCGAGCTTTACAATCCTGATGAGCTTACAGCAGCACACTCGAACATGTCTTTAGGAAGTATAATTTTTGTTGAAAACATAACCACAGGCAAAGGTATTTATATTCGAATTAATGATAGAATAACTGGTTCTGGACTGAAACTTTCTAACAATGCTTTCCGAATATTAGGCTTTGAAGAAAACCAGCTTTCAACTGCCACCATTTATGCCGATAGTTAATGATTAATACTATTAAAACTTACTTCTCAGACACTAAAACTCTTTTATATAGTTTCTTATTAAGTTTGCCTGTTTTTCTGGCTTATGAAGTACTCATACTAGTTTCCCAGCCAGATACATCTCACGTTGTAAGAATTAGTGTTGATGTATGGTTTAAGTATATTTTCACATCTTTAGGAGTTAATGCCGTATCAATATCTTTGCTTATTGTGGCACTTTTTGGGCTTATTATTCTTTATAAAGAAAGAGAACGGCTCAAAACGCTTCGGTTTAAGTTCTTCCCAGTAATGATTGGCGAGGCAATGGTATATGCCGTGGTTGTAGCTTTTATAACACAAACACTAGTTTCTTTAATATTTAACATATCAGCATCGGATCCTATTACGCAGCTAACTGGGTTACAAAAATTTGCTCTCTCGCTTGGAGCCGGCTTATATGAAGAACTATTCTTTCGAGTGATTCTAGTTTCTATATTTCTACTTATTTTCAATAAGGTTTTTAATAATGTTAAATGGGCTTCTATAGCAGCATCCGTAGTCTTATCTGCACTTCTTTTCAGCACTGTTCATTACATAGGTGACATGGGAGACCCATTTACGTTCTCATCTTTTATGTTCCGCTTTATATTTGGGCTAATTTTAAATGGAATTTATGTTGCTAGAGGTTTTGGAGTAGCAGTTTGGACTCACGCACTTTACGACGTCATGGTTTTATTAGTTTTTTAACTTTAAGGAAACAACTAATAGTTCGATAAGTTTTATCTATTAATTAGTGTTGCAACTGATTAGTACATTAGTATTATTGTAAACGTATGTGAATTCGTATAACATTTTTTCATAAGAGGTGTTATAGAAATCAAATTGAATCGTTTTAAGATTTCAGAGGTTATTGATGATGGTGGTAGAAGAAAGTAAAAAACAGAAAGATTTTAATGAAGAGATCATCCCGCTCTTGGATGTACTCTATAACTTTGCCCTCAAATTAACCAACGACCCAAATGATGCTGAAGACTTGGTTCAAGACTCTATTGTAAAAGCATATCGCTTTTTTGGTAGCTACGAAAAGGGAACTAACGCAAAAGCTTGGGTTTTTAGAATTCTTAAAAACTCATTCATTAATAACTACCGAAAAACTTCGAAGCGCCCACAAGAAGTAGACTATAATGAAGTAGAGTCTTATTACGAGTCTATCAGAGCAGAAAGAACTGAAACTACCGACCTTGAACGATTGATGTTTCAGGAGCTTATGGATGATGATATTTCAAAAGCCTTATCAAAACTTCCAGAAGACTTCCGAACCGTAGTGCTCTTGTGTGATGTTGAAAGCTACACTTACGAAGAAATTGCGAACATGCTTGACGTACCTATAGGTACTATTCGTTCTAGGTTACATCGCGGAAGAAACCTTCTTAAAACAGAACTTATGGCTTATGCCACCAAAAGAGGTTTTGTAGCTGATTAGGCAAGTCCTTTTTCCTTTGTCTCTCTAACCAAGTGTAGCGTAACACGAATTGTAGTTCCTTCATCGAGCTCAGATCTTAGCACATACACATGCCCATCATGATAGTCTTCAATAATGCGTTGTGTAAGACTCAGACCTAAACCCCAGCCTCTCTTTTTTGTACTAAATCCAGGCTTGAAAATATTTTTTACGTGCTTGATATCAATACCTGCACCAGAATCTTCAATATCTATTACTATTTCACTTTCATGAACTTTTGAGGAAACTGAAATAAATGAATTCTCCTGCTTTTTTGGTAGTGCATCCATTGCGTTCTTCACCAAGTTCTCTATAGCCCACTGAAAAAGCTCAGGATTGATATTCACTTTACCTTCCGCTGTTAACTGCTTCTTTACCTCTACGGCTTTTCCTAAGCTTGGTAATCGACGCTCCATATATGCCATTACATCTTCAAGAATAGGTCGAATATCCATTGATTGAAGCTCAGGTTCTGAACCAATCTTTCCAAATCGCTCTGCTACTCCAGCTAGCCGCTTCACGTCATTCTCTATTTCTGTGGTAATAGTTGTGGCTAGCTCATCATTATTATACTCATCTCTCAATAATTGAATCCATCCATATAAACTAGAAATGGGAGTACCAAGTTGATGAGCTGCTTCTTTAGCCATTCCAACCCACAAATTCGACTGCTCTGATCTGCTTATGCTTCTATATGTAGTGTAGCCAATTCCTAACAACACTGTTAGGAGTAAAATCTGCAGATACGGAAAATAACGAAGCATTTGCACTGTTGGACTTTCCCCATAGTAAACAAACTGTTCTAACTGCTTTTTATCATCCCCAATCACAATCCGGATGGGTACATTAAGAGATTTGTAAGCTTTAACAAGATCCGAAGAGTCTTTTGCAGTTTTTAGTTTCGCCAATTCAATATTCCGATCGAATAGAATAGTGTTATTTGAGTCTACTACAATAGCTGGAATTTTAAATCTGTTCTCGAGAATTATCTCGCTATATACAAAATCGGTGGTACTTTTAGCAGACTCAGCCTCATAGATTAAATTGAGAACACTATCTGGGACTTCAGGATATCTTTTTAGCAACTCCGCAGCCTGTAAAAGTTTTGTCCCTGCTTGCTCGTTTACAGGAAGGCTCATATACTCGTAGCCTTTGGCTAACAATTCTACACTGGAACGCTCTTGTTCGAGTATTTTATCTACTAAGTACTGGTTATATATAACGGAACCTGCACCCAGCGAAAAAAGCAGAATAATAAGCAGGATTTTTATCTTTCCTGAAGATGCAAAAAATTTCATGTTCTAAAGATCATACCGTTAAAAAGGTTGATGTATTCACATGAAAAGCCCCTGTATATGGCTTGTGCTACTACGCAGAAGCTTTTTGCTTTTCGTAAACTGGTGGTGCTTTTTTCTGAATAGTTTCACCAGTAATAATACATTTAGAAATATTCTTCATAGAAGGAAGAGTATACATGATGTCTAGCATATCTTCTTCCATAATCGATCTTAACCCACGAGCTCCTGTCTTACGGATTTTAGCCTTCTGGACAATTGCTTTTAGCGCTTCGTCTTCAAATTTTAAATCTACCCCTTCCATTTTGAACAGCTTTTTATACTGTTTAGTAATAGCATTTTTAGGGTTTTGTAAGATATCAAGTAACGCTTCGTCAGATAGCTCATGCAGCCCACAAATCATAGGAAGACGACCAATTAGCTCTGGAATAAGTCCAAATTTTTGCAAATCTTCGGGCTCAACATAACTAAATATTTCAGCATTATTTTTATCGAACTTGATTTGGTCGGCATGGTTAAAACCCATTGCACTAGTAGATTTTCGACGAGCTATAATTTCCTCTAGCCCTGAAAAAGCACCGCCACAAATAAATAGTATATTTGTAGTATCAAGTTGAATAAAGCTCTGCTCCGGATGCTTTCTTCCTCCTTTTGGTGGAATATTAGCAACAGTACCTTCCAATATTTTAAGCAGTGCTTGCTGAACACCTTCTCCACTTACATCGCGAGTGATAGATGGGTTATCACTTTTGCGAGCAACTTTATCCACTTCATCAATATAAACTATTCCGCGTTTAGCGCGGTCCACATCGTAATCTGCAGCTTGTAGAAGATTACTTAAAATACTTTCAACATCTTCCCCCACATAGCCAGCTTCGGTAAGTACTGTAGCATCGGCAATAGTAAAAGGAACATCAATAATTTTTGCTAATGTACGAGCCAGTAATGTTTTTCCACTTCCTGTAGGCCCAAGAAGGATGATATTACTTTTTTCAATCTGAGTATCATCGAGTTCTTTGCTCTCGTGAGTAATACGCTTATAGTGGTTATAAACAGCAACTGCGAGCGTTTTCTTTGCTCTTTCTTGCCCAATTACATATTCATCTAGCTTACCAACTATTTCAACAGGCTTGAGAAGGGGCTTGAACGATTGTTCTTTACGTCGGCTAAGCGATGCAAGATCACTTTTGATAATACTAGATGCATCTTCTACACAACGGTCGCATACAAAAACGTCAGGCCCAGCAACCATACTGTTTACTTCTAGGCTCGACCGCCCACAGAATGAACAGTTTACAAGATCGGTAGTATTCTTCTCTTTATCGCTCATAACCCTTCAATCTAATCAAAAAAAATTTATTTAGCAGATTTGGATCTTGCTACTACGTTGTCAACCAAACCATACTTTTTTGCTTCGTCTGCCGACATCCAATTATTACGATCAGAATCTCGGATAATATCTTCTAAAGAGTTACCGCTATGGTCACCAATAATTTGGCTTAACTCTTTTTTAAGACGGATGATTTCTCTAGCTTCAATCTCAATATCGCTAGCTTGGCCCTGTACACCACCAAGAGGTTGGTGAATCATAACTCTAGCGTGAGGCAAACAACTTCTTTTACCAGCTGCACCGGCTGTTAGTAATACAGCGCCCATGCTGGCAGCCATTCCCATACAAGTAGTGGCCACATCGCATTTAATATGCTGCATGGTATCGTAAATTGCTAAACCAGAAGAAACAACGCCACCTGGACTATTTATGTATAGGTTAATGTCTTTTTCAGGATCTTCTGATTCTAAAAAAAGTAATTGAGCAACTATTGTACTAGCTACAACATCATTAATTGGACTTCCTAGAATAATAATGCGGTCTTTAAGAAGGCGAGAGTAAATATCGTAAGCTCTTTCACCGCGACTGGTGGTTTCAATCACCATTGGCACAAGATTACTTTCTACTGTATTATTCACTTCATAAATTGGCTGTTCGGCAAGTGGTTGTCTAATCATAATGTCTCTTACTTAATAATTACTTTTTAGTTTTCTTCTCCTGCAACTTTCGGTACTTCTCTTTGTCTAGCTCTGTAATTTTCAATTCTTCTTCAAGCTTGTCAAATACTTTATTCTCTCTGATACTACTTCTCAATTGCTCAAGCATGCCTGGGTTTTGAGCGTAATATCCTTTCAATTGCTCTGCTGTAGCGCCAAAACGGGCGGCTTCAACAGAAATAAATTGATCGATATCTTCTGCAGTAATTTCGATATCATCAAAAGTATCTTGCAATTTCTGGCTAATAAAAGACCATTTAGCTTCACGAAGTCCTCGTTCACGCATTTGCTCTTTATATACAACATCGTCAAAATTAGCTGGTAATTTACCACCTTGTTGTTGTTTCAATTGCTCAACGTAAGAGTTCAGAACTTGTTCTAGAAATACTTCAGGAACTTCTACTTCATGAGCATCAACCAAAACTTCTACAACTTCGTTCTTAAACAAGTCTGCTGAAGATTGGTCGTAATATTCTTGCATGCCACTTTTGATAAAGCTCTTAAACTCATCTTCAGTTTTAGCTTCACCGTTGCTGTTTTTTGCTATAAACTCTTCGTTTAATTCAGCTTTATGTAGTGTTTGCACTTTTTTGATAGTAACTCGGAAACGGTCCGAATTGTCGCCATCTTTCAAGTCCATATCAACAACATCGCCTGTTTTTTTACCTTTCAACTCTTTCAAAAAGTCTTTGGCTCCATCTTGGCGCAAGTCTATAACTTGATCAGAATCTGATTCACCCTCAACTGGGTTTCCTTCTTCATCTAAAGTAACTACATCAACTATTAACTTAGAGTCTTTAGTAGCTTTAGTATCTACATCTTCCCAGTTACCTTCACGCTCTAGTGTGCGCTCAAGCTCTTCCGCAACTTCTTCGTCAGTTACATCGTGAACCATTTTGTTCACTTTCACTTTACTTAAGTCGGTAAGTGTAACTTCTGGTTTAGCACCAATCTTAAAAACAACTTCTAACTCGTCATTTTCCCAAGTCATGTTAATCATTTCTGTTTCGCCAACAGGATTATGCTCAGGAACAATGTCGTTTTCGAAAACAGTTTGTATCCATTTGTTAATTTCTTCTAGTTCAATTTCAGAACCGAATCTTTTCTTAACTAGCGACAAAGGAACGCGACCAGGACGAAAACCAGGAAGTGCAATTTTACCTTTATAATTTTTAAATGCCTTTTCGAATGATTCTTGAAGATCTTCTCTTTTGGCAGTTAATGTAAGCTCTTTATCAACAGAGGTAAGCTCTTTAACAGAAATGTTCACGTTTTCTCCACTTTTTTTGGTATGCAATTCAATAAATGAACAGGATTTAATAAGGAAAGGAGTACGAGAGGGGGGACTCGAACCCCCACATCGGTTAAGATACTAGATCCTAAATCTAGCGCGTCTACCAATTCCGCCACTCTCGCAATTTTTAGAGCTTGCAAAGATAGAGTAATTTTAATTTAAAAGCCAACCTTTAGTCGTTAAAAATCTCTTTTTTTTATAATATCTAATTGGGTTTTTAATCGCGTTTTTTGAATTTTAGAATACTATGTATAACAACCTTCGTCTTGTCTATATCACCACACCCAATAAAGAAGAGGCACGAACTATCGGCCACTCTTTAGTTAGCAATCATTTAGCCACTTGTGTTAATATAATAGATGGAATGGAATCTATTTATATGTGGGAAGGGGAGATTGTAGATGCTAATGAAACCGTTCTTATTGCTAAAGCACATTATTCAAAAATGACGAAGCTAACCGAGCATGTTAAACAAATGCATAGCTACAAATGTCCTTGTGTTATTACGGTATCGCTTTCTGAACAAGGGGGAAATATTGATTATATCAAATGGCTACTTGGTGAGACTAAATAAAGGAACTCCTTATAATTTATCATTGAAATCAAACTAGTAATACAAGAACCACTGCCTTGATTCAAACAGAACGTATTTCAAAACATATTATTCGAGCAACAATCCGAAGGCCACAAGCTCTTAACGCCATCAATTTTAGAACGATGGAAGATTTTGAACAACTTGTTGAGACTATCGAGAAGGACGATGACATTCGTGTTCTTATATTTTCAGGTGAGGGTGAAAATTCGTTTGTTTCTGGAGGTGACCTAAAAGAGTTTCACACTATAATAGATAAGCAAGAAGCGGTTAACATGTCAGAAAAAATGCACCGCCTACTAAATCGCTTGGAACAACTTCCTTGCTGGAATATTGCCTTTATAAACGGTGATGCTTACGGAGGGGGCATTGAACTCATGCTTGCTTTCGACTTCAGAATTGCCTCCAATAAAAAAATTCAGCTGGGTTTTACTCAAGGTCGATTTTATTTAAGCCCTGGCTGGGGAGGACTTACTCGCCTCATCGAGAAAGTAGGGCGCGCAAAAGCTTTGCTTTGGTTAGCTAAATCCGAAATAATTTCTTGTAAAACCGCACTAGAGGAAGGAATCATTGAGTCTGTTTTCGAATCACATCAACCCGAAAAAACGCTAATCGAGTGGGCTGAGAAATTAACAAAAAACGATAGATCTTATATACGAACACTTAAACAAGGTGCATTAGTTAGTAACGAAATACGAAAAAATGCATTATCTGCAGAAATTGAACCTTTCTCAGAACTTTGGGTTTCTAAGCAGCATATTGAGCGTGTTACAAAATTTCTAAAGAAATAATGCACAAGACTTCCTACTCTAATAACGTATGTATAAACGCCAAAGCAATGTACTGCTTTGAACTATTATCTTTGAGAGTACTAAAAATTCCTTCGAAGAAAATACTTCTGATCTTTTTATGAGCATAAAACCAAAAATGTGAATCTCTGGTGGAATTTTCATTTTATTACGGATTAAATCCCGCTCGGTAAGTGCAAAAATTGGAACCCCTATCTCCGCAGGATACCCCTCCCCTCTAGAACCTTCCATAAAGGTTCCCATCTTAGAATTGAAAATATTATTTGTCAAATATGGCTTTCTTGTTTTGAGCAATCGCTGGAAGATTTCTTCATTAATCATGCTGTTTGGATCGTAATTTGGTGGAATTTTTGAACCACCAGACACAATAAGGTTTGACTTGTTGTCTAACACTTTCCAGAACGAAATATGGTCTAACTCAAATGCACTTCTTAATGCTTTACAAAAGCCTTGAGAAATAGTCATAAAATCTTGATTCTCAATCTCGAAAAACAATTCATCTAGAACCTTCTTTTTATTAATAGCTAATCTAGCTGAGATATCAGGAATTACTAGATTGGCGACTAATTTCCTTTCCACTCTTTCCAATAAAGACTCTGGGTTTGCTAAAAGTTCTTCCTTCTTAATAAAATCTTTAGCTCCCAGCTCCAGCGCTTTCTGCTCATTCTCATAGGTTGGCAGGCTCGTCATTATCAGGAATGGGATTTCCTTTTTATACGCATCTTTCTTAATTGCCTCAAGAAATTCTAGTCCGGTCATACCTGGCATGTGGATGTCAGAGAGAACCAAATCAATCTTCTTTTCGGCAAGAGCGTTAATTCCATCTTGCGTATTCTTGGCATGCACTAATCTATACTCTTTTTTAAGAATATCTTTAACTATGTAATGCATAGCCTCATCATCGTCAATAACTAGTACTGTATAATCCATTTTTCTAACAGTTTATTGTATTAACGGCCTAAAACTCGTTTTCGTAAAACAAGTTTAGCTTCATAGCTATTTTGGCCTCTCACAAGCTCAATTTTCATTTCTGAGCCTTCTTTATATTCTCGCATTAACGCCCATGCATGCATTTCGCTACTAACTCTTTCGCCACCAATTTTAACAATAATATCTCCTGGCATAATTCCACCTTCATAAGCGGGGCCATTTTTATTTACTTTGGTTACAAATAAGCCTGGTATTGTTGGCAGTTTATATTGAAACACCAGCTGTCTTGTCATTGGCGTAATTTCTAACCCTGGGTCAAAATCTAACGAAACTTTACCAGACTCTACCAACTGATTTATAATTTGCTGAACGCGAGTGCTAGGTATTGCAAAGCCTAAACCTACAAACCCGTTACTTGTTCCGCCTGTAAAAATAAAAGTATTTACGCCAATTACCTCACCATCACTGTTAATTAATGGTCCACCAGAATTCCCTCTGTTAATTGCAGCATCGGTTTGTATCATATCGATATAAACATGAGGATCATTTGGGTCGGGTCTAAAATCTCGCTTAGTAGCACTAACAACGCCTACGGTAACGGAGGGTTGGCCATCAGCAAAAAGCCCGAACGGGTTTCCCATTGCGATTGCCCATTCGCCCACCATTACAGTGCTACTTTGGCTAAACTTCACAAAAGGAAATGTTTGAGAAGAATCTTCTCGAATAATTTTCAATAGTGTTAAATCTGCTAAAGCATCTGAACCGAGTAATTTTGCTTCATATCTTTCACCGTCGGTGAGAACGACCATAATTTTTTTGGCGCTTTCTCCAGCAACATGCTCGTTGGTTACTACAAGCCCGTCTTCGCTAATAATAAAACCAGAGCCCATACTTTTTACTTCGCGCTCTACTGGAGATAAGAAAAACCTAAAATAGGATGGGTCAAACTCTCGGGTGTAACCTCGTTCTAGTTCGGTTACTGTGATACTTACAATTGCTGGGCTTGCTTTTTCAACTGCATTTGTGATTGCATTTCTTCTGCTATCAGCAATTTCTATTGTTTTATTATCGTGGCTATCATCGGTTTGCTCTGGAGCTGTTGAAACAGCTTGGGCCAACACCTCTTCCCCTCCAAGAGAAAGAGAGTGCTCAGGCTTTTGCGACTGATTACAACCAGACATTAGCAAATAACTTAAAAATATAATCCCAATTCTACTCATGGTGTTTCTTTTTTATAGCTGTTCCATGCCAATACTTACAACTTCTTTTATGGCATCTTCAATTTTTCCTTCAAACATACCGCCAGCTGCTTTTTTATGCCCACCTCCATTAAATTTTCGAGCCCAAACATTCACATCTATTTCGCTACGAGACCGGAGGCTGAGTTTAATTTTATCGCCAGCTTCTCTCAGAAAAATACAGGCTTTAACACCTTCAATACTTAGCGGATAACTTACAAAACCTTCCGTATCTGCGTTTGTAGTCGTTGTTTCTTTAAACATAGCTTCTGTAACGAACATAGTCGCAATTTGTTGGTTCGCATGTAAAGAAATAGTTTCTAATGATAAACCCAACAACTTAATTTGATTCATACTCTTAGATGAATACACTCTTTCTACTACTTCTGGTGGAGTGAATTTTCCTTTCTCTAGCAATGTAGCACCCGCTCTTAGTGTTGCAGGTTTCACGCTATCAAACTGGTAGGAGCCAGTATCGGTAACAAGCCCAACATATAAAGACTTTGCAATTTCTTGGTCGATTTGATCAACTCCATGCTCTGAAATAAGCTCATATACTAATTCACAAGTAGACGAAGCGTTCGTAATCGAAACAAATTCTTCAAAAACATCATCAGGTTGGGGATGATGATCAATCATGTAAAGTGGCTTATTAAATTCGGGTAGTTTTTCTGCTAATGGTCCAAATCGATGTAATGCATTTCCATCTAAGAACATAAACGCATCATAGTCTTGAAGTAGCACTTCATCTGGTTTTTCTATAGGGAAAAAATCAGTAAGCCATTGCAAATTCTCGTTTACGTCATCTTCATTAAAAGCCGAACAGCTAACCCCATTTTTTTGAAGCCATAAACAAAGCCCCACTTGAGAGCCTAGACAATCACCGTCTGGCCTAACATGAGAGAACACCGCTACTCTTTGGTGTGATAATAATTTTGAAATCAGTTTTTTAAACATATTTGCTCCTTGTTTTCAAAAATAAGCTTCTAAAGCTACACTTCCATTTCTTTTTGAAAGGATTTTTCCGAACCTTCCTGCTAAAATACACATTATGAAAGTACTGATTGTTTGCGGAGGAACCCCTCCCACAAAAAAACTCATCGAAACTGAAATTAACAACGCTAAATTAGTAATTGGTGCTGATAGCGGCGGACATGCTATTTTGGGCTATGGCTTTACCCCTGACATTGTTTTGGGCGATTTAGACAGCTTCCATTATACACGCCACCATGGTATAAAAGTGCTCAAAGATGAAGACCAAGAAACCAACGATTTGGAGAAATCTCTAGTTTATGCGCTTAAGCAAGGCGCTACACACTGCGTAGTTTTAGGAACTTTAGGTAAAAGAATTGACCATACCTTCAAGAATTTATCGGTGTTAAAGCAATTCCACCATAAGTTTGAGTCTCTTGTTTATAGAGACGATTACGGAGATACCTTTTTGATTGAATCACCTTACGAACTCACCATCGATTTAAACACCGTTATTTCATTTATTCCCCTTTCTGGTAAAGTCTCTGGAATAACAACAACAGGAGTTCAATATCCACTCACGAGCGAATCACTTGAGATTGGGGTTCGAGACGGAACCTCTAACGCAGCAACATCAAATAAAGTAACGGCTGTTTTTGAAGATGGAGACATGGCTCTATTCGTAGGAACAGGAGATAAATTAGCTAAATAGACTAACCTATTTTTGTTTGTTAATTGGGGGTTTTTAATCTCCCCAATTCAAATTATCTGTTGGCTAGTTTCAGTTCTCTTTCTCTCATCGATTTACGCCAAGCAAAGTATCCCATTGTTGCAAAAATGGTGAATATGAGAAATTGAAAACTAGTAAGCACCAGACCTTTGTAAAAGTAAAGCGGAATGGAAATTAGATTGGTAATAATCCAAGCAATCCAGTTTTCTAATTTCTTGCGCGCCATTAGCCACATACCTAAAATTGCGAAAGCTGTTGTGGTTGCATCCCATACTGGAACGTCACTATCTGTGAAATTTTTGAGAACAAAAACGAGTATCAAAAAAGAGCTAATTAATATTAATACCGAAAAAACATTCTCTTTACTCGAGTTTGTTGTCACAGGAACTTGTGCTTCACCGCTGCCAGTATTAAGCCAAAAATACCAACCATAAATACTCATTATAAAGTAATAAGCGTTTACGCCCATATCTGCATACAGCTGATAATTGAACGCGATGTATATGTAGATAAAAGTATTAACAAGGCCCGTAGGGTAAACTAGAATATTCTCTTTCATCGAGTACCAAACACTCAGTAAACCTGCTATTACGGCAATCCACTCTATAATTGTAGTCTGTTGAATACCAGAAACAATCCCTTCAATAATAAAATCCATTTTGTTTATTGTGTCTTTGGTTCAACAGATTAAGTGGCTAAGGTAGGAAATAGAAGCACTATTTATGCAATTTAGTGCTAAAAATACCTATCTCGTCTTAAGGGCGCGAGAAAGATTGAATTTATGGATAGGTATTAGATAACTAGCTAACATTTCATCTTTATGGATGCCGAGTAAACCCGTACCACGGAAGTCTACAACGCATACTTTTTCTTCACGCTGCACTACCTCGCCAATGCCATAATATTCTGGGCTCGGGCCATAATACACCAAGTCTCCAGGATTCAGCTCATTATTTGCCCGGCGGTGATACGGGAGTATCACCGGGAGCAAATCTAGACGATATGAAAGCCTTCGCTTTTTTGTGAATGACATTGTTCAAAGTTATTCCTCTAAAATATGAATAATTCTTTGGGAATCACCAGCGTGTTTAATCTCTATAAAAATGGATTCTTCTGGTAGTAAACCACTCATTTTGTTCGGCCATTCCACAATGGAAATACCCTCGCCGTATAAATACTCTTCAACTCCAATTTCTACCGCTTCTTGCTCATCTTCAAGGCGATAACAATCAAAATGAAACACTGGTGTTGTTCCTTTATACTCATTAATGAGTGTAAAAGTTGGAGAACTAACGGCTGAGTCTTTTACTCCGAAATATGACGCAATACCTTTCATAAAATGGGTTTTTCCTGCGCCTAATTCACCCACTAAGCACACAACTGAGCCAGGATGTAATCGTTCTGCAAATTTTCGAGCAAAATCTATAGTTTCTTCAACTGAGTTACTTTCAAATATCATATTATCTTGGTTTTAAAGTTGCTACCGGTAAAATCATTTCCTCCATAGAGGCACCTCCATGCTGGAAGGTATCTTTATAGCGATTCTGAAATTTGTGATAGTTAGTTGGATAAACGAAATAGTAATCTTCTTTCGCAATTATAAAGCTGTTTACTCCAGGTCCTGCGGGCAGTTTATAGGCTTCTGGGTTTTCGATAAATAGCACAGCACTCTTATCCTCTGACTTCAAGTTACGCCCATATTTATAGCGCAAGTTGGTTGCTGTGTCTCTATCACCATATACTTTTGCATCACGTAGCGCCCTAACAGAACCATGGTCTGTGGTAATTACAACGGTCACATCTTCCTTAGCAAGTTCTTTAAACATGTGCAGTAAATGCGAGTGCTGAAACCAAGCTTCAGTAATAGACCGAAATGCAGAAACATCAGGAGCGAGCTCCTTGATAACGGCAGAGTCGGATCGTGAATGAACTAAGGTATCAACAAAATTATAGACAAAAGCGGCCAAGCTAGATTGTGAAAAGTTCTTGATTTTATCCGCCACACGCTTACCATCGTCTGAGGTAAGAATTTTTTCGTACTTAAAATTGATGTTTATTTTAGCACGGTCTAGTTGGCGTTTAAGTAGTTCTTCTTCGTGTCTATTTAATGATTTTTCGTCCTGCCCTTGTTGCCATAACTCTGGATAAATTCGCTCAATATCCGATGGATATAATCCTGCGAAAATCGCATTTCTAGAATATGGTGTAGCAGTGGGTAGAATCGAGTAATAGAAGTCTGTTTCGATAGTGTAAAAATCGGACAGTATCGACTCAAAGGTTAGCCATTGATCGTAACGCATACAATCAATCACAAAAAACATCACCTTTTTGCCATCTTCTAGCTTCGGTCGTACATACTTTTTAAAGATATCAGGCGAGAGCATGGGGCGATCGTCATCTCTCGAGAGCCATTTTACGTACTCTTTTTCAATAAATTTGCCAAATTCCCTATTGGCTTCTTCAAACTGATCATCTAAAACTTGAATAAGTGTAGTATCTCCACCGCTAAGCTCCATTTGCCATTTAGCCAATTCTCTATAAATCTCAATCCATTCTTGCCAAGTTGTATTAGGGTGGATACGAGAAGCGAACTCGCCAAACTGCCTCAAGTAAGTTTGTGCAGACTTTTCCGTTTGCAGTCTTGAGCGTTCTAAAATTCGTTTTGTAGTGAGCAATATTTGGTTAGGATTAACTGGTTTAATAAGATAATCAGAGATTTTGCCACCAATAGCATCCTCCATTATCGACTCTTCCTCACTCTTTGTAATCATTACAACAGGAAGTCCTGGCTGCATATTTTTGATGTGTTCTAGGGTTTCGATTCCCCCCATTCCTGGCATTTGTTCATCTAAAAAAACGATATCAAACGAATGGTCGCGAATCATAGTAACAGCGTCATCACCATTAGTTACAGGCACAATCTCGAAGCCCTTTTTCTCTAAAAATATAATGTGTGATCTAAGCTGGTCGATCTGATCGTCGGCCCAAAGTATACGTGACATAAGCGGTTTTTTTTCAGCTAAAGTTTGATAAAAGGAGCCATTTTCTCTAATCGCTTTTTCCCGATACCTTTAATTTTTAGTAATTCGACTATCGATTTAAATTCTCCGTTCTCTTTGCGATAATCCAAAATTCGTTGGGCATAAGCAACGCCTATTCCATCTAATTTCTGAAGTTCCTCTAAAGTAGCAGTGTTTATATTTATAACTGGCTTATCTATTTCGGCATCGTCAGTGGTTTCAACGGCACTTTCCGTCTTTTGTTCTACAATTTTTTCTTGAGGCACATATTTTTTCTCATTCTCCACTTTTTGCTGTTCTATGGCCAAACTTTTAGCATCAAACTCTGCAATAATTTCATCGTATCGATCTTGACTGAAATTATATTGTTGAGTTAAAAACGAACTTATAGCAAGAAGTGTTAGTATGACGGAAAGTAGCAGAGTTATTACAATTCGCTCCTTTCGCGACACTTGTAACAGTTCCATCCAAAAAAAGAATCTCCGTTTAAGTTTCCCCATAGTCTCAACCTATTATTTCTATTACTGTAATTAGAGAACATTTTATAAGAAAATCAATTTGTTTTCAATTATTGGAAGTGTGATGTTTGGCAAAACATAATTCATGGCAGAAGTCAACCACTTTTTATATCAAAACCTACCAATTGCTTACGAAGTAGTTGGAGAAGGAAAACCACTTGTAGTTCTACACGGATGGGGTAGTAGCAGGCGCGTGATGTTGCCTTTAGCTCGCCAGCTTTCGGGGCTACGTAAAAGCTATGTGTTAGACCTTCCTGGTTTCGGCGAAACTCCGGAGCCTCCTATTGGTTGGGCTATTGATGATTACGCAGATGCGGTAGAAGCTTTTATTTCTGAAACATTTACCGAGCCTGTAGATTTACTTGTTCATTCATTTGGTGGCAGAATCACTTTAAAGCTATGCGCTAGACCTTTTGGAAAATCAAACATCCAGAAAGTACTAATTACTGGCGGCGCCGGAATGACACCGAAGCGCCCTTTGAAATATTATGCTAAAAAATATTTCGCGAAAACACTTAAGGCGCCATTTGTTTTGCTACCACAGCCATTGCGCGATAAAGCACTCGCTTGGTTACGCACAACTGCTGTATGGAGAAGCTTAGGTTCAAGTGATTACAGCCAACTTTCTGGTGTTATGCGCGAGACTTTTGTGAAATCTGTTTCTGAATATCTTGAAAATTCTCTCCCAAATGTTCCTCATGAAACGTTATTACTTTGGGGCCGCAACGATGACGCGACACCTGTTTATCAAGCGGAACGCATTGAGAAAGGAATTGAACGCGCAGCTCTAGTAATAATTGAAGATGCTGCACATTATGCTTTTTTGGATAAGCCAAAACAATTTGCCGCAATAGCCGAAGCTTTTTTGAAGAGTTAAGGAAGATACTCCGCTTTATCCACAAGCTAAAACTTCTTCACTAACCCTCAAACTTTCCACTCTTCAGGAATATCTATTTTCAGATCGATACCGAGTTTATCGATTTTTAATCCCGAACTAATAAGGCTTATCGCGACATTTTGAGCTTTTTTGCTGCTTTTGTCGCCTCCAATACCATAAATGGGATCGTCAATAATGGGATGCCCCCAACTTTCTAAGTGCAAGCGTATCTGGTGAGTTCGTCCCGTAATTGGCTCACATTTCACTAGAGAAACATCATCTCCACTTTCTATAACGGTAAATTTTGTTTGGGATTCCTTGGCGGCGGTTAGACCAAGCTTACTTTCGAACACAAAACCATTTTTCCGCTTTATTGGAAGATCTACAAGCTTTGCTCTCTCTGATGGAACCCCATAAATGATCGCATAGTATGTTTTATCAACTTTACTCTCGGCGAAGCAAGTCATCGCTTTTTGGGCAAATTCCTTGGTCTTCCCAAATAGTACAATCCCTGATGTTACGGCATCTAAACGGTGAATAATCTTCAGGTTTTTATACCCTAAATCGTCTAACATCCACGTAAGTGTATTTTTATTATATCTTCCACCAGGGTGCATGGGTAACGGGGCCGGCTTGAAAACAGCTACAAAGTCATCTGTTTCTTTGAGAATCTGGACCTCATCAGGCACACTTGGTTCAATAACTAACGGATTATGATGAAAGATTTCATCTTGGTTTTTCAGCTCATAATCAGGTGACGTAAGGTTTTCATTCACACCAACTTTGCCATCTAATATTCGTTTTTGCCAGTCATTTTCGGCTCGAAAAGGAAATCGCGTAGACATTGTGAACAGTAGCGTTTTATTGACAAACTCTGCCCCCACTCTAAACCGATGTGTTATTGGATAGGGAAGAACGAGCCTTACTTTACGCTTGTTCGCTTGAGGCGTGTTGTGCATTCCTTTCCTTAAAATCATCGTCAAAGTAATTATACCACTTTCGGAATGGTTTAAAAGCATTATTGATATCGAATGGACGGCAGTATTCACTTTGTTTACATTCTTCACTGCAACAGCCTTCCATCAATCTAGCACCTTCTTCAGAGCACACAAAAAGCTTATTACATTCCATGTTTGCGCAATTCACGTACGTATCGGCAGGCTTTCCTGTAATTTCACACTTCGCAATAGGAGCTAGATTCTTGGGATCAACGGGTACAATTAATCGGTCGTCAAACACAAAGCATTTTCCTTTAAAGTGCTTGCCTTCTTCTTCTTTCGCATAATTTAGGATTCCGCCGTGTAGCTGGTTTACATCATCCCAGCCATCTTCTTTCATAAGTACGGAAAATTTCTCGCAGCGTATCCCACCTGTACAATACATCAGTACTTTCTTGTCTCTAGGGATATTGGCTTCTTCCAACCACTTCGGAAAATCATAAAAATTGTCTAAATCTGGGGTGAGAGCTCCCTCAAAATGGCCCACTTTAGATTCATAATTATTACGTACATCAATCATTACGTAATCTTCTCCAGACTCCATCACTTTACGCCACTCTGCTGGTTTTAAATGATTCCCTCCATTTTCAGGGCGAACGTCATCAACATGTAGAGAAACAATTTCTTCACGTATTTTACAAATCAACTTTGCAAAAGGTATGTAATCAGATTCATCCGTTTTAAACTCGGTTTTCTCAAAGCCAGGTAAAGAACAAAGATAATCTTTATATGCTGCCATTTGTTCTTTGGTACCAGCCGCTGTACCATTAATTCCTTCAGATGAAATATAAATCCGCCCTTTTATATCCAAGTCTTTGCAAAACCTCTTATGTTCTTTGCAAAAACGTTCTACTTCGGTTATTTCGCTAAAATTGTAATAAAGTATTACCTCGTACATCTTTATACCTAAATCTTTTGGTCGATAATAGTATCTTAGTACCATCATTAAATTATTCTACAAATTTACGAATTCCTCTAATAAATAATCATTGAGATTTAGCCTTGTTCACGCTTAAACGTATTTCTTTTTTTATCGCTATTTTGCTCTTTTTTATTCAAGGGACTGATTTATTTGCGCAAAAAGTCTCAAACATAGATCGGCTTGAGCGGGAGTTTAATGAGGGCAAAGTATCTGCTCAAGTTGTTGCTGATGAGTATTTAAAGCAACTATCAAGCAATAATATTTATAAATGCGGTACTCCTGGGTCTATATTCATCGAAAAACATAAAAACCAACTTTCAGAATCTACTCATCAAAAAATTTTAGCCATTCCGTCTTATTTCAAATCTAGTCTGGCAACACAAACATATATATCTGTAACCGGGAAATTCGAAATATCCTACGAAACTACAGGTAGGAATGCTGTTCCATTAGCTGATGAAAATGGGAACTCTGTCCCTGATTATGTGGAATGGGTTGGCACTGCAATGGATTCCTCTTACAAGCACGAAGTGATAACTTTAGGTTTTCCAGACCCAATACCACTTGGACAAAATTATGAAGTGTATTTAGCAGATATTGGTCCTTATGGAACAACAACAAGTGACATTACTGCGCCGGGTGGAACTTATATTGTTATTGAAAACGATTTTTCTGGCTTTCCCGACAATACAGACCCAGAGGGCAATCAAAAAGGAGCCGTACGTGCAACAGCAGCGCATGAGTTTAAGCATGCCATTCAATACATTCAGAAAGGTTGGTCAGGTGATGCCGACAATTGGCTGGAAATGGATGCTACACTGATGGAAGAAGTGGTATATGATGAGGTGAACGACTACTACAATTATCTACTCGGTTTTGGCGACACCATATTTGAAGAACCTTATACCACCATAATTCCAGGCTCTTACGAAGATGTAACTTGGGCTCTTTATTTTCAC
Organism: Balneola sp.; assembly: GCA_048267905.1. Taxonomy (GTDB): domain Bacteria; phylum Bacteroidota; class Rhodothermia; order Balneolales; family Balneolaceae; genus Balneola. The sequence continues at coordinate 35,638 of JBLWWM010000003.1, forward strand.
GAACGCTTTGGCGCCGAATTCTGGACTAATGTATGGCAACGCATTGAGTCATCCATATCCTCATTACGCTTTTTAGACGCCATAAACACTGAATTAAGTACGCAAGGCGAAATATATGATATAGTGATTACTGAATCTTACTTATGGCATTACGCCACTGGCGGAATTTTAAGCCCTGTTAACTATGGATTTGATGAGCGTCGTTTTTACCCTGGTACTTATGTTAAAAAAGAGTTTACTACATTGCCAGACACTCTTTCCGAATTATCAACATTATCTAAATTTTCTGCGGATTTTATTGAGATAGATCTTGAAACTCCAAGAGCTGGGCAGATTGGAATTGAACTTGTTTATGAAGAACCGGCGATTCAGCTTGGGTTAATAGCCTACTTCCCTAACGGAGCCGTTGAGACAAGTTTTGCTTCTGCAAACGAAGCAGGAGTTACAAGCCTAACTACAACCTGGACATGGAGTGAAATTTCACACCTCGGCATTGTGTTCATGAATTCCGACCCATTTGCAAGTAATAGTTATCAGTTTAAAGTAACTGCTACTTTGCCAGAGACAAGCTACCTTGCTCAAAACTATCCTAATCCATTTAATCCTTCTACAACCATCTCTTTTGGCCTTACTGAACAACAAGAAGTAACACTTGAGATCTTTGATTACACAGGACGGTTAGTTAGAACACTCCTTAGTGGAGTTCAGTCTGCAGGGAGTTACGAAGTTCCATTTGATGCTTCAAACTTAGCTTCAGGCATGTATCTTTATAGATTAAAGACACAAAACGGCGTATTTCACAACAAAATGTTACTTATTAAATAGCTGGTTATTTGGTAGGAAGAATTCTTCCCGAAACTTCTCCAAATCCAACTCTAAACCCATTTGCTTCTGCATAACCTTTCATAATAACGGTATCGTTATCGTTTACAAATTTGCGTTCTTCTCCATTTGCAAGAGTAATTGGTTTGCTTCCTCTCCAAGTTAATTCAAGCATACTCCCATAAGAATCTTCCGTTCTACCGCTAATTGTACCAGAGGCGTACAAATCACCTGGCTGGATATTACAACCATTTACTGTATGGTGGGCAAGTTGCTGCGCTATATTCCAGTATAAATTCTTAAAATTAGATACAGATATTTTTTGTGGGGCCTGCACTTTCTCAGACTTTAGAAATACTTCTAAATTTATATCAAATGTAGTACGCTCTTTTAATTGAAGGTATGGAAGTACCGCCGGGTCTTGCTTAGGCATGGATATTCTAAAAGGCTCGAGTGCAGCTAGAGTAACAATCCACGGTGAAATCGTAGTTGCCCAATTTTTCGCTAAGAAAGGCCCTAATGGCTGATATTCCCACTTTTGGATATCACGAGCGCTCCAGTCGTTTACTAATACAAGCCCAAAAATATGTTCTTCAGCTTTTTCAACAGAAATTGTATCTCCCAACAAATTTCCTGAGCCTGTAAAAAAGCCAACTTCCAGCTCAAAGTCTATAAGTTTGCTTGGTCCAAATACTGGCTGGTCGGAATCGGTAGTTATAGTTTGCCCTTTTGGCCGGTGTAAATCCGTTCCGCTAATCACGATTGAACTTGTTCGACCATGGTAGCCAACAGGTAAATGCTTCCAATTTGGCATAAGGGCATTTTCAGGGTCTCGAAACATGGATCCCACATTAAATGCGTGTTGCTCTGAGGAGTAAAAATCGGTGTAATCTCCTATTTGAACAGGTAACATCATCACAGCTTCATCTTGATGGATAAAAGCCCGAACACATAAATCTTCATCGTCTCGCAATCTTGGGTTTTCGGTACCAAGCAAGCTCATCAAAGTTTCCCGCGCTTCTTGCCAGGCCGGGCTTCCTAAGCCCATAAAAAAGTTCAAGCTCGAGTCTTGAAAAGCATATTGATTATTTAGCAATGGTCCATCAAAAAGGCCAGCTTCGTCTAGCACAAATAAATCTACAACCAAATCTCCTAATGCTGTACATAAATGAGTTTCGCCACCCTCGGTTAAAAAAGCTCCATAGGGTAAATTCTGTAATGGGAAATCACTATTCTCGTTTATTTCTACAAATGATGTGTTCGGCATGACTTTTTTATTTAATCAATGAATCTCTTACAAATTATAAACGGATTATAGACTCTCTTCTTATACACAATGTTCCATGGGCTCTATATTATCTTAAGTGCTTGTAAATCTTCAATAGGTTCTTCGAAGCTACAACTACCATACGATAGCACAGAAAGCATTCTGAGCATACGAATTTCTAGCGCTGGGGCTGCAAAATCTTTCCACGCAAAATACTGGTCTGTAAACCTGAAGTTTGAGGCTTTTTCATCGTTCAATATTTCAACAAACTCTTTCTCTGATAAATCCTGAGTATAACTAAGTATTGAAGCGCCAAATACATTTAAAAAACCATGCATTTTGGTTTTCACAGAATCATTATAATGCCGAACTGGGTGATGTAATCCTGCCGTAAATTTAATTGCCACATTTTCATCTCTACCAGAAAGAACGGCCTTTGCCAAATATCTTGAAGAGGGGAATTGGTGAGCCTCAACGCCACCACATCTTACTTTTAAACCTGAAAATATATAGTGAGGCAAATCCATTGTCTGAATCTTATCGTTATGCGCTGCGATAAGACGAACTACTTTTTCTGTCATTTTAAAATCGAAATCAAATCCTGGAACTTCAAAAAACAAACGGTGAGGTAAAACTACCGAACGACTCATTACTTTTACGGCATAATCAATGGCCTTTATTGTATCTACTGAGCTAGTGGTGTAAATAGCTTCAACTGGAAGTTTAATTTCGAGTGTGCTGGTTCGAACTTTACCTTTTAAGTTTTTATGGAGAAGCGCAATTTCCTTAACTACTGAAGTTATTGCCTGCTTAAACTCATCGAATTCCGTTGTTGCTGGTGCGACGATAGACAAGTCGATTGGCAACTCTAAATCGATATTTGTGCTAATTAGTTTTTCAAATTCCTGTAGCTTATCTGAACCAATTACGAACTTAGATAGCATCCAGGAATGGGGAGATTTATTGTGTTCGCCGAATTTTACTAATGCTTGCTCCAAGCTTAACGATGCTGGCGGGTATAACCCTGCATAATCAATAATCTCAGATAAAAATGGCGTTACAGTTTGCTTCATTTAGAAGTCACAGCTTTTAATTATGTTTCGTTAGGCTAAGCTTATCAAATCGAGCACGATAGCGTCTGCTATTTTTAACCCTTTAGATGTAAGGTTCAGTGTTTTATCTACAATCATTTTTCCCTCTGATTGCATTTTTAAAATATAGTCTTTCTGAGTGTTGTTGATTGTAAAATTATACTTCTTTTCAAACGCTTTTAAATCAATACCTTTCAACGTCCGCAGCCCTAACATAATCCGTTCCTCAGCAAGGCTATGTAAATCTAAGAATTCTTTATTTACTTCTGTATAATTTTTTCGCGTTAAGTAATTTTCCAAATTGGGTTTATTTTCCCATCTGAAGGCGCCATTTTTTTCTTCATTCCACCAAAAAGAATGAGCTCCAGGCCCCAAGCCCAAGTAATTATTATGGCTCCAATAGTTGGTGTTATGAATCGCTTCTTTCCCTTTTTGAGAAAAATTACTCACTTCGTATCGCTCAATCCCTTTTTCAGCCAATTTTTTCTCAACCAAATCAAAATGGATTTCAACTATATCGTCTTCTGCGGGGATGAGCCTTCCCAATTCTAATTGTTTACCCAGTCGGGTTCTTGGCTCAATGGTCAACGAATATGCTGATACATGAGGCGGATTAAAGCTCAGAAGCGTGTCTAAATCTTTTTCAAGCATAGCAACGCTCTGCCCAGGATTCCCATAAATCAAATCTACTGTAAATACATCAATTCCTGAATCCTGTAGCAACTCTAAACAGCGCAAGGCTTCTTCGGCAGAGTGCGCTCTATTCATGAACCGAAGTAAATCCTCATTAAAAGATTGCACACCCATACTCACCCTATTAACCCCAATGCTGCGGATATCTTTTAGATACTGAGCCGTTACGTCGTCTGGATTTAGTTCGAGCGTGATTTCTTGTGCGTCAACATTAAATGTCTCATATATGGCTTCCAAAATATCGCTGAGTTCTTTTTTGGAAAGTAAGGAAGGTGTTCCTCCTCCAAAGTAAATAGTCTCGATTGGCTCGGTTGTATAAATCGAGCCTTTCTTATCCTCAATTTCTTTAATCAGTGTTCTAACAAACTCCTCCTTTTGTTGGTGACGAGTTACAAAATAAAAATCGCAATACGAGCAGGCTTGTTTACAAAAAGGGATGTGAATGTATAATCCTGACATATTAACTAAGGAAGTTGTTATCTATAAAATTGAGCTGAAAAGAGCTTTTTCTATTTCCCTTTGCTGTAAAAAGGGTTGGTAGAGTAGACATCTTTGCCTTGATAAGCCCTTGAGTACTTCACATAATTCTGAGAGTATTTTCTTATAGATTCTATTTCTTCTTGGGATAGTTTTCTTACTGCTTTTGCGGGTGAACCCATATACATGAATCCACTTTCCAAGGTTTTTCCTGGAGGGACTAATGATCCTGCTGCTAAAATCACATCCGATTCAATTACGGCCTTATCAAGGACAGTGGTATTAATACCAACAAGAACTCGGTCTTTTATAGTACATCCATGCACCACGGCGCCGTGACCAATAGTAACTTCATCCCCAATAATGGTGGGCCCTGTTTGGTTCATCACATGAATGCACACATTGTCTTGAACGTTGCTTCTATTGCCAATGGTAATTGCGTTCACATCTCCACGGATGGTTACGTTAAACCATACACTGCTTTCTTTACCTAGCACTACATCGCCAATAATATCTGCGCTAGAAGCTACAAAAGCAGTTTCATCAATTTTAGGTGAACTATTTAAAAATTCGTGAATCATCGTAGGCCTGAGAGATTTAGAATCTAAGTATCTATAAAAAAGAAAAAGGTTTCGACTTGTTCTGCCGAAACCTTTTTTAAAATTCTGGTTTCGGGTTTACTTTTTCAAGTACTGAACCACCAAAGCTCTAAACTGAGGATAAGTTGGCGGGTTGTTCTGAATTTTGTCGCCATTGATATAGAATGTAGGAGTTGATTCTACACCTAAATCTCTACCTTCACGCTTATCTGCCATGATAAGGCGTTGTAACTCAGCAGAATTAAGGTCTTTTTTGAATTGCTCCATATTTAGACCAATTGAATTAGCGTAACCGGTAAATATAGCTTCGGCATTTCCTCGGCTCCATTGTTCTTGGCCAGTAAAAATAAGTTCATGCATTTGATCAAATTTACCTTGCTTTTTAGCGGCTTCGGCAGCACGTGCGGCAATTTGAGAAAACTGGTGCATTGTTAGTGGGTAGTTTTTGTAAACAATTTGAACTCTTCCGCCGAACTCTTTCTTTAACTGCTCTTCGATAGGCACAAAATACTTACATGCAGGACATTGGTAATCACTAAATTTCACAACCACTACTTCAGCCTTTACTGTGTCTTGAGCTTCAGTTGCTTCAGAAACGGTTGTTGTTGTGCTTGAGGCAACTTCTGTTTGTGCTAAATTATTAGTGCTTTGAGTAGTTTTTGTTTCTTTAGCATCGCCACAGCTAACAAAGATGGCGAAAATTGCTACCAAGAAACTTATATGTAATCCTTTTTTCATAGAGAGGGGTCAATTATGTTTAATATTTAAAAATCTTTCTTAAAGCTTAACTTTACTGAAATGCCTACTTAAGATAGTATCTATTTTTTCAATTATCAGAGGAATATTCGATTCATCAATTCCTTTTCCTAGCGATAAACGAACAAACTCTCTTGCTTCCTGTGTCGACTTTCCCATCGCAAGCATTGTGGCATTAGGTTTATCTAAACCAGCTTGGCATGCACTTCCAGTGGAAATACCTAAGCCTGCCTGAGTGCACTCGAGCATTAAAAATTGACCTTCTATGCCAGGAAAACGTAATCCTAAAATGTTTGAAAGTTTATGATCGGCGATTCCTTCATCAATAAACGTCCAGCCAGCAGCATTAATTCCTTCCAGCAAAACTGCTCTTAAACTAGCTAACCTATTGTATTCTTTCTCTTTTTCAGCAAACAATCCTTTAGCTGCGGCTGCAAAAGCTGCTATACCTGGTACATTTTGCGTGCCTGCCCGCAAACCTCTTTCCTGGGTTGTTCCATTAATTTCAGGCTTCCATTCTATATTCTTTTTGATGTAAACAGCACCCACACCTTTAGGGCCATACACTTTATGTGCCGAAACAGTAATTGCATCTGCCCAATTAGCTAACGCATCAATTTTGCAAAAACTCTGTACACAATCTGAATGCAAAAAGATGTTACGCGCTTTCAAAAGTGCGCCAATTCCTTCCAGATCTTGAATTACTCCAGTTTCTGAATTTACATGCTGGATGGATGCTAGCATTGTATCTTCTCGCAGTGACTCCTCCAACGCATCTAGAGATATTCTACCTTCGCTATCCACATCTAAACGGGTTACTTCATAGCCATATTCTTCTAGATGATTGAAGAAATTCCGCACACTTGAGTGCTCAACCTTCGTGGTGATTACATGTTGGCCATCAACATCTGAAGCGCTTAATAATGCCTCAAGGGCCAGCCTATTTCCATCTGAGCCACCGCCCGTAAAAAAGATTTCGTTAGCATCGGCATTAAATAATTTTGCGATAGTGGCTCTACTTGCCTCTAAAATTTGTTTGGCTTCGCTACCTGCGTCGTGTAAGCTACTTGGGTTTCCAAAATACTGAGAAGCAACCTTCGTATAAACAGCAATTGCAGTCTCACTCATCGGTGTAGTAGCAGCATAATCTAGGTATATCATCAAGTATCGTTCTTTAAAAAGAAATGGTGTATCTTTAGTATTGTTTTAAAATAGCCAAAATATTACGGCCTTCACATTATGCATTCTATTTATCTTTTAGAAATTTTGAAGCAAGCCTTTTCCGAAGATTTAGGAATGGGCGATCTCACATCAAACTCCATTTTTAACGACACTGATTTTGCCCATGGAAGTTTTACTGCAAAATCTGATGGCGTTTTAGCTGGACTTTCCGTTTTAGAACTTGCTTACCCTCTTTTAAGCGATGATGTTTCTATTTTCCCTTACAAGAAGGATGGCGATTTTGTAGCAAAAGGACAGGTAATTGCTGAAGTTGAAGGACCTGTTCGTGCACTTTTAAGTGGAGAGCGTGTTATTCTGAATTTATTACAGCACGCAAGTGGTATTTCTACTGCAACGGCCGATGTTATTAAGCGGCTAAACGATTCTTCCATCACCATTACAGATACACGCAAAACTCTTCCAGGTTTGCGTGCGCTCCAAAAATATGCAGTGCGATGTGGCGGTGGACAAAATCATCGTTTTAGGTTAGATGATGGCGTAATGATTAAAGACAATCACATTAAAGCTACAGGAAGCATCACCAAAGCTGTTGAAATGGCTCGCGCTAATATTGGCCATATGGTGAAGATAGAAGTGGAAACGGAATCTAAAGAGCAAGTGTTAGAAGCTGTTGAAGCCAAAGCCGATGTAATTATGCTTGATAACCGAAGTCCCGAAGAAGTAAAAGTACTCACCACTTTAATACCTGACACTATTATTAGCGAAGTTTCAGGTGGAATTACCCCCGATAATATTGCAAGCTACCGAGGTTGTGGCGCCAATGTGATATCGCTAGGCTGGCTTACACATTCTGTAAAAGCTTTAGACATCAGCTTTAACCTTGTTAACAACTAGAATTGTGAGCACCATTTTTTATCAAAGAATCTCTTTTCCCTTAATGCTCTCTTTAACTGTTTAGCTTTAAACAAACTATTATGGACGTTTTAGACATTTTAGACATCGAATCAGAAGTTTCACTTCCTAAACGATACAGCCAACTTTCGGTTGAGGAAATGGAAACTCGCGTACGCGAAATAAAAGCCAAATTTGGTTCTAGGCTTTTTATCCCTGGTCACCATTACCAAAAAGATGAAGTTATTCAGTTTGCAGATGCTCGTGGCGATTCTTTGAAGCTTGCTCAGATTTGTTCTGAAATGCCAGAAGCTGAGTTTATCGCTTTTTGCGGAGTGCATTTTATGGCCGAAACTGCTGATATGCTCACCAAACCGAATCAAAAAGTACTATTACCTGATTTACGTGCCGGTTGCTCTATGGCTGATATGGCCGATTTAGAACAAACCGAAAAAGGTTGGGAGCAAATGGCTTCTATTTGGGGAGATACTATTATTCCTCTTACTTATGTGAATTCTACAGCCGCAATAAAAGGGTTTGTTGGTAAGAATGGTGGCGCTTGTGTTACCTCTGGTAATGCTCGCAAAATGCTAGAATGGGCTTTCACACAAAAAGAACGCATTTTATTTCTACCCGATCAGCATTTAGGGCGTAACACCGCTGTTGAGTTAGGCGTTCAACTAAACGAAATGGCTGTTTATGATCCATATGCACAAGCTTTTGAATACGAAGGCGATTTTGAAGATGTGAAGGTTATTCTATGGAAAGGACATTGCTCCGTTCATGAGAAATTCAACGTTCAGCATATCGAAAATCTAAAGAAGAAAGATTCTGAGATTAACATCATTGTTCACCCTGAGTGTACTTACGAAGTTGTACAAGCTTCTGATTATGCTGGTTCCACCAATTACATAATCACCACTATTGAAAACTCACCAGCTGGTAGTAAGTGGGCAATTGGAACCGAAATGAACCTTGTGAATCGAATTATTGATGAAAACCCTGATAAGGAAATCGTTTCGTTAAACCCATTTATGTGCCCGTGTTTAACCATGAATAGAATTGATTTACCACACTTGCTTTGGAGCCTCGAAAAGCTAGAAGCCGGCGAGGTTGTTAATCAAATTTCTGTACCACAAGAAGTGGCTCAATATGCGGTTCTATCGCTTGAAAGAATGCTAGAGAGAAGTTGAGAAAACTTTTTGGCATAGTCTTTTTCCTGATAAGTGCTCTGTTTAGTTTCATCTTTATTTTTTCGCTCCGCGGAACAATAAAAGCTTTAAGCATTTTCATTGCTACAGGAATAAACTACGACTCTTCTGCGAGTATCATCCTAACATTGATGTTTCAGATTATTCCTGGCCTTGTGGGCTTCTTCTTTTATAGACTCGGGAAAGCTGTATTCAAGCTATCAAAAATTGATACTGAGAATGAGGATTAGCTCTCCTGCAACTAAAGTTCTTCAAATACTTCAGCAATGAACAAACGCTTTTCTTCTAAAATGCCCTAGGGCCCTTTTTTAGGGCTTATGTAATCGACATTTAAAAAAGATTACATCTACAAGCCCTACGCAAACTCAACTTTACACGCCTTTTTGTGTCAAAATTGAAACATATGTTAATGTTTTTGACACATCTCTTTTTTCCTCCTTCAATAGGTTATAGCAGTTTATATAAACGGACTATTAATACTTTTGAAAAAATCGGGACACATAATACTGGGTTATATCCTCATCATGCTTATGGTGTTTACTGCGCCAAACTCAAAAGCCCAAGGAATTGCTGATGATTCTACGCGTAATCAAATAACTAATTTCCCTGTTAAAGAATACTTCCAAAACGCTCAGGTTCTTTCCATTACTACTGATAGCCGCGGTTTGGTTTATTTTGCTTTGGCTACCGGCATTGTTGAATTTGATGGTTTTGAATGGAGAATGATTCCCGTTCCTAATAATGCCGAAATAAATGCCTTAGCTCTTAATACAGATGGGCGAATTTATGGCGCCGGTAAAAATACCGCCGGATTTTTATATGTAGATGAAAAGGGAAACACTAAATTTCAGTCGGTTTTAGATTCTAGTTCTACCTTTTCTGATACTATCATAGATATTCTCCCTGCTGGTAACAGAATTTATTTTGTGGGGCTCCATACAATTACCGTGTATGAGAATAAACAATTTCATGCTATTGCTGAGGGCACATTTATAAGTGCTGCTTTGCTGAACGGCACCCTAATTGTTTCCGATCAAGAAAACGGACTTCAGTTCCTAGCCTCGGGAAATCAACTAAAAACAATTGTTGGTGCAAGCAATGTAAGAGCTAGCAAAATGAAAGCGATTTCCCAAGATTCGCTTCTTATTGCTACGAGGTCGGATGGGTTACACCTGTTATCAACGCAGAACGCACAGCTTACTTTAACACCATGGCACTCAGAAGTCGCTGCGATCTCAAAAAATGCCGCCTTCTCATCTATAGATATCATAAAAGGTCGAGTTATTGCTTTCGGAACATTTGAGAGAGGAATCATCTTATCCGATTATGATGGAAATGTAATATCATTATTAGAAAAACAGTCAGGGTTGCTCAACAATAATGTGTTTGATGTGTTTTTTAGCCGTAAATCTACACTGTGGGTAGGGTTATATGAAGGAGCCTCCTTAATAAAAATACCCAGCGAATTAAGTGGTATTTCAACTTCAGAAAAACTTAAAAACAACTTAGAAAGTACTCCCCAAAAAGAGACTGAATCAACATCCTGGATTATGCAATTTTACCAAAACAGGCTTAAAGGCTTGTTTCATAGTTCAGAAAGCGACACTCTTTATAATTCGCCCTCACTAAATTCTGCAGAGGCATTCGCCTCAATAATAAGGCGTGTAGAATACATTCCGAATGACTCTGTCATTTTTGGTGGAGCTTTTTCCCAAACACAATACGGCGTTCAGGTTCTGGATCAATCTGAGTCTACCGAGTATGAATTTGATTATGATTTTAACGCCTTTCGATTTAGCTATTCTACCAACGATTACGAAAAGCTTAGTGGCCTTCAGTTTCAAGTTAAATTAGTAGGTATGGACAGAGATTGGTCGACTTGGTCTCAAAATACTTACCGTGAATACACAAACCTGAACTGGGGTGAATATTCGTTCATAGTGAGGTCGCAAAATGCAAATAGCCTTATAAGCCGGCCTGCAACGTTTACATTCTCCATTAAGCCACCATGGTACGAATCTACTTGGTTCTACTTAATTCAGTTTTTAGTAATTATGATGGCTCTCGTGGTATCGGGCATCCTCAATAAAACTGGCAAGGCTATTTCCCTATCAGAAGCACTTATTGCCATTGTGGTCATCATAATCTTCCGCTACTTAGAATTTTATGTAGAACCATATCTCGATGAGTACTCAAATGACATTGCCATCTTCAAGATTGGAATTAGTATTGTGTTTGGTTTTAGCCTCGAGTTTATCGAAGAACTTTTCCACAAAACTGTAGCCAAAATTACTGGTTTAGAAAAGATTGAGGAGTACTCTCCACATCTTAATGAAAAACACACATAAACAATCACATAAACGAAAGGAAACATTATGCTTACATCTTTTCAAAAAAGAAAACTAACGCGTTATTTCAATTGCCTAGATACTGATGCAAACGGGTATTTCGAAAAATCTGACGTTGATAAAATTGTTGAACGGCTTGCTGCCGCTCGTGGAATTAAGAGCGACACCCAAGAGTACGATACAATACAATCTGGCTTAAATCTGATTTGGGATAACGCCCGAACCTATGGTTATAGCCAAGACCCAAATTTTGTAACTCTTGGCGACTGGTTACAACATGAAGACGTGGTTCTCTCTACCGAAGAGTGGCGCGAAAATTATATGAAGGTAGTAACTCGAGGTGTTTTTGACCTTATTGATGCCGATGGAAATGGAGAAATTTCTATTGAAGAGTATACCCAACTCATGACCGCTTTTGGTGTTGAAAAAGGGATACCAGAATGGTCGTTCAAAAAACTCGATCTAGATGGAAGTGGCGTTATAGAAAAAGATGAGTTCGTCACCATTGTTGAACAGTTTCACATCGGTGAAGATCGAGATGCCCCTGGAAATTTCCTATTTGGGCCATACTAAACATTAAATTTCAACTACAAAAACCCTATAATTATGTTATCCGCATTACAAAAACGCAAATTAACTCGCTATTTTAACATACTCGATGTTGATGCAAACGGCTATTTCGAAAAAGCAGACCTAAATATTATTGTATCTCGTTTAGCAGAGAAACGCGGTATTGAAAAAGGAACTGAGGCCTACACTGAGATTGCATCAGGTATTACCATGATTTGGGATAATGCTAGAGAATATGGAATTAGCAAAGACCCCGATAAAGTAAGCTTAGCTGACTGGCTTGCACATGAAGATGTTGTTCTTTCTACAGAAGAATGGAGAGAATCTTACATGAAAAAGATAACCAGAGATGTATTTGATTTAGTAGATGCCGATGGAAGTGGCGAAATATCTATTGAGGAATACACTAACATCATGACTTCCTTTGGTGTTGCAGATGGAATCCCCGAATGGTCTTTTAAATATTTAGACCTTAATGGTGACGGTGTAATCTCTAAAGATGAATTTGTGACTATTGTAGAACAATTTCACATGAGCGACGACCGAAACGCGCCCGGAAATTACCTCTTTGGACCGTTCTGATAATTCAAGCCAAAAAGACTACCTCATACTACTCACAATGAAGCGATGGTTCAGACTCTGTAATTATTACAAGTTTGAATCATTAATAGTCCACTCAGTGCGGGATGACACTCTCACTGTTTCTTAACTCAAATTTATCACTCAAATATTATACCACAAAACAGCCACCCGCTTTGGGCATTCTTGATACTTGGGTTAGAGCTACACACGTTCTGCCTTAGCTGTCAAAACGAGCACTATTTTAATATGGAAGAAAATCCATTCCGAAAACACTCTCAAAATAAAATACCTTCGACTATTAGTTAAAACGCTTCAATAAAACCGATATGAACACAAAGAAATACAACTCTAAATATAGTTATTGGCTCCTATTTTTAATTTACACTTTCTCGTCAGTTACAGCTCATGTAAATGCACAAACTCTACATGTCGAACAATTACATCACGATTTCAAAGTTTATAAAGATTTGGAATCAAGCCGACTTTACTGGCCAAAAGCACTGCCTGTATATGTATGGCTTTCTACTTCTGCAGATCAAAATTCTCCCAAACATCAACTCACTAATGCCCAACTGAATACGGCCGAGGGTGATGAATCAATTGAGAATGCAAAAATTGATTTAGAGCTTTCGGGGAATCAATTTTTAAGATGGATTAATTACAACACAAAAGACACTCTTCTACTTCAATTTCAATCTGATGGCATTAAGCCCACTTCTACAATTAATCTAACAGGTGCAGAGGTATACCAAAAAGAGGCCCGAACGTATATCGGTAAAGGTTTAAAAGCTTCTTTTAATGGCAAAGACACCCATTCAGGAATTGAGAATATCTATGTTTCTGTAAATGGAGCTTCCTTTTCCCCTTATTTTAGCACTTATGATTTCAATCAAGAAAAAGACTACACCGTGTATTATTACGCTGTGGATAATGTTGGAAATGTGGAGCCAGTTCAAAGCAACATCTTCACGGTAGATTTAAGTCCACCAATTTCCAAGCACCATATTGAAGGAATACATCAAGGAGCCATTCTTTCATCGGAAGCAACTATTAGTTTGAATAGCCAAGATGCACTTTCTGGCGTAAAATCAATTTCCTATGCTATAGATAATGCCAATCCCGATTCTAAATATTCCAATCCTATTTCTATCACTTCTTTGGATGAAGGTTTACACACACTTTATTACTTAGCAACAGATGAGGTTGAAAATTCAGAAAACGCAAACACCTTCGATTTCTACTTAGACCGCACCCCTCCAACTACCAAACTTCTTATAGAAGGTGATCAATATTTGAGTTCAAAATTATATGTATCAAATAGAACTCAATACCGATTAGAATCTAATGATAACAAAACGGGTGTGTTTGCCACGCATTATCAGATAAATGAATATGATAGTATTTCCTATCAGAAAGGAAGTTTCCAGCTCCCGGAATATGAGAATGAATATTTACTTTCTTACTGGGCAGTTGATAATGTGAGTAATATCGAGCAAAAGAACAGCCAACTTTTGGGATTAGATGCCACTCCACCATCATCCAACCACACGTTTAACGGAGTTTTCTTCACTCAACGCGGAAGAACTTGGATTCCATCCTCCACAACCGTGTCTATAACTGCCAAAGATAAAGGGGCTGGTGTACAACAAATACAATATTCTATTGAAGGTGAGTCGCAGAATGTTGCCTACTCTTCGCCCCTTACGTTTACCAATGAAGGAAATGCAAATGTAAATTATTGGGGCATCGACCATGTAAACAATCAGGAAGAAGCTAAAAATCTTTCTTTGGTGATAGATAATACACCACCAACTCTTCTAATAAACTTCAGCTCTGCAAAAATTGGTTCTGCTAATGCTGCCGATGGGTCGGTACTAGATCAATATCCTACTAATACCACGTTATATCCTGCTGCTACCGACGCTTCTTCTGGTGCAAAAGGATTATGGTATTCAATACATGATGGAGAAGAAATGCCATTTACATCTGCTATTCATTTTACAGAAACAGGTGAGCAACGAGTGACCCTTCGTAGCACAGATAATGTTGGCAACGAAATCAGACAAATACTTAGATTCTTAATTTCGGACTAATGCTAGCTTACCATTTGTATAGAAATAGAAAGTTTTTAAGCAGTAAAAGAAGTGTGCTTCTAAAAATAGTTCCTCTCATTATATTGACGACCGTATCTTTAACCAGACTCGTATCTGCTCAGCAAACACCCAGTAAATCACCACTTAAACACTCCATTCAAACTTATATTGGTGCCAACAACACGCTTTTTGTGAATCAAAGTCAGGGCTATAACTTTTCTTTTACGGGGGATATTACAAACGAAACGGACGTTTTACAGGAACAAGGAAAGCCAACTACTTTTTCTTTTCCAGAAGGAGAAACAGTAATACAGATAACCTCTGCTAACGGTCAAACTCGCTCATTTCCCATAGTCGTAGACGGAACAGCTCCAAAATCAACGCTGTCACTTTTACAAGCGCCTCAATTTCAGAACGAGAACACACTTTATGTTGGCAAAAACCTTTCCCTCCAATTTGATGCAACCGATGCTTCTTCTGGTGTTTTAGAGCGTTATTGGGCATTAAACAACAACGCCTTTAATCCATTTCAGCCCCAAAGTGCTACATTTTTAAGTAATGGAACTTATACCATTTACTTCTACAGTGTTGATCAAGTTGGCAATGTGGAATCTGTCCAAAGTTCCACTTTTGAGGTAGACGTTACTGGGCCAAAGGTAGAATATGAGTTGATTGGGCTTCAAAACCTGTCGGTGATTTCCCCAACTACATCCATCAGCTTAACAAGTACTGATAATGCCTCTGGGACAAAGAAAGTCTATTATTGGTTTGATGATGGTAGCCCTGAAAGCTACTCTACAATCATTCCTCTAAATGATTTGCCTGATGGTGAACATATGCTTTATGCTTATGCAAGTGACCAAGTTGAGAATATTGGAGATACCTTAACTTATTCCTTTTACTTAGACCGAACACCACCATCTATTCAAAAAGAAATAATTGGAACCGTATATCAACAAGACGCTTCTGTTTATATTTCTGCACAGAGTTCTATTTCGCTTTTTTCGAAAGATAATAAATCGGGTACCTCTTGGATTAAATACCAGATTAATCAGAGTCCAGATAAAACCTATTCACAACCTATTCGCCTCCCTGATGTAAGTGGAAACTATTCTATCACATATTATACTGCTGATGTTGTAGGTAATTTTTCTGAAAAACAGAGCTTTAAAGTCTATGTGGATCACACCAAGCCTCAAACAAATATTACATACAACGGCTACTACTCCAAAACAGCCGATGGATATGCTATTTCCCCAAAAACAAATATCGAGTTAGAAGCCATTGACCTTGAGTCTGGTGTGAACAGTATTCAATACAGTATTGACGGTGTAGAATGGAAAATGTATACAGAGCCTCTTTCTTTTTCAAAAAAAGGAGCAGTCACTTTACACTATCAAGCAATTGACGAAGTAAAAAATACGGAAGAAGTTCAAACACTTAACCTGATGATTAAAGATGTTTCAAATGCGTTGGCAAATGCCAAACCTGAAAAGCCTAATGCTAATAACTCGGCCTTCATAAAAACTCAGGATACCATTCAAGGGCCTGAAAAAGAAATATTTTTATGGATCAGCACATCTCAAGTTGATTCTTCTGAGAAATTTATGATGACATTTTCTTCAGATAGTTCATTCAACTTTCCGATTTCACTTAAACCAAATACGGAAACTACCGTTGCGGTTCACATCGAAGAGCAAGAGAAACTATTACCCATCATAATTGATGCAAGTGCGCCAGTAACTCTTTTAGAGCCAGAGGGAGCAATTTCATACACTAACAGCGGGTCATTAATTTTCGCGCCAGGAGTTACCCTTTCTCTCTTCGCAAAAGATAATATTTCTGGTGTAAAGCAAATCTACACATCCGAGAATGGAGGACGTTATCAGCTATATAGTAAACCATTACGTGGCTATTTTAATGAGCAAGAATATGTAATTCGTTTTTATAGCGTTGACAACGTCGGGAATGAAGAACCTGAACAGAATTTTATTTTCAATGTTGATGCAACTGCACCAATTACCACACATTCCTTCATCAGCAATTTCTCAGGCTCAAACCTTTCTAGATATACTGAACTCAGCCTTTCAGCCAGTGATAATATGTCGGGAGTGAAAATCACCTACATCCAGTTGAACAACAATCAGCCAATTCCCTATAAAGGCACTCTAACTTTAGGCGAACTTGGTTCTTTTACCGAAGCGTTCAACACTCTTTATTATTATTCGGAAGATTATGTTGGTAACATTGAGCAACGTAAACAAATCAACTTTAAAATAGATTTAAAAGGTCCTAACACCTCTTTTGCGTGGAAAGGAAAATTCCATCAAGCTGATTCTAGAACTTATATTCATCCATCCACTGAGCTTCTTTTATCAGCTAAAGATACCGAAATGGAAATTCGGGATATTTTCTATTCTGTTAACTCATCAACCGATTTCAATCCATACACAACACCCATTGGATTAGAAGATTTGGAAAACGCCACCATCCGGTATTTTGCTATCGATGAATTGGGCAACAGAGGCGATACAGAATCCTTTACTATAAAAATTGATAGTGAAGCTCCGGTGTCTAACTATTCAATTTCAGGAAATACTTTACAAAAAGGAGCTGATATTGTTCTCGGAAAAGGTAGTACTATTCGCATCACTTCTAGCGATGATAAATCTGGCGTTTCTACAATTAAATATAGCATTAACACTGAGAATTTGAGCATTTACTCATCTCCAATTAGTTTTAGTTCATCAGGTAAAAAAATTATCCGTTTTAAAGCAGAAGATTATGTGGGGAATGTTGAAGAGGTTCATCTAATTAGCGTTTTGTATGACCAAACAGCACCACAAATAGATTTAAGTTTTAGCAAGGAACCAGCATCACGAACTAACAATACCATCGTTATAGATTCTGAAACCCTAGTTTCCATTAAAAGCATTGATACAGAGACGGAAGTAAAATCACTTGAGTTTAAATTAAATAACGAGGAATTTTCCACATATTTCCGACCTTTGATTATCACTCAAAAGGGAATTTATACACTCACGGTAAAATCTATTGATTTGCTCGACAACTTTAATGAGCAACAAATTAATATTGAAATTCGATGATTGTTTTCGGCTGACAATACCTTCTATAAAACATTGCTTTTAAAGGTATTATTTTGATATTTCCACCTTCTCAATAGAAATTCATCTTTTTTGAAATATAGCAGGGTATGAATAAAACGTGGTGGAAAGAAAGTGTGGTGTATCAGATTTACCCACGCAGTTTTTATGATAGCAACGGTGATGGGGTCGGCGACTTGCAGGGCATCATCCAAAAGCTAGATTATTTAAAAGAACTTGGTGTTGATGTAATTTGGCTTTCTCCTGTGTATAAATCTCCTAACGACGATAATGGCTACGACATTAGCAGTTACAGAGAGATCATGCCCGAGTTTGGTACCATGGCCGACTGGGAAGAACTACTTGAGGAGATGCATAACCGGGATATCAAATTGGTAATGGATTTGGTGGTTAATCACACTTCCGACGAACACGATTGGTTCCAAGAATCTAGATCTTCAAAAACCAATCCCTATCGCGATTATTACATCTGGAAACCTCCTAATAACGGCAAACAGCCAAACAATTGGAGTTCATTTTTTGGAGGATCTGCTTGGCAATTCGATGAACAAACCGGAGAGTATTATCTCCATCTTTTTTCTAAGAAACAGCCTGATTTGAATTGGGAAAATCCTAAACTTCGTACCGAAATTTA
The DNA here is from genome assembly GCA_048267905.1 of Balneola sp. Classification (GTDB taxonomy): domain Bacteria; phylum Bacteroidota; class Rhodothermia; order Balneolales; family Balneolaceae; genus Balneola. The sequence continues at coordinate 53,979 of JBLWWM010000003.1, forward strand.
TGATATGATGCATTGGTGGCTCCTAAAAGGAGTGGATGGTTTTCGGATGGATGTTATTAACATGATTTCTAAAAACCCAAGTTTCCCTGATGCTCCGATAGTAAATGACGACCCCTATCATTTTGGTGGTAAATACTTCATTAATGGGCCTAGACTTTTAGAATTTTTAGCCGAAATGAAACAAGAGGTACTTTCGAAGTACGATATACTAACGGTGGGTGAAGCACCATTAGTCACCCCAAAAGAAGCCATTGAAATCACAAACCAGGACACGGGCAGTCTTAACATGTTATTCCAATTTGAACATGTAGATTTGGATGCTGACCCTAGAGGAGAAATTCCCTCAAATTCTTCTAAAACATGGCAATTACCTGACTTAAAGCGGATTATGAGCCGTTGGCAAACACACTTGTATAACAACGGATGGAATAGCATTTATCTCAACAATCATGATCAACCACGTTCTGTTTCGAGATTTGGTAATGATGATAAGTATCGAGTGGAATCTGCTAAAATGTTGGCTACTTTCACGCACTTATTGCAAGGCACACCATATATTTACCAAGGCGAAGAAATTGGGATGACGAATGTTGATTTCGATTCTATTGAAGATTATAGAGACATCGACACGCTTAACAAATTCCAAAATTTAATTCAGATTAAAGGTCTAGCCCCTGATGAGGCGCTTAGTTTACTCAAAGCCAAAAGTAGAGATAATGCTAGAACTCCAATCCAATGGAATGCAACTAAGAATGGCGGCTTCACTAGCGGTATTCCATGGATAAAAAGTAATCCAAATTGCGCTCATATTAATGTCGAACAAGCTCATAACGACCCCAATTCTATCTTTTATTATTACCAAAAGTTGATACAACTCCGCAGAGAACATCCCGTAGTTGTATACGGAACTTATGAGCTTATTTTGGAAGAACATCCTCAAATTTATGCTTTAACCCGCACTTTGGATAACATAAAGTTACTCATCATTCTAAACTTTAGTGATTCTATGCCCCATTTTGCTTTACCTAAAGAGATTCAAATTCATCACACTGAGCTTTTGATTTCAAATTACGATGTACCAACAACGCTTAACCTCTCTCAATTTGAGCTACAACCATATGAGGCTCTTGTTTATCGGTTAATTAATTAAAACGCTCTCTCTTCGCTCAATTCACTGTTATTATGAAATATCTATCATTACTTTTATCTGCAATTTTTTTTATCTCTTGCCAAACAGACTATAAAGCCCCTAGATTTGAACTAATTGTTTTAGGAATTGCTCAAGATGCTGGCTTTCCGCAAGCGGGCTGCACCAAAGAGCAATGCCAATTATATTGGTCGGGATTTGAAGAGAAACGCAGCTCCGTAAGCTTGGGCTTAATTGATCATGAAACTCGTCAAGCATGGATGTTTGAAGCCACACCCGATTTTAAAGACCAACTTCATCATTTAACTACCGCAACCCACGCTGAATTAAAAGGCATATTTCTAACACATGCACATATGGGACATTACACTGGGCTTATGCATTTGGGAAGAGAAGTTATGGGCGCTTCAAAAATGCCCGTGTATGCAATGCCTAAAATGGCACACTATTTATCTGAAAATGGCCCATGGAGCCAATTAGTGTCTCTACAAAATATAGCTATTGAACCGCTTCAAGTAGACTCTTCCATTCAACTTTCGCCAGAACTTTCAGTAACTCCATTTTTGGTTCCACATCGTGATGAATTTTCTGAAACGGTAGGTTATAAAATCCATGCACCTGGAAAAAGCATCTTATTTATACCCGACATTAACAAATGGAATATCTGGGAGCGTAGCATTATCGATGAAATTGCCACCGTTGATGTCGCTTTTATAGATGGGACTTTCTTTGATGCAAATGAATTACCTGGACGAGACTTGAACGAAATTCCACATCCATTTATAGAAGAAAGTATAGAGCTATTCAAAAATCTCCCTGATTCAGAAAAAGCCAAAATCACCTTTATACACTTTAATCACACTAACCCTTTGATTCTAAATAGCCCAGAAAGATTACAGATTGTAAAACTGGGATTTAATGTCTCTTATGAAGGACAAACTATTTCTTTAGACTAACTCTAATCTATTCTCCGAGTTTATATTTATCTACATATTCAGTACTCTTTAGTAGAAATGATTACTCATCGATTTATAAACACTAATTTATATTACTCATTCATCATGAAACGCTTAATTACAAATTTTTTAAAAGCCACGCTTTTATTCGTTTTTATTGCCAACAGCAGCCTATTTGCTCAAGGCCCAACTCGATTTCAAAATGAAATTGACGCTTTAAATGCCACTGAATTTAAAATAGACAGCAATAAAGAAGTGGTAGTTTTCACAGGAAGCTCAAGCGTTAGAATGTGGAAGCATGTACAAGAAGATTTTCCTTTTGTGAATGCTATAAACACGGGATTTGGTGGTTCCTCAATGACCGATTTACAGTACTACCTTAACGATTTAGTATTTAAATACAATCCTGATAAAGTATTTATTTACGAAGGCGACAACGATATTGCAGGCTCTATTACCCCTGAAGCGGTAATCAAAACTACAAAAGAAGTGGTAGCTTCGATTAAGGCTAAATTACCAAATACTCAGATCTATCTCATCTCTGCTAAACCAAGCATTTTACGTTGGAGTTTTGAAAAGGAGTATGTGGCACTTAACAAACTCTTTGCCGAATACAGTACAGAAACTGAAGGTGTTACTTTTGTGGATGTTTGGTACCCAATGCTGAATAAAGAAGGCACTCCTTTTGATGATATTTTCCTATCTGACAACCTTCATATGAATAAAAAAGGTTACGTTATTTGGGCTAATGTGGTGGGAAAATACTTAAGATAGTTTCTCGCTTTTACTTGTCCAGTTTTTTTCTCTTGCTAAAAAGCTAGCTAACAGAATGGGTTTTGCTAGCTTTTTTTATGCTCATCAATTCATGATTATAGCTGGCTATGCATCCTTTTGAAGAAATAATATTAATTCTTTCTAAAATGAATGAACATTCATTTATAATTTGTATATTAGAGTTATACACATTTGACCATCAATTAATTCGGAAATAATCATGCGTGTAAAAAGTGCAGAAAAACGAATCGCTCTTTTAGAAGCCACATTAAACCTTATCAACAATAACGGCTTTCATGCTGCGCCAATGTCTAAAATTGCCAAACTAGCAGGTGTTTCTCCAGCTACTATTTACCTCTATTTTGCAAACAAGCAGGATATGGTCAACCAACTCTATTTGGAAGTTAAAGCTTCTTTCAGCGAGCATGCCTTCAAGAACTATAGTCCGAGTTTCCCCGTTAAAGAAGGCTTCGAAATTATTTGGCGAAATATTGCCGATTACAAATTGCATCAAGTTGAAGAAGCTTACTTCTTATCGCAATGCGATAATACCCCTATGATCGATGAAGAAAGCAGACAAATAGGACTTATCCATTTGCAACCTCTGCTCAACTTATGGGATCGTGGACAAAAGGATGGAATTATTAAACCCATCTCTCCATATTTGCTTTACGCATATACTATTTATCCTCTGGCTTTTTTAATGACCAGTCAAAAATCAGCTCATTATCAATTAGATAATACAACTCTCACTCATGCATTCAGCGCAGCTTGGGATAGTATTAAACTCTAATTTTTTTATTTCTAAAAAGAATGAACGTTTATTTATAACTTAAGATTATACTATCATGAATAGAACTATATTATTACAACAAAGACCTATCGGCAAACCAGAAGTTTCTAATTTTAAGTTTGTTGAGGAAGAGAAACCATCCATTAAAGATGGACAAATATTATTAAAACTAACCTTCGTGTCGGTAGATCCATATCTCCGAGGACGAATGAGCGATGCTAAATCTTATATTCCGCCTTTTGAGTTAAACAAACCTGTTGCCTCCGGAAGTATAGCTGAAGTGGTAGAATCAAAACATCCCGACTTCTCACAAGGAGATTTTGTTTCAGGCATGCTTGCTTGGCAAGAATATCAAGTTTCTAACGGAACTGGCTTACTTAAAGTTGACGTCAATCAAGCTCCATTATCTGCTTATTTAGGCATTCTAGGTATGACTGGGCTTACCGCTCAATTAGGCTTACAAGAAATCGGAAAGCCAAAAAGTGGAGAAACATTAGTTGTTTCTGGCGCGGCTGGTGCTGTAGGAAGCGTTGTTGGCCAGATTGGTAAAATCCTTGGCTTGCGAGTAATTGGTATTGCTGGCAGTGACGAAAAAACGGAGCTACTAACCTCCAAACTAGGCTTTGACGTCGCTATCAACTACAACACAACTACCAACATGGCCGAGGCTATTGCAGAAGCGGCTCCCAGCGGAGTAGACATCTACTTTGATAATGTTGGTGGCGAGATTTCAGATGGTGTACATGCCAACATCAACAAGTTTGCACGTATCATCATCTGTGGCGCAATTTCGCTGTACAATGCCACATCTTTACCAATGGGACCAAGAGTTGAGCCTCTTTTAGTAAAGAATAGTGCCTTGATGCAAGGTTTCATCATTGGCAACTACGCTGAAAAATTCCCTGAAGCAATAGAACAGCTGGCAACTTGGTTACGCGAAGGAAAACTCACCAACTCAGAAACCATTATTGAGGGCTTTGAAGCCATTCCGGAAGCATTTATTTCCCTTTTTGATGGAAAAAACACCGGAAAAATGGCCGTCAAAATATAATCCCCGATTTTAATTACAAGTTATTCTATTATGAGAAATTTCGAATTTAAGAATCCAACAAAAATCCTTTTTGGCAAAGACCAGATTCAAAATCTTGCCAACGAAATCCCTAAAGATGCCAACATCCTCATGCTTTATGGTGGTGGTAGTATCAAGAAAAACGGTATCTACGATCAAGTTACCGAAGCTCTAAAAGGATATACTGTTTCTGAATTTGGTGGTATTCCGCCAAACCCAGAATATGCTATCCTAATGGATGCTTTAGCAGTTATAAAATCCAAAAACATTGATTTTCTACTTGCAGTGGGCGGTGGTTCCGTAATTGATGGCACCAAATTCCTTTCGGCGGCAGCGTTTTTTGAAGGAGATACTCCTTGGGACATCTTAACCAATCACATTCCTACTACAAAAGGAATGCCTTTTGGCACCGTACTTACATTGCCAGCAACTGGTTCAGAAATGAACTCTGGCGCGGTTATCACCCGAGCCGAAACTAAAGAGAAATTTGGAATGGGTGGATCAGGGTTATTCCCAATATTCTCCATTCTTGACCCTCAAGTTGTTAAGTCTATTCCTCAGCGCCAACTTGCTAACGGAATTACTGATGCCTTTACACACGTACTAGAGCAATACATGACTTTCCCAGCTGGAGCAGCCTTACAAGACCGCTTTTCTGAAAGTGTAATGCAAACGCTCATTGAAGTCGCTCCAAGAATCATGAAAGACCCTTCTGATTATGAAGCTGCTTCTAACTTTATGTGGAGTTGTACAATGGCTCTTAATGGATTGCTCCAGAAAGGTGTTCCAACCGATTGGGCTGTTCACGCTATTGGTCATGAGTTAACTGCTCTTTTTGGAATCGACCATGCAAGAACTTTAGCCATCATTGCTCCGAGTCATTACACCTACAACTTTGAAGCTAAGAAAGAGAAATTAGCTCAATATGCTGAACGTGTTTGGGGCATAAACGAAGGTAGCGTTGATGAAAAAGCAAAAGCAGGAATTGAAAAAACTGTCGACTTTTTCCATAGTTTAGATATCAAAACTACGCTTTCGGAGTATACTAACGAATACGCTGGTACTGCCGAAGTAATTGCAAAACGCTTTGAAGAACGTGGCTGGAAAGGTTTAGGAGAGTATAAAAACCTTACCCCCAACGATGTAGAGCAAATTGTGGCAATGGCGTACTAAAATCCGCTAAACACACTTTTACAGGCTTTTCTCTTTTAATAGAGGAAAGCCTTTTTTAATTGCTCAGAAATTGTACTTGGAAAGAAGTGATTACTTTCTTTCTTTTTAATGTCAAAAAAACTCTTGAATGGTGAAGAATAACTTAATATCAGTACGCCCAGTCCTTCCTGCAAACAATATTGGTGCTGAAATTGATTTTTTTGCCCGCCTTGGCTTCCTAGTGATTTATGACTCTCTTCAATACTCTGACAAGCTAGATTATGCTGTATTGCATAGAGAAGGCATTATCATACACATTCAATTCCAATTTTTAGATGATTTACCAAGTGAAAATTTTGCTCAAACCCTACGCATAATAGTGCACAATCTTGATGCATTACACGATGAGTTTATTGCTAACGGTTTTGAAATTGAATATCGAGATAATACACCTTGGGGAACCAATGAGTTCGGTTTCTACTCACCCGTAAAATAACGCAATCATTTTTCAAGAAGATCTAAATTAACTATTGTCCATAGCTGTAAAACTACATGCCAAATTCGCCATTTAGACTTCCATCATCTATTTTAATTTCTGCAATTTCAACAAGTCTATTTATGATGCGAAAACTATTCCTTTGTACTCTGCTCGTCGGATTTTCTCTATCTGCGCAAGCTCAAACATACTACCCAGGAACTTGGGGCAACTGGGAAACCAAAAAGCCTGCCGATGCTGGACTAAATAGCTCTAAAATTGATGCTGTTATAAAGTACGCCCAAGAGATGGAAGTTGATAATCCGCGTAACATGGAAATCAATCATTACCAAAGTTTTGGAAAAGAGCCTTTTGGTTATGGAATTGGCCCCTTTAAAGACCGTGGTGAACAAACCGGCATCATCATCAAAAACGGGTATATAGTTGCTGAATGGGGCGAGCCTTTCCGTGTAGATATGACACACAGCGTTACCAAAAGCTTTCTTTCTTCTACAATCGGCATTGCATACGACAAAGGCCTCATTCGTGATATCAACGACAAAGTAGACGCATATATGGCACCCATTTTAGTAATGGAGTTTGAAGCACAAAGGAATAAAGCCGACGATTTAGGAAAGCCTAAAGTAATGGAACCTTTTAAAGGTGCCCATAATAGCAAAATCACTTGGAACCATCTTTTACGCCAAACCAGCGATTGGGAAGGAAATCTTTGGGGAAAGCCAGACTGGGCAGATCGTCCGAGCCGAGATACAGGAGAGTGGCTAAAGCGTGAGTTGAAAGAACCAGGCTCAGCATGGGAATACAATGATACTCGTGTAAATGTACTAGCCTTAGCTGCCATGAATGTGTTAAGAGAACCTCTTCCAAAAGTTCTAAGAGAACATATTATGGATAAAATTGGAGCTTCTCCAACTTGGCGATGGAATGGCTACGAAAATTCTTGGGTAGTTATTGATGGACAGGTTATGCAAGCCGTTAGCGGCGGAGGGCATTGGGGCGGCGGCATGTTTATAAGCGCTAGGGACCAAGCAAGGTTTGGGTATTTAACCCTACGAAACGGAAATTGGAATAACGAACAAATTCTTTCCGAAGAATGGCTTAAGATGGCTCGAACACCAACTAAGGCCAATCAAAATTATGGGTTTATGAATTTTTTCTTGAATACCGATGGAAAACCTCTCCCCAGCGCTCCAAAAACAGCTTTTTATCATCTGGGAGCCGGAAACAATATGGTATATGTAGATCAGGAAAACGATCTTGTTATTGTTGCAAGATGGATAAAAAGAGAAGCCATGGATGGAATCGTAAAACGTGTTTTAGAAGCCATCGAATAATGAAATCCATGCTTTTCAAACTCCAAACTTCTCAATTATAATCGTATTATCACCCAATAAAACTAATTCTCTTTTCTCCTCATGAAATACGACATTCAAAACGAGCAGCTTTCTGCTTCTGTAGCACATAATGGCATTGAACTTTGTTCCATAAAATCACTTTCAACAGGAACTGAATATATGTGGCAAGGAAATCCTGATATCTGGGCTAATCATGCCCCAGTTCTTTTTCCAACCATTGGCCTACTTAAAAACGATATCTATTTTTTCGAAGGAAAAAGCTATTCTCTACCCAAACATGGTGTAGTTCGCTCGTCAGACAAAAACACAGTTCTTGAACATACCGACGAGAGCCTACTTTTTTCCATGAAATGGGACGAAGAGCTTCTTAAACAGTATCCATTCAAGTTCGAAATTCAAACGAGGTTTACATTAAAAGGCAGATCGCTTATTGTTCAGCACACCGTTTTCAATCATGGGGAAGAAACTATGTATTTCTCGTTAGGCGGACACCCTGCTTTCAATTGTCCGCTTCAAGAGAACGAAAGTTATGAAGATTATTTCCTAGAATTTGAACACATTGAAACTGCCTCTACTTGGTTATTAGCTGATGATAAAACCGTTAGTAACAATACCGAACTTGTTCTAGACAACACCAACAAGTTACCGCTACACAGCCATCTTTTTGACAGAGACGCACTTATTTTCAAAGATTTGAAATCGCGAAGCGTGACTTTGAACAGCAAAAATAATGGCAAAGTATTAACTGTCAATTATGAAGGATTCTCGTATTTAGGAATTTGGGCAAAACCACAAGCTCCTTTCGTTTGTATTGAGCCTTGGCTTGGAATCGCCGACACAAGCGACTCCGACCAACAGCTTATCAATAAAGAAGGAATACGAACTTTAGAAGCTGGTGACACTTTCGAGGCAGCTTACGAAATTCACATTCATTAGACTTCACTATGGCTACATCTCCAACAAATCAAACCGCAATAGTAATTGGTGCAACTGGTCTTGTGGGTTCTCATGTTCTTGATTTGTTGTTACAAGATGAAAATTACGGAAAAGTGAAGGTGTTTCATCGTCGTGCCACAGGCGTTTCACATCCAAAACTTGAAGAGCACGTCATCAATTTCGCTCAGATAGATAATTGGAAATCTGAACTTACGGGCGACCACTTATTTTCTGCACTTGGTACCACCATTAAGAAGGCGGGCAGCAAAGAAGCACAATACACCATCGATTTTACCTATCAGTTTGAAGTAGCTAAAGCGGCGGCTGAAAACGGCGTTCCTCATTATGCTTTAACCTCATCCATTGGTGCTGATACGAACTCAAAATCGTTCTATACACGCATTAAAGGCGAACTTGATGAAGCTGTTCAAAACTTGGGTTATAATTCGGTACTCATTGTTCGGCCTTCTTTTCTAGATGGAGACCGAAATGAATTTCGCCTTGGTGAACGCATAGGAATAGGCTTCGCAAATGTGCTTTGTAAACTTCCTGGATTGAAGAAATACCATCCAATTAAAGCAAAAAATGTTGCTCAGGCGATGATTAATGGGATTAAGGAAGAAAACAGTCAGATTGTTGAGGGAAATGAAGTTTTAAAATTGGCGAATTAAAGAACTTCCTTCTGATTCGATCCGAGATCAATATTCATCATCTAAGCAAAAGAGAGAGATAGCTTTTATTCTTTTGGGAATTCCATCAGTAAAAAACTACTTTTTAACACAGTACAACTTTAAGTACTTTTAGCCGTCTATCCTTTCAGATTATATACTAGAAAGCAATTATGAACAACGATAAACTGTATTCTCAAAAAGAGATTAAAGCTCTTCTGCAGAAAGCTACCGAACTTCAAAAAGAGAATACAGGTCAGACCGAAGACGGGCTTTCACTCGAGGAGTTAGAACAAATTGCTGCTGACTCAGGAATCGACCCAATGTATATTCGAGAAGCGATTTCTAGGCAAAACTCAGGTATTCCCGAAAGCTCTGGGTTTCATATACTCGGGGCACCTCTTTCACTAGAAGTTGGTAGAGAAGTTCCTTACGAAATGAGTATGGATGATTGGGAGTTAGTTGTAAAAGAAGCACGTCGCACTTTTAACAAAAGTGGGGGAACGGTTCAACATCTTGGAAAATCATTTGAATGGATGAGCCCCGATCATAAATTCATTCATGCTAGCTTAACCGCTACACCACTTAAAAACAAAACTCGGTTTTATGTAAGCTCACATTATGGCAAAGTTGCTTTCTTCGCGTACTATTTTCCTTTTGTGTTCTTGATAATGGGACTTGGAATCTTTTTAGGTAGCGTTTCTCTTTCTCCTCTCATCAACATTGCCATTGCTGTGGCTAGTATCACAAGTGTTTTTGCTGGATCGCGTTACTTTTTCGGGAAATGGGTTCAGAGGCGGAAAAAGAAAATGGACGACATGATTACTCGCTTTGGGCAACTTATCGGTTTGGATGACAAAAGAAATTCAACCAAAAGCGATGTCCTTCCTCAAAAGGACAGTGAGCCTCGCATCTCTATTCCCGATGAACATTTAGAGAACAACGCCACAGAAACAGAAAACCGAACTAAAACACGTTCATAAATCTATATCATGATGAAGCGCACCTTTCTTACCCTACTCGCTCTTTTCCTTCCATTATTAATTTTTGCACAAGATTATTCTAAATCTATTGAAAAAGCAGATGCCATTGTTAAGCAGTTTGTTGCCGACAAAACCATTCCTGGCATGTCAATTTCTGTATATAAAGACGGAAATATTGTTTGGTCGAAAGGTTTCGGTTACGCTGATTTAGAGAATAAAATTTCCGTAGATCCGAGTAAAACATTATTTAGAATTGGGAGCGTTTCAAAAACATTGGCGGCAAATGCGATGGGCATACTCATCCAAGAAGGCAAACTCAATCCTGATGCCACCGTTCAAACCTACGTCACTAATTTCCCCGAAAAAGAATATCCCATTAACATTAAGCAAGTTGCTGGGCATTTGGCCGGAATCCGACATTACAAAGGGAATGAGTTTCTCAGCAATAAGAACTACGCCACAGTAAATGAAGGATTACAGATTTTTGCGAACGATCCTCTACTGTTTAAGCCAGGAACTAAATATGGCTATAGCACTTATGGTTACACCATAATAAGTGCCGCAATTGAAGGGGCTTCAGGTGAAACATTTCTTCCGTTCATCCAAAAAAACATTTTTGATGCTATTGGAATGAGTAACACTATGCCAGAGTGGGCTGATAAGAGTTACCCAAACAGAACCAAATTCTATGAGTTCTCAGATGTAGAGAATAAAGAAGCTCCTATCGTTGATAATAGCTACAAATGGGCTGGAGGTGGTTTTATCGCCACTACCGAAGACCTCATTAAGTTTGGAGTGGCGAATCTTAGCTATGATTATCTAAATAAAGAAACGCTTGATTTGCTCATGGCAACTCAACATACTAGCGATGGAAAACCTACTTATTATGGAATGGGTTGGGTCACAAATCACGATTACAGCGGCCGAGCTTGGTTTGGACATTCGGGCGGATCTGTTGGCGGAACTACGATGTTCCTCATCAACAAAGAAGAAAATATGGTAATTGCTTATGCTATCAATCGATCTAGTGTTAGCATGGATGATTTACATTTTAAAGTAGCGGATGCCTTTTTAGAAAAATGATTTATCCCAAAAACTGGAAAAACTACGAACTGCTAGACTTTGGCAACGGCCGGAAATTGGAGCGTTTTGGAAGTATTGTTACTGACCGGCCAGAACCTTCCGCCACAAACAAGCCTCAGCTTTCTGCTGCGGAATGGAAAACGGCCTCGCTCTTTTTTTCTGAAGAAAAAGGCCAAAAAGGTGTTTGGAATACCACCACCGAAGACTGGGAAATAGATTACGAATCGGGTAATGACTTCATTCATTTTCATCTGAGGCAAACCGCTTTTAAACATTTGGGTGTTTTTCCTGAGCAGGCAGCGAATTGGGAGTTTATCCAACAGCGCTGTACTGAAATTCAATCCAAAAACATCACCCCAAAAGTGCTAAACTTATTCGCTTATACGGGTGGAGCTAGCCTCGCCGCTAATAAAGCAGGTGCAGAAGTAACTCACGTAGATTCGGTTAAAAGTGTAGTAAACTGGGCACGCGATAATGCTTCGCTTTCTGGCATCGATACCATCCGGTGGATTGTTGAAGATGCACGGAAGTTTGTAGAGAAGTCGGTTCGTCGAGGAGATGTATATCACGGTGTGATTTTAGATCCACCTATTTTTGGATTAGGTCCCAAAGGCAAAAACTGGAAATTGAATCGCGATCTTCCTGAGTTACTTCAGCAGATAATGAAGATTTTAAATCCTTCGAATCGATTTCTGATTTTGAATACTTATTCCCCTCAACTTCCGCTTTCCGATTTAAACAAAATGCTAAAATCGGTATCTGGCTTTTCCGATAATTACGAAAGCACCACACTTGGTTTAAAAAGCACAAGTGGAAAAGAACTCGAACTCGGCAGTTTGATACGGTTTTAGGAATTAGTGTTGAGGAGTGAGTTTTGGCCTTCATAAAACACCCCTCCTAAGGAACCTGAAGATCCTTCAGAGGTATCTTCAGGATGACGGTGAGCGTTGTTTAATTGATTAAAACTGTCAATGGATGACTGATTCCGTTGTCGAATATATTAAACCGCGATTTTACTCTTTGAAGTAGCGAATTTTAGCACCACACTTGTTCCAGCATCACTTGGGTTAATTTCAACATCGCCACCAATATCGCGTGCTCGCTTTTTCATGTTTGCCAAGCCAGAGTTAGTCCCTTCTCCTCCAGCTTTAAACGTTCCGTTATCTGAGATAGTAATAACTGTATCACCATTATGAATTTGAGCCGCTAACTTTACTTCCGAAGCCCCTGCGTGCTTTATAATATTCTGGGTAGCTTCTTGAATAATCCTGAAGATATTAAGCGATTGAGAAGGTGTGAGGTTCAGTTCTGCCAAACTTTCAATACTTGTTGTTACTTGCAGTTCAGATATACTTTCAACTTTTTTGAGATACGTATTCAAATGCTCAATCAGCGATTCTGGTGTATTTTCTTCTGATTTTAGAGCCCAAATTGTATCTCTTAATTGACCTATCGATATTTGAGCTTCATCCTTTAGCGAACCTAAAATCCGTAAGGCTTGATCTTCCTTTTCCTTCTTCCGATAACGGTCGAACAGGTCTAATCCGGAAATAATATTTATCAACTGCGCGCCAACATTATCATGTAAATCTCTTGATATACGTTCTCGCTCAGTCTGAATTTTCTTGTCTACCTCAAGTTGTTCTACTTTAAAGGCCAATTCACGCTGTTTCACTTTACTTTGCCATAAGAATCCTGCGATAATCAATAGAAATAAAGAAGCACCCAAGCCATACTGCAAGACTCTATTCTTTTGAATTGTTAACTCCTGTAGCGCTTTTTCCTTTTCTAATTCTACAATCTGCTTTCCCTTCTTTTCATCTTCGTAAAGAGCCTCAAGTTCTGCGATATTCTTCAGGTTTTCCTCGTTTATAATCTCATCTTTTAAAACGGCGTGCTCTTCTTGAATCTCAAACGCTTTTTTATAATCGTTGCGTAGTACATTGGCTAGCGATACTTGCTTGAGTAGCTTCATTTCGATGTACGGGTCTTTTATCTCTCTCGCATCCGCTAGACCTTCATTTGCATATTTCAGCGCTTCCGTACTGTTATTAAGTTCAACATAAGTGAGTGCTAGGTTTGCATTAGCTTGCGTTAAGAGGCGTTTGTTTTCCATTTCTTTTCCAATGGCGTATGCTTGCAAAAAATACTCAACGGCTTCATTGAATCGCGCTCTCTTTGTGTAGATGGTTCCTACATTTATGGCGTTACTTGCACTACCTAATTTATTACCATTTTGTAAATGCAACTTTCTAGCTTCATCCAAATAAGGAACAGCTTCTAAATCTTTGCCTGCTGCGTTTAAAATAGCTCCCAAGTTCTGATTTGCACTCGCAATTTCTAGCTTATCTTCAGAAAGTTTGGCATTCTCTAAATACTTCTCCATGTACGGAATGGCTTCTTCAGATCTACTTTGGTAGTAATACACTGAGCCAACCATGTTGTACACAATTGCCATCCCTTTATAGTCATTCACTTCTTCAAAAACTCGAGCTGCTTCAAGCGAGTATTCTATAGTCTTCTCAAACTCGCCTAATTCTCGATAACTCATGCCAATATTCAGCGTGTTTTTTGCAAGCTCTAGCTTATTGCCTAACCTTTTGTTGATGGTAGCCGCTTCCGAATAATGAAATATGGAGCTGTCTTGCTTCGAAGAGCGAAAGTAATAAACTCCTAGATATTTATGGGCGCTCGCTTGGTTCTGCTTGTTCTCTAGTCCTGCAGAAATAACTAAAAGTAGACGAGCACTATCTGGAATAGCAACCCAGTTTGTTCCATAATTTGCTTCAATAAAAGCCACAATGCTATCCGCTCGAGCTTGTGTATAAGACTGACTTTGTACCACAACTGGGAAGAAAAGTAACATGACAATACCAACCACCCCCCAACGTAAACTTCTAGCTAAACATGACATAATTTTGATGACTTTCTTATTAAGGCTATTCTTTCGGAAGATTTATTTCTCTCAGCCAAATAAACGCAATTTTATGAACTCCTCGTAATCATTTAGGTTAAATTATATTTAAGAACAGAATTACAAATTCCTTTTAATTCAGAAATAATCGCTAGGGATATGTATTATGTCAAAAATTCAAACACCTGAGATATGAGACATCTATTTATAACAATCAGTTTCTTAGCTTTAATTTCGCCTTTGCTTTCTGCACAGCCGAAGGAAATTAAAGTAATTGATCCGCCTTTTTGGTGGACATCAATGCCAGTGAACGAACTCCAATTACAGCTCTATGGCGAAGAACTTGGCCAATACACGGCCTCAACAACATATACTGGTGTTAGAATCACCAAACAGGTACAAGTTGACTCTCCCAACTACCTTTTTATTTATTTTGATATTAGTCCGTCTGCAAAAGCAGGGTTAATGCCCATCAAACTGAAGCGTGGTAAAAAAGTAATTACCTTGAACTATGAATTAAAAACACGCGATTCTAGCCCAAACAAAAACCAAGGCTTTGATGCTAGCGATGTTATTTACTTGATGATGCCCGATCGTTTTGCAAATGGTGATTCCACAAACGATTCTGTTCCAGGAATGCTTGAAAAAGCTAATCGTAATGACCCAACCAAACGTCAGGGTGGCGATATTGCTGGCGTGATGCAGCATTTAGATTACATTCAAGATTTGGGCATGACAGCCATATGGTTTACTCCCATGTTCGAGAACGATATGCCACCAGAATATGGCGCGTATCATGGTTATGCGGCTACCGATTTATACAAAGTAGATCGTCGTTATGGTTCCAATACCGATTACAAGAACTTAGTAGATGCCGTACACAACCGAGGAATGAAAGTTATTATGGATATGATTCATAATCACATCGGAAGCAAGCATTGGTGGATGGAAGACCTCCCAACAAAAGATTGGGTTCACGATTTTGAGAAATACGGAACTACGAACTTCCGAGGTGCTGTAGCTTCAGATCCATATGCATCAAAACACGATTTTGACCGATTAGTGAATGGATGGTTTGTAAAAGAAATGCCAGATTTGAATCAAGACAATCCTCTTCTTGTAGACTATCTCATCCAAAATACCATTTGGTGGATTGAATACTCTGGCATCGATGGCATCCGTATGGATACGTACGTTTACCCCGATAAAGATTACATGGCGCTTTGGGCAAAGGAAGTATTAGAAGCTTATCCATCGTTTAATATAGTTGGCGAAGCTTGGGTTAATAATGTGC
This sequence comes from Balneola sp., assembly GCA_048267905.1. Classification (GTDB taxonomy): domain Bacteria; phylum Bacteroidota; class Rhodothermia; order Balneolales; family Balneolaceae; genus Balneola. Next base: position 69,599 of record JBLWWM010000003.1, read on the forward strand.
CTTCTGAAGCCTATTGGCAATACGACAAACCAAATATGGATGATGGTTACAATTCCAATTTACCAAGCTTAACCGATTTCCAATTCGCCTTTGCTGTAAGAAATGCTTTTACTGAAGACTTTGGCTGGACCGAAGGATTAAGTCAATTGTATTATCTGCTTTCGCAAGACTTTTTGTATTCCGATCCAATGCAGAATGTCACTTTTCTGGATAATCACGACATTAGTAGATTTTTTGAACACATCGGCAAAGACAATAATCATTTTAAAATGGCTTATGCCTTTTTGATGACTACACGGGGAATTCCACAAGTGTATTACGGAACCGAATTAATGATGGCACACGAGAATCGTGGAGGTGATGATGAAGGCTGGCGACAAACAATGCCAGGTGGCTGGGCCGATGATGACCGAAATGTTTTTACAAAAGAAGGCCGTACCGATACCGAAAAAGAGATTTTCGATTATGTAACCGCGCTAACTACATGGCGCAAAAATGCCATTGCTATCCATCAAGGGAAACTCGTTCACTTTGTCCCAGAAAATAATGTGTACATTTACTTCCGCATCCATAAAGATCAAACCGTAATGGTTGTAATGAATGCTAATGAGGAAGCAAGCACCATTAATGTTGAACGACTTAATGAAATCTTAGGTTCGTTCTCATTAGGATCAGACATACTTTCAGGCAAACAAATTGATGTAACCCAGAACTTTGAAGCAGCTGGTAAAACCACTAGTATTTGGGAACTGAAATAAAGCTCATACCTTCATCTTAAACTCAACTTCACTCAATTTCATACATGAAACATTCCATTCGAGCCATTTTATTCTCCCTATTCTTTAGCTCAATAGCTACGGCTCAAATTTCGTTGAGTTACCAAACTAAAGCAGGAGATGTCTACTCAACTACTTTATCGATGACTCAGAGTATCACTCAATCTATGATGGGCACTGATCAAATTGCTGAGAACGAACAGGTCATCAGTGTTGATTTTAAAACTAGTGGTTCTTCAGATGGACTTTTCACCTCAGATTTGCTGTACAAAAGAGTGATTATCAATCAAAGCTCACCAATGGGCACCACTGGCTTCGACTCACAAACCTCTGGAGATGACATTCCACCAGCTTTACGCGGCTACGCATCTCTTGTTGATAAAGGGTATCAAATATCTTTCGATAAAACAGGCTCCGTTCACTCTGTTTCTGGCGTTAAAACTATGATTACTTCAATGGTAGAAGAGCTTGAGTTGCCCACCGAAGCAGCAAAAGATCGTTTAAAAGCTAATCTAGCTACCCAGTTTAACGACGAAACCATGTTGTCACAAATTCAGAACGGATTTATTATCTATCCTAAAGGGAAAATTGATTCGGGCGATACGTGGATGGAAGATCAATCCGTAACTTCTCCTTATCCATTAAGTATCTCTACCACCTACACGCTTAAAGGTTACGACAAGGACTTCGCTTACATCACTGTTAGCTCAACTATTTCTACTGGAGCGAATAGTAACATGAGTGTAGAGGGCGCTGAGATAGAATTTGATTTAGAAGGAATACAAACTGGTAATATCAAAGTAGACCGAAAATCAGGTTTTATTTTGGAATCAAATCTAGAGCAAAACACCTCTGGGATGATGAAGGTAATTGCACCACAGCAAATGGAAATTCCGATGACATTAAAAAGCACTATTTCTATAACGGGGGCTATTTAGTTTCCCGAGGAGGGGATTGATAGTTGGGGCTTATCCTCGTTCCATAGCTCTGCTGCGGAATGCCATATTGGAGCTCTGCTCCAAATACAATCATCTTATTTATATCTGTGCTTTAGGTTTAGCTTCCTTGCTGGTTTCGGGGTTTTGAAGGTTCTTCGGCAGTAGCCTCAGAATGACGGTTGCCGTTGGTTTTGTGATTAATCAAACATTGCGTTCTTTCTCCGCCAATAATTCTAAACGTCGATTTTGGTTTGGGGGCATTTCTTTATTCAGGGCTAGGTAGTAGAAAAAGCGTCGTCGTACATCCTATGTCTTAAATCTTATATCTAATCATGTAAATCCCACCAAGCATCTAGGCTTTTAGCAATCTTGAGCGCCACGCTATTATACTTATTAGGAAAGTTAGTGTGGCTATAAAGCTAAACCCACCAACCATTTCAAATTCCGTTACAATCCAACCCATTAGAGGCTGTGAAGCCATCCCGCCAACATACCCGAAGGTAGCTACGGATGTTAAAGCAACGGCTCCTTCACGCCCAGCAGCACTAAAAATCATTGGAAAGTTAAACGCTATTCCTGCGCCAGCTATAAAAAATCCAATGCCAGCAACTCCAATATTAGGGGCAAGAACTGCTGTTATAAGTCCACAAGTAGCTAATAAAGAACCTGAAACAATCAATTTTTTTGCGCCAAATTTCATCTTAAGTCTGTCACCAAATAAGCGCATTCCTAACAAAGCTCCAGCAAACATCGTGTAGCCCACAGGAACTAAGCCTTCGCTAGCTTTTAAATGATCGCTAAAGAAAATAGCTACCCAGTTATTCACCGAACTTTCTATAGAAGATGCTAAAAATGCAATTAGGCCGATAGCTATTAACCCTCCATGTGGCCATTTAAACTTTGGACGAACCGCATCTGGATGTGGAGAATCGTTAGGAAGAAATTGATAGGAGATTAAAATCGTAGCCAACAAGAAGATTGATATGGCTCCAAAATGAATATTTGTTGAGACACTTAAATGTTTAGCTAAGGTTCCTAACAAAGCGCCCGATAAATTCCCAACGCCAAACCATGAATGGATTTTGGACATATGCGATTTTCCACTTTCTAATTCTACTTTGGCCCCTAGTGCATTAACTGCAATATTATAACTACTTGAACCTGCCCCAACTAAGAACAAAAGAATAGCTAAACTTATCCAACTACTAGAATAGGAAATCGGGATTAATGACAATGCAACTACGATACCAGAGAATAAGGCTGTTCTTTTTGCACCAAAATTATTAATGGTAATAGCTACAACTGGCATCATCACTAATGTGCCAGATCCTCTAATTAGTAATACATAGCCTAATGTTGCAGCTGTTAAAAAAGCAGCACTCCGGACATCGGGAACTCGAGATGCCCACGTAGAAAAAGCAATGCCTAATGCAAAAAGAGCTGCACAAACTGCATATAATTCTTTTTGAGCGGAGTTATTACTAAGCGGTGCTGAAGATTCAGCGGTGGAATGAGACATGAATGAGTTTCAGAATGAGTCCCAAAAATACGGGTTATTCTATTTAGTTCATATCTTGAAAAGCTAGGGTGTTTTAACGGTAACACTTTATATTGATTGAGTAAAGAATTGTACTTTACTTTGACTCTATCACGAAAAGAGTTTACTCTCGATGTGCAAACAATCCACTTTCTATGAGCGATAATAATAACGACCTCGACCGCCTACAACAAAAGCTGAATTCTTTTATGAATAGGCAAGAAGCTCTTCAATCCGAAGTAGAGTTGTTGCGTTCAGAATTAAGGGCTTTAAAACTGAAAGAGTCTTTTAAAACCAAGAGTAAACCGGGGGAAGAAAAGACTCCCAATATCCTTGATGAAATCGCTATCGAGTTAGAACAGAAAATTCAAAGCAAAGCTGTTCGCCTAGAAGAAACCATTCCTAATACACCAGATTATCCCGATAAACTCGACGAAATTCATGAAAAACGTCGAAAACCAGCGTTAAATTTAGAGAAGATCATTGGTGAAAATATCATCAACAAAATCGGGATTTTAATCACCGTTATTGGAGTGGGAATTGGAGCTAATTACGCTATCGAAAACAACCTTATAAGCCCTTTAACTAGAATAATACTGGGATATGTAGTTGGGTTTGTTCTTCTCCTTTTCGGCTTCAAACTCAAAGAAAAGTACCTCAGTTTTAGCGCTGTTTTAGTGAGTGGAGCTATGGCAAGTTTGTATTTAGTGACTTTCGCAGCGTACACGCTGTATGGGCTCATTCCTCAATCACTCACTTTTATACTGATGGTCGTTTATACGGCATTTACCGTTTTTGCTGCCATCAAATACAACAAAGAAGTTATTGCCATTTTTGGCTTAGTGGGCGCCTATGCCGTTCCTTTCCTGCTAAGTAATGACTCTGGAGAAGCCGTTATATTATTATCATATATTGGCTTGGCTAATATTGGCATTCTTGTTGTTGCGTTACAGCGGTACTGGAAATTACTTTACTATTCTGCGTTTGTATTTACATGGATGATTGTTTTTTCATGGATGCTCTCTTCGTACTCATCTAGCGAGGATTTGATTCTAGCGCTCTCCTTTATCACACTTTACTACCTCACTTTTTACGCTACATTTCTCGGCTATAAGCTTCTTAAAAATGAGCCCTTTTCTAAAGGCGATATAGCTATGATATTGATGAACTCTACCTTGTTCTTCGGCTTGGGCTATCTCCTTCTATTTGAACATGAAACCGGCAAATCATTTCAGGGTATTTTCACCCTCTGTAATGCATTAATTCACTTTTTAGTGAGTGTCATCGTTTATAAGAAGCACCTACAATCTCGTGAACTTCAAAATTTTATATCGGGGTTAGTTCTAGTTTTCCTGACGCTTACTGTACCTGTACAACTTGATGGAAGTTGGGTTTCTATTATTTGGGTGTTAGAAGCCGCACTATTGTTTTGGATTGGTCGCTCGAAACTTTCTTCTGTGTATGAGAAACTTTCCTATCCACTCATGTTTCTTGCATCTCTTAGCTTGTTGGACGATTGGAGCTCTGGTTATTATGCATTTTCAGAAAATTCAAGCCTACCTATTTGGAACACCACTTTTCTTACCTCGATACTTTTTGTAGTTGGGTTTTCTGTCATTTTTTATACCTCCAGAAAATGGGCCGAAAGTTCCTATCTCAAACCTAACTCTGCGTTCTCCAACTTCATTAACAAGGCCATCCCAGCGGTTCTTCTCTTAGCACTCTACAATGGGTTACGCTTAGAAATTGCTTACTACTTTGATTTGGTTTCTTTTGCAACTCGGATTGAAGAGGAAAACGATTATAGTTTTATTTCTGACCATGCAATAAGCTCTTTTTCTTTTTTGTGGCAAATTTGCTACACCTTTGTATTCCTAAGCGTTTTTAATTTTATAACTTTTGCTAAGGTCAAAAGCGCAAATGTAGGCAAGGTCGCTCTTGTGTTAAGCACACTCTCAATTGTAATTTTTTGTGGGATTGGAATTTTTGAACTTAAAGGTCTACGCGAACTCTACATAGCCCCATCACCAGAATCGATTTTTGAACAAAGTTCTTTTAACCTTTTTATACGATATATCTGTTTTGGCTTGGTTGGCATTCTGCTTTTTTCAATGAAAAAAGTAGTGGCTATTTTCTTATCAGACGATTTGATTCCCAAAATTTATGATGGAGTTTTGCACCTTACCTTAATCTGGATTTTAAGTGCTGAACTTATCCACTGGCTAGATCTTTCTGGCTCGCAAAACACCTATAAACTTGGGTTAAGTATTTTGTGGGGTGTTTATGCCTTGATGCTCATCGTTCTTGGGATTATCAAGAAGGCGCCTCACCTTCGAATTGGTGCTATTTCAATTTTTGGCATCACGTTATTAAAACTATTCCTTTATGATGTAAGTGAGCTTTCTACTATTTCAAAAACCATCCTTTTTGTAGCCTTAGGAGTGTTATTATTGATAATTTCATTTCTATACAACAAATATAAAACCTCTATTTTTGGTGATGATGAAGAGTAATTTTCTACTAACGCTGGCCCTGCTCTGTATTTCAACAGCTCTTTATGGGCAAGATGTTGAGCGCTATCAACAGAAATTGTTGGGCGTAAATGAACAATGGCATTCGTTTCAGTATCCTCTGGAAAATTTCCAATTTTCAAACTCTAACCTATCTGATGTTCGAATTCTTAAGAAAAATTCTGACCTCACATATCAAGAAATACCCTACATCCTCAATATTCTTTCCAAGAAAGACCAAACTCAAAACGTTGCTTTCACACTCATAAATCAATCCAAAAAGAATAACCGATACTATTACACCTACAAAGTGCCAAAAAATACTGCGCTGAACGAGATTCGGTTAGAAATTCAGAATCAAAATTACGATTGGCGGGTTGAGATTGAGGGCTCCCATAATCAAACCGATTGGTTTACTGTTGCTGAAAATTCGCGCATACTTTCAATCAAAACTGACGACACAGAGTTTGAATATAACACTCTGAAATTCCCAACTATCAATTATACCTACATTAGGATAAACATTGATAGCGATGACAAGAAGCCTACTATTTCGCGAACATTCATTACAAACAATGCGCCATCTCTGGGAGTGCTAAACTCACACAAAATTCAGCGAGCACATTATGAAACCGATACAGAACGCAAACAATCCACTCTTACTTTTTTCACTGAGTTTCCCGTTCCTGTTTCTGAGCTTTCCCTAGATTTTGAAACTAAAATCGACTTTTACCGACCTTTTTCTATTTCTTACCTCACTGATAGCTTAGAAACCGACAAAGGGGTTCGTTATGTATATCGCCATTTAACTACCGGAATTCTTAATTCTAGAGAACCTTCAGCAGCTACGTTTTCGACTATAATCACGAATGGCTTTAAACTGATTATTCGGAATTATGATAATCAGCCACTAAGCTTCAATTCTGTTCTCGCTTCTGGCCCAGCATATGAACTTTTGGCTAGATTTACAGTAACTGGCAATTATTACCTTATTTATGGCGACAAAAGTCTTCATAAGCCAAAATACGATATCAACTACTTTGAGGATTCTATCCCCGATAATGTGAGCTCAATTTCCGTAGATAAAGAAAGAGAAGTTATTTTCAAAGAAACTGAATCCAAACCCCTCGGATTTTTAGACAATTCCCTATTACTTTGGCTTGTTTTAGGCTTTGGAATTCTACTACTCGGGTGGTTTTCTTTTAAAATGATGAAATAGAGCTGTTCTTCAACCTACGATTTCAATCCCAAGTCCGTCTCTTGTTTTGAAAGCAGAACTTGTAAATCGTCGAGTTCATCTTGTGGGATAAGTGCAGAATCCAAGCCCAAAGCCGTTTTTATTAGATGATTACGAGCTGGCCCAAGGGTGTAAAACATGCTTAAATGCTCCAGTTCTTTTTCGAAGTATTTAACTGTAAATCGATCCACAAAATTCACTGTTTGTACCAATTCGGTGCATTCATCCAGAAACAGAGACGAAGTGCCTTCTAAAAGTTGATGTACCCGAACACCTATCTCATCTGAAAGCTTAATCTTAAATCGCATTGGAGCTATTCTTCCCACTAATTGTGTAGGCAAATAATGAGCACTGTCGATAGGATTATCCATCATGAATAGAAATTTAAGCAATGCGCCAAGTCCTTTTCGTACCCTCAAATGCCCTTTAAAACAACCATAACAACGAGGATAATCCTGAAGTTGTCGCATCGACAACCTAAATTCTCTTTTATTTCCACTTCGAATGGAAGAGATGTAGTAATAGGTTTCTGGCTTTTTATTTACCGTGTTGAAAGGAGGCCTTAACGACCGAATAAGTAAGTTTTCGAGTAGAATAGCATCCGTTTCCGATTTACAAATCTCAAAACCAATTCGAGCTACATGTGCAATCATACGCTGCACTTTCTTGGATTTAGAGTACCGATAAGACGTAATTCGCTTGTATAAATCCTTTGCCTTGCCAATGTATAACACCTGATCTTTGCGATCGTACATAGTATACACTCCTGGGTTCTGAGGCGGAGTTTCTACAATGGCAGAATTTATAATATCCTTTTGCGTCTCATGAGTAGGTTGAAACAGGTCTATAGTCACAGATTGCTATACTAATTGCTTACTTATTGATTCCAAAATTGCAGAACCCTAGTCTCATTATCAAATTATTTATTCGTCGATTCAGCTTGAAGCTTTTTCACTTCTAACTTTACTTAATGTTTCCACAAAGTTAGAGATGGGTTGCGCTCCTGATATTCCGTATTTCTTGTTAATCACAAAAAAAGGAACCCCAGAAATACCATATTGTTGGGCTTGGGCGATATCCACATGTACAGCTTCTTCGTATTCATTGTTGTTTAATACTTCTTCTACTCGCTCAGCATTCAATCCAACCGAATCTGCAATTTCTGCTAAAGTTTTTTTATCACCGGTATGCATCCCTTCCACAAAGTAGGCTGCTAATAGAGCCTCCTTCATTTCGTCTTGCTTACCCTCACTTTTTGCAAGGTGAATTAATCGATGAGAGGAAAAAGAATTAGTGGGCTTAATTCCATCGATATCGTATGCTAAACCAACCTCTGCAGCTGTTTTAACAACGTTCTGATTCATTTCTTTAGCCCACTGTATATCCTTACCATATTTAGCGGCTAAAAGCTCGTAAATGGTTTTATCAGTAGTTAACTCTGCTGATGGATCGAGTTGAAAACTTCTCCATATTATGGAAACTTCGTCCTGTATTTCCATTTGCTCAATAGCCTTTTCTAAATGGCGCTTTCCGATGTAGCAAAAAGGGCATGCTACATCAGACCATACTTCAATATTCATTCTATTTTTCTAAAAATCTCGGTTCTCGGATATAACCTTTTATAACACACTAAAATTCACTGAGAATACCGTTTGATCCCAGATTAATTTTAGTACGCCGTTTTTTCCATCTTCTTCCGCCTTGATAGTGAAACCCTCGGTTACTTCACTCTGAGAGGAAATCTTCATTGGAATTCGGCCAAGGTCGTTGGCTTCGTTATAAGTTGTTCCATTTTGCCCTGTTTGTTTATTTATGATTAATAAACCTCCATCAGATTCTGGAATGGTATATAAAGTGTATTCGCCTGCAGGAACTGTAAGATTACCCATTTTTAAATCTTTGCTTGTAGAAAAATGGGTGGCTCGGTTTGCTCCAGTTCGCCATAATTTACCCCAGCCTACAATGCCACCAAAAATGACTCGATTTCTTTTTTGTGGTGTACCATATTCGATACGGATATCAGCACCATGTACTTCTGAGTCTGCAACTTCGGCACCTGATAAAGACCCAAACGAATTACCTTTTTGATCAAACTCGGCATATCTCTTTGCGATTCCATTGATATCAACATCGCTTTCTCTATACACTTTGAGTTTTCGTGTGGTGAGACCTGCATCAAGCAACTTCAAATTTCCAGATTTATCAACTTCTACGCCCATAACCCCTCTAGATGGGTGGCGAATCGTCATTGAGTCATCTTCAATTTGTGCTATAATAAAATTTGAAATGTTATTTCCAGATAATAAATACTGGTGTAATGTATCTTGTCCAGATGCTTTCGCAGCATGTAAACCTAGCTCAAATGGCCAGTGAACCATATCTATAAATGGTAGCGTTCCTGACTTGTACGCTACTTTTCTAGTGCGTAACCCGTTGTTTGTTTCCGATTCAATTTTTAAGCTATCGCCTTCTCTAACAACCGTTTGAATTACCGCCCCTTCATCAGAAAACCCAAGCTCAGGGGCATGGCTCATCGTTGTCATTTGCTGAATACCACCTTCGCTATCCATAATAAGTTGGTACGATTTAAGTGATGTTTTTGGACTTCTCAACATCACTTTCGCATTCATCCCATTCGCTGTTCTTTCGAAGGTTTCAACTGCTAATGTATCTTTTCCCAATTTCGTAACAAAAGCATCTTGAGGAGTAGGTGAGCTCCCGCATGCGCTAATTGCGCCAACCAAAAACGTTCCTAATATTAGTCTTAACATAGTTATTAATGATTTAGAATTAATTATTTATTGATTTCAATCTTGCAGCTTCAAATTCATCACCAGTTTTCCAAGCTTGAAGTTGATCTGCATTAATGGCTCTTAAGCCTACTTTAAAGAACAATCTTGCGTCCTTTACTGCACCGGATAAATCCCAATACTGATTAACTTCGTCGTTAACCGAATGATAGTTTGCTGTAGAAACACTATCAATTTTATCAACCTCTTCCTTAGTTTTGCTAACAAACTCCGTTCCAGGATTTGGGAAAATAGCAGGAATACCTACTTTTGCCATATTGAAATGATCAGATCGATAAAATATCCCTTGCTCTGGATGTGCATCTGGCTTTACTGTTCTGCCTTCTTTTGCAGCTTCTTCAACAACCAAATCAGCGAGTGTGTTTCTTCCATAACCAATTACAACCACATCGCTAGTTTCGCCATACACATTGGTACCATCTAGATTTATATTACCTGCAACCTGACCTGGGCTTACCGTTGGATTTTCTGCCCAATACTGCGAACCTAACAAGCCAACTTCTTCAGCACTAACAATGGTCGCTAACACACTTCTTTTAAGATCTCGCTGAAGTTTTTTATAACCTTTCATCATATTTAGAAGTGCACTTACACCTGCTGCATTGTCTTCTGCACCGTTATTAACCGAGTCGCCATCAATAGGATTTGTAGTACCTAAGTGATCAAAATGAGCGCTTAACAACAGATACTCCTCTTTTAGTTGAGCATCGCTTCCTTCAATCTTTGCAACAATATTCATTGCATTTATCTCTCTGTAGCTAGCTTCTAGATTCACACTAAGTGCCGTGTTTTTAAGTAAAACAGGTTTAAAATCAGGGCTATCGGCACTTTCAAGCATTTTATCGATATCTAAGCCTGCGCTATAAAATAGCTTTTTGCTGGCATCATACGTCAACCAACCATTCATTTCAGTTTCACCTTTATCAGCACCTAGAGCACTTTTCACATAAAACCGTTCTCTACTCCAGCTGTTCGAAACTACATTCCAACCATACCCGGCTGTTGGCGTAGTATGAATGACAATAGCCCCCAACGCGCCCATTTCTTTAGCTTTTTCATATTTATAAGTATACCGGCCGTAATACAATCTCGTTTTTCCACCAAACAAGTTCTCATCGTATTCTGGATCATTATTCTTAATTACTATAATCTTGCCTTTTACATCTACACCTTTAAAGTCATCCCAGTTTTCTTCTGGAGCTTGGATTCCATATCCAACATAAACTAACTCAGCGTTGCTTATATCTACCTTGTCGCCCTCGTTGGCTGGCCACGCAACAAAGTCATCGAAATACTTAAAATCGCCAATTACCGATGTTTTATTTGGTCGAGTAATTTTCATACTTGATTTAACTGTTTTTTGGCCCAATAATGGAAATGGCTGAATAAAACTACCATCAGCAACACCAGAAGTTGCTCCAATTTCTTTCAGCTGATTCACAATATATTCTACGGCTTTTTGCTCGCCACTTGTGCCTGTTCCTCGGCCTTCAAAAGCATCCGACGATAGCACTGAAATATGATTCATCAGCGATTCTTTTGTGATTTCAGAAGCTACATCTTCAACATTAGACTTTTGGCATCCTAGTATCAGTAATGCCGGTATTAATAACAGAGTAAATTTTTTCATGTGTCTTAATTTATTAAACCTGACTTGGCTGGATTATACATATAATGTTCTAGAGTTTTTACACCTCTCTTCATCTTTGATAAATCTTTGCATTTCAAACTTCCTTTAACTTTTTGATCAGATATAGTTACTATCCTACTAAACTTTAGGACATCGAATGGCTTCTTTTAGCAATACAATCGTTTTAGTTACTGGTGCCGCAAGCGGTATCGGTTTTTTGATGGGCAAAAAAGCTCTCCAGCGAGGTGCAAAGCATCTCATCATGTGGGATATTAACGAAGACACACTACTTAAAGCTGCTGCACTTTTATCCAAGGGCGGTTTTTCTGTTTCCACAAATGTGGTGGATGTATGCAACTCTGATAGTGTTTCAGAAGCAGCCCATCAAGTACTTTTAGATATTGGAACGGTTGATATACTCATCAACAATGCAGGAATTGTAGTTGGAAAAGCTTTTTCAGATCACTCATATCAGGATATTGAGCAAACGATGGGCGTTAATTCTTTGGGTGTGATGTTTGTTACTAGAGCTTTTCTCCCCGCTATGATTCGAAATAAGACTGGGCATATAATCACCATTTCATCCGCAGCTTCCATGACTCCAAATCCTGGAATGACTGTTTACGCTGCAAGTAAATGGGCAGCTACGGGCTGGTCTGATTCTTTACGGCTTGAACTTGCTCAAATTTCCAAAAACCTGCGCGTTCTTACCGTAATGCCTAGCTATATAAATACTGGTATGTTTGATGGCGTAAAAGCACCTTTATTTATGCCTCTTCTAGAACCAGAAAGCATTGCTAACAAAATTCTAGATGCTATAGAACAGGATAAAAAACATCTCAGAGAGCCATTTATGGTGAAACTTTCACCTTTTATCCGCGGGGTTCTACCTGCAATAATTTATGATTTTGTGGCTGGGAAGTTATTTAAGGTGTATGATTCCATGACTACTTTTACTGGAAGGAAAACAGAACATGAATGACTTTCAATCCCGACTCGAAGCTCAGCGCGCTTTCTTCCGAACAGGCGCAACCAAAGATATTTCATTCAGAATTGAACAGCTAAAGATTCTAAAAAATCTTATTACAGAAAATGAAGATTTACTGATTGAAGCCGTTCATCAGGATTTTAGAAAATCTGCTTTTGAGACCTATGGAACAGAAATTGGATTAGTAATTACAGATATCAACTATGCGATTAAGAATATAGCGAATTGGGCAAAGCCAAAATCTGTTTCAAGTTCATTGGTCAACTTTCCATCCAAGAACTTTGTGATAACTGAGCCTTATGGAAATGCGTTGATCATATCCCCTTGGAATTATCCCATTTTACTAGCACTACAACCTCTTGTTGGTGCAATCGCAGCTGGAAACACCACTATTTTAAAGCCTTCTGAACTTACTCCAAACACCTCTCAAACACTTGCTTCGCTTTTCAAAACCTACTTTGATGAACGCTTTATTGATGTTGTTTTAGGAGGTGCCGAAGAAGCACAACAACTCATTCAGCTTAAATTTGATTACATCTTTTTTACGGGAAGCACTCGGGTTGGCAAAATCATCATGAAAACCGTAGCTGATAATTTAACACCCATGACCCTTGAGTTGGGAGGGAAAAGTCCTTGTATAGTAGACAAAACTGCAAATCTTGAAATATCGGCTAAACGTATTGCTTGGGGAAAGTTTGTGAATGCTGGGCAAACTTGTGTCGCACCCGATTACTTAATGGTTGATGAAAGTATAAAAGAAGAGTTTATAGCTCATTTAAAGGAAGCGATTATTTCGTTTTATGGTGAAGATCCTATATTTAGCCCCGATTATCCTCGCATAATAAATAACGCTCATTTTGAACGCTTAAAAGGCTATTTAGATGATGGTGAAACCCTTTTGGGTGGAGAAACTGATCAATCTGAGAATTATATCTCGCCAACTATTTTGGATCAAGTTTCATGGAGTGATACGGTGATGCAAGAGGAAATTTTTGGGCCAATCTTGCCAATCCTCTCCTATCAATCTGTTGATGAGTGTATCGACAAAATTAACCTTCATCCAAGGCCATTAGCACTTTACATATTTACCAATAATGAAGAACTTGAACAGCAAATTCTTTCTGATATTTCCTTCGGTGGTGGTGCTGTAAACGACACTATTGCCCAACTTGGGAATCATCATCTAAGCTTTGGAGGAGTAGGTGCAAGTGGCTTTGGCTCTTATCATGGAAAGGCTAGCTTTGATTCGTTTTCACATCAAAAAAGCGTGATGAAGAAACCATTTTGGCCAGATGTTCCCATTCGCTACGCACCCTACGATGGAAAGCTTGGACTCATAAAAAAGATTATAAAGTAAGATGGCTACCCATTTTAAAGCATTATGGATTGAAGAAAACGAAGACGGAACATTCTCACGATCAATAAAAGAGGTTCCAATTGAGTCATTACCCGAAAATGAGGTTCTGATTAGAGTTCATTATTCATCACTCAACTATAAAGATGGTCTTTCCGCATCTGGAAATAAAGGTGTCTCTCGATACTATCCGTTTATTCCAGGTGTTGATGCAGCCGGCATCGTAGAAACCGATGATTCAGGAACATTCAAATCTGGCCAAAAAGTTATTATCACGGGTTATGATTTGGGTATGAACACCTTTGGAGGCTTCGGTGAATATATTCGGGTTCCCGCCAGCTGGGTGGTTCCTCTACCTGATAACCTTTCTTTATTTGAAAGCATGGTTTATGGAACTGCTGGCTATACAGCCGCTTATGGTGTACGCCGACTTCAACGCGAGCTTATTACTCCTGATTCTGGTCCAATTTTGGTTACAGGAGCTACGGGGGGCGTGGGCTGTATGGCAGTTTTTCAACTTGCACAACTTGGCTTTGAGGTAATTGCTGCCACTGGAAAAATTGATAGAGAAGAGGCCTTAAAAGCACTTGGAGCTTCTACTGTAATTCATAGAGATGATGTATACCCAGATAAAAAACGATTTCTCAATGCGGGAATTTTTGCTGGTGCAATTGATACGGTAGGAGGAAAGATGTTAGAAGCCATCATACCTCAGATTCAGCCTGATGGCGCTATTGCTTGCTGTGGTAATATTCTGGGTCACGAATTGAACACCAATATCTACCCGTTTATTTTGAGAGGCTTAAGTTTACTTGGAATTGATTCTGGGATAACTAAAATGCCCGTGAGGCTCAGCATTTGGGATAACATTTCTGAAGTTCCTGCGAGTTTTCCTACAGAATGGGTAAAATCGGTTGGCTTGAATGATCTAGCGGCTGAGGTTGATTTAATTCTAGCGGGAAAGCAGACAGGAAGAGTAGTTTTAAAACATGATATAGCTTCTTAAGCTGCGTACATCGCTAATTCTTTTGCTATATCAACAGCACGTTCTAGAGGTTCGTAAAGTGATTCGCTATAAACAGGCTTAATCAGGTAATCAACACAATTTAGATTCTGCGCTCGTTCTTGCTGGTTTAAGTTAGACTCACCCGAAATGAAAACTACAGGGGTTAAATTACCCTCATTTCGCATTCTTTCAACGATGTCTAAGCCATGTAAATCACCTAATAATTGATTATCCATAAGTATTATATCTGGCTTTAACTCATCAATAAACTTAAATGCCTCTTTGGCATTGCTTGCCTTTGCTATCACTTCATAGCCCATTTTCTTAACAATACGCTCTTCTACAAGTGCCAAAAGCATATCATCTTCAACTATCAATATTCTGTTCATACCCATCGGATTAATTATGTGGCCTACGGCTCAAAATACTTATCGGCTATTATTAGAGAATTTTAATGTATGAATTTAATTTATTCTTTCCTCCACTTATTTCAGTGTATTTATATACTTACGTATAGTTGTAATATATTTTAACAGTGTAGATATTCTTACAAGTATAGAAAAGCGCTTTTGTAACAGGATGAAATTCGTTGCATTT
Source organism: Balneola sp. (assembly GCA_048267905.1). Lineage (GTDB taxonomy): Bacteria > Bacteroidota > Rhodothermia > Balneolales > Balneolaceae > Balneola. The sequence continues at coordinate 84,982 of JBLWWM010000003.1, forward strand.
TGGAACAACTAGACATTTCGTTTATAGAATGAATTAATTCTCTGAAAGTAGTTTATTGGATTAGTAAAGGTTGGTAATTCATGGTGGATACTAAACTAAAACAATAATAATTAGTAGGAATCTAGCTTTTATAGCACCATTAACGATATAACAGGGATCAAAACGCAGGCAGTTTATTAATAATTTTAGGCTCGAAAAAGCCAAAAAAATGCTTATACATGTGGTTTAATAGTCTTTCTTACTTTAGCCGCGCCTTTAAAGATAAATACGGAAAAACACCTTCCAGCTTCTTAAAAAGGATGGGTATGGGTTAGTCTAAAGCTCAAAGTTTGATTGCCTAAAACCTTTCATAAACCTCTCCTTAAAAACACATCACCCACAAAAAAAGCCTTGAGCTACAAATGTAACTCAAGGCTTTATGTTCTTGTGGGACCGGGCGGGTTTGAACCGCCGACACACGGATTTTCAGTCCGTTGCTCTACCAACTGAGCTACAGTCCCATTCAGAAGGACGGCAAAGATAGCTTCTTTCCTAACTACATACAATACAGAAATGCTTAAATATTCAATTTTGATGAATATCTTTTAATCTCATCTGTAAAGTTCGTCTTCCATTCCAGTTATTTTCTTCCAAAACATACGCTATATGGAACAATTCTCCACTTCGTACAAATGGGAGATATTCGTGCATATTAAAGCCGATAGCGTCATATACACCCGAATCTCCTTGCTTAATCTTCATTTTTAAGTGCCCATTTCCAACCACAGTGGGCACGCCAACTACATGAACGTCTTCACTCACAAAAATTGGCCTTAAATTTGAAGGGCCATATGGCTCGAACTGAGCTAAAAGTTTCCAAAACTTCATATCAATCTCTTCAATATTCAATTTGGCATCAATTGAGAGCTCTGGCTCAAAACTATTTTCAGAAAGGTCAATGTGTGCTATCTCATTCATCCTGCGTTGAAACTCTGTTAATTTCCCTTCTTTTAAAGTTAAACCGGCCGCAAACTCATGTCCTCCAAATTGCTCTAACAGATCTTCGCATTTCTTTAGCGCATCGTAAATATTAAACCCTTTGATACTTCTAGCTGAACCTTTAATTACACCTTCAACACTACTCAACATTATAGCAGGGCGATGATATAAATCAACAAGGCGAGAAGCTACAATCCCAATAACACCCAAGTGCCAATCTTCTTTGTAGAGAACCATAGTAGAAGTTTGCTCTAAATCTAAATCTTGGTCTATCTGACCTAAAGCTTCTTCCATCGTTTTACTGTCGGTTTCCCTACGGCGCATATTTACCGATTCTAACTCATACGCACAAGCCTTCGCTTCTGATTCTGTCTCCGAAAGCATAAGTCGCACTGCCGTGGTGGCGTCGCCCATTCGGCCTGCAGCATTAATCCTTGGACCAACTGAAAACACGATTTTTGTAGTGTTGATATCAGCGCGTGGCATTTTAATTAAATCTAGCAACGCAGAAATTCCAATTCTTGGATTCTTTTTCAGAATTTCTAACCCAGCCTTCATCAGAATTCTATTCTCATCAACAATAGGTACAATATCTGAAGCTATAGAAATCGCAACAAGATCAAGAAAGTGATACGCTTCTTTTGCCTTCAGCCCAAGTTTTTTCAGCGTGCCCTGTATCAACTTAAAACCTACGCCTGCTCCCGACAATCCATCAAAAGGATAGGTACAGTCTGGTCGCTTGGGGTCTAAAACAGCTACTGCGTCTGGAATTTCATCGCCTACAGTGTGATGATCACAAATTATTAAATCTATACCTTTTGCTTTCGCATCTTTTGCTTCTTGAATGGCCGTAATTCCACAATCAACCGAAACAATTAAGTTCGCTTTCATGTCAACAGCGTACTGAATTCCTTCTTGATTAATTCCGTAGCCTTCTTTGAAACGATGAGGAATATAGAAGTCTACTTCAACCCCGAATTTTTTTAGAAAGATGTAAACACAAGACGTAGCGGTGGTACCGTCTACGTCATAATCGCCGTAAACGAGTACTTTTTCTCTGTTACGAATAGCTAATGCTAGCCGTTCTGCCGCAACGTCCATATCCTTCATTAAAAAAGGATCGTGGAGTCGATCTATCGTAGGTCTGAAAAAGAGTTTTGCATCATCAAATGTATCTATGCCGCGAATAGCGAGTAACTCGGCTATCTTGGCTGGAACTCCTAACTTCTGCTCTAGAGCAGGTGTATGGATATCCTGGCCCGGCTGTGAGAATACCCAGCGGAAAGACATGGTTTATCGTTTTTTTATTTTTATACATAAAAGGCTTTGTGGCGCTCAAACCAACATGCCAATGTGCTTTGCACATCAATTACTTTAAAATACAATTTACTGACTAAAATGCGGAATACTGCTTTACACTTAATTCAATTAATTTTTTTAGGCTCCTCAAATCCTCAATTCAGCTAATAGACTTAGTTACCCTTATTTTTTAATGCTTTTTTTAAATCTATAATTCCTTAATAAGATGTTTCTGTTCGTAAATAGATGTATTAAATTTGAGAATTGATGAATTAAATGAGAGCTTTATGGAAGCGGTTCCAATACTGTTTTTCTATAATTAATGATAATTTATAAGTTATGACTGAAACGTCAATTCTAGATTCTGTGAATTCAAAAACAACCGATCCTAATTTTCCGATTTTTAACGCACTCCAATCCAAAGAACACGAGCAAGTTGTACTCTGCTCTGATCCTGAAACTGGCTTGCGTGCAATTATTGCTATCCATGATACCACACTTGGGCCAGCACTTGGCGGTACACGTATGTGGAATTATGAGAGCGAGCAAGCTGCACTTAAAGACGTTCTTCGCCTTTCTAGAGGCATGACCTACAAAGCCGCCATAACAGGCCTCAATCTAGGCGGTGGAAAAGCCGTTATTATTGGCGATCCACGCAAAGATAAATCTGAAGCATTATTCAGAGCTTTTGGGCGCTTTGTGGATGGTCTGGGTGGCCGCTACATTACCGCAGAAGATGTAGGAATGGAAGAAAAGAATATGGAGTGGGTATATAGCGAGACCAAATTTGTTACTGGAATTCCGAAGGCTATGGGAGGTAGTGGAAATCCTTCTCCAGTAACTGGTTTTGGTGTGTATATGGGCGCTAAAGCTTGTGCAAAAAAAGCTTTTGGTAGTGATTCTTTAAACGGAAAAAGAATTGCATTGCAAGGCGCTGGCAATGTAGCCTCCCACTTTGCGCGGCATGCCGCTAAAGAGGGCGCTAAACTTTTCATTTCTGATATTTATGACGATAAAGCAAGCGCACTAGCAAATGAAATAGGTGCTGAAGTGGTAGCTCCAGACTCTATTTACGGTCTTGATGTAGACATTTTTACACCCTGCGCTTTAGGTGGTGTAATTAACGACGAAACCATGGAACTTTTTAAGTGTCCTGTTATAGCTGGCGGCGCTAATAATGTGTTAGACGACGAAGACAAGCACGGCAAGATGCTCCAAGACAAAGGTATAATTTACGCTCCAGATTACGTAATAAATGCTGGTGGCTTGATAAATGTAGCTGGCGAACTTGAAGGTTATAATGAACAGCGCTGTTTAGATAAAGCCGCTCAAATTTATGACACCATTCTCGACATTCTGAAGTATGCCGAAGAACACAAAATCCCAACTCACAAAGCTTCTAATATTTTGGCTGAACAGAGAATTGCATCCGTTGGCAAGATTCATAAAATCTATTCTTCAAAAGGCCATTTCTCAGGTCGTTTAGGTGAAATGTACCTTACTGATAGACGCTAATTTGAAGTAATAAAATCCTTATCTTTAGCCCGCTCACAAATAATGAGTGGGCTTTTTTTATCATTACTCGATTCATACTAATTAACATGAACAAGCAAGCATTTCTACAGAAAGACCGTATAATAAAAGGCATTACTGAAGATGGGTATTTCAAAATTTCTGTAGTCAAAACTACCGATGTTATTAACGACGCCAGAAAGAATCACAATCTTTCTCTACTCAATACAGTTATTCTTGGCAAAGCTTTAACTGCAACTATGCTTTTGGCATCCGAGCTTAAAGGTGAAGAACGTATTCAGTTGAGAATGGAGGGAAATGGCCCGATTGGTTTTTTAGTTACCGAGGCAAATAGTATCGGAGAAATACGCGGCTACGTCCAAAACCCCTCTGTTGAACTTGATTATACAAATCCAGAAACCACGCTAGGAGATGGCCTTGGGTTAGGCGCGCTCACTTTCACAAAAATTCTTTATAACGAAGCTGAACCAAGATCGAGTTCTATTCAGCTTGAAACAGGTGATGTTACTGGAGATATTGCTCACTATTTAGCTCAATCAGAACAAATTCCTTCGGCTGTAATTTTAGACGTTGGTGTTAATGGTGATGGAGAAGTAACACACGCTGGTGGCCTTTTATTGCAACGTTTACCAGGCGCGCCAGAAGGGCAAATCGACTTGCTCCAAGAACGGTTGGCGGGCTTTCCACCAATCAATACTTTTTTTGAAGATGGGCAGTACATCGATGATGTAATGCACAAAGCACTTTCTCCGTTAAAAGTGAAAGAACTATCTCGCCAACTTGTTGATTTCTTTTGCCGATGCTCACGTGAACGCTTTTTAAATGCCCTTTCCCTTTTAAATTTTGACGACTTAAAAGAAATGGAAGGAGATTCTCAAGAAATGGTTTGTCAATACTGCAACAAGAAAGAAGTATTTTCGAAAGATGAAATCTCAGAACTTATTACCGAAGCACAAGCGAAAATGAACTAATATGGGCAAACTGACTGACGAAGATTTAAAGAGAATTGTAAATAGGGCAACGCTATTCCAAAAAATTTATCGTCACGCCCCCAGTGCTTCTTCTAGTGTTTCTTTACAGGCGGAATATCCCAATCTTTTTGAAATTACCGATTCTTTAAACCTCGATCGCGTCTTTGTTTACGAAGCAATGCTCGAGTATGAAGGGATTCCCGTTGAAGAGCCCATTGTTATAGATGCTGGTTTTAGTAATGCCGAAATTTTAGGCTTTGCAAAACCAGATGTTTTAAGCCCCGAAATTTTGAACGAAATTAAAGCTGAAATTGAATTTCACTTTAACACTAGAGGTAAGTTTTCGCATAGAAAGAATAGAACTATCTGGAAAGCAACACCTTCAGGACCAGCGCGACTTATCGCCTCTATGAGTTCACCAGAAGTTATTCTTGAGGAAAGCTCAAATGCCTTACTCATTCGCATAAAGCAAAGTTTGAAAACAAATAACAAACTTTACGCCCCTGCCATAGCTTCTACTTTCGGAGCTTTTATGCTGTTTGCAGCAGGTCTTCTAGAAGGCGGAAATGATACCCCACCAATGATAATCGGATCTTTGGTGATTTTTGCGGGTTCGATGCTCTATGCACGATTTATTACAAAACGAAAGAAAAAGAAGAAAGCTTTGCTTTCCGATTTAGTGGAAAGACTTCAATTAATTTTCGAACGAAAAGCAACATCTCAACTTCATCAAAACATCTCCCCTAGTATTGAGATTCCAGAAGATGAGTATTCTGACAAGTCATCAAACAACGAACCTAATCGAGCTCAACAACAAAGTGAGTAATTAATATGGCTAAAAAAGTAGTGATTGTAGGAGGCGGATTTGGCGGCATTGCTGTTGCTAAACAACTTTCCTCAAACACATTTGACGTAACGCTAATAGACAAAACTAATCATCACCTCTTTCAGCCACTTTTATATCAAGTAGCAACGGCGGCTTTGTCTCCAGGGGACATAGCAACACCAATTCGCGCTGTTTTTACGAACCAGAAGAATATTAAAGTAGTACTAGGTGAAGTAGTTGATGTCAACTCTTCGGAGAACTTTGTTTCCTTAAAGAATGGCCAAACTATTGCTTTCGATTACTTGATACTAGCACCTGGGGCTAAATATAATTACTTCGGAAATTCAGCATGGGAAACACATGCACCAGGTTTAAAAACGCTTTCAAATGCGTTAAAATTACGCGAGAAAATCTTACTCTCGCTTGAGAAGGCCGAGCAACTGCCAACGGCTAAGGAGCGCGAGCCCCTTCTGACTTATGTTGTTATTGGAGGCGGACCTACGGGTGTTGAGATGGCGGGTTCTATTGCGGAAATTGCCAAACGTAATATGATGCGAGATTTCCGAAATTTTGACCGAGATGAAACGACTATTTATTTAATTGAAGCTGCGGGAAAAGTACTTAATGGCTATCCAGACTCTCTTTCTGAACACGCTCTAAACGACTTAAAACGAATGGGAGTAAAGGTACTGTTAAACTCTCCCGTTTCGGATATTAGTGTTTCTGGTGTTCAGCTACAGAATCAGTTCATTGAAACTCCTAATGTAATCTGGGCTGCTGGTGTCTCGGCATCACCATTGCTAAAAACCCTTAATCAAGAAGCCGATAGAGCTGGGCGAATTAGAGTAAAAGATGATTTATCCATTTTAGAAAATGATTGTATTTTTGTTATTGGTGACGCGGCTTATACCGAAGATAAAAATGGAAAACCTTTACCAGGAATTGCGCCGGTTGCGCTACAGCAAGGTAAGTATGTTGGTAAGTTGATTAAAAATGAGCAAAAAGGTAAATCTCGTTCTCCATTCAACTACGTCGATAAAGGAAGCATGGCTACCATTGGCCGCGCTAAAGCAGTAGCTGATATCCGAGGATTAAAATTCAGTGGATTTTTCGCATGGATTCTTTGGGGCTTCATACACGTATTTTTCCTCATTGGTTTTCGAAACCGTTTCCGAGTATTTGCAGAGTGGATGTGGTACTATATAAGTTTTAAACGTGGAGTACGCTTAATCACCAGAGATGAAAACCTGGATTTAGATAGCAAATGATGTCCCACAACCACAACTTTCGGCAGCATTTGGGTTGTCGAAAGTAAAGCCACGAGCATCTAATCCGTCTGGGTAATCAATTTCAATACCTTCTAAGTACATTACATGCTTAGGATCTACAATTACTTCTATGCCGAAGCTTTCAAACACCTCATCTTCTTCAGCTCTATGATCTAAGCCAAGTTTGTAGCTCAAACCAGAACATCCACCACCCTCTACGGCAACGCGTAAATATAAATTCGAATCTAGCGCTTCGCTAGCAATTATTTCTTTTACTTGATTAGCTGCACGTTGGGTAAGAGTTACAGGTTTTCCCGTTAGCGCCCTTTCTTCTGGTTCGCTACTAGTTGCTACCTCTTCATCGTCTACATCAATTAATGAAGCAATAATATCGTCTAGTTGGTCGTCCTGCATAAATTTATTTAACTATTTATTCGTGTATAAAATTACGCACTTTTTTGTGCAAATGTATAGTACTCAACACCATCTCTTTCAAACAAGTTCAGTATTCCAGCGCTGGCTAAATTTACTAGAATTCTACTTGACCTATAGGTCGTTACATTTATAAGTATTGAAAATCGCTCTACAGTAATCTCACTATATTCTTTCAGAAATCTAAATAGCAGTTGTTCTCTTTCTCCATATTCAAAAGTTACCCCTTCTTCAGCACTTTCATTTCTGAGTATTTCTACTTTATCCTCGCTAGCGGTAACACTCTCGTCGTTCTGACGAATAAATACGGTTCTTTTATTTTTAGTTTTTACAAATACTGGTTTTTCTTCCGCCTCTGGAATATCAACTATCATGATATCTTTTTGGCCCAAATGCAGTATCTCCATGGAAAGCAACAGCTCTGGTGTACACACTTCTTTAGCTGCTTTATTCAGCCAAAACTCTTCTTCCAAAAAGCTTTCAACTCCAATCATGTCGCCGTTATCATCAACCCCAATTAGAATTTTACCTCCTTTGGAGTTTGCAAATGCACACATCTCGCGTGCAATTTTTTCGGGAGATGACACCTTGTGCTTAAACTCTAGAAATGTACCTTCGCCTGTTGCGATTAGGTTTTTAAGGTCATCTCGAGTCATTTTTGAGATTTTTACACCACCAGTATATTGCAAGTAAAAATCTATTTCTTCTTTCATAATTTGAAAAATTTCTATAAAGCACTACGAGCTTTAGCACTCAAAAAATTTCGATTAAATTAAAATTTCGTCTTTTGGATCACGAGTCATAAGAGTATTTAAAGCGTCTTTTGGATCTACTCCTTCAAATAAAACTCGATATACCGCGGCAGTAATAGGCATATCAACATGGTTTTTTATCGACCAGTCATATACTGATTTTGTTGTCTTTATACCTTCCGCCACCATATTCATGCTGGTAATTATATCTTCTAATTTTCTACCTAGCCCAATTTGGTGCCCTACAAATCTATTTCTACTGTGTTCAGAAGTACAAGTAACAATTAAATCTCCCATACCAGTAAGTCCAGAAAACGTGTCGGTATGAGCTCCTAACATTACACCCATTCTTTTCATTTCATGAAGTCCACGAGTAATAAGTGCTGCTTTTACATTATCACCAAGATCTGCGCCATCTATCACTCCTGCCGCAATAGCCATAATATTTTTTACAGAACCGCCAATTTCAACCCCAATAACATCATTGTTGATGTAAACCCTAAACATTGGGGTTAAGAATGATTCCTGAATGATTCTCGCAGTGCGAGTTGAGTATGCCGCGGCTACTACGGTGGTTGGTTTAAGCATGCTTACTTCTTCAGCATGGCTTGGCCCGTATAAAACACCAATATTATCCTCAAAAGTAACGCCCTCCATTACTTCAATAAGAATTTGCGACATCGTTTTAAAAGTATCATTCTCTATACCTTTTGAAACGGTAACTAAAATCTCATGCCCATCTAGACATGGTTTTATTTTTGCCGCTACTTCTCTCAACGTATGAGAAGGTGTAGCAAAAACAATCATGTCTTGGTCACGCAGACATTGCTCTAAATCGTGATAAGCTTTAATGCTGTGGGGAAGTTCAACATCAGATAGATATGCAGGGTTTCTATGATTGGTATTAATCCCATCAACAACTTCTTTTTCTCTTGCCCATATTTGCACATTATTTCCAGCGGTGTCTAATACAGTAGCGAGCGCTGTACCAAAACTTCCTGCGCCAACAATAGTTATGTTTCTCATACTTCTACCTTTTCTGGATCAGGCTCTTCCTGAGTTTCTTTCTTTTTTCTACCAACTTTACTTTCTGTTCCCGTTAGCAACCTTTTAATATTAGTTTTATGCTTTATGATAATTCCAGCAGCTATGAAAGTACCAAAAATAATCATGCTTCCATCAACGAGCCGGTCATAGCCTAGAACAAATCTCATCACTAGCAAATTTATAGGATACAAGAATGAGCTTAATATAGATGCTAGAGAAACGTAACGTGTGAATATTATTGTAAGAATAAATACCGAGAACGCAATTCCAATTGAAATGGGCTCGATGCCAAATAACATTCCGCAAGCTGTTGCAGCGCCTTTTCCACCTTTAAACTTTGCAAAAACTGGAAACATGTGACCAATTACAGCCATAACACCACATGAAATTTTCAAAAAAGCATCTACATCCCAATTCGGAGGAGAGAGTGGCCCATCAAACATACTCCAAGCGTAAGCACTTATAAAAAAGGATGCGACAAAACCTTTCATAAAGTCGAGAGCGAAAACGGTGCTACCTGCCGGCCATCCAAGCACCCTAAACGTATTCGTTGTTCCCGCGTTTCCACTTCCATGTTCACGGATGTCTATACCCTTAGTAAGCTTTCCTACCCATATTGCGGACGGAATGGAGCCTAAAATATAGCTTATAAATAAAACTGTAAGTGTTGCTAGCATATGTTATTACCTTTGCCTCAAAATACAATCTGAAGCGAAAGAAAAAAACTAAACGTGTCTTTCTGCGTGATAAGATGATCGAACTAGTGGGCCACTTTCCACATGGCCAATTCCTAACCTTTCGCCAATCTCTTTATATTCAGCAAACTGATCTGGATGAACCCAATCTAAAACGGGGTGATGCATTTTTGTTGGTTGCATATATTGCCCAATAGTTAGTACATCAACGTTATGGTTAACACAATCTTGCATTAACTCAATCACTTCCTCTCTCGTTTCTCCTAAACCTACCATAATCCCTGTTTTGGATTTTATACCTGCATCTTTAACACGCAGTAAAAGTTCCAAAGAGCGTTCATATTTAGCCTGAGGTCGCACTCGCTTATATTTTCTTGGTACGGTCTCTAAATTATGACTTAGTACGTTTGGCGGAGTATCTAGTACAATTTGAAGAGCATCCCAAACACCTCGAAAATCTGGAGTCAAAGATTCAATCGTTACCCCAGGAATTGCTTCGCGTAGAGCAGTGTGCGTAGCTGCAAATATTGGCGCACCACCATCTTTTCTATCATCTCTGTTGATAGAGGTAAGCACTACGTGTTTTAATTTCATTTTAGCAGCAGCATCAGCTACCCGGCGAGGCTCATCCCAATCTAATTCAGCGGGTGGTCGGCCAGTTTTGATGGCACAAAATGCACATGAACGAGTACAAACATCTCCAAGAATCATAAATGTTGCTGTTCCAGCACCCCAGCATTCTCCCATATTTGGACAACGCGCTTCCGAACATACCGTATTTAGTTTATGCTCGTTAAGTGTATTCAGTACTTCTTTAAACTTTTCACCAGAAGGTAACTTAACACGCAACCAATCTGGGCGGCGTTGTACTGCTTTCTTTTCTACAACTTGGAGTTCTTTAATCATGAATTTCTAGTTATTCGATAATCCTTGAGTAGCTGAATAAATTTCAAAATTTAATCAACTATTTTGATTCCTGTTACTATTAAATTACAAAAAATTATGCTCTAGTTCTTTTACTGAGCCACATGGTTTTGTACTTACTTCGAAGACTTTTTCAAAGTGAAAAACGATTCTATCTATCACTTCATTATGGTCAAGCTTGGCACCTAGAATACTTTCTAAGCTAGCTACTTCTTTATTCTTGATTCCACACGGCACAATGTTATCAAAATAACTGAGATCTGTATTTACATTTAGAGCGAATCCATGCATAGTTACCCATCGTGAGCACCGAATACCCATCGCACATATTTTTTGCCCAGTAACCCAAACACCGGTTAATCCTTCTAATCTTTCAGCTTTAACCCCAAAATCATCAACTGCTCGTATTATCACTTCTTCTAGTGAGCGTAAGTACCGATGTATATCCGTAAAATGCCGATCTAAATCTAAGATAGGATAACCTACAATCTGCCCTGGCCCGTGATAAGTGATGTCTCCACCGCGATCAATTTTCACAAACTCCGCATCCCAATCTTGTAGTTCTAATTGAGAACGTAATAAATTTTCTAGAGCCCCACTTTTCCCCAAAGTGTACACATGAGGATGTTCAACAAAAAGTAGTACATCATTTTTACGTTCGCCGTCAAATTCGCCGTCTCTCTCAAGTTTTTTTTCGCTAACAATTCTTTGCTGAACTTTATGTTGCAATTCCCAGATGGGCTGATATGAGTTCAACCCAAGATTATAAAGTTCGATTGTTTTTTCCATTGCTTAATGCTCAACTCAAAAAATCATCATCCATTAAAAAAATAGCTCCCAATTTGGGAGCTATTTAAATCTTTTCTACTGAATTGAATCAGTAATAACATGTAACTCCGAAGTCGGGGTTAGCATGTTTATTTCTTCTTAACCTGAGTTCCTAAATGAACACCTTCGTTGTAAGCTTCAGCTACAGCTTCCATTACCGCTTCAGAAAGAGTTGGGTGTGGATGAACTGCGCTAATGATTTCGTGCCCTGTTGTCTCTAAATCACGAGCTACAACCGCTTCAGCAACCATTTCAGTAACACCGAAACCAATCATGTGAAGACCTAACCATTCGCCGTATTTTGCGTCAAATACTACTTTCACAAAACCTTCTTCGTGGCCTAATGCTGTTGCTTTTCCGCTAGCTGAAAGAGGGAACTTGCCAACTTTAACGTCGTAACCTTTTTCTTTTGCTGCAGCTTCAGTTAAACCAACAGAGGCAACTTGAGGCTCGCAATAAGTACAACCAGGAATATTTTCGTAGTTGATTGGCTTTGGATTATGACCTGCTAGTTGCTCAATACAAACTGTTGCTTCATGTGAAGCTTTGTGAGCCAACCAAGGTGCGCCAATGATATCACCGATTGCATAAATGCCTTCAACTCCTGTAGAATATGTTGACTTATCAACTACAATAGAACCGCGCTCAACCTTAACACCAATTTTTTCTAAGCCAAGACCTTCTACGTTTCCAGTAACGCCTACAGCAGAAAGTACAACATCTGCTTCAATCTCTTCCTTGCCTTTTTTGGTATTAACAGTAACTTTTACTCCTTTTCCTTTTTTCTCTACTTTGTCAACAGTGCACTCTAGCATCAAGTTGATGCCTTTTTTCTTGTAAATCTTACCTAGTTCACGACCAACATCTTGATCTTCAACTGGAACTAAATTTTTCTGAAGCTCAACAATAGTTACTTCAGTGCCAATAGTGTGGTAGAAATAAGCAAACTCAACACCAATGGCGCCGGCTCCCATAATTACCATTTTCTTTGGTTGTTTTTCTAAAGTCATTGCTGCTTCAGAGTCGATAATCATCTTACCATCTATTTCTAGATTAGGAAGCTGACGAGCACGAGCGCCGGTAGCAATAATGAAATACTTTGCTTTTATAGACTCAGTTTCTTTTCCGCTTTCATCGTTAACAGCTACTTCTGTTTTCGATTTAAAAACCCCTGTTCCCATAAAGACATCAATCTTATTCGCCTTCATCAAGAACTGAACACCTTTGCTCATTTTGCTCGCTACACCACGGCTACGCTTCACAATTCCACCAAAATCGGCTGAATATTCTTTCACGTTTACGCCATAATCGCTTGCGTGTTGGATTGATTCCAATACTTCAGCAGAACGAAGTAACGCTTTAGTTGGGATACAGCCAATATTTAGGCAAACTCCACCAAGATGTCTTTTCTCTACAATTGCGGTTTTAAAACCAAGTTGTGATGCACGGATTGCAGCTACATATCCGCCAGGGCCAGACCCAATTACGCACACATCAAATTCTTTTGCCATGATTTCCTTTTGATAATAGTTTTTTAGTTCTTCGTCACCCCGATTTACATCAGGAACCTTAACGAAAAGATGCTAAATTTCGTTCAGCATAACGGCTTTTTCAAAGGCAGTAGAAGGTAAGGGTTTTTGAATTGAACTTCGAATGAAGATTTGCTCTTAAAGTTAAACTTTGCATTTACCTGCAATTTAATTTCTTAACCTATGTTTAATAGGCTACTATTATTCCTTCAAGTTGTTATTCGAATTTATTATACTCCAAGCGTCTCAAATACAGTTCAACAAGAATATTATGACATACAAATTCACTCTTCCGCGGCTCAACCTAATTATTCTAATCGTACTTTTAGGTTTTTCAACTAATGTTTCTTCCACCCCTCCAGCTAACGATGGTTATAAAGCCGAGTTAATAGCGCATTTTGCAAAGAAGGGCACTAATATTGAATCTAAGTTGAAGGATTCGCGCTTTAAACTTTATGAAAAAATCACTAACAAATTCACTAAATCCGCCGAAGTGAAGATGCAAACACTAGAGGATTACAAAAAAGTGATTGGCTTTGATAGTAAAACCAAAGACATGACTAAATTTATTGAGCAGTACCAAACTGATTTAGAAAAGGCCGAAAAAGAGTATGGAGTCCCACAAAGTGTGATTGTAGGAATCTTAGCCATTGAATCTCACTTTGGTAAATATTCAGGAAAATACAATCCTTTTAATGCGTACGTATCGATGTATGCAGAAGGGCATCGTTCAAAATTTGCTCTAGCTCAACTCGAAGAACTTCTAAAATTCGCCGACAAAAATAAGCTAGATGTTTTCGAAATGAAATCGAGCTATGCTGGCGCTATGTCTTACGCGCAATTTATCCCCTGGTCTTTAAACCGCTGGTTTGTTGGCGACGATTTATACAATATGAGCAATAATATTAGCTCTGTGGCTAATTATTTGGCTCATTTTAAAGACATTACAGGCACGGTGGAAAAATCTGTATATCGCTATAACCCGAGCGACCTCTATGTAGGCGCTGTTCTCGCTTTAGCTGATGAAGCAAACAAGGTTCTAGCCAAAGGTTAATAACGAATTACATTCTTTTTTGTGGATTCGATAACAATCCATTTCAACTAAAACCCGCAACCTGCGGGTTTTTTTATTGGGACTAACCATATATTATCTCATTGTTTTATAATCAAATACTCAGCCTCTCTATAAATTTATTGCGCATCGATTTGTTTTTGCATTTTATTATTCTACATTTGTAGAAACAATTCTAAACTTGTAGAGCAATGCAATTATCTCCATCTGAAGAAGAACTAATGCAGCATTTATGGAAGCTCAAAAAAGCTTTCATGAAAGACTTACTTGATGCTTACCCTGAACCTAAACCTGCGCCCACAACGGTAGCCACTTTACTAAAGCGCATGCAAGACAAAGGCTTTGTGGATTACAAGCAGTTCGGTAGATCCAGAGAATACATTCCTCTCGTTAAGAAAACTGATTACTTTTCGAATCATGTTAATGGATTGATCAAAAAATTCTTTAATAACTCCTCAGCCCAGTTTGCTTCATTTTTTACTTCCGAAACAGACCTCACCGAAAAAGAGCTCCAAGAATTAAAAGCGCTCATTGATCATGAAATCCAAAAGAAGAAGTCATGATTCTTTATTTCATCAAGTCTGGATTATGTTTGGTAGTACTTCTTGGCATCTATTTGGTACTACTAGAGCGAGAAAAAATGCATCAATTTAATCGGTTTTTTCTTCTCTTTAGTTTGGTTTTTGGACTTTCGATTCCCCTTATCTCTTTAAATCTGGATTTTAGTCAATCCTACAACGCCGCTTCTGAACTTCTTTTAGCGCCGGTAGATTACATTTCGGATACTTTTGTAGTTAATCCTACTTCAGAGAGTACACCTCAAAATACCGCTTTCAATCTAAGTTCTTTGATGACAATGAATACCGTAGCTTTGCTGGTTTATGGCTTTGTTGTGATGATCTTCGCATTCCGCTTTTTCAAAGCCTTATTTACAATGTTTGCTCTTGTTAAATCATCGGAGCGTGTTAAAAAAGGTAGAACCCATTTTGTTCTTGTTGAGGAAGATGTAGTACCACATTCTTTCCTTACGTTCATTTTTCTAAACAAAAAGAAGTACGTAGCTGGACTTATCGAGCAAGAAATTATCAATCATGAAATCATTCATTCCAAAGAATGGCATTCTATCGATGTACTACTGATTGAGATTCTGAAAATTGTGTTTTGGTTCAGCCCTGTATTTTATTTCTACAAAAAAGTCATTCAGCTTAATCACGAATTCTTAGCAGATAGCTCTGTGGCTGATAAAAGCACGAATCTACAATTCTATCAACAACTATTACTTAAATATTCATCCCACACAAGCGCGCTGAGTTTCACAAGTAATTTTAATTATTCATTAACAAAAAAAAGGCTAGTTATGATGACAAAAGAATCAACTCGCAAGCAAATTTGGCTCAGAAAAGCCTGCACTCTTCCAATACTTTTGATGTCGGTTCTACTTTTCAGTGCTAGTACTGATGCTCAAGATGTTAAACAGGCATCTGTTTCGGAGTTAGTAAATGAGCTCACCGCAAAATTAAATAATGGTAAATCGCTCTCACTGGCTGAAAAGCAAGAATTGGGGGGCATTATATAGACAACTTACAAAAGTAATTCCGCCGCCACCGCACGTGGATGAAACAACAAAACCAGCGGAAGTTTATTACCAAATGCTTGCAGCTGAAGAAGCTCTTGCTATGGATAAATTTAGAGCAAATACAGCCGTGTATATGAAAATGACTTTTGCTAAGAACAGTGAAAAAGAAATAAACGAAGCTTACAAAAAAGTAAAATCATCATATGACGAGTTTTATCAAGCCCAGAAAAAGAATCCTAAAGGAAGTGTTCTTCCTCCACCTCCGCCATTACCTGCAAACCCAGAGTTTAGAAAAGCGTTAGAAAAGAAAAAATCTTAACCCAACCCATAGGTAAGATTCTAAACAAAAAAGGCTGTTACCCAATATTATCGAGCAACAACCTTTTTAAAATTATACGCTAAAACAATCAGTTAGAAAGTTCTTTTGTCATAAACCACCATTTTGGCTCACCGTACTCAAAACCTTCACGTTCGTAAAGTTTCTTAGCTGGATTATCAGTTCTTACTTCTAAAGTAATTTTAGAACAACCCATTTCTTCTGCTTCTTTTTCAATCTTATTGAGCATCAGCGTTCCAATTCCCATTCCTCGGGCATCTGGATGAACGGCAACATCATGAATTTTAAAGGTTTTACTAGCGGTAAAAGTTGAAAAACCAATAAAACATGTTACTATTCCTAATACTTTACCTTCGTGGTAGGCCATGTAAGTCATAGTGGTAGGGATCTTCTTCATCTCCGCTATCATATCCACTCTTACTTCCTCCTCTAAGGCCTCATCTTGGCCCATTGGGTCTCTTGCGAATAAATCTACAATTTTAACTATATCTGCTGCGTGTTTCGGGTTATCCAAATTAGCTTGGATAATTTCGATGTCAGTTTTGACATCTACTTCTGCAATCATGGTTTAAAAAATTCTTTAAATTAGAAATTATACTCAAAACTAAGGAATTAAAGCCAAAGCCCGAAATAAAGTGCCGTATTCTAATATTAATTAATTAAAATAATCGTTTTAATTAATTTTATTCGGCGCAATACTTAAACCAACAGTTTGGACATATAAAAAAGTGGTTTGCTTCCATACTCAAAACCTTCCCGTTCATAAAGTCGTCTTGCAGGGTTATTCTCTAGTACTTCCAATGTTACTTTACAGCAATCATGTTCTTTCGCTTTAGTCACTACAGCGTCAATAAGTGCTTTTCCAACTCCCAACCCTCGCAGCTCAGGAGCCACTCCTAAGTCATGAATATAGATAAGCTTTTTTGCATAAAAGGTTGAGTATCCCCAAAAGCAATTTGCTACTCCAACTGGTTTTTCATCTATATATGCTAGAATAGGTAAGGCTGTGGGCATGGCTTTGTATCCTTCAATCATCGCTCCTAGAACTTCTTCAGGCAAAGCTTTTCCTCCACCCATAATGTCTTTAGCATAGGTGTTGGTTAAATACAAAATATGCTCAACATGCTGTGGGTTATTAAAATCAGCTTCTATAATTTGTATTTTCATAAAATTTGCTTGATGGAACATTTCAACGTTAAAATTGTTATTAATAGCGTCTCTTTCAACCCTATTATTATGCAAATATTTACTAATCGCTTAACATCTCTCCTTTTGGGGGTTCTTATTTTCACGGCATGTAATGATAATTCAGGCTCAGATTCTACGCTTTCTTTTTCACATACACAGGGCGTTGGTTCTTCCGCAAACAACTTTTTAGCTAGCACCGATTTCACTCGGCTTATTATTGAAATCGATTATGTTAAGGGGTTAAAGCCAAGCCAACAAGCGCTGGATGATTTAAAAGCTTTCCTAAGTGCTCGACTGAATAAGCCTTCAGGTATTTCAATTGTTCTTGATGATGAGATTCCTTCGCCAAACAATTCTTCATTTACATCCCAAGAAGTTTATGAGTTGGAAAAACAGCATCGGAACACCTTTACAGCAGAGAATACTATTGCAGCTTATTTTTTGGTGCTAGATGGTGCTTACAAACAAGAGAATGTTTTGGGAATTGCCTATTTCAACACTTCTATGGCTCTTTTTGAAGAAGTTATACTAAATAACTCGGGCGGATTTGGCCAACCAACAGTAAGTACTGTTGAAGCATCTGTAATGATGCACGAGTTTGGACATATTCTTGGTTTAGTGAATAACGGAACAGACCAAGTTCAAGATCATGAAGATGAGAACCATGAAGCTCATTGCGATATCGAAAGTTGCTTGATGTATTATGCCATCCAAACAACGGATTTAATGCAAAATTTAATGGGTGGGAATATCCCTACTCTTGACGAACAATGCCTACAAGATCTAAAAGCCAATGGCGGAAAGTAGGTTAAACTACTTCCGCTTATAACTATTTATCCCTGTTTGAACTTGAAGAGATTCTCTGTACCAACTTTTTCTTCAGCTTGGTTGAGTGCATACATAGAATCTAAAAGTACAATTGGGTTTTCGTCCATATCGTTAGTTACATGAGTAGAATAACTTGACTGTAGCTTTTCGATAACTTCAGGTTTATCGTTTGGTAGCCATCTTGCACAATAGTATGAAACAGGTGTTTTAACTAAATCAACGCCATATTCTTCTCTCATTCTATGCTCTACTACTTCAAATTGAAGTACTCCAACCGTTCCAAGAAGCAGTTCATTACCAACTCCGTTTGGTACCTCGAAAACGTGAACAACACCTTCTTCAGAAAGCTGCTGTAAGCCTTCTCGTAATTGTTTTCTTTTGAAAGGGTCTTTGGTAGCCACTTTTTGAAAATGCTCTGGAGTAAAAAGCGGGATTACATCAAAGAGAACTTCTTTTTTTTCATATATGGTCGTTCCAATTTTAAAATCACCTGGATTAAAAATTGATACAATATCACCAGGGAAGGCGTCTTCTAGTAGTGACCGCTCGTCACCCATCAATGTGTGAGGAGTAGCAAGCTTAATTTTTTTACCTGTATGCGATATTACTACCTGCAACCCTCTTTTAAACTCTCCAGAAGCTACACGAATAAAGGCAGCACAATCTCTATGACCTGGATTCATATTGGCTTGCATTTTGAAAATAAAACCAGAAAATGGCTCGTCTATTATCCGCTCAGAGCCTTTAGAGTGAATATATGGTTGCGGAGGTGGGGCTAGCTGGTGGAAATATTTTAGAAAAACATCCAAACCGAAATTGTTTAAAGCTGAACCAAAAAATACTGGTGAAACTTTACCTGAGTTATAATGTTCTTTGTCCATATTAGGGAACATATCTTCTATGAGCATCACTTCTTCGCGGAAAGCCTCAATTTCATTAGGTGAAAGAGCACAAGCTGCTAAACCTTCTTCAAAGTCTAAAATTTCTGTTACGGCTTTTTTAGAACCATGAGCAGTCTTTTCATACAAATATATTTTCTGCCCAATCAAGTCGTAGATCCCTTGAAATTTCTGACCATATCCAAGTGGCCAGCTAGCTGGAACAGCTTCAATACCCAGCTTACTTTCAATATTACTTAAAACTTCAAGTGGGTCCATACCTGGACGATCACACTTGTTTACAAAAGTGATAACTGGAACTTCTCTCAGCTTACAAACCTCAAAAAGCTTTTCTGTCTGTTCTTCCACTCCTTTTGCAACATCAATGACCATCAATCCAGAATCGGCCGCAACAAGTGTTCTTAAAGTATCCTCAGAAAAATCTTTGTGACCAGGTGTGTCTAGCAAGTTATACTTAATTCCGTCTTTTTCGAAACGCATAACCGATGAGGTTACCGAAATACCGCGTTCCTTTTCAATGGCCATCCAATCAGATGCAGCATGATGTGAAGCTTTACGAGCACGTACAGATCCTGCCTCGTGAATTGCTCCACCATAAAGTAATAACTTTTCGGTAAGGGTTGTTTTCCCAGCATCTGGGTGGGAAATAATAGCAAAGGTTCTGCGTATTTTTGCTTCTTTGCTAATTTTTGAATCGGCTGTGGCCGTTTTCGACATACTAGTGAGTACTTATTTTTATTTCAAGTTGATAAAAATACGAGGTTTTAGCTTAGCCCCCAACCATGTTTTTATTTAATCAGTCTACCAGTAATATTGAAGTCTGAAACCAAACCAATTTTCACTTTATTTATTTCTGGATGTATTGGATTAATGAGTATGTTTTTCTCGATTTCAATCAACGCAGAAGGAACTCTCAGCAGCAAACTCTTTTGAGATAGAATCCACTTTGTTCCAATTTCAGCCAGTAAGTTTGGCGCTGGGTAATTTCGCCAACCACTTGGCAACTGAGATACTTCTATCGCTTCCTGACTTACGCTGTCGGGCACTACTATAGTTACCAATTTTAAGCCTGACGGGAGCGTAGGGTTCGAAACATGTGCTAAAACTTCTAAAGCCGCTAAAGAGGCTTGCTGAGAGGTGTAAACTAAACCAATGCCTTTTTTATTCCATCTGCCTCCAAAAAGGCGAGCACCTTCCCCGCTTAAATCTCTACAGTGTTTCTCTCTTGCAATGCGAAACACTTCCACTACGCAAACACTCCATACTCTAACCTGCCCAATTCATCCATCACCAATTGGGCTCCAAAGCTTGTATCTAGAAGACTAAGTGGAGTACGTTGCCCTAAGCCAATGCTTGGTGTATTTAACCAATGTTTCAGCTTTTCTGCGCTACCTAATACTTTTTCAGCACGTAACATTACTTTCGTGATAATAAGTATGTGTTCTGAAATACCACTTTTGAGGCGATCCATATCTGAATAACGTTGTAGTGAGCGTTCAGAAATAGGAAGTAATGTTGCAATTTCTTTCATCGAAACTGAAGCAAAATTTGCGAGGTTCTGTACGGATTTCTTGAGAACTCCTTTGCGGGTAAGCTCTACTAAACCCAATTCATTATCCACAGAATATTCTACTGTATCTTCAAGAATAATATTAAATTGATCTTCATTCACAACTCAAAGATTAAGACATTTGACGCTTTATTAATGACACCTGTCTTATTTTAACCCTTTTTTAAAGAAATTTCAAGTTTCCTGTTTTTTTAATCACTTATTGCTCTCAACTTTTATATACAATCCTCATATTCATCATCAACTCTTTTAGTATACTATAGAATGATTAAGTTTTGTTTCACATTCTTCTTCTTCTTACCAGTGCTTTGTTCAGCTCAGGTGATAGACAATAGCGCTGTGGATAATTTAAGCCAAGGCACCGTTAACTTCATTGAGGGTGAGTTTGCTGTGTATTTAGCGGATACCGTTTCGCCTGGCTTTATTCGACAACAATTTGCAGCGCTAGACATTCAAATTTCTTTTAATGGAATCGAACCGATTGTCATTTCTTTAGCCAACACGCCATCGGATAGCACTTTAAAAAAACTTTATTCACACCCTAAAGTACTATCTTTTAAAGAACTGGATACCGAAAAGGATTATGAAATTTTTGAGCAAGAATTACGAAAAAAGAAATTATCTAAGGAAGCATATCAAGTGGCACGACTAGATTTTCTGAGCTCACAATCCACAGATAACTTTCTCATTACTTTCGACTACTCGGTTAATATTGTCGGTTTAAAAAAGATAATGCGCGAGTTCAAAGATGCTGCATACTTCGTTAAACAGAATTATCCTCGCATTGTAAATGTTGGAGTTTCTCCTGGCACAGAGCTCGAGAAAATGGATAAAATAGAGGCTCTACCTTATGTTAAATTTACTGCTATGATTGCTGCTCCGCCAGAAGTTCCAGACCAGAATTAGAATAAACCTAATTGAGCTTGTCGGTTTACTGGCCAATCTTCGAGAGGAGGGACTTGAATCAACTCAGACAACAAGTGATGAAAGTGGGAACATAATAGTGGTTCAGATATAACGTCTGGCGTTTGGATAATCACATAAGGATGCAACCTCTCTTTAATCCAGTCAGCCACAACAATTGTCCATTCTCTCAAATAAACTTCGTTATTAAGAATGTCGTTCGTGCCCAAGTAACGAATTACTGGTCTAGAAGCTGTTGCTCCAAAACGCACAGGTAAACTTGGATTTTTTTTTCGAGCATTTTCAATTTCGAGAGAATTAGCCTTTGTTGCATGAAGCTTTCTTGTATCAGATATAAAGCGGTCAACCCCATAACTTTTTAGCAATAATTCCAGTTTGTGTTCGCTATTTCCGTGGTCGAAGAAATCAGCATGTTGAACTTCTACTGCGTAGCTATACGTTTTTGGCAAGAGAGAAAGCAGTTCCTCTAATCTTTTGAGCAAACTGTAATCAAAGTTGCGGGGCAGACGAATTAGAAACGGACCGAGCTTATTGCGAATGGATTCAAAGGAATCTACAAAAGCTAGAGCTTGGACTTCTACGTTTTCCAGTAGCTTTTTGTGAGTTAGTTCTTTGGGAAAGTTGATGCAAAACTTGAATCCATCTGGCGTACTCTCATCCCAAAACTGAAGCTCTTCTGTGGTTGGGAGCTCACTAATATTCTTACAGATTTCAACGGAGTTAAAAACAGAAGCGTACTGCACCAGCAAATCACTCGGTTTTGATTTTTTGGTATAGAATGTCCCAACCCTACTCGGAACATTCCAGCTAGAGCAGCCAATATGATATGGGATACTTGCTTTCAATTTTCTAATATCTTTCCCCATTAATAAGAAACTTATTTGTTCCCAAAGCCCACCAAGTTAGCGCATGAAGCGCCAAGAAAATGATTGCCAAGAGTACAATTTTCTTCTTCATGAAGTACGAATAAAGAGTTATCTAATTTCAATTCCCTAACAATTAACTAAATTTTTTTATTATACTCGATAACCTTCCAGTCTTTAATCTTTAAATTCTCATTTATAACTCAATAACATGCCCTTTCAATTTCTGGATTACGTAGTTATAGCTGGCTACGTTGTATTAATGATAGCCGTAGCCTGGGTGGCTAAAAAGCGCGGACAAAACTCTTTAGACGATTATTTTGCTGGTGGAAAAAATCTCCCGTGGTGGCTCGTTGGTGTTTCTATGGTGGCCACAACTTTCGCTGCCGATACTCCACTTGCCATAACCGGCCTTGTAGCAACACAAGGTATTGCTGGCAACTGGTTTTGGCTAAGCTGGATGTTCTCTGGCGTCATCACTGTTTTTATTTACGCTAAACTTTGGAAACGCGCCGACGTTCTAACCGATTGTGAGTTTATTGAACTTCGATATGGCGGAAAGCCTGCCAGCTTTCTTCGTGGTTTTAGAGCACTTTATTTTGCTTTTCCTTTTAACTGCGTAATTATGGGATGGGTAACGGTTGGAATGGCTAAAGTAATGACTGTAATTACGGGTGCCGATCAATGGTTAATCATTCTCGTCTTATATGGCATGACCGCCATTTACATTGCAATAGCAGGTTTATGGGGTGTTGTAGTAACTGATTTTATTCAATTTTTTATTGCTATGATTGGCTCCATTGCTTTAGCCTTTTTTGCAGTAGATCATGTTGGAGGACTTGCCGAGCTTAAAACTCAGCTGGTTACCAGCGTAGATTTTGATGTAATGAACTTTAATCCATTCAACAGTCCAGAAATTGCCATTACTACCGCCCTAATTTGGGTAGGGATGGCTTGGTGGGCTGCCTGGTATCCTGGAGCTGAGCCCGGAGGTGGTGGTTACATTGCACAGAGAATGTTTTCTGCTAAAGATGAACGCCATGCTGTAGGTGCCACTTTGCTACACAATATTTTAATGTACGCTGTTCGCCCTTGGCCTTGGATCTTAGTAGCACTTGTCTCTATCGTAGTTTTCCCAGATTTAGTGGATAAAGAAGCTGGTTACCCAATGATGATGTCTGAAGTGTTGCCTGTAGGCTGGTTCGGTCTAATGACCGTTGCTTTCTTAGCGGCTTTTGTTTCCACTATTTCTACACAGCTTAATTGGGGAACATCTTATCTAATTAACGATTTTTACGCACGGTTCATCAAAAAAGAAGACGAGTTCGATAATGATGAAAAAGCTCAAAAGCACTACGTTTTTGTATCTCGGATTGCCACCATCGCAATGGCTGGACTTGCCATTATTGTTTCTTATTTCTTCGATTCGGTAAAAGGCGGGTGGGAGTTCATTCTCTCTTTAAGCGCCGGAATTGGTGGCGTCATGATGTTACGTTGGTTCTGGTGGCGAATAAACGCTTGGAGTGAAATTGTAGCTATGGTAATGGCTTTTGTTGGGGCTATTTTTTCTAAATATATGGGTTTTGATTTTGCCACAGGAATGATTTTTACAACTGCTTTTTCGACTTCTGCCTGGGTTCTTACCGTGTTTATTACAAAACCAGAATCTCGAGAAACTTTAGAAAAATTCTACGCACAAGTTCATCCTATGGGTAAAGGTTGGGCTCAATTTTCGGATGGAAAAGTCTCACAAGATCGCTTTTTTCCTGCTGCGGTTAAAGTAATTGTCGCCTTAGCAATCATTCTTTCTTTCCTTTATGGCATGAAAGATGTTTTCTTTGGTGATTTGATAACAGGACTTAGTTTTATGCTGGGTGGCTCAATTGGCATCTGGACACTGGTAAGAAAAATTTAAACCAGAAAACCTCTTCAATAGAAACGCTTGTTCTTTTAACAATGAAAGGACAAGCGTTTCTCTACTAAATTTAGTTGATGCTACTTTTCAAAAAGTTCTGCTGTAGCAAGTAGTCTTTGCAAATCTTCTACCTTACCAAGCATTTTCTTACGCTCATAGCTTTCGATTAAATTTCTAATACAACGTACTAAAATCTCCATATCTGTAGCCATTTTGAAATGGTCTGGTCGTGGTTCAATATTATTCTTTTTAAGAAAGAAATAGCACTGATCATAAGTAACCATTGCCCCTTTATCGTAGGGATCGATTAGCAACTCTTCCTTCTCTCCAACAAAAGTTAGCATAAAATGAATGGGTAAATTCACACCAAAAAAAGGAAGGTCTAGTCTGCGTGCTATGAACATAGTTATCATACTCAAGGTAATTGGTAAGCCAACTCTTCTGTCAATAACTTTATCTAGATAGCAATTAGCAGGGTTGTGATAGTCTTTTATCTCTCCTCTAAAATTCAAATCTTCGAATACAAATTTCACTAGCTGCTTCATTTTTCGACGTTCATCTAGTTTGTATCTAATACTAGATTCCACCATTTCAGCAAAGTGATCCAATTTCCTTGAATAATCTAAGGGCCTTAATGTAGGATTTCCAAATCGAGCTAAAGTTAAAGCCGCGTACTCCAAGTCTTTGCGATTACTTATTCCACTTTCAAGTACATCTAAAAAGTCTGACTCTAGACTTTCAAAAGTTATTTTGTGAATGATTTCCGTTACTTTGTCTTTCTCTTCGGTACTTTTAAGATCTAATCGGTACTCGTCTAAAAGAGGAACAGCGTTCTCTCCCAATTCAAATAATCTATTCTCCACACTTTGGTGAACAAAGGGATCTGGATCTTCAAGTAGGTATAAAAGCGATTTTATTTCTTTCTTCGAAATCATCCCTTAAGGTATAAACAGCTTACTACAACAAGCAAATTTCAATCGAACGCCGCTAAATTCAATTTAGTTATCCACTAATGAACATGTATATTTACAGACCATAGAAATTCGCATAATTTTAAGCTCTAACTTATGAATATTAATGTTTCATCAGAAATTGGCCTACTTAATGGTGTAATAGTTCATACTCCTGGCCACGAGGTTTCTTTAGTTAACCCAGAACTGAAAGATGAACTTCTTTTTGATGATATAATCTTTGAAGAAGATGCTAGAAAAGAACATTTGGATATGCTCGATGTGTTTGAAGTAGCTATGCCAAAAGATGGTAAGATTTTTGAAATTGTTGATCTTTTTCTAGAAGCAATTCAACATCAAGACGCCCGTTCTTATTATGTTGAACAAATGATTAAGGAGTTTCCAGAAGACAATTTATTCGTAATTGAAAAAGAATTGCTTTCCTTGGAGCCCGATGACCTTCTGCGTTTTAGCACACAAGGTATTCTGTCTAAATCGAAAGGCTTCAATATAAAACCATCTCCAAATTTACTTTTTACACGCGATTTAGCTGCAGTGGTTAATGACACCATTTTAATTTCAAGAGCTGCCAAAAAAGCTCGTTTACGCGAGTCTTTAATGATGGAGACACTGGTCCAGTTCCATCCGCTTTTTTCTAAAGTTAAAGACCACGCTATTCGTATTTCTGGTAATCAATCTATTGAAGGAGGAGACGTATTGGTTGTTTCAGAAAACCTTGTACTTATTGGTATGAGTGAACGAACCTCTTTTACGGGGTTGATGAAAGCCGCTGATGGGCTGCTAACTCATGGCGTTAAAACAGTACTAGCCATTGATATTCCCAAACAACGCGCGTCTATGCACTTAGATACTATATTTACCTTTGCAAGCAGCAACGAATGCATTGCTTTCCCGCCGGCAATTATAGAGCAACACGATAATGTTGTGGCTTTGCATAAAGTAGATGGCGCGGTTCAAGCAGAGTCTCGTGGCTCTCTTTTGCAAGCTCTTAACGAGTTCTCCGAAAAAGAGTATACTTTTTTGAAATGTGGCGGTGAAGACAGAACAAATCAATTTCGTGAACAATGGACGGACGGTGCCAACGTTTTTGCTCTTGCACCAGGTGTTATTATAGGCTACGAACGCAACACTAACACCTTTAACACCTTAGTGGACCATGGATACGCCTACATGAACCAGTTTGAATTTATTGAGGAGTATGGGAAATCTGGGCTAAATCCAAAGGTAGATTACAAACTTGCCATTAGTTTCCAAGGCCATGAACTTTGTCGTGGAAGAGGTGGGGCTCGATGTATGACCTTACCTATCTCTCGAGCAACTATTAATTATTAAGAACATTGAATAACGATAATATTGACCAGCCGATAAGCGCCGATTTCGAAATCATTTCTCAAGCAGATGAGCCGAAAAATAAACCCAATATAAAAACAATATTAAAGCATTTAGGATTATTCATTGCCACTTTTATTACCGTTTCGGTAATTGGCTCTGTTTTTGTTGGCTTTGGTGAGGGCATAACTCTTCTCGGACCTATTGCACTTCCAGGAAGTGACGATTTACTGCGCGGTGCACTTTTCGCCACTTTACTTCTCAGCTTTTTGACTTTCCATGAATTTGGACATTACTTCGCTGCTGTATATCATAAAATTAGTGTTTCATTACCATATTACATCCCCCTCCCTTTGGGCATTGGTACTTTAGGTGCGGTAATTCGCATAAAAGAGAGAATTCATGAAACAAAGAAACTTTTTGATATTGGGATAGCTGGCCCACTTGCTGGTTTTATAGTTTCACTTATTGTTCTATTTATTGGATTTTCAAATTTACCAGACCCATCTTTTGTACAGAATTTCTCAGGGCACGAAGAGCTTAAAGCTTATGTAGCTGAGCATGGCTCTTACCCAACCGAACATCTCACTACTCCAGATGGAAGTACATTAATAGTAGGTGAAACGCTTCTTTATACTTTTATTTCTTCTTTCTTTAACAACGTACCCCCAATGTGGGAGATGTATCACTTCCCATTTCTTTTTGCAGGATGGCTTGGCTTATTTTTCACTGCCTTAAACTTGATGCCTGTTGGTCAGCTTGATGGTGGCCATATCTTATATTCACTATTAGGGTATAAAAAGCATCGAGATCTAGCCCGTATATTTTTCACTTTTATTTCCATATTAGCTGGGGTTGAAGCAGTCCCTTTCATTCATGATCTCCTTGGACCATACGACACTTCATTTGGCGCGCTTTCATGGATTATTTGGGGCGCATTACTTTCCTCACTAATGACCGTAGCTTTTAACAAAAATAAGAATTGGGTTTCGATAATGGCCCCAACTTCTCTAATTATTTCAGGGATTTATATTTATCAAATAGCAGCGTCTTCCAATGCAGAACCATCTTATATATGGTTAGTCTGGCTTTTCTTCATCACATTTATGGTTAAAGTCGACCACCCACCTGTTACATTTTATAAGCCAGTTTCTACAAGAAGAAAGGTGTTAGGTTGGTTAAGTATGCTTATATTTGTTCTATGCATAAGCCTCAATCCATTATCAATGCAATAAACATTATTCATGAAAAAATTCCTTTTACTCATTCTATCAGTAGGTTTCTTAGCCTGCACTCAACAAAAAGCACCTATCGGAAAAAGCTTAGCTGAGCAAGTTGATGCTTTTATCGAGTCCGATCAGTATATGGACGCACTCACTTTGCTTTCAGCTAAAGACGAAACTCCAGAAGTTTTAAAGCTTAAAGAAATAACGCACTTGAACTATGGGCTTTTTCTTGAGTATCGCGATTCTAACACCACGAATATGCGAGATAAGATGAATAGCGCACTTCTCCAGTATGTTGAAGTACTTAAATTAAATGTAGAAAACGAGAAAGCTATTTCTGAAATTGACCAGATTATGGGCATTTATTCTACGTTTCCAAACCGTACGCCTGACGAACAAGTAATGAAAGAATTACAAGCTCTCGGCTTCGAATACTAAAACTAAAAATTTCCTATCACAGCTTAATACTGTACTTGGAAAAAAGATATGAGCCAGAATACCAATACACCTACCATACAAAACCGAAAAGCTTACCACGACTTTCAAATTGATGAAACCTACGAAGCTGGAATTGTTTTACAAGGCACCGAGGTAAAATCTTTACGAGAAGGAAAGGCTAACTTTACGGATGCTTTTGCTTTCATTCAAAATGAAGAAGTATGGCTGCGTGAGTTTCATATTTCACCTTACAAATTTGGTTCTTTTTCTAATCATGAACCTCGCAGGCAACGTAAACTGTTGCTTAATAAAAAAGAGATTCGTGAAATGCAGAAGTACATCCAACAAAAAGGGTATACCCTAGTTCCCTTGAAACTTTATTTTAAAGTTGGCTATGCAAAAGTGCTTATTGGTGTAGCACGAGGCAAGAAAAAGTTTGACAAAAGAGAATCTATTAAAGAAAAAGACACTAAACGCGACATGCAACGAAGTGTAAAAGGAACGGCTCGTATTAATATGTGATTTATGTAGAAATTTAACTCTTTATAAAACAAAACCTCGCCCTTTCGGGTGAGGTTTTGATGTTTTTAGCAGGAAAGTCTATAAGCCGGATTTTGTTCCTCTCGAAAATCGAGATTCGGCAATCATTTATCTGGTGCGTTCCACCCGGCAGCGTCACGACAAACGGCGTATACCACCTGCATGAACTTGCACCCCGCGAGGTTTACCTAGCTCCCGGCATTGCTGCTCGGAACGGTGAGCTCTTACCTCACCCTTTCACCCTTACCCCAACTAGTGAGGCGGTTTTCTTTCTGTTGCACTATCTATCTTGGCTGAGTCGCCCTAGCCAAGCCTCTGCTACGCCCTAAGGATCGCAAAGCACGGTGTTTGTTGGTGTCCGGACTTTCCTCTCTGCACACACAGCGCAAAGCGATTGCCCAACTTTCCTGCATAAAGATACGTTTTTAAGCCCTCTAATTGAAGTGAATAGAGGAGTCTTTATAAACAAATGAACAGTTTAATTTGCTCAAATAAAAAAGGGAAGCCTATAGAGAGCTTCCCTTTTTAAACATTAAATAAACTATCTGATAATTAAATTGATAATAGCTTTTTAGCTTCATCAAAAAATGATTGGTCTACAACAATTCGCCCACTACTTTCGTCAATAATTACTTTATTTCTACGACGAACTTCAACCTGAGTTTGTGGAGGAAGAGCCATTCCAAAAGCCGCGCCTCTATCCATAGCAACTACGGCTATACCATTTGTAAGGCCACCTCGTAGGCGGTTGTAGCTGCGTAAATATCTTGAATCAACTTCCTTTTCAACTTCTTCTCGCTTTTTCAAAAGAATGTCTTCTTCATCTTGAGTTGATTTTGTAACAGACTCAAGGCTCTCGCTTTTTACTTCAAGCTCTTTCTGAATTACTTCAAACTTTTCTCTAGCTACTTCAATTTCAGGACCAATGTCTTCTAAGCGCTTTTTAATTTCAGCCAAACGAACAGTAGCAGCTTCCATTACTTGCTTTTGCACTTCAATTTCTTTTGTTAAAGCGTCGTATTCTCTATTGTTACGCACTGAAAGTTGCTGATCTTCATACTTTTTTATCTTCTCTTCAGAAGACTTAAAGTCAAGATTTAACTTATCATTTTCAATTGTTAGATCTTGCTCTTCTTGTACCAGCTTTGATAGCCTTCCTTCTTTACGAGCAATATCTGTTTCGATATCCATAATTTCTTCTGGTAAATCGCCACGTAATTGTTTTAGTTCGTCTATACGACTATCGATGTATTGTAAATTTGCTAATTGTTGAAGTGCTTCTTTCATGGATTGCTTCTTCAGCTTGTTTGAATAGATTGAGGTTTTTGCTCAGACACATAGGTCTGCATTGGATTTGTTACTACCGAAGTAACGGTGATGGTAAGATCGTCGAAAGCTTCTGATAATTCATTTTTCATTGCTTCAGCGATAGGGAATTCACTTTCGTAATGGCCTACATCAACGAGTAGAAAGCTTTCTTGCTCGGTGAAATAATCATGATATTTAATATCGGCTGTTACAAAAGCATCTGCCCCTGCAGCTATTGCTTTATCTTTTAGAAACACGCCTGCACCACCACAAACGGCTACTTTCTTAATGCTTTTCACGCTCCCTGAAAATCGCACGGCACTAACATCTAATGCCTGGGAGACTAAATGTAGAAATTCGTTTTGGCCAATTCCTTGTTCAGGATACTCACCTATTACACCCATTCCGAAATTCTTAGAGGTTGAAGCTAAATCTGTAACTTGCAAGCCACCATTTTTCAACAAACCTTCTTTTTTAAGCCCTTTCTTAAGCTCAGGCAAATGGTGCTTATCAATAATCGCTTCAAAACACTTTAAGTCGTGCTCTCTGTTTTCAACACTAAAGTAATGAGCTTCTTCTGCAGAATAGTAGTTTAGCAATTTTAACACAGCTTCGGCATCTCCATAATCAGTAACTAAGCGTATTTTCTTAGAAATGGAGTAATTTTTAGATAAAAAGCTGAGATTATCTAGTCCGAGCATATTTGCGAGCACAAAAGAGACACCATCTAGCGCGGCATCTAAGTTTGTGTGAGCTACTAACAAGCCAATATCGTTCTTAATTAGCTTATAAATTATGCGACCTTGCTCGTTAGTTGGGTTTATTTTTCCAACCTTATTAAAAATCAGTGGGTGATGTGCAACAATCAGTTCACAATTATTTGTGATAGCTTCCGTAACAACTTCATCTGTTACATCAAGGCAGGTAAGAACCTTTTTAACCTCTGTCTCGGGGTCTCCGACAAGCAATCCTACATTATCAAAATCCATTTTAGTGCTCGGTGGAGCCCATTGATTTATGAAGGTTGCGATATGTCGGATTCGAGTTTCCATCTTTATCTTCTACCTTTTAAATTAGTGAAGATGATTGTTCTCGAATGCGAGAGTTTGTATTTGTAGAGCGTCGGCGTCAACAATAGGTAAATCTTAAGTCTTTTATGTAGCCCCAAAAAATAAGGTTAATTGATGAATGATAAAAGCCTATCTTTCAGTTATTTAAATAAAATTAACACAAATTCCCTTTATCTGCCATGAGTTTGGACAATATCTGCAATAATATTAACGCTATTTCCGAAAGAATAGCTTCTGCGTGTCTAAAAGCGGGACGTAAACCTTCTGAAATAACACTTGTTGCTGTAAGTAAAACTAAGCCTAATGACTTTATTCTGAGCGCATTAAAGTGCGGCCAATTGGTTTTCGGTGAGAATAAAATGCAGGAATTGGAGAAAAAAATGGCTGATATAGAGCATAACGATATCGTATGGCATATGATAGGTACCATGCAATCCAACAAAATAAAATATATTGCTGATCGGGTAGATTGGATTCATTCCGTTTCAAAAACAAAGTATTTGAAGGAAATAGAGAAACGAGCTGGAGATGCAAAACGGGTAATTAATGTGCTGATTCAAGTTAATATTAGTGGCGAAGATCAAAAAAGTGGTTGCGAGCCAGAAGAAATTTCTAAAATACTTGATTACGCAAAAAATTTATCTCATGTTAAGGTTTGTGGTTTTATGGGTATTGCCACTTTTGTAGATAATCCAGAGTTAGTTAGACCTGAATTTAAATTGCTGAAAAAACTTTTATCCGAGTACCAGCAATTCAACAACGGTAGTAATATCCAACTAGATCAACTTTCTATGGGAATGAGTGCCGATATGGAAGTAGCAATTGAAGAAGGAGCAACCATGGTTAGAGTTGGAAGTGATATCTTTGGA
Source organism: Balneola sp. (assembly GCA_048267905.1). Lineage (GTDB taxonomy): Bacteria > Bacteroidota > Rhodothermia > Balneolales > Balneolaceae > Balneola. Next base: position 116,987 of record JBLWWM010000003.1, read on the forward strand.
TCTCGAAACTATCAGTAATACGGGCCGTAGTAGCGCACACTTTAATCTTAACTAACATTTGGTGAAATAACATGATTTTCGGAATACCTTGGTTTGCTATAATCCCTATAGTTGCTATTGTTGGGGGGCTTATATTGGGCTACCGCAAACAAGAACTTGAATTTGAGGCTAAAACCAGCACTAATTCTAAAGAAGTTCAAGAACTGCGAAAAATTATACATAATCTTAAGAATCGCATCGAGAATCTTGAAGCTATTGCAAGCGAAGAAAGAACTGCAAAGCGTGAACGCCCTCTAGGTGACATTGAAATTCAAGACGATAATAGCTCTGATGATAATCGCGGAAAACAAAGACCCATTAGAAATTAACCCTAGTTAGATATGTCTTCAGAAATTTTTGTTATTACGCTCGCTGCTATCGGTTTTGGATCGGGGATAATTTTTTTCATCGTAAAGAATATTTTCGATGTCGTTAAAACACGATCTAACCAAACCGAAGCACCTGGGCAAATAAACCCTCAATTTTTTAAGGCTCTAGCTGAGTTCAAAAAAAATACAGAACGCAGAATTACAAATTTAGAAACCATTGTTTCTGATATCGAAGAAGAAAAAATTAGAGTACCTGATTCTAAAGGAGTAATTGGAATAGAACCTTTAGAGGTACGTTCAGCCAAAGATAAAGATGAAAACGACAGTAATCTCAGGAACATGTTAAATGAATAAGTGTTACTTTCAACATAGCTTAAGTTTTACTAAATAGTCATTTACCATGAAACTATCACCGCTCGAAATAAAGCAACAACAGTTCGAAAAATCCCTTCGAGGATATGATGTTGCCGAAGTACAATCTTTTCTCTCTCTTGTTTCTAATGAGGTAGAACACCTTTTGAACAAGAACAAAGAACTTGACGACCAAATTCAAAAACTATCCGACCGTGTAAGGCATTACGAAAGGGTCGAAGAAGCACTACATGAAACGCTTCAAACCACGAAAGAGTCGGTTGCTCAAAAAATTGAAACGGCAAAAATGGAGGCCCAGAATAAAATTGATAAAGCCGAAATGGAAGCTGACGCTATCATTAAAGAAGCTAACCACCAACGCCAAAATGTTCGCCAAACTATTTTAAGACTTCTAGATAAACGTGAAGAAATCATAGGCGGTATCGGCTCTTATTTAGAAAATGCCCGTAAATCTTTAGAGCAATTCAGTAAAGAGGATCAAAGTACTTATCTCCTATCTGATAACGAGCCAACTAACACTGCTTCAGAAACTAAACTAACATCTCGTTTCCAACTAGATACAGACGAGACTGAGATAGAAGAAGATGACATAAACCTTTCATTTCCTCCAGGTAGCGATCGCCTTGATGATATCCTTGACGAGATAGACTAAAGCATCTATATTCCATTTTAACTCCTAATTTTTTCGCACATGGCTTTCGATACCGTAGCTCAATTCCGCGCTAAGCGCGATGAAGCTATTCAATACATAGCAAACCAAACTGATTTCAAACCAGAGTATTTGGTAATTTTAGGAACTGGACTTGGCCAACTTGCTGAAGAAATTGATGTTGTTACGTCTATTAGCTACGGCGATATCCCTCACTTTCCTACCTCTACTGTAGAAAGTCATGCTGGCCGCCTGCTTTTTGGTATACTAGGTGGCAAACCTGTTGTAGCAATGCAAGGTCGATTTCACTATTACGAAGGATATACTATGCAACAAATCGCTTTCCCAGTGAGAGTTGCTAAAGCTATTGGAGCTCACAGCCTTTTTGTTAGTAATGCTTGCGGTGGCCTAAATACAAACTTCCAACGTGGCGATGTGATGTTAATAAATGATCACATCAACTTTTTAGCCGACAACCCACTCATTGGGCCTAATGATGATGAGTTAGGACCCCGTTTTCCAGATATGAGCGAGCCATATACATCTCGCTTGATTGAAATTGCCGAAAATGTTGCTCTTGATAATGCAATAAAAATGCATCAAGGTGTTTACTTAGCGGTTTCTGGCCCTACGTTAGAAACGAAAGCAGAGTACCGATATATGCGCCAGTTAGGAGCTGATGTTGTTGGAATGAGCACTGTTCCAGAAGTAATAGCTGCTGTTCATATGGGCATGGATGTACTAGGAATTTCTGTTATTACTGACGAATGCTTCCCAGACTCGCTTACAGCTGTTAATATGGAGCATGTTCTTGAAGGTGCAGCTATGGCGGAGCCCAAAATGACCAAAGTAATTACTGGTGTTTTAGAACGACTTTAAGCAACTTTTTATCCACAAAAAGCGTTATTTTTCCACTAACTCTTGCAGAGTTCAAATAATAATTGTTTCTATAACCAACCATTATCAAAGTTGCACGGCCAGCCTATGAGTTTTGATGAATCTAATGACGAGCTTTGGGACGAATATAAGTGGGAAACCCACCTTGATGAAGTAGAAAAAAAAAGCGACCAGCTTCGAAAATTTATCTCTACTGACCAAAAAGGAACCGTTCCGCGGTGGATTACCTTACTCAAAGAAAGTTTAAGCGAAGACGATGCTTTTGAGGCATACGTAGAGGAAGAGTTGTTACTTGATGAAGCTTACTTCCCTGAAGATGACGACGACCTAGAAGAAGACGACGAGTTCGAAGAAGATGATTACCTATTCGGATCTTCGGAAGAATTTCTTGAGTTCGATGATGACGACGATGACTTTGACGAAGGTGAAGAATGGAAAAGCTTAAGTGATGATTTTGCTAAGTCTGAGTATGGCTCTCTTGATAATTTAGGCCTATTTAGCGATGCTCGCATTTTTGCTGTAGACACACTCAAATGGGCTGAGTCGGTTCCAAGTGAACAACAATCAACAGCTTTTTTAGAGCTTGTTAGTGATAGCTTAAAAATTGCAGCTAAATTAGCTGGAGGTTACTCTTTTGGTTTCGATCATGAGTATTTAGGTGCAAATATTGCTTACACAAAAAAAGCACTAAACTACGCGAATAAGTCTTTAGAAATGCTTCAAAATATGAAAGCAGAGCCATACTTTAATAAGAAACAGTATGTAGAATTTCATGGGCGCCTGTTTGAACTTAGAAACGATATCGGGATTTACACCCAAGAATTAAGAGATCGTTTTTATAGTATATAAACCAGTACCTATATTTTTTATAAGCCAGATGGATTCTTATAGATTCCTTCTGGCTTTTTTTTGTGCCTTTAATCTTCCCAGATTGCAATTTTTCTATTCCCATCAGAGCTCGTTGTAGCCCGGAACATAGAACCTGTATTTGTTTTCATCGCTACGTTGCCAAACTTATCTACCGCAATGAAACCAGCTTCTTGTGGGTTTAGAACTTCGTCTACTAAGTAATCCATTCCTTCAACTACTGTAGCATCTTTGTATTCCATGTATGCCGCAAGAGTATGAGCCGAAACATTCAACATAATCCGTTCGCCCCAGCCTGTACCAGAAATAGCAACCAAATTATTTGCATACGTTCCTGACCCAATGATTGGAACATCACCTACGCGTCCATATTTCTTGTTTGTCATTCCACCTGTTGAGGTTCCCGCAGCAAGTCGACCTTCTTTGTCGAGAGCCACACAGCCTACGGTTCCCATTTTCCATCCATTATCATCTAAAAGTTCTAGATTGTGACTCGTTTGTTTATTTGCTCGCTTCCAAGCTTCAAAACGGTCTTTAACTTTAAAATACTCAGGATCTACTCTTTCAACATCCATCTCATCGGCAAACCTTTCGGCGCCATCACCTGCAAAAAATACATGTTCCGACTGCTCCATAACTTTACGCGCTAATGAGATTGGGTTTTTAACCGTTTTCACTCCTGTAATAGCTCCAGCTTTTTTATTGGTCCCATCCATGATGGCAGCATCAAGCTCGTTCTTTCCTTCAGCAGTAAAAACAGCACCTCTGCCTGCATTAAAAAGTTCGTTATTTTCTAAATAGTTGATTGTCTTTTCTACAGCATCTACAGATGATCCACCGTCTTTCAAAATTGATTCGCCAATACTGAGAGCTTCATCTAGAGCGTTTAGATACGCTTTCTTTTGCTCTTCTGGCATTTCTTTAGACACGTACCCAGCGCCACCATGTAATGCTATAGTCCATTCTTTTTGAACAGGTTTTTCCTTCTCTACATCTTTTTGGCATGCAAAAATAGTTATCGAGAGAATAGCTGTTATTAATATTACGTTCTTTTTCATATCAAATATGAGTTATATGTTTAATACATAATAACCAGATACTTAGAATAATAATAATTTGCTTTGCAACTCTTTGCTTTTTCCCACTCTTTTGTTTTCTTGCTCAAACAGGTAGTTTATCGACCAAATATGGGTGTTTATCGAATAATTTTTTTTCTCCCACACAACCTTCATTTCTTTGTCTCGAAACCTTAATGAATTATATATCCATGAAATTTTCGACTAGACACGCCTCTTTCATTTTAATACTGATTCTTCTTATTTCGGGTTGTTACCTCAAGTCAGTTCATCCATTAGTTCCTACTAATCAAGCTGTATTACTTGATGGTTTGGAAGGTCGTTGGGAAACCGAGTCTCAACGATGGACTTTTATCAATGATCCTCGAAATGTATCTAATTTAGATTTATCAGCGTTTGATATCGATGATTTTTCTATTGATGAGGACGAAGGCATAACTGAAAAGCTTTACCTAGTTCTTTATGAAGATTTCGAAGACGATAGCATTGATTCTTCCATATTTATTGGTGCAGTTGGTGAGTTTAAAGGAGCTTATTTCCTAGACCTATCCGTTTTTGACATCGGTTCAAGTTCGAACTTAAAAAAATCTCACTACTTTCCAGTACATACATTTTCGAAACTTCACGTTGTTGATGATTCTTTAAACATTGAATTTTTTAAAGACTCTTGGATAGAAGATTTGATTGAAAACAACAGAATCAGAATTAAGCACGAAAAAGAAAACGGAGAAATACTGGTTACGGCTTCAACTAGCGAATTACAGAAGTTTGTTACTAAATATGCCCACGACAAACGTGCATTTGATGATCCGAAAGTTTTAAAACGTGCAGATGAAAAGCCTTAAATCCTTTCTAAATAATATTGTTGTCCAGAATATTTTGTTCTGGACAATTTCATTTGTTGTGCTTTTACGCCTGTTTACCCGTACCGATGAAATTCGAATTATTGATATTATTTACACTTCTCTTTTTCACATTCCGCTATTTATTGGGGTAACCTATAATCAATTCGCGTTACACAGATTCTTAGATGCAAAAAAGTATCTACTATTTTGGCTTTCATTTATTCTTTCCATCGTCTTTATAATTCAAGTCTATCCCTTAACATTCGATTTATTTGCGAGTTTAATTTTTCCAGACTTTTATTTCGTCACTGTTTATGCCTGGTATGAAATGCTAGGGATAGGTTTTGTTTATGTCGGCTTTACAACGCTTCTGCATCTAGCAAAAGGATGGTTTCAACAGCAAGAAGCAATAACGAAACTTGCTAAGCTTGAGGAAGAGCAACGAAGGTCTGAATTGCAAGTTCTGAGGGCTCAAATCAATCCACACTTTTTGTTTAACACCATGAACTCCATTTACGGCGAGGCTCTAAAGAAAACCGATAAAGCTCCAAAGTTGGTTCTTAAACTTTCAAATATTCTTCGTTATATCGTAGATAATCTGAATCAGAATAAAGTTCTGCTTGAACAAGACCTAGAATACATCCAAGAATACATTTCATTACAGAAAGAGCGTCTTTCAGATGCACATGCTATTAATTTTTCTACCACAGGGAATTTTCAAGAACTACAAATTGCGCCTTTGATCCTCATTACTTTCATTGAAAACTGTTTTACACATGGCGATATTTCACATGTGAAACCTCTTCATATTTCACTCATTGTTTCAGATGGAGCTTTGTCTCTTACCACAAAGAATTATATTAAAGATGCATCCCAGACTCCAGAACGAATTTCCGGAATGGGCATCGCTAATTGTGTTCGCCGTTTAGACCTTCTTTATCCAGACTGCTATTCTATCACCCAAAATTTGGATGAAGACTTGAAAATTTACCACGCTAACGTAACCATTCAACTTAGATGATACGCTGCCTCATTATAGATGACGAACCTATTGCTCGAGACATACTCCGGCAATATGTGCACGACACGCCCACGCTATCGTTAGTAGGAGAGTGTGGAGATGCCGTTTCAGCACTTTCTATTCTTAAAGACCAGCCTGTTGACCTCATCATACTTGATGTTAACATGCCGAAGCTTTCTGGAATCAGTTTCTTAAAAACACTGGCTAATCCTCCCAAAGTTATTCTATCAACGGCATATTCTGAATATGCGTTAGAAGGCTACGAACTAGATATTGTAGATTATCTCTTAAAACCATTCCCGTTTGAACGGTTTCTTAAAGCGATAAATAAAGTTGCGGCTAGTTTCGTGGAAGAAAGTCCGAGTATGATTATAAAAGAAGGAGGGAAAACCTATCGAATTTTAGAATCCGACATTCTTTTTGTTGAAAGTATGGGCGACTACCTAACACTTCACTGTATCCAAAAAAAATACACTTTTAACAGAACTCTTAAGTCGTTTACCGAGGAATTATCTAGCACCGAATTTGTGCGAGTTCACAAATCGTATACCGTTTCCATTTCTAATATCGATTTTGTAGAAGGAAATTTGATACATATTGGGAAGAGCCAAATTCCTATTGGCAATGCATTTAAAAATTCCTTCCTGTCCTTGTTTGGGAAATAAGTGTCTTTACAGAATTCATAGTTTCTACCTAATTTTGAACTCTATTCTATACCCCTTTCTAGTAACTTTTCACCAATTCTAACTTAGAAATACTCCGAATAGGTGATGTTCAAATCATGGCAAATGATTTAGGTTCTTGTTGTTTTCAAAACACAAACTATCCTAACATCATTATTATGAAAAAAATTACTCTACTATTTCTTGCTATGTTAATCGTCCCAGCAATAGCAATGGCTCAATATCCGGGGAAAGGAACTATAGATATAAATGCAGGTATTGGACTTGGGCACAGCTTTTCTGGGTCAGGCGGAATTCCTATTAATGTTGCTGTAGATTATGGCTACAACGATGATGTATCCATCGGGGGGTACCTCGGTTATTTAGGAAATTCGGAAGATTTTGGAACTGGTACTTGGAAATATTCTAACTTAGTAATTGGAGCTCGAGGAACTTACCATAAACAGTTTGTAGACGATATAGATACTTATGGCGGATTCATACTGGGCTATAATGTTGCATCTGCAGAGTGGGATGGACCAGGAGCGAATAGCGCGTCAGTGGGTGGCATAATTTACCAAGGCTTTGTGGGTGGACGTTATCACTTTACAGAAAATCTGGGCGCTTACGGCGAACTTGGTTTTGGAATAGCTATAATTCAGTTTGGAGTTACCTATCGCTTGTAATTTTTAGTAGCTCAAACTAAAGTTTTAGAAGATTATAAAAAAGCCTTTGCAAATCAAGAATTTACAAAGGCTTTTAGTACACCCGGAGGGGTTCGAACCCCCAACCCCCAGAGCCGAAATCTGGTACTCTATCCAGTTGAGCTACGGGTGCATTTTTAGGACTGCAAATATAGCAATACTGCGGAACATCTGCTCTGAAATTATCTATCAATAATTGAGGTTAGTTATATAATTGGCGACCTTTAGTTTGATTAAATAAGGAGAATGAAATGGTAGTTTTTTTACTTGCAACAGCTTTAATTGGTATTGGTTTTGCTGGAATAGCAATTAAAATTTGGGCTTCAAAAGATGGTGAATTTTCTGGTACGTGCGCTAGTAACAGCCCTTTTTTAAATGCTGAGGGAGAGCGATGTAGCTTTTGTGGTGCATCTCCAGAGGAACAATGTAAAAAAGATTCTAAATCTTCGGATAGTGAAGAGTTCAGTCCATTTGTTGCCTAAACTCTTCTTTTAGGTATTTTTTAAAACCATCTGTAAAATACACTTCCCAGTCTCCATCTTGGTTTGTATATACCAGATACCCTTCCAAATCGGCTTTTTTTGCTAGAAAAACTTTGCAATTTTCTAGCCCTTTTACCATACACACCGTAGCGTATGCATCGGCGTCCATTGTTGTAGGTGCTACAATAGAAGCACTCAATAAACGGTTTAGTGCAGGAGATCCCGTATGAGGATTAATAGTATGCGAATATTTAATTCCTGTAGTTTGGTCTACCCAATATTTTCTGTAGTTACCCGAAGTTGCAAGCCCAGCATTTTCTAGTTCAAGTATAAACTGAAAGCGTTCTTCTCTATCAATTTCACTTTGTGGCTTATCTACCCCAATCGTCCAAATAGCGCCCTTATCGTTTTTACCCTTTGCTCTAACTTCACCGCCAACCTCAACCATATAATCTGTTACGCCCTGCGCTTCTAAATACCTTGCTAGAACGTCTACTGTGTAGCCTTGGGCAATTGCATTGAAGTCGAGTGTAAAGCCTTTAGGGATGCGTAGCTTATTCCCATTAAGATCAATATTGGTAAACCCCGTAAAACTCTTTACCTGCATGATATTTTCTGAGCTTACGTCTTCGTTTACCTTGTCGTATCCAAAACCCCAGATTCTAACTAGCGGACCAACCGTTGGATCAAAATCTCCATCTGTCTCTTTTGCAATCTCAATGGATCGCTGCATTACTTCAATAAACATCGAGTCTATCTCTACCCACGTCCCACCTTTATTTACAGCGGAAATAAGTGAGCTTTCTTGATACGTACTCATAGAGTTATCTATATCGAAAAGAATTTCTTCAAGCTCTTTTGCGTAGTTCTTGTTTTTATTAACAAGATATTTAATTTGATAAGTTGAACCTTGAGCATATCCACTATTCTCTATCAACCTAACTTGATTCCTTGGCTCGCAAGAAACAAATAGAATAGCGCTAATAAAAAAAAGTATCGAAGTCTGTTTCATAATTGTTTTAGCATAAAAAAAGCGACACAAGGTCGCTTTTTTTTAGTTTATCCACCGAAATCATCGAAGGCAACATTCTCTTCTGGAACTCCCCAATCGTCGCACATTTTTAGTACGGCCTGGTTCATAAGTGGAGGTCCACAGAAATAAAATTCTATTTCTTCAGGCTCTGGATGTTTACTTAGATATTGATCTATTACCGCTTGGTGAACAAATCCTAAGAAACCATCGCCTTCAGTATCATTAGTGTCTTTTTTAGGCACCCAATTATCTTCTTCTAAAGGTTCCGAAAGTACAATGTAGAACTTAAAATTTTCGAACTTATCTTCTAATTGACGGAAATGATCTAGATAGAATAACTCGCGTTTAGAACGGCCGCCGTACCAATACGTAACTTTGCGACCTGTTTCTAATGTCTTAAATAAATGATACAGATGCGAACGCATTGGCGCCATACCAGCACCACCACCAATGTATAACATTTCGCTATCGTTCTCTTTAATAAAGAACTCACCATAAGGACCAGAAATTGTCACTTTATCGCCTTTCTTTCTAGAGAAAATATAAGAAGAAGCAATACCAGGGTTTACATCCATCCAACCGTTTTTAGCACGATCAAAAGGAGGAGTAGCGATACGAACGTTCAACATAACTCGTCGCCCTTCAGCTGGGTAACTAGCCATAGAGTATGCACGCTCAACAACTTCGTCGTTTTTCATCTTCAAGTCCCAAAGACCGAACTTATCCCACTCAAGTTTGAACTTCTCTGGCTCACCAGGATGTTCTTCAGGATGTGCTGTAATGTCAACATCTGTAAATGGAACTTCACATTCAGGAATTTCAATCTGGATGTAACCACCAGCTTTGTAGTCCATATCTTCAGGAATTTCAACAACAAATTCTTTAATGAATGAAGCCACATTGTAGTTAGAAACTACGGTAGCTTCCCACTTTTTAATTCCGAATACTTCTTCTGGAATTCTAATATCCATGTCTTCTTTAACTTTAACTTGGCAACCAAGTCTCCAGTTATTTTCTTGCTCTTTTCTAGTGAAGTGAGGAACCTCTGTTGGCAATATTTCGCCACCACCACTTAGCACTTGGCAAGTACACTGAATACAAGTACCTCCGCCACCACAAGCTGACGGTAAGAATATTTTGTTACTTCCTAAAGTGCTTAGAAGACTACTTCCAGACTCCACTTCAATTTCTTTTTCCCCGTTAATTCTAATTTTAACTGGGCCAGAAGGAGCAAGTACGGATTTTGCACCTAAAAGAATTGAAACCAAAAGAATAATCACCAAAAAGAATACAATTATACTTGTAAAGATGATCATAGTTGTTGCAGATAATATCATTGTGTAAATCTCTTCTCTAAAATGATTATAGCTTAATACCCATGAACGACATGAAGGCAATTCCCATAAGGCCGGTCACAATAAAAGTAATTCCTAATCCTCTTAAGGGAGCTGGAACATTTGAATATTGAATTTTTTCGCGGATGGCAGCAATAGCTACAATTGCTAAAAACCAACCAATACCACTACCAAAACCAAATACTGTTGCTTCTGATATTGAAGCATAATTACGCTCTTGCATAAATAATGAACCACCAAGAATAGAGCAGTTCACTGCTATAAGTGGAAGGAAAATTCCTAACGCACTATATAGAGCAGGAGCAAATTTCTCAACTAGCATCTCTACAAGCTGAACCATTGAAGCGATTACAGCAATAAATAGGATAAAAGATAGAAAGCTTAAATCTACGGTTGCTAGCTCTGGGCTTAACCAAGCAAGAGCGCCTTCTTTAAGAACAAAATTTTCTAACAAGTAGTTAGCAGGAACAGTAATTACCATTACAAAGATTACTGCTGCACCTAAACCAACTGCTGTTTTTACAGTTTTAGAAACCGCTAAATAAGAACACATGCCTAGGAAATAGGCAAAAATCATGTTCTCAACAAAAATCGATTTTACGAAAATGTTAATGAGTTCTTGCATTGTCTTATTTCTCCTCGATTAATTTGGTATTGCGTGCTCGCTGAACCCAGATAATAATACCAACAGTTATAAGTGCCATTGGAGGAAGTAGCATAAAGCCGTTATTACTATAAAAGCCGCCGTTTGCCATGTACCAGCTATCAGGAATTACTTGAAGACCAAAAAGCGTTCCAGAACCTAGCAATTCTCTAAAGAAGGCTACTATTACTAGTATAGCCGCATAACCGAAACCGTTACCAATTCCATCTAAAAATGACTTCCAAGGAGTGTTACCAAGAGCAAAAGCTTCTAATCGGCCCATAATAATACAGTTGGTAATAATCAGGCCTACAAATACTGAAAGCTCTTTAGATACATCGTAGACAAAAGCTTTAAGAATTTGATCTACCAAAACTACTAAGGCCGCTACAACTACTAGCTGAACAATAATTCTAATCCTGTTCGGGATTAGGTTTCGCATCAGCGAAACGATTACGTTACCAGCAGCAAGTACAAAAATAACGGAAATTCCCATTACTAAAGCCGGATATAGCTTAACGGTAATAGCCAACGCCGAACAGATACCAAGAACCTGTACCGTTATCGGGTTATCATCGTTTAACGGATCACGTAAAAGCGATCTATTTTTTTTGCTGAAAAGTGCCTCTTTTGGCTTTTTTTCTACAACTTCTTTATCTAATACTTCTGCCATAACTACCGTGTTAATTTGTTGCAGCTTTTATTCAATTTTTTTGATTCAGAACAGCTGCGCTAGCTGTAGCACCGCTATAATCTTTTAGAAAAGGGATATAGGCCTGAAGGCAATCTATAATCATTTCTTCTACACCAACAGAGGTAATAGTACCACCACTAATTCCATCAACTTGGCTATCGCCTGATGCGTCACCTTTTCGAACATCAATACCAATTAGATTACCAGAACTATCTAAAATCTTCTTTCCTTTAAACTGCTCTGTAAAACCAGCTTGCTTTATTTCAGCTCCTAAACCAGGTGTTTCACCTTTGTGATCAAAAACAGCACCGTAAATAGTGTCTAAATCTTCTTGAAGAGATACATAACCCCAAATTGGTCCCCATAAACCAGTTCCTCTTAATGGAATGATGTAGTAGGTTTTACCATCTTTTTCTGCGATATAAAGCGGCGACTCTCTTTCAATTGCTGGCTTTTTAACTTCCTTGGACATATCAACATCGAAAGCAACAACGCCTTCTTTCTGCTTATTACCAACAACAACTAACTCTTTGGTAACATAGGTTGGATACTCATTTGCAGCAGCATCTCTAGTTACATCTATACCGATGGAACTTAGGATATTTTGCATTTTTTCTTGTTCCACATTTTTATCCTGAAAAGGTTTTAATGTGGTTGCCGCATAAGATAGTAAGGCTGCTACTATAACAACCATTACTGCGGCAAACATGAAAGTGTAACTATTTTTATTTACGTCCATTGATTAAGCCTTTTTAAGCGCTAGTCTTTTCTTACGTTTCTTTATGTTAGCCTGAACTACATAATGGTCAATAAGCGGTGCCATTGTGTTCATAAACAATATTGCTAGCATTACGCCCTCTGGGTATGCAGGGTTAAATACTCGAATCATAATTGCCAAGAAACCAATTAGGAATCCATATACCCACTTACCATGCTCGGTTTGTGAGCCAGATACAGGATCTGTAGCCATGTAAACAACACCAAAAGCAAAGCCACCAATAATTAGTTGTTGCCAAAAAGGAACAGCCATAAAAGCCTGTTGCTCTGGAGAGATAGCATATTCAGCAACACCATTAAAAATAAGCCCCATAAATGCACCGCCAACAACAGCGCTCAACATCACTTTCCAGCTACCAATACCAGTGAAGATTAGTAACCCTGCGCCGAGCATAATTGCGATTACAGATGTCTCGCCAATTGAACCAGGAATAGTTCCAATCAACATTTCTAAAGGAGAATACGATGTAGCACCAGAAGTTGCTAAGTCACCTAATACAGTAGCACCAGAAAAACCATCTACTACTGACTGCCCTTCGCTAAGACTTGTGTTAATCCAAACTTTATCCCCCGACATAAACGACGGATACGCGAAGAAAGCAAAAGCTCTCGCAAGCAGCGCTGGGTTGAAAATGTTCATCCCTGTTCCACCAAAAACCTCTTTACCAATTACTACAGCAAAAACTACTGATAAAGCAACCATCCAAAGTGGAATATCGACAGGCATAATTAAGGGTATTAACATCCCCGTAACCAAGTATCCTTCTTCAATAGTATGTTTTTTGATGATACAGAATAGAAATTCAACACCAAGACCAACGCCGTAAGAAACAACAACCATTGGAAGAACTTTTATAGCTCCAAATAGAAATTGTTCAAGGAATGTTACGTCCTGACCTAACGCTATAAAGTGCTGGTAGCCAACATTCCACATCCCAAATAATAGGGTAGGAACTAGCGCCATAATCACAGTGTTCATTGTTCTTTTCAAATCAATGCCATCACGAATATGTGCACCGCTATGCGCAGTGTGCCCTGGTACAAAAAGGAACGTGGCAAAGCCATCGTAAACCGGGTATAATTTTTCGAGTTTTCCACCCTTCTCAAAGTTGGGCTTTATACTATCAAGTAGATTATGTAATACTTTCATTAGTTAACTTCCAAAAGCTGTCTGTTATTAATCACTAACCTAATTCTTCTTTCATTAAGTCTAAGCCTTGTCGAACTGTTTGTTGGACAGGAGTTTTAGAGGTACAAACCACCTCACAAAGAGCAAAATCTTCCTCTACAACTTCATATAGACCTAGATTTTCCATTGCTTCAATGTCGTTGGTTATAATCGCTTTCATCAACTGAACTGGATAAATATCGAATGGGAAAACTTTCTCATATTCACCCGAAACAACATATGCACGCTTCTCGCCATGCAAATTTGTGTTGAGTTCGTATTTTTTATCGCGCATTAACCAAGAAGGTAATGTTCTGGAGATGCTAAACTTATCTGTTTTTGGTATTAACCAACCAAATAATTCAGGATCTTCGCCTTCAGGAATAACCGTAATTTGACGTTCATAAAAACTCAAATATCCATCTTCTTCTATCTTAGTTCCTGTGAGAACATTCCCAGATATAATTCGATTCTTCTTATCTGACGTATTGTTGGCAATAAAACCTTTTACTGGCGCGCCAATAACCGACTCATGATATTTGCGATCTAATACTTCAGAACCAGCCAACGATATTTTTATACGAGCGTCAAACTTACCCGTTAAAAACAAACGACCGATTATCACTACGTGTTCAGGAGTAATTGTCCAAACGGTTTCACCTTTATTAATTGGAGAAACATTATGAATATGAACACCAACTAAACCTGCAGGATGTGGGCCACTGTATTTAGTAATTTCAACACTTTTTACACCACAAAGTGTATTTCCAGCTGGCACATCTGCATTTATTCCTAAATGAACACTACCTGTGGTTAACTTTCCAAGAGCGTCAATACCTGCTTGAAATTCCTTTTCTTCACCTTCAAGTAAAAATCCTAAGTCTGGCGCAAGAGGGGCTGAATCAAAGCCTGAGATAAAAATCGCTTTAGGTTCTTTTGCTGGGTCTGCTACAACATTGTAAGGGCGCTGTTTAAAAAACGGCCAACATCCAGATTGAGCTAGTTTTGCAACAACCTCAGAACGCTCTAACGAAGTGGGATCAGCAGATCCAAAATCTTCATATTTAGCTTCTTTGTCGGCTAAAACACGAACTTCCAAAATCTTTCGTTTTGCACCACGCACAATTTGGGCGACTTCGCCACTAACCGTAGAGCAAAACTTAATTTGTTCGTTATCCTTATTGAAGAGTAGGGGGGTTCCGGCTTTCACCTCGTCGCCTTCTTTAACAGAAAGCTTAAAACGAACCCCGTGAAAATCATCTGGTTTTAAAGCGATTGTTTCAATCGGAAGCTTTTTAGCAATAACCTTTTCGGCTTCACCTACTAGCTTGATATCTACGCCGCGCTTGACCTTAATCACGTTTGACATTTATAATTCAAATAATCGATTAATTGAATATTTAAAAAGAACACATCTCACTTTAGTGAAGTTCGCCCTCTCTCAAATTACTTCATAGAAATAATCCAAGGATGGTAAGATACTAATTTTTTATACTGATTTCGTAAAGATTTCGTCTAAATAATTCTAGCAACACAACATTCATAGAAAAGCGCTTTTTTAAGCGCTAAAAATAGTTCTTACAGATATAAACAGTTTTACCTACATCAGTAAGACGTAAAATTATATTATGAGCATAGCGTCGCCAAAAGAATAGAAGCGATATTTCTCTTTAATTGCATGCTTATACACACTGTGCATTTCATCAAAACCCATTAAAGCAGATACGAGCATTAACAATGTGCTTTTGGGAAGGTGGAAATTTGTTATCAACGCATCAACTGCCTTGAAATGGTAACCAGGAGTAATGAAAATATCTGTTTCTCCACTCTGAGGTTCAAACACTCTATTTGCACTAGCTAGAGATTCCAGCACCCGAACACTTGTTGTACCAACGGCGGTAATATGTTCAGCTTGGGTGAGTTCTTTTGCGGTTTTTGAATTTAACTGATACCACTCGCTGTGCATGATATGATCTTCCAAGTTATCCGCTTTAACAGGAGCGAAGGTTCCTAAACCCACATGAAGTGTAACTTCCGATTTTTGAATTCCACTTGTCTCGAGTTTTTGCAAAAGCTCATCGGTGAAGTGTAAACCAGCAGTTGGCGCCGCTTTACTCCCCAAATCTTTCGCATACACCGTTTGATACTCACCTGCCAACGCTTCGTCTTGTTTAATGTATGGAGGAAACGGAGTGTATTTAAATGGCTCTAACTCTGGAGCGTCTAAATCGTGAGAAAGGATAATAGTGCGCAAACCATCTTCAGCAACGTGCGTTACTTTAGCCGTGATGCCTTTAGCCAACTCTACTTCTTTTCCGAGTTTGAATTTCTTTCCGGGTCGGACAAGAGCTTCAATGGTGTTATTATTTCGAACAGAAGTGACAAAGAGTTCTTTTTTGCCGCCATCAAACATTAAGCGACATTTTTCCACCTTACTGTTGTTTACAACAAGGGTGGTTTTGGGATGAAGGTATTTCCCAAGATTGAAGAAATAATCGTCGGTAATAGATTTTGTTTCTCGATTATACACCAAGAGTCGCGCATGGTCTCTGGGATGAGCCGGAGCCTGGGCAATAAGCTCTTCAGGAAGAGTAAAATCGAAATCGGAGAGGGAGTGGTTCATTCAAAAACGGGGCTTACTAAAGCTCAAAAGGGAAGATTTTCTCTTTGCTTTGAGCAATTTCAATTTTGGAAATTTCATTCATATGCAACTTTCTTAAGCCGTCTATATTCTCGACTTCAATAATGAATCCATCTACACTTTTTATATCTGCAAAAAGTACATTCCCATCAAAAAGATATACCAGTACTTTATCATCTATAGGCTTAATACTAAAAGTTCTTGGTAGAAAATCTTTACCATACTTGATACTCATCAAGAAGCTCATTGAGATATGATCAAGATTTAAGTATTCGACAGAAACAGGGCTTGTAAAATTGTAAACCCAAACAGTTTTATTAGATTTAATATCAAATAAGTATGCATATAATTCAGTTGTGTAATTAACCGATATGTTTGCGACCTCATTCGCCGAATAAGAAAAATTAAAATTAGTTAATAAATACAGATACATACCATAATCATTATTTAAGTTTATGTCTGAATCTGAAAAGTCGAATGAAGGGTGACGGTCTACTCTTATAACACTCGTTGTTTTTTCTGCAAAATAATATTCATTCAACTTTTCAATTTCATCCACTAGCTCTGTTGCTTTTTCTTTTCTATAGATGGATTCCGTTGGTAAAGTTAAATCTATATTCTCAACATTAAACACAGAGTCAATACTCGTAATTAACTCACCCTTAATCTCTTCTGCAGAGACCTCATTCTTTTTTCCACCGATATAACCGGAATATTCATCGGATCTTTTTGATACATCAGCTTGCAGAAAGTCTATTTCAGATACTAATTCAGAGTCGAATTCTGCGGCTGTTAAGGAGCTACCCTTACCTGAAGGAACGCTTGTAGTGGCACACGAAATACAAACAAGTAGAGACGTGAGAAAAAGTAAGTTTTTAAACATAGTCTAAAAATGAAGGTTTATATGAATCTATTAGAGGATGGAAAATAATATTACGGCGAACCAAAACGCTCCACCGACTTCTATAGTGATAAACACGAATCAGCTAATCTTCTCAGTATTTAAAACTGAAAGCACTGTGTTCAAAATTCCTTCAACGCCAATACCTACTTCATTATGTAGCTCTTCTTGAGTTCCATGTTCTACAACACGATCAGGAATACCCATAATCTTAACCGTTGGCTTTTCTTCTTTCTCGATAAGATATTCTGCGACAGCGCTTCCAAAACCGCCCATTTTCGCACCATCTTCTAGCGTGATAATATGGTCGTATTTCAAGCAAATCTCGTCGAGTAATTCGGTATCAAGAGGTTTGGCAAATCGCATATCGTAGTGGCCAATTTGGATTCCCTGAAGCTCTAACTGCTTGCTCGCCTCGGTTACGTATTTACCAATCGGACCAAAACTTAATACCGCAACTCCCTCGCCTTCTTGTAAGCAAACTCCTTTACCAATTTCCATCGCTTGAAATTCTTTTCGAATCTCCATTCCTGTAGCACCACCACGCGGATATCGAATTGCCCAAGAGGCATCATTAAACAAAGACGCTGTATACATCATATCGCGTAATTCTTGCTCATTCAATGGAGAAGATATCACCATATTTGGAACCGTACGCATGAATGCTACATCATACAAACCATGGTGCGTTGGACCATCAGCGCCGGCAAAACCTGCTCTATCAATACAAAAAACGACTGGGAGTTTTTGAATGGCAACGTCATGCACTAATTGATCGTAGCCTCTTTGAAGAAACGAGGAGTAAATAGCGCAAAACGCTTTCTTTCCTTCTGCCGCTAATCCAGCTGCAAAAGTTACTGCGTGTTGTTCGGCTATGCCTACATCAAAAGCGCGATCTGGAAAAGCGTTCATCATTGGCCACAAACTAGAGCCGCTTGGCATGGCTGGCGTCATACTTACAATCTGCTCGTTTTGGGCGGCAAGTTCTGCTAAAGCTTCGCCAAAAACATCTTGATATTTAGGAGCTGATTTGCCCGTTTTGACTGGCGCTAGAGATTTTCCAGTAATCTTATCGAAGGGACTGCTCGATGCATGCCATTTGGTTTGCTCACGCTCAGCTGGCGCAAAACCTTTCCCTTTCACTGTAACAATATGGAGTAATTTAGGCCCTTTTACTTCTCTAAGATCTTCTAGAGTCTTTCTGAGACCATCAACATCATGACCATCAATTGGACCGTAGTATTTAAAACCTAATGCACGAAATAAAGAGCCTGGTGTAAGCGCTGCCGTCATTGCTTTCTCTAATCGTGATGCAATCTTTCGCATTTTATCACCAGCAGACTTAAAATGCCCGAGCATATCGTAAATCTCATCGCGCATTTTATTGAATGTCTTGCTCGTTGTGATATCTGCTAAATATTCTTTTAGAGCACCCACATTTGGATCAATAGACATGTTATTGTCGTTCAGCACTACTAATAAATCACTGTTCATTGCGCCGGCATTATTTAATGCTTCAAACGCTTGGCCCGCAGTCATCGCTCCATCGCCAATAATTGCGACAACCTTCTTATCACCTTTGTTCAAATCGTTAGCAACAGCCATTCCCAATGCTGCTGAGATGGAGGTACTAGAATGTCCTACTCCAAATGTATCGTATTCACTTTCACTTCTTTTTGGGAAGCCTGAAAGTCCACCATACGTTCTGTTGGTATAAAAATTATCTCTTCGGCCTGTTAATATTTTGTGCCCATACGCTTGATGGCCAACATCCCAAATCAATAAATCTTTTGGTGTTTTATACACATAATGTAGTGCAGTAGTGAGCTCTACAACTCCTAAACTCGCGCCAAAATGCCCCCCATAAATTGAAACTATATCAATGATATAATTTCTCAACTCATCACAAACATCCTGAAGTTGATCAGCATTCAAATTTCTTAAATCTTCTGGAGAATTTATACCCGCTAATAACACACCAGGTTTGGGAGATTTAGATTCCATAGTAAGCTGTTAATTAGTTATTCGCTTCATTTACTTGCTCAATTCTGAGCTCTGCTTGATTAAGAATCTCAGAACAGAATTTAGAAAGCTTAACACCCTTCTCATATAATGTTACAGAATCCTCAAGTGTTATGGATTCATCTTCAAGTTGGGAGACAATAAGTTCTAGTTCTTTTAAAGCCTCTTCGAAGCTTGGGCGTTCCGTCTGATCCATTAAAATTTGTCTGTGTAGCTCTTTTGTTTATCTATTGTTCCCAAAAGTACGGGTTTCTATTGTAAAAGGCTCATGCTAAGAAAAGCGCTTCATTTCCATCTTGTTCTGGTAATATTATTTCCGTCTGATTTAAAGACTAAGGCTTTGTCTCTGCTGGTAAAATAGGTGTTCGTTCCTGAATTTACCAATCTTTGAATGGCTTCTGGATGCGGATGTCGAAACTTATTTCTATCGGCTAAAGATACTACAGACATTTGCGGTGTTATCTGTTCAAGAAAGAAATCTTCCGAACTTGTTCGACTACCATGATGTCCTACTTTAAGAAAGTCGACGTCTAATAAGTCACCATATCTATTTACAAGCCTTTGCTCCTGACCTTCCCCCGCATCTCCCGTAAAAAGGAATTCGATTTCACCATAAATCACATTTAGCACTACCGAGTGCTGATTTGGATCCGATCCATGTTTATTTCCATCGGGTCCCAATACCAACATCAGCACAGATGAATCTAGGTTTATTTGATCGCCCGCTTTAACAGATTTTACAGCAACATCTTTCTCTTTTGCTTTCTCTAAATATGATCGATAAAGATTTGAATCGTATTGATATCCAGAATTATAAATAACACCAATTTCTACATCTTCTAGTAGCGATATAATTCCCCCAATATGATCTGCATGTGGGTGAGAAAGAACAACGGCATCTATTTTTGTTATTCCTGCCGATTTTAGATGCGGGATTATAACCTGTTGACCTGAATTTCCATTTGGACTCCAAGCTCCCGCATCAATAAGAATATGTTTTTCTTGAGGAGTTGTAACCAAAATTGCATCCCCTTGCCCAACATCATAAACAAGAACTTCTAAATACTTGTCAGAGAGTTTTGAATGGATTCCTTCAATTTGTATTAAAATTATCATAACCAGCGAAATCGAAAGCATTTTCCATCGGATTTTCGGATTCCGCATAGAAGAAATAGTTAAAATCAATGCTGTCCAAAAACCAAAAAACCATACCGAGCCTAGCTCTACCTTCATCCAACCCCAGCTCAAAGTAGCTGATAATTCAACAAAATTTTTAAGAACTCCTAAAAATAGTTCCGCTGGATAATTCAGAGCCACTCCTACAATTGGAAGTATAAAACCAACAATTACACTTAACAGAGCTATTGGAACCATTAAACTCAAAAATGGAACAAAAAGTGCATTTGCAATGGGGCTGGTTAATGATATTTCACCAAAATAGAATACTTGAAGTGGATACAAACCAAACTGAACGACTAGCGATACAACCATTACCATAATTGGCGCACCATACCATCGCACTCTAATCCAATACGGGAGTTTTGATTGAATGATGGGCATCAGTAAAAGAATAATGATTACTGCAGTAAAGGAAAGCTGAAATCCAATCTCGAAAAGCTGCTTTGGACTAACTAGTAGAATGATTAAAGCGGCCGCTGCTGTAAGATTTATTGAGTTACTTCTTTTAGAAAATAGCTTCCCATAGGTTAAAGCTGTTGCCATTACGGAGGCCCTGAGTACCGATGCTGAAAACCCAGTAATTCCCGCATAAAAGAACAGAATAATTATCAGAATTATAAGCCCTAAATGACTTCCATATTTTTTAGTCCAGAAGTAGGGGATTATTATCCAAAAAGGAGCTACTACCAACCCAACATGTAATCCCGAAACCGCCATGATGTGAGACAACCCCGCCCGTGCAAATGCCGTTTTTGTTTCACCTTCTAACTCATTTTTATACCCTAACAAAAGAGCTTTGGCAATTGGTGCCGTCTCTTTACTAAAATTATTATCTATTATACTAAGCGCCTTACCTCTTATTGTAATCCAAGAAAATGTGGTAGATGGTGCACCGATGCTTATTAAACTATCTAACCGAACTTGTGAGTGAATGCCTTTTGACGCTAGGAATTTGCGATAATCAAAAGCTAATGGATTTCTTTTGGGGCTAATTGGAATGATGGTTCCCTTCAAATGGATCCGACTTCCTAATTCTATCGAATCAAGATCATCCCAAAGTAACCTTGTTATAAATTGGTCTTTAATTTCTAGTCCCGAAGTAGTTTCAATGGCCTTTACATTTAAATTTAGTCGGGTTTTTCCAGCAGCTGTTTCAGAAATTGAACTAACTTCACCTTTTAAGGTTATTTCTTCCCAAGGGGAAACACTTATCAACTGTTCGGCAGTGGTGAGTTCTTTTGCTACTTGTAAATACGTTCTTACAAGCCCGCCACTAATTACCAAAAGGAAGAATAGGATTGTGGCAATTTTGGGCAGAAGGTGTGAGAGCTTTCTAGAAAGAATAAACTCTATTGCAACATAACAAAATAGAATTATTGATAAGAAAATAACGCTAATTGAAAACGACATACTTACCGTTTGCGAAATAAGAATTCCACAAATAAATAACCCCGACAACCTAACTGCGGGATATTGAGCAAAAGGGAAGGTATATGAAGTATTTGAGTTCACATAAGTTAGACTAGTATGAACTCAATTCCTTACAGTTTTGTGTGCTTAGTTCGGAACTATTCTAAAAATCCCTTTCCCTTCAACAGCAACATAAATAAAGCCATCTGGGGCTTGGCGGATATCTCTAACACGCCCAATATCTTCAAGTACAATTTCTTTTTCAGAAACAGAGTTTCCATCTAGTGTAACCAAAACTAGATAGTTGAACTTTAAAGAACCAACTAGTGCTTTTCCCTTCCACTCTGAGTATTTGTCACTTGTTACAAAAGCGAACCCTGAAGGTGCGATAGATGGAACCCAATAGGTTTTAGGCTGTTCCATTCCTTCTTTTGCAGTTAAATCTGTAAAAGAAGTACCGCTATAATTTACACCGTAGCTAATTATCGGCCAGCCGTAGTTACTTCCTGTGCTAATTAAGTTGAGTTCATCTCCACCTTTTGGACCGTGCTCATGCGCCCAGATAGCGCCCGTTTGTGGATGAACTGCCATCCCTTGAGGGTTTCTGTGCCCATAGGAAAAAACAGCTTTTTTTGCTCCTGTTTCATTCACAAAAGGATTGTCAGCTGGAATACTTCCATCGTCGTTTATGCGATAAATCTTTCCTCCATCTCTGGTGATATCTTGAGGATTTTCGTCTCTATTTCCTCGGTCTCCAACCGAAAAGTACAGTTTGTTCGAAAAGTCAAAAGCGATCCTGCCACCAAAATGTTGTCCCCGTGTACTATTCGGAGAAGCTTTATAAAGCACTTTTTTATCTACCAGTTCATTCCCTGATAATTTTGCTCTTAATATGGTTGTATTGCCACCATCCCCTTCACCATCCGAAGACGAATACGCTAAGTATAACCAGCCATTCTTTTCATATTCTGGATGCAAAACCACATCTAACAAGCCACCTTGGCCGCGGGCAAATATTTCTGGTAATCCTCCAATTTCAGCAACAAGCTTACCTGCGTTCACTCGAAGTAGTTTCCCAGAACGTTCGGTAACTAGCATATCTCCACTTGGTAACCAAGCCATTGCCCAAGGAACCTTTACATCAGAAAAAACCAACTCTGTGCTGTAGCTCATTTTATCAACTTGTGGTTGTTTTATGGCTCCAACTATTAACATCATTGCTGCGCCAAGCGCTAACAGTAAGCTTACTTTGTTTGCTTTTAACTTCATTAGTCCCTTTTTTGTTTAATTCTTAGCTTTCACTTCGATATAAAAACCTTCTCAAATCATCTACGCCCATATAGCCCGTTCTTTTTCTAAGCAATTCCCCTTTCGAGTTTAAAATCAAAACGGTTGGAAAAACAAACGCACCATTACTCTGAGCAAAAGCCTGCTCCGTCAGTTTTACTCCATTAATGGTTATCAACTCTTCTGAGTTACCATTAACTTTAACAGGAATATATCCTTCGTCGAGCACAACACGAACGGTTGTATCTGGGTAAACCTCACGTTCCATAGCTCGACAGTATTTACAACCAACTTCGTATACATCTACTAATATTAGTTTGTCAGATGATGCAGCTTGTGCAAAAGCGTCTTCAATCTTTACCCAGTTCGGGGCATTATCAACCTGTTGTGGCTTTACACTTTTAATAGACGAGTATAAAAAAATACCTAAGAAAGCGAGTACGACAGGTATAATTATAAATTTTTTTTTCATGGTCAATTTGAGCTACTTAAAACAATTACTGGAAATCTCATGATTTTGATTTTCTTAAAATACGGAACTTCGATGGTTTCACGAAGTTAAATGATAACTAACACTAAAAACGGAGTTCATAATGAAAAAATTTACATTTTCAATCCTTGTAATTAGCTTAACGGCTTTACTATCGCCGTTACAAGCACAGTCTGATAAAGGACAAGATATTATTAAGAATAGTATAAATGAAATGGTAGCGAATGTTGAAAAGGCAGATAATGTAGAAGATAAGCGTGTCATCCTCAATAATTCTCTAGACAAACTAATTACAGCTATTGATAGAGTAGAGGCTATGAAAGCAGTACCGGATTCAGATAAAAAAGGGCTCTCTAGCTTTAAGGAAGATCTTTCTGAAAAAAAGAACGAGCTTAATGGAATGGATGGTTATAGAAAAGTGCCCAATAACCAGCTCAACAGTTTTGCTAATTTTGTGCAACAAGATTTTGAGCAAGCCGATAGATTTGTAACGCTCAGTTTATCTACAGTTTTGTTAATCGTAATAATCTTATTACTACTTTAATAAGCTAAATTATCGCTATGGCAATTTTTAAAAATTCATCGCTGGTGTTAATTGTCATATCTTTTCTTTTTGTGGGGTGTTCAAGCTCCAAGACTTTTCTAGAACCGGACGATGAACTACCTCATAGAGAGCCTGCATATTCGCTTGTTTATGTAATTCATGCCGATGCAAACTACTTGTACCATCAAGATGGAAAACCGTATCAAGCTGACCAAAGAGCTTTGGAGAGTGCTCTTAATATTGCTGAGCACGCTACATCTGGCGAAGTTTTTATCTTTTATCAAAAACCAGAGCAGAAAATCCTTTGGCTATTTCCCAAAAAGGATCGCATCTACTTTCACTTTAAAAATGGAAATTTAATTCAAAAGAAGAATTATTCACCACGGGGTGGAGGATTAGAGCAAGAAGTTGAAATTTTCAACACTATGAAGGCATCTACGCAAAATCGAAGCTTTATCTTTTATTTTGGTCACGAAATTCCTTCGTTTAAAAATACTTCTTACCATAACTCTCAGCCTAACAAGCCTTTTAATTCCGTTCTCTTTTCCAAAGGTATCTCGGCTTTTAATACTAAGTTCGATTTAACGGTACTTTCAACGTGCAACAATGGAAACCCACAGATGCTCCACGAATTGGTTGGGAAAACCGATGCTGTTATTGCTTCCCCTCAGAATTTACACCTATCATATTTAGATACAGAAAGTGTTCTTCTCTTAGAAAAAGAATTGAATACACCCACATTAAATTTAGCAGACTCTATTGCTGGTTTTTCATTTAAACGACTTTCAAGCTCATTACAAACAGCAGTTACTGTTTCAGTTTATGATTTGCGAGTAATACAATCTAGCCTTGGCGATATCTATCAGTCCTATCAATCACATCTTGATTCGACTATGAATAAAGCACCTTTAACCGACAACGTAGATTGCCAAAACCTAGTTCCTTTCAATGGATTGATTGACAAAGCTGGAATACGTACATATTTTAAGCCCGCAAACTTTGGAAGATCTGCAAAACAATTTACTCATTCAGGTTGGGGGTGTAAGGAATAAATGTTCTTTTCATAAGCTTGAACTTCCTATCTTTGGCTCCAAAGGAAAAACACAATGACAGAAATAGAATCTTACAAGCTTGGTAAAGTAGCCGTTAGTGTTACAAAAACTGAAACAGCAAACAAACTCATGGTAAGTTGCTTTGATGGTGAGTCTAAGTCTGAGTTTACCGTAAGTGAATACGAGTTTAAAAACTACAAACGTTTGATGAACCAGCGAATTTCTCGTGCTTTTTCTGGTACACAAGATGGAGATTAACAACTAGCACGTTTATTTCGCCATCTCTTAACCTACCCTCATCCTGTCTCTAAAATCCTTGATTACAAGACATAAAAAAACCCTGCCTTATTCAGACTGGGTTGCATTGTTTTTCAATCAACTGTCACTAATATAAGGTGTGAAGAGTACACTTTACAAATCTATTTTCAATTGTATAACTAATGATAGTTAATAATTAATAATTGTTATTAAATGACACTTAATGGTAAGTAAATAATTAGCAATTATACCAATTTCACTTCTTAGTAAAGATGATTAATTCGCTAATTGTCGTTGTTTTTGAAAGGAAAGCTAGTTTACTAATAACTACCGGAAACAGAAACGAATACAAAAATGAAGCTGAGCACAGAAAGGATTAGACCAAACATGAAAATAGTATAGGCTATTCTAAGCAATCTATACTTTTCAGCTAAAACAACACCCAGGCCGTGTAAATCTCGCGCCATGTTATCATAAAGACGCTCACTATCTTGCATTAACTCTTCCAATCCTTCTACATAATCCGCTCTAGACAAGGTGTGAAAATTGCCGAAAAATAGAATATTCGCCCTATTTGCACGAACATCTTCTAGGGTTACTTTTTCTTTACTAACTCTTGGTCTTGCCGAAAGCACAGAATAAATCATTGATATCATGCAACTCAGCAAAAGGATAGATGTTGGAATAACAAGCCATGGGTTTGAATCTATTTTGGGAGAAATAGAAGCAATAATAATCGAAATGATAATGCCATTGATACTAATCATGATATTGGACTTATTATCCGCTATACCACTCAAGTCCATGTGTGTTCTGTACGAGGTTCGGAACATATCCGAAACACCTCTTTTACGAGAACCTAACTTCTTTTTCTTTACTTCTTCCAACTATACTCCTTCTTTAGTTACCCTAATATATAAAATTAATTCAGAGTTTTGAGTCACGCAACTAAAACGGCTTTTGGTAACCCAATTCTATCTAATAATAATCCAAACCTACTATCTTCTTTTAGATTATTAATAATGGGCATAGAATTTATAAAAAGTACAGAACCCAGCCTTTCATCTACAGCTTTGTTTAAATAATCGAATGTTTTGTCATACTCACCCAAAGCGGCATATACAAAGGCATAGTCTAAAGATAAGTTCAAATTGGGCTGACTTTCTTCTCTTTGCTTAATAAGGTCGATCTGCTTATATGCTTCATCAGTGTCTCCCATCATTGCAGCAATTGCACCAAGCTGAGAGCCACCTTTAAATGGACCTTTAACTTGTTTCAAATACTTTTTTAGATATAATAAAGCCTTGTCATACTCTTCATTACAAGCGTAAATCAATGCTTTGCCTTCATTGGCAGCCCTAAAACTTGAATCTAGCTCTAAAATTTTATCAAAAAGTCGTAGTGCTTCTTCGTTATTTTCGATTAACCACTCTGCTCTAGCTAATTCCATCAATGCTGGAAGAGAAAGCGGCGCCATTTTCACAGCAGCCTTAGCTTGATCTATCATTTTATCATAGCGCCCGATTACTCTATTAAAAAATGAATACGCTAACCTAGCCTCTTCATTATCTGGTTCTATAGTTATCGCTTTTCTAAAATTTGACTCTGCGCGGTCAAAATCCCAGTGCGACAATAAATTAACGTAACCCAAAGCTATATATGAGTCAGCTCTAGCACTATTTAACTCTATGGCCTTCAGCGCAAACTCTTCTGCTTTAACAAAAGCATCTTTACCTAACATATGCCCGATGGTACCTAAAAAGCTATAGCAGTTTGCTAAATAAGAATACGCATTTGTATACGTTGAGCATTTATTAATTGCTTTGCCAAAATATTCTATAGCTTTTAAAACAGACTCTGGAGTTCTTTTATTCCAATAAAAAAGACCTTGTAGGTAGTAATTATATGCTACTACACTATCCGTAGATGCCTCATAAATCTTCTTGGATGTAACTAATCCTGAATTGGCTTCAAATTTCTCGGCAATTTTTCTCGAGATTTCGTCTTGAACGCCAAAAATGTCTTTCATTTCGAAATCAAAATTCTCTGACCAAGCATGAAAACCATCATCTGTATTTATAAGCTGAGCTGTTACTCTAACTCGATTTCCCGCCAGCCTCACACTTCCTTCTAATACAGCCGATACATTAAGTTCTTTCCCAATCTCTCTGATATCTTTTTGGGTATTTTTGTATGCAAAAACCGAGGTTCTAGAGGTTACCCTAAGCCCCTTTACTTTAACTAATGCGTTTATTATCTCTTCAGTTATTCCATCACTGAAGTACTCATCATTTTTGTCGGCGCTAAAATTGGCAAATGGAAGCACTGCAATACTATTTTTGTTGCTGCCATTTATTGTTTGAATGTAGTTTTGATCTGGTATACTTAGACCGTCATTTGCTAAGGCAAAAATACCAACTGGGTTATATACATTCTTAAGTTCAAAATCTCCCAATCCCAACACTTTAATTCCTGGATGATTTTTAACTTCATCAAAAACTTTTCCAGAAATCATTACTGCTCCGGGTATGCCAAGAGACTGCACTCTCGCAGAAATATTTACCGCATCTCCATAAATACCATCGTCATCATAAACAACATCCCCAATATGGATACCGATTCTCATTGGAATTTTTGGCTCTTTTAAAAGCTCTAACTGAATATCTTTCGCACAGTTCACAGCATCTAGCGCGCTACCAAACATACTTAGTGTTCCATCGCCATAGTATTGCATTACTGTTCCACGATGTTTTAGAATGTATTTATCGACTACAGAACGTTGCCTATCACGAAGAGTAATTGCATTACTTTCATCATCTTGCATCAACTTGGTGTAGCCCACCATGTCGGCAAACATAACCGCGGCTAATAATCTAATGTTTTTATTTTCTGGCATAACGCCTATTTACGGTAGCAAAAGGAATAAGTTATAATTTAACAACATATCAATAATCGAGCCATTCTTTTTTTTAAAAGAAAAAACCCGCTTTTAGTTCAAAAAGAGCTCCTTCTTTTGAAACTCCAACGGTTGAATTTATAAGTACCGACTCAAAGGCATTAAACCAAACTCCACCGCCATACCCTTTATGCCAAAAATCAGAAGCCTCTCCGTCGGTCCAAACACGACCTGTGTCAAAAAATCCCGTTAGACCAAGACGACCTCCTAATAGATATCGATAAAAGTTTAATAGCTCAAGCCGAACTTCGGTATTTGAATAAAATGTGGTTCGCCCAGAAAATCTATTCCCATAAAAACCTCTTAAATTAGTTGTTCCACCCACGGTATTCGCTTCATAAAAAGGGAATGAACCAATATTATGAGCTGAACCTACACGCTGTGCAAATGTAACTTGAGGCGCGAATGAAATGGGATAAAACATCTGTAAAGAAGAGGTAAGTCGTGAAAATGTTTTGGACGTATTTACAACTCCCACATTTATATCAGAGGAAAATGAGTATTTATAACCTTGCTGAGGATTCATCGCATTATCCAAATCCTTTACTATAAAACCAACAATAACGGAATTAAACCACTGCCGGTCAAAAGTGTTTGGGCTTATTCCTAGGTCTAGTTCATTAAGAACATTTGTTTCGTCTGATTCCTGATTTACATCTGTAATACTTAAACCAGACCCTAAGAAAATAGAGAACGTGTTATCTATCTTTTTACTTATTCTTGGCTGTATACTGTATTGCGACAACCGAGCCTTATAGTATTTAGCATTTCTTTCTTCTTTGGTAGTTTCATTACCAAGCCCATAAAAGTTTTTGTAACTCTTTGGAAATAGGAAAGAGGCATTAAGGCCTAAATCCCAGTCACTAATTCTCGAAAACCATCTTCCGTTGTAAACTAAATTAGCGGCTCCAGTTTTAGGGGCGTAATTCAATCTTAGATTGTGAGAAACTGCTGGGTTCTTTTTAAAGCCATAGCGAATTATTCTTGGCCCACCCCCAAGAAACAATCCGTCATCATCATTGTAGGCAAAATAATAGCTTGGGAAAGATCTATTCCATGAAAAGTCTTTTTCAAAATTATAGCGATTATCTATCGGGTCTGAAGTTAAATGCTGATGAGCATTCTTCGAAACATTATACTCGTTGCCTTTTTCTGTTTCAAAAAATTCTACCTTTTTCGCAGTTACTTTTCCCTCAGACTCGTCTGTATATAAATCATCACCCGGGCCTCCAGAAACTAAAATTTTTATACTCGGGCTTTGCTCACCGATAAAAACGAACTCATCATCACCACCCATTCCAAATAATCTTAACTCGGTTGTTTCTTCTTTTCTGAACGTTCGCTCGTAATACCTCTCCCTCAATTTCCCTTTTCCTGTAAGCTTGTGCACACGTACTATCACTTCATCATCGTTTGGCACTTCTACTATAAAGCGCTCTCTTTTATTGCTAGCAGATACAGAAACAACACCAGAAAGCATGGAATAATATTTCATAGAAACATTAACTAATTCATCTCTTCTGGCTTTAAAACTCAGGATAGTTTCCTCGCCAAATTCTGCAAAAACAGCCGGGGGGTATTTTTTTACTGCTTCTATAATAACTTCGTCTGATAATTGAGAAGCCATTTTTTGCGCAATTTCTAGCCAATCTTCTTTCGCTAATTCACTTGTAAGGCGTCGAGTTAACCCTAAAGAATTATAACTTAACCCAATCAAGTTTCCATAATCATCCCCAAAGCTCTGATATTGAAAGAATGGTCCAAATTTTGCAAGCTCAGGGACTATACCTGTCATCTTCATCATTGCCACGTCCCTATCTCTTGGGATTGGTTTGTAGATTTTACCTTGCTCATCTTCCGGCTCGAAAGAAGCCCACCTCCACTGATCAGTATGTCTATCCCAATCACCAACAAACAAATCCAATAATCGCGCTCTAGCAAATGATTTCTGGTCTACACGATGGTCTATATCACCATCAATTTCTCTTATAAAGTCTCTAGTGGCAATTACTTCTTCAGAATAACCTACACTTTTCACATTGCTCATATCATTATCTGGCTTCTCTTCGAAAAGCGCTAATTGCCCACCAATTTCTTCTGCATAACGCCCAAGCTGCGGGTCATGAGGCACATAGTAAATTTTGGGATTTGTGTGATATACGTCTACTGCATCCGCAAATATTGGAATTATTAGTGCCGCGTATGGGTTTAAAATTGAAAACTGATCTTGAGCAAGATCTAAGGCTATAGATTTTTTAAGACCTTCATCCCAAATCTTACCCGCTTGTTTATCTACCGACCGAAGTACAAATTCATTCCCACTTTTATCCTCTAGATGTAGAGTATTAGACTGGCCTTTGCCACCCATTCTAACAGGTATAAGACCACCTTTTATTTCAGTAACATCAAAATACGGAACTTCATTTTCGATTGACCAATATTTACGGTTATGCTTTCCTGCTATAATTTCGAACAGTTTACCTTTATCATCGTATGATGCATTTGGTGCTATTGTAACGGTACTGTCGGAATAATTGATGTCAGGTAACTCTTCAATATTTTCTGTTAAAAGAGGGTCTTTATAAGGCCCCTTTAGCAACGTTTTATAAAGTAATTCCCCGCTACTTCCATCTCCTAGGGGAGTCCAAGCTTCCATCCAAACAGAGCCATTCCCATAATATTGAATGGTTACAAATCCTTTTCCTTGATGTGAGAACTCCGATTTTCTGCCTTCCGCAACAAAACTAGATTTTGATCCTCCACCGCTAACTATATAATGTTGAGTTTCTCTTTTGCCTTTTTCTCTAAAATACTGAAGGCTATGCGCGTGGCCTGATGCATAAATTAAATGGTCATTCTCAGCAAACATACTTTTAAAGGTATTTGCCATATCACGATATTTATGATGAGTTAAGTCTTGCTCATAGCCAAAAGCTCTTCTATAAAATGCGTATAAACTCCCAAATATTGGTGGCTTTATATGTGTTGAAAGTGGTTGATATCCACCGTGTCTATCTTGAGATATTAGAGGATGATGCCCTGCTACTATAAGAAAATCGTTTTGTCTGTCTTTTAAAATGTCTTCGAATTCGTTTAAGAAGTCTCCACCATCAAAAAGCTCATAATCTCCCGTATCTCCATAGGCTTTTTCATTTTCATGAAGCCACCACTGTGTGTCTAAAACTATAAGCCTAATATCATCTCTCAACCTCGAGTCCTCATCTTCATCCATCAATTTTATATCCACAGGCCCCGGAAAACCATCATCAGGATAAAATGTATTTCCTCTATCTAGGTAACTTTCGACAAATTTTTCTTGGCGACGAACCGCTTCTAAACCGTCTTTTCCGCCATCATCCCAGTCATGGTTTCCTGGAATAAAAAATACTTTCCCTTTAAAGTTTTCAAGGGTTTTCATCTGCTCAACAATTCGACTTTCTGAAAGCTCCCTATCTGAAGCTGCTGAATCTGGCAATCCATTTAGGTAGATATTATCCCCTAAAAAAACGGCGGCGCTTTTGTCGCTAGCTTCTTCTACAAATTTTTGGAAGAGTTTCAGTGTGGGTTCTTGAACATCGATGGAGGGCCCACCTGCATCACCAATTAAAAATACCTTATATACTAACTCATTTTCAGATGGACTTTCTTCTATCTGCCAGGCTGTATAATCTCGATTAATGTAAGTTTCTGAGGTTGAACACCCAAGAACACCAAGTGTTAGTAAGAGAAGAATTTTTTTGGGAAGCATACTTCAAAATACTTATGCAAATACAAACTAAAAAGTAGTTCGGTAATTTAAGTTTTATATCTGCTAAGTTTTAAATGAAAATAGCCTATTTAAACAAAAGCTTGATTAATAGGCATAAAAAAACCCTGCCTTATTCAGACTGGGTTGCTTTGTTTTTCAAGTAACTGCAACCAATATACGACGCTAAGCAGAGGCTAGCCAAATTTAATTTATATTATATAAGTAATGATAGTTAAAATATAATTATATCGTTATATTGTATTTTAAACAGTTACTGAAGTAAATTAATATCTTTCATAAATGCCTAAAAAAATTGGCCAATTAACGCTCTATTCTATCGATGACCTGCACGAGATGCTTGGGATTTCTAAAATGACACTCCGTGCGTATTTAAGAGAGGGCAGAGTTAGAGGAAGAAAATTGGGCGTTAGCTGGTTTGTTACCGAAGACGCCTTGCGCGAATACTTTGAAGAACCACAAGAAGTCACAGCCAAATCGAAGCCAAAAAAGCGTTCCCTGAAATACGTAGTTCAGGGTATTAATGATTTAGTAAGTGAAACCGAAGAATGTGACACTATTGAAGAGGTTCTTCAGATTTTAAGCGAACAAGCCATTATTAGTTTATTTCAAGTTCAGGTAATTAATAAAGAAACATCTGAAATTAGCGAAATCATTAAAGCAAGAGATTTTATAGAAAAATATGCTAACAATTAAACAAACAGGGCTCGAAGAGCTCTCATTTGGAGACCAACCAGACGATATTTTTATAGTGCTGGTAAATAAATTAATAAGCCCAAACGGTATTGATTTGGAAAAGCTTCGGCTAGTGGATCCACGCCACTTCGATACTGCCTTAGACCAAGCTGGTTGTATTTTCATGCTCAACAATATTGAAATTGAAGAACTAACTCGCCGAGGTGAAATAGACAAAAATGATTTACATACTAGCCTATTTGAGTTAGCCAAAGCTGAGGGAATGTTGCCTTAGCCACCCGTTAGCTCGGTGCAAGCATACAATCGTCTTACCATCATTAATTTCTCCAGAATCAATCATTTCAAGTGCTTTTTTGAACGATAAACGCTCACTTAGAACAAATTCATCGGCATCGGTTTGCATTTCAGTTTGCTCCAGATTTAACGCAACATAAATGTGTATCACTTCATCAGCATATCCAATTGCTGGGTAAAAATGGCCCACATAGTGCATATTTTCTGCAATTAAACCCGTTTCTTCTAAAAGCTCCCTGGCTGCAGTTTCATCTTGAGATTCATCTGCATCAATTTTTCCAGCAGGTACTTCTAAGAAAAGCTGTTTCATCGGGTATCTGAACTGGTTTATCATTAATACATCTCCATTAGCAAAAACAGGTACTATGGCACATGCCCCAGGATGTTTAATCCATTCTCTCGTAGAACTTTCTCCATTTGGTAGCTCGGCAATGTCAGAAAAAACATGTAGCAGTTTTCCATTAAATACCTCTGCTGAGTCTTTCGTTTTTTCAACCAGTAAGTTCGTTTTAATCATATTGGTTTTATGTTTTCAATGGGTGTAACTTTACAGTGAATATCGCAAATAATTTGATTCGTTTGGTTTCATTTGAAAACATAGATGGGAAGTCTGTAAGAGTGTCGGGAAAAGTCATTACTTTTTCTAACCTTATCTCGTTTTCTCGCTTCATAATTGCTTTCCCAGTTGTATATCTCCATTATCAAAATGAGATGCACTACAACTGGATGATTATTGCGCTTATTTGCTACATTGGAATTTCGGATTACCTTGACGGGCTAGTGGCGCGCAAGACTAACACTATCTCAGAAGTTGGGAAAGTTATAGACCCTGTTTCGGATAAGCTTTGTGCAGTTATACTTTTTGTCTATACCGTTTGGATCGGTTGGATACCGTTATGGTTTTTAGTTGTAAATGTAATTCGCGATACGCTAATTATGTGTGGTTCATCGTTTATAAAAGTTAAA
This sequence comes from Balneola sp., assembly GCA_048267905.1. GTDB lineage: Bacteria > Bacteroidota > Rhodothermia > Balneolales > Balneolaceae > Balneola. Next base: position 151,062 of record JBLWWM010000003.1, read on the forward strand.
TACGGCAAAGTTGCAATGTCTACAATGTCGGGGAAAATTGCCGTTAATATTCTAGCATTGTACTGGATTTCGGTTTTTTTCTATAGAGATGCCACCCAAATTCACAACGTTTTGCTTATTCTATCTACTATAATCATGGCAATTTCTTTTATTGATTATTTTAACCGCTACCGTAAGATTATGACCGGAGCAAAATTCAACTAACAGTTCAAGTATGGGATTTTTTGAGAAAATTGGCTTAAAGAAGAAAGAAACTCTAGAAAAGGGAGTTGAAAAAAGTCGCCAAGGAATTTTAAACAAGCTTAGCAAAGCCTTTGTTGGTAAAGATCGCGTTGATGATGAAACGCTAGATCAATTAGAAGAAATTCTAATTACTTCTGATGTGGGTGTAACCACCACTCTTGAGATTATCCGCCGCATAGAAGTACGTGTAGCTAAAGATAAGTTTGTATCACAGGGAGAACTTCAAAAAATTCTTAGAGAGGAAATTATTGGCCTTTTAAAAGAAAATGAAGCCAATAAACCCGCAGAATTTAACGCTCAGTTTGAATCCACTCCACACGTAGTTCTTATTGTGGGCGTGAATGGTGTTGGAAAAACAACAACTATCGGTAAACTTGCCCATCAGTATAAAATGGCTGGGAAAAAAGTACTCTTAGGTGCAGCTGATACTTTTAGAGCAGCCGCAGTAGACCAACTTATTATTTGGAGTGAGCGTGCTGATGTACCAATTGTTCAGCAAGGGCAAAATGCAGATCCAGCTTCTGTATCGTTCGACACTGTTTCTTCAGCCGTGGCTCGTGGATCGGAAGTAGTATTAATTGATACTGCCGGCCGTTTACACAACAAAAAAGTTCTGATGGATGAACTCTCTAAAATAAAACGTGTAATGAGTAAGGTTATACCTAGTGCTCCTCACGAGGTAATTCTAGTTCTTGATGGCTCTACAGGGCAAAATGCATTACAACAAGCTAAGGCTTTTACTGAGGCAGTAGATATAACAGGGTTAGCACTTACAAAGTTAGATGGAACAGCTAAAGGGGGGATTGTTATTGGTATCTCTCATGAACTTAACGTTCCTGTAAAGTATATAGGGCTTGGAGAGAAAATAGAAGACTTACAAATTTTTGACCGTGAAAGCTTTGTAAATGCGCTTTTTGGAGAGTAAAGCCTCTTTTTACCATTAAAAATAAAAAGAGGCTTTAAGAACTTTAGTTTCAGCCGCCAACTCCGCCAGCTCCCGTATCAGGTTTTTCGCTGCCATCGTCGCCACCACCGTCACCGCCCGTTCCATCAGGCATGTTGTATTTTTTTGTTTTTATTTTGCTTAATCTATAAGCCATTTGTACTCCTACTATATTTTGTTAGTTTGTAAACAACGGAATATATTTGAACGATACTATCGTTTTCTAAAACTAAGTAAGAAAAAGTTTCTTATGCTAAATCGGGCTTCTTTTTTCATTTTATTCTTGGCCCTTTTTTATTGCCCAAGTGCTAGCTCACAATATGCGAGTGCTGAATACGATTCCCTATTGTCGCTTGGAAATAAAGTATATCGCACTGCAGACTATAAAGCTTCGGCTAAGATTTACTTAGAAGCTTTGGACAAGTTTTCCTCAAATAAAAACAATAGAGATTGGATTATTGCAGCTGTTGGTTATGGTGCCTCTCTAATGGATCAAGGCGAATTACTTCAGGGCTTTGAATGGGTTAATAAAGCTGACTCTGCAGTTACCAACAAAATTTCATTGGAATTGCAGGCCTATGTGAAAAGTAATATGGGCTGGGTAACAAGGCGAGTAAAAAGTAATCATGAAGCCTTGATCCAATATCAAAAAGCATTTGAGTTTGCTAAAGCATCTGGGGATGAATATAGAATTGCTCAAGTTAGCAACTCTATGTCTACACTTACTTTCGCAATGGGTTTATATAGCTCTTCTGTGGAATATGCAACAGCTGCGGTAGAGGCCTTTACAAAAATTGGGGATAATTTCCAGTTGGCAATGTCTCTAAATAATCAATACGTGGCTTACAATTATCTTGGATTTGTGGATAAATCCGAAAAAATTCTTTTTAAATCGCTAGCGCTTAAAATAAAAATCGACAACAAAGATTTAATATCTGGAGACTATGCATCACTTGGCGAATTTTATAGGCGAAAAGGGGATTACGACAAAGCTTTAACGTATTTCTCTATGTATTTAGAACTAATTAAAGACACAGGAAATATCGTTAAAATAATTTCTGGTAATGATAAAATTGGTTCGGTTTATTTTGCTTTAGGAGAGTATGAAAAAGCTCTGAGCTACTACAATTACAGCCAGCAGTTACGTAAAGAATATGCCTTTCATAACCCAATTGCATTAGTAAGTATTGCTCAAACTTACCAGAAATTAGATAAGTTTGAGCTCGCGCGTACTTTCTTTAATGATGCACTAGTATTGTTTGAAGGGTATAAGGAACCTCTTCGTATCATTGATGTTTACCTAAAAAGAGCTGACTTAGAATTAGAAGCACAAAATTATGATGCTGCGCTCTCTTTTTCAAAAAAAGCAGTTGAACTTTCTACCGAAACAGAATCCAAGCAACTTCAGGCCCAATCATTATCTGCACTAGCAAAAGTATACTCTACGCTTAAGCAATATGACCTGGCGCTCTCTTTTTCAAAGAAATCATATAGTAAGGCATCCCTTTTTAATGGATATAAACTAAATGAATATCTTACTGATCTTTCTAGAGCTTTCTATTTAACAGGATCGGATAGTGCTTTTTATTATGCTGAAAAAGCATTCGATGAAATTGAACGCATTAGAAACAACATCTATGGAGATAATCTACAAACTTCCTTATTTAGAGATTTTGCGCGGTTCTATAACGAAGTTGGCTATTGGTACCTTTCTAAAAAAGACGACCCTGAAAAAGCATTTTCCTTAATCGAGAAGGGTAAGTCTAGAGTTCTTTTAGATAACCTTACTCTTACAAATACTCAAATAGCCGCTATTGTTGACGAACCTACATTGCTTGCTATTAAACAGAAAGAAAGAGCTATAGACCAGCTATATAGAGAACTTGAAACTCTTCAAGACAGCTCCTTAATAACTAGTTTAAAGCAACAGATTAATACTGTCGAGTTCGACTACCAAAGTACTATTAATAAGGTGCGTCTAGCTCATAAGGAACTCAAAGAACTTGAAATTCCGAGTGTTATTTCTCTGAATGAACTTACTGAACTCTGCGACGAAAGAACCGCCATTATTGAATACGCTTTCTCTGGGGAAACATTAATTGCTTTCTGGATTACTAGCCAAGGTTACTCTTATCGTTTAATTGAATTCGACTCAACTGATGCTACAAGCATAGTTAACAAACAAGTAGAACAGTTTAAAACGGCAATTGAACAAGTTGAAGATAAAAAAGTCCTCGCAGAACTCTCTCAACCTATTTATGAATATTTATTGGCGCCTTTTTTAGAAGAGTATACTCACATAAATCAAATATTGGTTGTGCCAGATCAAGGTATTGCATTACTTCCATTTGATGCACTAATCCGTGATAATAAGTATCTAATTGAAGATATAAATTTCAAATACCTTCCTTCTGCCACGGTATATAATTACATACAAAACCCACATCGAGAAACCTCTCAAGAATTGTTAGCGCTCGCTGCTTCGGGGTTTGAGCCTACTAGCAACTTCTCAACAGTTTATAAAAGAAACTCTCTTTCCTCTCTTCCGGCTTCTTTACTAGAGGTTGATTCTATCTCCGTCCATTTTGACTCCAAAACTTTGCTTAATGAAGGCATTATATATGAAGAAGATTTCAAACGGCTCGGTTTATCTAGTTTCAAATACATCCACTTCGCATCGCATGCTCTGGTAAACGAGGATAACCCTCAGCAAAGCGGACTTTTGCTAGCTGGTAGCAACACTACTGAAAACTCTTTAGGAGAAGATGGTTACTTAAATAGTATGGAAATTAGCTCGCTAATTCTTAATGCAGACATGGTTGTTCTAAGCGCTTGTAACACCGGGTTTGGCAAAGTAATAGCGGGGGAGGGACTCTTGGGCTTGCAGCGTTCTTTCTTAAAAGCTGGGGCTTCTTCTGTTTTAGTGAGCCTTTGGAGTATTTACGATAGAAGCACCGCACAACTGATGGGTAATTTTTACGAGAATCTTAATTTATACGAAAGCAAAGAATATAACTGGTGGGATAAAACACTTTATTACTTCGATTTCTATCAAGCGCCTTTGTTCGATTATAAGGCTAAAGCAATAAGGGATGCTAAGCTCTCAATGCTTCAACATCCCTTTTACAATCATCCCGTATATTGGGCGCCATTTATCCTAATTGGTAAATAGCTTTTAATTCCGAGCTTGGCTTTTTGTTTTGTCGATAAACTCTTGATTGTCAACTACTGGTCTTTCATCAGAGTCTGCAATCATTGCAGTGGTTACATAAAGCAATTTTGTACGCTTTGTTAATGGACCCCATTCGATATTTTCTATTTGATCAGAAGGGCGGTGGTAATCTGCATGTACACCATTAAAGAAGAAAATAAATGGTATTCCAAGGCGACCAAAATTCCAGTGATCACTTCTTCTGTAGAACTGATTTGGATCGTTTAAATCGTTATATCTTTTACTTAAATCAATATTTACGCTAGCTGCATTTGCTGCCAATAATAAGCTATCAAGTCCTGATGAGATAATTTCCCCACCAATCACATAAATAAAGTCTTTGTTATCTTCATGTTCTTTATCAACACGGCCAATCATGTCAACATTGATATTAGCAACAGTGTTTTCAATAGAATAAATTGGGTGGTCTGAGTAGTATCTTGAACCAAGAAGACCTTTTTCTTCACCGGCTACATGTAAGAATAAAACACTTCTTCTTGGGCCAGCACCTGCATTTTTTGCCGCTATCATTGCTTGCGCTGTATTTAGAACACCTGTTGTGCCACTACCATCATCGTCAGCACCATTATAAATAGTGTCGCCAGTAGAATCCGGGCGACCAATTCCAACGTGATCATAATGCGAGCTTAGTACAACTACTTCGTCTTTCAATTTAGGATCGCTACCTTCTAAAAAAGCAACCATGTTACTTGTAGTTACAGTTGCAACCTCAGCATCAACTTTATGTTCTAAGCTGTAGTTAAGCGCTTTTGCTTCAAATGTAGCTGGTGCTTCTACAATACTTGCAGACAGTTCAGCTAGTTGTTCTAAGGTTTCTAAACCAAGTAGCTTCACTGCTAATTCAGGGTGTATTCTTTCCCATGCTTGTTGAGGAGCCTTTTTTTCGTCAGTTTGCATATAAGCAAGCGACATTCTGCCTCTGTTTCCCAAAGAAGATTGTTTAGATGTAACTGCTTTCTCGAACTCTTCTAAACCATTTGTATAAATTAGTATTATACCAGCAGCTCCAGCTTTAGTTATTTTTTGTTGCAATACTCTTGTATTAGTAACGCCTTGAACAGAAAACATAAGAAGCCATTTACCTGTTACATCATCTGGAATCTGATTTACACCGCTTTCTTCATCTGAGATACCTAAGCCAACAAACACAATATCACCAGAAATATCATCTGATCCACCAAATATAGTCGTGAAATTACCCGTTTCGGATTTGGTAAGTTTAGAATGGTCTATAACTGTTCCGTTCGCATCTTTTACTATGTATTCATAGCTATTTGTAATAGGCGTAGTAAGATCGAAATGCTGTTCGTACGTATTATTATCGCCTACAGGTGTTAAACCTAATGCTTTATATCTACCTGATAGATATAAAGCAGCTTTTTCCAAGCCTTTGCTTGCTGTATCACGACCTTCTAAAGAATCGTGGGCAAGAACTGACAAATCTGCTTTTAACCCTTCGGTTGTAATTGTTTCCACAAAGTCTAGAATATTAGCTTCGGGAATCTGGGTAGCTTTCTGAGAGCCACTACATGCTATAAGGCCTACAAAAAGCCCCACGATAAGTATTTGTTTCATTATTGATTGTATATTTTGGTTAAATGCCTACTATTTCACTAACCGGTTTTAATTCTATAAAAAAATCGGTCGGTACTTCTTCGATAAATAAATTAATTTGTTGCTCTTTAATCATCTCTAAAATCGCCAGAAAAGTTACCACTATTACAACTCTGTTTGTAATGCTTTGGCATATTTCTTTAAAAGACTGTCTTCCATTTTTTGCGAGTTCATCTAGTACGAACACAACTTGTTCTTCAATCGTTGTTTCTACTTTAGAAACCCGGTGAACAACTTTGCTTCGTTCTATATCTGTTAATACTTTTCTAAATGCAGATATTAAATCAAATAAGGTGACATCTTTTAGAGCCTCTCCAGTAGCCTGTTGCTCCACATTGTCCGCTTCGGGATAGCCTCTTAAGTATCTTTTTCTTGCTTCTTCGTCAATATCGGCCATTTTTACCGACATTTCTTTATATCTCTTATATTCTAAAAGACTTTGCACAAGTTCATAACGCGGATCCGACTCATCAAGTTCTAAAAATTCATCGTTTTCACGAGGGAGCATCATTTTAGCTTTTATGGCCATTAGCATACTTGCCATTAAAATGAATTCGCTCGCTATTTCTAGGTCCAGCTCTTCCATTAAATGCATATACTCTAGGTATTGCCCAGTAATGTAAGAAATAGGGATGTCATAGATTTCTAACTCGTCTCTCTTAATAAAGAAAAGTAGTAAATCTAATGGGCCTTCAAAATTTTTCAGTTGAACACGGTACATAGTTAAAATTAAGTGCTTAGAAGATTAAATTCTTGCTTTTATTTTCTCTAATCATCATTATCTTAATCAATCATAAACATCACCTTATGGATTATTCACAATTTGTAAAAGCGATACATGAAAATGATACGAAAGAGCTCAACGAGCAGTCTATTGTTATAACTCGTGTACTTATAAAGTTTTTACGAGTTCGAATGAATGCTTCGCAGGAAGACGCCGAAGATTGTGTTCAAAATACATTACTACTCGTTATTGAGAAAATTAGAGCTGAGAAGCTCAATAATCCCGATTCTATAATTTACTATCTATTCACTACCGCCAAAAATGATTATTTTAAACTTCTTTCTAAGAATAAAGAAAGTAACTACGATAATATTCCCGACTTCCACGCTAAGGAGCCAGACCAACTAAAGAATTTATTAAACCAAGAGCGGCAAGATATTCTTAATCAATGCCTGAACACACTAAAAGCCAATTATCTTGAATATATTTCGTATTGGTTTGAGCACCCGGGAGATGAGGCTATTGTTGTAGCCAATCACTTTAATATATCAGTTAGTAATGCATGGACAAAAAAACATCGTATTCTACAGATTTTAAAAGAGTGCGTCCAAAAAAATATTAATCTTTAGTGTAAGGAGTTAATGTTGAAAGAGTCTTACATAAACAGAATGTATTTAATACATTCTGAGCTGAAAATTATATAAATACATGGAAAACGACAATACGTTGAATTTGCGGGAAAAAATTGATGCCTATGTAAAAGGGCAATTAGGGGAGGTAGAGATTCAAGAACTTTGGAGTGAAATTGCTAAAAACCCTAAACTACTTGATGATTTAGAACTTGAAGTAGGAGTTAAAGCGATAATAGCAGAAGGAGGAGTTTCTTCATCTAAAAAAAAGGCACCTCTCCAGTCCTTGCCTAACTGGGCTTGGCATACTGCGGCTGCAGCTGTAATTTTTTTAGTAGCTTTACTCCAATTATTTAGAACACCAACTCCCACTGAACTTAGTCAGTTCGTTCTAAAAGGCATAAGTGCTGATCAGATTGAAACTTCGGATGCATTGCGCTCTTCTGAGTTAGGCATTTCATCTGCAGATTCTTTACTTAATCTAGGGTTTCAAGCGGCTTACACAGGCAACAATCAGAAAGCGTTAGAACTCTTTGATACCGTTATAGAGCAATATCCGCAGGAACCTTATGCATCTAAGGCTTATTTAAATCGTGGAATAATCTTATATAATAATGGAGATTATCCAAATGCTGTTATTTCTTTTAATGAAGTACTTTCACGTATAGAAGATAATCGAATGCTTACTGAGAAAGCACAATGGTTTCTTGCTAATGCCTATATAAATACCAATGAGCTTGAAAAAGCTCTTAATGCTGCCGGAGAAGCATATATACAGAATGGTGTTTTCCGGACTCAGTCATTTCGTTTGTATCAAAAATTAAATTATGATCTCGGAAAAATTGATTACGAAAATTTTGAAGAACAGACAGAAAATTAACACTCTGTCTGTTTAGTATTCATCTTCCATCGGTATCGGATTTGCCGAAGCCCTCATGTGATTCATCAGTGCTTTATGTGTAGATATCTTAGGCTCTTTCTTATTGCGCTCAACCTTTTTGTACTCGCCTTCACCGTTTAGCAACCATCGCTGGGTATTATCTCTCAAATAAAGATTTAATACAAACTGAAGATACTTTTTTAGTTTTGGCTCTGTAATTGGTGTTACAGCTTCTACACGTGCATCTAGGTTTCTATGCATCCAGTCGGCAGACCCAATGCAATATTGATGCTCTCCACCACTATTGAAGTAGAAAATACGTGAGTGTTCTAAGAAACGACCAATTACGGAATGGACGGTAATATTTTCACTCAAACCTTCTCTACCAGGAATTAATCTACAAACTCCACGAACTATCAAGTCAACTTTAACACCTGCAGAAGACGCCTCATAGAGCTTTTGTATTATCAATGGATCTTCTAAACTATTCATTTTTGCTATTATTCTAGCAGGGTTTCCTAATTTAGCTTGTTCAATTTCTTGGTCGATAAGTCTTGTCGTTTGTATCCTCAAGTGCTTTGGAGCCACTAAAAGCTTCTCAAACGTCTGCTCTGGTGCATAACCCGTTAGTAGATTGAATATATCAGTCACATCAGAGCTTATTACTTCATCACAAGTGAACAAGCCTAAATCTTCATATAACTGTGCGGTATCTGGATGATAGTTTCCCGTTCCAATATGGCAGTAAGTTCGGAGTCCATCTTCCTCTTCACGAACAACCATCGTAACTTTTGTATGAATTTTTAAGCCCGGCATACCATAAGCTACATGAACTCCACAGTTCTCAAGTTTCTGCGCCCAATTTATATTTCGCTGCTCATCAAAACGCGCGGTTATTTCTACCAAAACAGCAACCTGCTTGCCTTCTTCTGCCGCCTCCATTAGTGAGTGCATTATTGGCGAATCTTTTGAGGTCCGATATAAGGTTTGCTTAATCGCTAAAACTTTGGGATCTCGAGCAGCTTCTTCAATAAATCGCTGCGTTGATAGCTCAAAACTGTGGTACGGGTGATGAACCATAAAATCGCCTTTTCTAATCACCTCAAACATATTAGGAATCTCTTCATCTAATGCATGATGAAGCGCTGGGTGAAGTACCGGCTGCCAATTTCTACTTTTTAACCGAACAAAACCTGTTAGTTGAGAGATTTGAAGCGCATCTACCAAGCCAATAGTTCCGTTCATTTCATACACATCGTTCCAATTAATCTTCAGGTTTTTAATCAGATATTTCTTGATGTGTTTAGGCATTTTTGCATCAAGCTCTAAGCGAACTATTTTTGCGAATTTTCTTTCTCGAAGTTCATCTTCAATAGTTTCTAGCAGGTCATCTGCTTCTTCCTCATTCCGATCAAGCGAGGCATTTCTTGTAACCCTAAACATATGCGCAGAAATAACTTCCATTCCCGTAAAAAACTGCGATATCTTATTTAAGATTAAATCCTCAATAGGAATAACAATCACCTTATTTCCCCGTCGATGAACTTGGATAAACCGTGGGCGATTAGAGGGTATTTTAATTCTTGAAAAGAATTTTTCTTTTGTTTTAGGGTCTCTTAACTCTACTGCAAACGATAAACTTTGATTTGATATAAACGGAAATGGATGAGATTCGTCTACGGCAAGAGGTGTTATTATGGGGTAAATCTGCTTTAAAAAGAATCGGTCACTAATTTTTTGTTGGGTCTCAGTAAGCTCATTATACTTTTTTATGTGTATTCCTTTCTCTGCAAGCTTTGGCAATAGTTGATCAAAAAAGCATCCTCTATAAGCTTCAATCATTTTCATGACTTCAAAACGAATTGTTTTCAGCTGGTCTGAAGGCATCATACCATCAACAGATAAAGTTTTTACGCCCGCCAATTGTTGTCTTTTAAGACCACCTACACGCTTCTGGAAAAATTCGTCGAGATTAGAGCAAACTATACCAATAAACTTTACACGCTCCAGCAGCTTGTTCTTATCGTTAATGGCCTCTGCCAACACTCTTTCATTAAATTTTAGCCAGCTTAGCTCGTAATTAAAAAAGTAATCTGCCCCGAATATTTTTAGGCTACTTGAACTTAGATCTTTATGCATTCCTTTTTCCTTCAGAATTTCGTTCTTTTTTTCGTTGGAGGCTTTCTTGCCTTTTTGCTTTTTTTGCTCTACCACAGGATCGTATTCTAGATCATCTGGGGAGAAGGATACATATTTCATCTAAAAAGGGTAAAGTTGCATACGCATTTCGCTTGAAAACTAAGTATAATTAAATAAAGTTAGTGAAAACAAATACAGCTCTAAAATAGTGCAAAATCCACTTCTAAATCCTACTCAAAAAGAAGACGTTTTCGAGCAAACCGTTCGCCCCTCAAGAATGGAGGAGTTTATTGGCCAACAAAAAGCCATTTCGAACCTGGGAATTTTTATTAAAGCCGCAAAACAACGGGGAGACGCACTAGACCACGTTATACTTTCTGGCCCTCCGGGTTTAGGAAAAACCACTCTTTCTTATATTATAGCCGAAGAAATGGGCGTAAACATCCGCCCAACTACGGGGCCTGTTCTAGAGAAACCTGGCGATTTAGCTGGCATGCTTACTAATTTAGAAGAAGGAGATGTTCTTTTTATTGATGAAATCCATCGTTTAAACCCTGTTATAGAAGAGTATTTATACTCTGCTATGGAAGATTTTAAACTCGATATAGTAATTGATTCTGGACCAAATGCGCGAAGTATTCAAATTGATTTAAACCGATTTACACTGGTTGGCGCCACCACACGCAAGGGAATGTTAACCGCGCCATTGCGCGCACGTTTTGGAATAGACATGCGCTTAGATTACTATGATATTGAGTTATTGCAACTCATCGCTTTGCGCTCGGCTAGTATTATGAACTTTGGGATAACAGATGAAGGCGCGTATGAAATTGCCAGCAGAAGCAGGGGAACTCCTCGTATCGTTAATAAGTTACTCCGTAGAACTCGAGACTTCGCACAGGTTGAGGGACTTTCATCTATTGATAAAACGATTGCAGATAAAGCATTGAACGCTCTTGATGTAGATTCTAACGGATTAGATGAAATGGATGTGCGTATGCTTCGAGCAATAATTGAAAACTACGCTGGTGGGCCTGTTGGTTTAAGTACCCTCGGCGTTGCAGTTGGAGAAGATAAAGGCACTATTGAGGAAGTGTATGAGCCATATCTTATTAAAGAAGGTTTTTTACAGCGCACCCCAAAAGGCCGTATTGTAACGCCAAAAGCTTATAATTACCTAGGCATTGAGCCCAAAAACTCTGGGCAAGACTTATTCAATTCTTAGCCATATTTCTCCTCTTTTCTTTTTAAATTCGGTATTCATCAAACCTAACCCAAGGAACCTTACCTTAAGACTTTTATAAATAATGAAAAAACTTTTTACTTCTGAATCTGTATCTGAAGGACATCCGGATAAAGTTGCCGATCAAATTTCAGATGCAATTCTCGATTCTTTAATTGGCCAAGACCCAAATTCTAGAGTAGCGGTAGAAACCCTAGTTACAACTGGCTTAGCCGTTGTTTCTGGAGAGGTTACAACCGATGCTTACGTCGACGTTCAAGATATTGTTCGCGATGTTATTCAAGAAATTGGTTACACTAAAGCTTCTTACCGTTTTGATGCTGATAGCTGTGGTGTACTTTCAACAATTCATAAACAAAGTCCTGATATTGCACAAGGTGTAGATCGTGAAGGCGCTGGCGATCAAGGAATGATGTTTGGTTTTGCTACCACCCAAACACCAGAATACATGCCTATGCCGCTTCAATTCTCTCATAACTTACTGAAAGAATTAGCGCGAATAAGAAAAACTACAGAGTTGATGCCATACCTTGGGCCTGATAGTAAAAGCCAGGTAACTATTGAATACAATGAAGACGGTTCTCCAAAGCGCATTCATACTATTGTTCTTTCTACTCAGCATGATGATGGAGTTGAGCAGGCTCAAATTCATGCCGACATTAAAAAACATCTAATCAAAAATGTAATTCCAGCTGATCTTATAGATGCTGACACGCTTTATCATATTAACCCTACGGGTAAGTTTGTAATTGGTGGCCCTCACGGCGATACTGGTTTAACGGGGCGTAAAATTATTGTTGACACTTACGGCGGTTTTGGTGCTCATGGTGGTGGAGCTTTTTCTGGTAAAGATCCTTCAAAAGTAGATCGTAGCGCTGCGTATGCTACTCGGCATATTGCTAAAAATTTAGTAGCCGCTGGCCTTGCTGACGAAGTTCTAGTACAACTTGCATATGCTATTGGTGTTGCAGAACCTGTTTCTATTAATGTGAACAGCTACGGAACTGGAAAAATAAGTGACTTAGAACTCGCTACTTTAATTGAAAAAACTTTTGACTGTACACCAAAAGGAATCATTGACCGTTTTAACCTTAAACGCCCAATTTATAAGCAAACGGCTGCTTATGGGCATTTTGGTCGCGACGAATTTCCTTGGGAGAAATTAGATTTTGTGGATAAACTCCACTAATTCACTTCGAATTAAAGCTCCTATACTTTGTGTAGGGGCTTTTTTTACACATATTGGCGCTTCAACCTTGATTTCTTTCGTAACGCTACTTGAAATGCTAACTCCTTAGTGAAAGAAATTCTTTATTCACATAGTCGTAAAAGCGCCTTCTGGGCAAATCTATCTACCAATGCAATCTCTTTCAGGGCAACCTTCAATCGATTTATTCGGTTTTACCATCATGGAACCGATGGTGATGCTTACCAATTTCTTAATCACCGCAGTTTGTATCTTTGCTTATATCCATTTAAAAAAGGTTTCTAATGGCAGGAACGTGAATCAGTATTTTCGGTACTATTTCATTTTTATGGCTCTCGCTACTTTCTTTGGCGGTACTTTTGGACATGCTTTTCAGCACATATTTGGAACACCTTGGAAACTTTTAGGATGGCTTTTTGGGATGATTTCCATCTTTTTTATAAGCCATGCTTCTTTATTATATGCCAAACCGTTCTTTAATAGAAAATTTATTCTCGTTTTTAGGCTTGTGAATGCCGTGGCATTGCTCTCTTTCGCGGGCTTGACTATTCACACCGTTGACTTTAATTATGTACAGTTTCACTCCACTTTTGGTTTTTTGGCTCTGGTTACTCCTCTTCATTTAATGATTTATGCCAAGACACGTAATGAAGGAAGTAAACTTATGATATTTACAATCTGCTTTACTTCTTTATCCGCCTTCATTTTTACATACAAAATCTCGTTGGGTGTATGGTTTAACCATCTCGACATTGCCCATACCATATTAGCATTGAGTATGTATTTCTTTTATTTAGCTTCGCTAAAACTTGAAGAGAATCCCGTTATCAATTTAGATTCTCAATCTATTACTCCATTAGAAACTACCCGTAATTCATAAGCTATTTCCTTTAGCTTCTGGTTTAGTAAAAATAAATCAAAGTACAGTTTTGATATTGTTTACTGTGCTTCAACATGTTTATTTACGTTGTGAAATTTTTACCATTTTCTTTCAATGATATTCGCAACAAGTTCTAAATTCATAATACCTGTATTCGTAGTTTTAAGCTTATTCTGTGCCCCTAAAACCGAAGTGGTAAAAGTTCGTTTTGAAGGCAATGGTACGGCGTTCACTAATGTGAATGTTATAACTATGCTGAGCGACTCTGTTCTTCAGAATCACACCGTTATTGTTAAAAACGACAGAATTGTGAGTATTTCAGAACGTGACGCGGTTTCTATATCCGAAGATTTTACGATTATTGATGGCGCTGGGAAATATTTACTCCCTGGCCTCGCTGAAATGCATGGCCATATTCCGCCACCGATTCCACCTGCTAATGCACCGCGTTACATGACTTCCGAATATGTTGAACAAACACTTTTTCTTTACTCGGCAGCAGGAGTAACAACGGTACGAGGTATGCTGGGTTGGCCAGGCCAACTAGAACTTAAAGACAGTATAAAAAATGGTAATTTTTTCGGGCCTAATTTGTATTTATCCGGCCCTAGTTTTAGTGGTAACACAATTCACTCTGTAAGAGAAGCTGTTGAAAAAGTTAAGACCCAAAAAGCCGAGGGTTGGGACTTACTTAAAATTCACCCTGGCTTAACTCTTGAAGAGTACGATGCCATTGCTAATACTGCAAAAAACTTAAACATTCCATTTGGTGGCCATGTTCCTTTAGATGTTGGCCTTATTCACGCTATTGAAATGGGACAAGTATCTATGGATCATTTAGACGGTTATACTCGGTTTCTAAGCGCCTTTAAAAAAGAAGAACGAGACAAGAAACTCGCTGAAATTATTCAAATAACTCGCGATAATAATATATGGGTTGTTCCAACAATGGCATTATGGGAAACTATACTAGGAGTTTCGGATTTTGAAGCTCTTGGCAAATATCCAGAACTCAAATACCTTCCTAAGGATTTAGTTTCTAGTTATCATTCTTGGGTTCTAAATAATACTCAAAACAAAAAATCCTTCAATTCTGGCCATGCAAGAGAAGAGGCCGACACTCGAATTAAGATTCTCTCTGAAATGAATAAAGCTGGCGTTAATATATTGTTAGGCACCGATTCTCCACAACTTTTTAGTGTCCCAGGGTTTTCCATACATCATGAATTTTCGATTATGCAAAGTGCTGGAATGAGCCCTTACGATATTCTTAAAACAGGTACTTTAAATGTAGGCAAATATTTTTCTGATACGGATTTTTTTGGGGTTTTAGCCGTTGATGCAAGAGCAGATTTAGTGTTAGTAGATAATAACCCTCTAGATAATATTACACATCTTAAAGAAGTTGCTGGGGTTATGGTTGCCGGAAAGTGGCTTTCAAAACAACAAATAGATACTCGATTGAACGAAATTGCCACACTTAACAAGAATTGATTAGCTAAATCAGATCGAAATAATCTTTCACGGCTAGCAACTTGCCTTACACATAGATTTTTATAACTTGGAGCACTTTTAAACCAGTTAAATAATCTATGAAGTTAAAACAGAATTTCTTGCTAGTCATTGGTCTTACCTGCCTGCTTAGTAGCATGCTCCAAGCCCAATCTAAGCCACAAGCTTTTAAAGGTGCGTATATTATACCTATTAATGGTGCTCCACTCGAAAATGGTGTTCTAATTGTTAATGATGGGAAAATTGTGGCTGTTGGTGGCGCAAATACTTCCATTCCAAGTGATGCAATCATTCATGATGTTACGGGAAAAGTGTTAATGCCAGGTTTGGTGGATACACATTCTCATCTTGGCGAAGGCGATGGAGGCGATCGTTCTGCAGCACTTCATCCCGATGTGCGTATTTTGGATGCTATTGACCCGAGAAGTGATACTTTTAAAAAAGCTCTTGCTGGCGGAATCACTTCTGTAAACATTATGCCTGGTTCAGGCCACCTAATGAGCGGCCAAACAGTTTATCTCAAATTGCGACCGGCTAATGTGATTGAAGACATGCTTTTGATGGTAGACGAAGAGAATGATATTTATGGTGGCATGAAAATGGCTAACGGTACCAATCCACAAGGAAATCCCCCATTTCCTGGAACAAGAGCAAAATCTGCTGCATTGGTTCGCGAGTTATTTGTTAAAGCCCAAAATTACCAAGCTAAAATTGCTGCTGCAGATGGCGACGAAAGCAAAATGCCTGCTCGTGATTTACAAATGGAAGCATTGGTTCAAGTACTAGAAGGAAAAAGAACGGTTCACAACCACACTCATCGTCATGATGATATTTTAACGGCAATTCGTCTTTCTCAAGAATTTGGATATAAGTTAGTTCTACATCATGTTAGCGAAGCTTCTAAAGTAGCTGATGAAATTGCAGCCGCTGGAATTCCCGCTTCCATCATCACCCTCGATTCTTTTGGTGGGAAAATGGAAGCCATCGACCTTTCTAACGGAAATGGTGCCGCGCTAGAAAAAGCGGGTGTTTTGGTTGGTTTTCATACTGATGATGGCATTACCGATTCTAGATTATTCTTACGATCTGCTGCAATGGCTGTTCGTGAAGGAATGAGTCGTGAAAAAGCTCTAGAAGCTGTTACTATCGCCAACGCAAAAATGATGGATGTGGAGAACCGAGTTGGAACACTCGAAAAAGGCAAAGATGCTGATTTTATCATCCTTTCTGGTGATCCTTTCAGTGTGTATTCTCATGTGGAACAAACTTGGATTGAAGGTCAATTGGTATGGGATAGATCTAATCCAAAAGATAAAGAATATTCTACGGGTGGATATGAAATCTTCCGTGGCGAAACGCATACACATCACGTAGAAGGAGAATAACTATGAAGACTTTAAAATTGTTTTTCACATTCCTTTTTGCGGTCTGTTTACTTAACAACACTAATGCACAAATTGCAGTAAAAGGTGGAATGGTTTACACCAGCGCCGGCGACCCAATAAAAGATGGCGTGGTTTTGATTAAAAACGGAAAGATTGAACGTGTTGGAAAACAATCGTCTGTAAAAATTCCCACAAATTACGAAGTACTCGAAGCTGCTGTGGTAACTCCAGGCCTCATCGATGCACACTCTGTAGTTGGACTTGCAGGAATGTACAATGTACCTGCAGACCAAGACCAATTGGAAACGAGCAGTGCCATCCAGCCACAACTTCGTGCTATAGATGCTTATAACGCTCGAGAGGAATTAGTTGCTCATTTAAGTAAACTAGGCGTTACCACAGTTCATACCGGGCATGGACCAGGAGCGCTCATCAGTGGGCAAACAATGATTGTTAAAACCACTGGGAATACCGTAGATGAATCGGTTTTGGTTCCTCAAAAAATGCTCGCTTTTACATTAGGTTCTATGATTAATGGCGCGATTAAAAAGCCGGGAACTCGTGCTAAAGGTATCGCAATGTTACGCCAAGAATTGTTGAAAGCTCAAGAGTATGCAAAGAAAAGAGCCGCAAAAGATGACAAACAAAGTACCAACTTAGAAATGGAAGCTTTAGCCGACTTACTTGATGGAAAGCTAACCGCATTGGTCACTGTCCACAAAGCCAACGATATTATGTCTGCTATTCGACTCCAAAAAGAGTTTGGGTTCCCAATGATTCTTGATGGCGCCGCTGAAGCGTATCTCATTCTAGATGAAATTAAAGCCTCTGGTTTGTCTGTCATTGTCCACCCAAGTATGATTAGAACTTATGGCGACAGCAAAAACGCTAGCATGGAAACCCCAGCCAAACTTTATGCGGCAGGTATTCCTTTTGCTTTCCAAAGTGGATACGAAGCTTACGTTCCTAAAACACGTGTAGTTCTTTTTGAAGCAGGTGTTGCAGTTGGTAACGGCCTTGATAACGATGTTGCCATTCAAAAACTAACCATTGATGCTGCAAAAATGCTCGACATCGATAAACGAGTTGGTTCGCTAGAAAAAGGAAAAGATGCGGATGTTGTTCTGTATGATGGCGACCCTTTTGAATATACTAGCCACGTTACTACTGTTATCATTAATGGCGTAAAACAGTAATAATTGTACACTTTTAAATCCTACATCGACCATCTCACTAAGCTGAAACTACATCATATTTCAGTGCCTAAAGAGGTGGTTGATGATTTAGGTGGAATTGGAACTCGACTTTTATGTTCTATCAACAATCATAAAGCTTTTCATTGTGGACTTGTGGCTTTGGGTGAAGGGCGAGCCTACATCACGCTTAGCAAAAAAAGAATGGCTGAGTTTGGTGTTGAAATGGGGGAAGAAGTTGATGTGGTTTTAACGATAGATAATTCCAAATATGGAATGGAGATGCCCGAAGAACTCGAGGCGCTTTTAGAACAAGATGCTGAGGGCTTGGCGTTGTTTTTAAAACTCACACCCGGACAACAACGCTATATTATTTACTACGTGGCTCAGGTAAAAAGTAGTCAGTTAAAGATTGATCGCTCCATTTTGCTCATCAACAATTTAAAAACGATGAACCCCGCCAAATTCGATTTCCGTTACCTGCTAGGAAAACCTCCGAGGGAAGAGTAGGGGGATACAAAATTTTAACTTCGCTTCTTATTTCTCATCTGAATAAACTCGTCGTAATCATCGCCAATTTTTTCCTTTAAAGTAGCTTTTTCATGCTTTTTGATCTTCATTTCCTGAAGAGCTTTAACAACGCCTATTACAGAACCACAGATTAATATGATGAGTATTATATCCATTATATAATTGAATCCTTTTTGGGAGACATGATTTACAATCTTATGTTATTCTTCAGCTTGTTACTTGGCTGATTTTCAATTCTTTCCTTAGCCTCATCCATCTTAAATATATTACCGTTATCAACTTGTCGCTTTGCTTCAAGCAGGTCTTCTAACATTTCCATTTTTTGAGCAATACGCTCGTATTCCGATACATCCATCAAAACGGCTGCACTTTTACCATGCTGCGTTAAAACGATTGGCTGCTTTTCTTTTTTTAAACGCTTTATAAAATCTGCCGATTTTTTACGAAACTCAGAAAGAGGTTCAATGTCATTTGAGAGAGAAATATTCATATCAGTATCTATAAAGTTTTTTAAAGTACTTTTAATATACCTGATTGATTTTGATAAACCAATAAGCTGTTACCCAGCCTTTTCGAATACTTCCAGAGTTAGAAAAGAATCAAAGTCACGGCCCGTAATAGATTGGTACTTTCCAAATAGTACTACTAGTGGACACTAGAATTTCAAGTCTTTCATCATCAAAGGTTAGAATTTCAAGCGATTGAGGATATCTAAATGGAAGTTTGAAATCGGTCCAACTCACGCCATAGTTTATGGAATACCTGATAATATTTTCTGAGGTAAAGCTCTTTGTCATTATTATAGCTACAACACTGGGATGGAAAGTGTCTAAAGCGGCTATTTTGAATGAAGAGTCGTCTTCATACAAAAGTTCCCATGAATTAGTTGGCTCAGAGGAGTAAACGAGTAACTCTTTGGAAGAGGTTGTAGATCCTTCATATTTGTGCCCATAAAGAACTCCACTATCATTTATATCGAAAATTCTTCGCGTTGGTTTAATAGAGCTATCAGAAACCCAAGGTGACCAAGTATCGCCTTTGTCATTACTAGCAAAACCACCGCCACTCATCGAAGTGCCCCTTCCTCCAACGTATAACTTATTTGAGCTTGATGGATCTAAAAACAACTCAGCGCCTGTAATACCCGTTAGGTGCAGGTCTACAAAACTCCATGTTTTACCTTGATCAGTACTTTTGAAAAATACAGACCTAAAACCTATTTCTATTACGGCATATAAAATATTCGGATTGTCAGAATCAAAAGCTAGGCCAGAAAATGTGGAGAAATTTCCTGAAAAATCATCCGGATTAAAAGGATGGTTAAGTTCCTCCCAGCTTTTTCCATTATCCCGTGAAAGTAGAAGACCTGTAAATGCGTGACTAGTGTAACTGTGACCGTCTTCGATATAAGACAACAAGATTAACTCTTTATCTTTGGCTGAACGAGCTAGGGTTCTTATATGGTAATTTGATGGTATTGTAGAATTCTTTTCCCAACTATTTCCATTATCCTCAGATAGGAACAAGTTGTCAGGGCTATTCCCAAAAGCAATTATTCGAGAATCTTCTGAAAGATTAGTAAAAGCAAGATTTCCGGATTGAGAGGCTAAAGTCGGGGTTGGCTTTGTTATATCGTTAGTATCTAAATCAGTCTTTCCTATTGAATCACTTGCTGTTTCTGTGCAAGAAGTTCCTAACAAACAAAACAAGAGAAACCCAACTGTGAACGAGAACTTTATCATAAATAACAAATTTTAGTGCCTCTTAAATGTATAGATAAAAAACGATACTAGCTTTACTATTTGATATTATGGGCAATATCGAATCTATGGATTACTTCCAATTTTAGATATTTGATTTCCATTTATGTCGTAAAAAATTAATAGAACACTCATGGCCCATAGTAGATTGGAACTCTCCAAATGGCATTTTTAGATGACACTAAAATCTCAAGCTTTTCTGAATCAAAGGTTAAAACTTCAAGCGATTGAGGATATCTAAATGGAAGCTTGAAATCGGTCCAGCTCACCCCATAATTTATAGAATACCTAATTGTATGCTCATAAGTATTAGTAGATGTCATTAACAATACTATAACACTTGGTTCGAAAGTATCAAGGCTGGTTAACCAATATGGAGATTCATCCACGTACAAAACTTCCCATGAATCATTAAGGTCGTCCGAATAAATGACTTGCTCATTGGCAAGTGATTGGAAAAACCTTCTCCCATAAAGCACCCCATCTTTATTTATACCAAGAATTCTTTCTGGCGGGTCAATTTTGCCCCACGCTATCCACGTTAAACCCTTGTCATAAGTAACAAAACCACCGCCTTTTCCAACGGTCCCTGCGGCTGTAATATGTATAATATTTGAGTTTGATGGATCTAAAAACATACTTACTAGAGAAGCGCTTTCTAATTTCAAATCTACATAGCTCCATGTTTTGCCTTGATCGGTACTTTTATAAAACACAGAAGTTGAACTTAACGCGTACAAGATATTAGTGTCGTCAACATCAAAAGCAACGTTAGCAAACCAACGAAACCTTTCGGAAAGTTCATCTGGGTTATGGGGATGGGTAAGTTTTTCCCAGCTTTTTCCATTGTCTCTCGAAAGTAAAAGCCCGGTATTTTGTAAATTGTCGTAGTTATCGTTGCTTTCATCATAAGTCAACAATATTAAATCTTTATCGTGAGATGTACGAGCTACATTTTCTATATGATAATTTGATGGTATTGTAGCGTTCTTTTCCCAATTCATGCCATTATCTTCTGATATAAACAGATTGTCTGGGCTTCTCCCAAAAGCTATTATTACTGAATCCTCTAAAAGATTCGTAAAAGCAAGATTTCTAGAATCCGTACTCAAAGTGAGTTTTGGCTCCGATTGTATGATTTCGGGAACTTTTGGTTCTACAATTTTTGTGCAAGAAGCTCCTAACAAGCAAACCAAGAGAAACCCAACTGTGAACGAGAACTTTATCATAAATACTTAGTTTATTTTCCATCTATGATCACAGTTTACACAGTGATTTATATTGTTCCCAATCGAAACAGGAAGAAAGAAAAAAAATAGAATTAGGATTCCTAAGAAAAATGACCGTTCCTGAAAATAATTCGAACTTCCACAATTCGGACACACCAAACTTCGTTCAGGATTTTCTTCTTCGAGTAATTCATTTACATCGGTTTCTTTATTCAGTTCATATGATATTACTTCATAGCCTTTTTCAAAATGATCTTCAGCAATGAAAATTTTTATACCGCCTACCGCTAAAGCATAATGAGGCATTATGCTGGCCACGTTGCTGTCGGCCATATAAACATCTAACTCTTCGTCCCTCAACTTAATGAAGTCGAGTTCTGCTTCTGTTAAACTATTATAGGTTCTAAGTAATTTAAAGTTATTCAAAGTAGTATTACTAAGAGATTTATTTATATGACTTATTCATTAGCTGATTTCCGCTAATACTAGTTTTGATTTAAAGCGGAGGTAATACATATAGCCTGCCACTAAAAACACCGTACAGTAACTATCAATTATGATTTGACTTATAGAAATGAAAAGTTGGAAATCGAAAAAATCCTCTATCCCCATAACTAATAAAGTTATTACTGCCAGCAATGGTAATGTTAACAAGAAGAATACCAAATACACCTTTCGTCCCGGTGTTGAATTAATTTTAATTATAGAGCTCTTCAATAGTGCCTCTTTATAATTATACTTATCAAAAACTACTAGAAAAGGTGCGAAATATAGTTTGATAGAAATTATAACACCTACCACCATCATGACCCAAAAGCCAACTTTAATTAGAAATAAATAGATAATAAAAATGGTAATGCCTTCTTTATATGACTTTAGAAATGTTTTTTTAAAGACATTGTAATCCAGCTCTTTCTCTAAAAAAAGAAGTTTGATAGCTATAATAAGAGCATATTGTAAAACTGCAAAAGGAAGCGTTCCAAAAAACAGATCTATTAAAAATATCCCAACAGTGTTTGATTCTTCAACCGCTTTCCTAGCTAGAAGCTGAATTAGATTTATTACTGTATAGAATTGTATTGGTATCACTATCAATACTTTTGGATATAACAAGATAAAACCAAAAACGGATTCTAAATCTTTTCTTATGCTATAATTTTCTTCCAAGATCTCCTGAATTTTGGTTTATCTATTGTAAGGAATATATCTAGCATTAATCGATTCTCCTATATAGATAAACTCATAGCTAGTAAATAACACTTGGGTAAAAGTTTACTTAAAGATGGAAATCCAAGTGGTATTACGAACTAGGACGTTCGTAGTGTGAAAATCTAGAGTTCTGAGAACTAATAAATACCTAATGAAATACCCAGTTTAGGATAAAATGCTTTTAACGTAAAATCATAATTGAAAGAACCCGTGCCGTGAATAAATAGTCTTGCGGTTCCATATACTGACATATCTGAGTATGTATATATTGAGCGTATGCCTACAGAATTTGTATAAAAGTCTATATCATCTATTCCAAGAGACTCGGTGCTGTCTTGAATCGACATAATCCTTCTTTTCTTGAAATATAACCATTTCACTCATCGGCTGATGGATGGCGCAAGAAGCGAAGAGGAAACTGTATAATACTACCACTAAAATTTTAGAATAATAAAGATTCATAGACTGTAGCGGGCCAATTGATACCCCACGATTAAGTGAGGAGCACTTTCTGCGTTTTTTTAATTAACGAAATTCCAGAATGAGAACAAACCTGGTAAGTTTATTGTTAGACTAATACTTAAGCACGCACTATTTGAATTGCTCTCATTAACTCGCTTCTTTCAAACTTTTCCAAAGATAAAAACGAAACCCACCAAACAAGAAAAGCCACACAACGGTTCGAAACAACATTGCCTGGAGGCTATCAACTGCAATTGCACTTCCCTTTGCATACAAAATGAAGATTGTTATCAGCACAATCAGGTTGAGACCAAGTATTGTTGCTGCCATATACATGCCGTTTTTAATACTTCGCCAAGCGATGATGCCTGCCAACACATACACCAAACCCATTACTGTATTATAGATTAGCAGCGGCAGGAATACTATGTAACCTGGGTCTATTCCTAAAAGAACACGTGAACCTGCAAAAATGGTCATCAAGCCAAATAATATAGCGACAACTACCAGTATGTTGCGGAGGATTTTCATTTATCAAAGCACCTATTGGCTCTTATGTTTAAGCTGTACAGATTTTCAGATACTTTGAATTAACGGAATTCCAGAGTTATAACAAACTAGTTGATTTATCCGCAAAGAAAGAACGCAATTGCTTTTTAATAGCTGGAAGGATTGTAGATGTTAGGTAATTCAATGACAGTTTTAATAACCAAACAGCGCTCGCCGTCATCCTGAAGATACCTCTGAAGGATCTTCACAGCTATTTAAAAGAAATGTTTTTGTTTAGAGTTGCTAGCTGACCTTACCTTCACATTATTTTCGTATTCGCTAATCCATTCATCTCATTGATAGGCATTTTGAAAATCTGGAGCTTATAGACACTCTCGTTGTTAAATGAGCAATTTATAAGTTATTTCTATCACCTTATTACCAAGCAATTAAAAATCTTTTTATCAGAGTTCATTCCAATAATCAGAAGTAGAACGTTCTTTAATAACTATTGGCTCCGACTCAACGTCGATAAAATACAACTTGTTGTCCCATGCAAACTTCGGGAAATCAGAACTTTCTACCATTTTTGATTTTGCTGTATAGTCTTCAATATTCACCCTTGTAACAATATAACCACTATCTGAATTTCTACCTGTAATCAACAATTCCTTATTATTAAGTGCATATAAACCATATGACACAGACCGACCTTTTGTTACCTGTCCAAAATCTCTAATGTTAAAAGTTCTGGAATTCTGAAGATCCCGCTTTGGTTTAACAAAACCATCAATTTCAACAGTAATTGTTTGCTCTAACTCACCCTTCAGATTAAATACATACATCGTGTTTGTAAACGCAGGTATAAAGTAAATGCGTTCTCTATGATACAGCATCTGGTTATTTCTAAGACTTCGGTCGGCTAATCTGGGAAAGTCCAGTTCAATGGTGTCAAATGTAAGTACGGGCTCTCCATCTCGCCCTACTCCTCGCAGTCCGTACTCTCCAGTGGGTTGGATATAAAAACCCACAAAAAGTGAATCGTGAATAAAATCAAATGGCATGGTTGCTAAGAACTTTCGACCCGCTACATGGGTAACTTCGTTATCATAAGATATGTAAACTCCCCAAGGGGCATTGTTTGCGAAAAACACTTCATTCTGAAGTAATTTTGGGAAAATGGGGGCCCAGTTAAATCCTGGAAAACTATCGGATGCGTTGATATCAGTTAAAAATTTACCCGTTTTATTTTCAAACAAAAGGAATCGTCTCTGACTGCGGTCAAAAACTCCCAAATAGTCATCATTAGCTACAATCTGGACATCCGTGAGGAACACATCTTCATCTAATGTAATTGTTCTTTCTTGAGCTATTACCGAGAAGGTAGAAACCGTTGCCAGAATTGAAGTTAGAAGAGCTAATCTCAGAGTGGGCATTTAATCAATTCTAAGTTTCGAGTATTAAAATAGCACTGCATCTAAACGCATTGATAAACTTTACTTGAATTAACGAAATTATGGACTTAGAACAAATTCGGCTATAAAGAAAGGAAATCTTGATTCCATAAATTCCAGCTTTCGAAAACTTCCTTTTCGTTGCTGTCGAGATTAATTGCTCGTGGATTCTTAATGGAGGAGTAAGATATTTGCCTTTTTGATACTGCAGTTGGTAATGTAGCGAAGAAAACCCGACTTGAGATTTTTTTTATGACATCCCCACCTAGTAGCTGTATTTCCTGTTCGGCAACATCGTAGTTGTTTGTAAATAATAAAAGATTTCTAGTACACATGATTAGCATAGGGAACCAATTTTAATAAAGTAAAAAGCCTTAAGGCCATTCAGACCTACGGGCATCGGAAGGATCTTAATGATGCTTATACCACCTATTGTTTCCCTTTTACGCAAAATAACCCCGAACTATAACAACTATCGAAATTCTTGGGGTCAACGATTCTATAGCAATTCGCTAGTACGTTGACTTAGAATAACATCTCTAATTTGCATGTTCAGGGAGGGAAAGTCATCACCAAAAAGGGTTATTCTAAGTACCACTTTTAGGTATGTTATTTGATATTCGAAACAATGGCCATATAAAGCCAGATTTAGAAGTGCTTTTTTGCTGTAGCAGAGATAGTTGGTTACAGAGTCCTAGAACTTGAGTTGTTCTTAAGAGATAATTTGATATCTAATCTGATTGATTAAAATAATACGTTTTGATTAAGTGTAATCGATTTATAACTATAAAATTTTGAACCATATTCTACACAGACACAAATCTTGGTGGCTTATCTATGTTTGAGTTGTTTAAGAACCTGAATAATAAAATATCTTCTTTTTTCATTGAGATTAGTTCCAAACTTAATTCGTGTTTGACCCTCTAAAATAATCCCTGAATTGAAACCACCAGGATACCTAACTAAAGAGTTGTCTTCTCTTACAAGCTCAACTTTATTCCAATCAAAAGTTCTTACCCACCCAAGTCTTCCAACACCTACAAATACTTTTCCGACTGACTTATCTATTTCAATGACAACTTTCCCAGCAACACTCATTACCGCTAAGCTTCCAAACATGATGGTACCAAGTAGAAAAGGAATCCCAAAAAGGGAGGGAAATAGATTGAACTCACCAGTTGCAATTTGGGTGCCATAAATTCCTCCCAAAGAAGCTCCTGACCATATTATCATAAAAGGGACAATAAAGAAGGCTATTGGTGAACGTGTTGAAGCGCCTATTATCTTTTTATCAAATTCTTTTTTAAACCACGCCCCCTTTGGTGGGTTGCTTATGTTAAAATTAGTCGGGGTTACTTCATTAAATAATTGAGAAATTCTGAACACCTCATTGCAATTATTGCATTGTGCTATATCTGTCTGCATGTTAAGATTATTCGATTCAATATCTCTATGACATTTTGGGCATATAACCTTCATGAACTATTCTTTGATTTAAATTTTTCAAGTTAACGACTCCGAATTTAGGCGGTTAGTCTATTTAAAATATTAAAGTTTCGAATCTTGTCCTAAATCTACAAATATCCAATTGATGATTACCAAAATCATGATTTTACGAGTTATAGTAATCCTCCCTCAAAGTTGGACTGAAATAAAAATCTATTTTTGAGGCGCTGTTACTCAGAAAGAGTTAAAACAAGGTTCTACCAAAAAGAGATAGTGAGAAATAGTATTGTGGGAAGGACGGGATTAAAAAAATAAACCAACTCTCTCGATACATTTAGCTCGTATCTCAAGAGTTGGCTTTTATCTTCTTTTAGTTAGCTGTAGAGCCACTTATGGTTTGCCCAAAGAACACAGCGTTCATGAACAGCTTATTGGTTCCGTACCAAAAAGCTCTAAAGTTAGGATTGTCGGTCATGGTGATTACTTTTCCACTTCCAAACCTACTAATTACAACAGCTGCCGTTCCTGCTAAACGTTCTTTATTAGCATCAGAGATATAACCACTTGCTAGCGGTTTGTCGGTGTAAACAACTGGGTTTGAGTAAATGTTCTTTCCTTTTTCCAAGAATATGGTACTGTTTCTAAACACGGTTATATTCTCGTTGTTAAAGCCGTAACCCATAGGATGGGTAAGATCTAACTTGGCATTAAATATGGCTCCACCAATTACCCCAGCGCCGGAATCGTTGCCTTGGTTTACATAGCCTCTCGGGTTATTATCCTTTTTATCTGTAGCTTCTCTTTTGGCAAACTCAACGTGAGCAAGTCCATGTTGTTTGGCCCAGTTTATCGCTTGTTTATAGGCAATTAAAGTTCCACCATTAGCAACCCATCGTTTCATTTCTTCGATATCGTCGGCAGATAAATCACTATATCTTCCGCCAGACATCACAATCACATTATAACGATCTAGCATTCTACCATTTACATCGCCTTGTTCCACAATGCTCAACGGCATATGGTAGCGTTGGTCAAATAGATGCCAAACTTCACCAACTTCCGAGGAATTTGCCCCACTTCCGCCAATCATCATTACTTTAGGTGTACTTAGATTTACAAAGTTATTACTTCCTAAGTCAATCCCTTTTGGGGTTAATCCAGTGGAGATTGCGTATACCGTTAGGTTATCGTCTTCGGCAGCTTTCTTTATTAAAGCGTGTACTTTTTCTTGATCGTCTTGAACTCCCATCGGCACCATGATAGAGCCGTAATCGAAGTCCATTGTGCCGGTTGCAGTAACTGCAGTAAACTGTCTAGATGCAACTTTAGCTCTCGTTCCGTTTGCTAGTAAATTGTACAATGCTTTTGGGGCGTAATATTCGTCCCATTCAAAAACGTAGGCATAATTGGTTTTATCACCAATAATTTTGCCCGTCTTCTTCATTTCACCATTAAACTCGGCGCCTAAAAGCTTGTCTGAAAACTCTTTTCCGTTTAATTCAGCGAAAGGGAGGTTGAAGGCATAAGGCATAGTCCAAGCAGAAACATCATAAAAAAGACTATCTGTAAATTCCGTTCTACGTTCAAAAATAGACGTTATCAATTGAAACTGAGCCTGATTTGTAGGAACCACAAAGGCTTTGTTCTTAGTAAAAGAAGCTCCGTTCGATGAAATGTCATTATTCAGCTCAAACACTTTAATATGATGGCGTTTTAACATTTCTGCAAGATGAAAAGTACGTGCTTGATCAGCTTCTTCTCCAAAAACATAGGCTTTTATTGCAGCCGATTTAGCTTCTTTCGCTTTCTCCTGATAGAACTCACGCATGTGTGCTAATAGATCTTCTCTTAAGCCTTGTGCCGCTTTTAAAGTAGATAATGAAGCTGTGAAATGGTTTCTGATGGTGAATGGAAATGTTAACACGCCATGTATACTTTCTTGGGCATGTCCTCTAGAACTTGCTTGCTCAAATAAAATCCCTACCGAGCCATTTACATCTGGATAGGTTGAGCCTTTTCCGTAGTAGTAATCGTCAAAACTTTCTTCTGAATAATAGAGAGATTGAATTTTGTCTAATTCTTCGGCGTGGTATTCAGCAATAGCCGCTGTTAGCGTTTGGTTTCTCGCTGGCGTAAGAGGATGCGTTCTAGATGGAATCCCTGGTTGGAAAAAGAACGATGAATTAGTTCCCATCTCATGATGATCGGTTAGCACATTTGGTTTCCACTCATGGAACTTATCAATTCTACCTTTACTTGAAGGATGCTGTACAAGTAACCAGTCACGGTTTAAATCAAACCAGTAGTGATTGGTTCGTCCACCTGGCCAAGCTTCGCTAAACTCTCTGCTGTTTGGGTCGCTAACTAAGATATTTTTACTTTTGTGGGTATTTGCCCAGCTAGCAAAACGATTCAGTCCATCTGGATTTATACTCGGATCTACTGTAATGATGGTATTTTCTAGCATTTGGTCAACGACTCGGCCTTGCGCTGCCGCCAAATAATACACGGTTAGCAAAGAAGCATTGGTACCACTTGGCTCGTTTCCATGAACGCTATAATTAAGCGAAACAACTACCGGCATTTTTGAGATATCCAGTTCGGAAGATTTTTCAGAATTGGTAAGCTGAACATGCTGTTTTTTTAGCTCATCAATGTTCTTAAGGTTTTTGGGAGAGCTTATAGTCAACATCAACAGTGGTCGGTTCTCGTAAGTGCGCGCGTACTCTGTAATGGAAACTCTGTCTGATGCATTTGCAACAGCGTACATATAATTCACTAATTGGTCGTGACGTACATGCCATTCGCCAACTTCGGCACCCAAAACAGATTTTGGTGTAGGGATTGATTTATCTAACGTAACCCCTTTTGGTAGGTAATAATCGAGTGTTACTTGTGCTTTTAAGCCAGAGCTAATAAGTACAAGGCAAACTAAACATAGAATTTTTTTCATGCGTAAAACCTTAATTTTCATTTCATTCTTTATAGATACAATGATGGTAGGCTAAAGAATTGAAAAAAGCTGAAAAAAAGGAACAAAAAAAAGCGCAATAACTGCTTTCACACAACTATTGCGCCATAGTCCCTTGCTCGCGGCTCAGGCTATAAAAACCTTTTCTCAAACAAGGGCCAGGACATTTCTTAAAAATTCAAGATAGAACTCAATAATCATAAATCCGTAGGACATTAAAAAACCATAGTTAGCAAACAAGACAGTCTAGTGAGTAAACACTAGTCTTGGATAAGTGAAAGCAGTGCATCTTTTTTGAATGGAGACACAGGAACCTCATTTCCATTACTCATAATTAACACGCCACCACCAGCTTTTACATATTTATTTATGTGATTTAGATTAACCAAATAGCTTTTGTGCACTCTATAAAACTGGTTGATTGGCAAGCGTTCTTCAATATATTTTAATGTCTTGCTTACCAATTTTGGTTTATCGCTGCTAGTAATAATCTCGGTATAGTTATTATTTGCTTTAGCTATTATAATGGATGAGTGGGAGATCAGCTCTATTTCGTCTAATTTCGATATGGCTAACTTACCTGGTATAGAAACATGATTTTCCTTTTGGTGATTTGCAAAAATTCTTTGCACAACCTCTTGAAGCTCTTCACTGTCAACGGGCTTCAGCAAATAGCCGTCTGGTTTAAAAGAAATTGCTTCAACTGCATGCCTAGCATGTGCTGTTGTAAATACCACACTGATGTGCTCTTCTTCTATAATTTTAAGCAAGTCAAACCCTGAAATTCCTGGCATTTCTATATCCAAAAACATTATATCTGGATTAAACTCTCTCATCTTCTTTACACAATCGATGCTTTTACTACAGGTAAAAACAACATCTAATACATCGTTGCATTCGTTTTCTAGATCGTACTGCAAGGTTTCAATACAATGGCGTTCGTCATCAATAATTGCTGCTTTTAATTTCATGCATTCCTTTTCTTTTCGGGCATCTTTATAATCACTTCTGTACCTAAAGGCTCGCCTTCAGCGTCATAAAGGTCGTTTATAATAACCGTATTTCTAAGATCTGATTTTGAGTTTAAAATTTCGAGCCGTTTAGTAGTAAGTTCAATTGCCATTGATTTTCTTTTCATCTGAGCACCTGATTTATTAATTCCAGCTTTTTTCCTTCCAATTCCATTGTCTCTTAGTGTAATTTGTAGCAAGCCTCTCTTTCTAGCTACATCTAATATTAATTCTTTTTCTCCTTCCTTTTGCATCAATCCATGCCAAATTGCGTTTTCTAAAAAGGGTTGTACAATTAATGGTGGCACTAGAATTTGTTCCGCATTTATATCTCCGCTCATCTCAATGGTAAACCCAAACTCTTCTCTAAACCGTAGTTGCTCAATTTGTACGTACAACCTGAGTACTTTTAGCTCTTCTTCTAGTGTAATGTGTTCTTCTGACGAATACTCTAGAATCAAACGAATGAGTCTTGAAAACTTAGATAAATATCCAGAGGCCTCATTGGTTTTATTCATGAGCATATATGAGCGTATGGAGTTAAGCGAGTTGAAAATAAAATGTGGGTTCATTTGAGTTTGCAATGCTGTCATCTTAACTCGCTCCATCTCTTTTGAAAGCACTGTTTTTTCGTCTTCTCTGCGTTTCATTAAAATCCCAAGCCCCATCGCGAAAATAAAAATCTCAATCATTACGCCCATCATAAAGTATTGAATATCGCCTAGAACTAATGCAGCTACACTTCCAGCTAATAGAAAAGTTGAACCTGCTAGGATAAACAATCCTCTACGGTCTTTTAAATTTTTAATGATATACACGTTGCTGGCTATCGCAAAAACGATCATAACAAGGCGTTCTAATGTCACAATTTTAATTAGAACTGTATTTATTGGTGAAATGGTAAGCGTTACAATAATTAATACTGAAATAACCAACAAAAACCACTCTATGTATCGAGCCGCTTTATCAAATTTAGGGTATAATTTTTTGGCATCTATAAACTTTCTCACAAAACGTGTATACCAAAAATTCAACAACACTTGGGTTACCTCATTCCACATATGGTTTAATACTGGGTAATGCCCGAAGATTGTTGTTGATAAATGTGGGTACATTTTTATGCCTAAATACATAAGTATAAAAGTTAAATAAATACCATAATGAAGGAAGATGCTATCTTTATAGATAAAATAAATTCCAAATGTGTAAATAAGCAGAAAACCGATGCCACCTACAAAAAGCACAGCTCTAAATTTATAATCGTTTGCAACTACAAAGTTCACTAAACTAAAAAGCGAAAAATTATTCTCCGTTGTAATTTCAATAGGTTGAGCAACTATCCATTTATTAAAAAACGTTTCTCTGAGTTGGATATATACATACCGTCCTTGAAATAAATTAGAAGCTGAAAATTGATGGTACTTCCAATTTATTTCCTCTAAATCATTTTCTATTGGGTCAAACTCTCCCATTCTACTTACCATTATGTTCTCGGACGTTTGATAAAACAAGTTATTAACAGTGTAATTATCGCTCGCTATAATCCATGGCTCCGTTTTTGGAAGATTAACTCCACTTAAATCTACTTTCAGCCAATAGGTTTTAGAATGATTAAGCTTTTTAGAATATTCTAGTTTCTTAAACTGCTTGTTCAGTTCTGGTTCTATTACTTGTTCAATGTTTAACTCATTGTTTTCAGTTTCAAAATAGGTGTAATTAGCAGACTCAAATTCTACTAATGTATATAGGTGGCTAGAACGTTTTTTAACCGATTCTGTGCAGCCACATAGAGCAATTAGAAAAAGAATGAATAGATATTTTGGGCGTTGTTTTTTCATCGGCTACATTTTACGCTTTACTAATGGAAAGAAAAATTTGTGCGGTCATAATTTTTTAATCAAATTTAGTAATGATAAATGAATATTCGTCTCCGATTTCTACTTTTAAACATGCGTTTGGCCCTGGTTTAATTATGGCTGCGGCCGCTGTTGGGGTTTCGCATTTAGTACAGTCCACACGAGCTGGTGCCGATTATGGATTTACCTTAGTTTGGGCGGTAATACTTGCTAATCTTTTTAAGTATCCCTTTTTAGAGTTTGGCCCGCGTTATGCGATTGCCACAAAGAAAAGCATGATTGAAGGCTATAAAGACTTAGGAAACTGGGCTTTTTGGGTGTTTGTGGTATTCACCATCGGTACCATGTTTATTATCCAAGCAGCTGTAACTATTGTAACCGCTAGTTTAGCTGCCGAACTCACAGGGTTTACGCTTTCTCCTTTTATTTGGAGTGCTATTATTCTTGGCATTTGTATCGTTATTTTAGTTTTCGGCCAATATTCTGCCCTAGACAGTTCCATCAAGTTAATAATGATTGTCCTTTCTATTTCTACTATATTCGCCATTATTGTTGCTCTGTTTAAATCTGGCAACGCAACAGTTGCGCCTCCACCACCTACTATTTGGACAAATTCAGGAGTGTTTTTCTTAATTGCGCTTATGGGATGGATGCCGATTCCAATTGATGCTGCCGCTTGGCACTCATTGTGGTCGCTAGAGCGTTATAAACAAACTGGCGTTTTACCACATCTCAAAGATTGTATTAGCGATTTCAATATCGGGTATATAGGCGCCGGTTTACTTGCGCTCGGTTTTTTATCGCTCGGCTCACTCATTATGTATGGCACCGATGTTAGTTTTGCCGTAGGTGGAGCGACATTTGCTAAACAGCTTGTTACCATGTACACCCAAACTTTGGGCGACTGGGCTTATTGGATTATTATTATTTGTGCTTTTACCACCATGTTTAGTACTACATTAACGGTTACTGATGCCTATCCACGTGTTTCCCGTGAAATTATCTCTCAGGTTAGTTCCCGATTTAGCGCTGTTTCTACTTTTAGTTATCGCGTTCTTATCATTTTAATCTCATTACTATCTCTTATAGTCCTTTATTGGTCTGGAAATCGGTTTACTTTTTTGATTGATTTAGCAACAACGCTTTCATTTTTAACAGCGCCTGTTCTAGCTGTTATAAATTACCGTCTTGTTATGGCTTCAAATTTTCCAAAAGATTACCAACCACCAATATGGTTGCGAGTACTGAGCTGGGCTGGAATTGTGTTTTTAACTAGCTTCACTTTACTTTTCGTATATTGGAAGTTCTTTAACGTCTAACTCTAGAAGTTTTATTTTGAGCAAATACCTTTTCCCAGCCAGAGAGCCTTTTAATGCATATTCTCATTTATTGGGTGCAATTGGCGCAGTGATTTTTACTGTTTTCCTGATGCTTAAATCCTCCCCTGAGCACGTTTATTTCAGGGCTTCTTTTTTACTTTATGGTATTACTGTTTTTTTGATGTTTGGCTCTAGCGCTATTTATCACATGATAAATGTATCATTTAAAACAGAAGAGTTATTTCGCAAGGTTGACCACATCATGATTTACCTAGTAATAGCAGGTTCTTATACACCAATATGTGCTATTACTCTTTCTGGAAACTGGCGTATCGGAATGTTGATAGGTGTTTGGTCTTTTGCTCTCGCAGGCTTTTTGAAAAAGATTTTTTGGATGCGTGCTCCACGCTGGTTCTCTACTTTGCTTTATTTACTTATGGGATGGGTTGCTGTAATTATTGTACCACAAATGTGGGGACTTGTACCTAATGGCTTTTTAATTTGGTTAGGTATTGGTGGTCTTTTTTACACTTTTGGTGCCATTATTTATGGAATCAAGAAGCCAGATCCTTTTCCTGAGAAATTTGGATTTCATGAAATATGGCATCTATTTGTAATGGGTGGAGCCTTCTCGCAGTTTTGGGCAATTTATTATTACCTACCTAACTTCAAACTATTATGATAACTCGTCGAGCTTTAATCTTCGCAGCTCTCGTTTTTAGTTGTCAAACACTATCAGCGCAATCAATTTTCTATTATTCTAAATTACGGCCTTCGGGTTTAAACTGGCAAGAATTAAAAACTCCCCATTTCCGAGTCATTTTCCCAGAGGGTGAAGGCTCATTAGCTTACAATGCTGGATTAATCTTAGAGCAACAGTATCCCACTGCTTCTAAACTTACTGGCGGAAAACTTAGAAACTTCCCAGTTGTACTTTCAAGCTATAACGATCTTTCTAATGGCTTTGTAACCTCTTTTAATTTTAGATCTGAATTTGATCTTGCTCCATTTAAAGGTAAAGCTATTAACCCTCGTTCTGGAAACTGGATGGAAGCAGTACTTCCACACGAGTTATTACACGCAACTCACGCGAATGTGAATAATCCCATTAGCATTGGTGGTGTTTTACGATTGTTCTCCCCCGATGTAGCTCGATCTATAAATTTTTTCCCATCTGTTGGTGTGCACGAAGGATTAGCTGTTTATTTAGAGTCTAACAAAGTTCATACAGACGGTGGCAGAGGTAATTACACCTTTTTTAATAATCAGTTTAACTCAAATTTATCTTCAACTTCGCCCTGGAGTATGGCTCAAACCTTGCAACCGTCTAGCCAAACACTACCCTATAATCGCCATTATATAGCGGGCTATACTTTTACGCAATGGCTACACGATACTTATGGTGAAGATATCTCTCGTAAGTCTATCAACTTCCATTACAACTTCTTTTTTATGGGTTATGGGTTTGCTTTAAAACAAGAAACAAAGAAATGGCCGGGTCAGCTTTATAACGAGTATCAAAAAGCAATGAAAGCTAAAGAGGCTAAGCGCCTCGCTATATTCGAAAGCATTTCCACTTCTGATAAACACATTGTTTTACCCATTCCATTTAAAGGATTACGACTTCAAAAGCCACTTTGGATAGGTGAGAACCAAATTGTTTATTTTGGTTCTCAATACAATGCCCCACGGGGCTTTTACACTTTCGACCTCCATAGCAAAAAAACAAAATTGCTAAAAGAAGCCATCACTTCTTCCGATTTCAATATCGAGCATGACGCCTCAACAAATTCGTTGCTTTATTCCGAATATGGAGCTCGACCATTATATGCTGGTGCTTACCTTCTAGACATTCATCAATTAGACTTGGCTACCGGGAAAGCAACGGCCATTACGAACAATGCACGAGCCTATGCTCCTACAAATACAGCTTCCTCAACTTTTGCTCTCCAAACCAATCATTCTTCGGCTAGTATTATATCCATTTCTAAAAGTGGAGAAATAGATATTTTAAATACTTTTCCTGACGCTACGCCTGTTGCTATAAAAGCTAACCCATCTAACAAAACACAACTGGCAATAATAATGAATAAAAAGGGAGTACAGGCTTTATGGCTTACAACTCCATCAACGCTTACTCAAGACTTAGACTCTTCGCCAACATTGGCTTTTAATGATGCTTCCATACATGATTTAGCTTGGCATCCAACAGAACAAAAGCTGCTTTTTACGCTGGATAAATTCCCCGCTATGAACATCTACGAGTTCGATGTTTCTACTGGCGATATCCTGCAGCTTACATCATCGCTCTACAATGCCTTTGAAGCTTCTTACTCGCCCGATGGAAATGCCATTGTTTACACATTTCAACATGAGAAAGAACAGAAAATCGCCATACTTCAGAAAGCAGATTTCTATAACAAACGTGTAACAAAAGACGCTCTTTTACAAGGCTTCGATCTTAAAAAACAACTTTCTATACCTGCTATTGGCGCATCTAATGCTAACCAAACAAAAGACTGGGAAGTAAATAAATACCGTTCAGATATTAGCTGGATTAAACCTCGTGCTATTTTACCTGTTATAAAAGAAAACTCCGGTGCCAATCAAATTGGCTTAGCCGCTTATAGTACCGATGTACTAGGCAGCCAAAGTTATTCTGTAGAGGTTACAGGCATTCAAAGCCGTTTATGGTACGATATTACTTACTCAAATAAGACATTCTTCCCTGGATTTAGCCTTCGTGCGTATAGCGAACCTACATTTTCGGCGCTATCGTTCGACCAAGATGGTAATGGCGTTAAAGAACAATATGGAATTATGTTTGAAGAACGAGGTTTTAGTTTGGCCCTACCATTTTCAGTTTCAGCTAAAGATATTTCAAGGCCTACAAATTTTTATTTCTCACCAAAATTTTACCTCGAACAAATTCGGCTTTCCGATCTTTCGCCTTCACCATTATCCGATTTCGCTAATCAGTATAAATTGGGATATTATGCTCAGTTGAACTGGCGCATTTTAGCTCTACCTCGTGATGTTCAACCATCATCTGGTGTCGTTCTTTTCAGTTCGTTAGAAAATGCTCTTAACAATCCAGAGCTTCAGGTTACTTTTCCTAATGGATATAGTCAGTCTTTAATACTAAACGATAGGTGGGGACACTATTTTGGGGCATTTGGCTATGTTTCTCCACTTAGAAAGTTTAATCAGTCGCTTCGATTAGATGTTCAGTTTCTACAACAAAGTAATCAGCTACTTTATAACACTAACACAATTGTACCGTTTGGATTTAAGAATGATATTTTTCCATCATCATCTAATATAGGTCGCTTTAGCACTCGTTATGCCATTCCTTTATTATATCCCGATAAAGGTAGCTTTTTAGTTCCATTTCACTTAAATGCTATCTATATAACAGGGTTTTCTCACACCATTAGCGACTTAGACACTTCTTCTTTATTAACAAATAGTAGAAGTATTTTTGGGGGAGGCTTACATTTTCAGTTTAGTATCTCTAACTTGAATTTTGAACTTGGATTTGGTGTTGCATATGAGCCATCAAGAAATCAAACACAATTTATAATTGGGGATTTTTAATGCCGATTTTGACTTTTCAATGTCATTCAAATCGTTTTTTACTGCTACTGATAAGTACTCTGTTTCTTGTTAGTGGCTGTACAAATAGAAAACCATCTAGCCCCCAAGAAGTCCCATCAGCAAATAGAAAAAGTCCTATTGCTATCACAGCTGTAAGCCACAACAACACGTATATAAAAGTTGTTTATGGTCAACCTTATCGTAGAGATAGAACTATTTTTGGCGAGTGGGAGCCATATGGAGATGTCTGGCGAACAGGCGCTAATGAGGCGACAGAGATTACTATTACAAATACCATATTGATGGGGAATGAAGCCATTGAAGCCGGAACTTACTCCCTTTTTTCTATCCCTTACGAAGATCATTGGACCATCATTTTAAATAATGCATTGGGGCAATGGGGCGCATTCGACTATAGTACCGATTTCGATTATAAACGCATCGATGTTCCTGTGGAAACGCTTGAAAAACCCGTTGAAACGTTCACTATCGAATTTTCTGAGGTTCAAAGCTCTTTAACTTCACTAAACCTCAGTTGGGATGTCGTTTCCGTAAAAATCCC
This sequence comes from Balneola sp., assembly GCA_048267905.1. GTDB lineage: Bacteria > Bacteroidota > Rhodothermia > Balneolales > Balneolaceae > Balneola. The sequence continues at coordinate 188,781 of JBLWWM010000003.1, forward strand.
TATTCGGTTTTATTGAGGGTTACGAGTCGCTTGTTAATTCCATTATAGAGCGTCAATTGATTCAGAGTAAACGTCATAAATTGAATAATAAGTTCCACCTCCATCATTTATAAACACCCAATTTTCTTTCCAGACAGAACCTGGCATACTTAGCTCATCCCAATTCCAATATTGAAACTGAGGTATCTGATGACTCAAATTTGAGATGGTGATTTGGTTTGAATACCACACCATGAAAATATTTTGCTTGATAGTAAATTGTAGAGCCTGTCTCAATTCTCACTTGTTCATCCTGTGTTCTGCATGAGATTACCATGAAAAAAAATATGAACAATGAGATATAGACTTTCATGGCTGATGCTAAAAATACTAACATTCAAATTCCAGCAATTTTCTCTGAAACTTTCTGCCGAGCGATCTAATCTACAAGCGCTAGCAGATCTTCTGGAACGTCAATATCCATTCGGAGAACTTGAGCTGCATGTGTTTTTCCTTGGGCATCTAGCTTCAGAGAAACCGTTCCGCCACCACCTAAGCTTTCATTCAATAAAAAATTTAAAGCACCGATATTTGGTAATTCAAAGCGTTCTACACTGCCTTTACAAACATGCTTCATATGTTCTTTAACAAGGGCTGGAGTTAATTTTTCTTCTAAGAAAGGATAAATTTCTGGGTGACGAGCGATGATACCCACGTTAGAACCATTTCCTTTATCGCCGCTACGGCCGTGTGCAATTTTAAGAAGCTTTACTACTGGCATGAAGTACAATTAGAAATTTATGTTCTATTGATGATAAGCAAAACGTATTCTTTTTGCGAATTTAGCTTTTCTAGTCAATTACTACCTGTTGCATATTTAGTATAACTGAATCGGTATCCATCCAGTAAAAAAGCACCACCTTCTTTCCATCTTTATATGCATATATATCTTCCTTTTTTACACTTATTGAAGTACTTGGTAGAATCCGATTTTCTTTTGAAGAGAAAGGAACCCAATCGATAACAGCTAAAGACTCTTGCTCAAATACCGCATAATACACCGTCTCATTTGATCCATTGCTAATAACTAAATTATTGGATGAAAACTTTGCGTATACCGAATCATTTTCATTCTCAAAAACATTAGAGCAGGAACTACCAAAAAGACATACGACAGCCAAAAGAAATAGAATATTTTTCATAATGAATAGTTTGATGATTTAATGAAGTTTAGTTCCTCATTATAACTAATTAGAGATAGTATTTTAACCTATTTGTAAATCGGAAAATCTGCTAATCTCTTTAATTTTGTTGAGTATGCTTTCTGCTTCTAACTTATCGATATCAAGTCCAAAACGTTTCTTCTCACCTTTATGGTAAAAGCAAAGAAACCCAACTTGCTTTAACAAGCTAGACCTATAGTGTTTCTTCGTTTTATTATTTATTTCTTTTTCACAAATGCTTAAGTCTATAATGTGCTCTATTTCATAGTCTTTACTAAAGGAAATGAAACCGAGTTTTTTAACAATTTTAAGAGACTCTCTGTTAATCTCTACCGTTTGCTCTCCAGCTAACATCCATAGAAGCTCTATAAACGTATAAACACCACCAACGGTCCATCCTACAAGCCAGACCATTAGAAATAATGGATTTTCCCGTCCTTCATTATCCAATACGAGTGAATCTAGAGCAGCAATCTCACCAAAACCCCAGAGTATTAACCATACAGATATGAAAATAATAGCAGGCCACTCTTTCCTTGGATATAACCAAACTGAAAGCTCATTCGCACTAGACTCTAAATAATAGTTTTTACTTTCTTCTATGTTCTTCATTTCGAAAATTATCGTATTCACTTAGCTATTAAATGCTTTCCCAATTCTACACTTTAATCTATATTCTTTTAGATTATACTATTGCAGATTGATTTACTAAAACAATATTTTAGTTTTTGTATCTACTCTTCATTAAATGAACTCACATTTCCGACTTACAACTCATACAATCTATTGCCAAGGGCAACCAAGTAGCTTTTAAAGAGCTGTATGAGAAATATGGAGATACAATTTATAACACCGCTATAGGCATACTACAAAGCCAAGAAGATGCCGAAGAGGTTACTCAAGATGTTTTTGTAAGTATTTTTAAAAAAGCTGATTCTTTTAAAGGTGATTCTAAACTGAGTACCTGGATTTATCGAATTACTGTAAATACTTCTTTAAACCATTTGAAGAAAAGAAAACGGCTTTCCTTATTCTTTAAAAGAGACGAAAACGTCGAGGGCGTTAGTTTTGAGCATCCTGGTATTCTGCTTGAGAATAAAGAAGACGCCAAAACTTTGTTTAAAGCCATAAAAGAACTTCCAGAAACACAAAAAGTGGCTTTTGTTTTGAGCTACATTGAAGATTTACCCCGACAAGAAGTAGCCTCTATTATGGATACAACTTTAAAAGCGGTTGAATCTTTACTACAACGAGCTAAAGCTAATCTTAGAAAAAAGTTAAATTCTTTTTTCTTTACCGAAGGAAATGCTAACAAGTGATTGTCTAACTGATTATGAACGATAATAATAACACACAACGTACCGAAGAGATTCTAAAAAGCTTACACGGAATAAAGCGAGCCAAACCACGGCCAGAGCTTTATACCAACATTGAAGCTGAATTTAATCTTTATAACGAAGTTTCCGACTTCCAGTTAAGATGGGTAGCTGCTATCGCTATTCTGCTTTTGGTTTCTAACATTTACATTGTGCAAAATTTTATCCTCAATAGTGATACTTCTACTGCCAATACTATCACAGAAGTTAGCGATCAATATAATTTGAATAACGATTTTAATTTATACGAGTAATGAAGAAATCAAACTTTTATAAATACGCTCTTTTCTTTCTAATTGCATTAAATATTGCATTATTGAGCTTTGTAATTATTTCAAAACCCCAGCCACCAAGGCCGCCATTTAATAGTCCTAGCTCTGCTGGTCCTGGCTCCTTTATGAACCAAGCCTCATCCATTCTTCGGTTAAACAAAGAACAAGCTAACTCTTTTTCAGAGTTGGCCGAAAAACATAAAAAAGACATGGATATTATTAATAAAAACGAAGGCACTCTTATCAGTGAATATTTCGAAGCTCTAAATAATAATTTCTCTGATACTCACTCTGATTCACTTTTAATGTTAATAAATGATGCTAACACTGAAAAATTAACTGTTACCTTTAAGCATTTCGAAGATATTAAAGAATTATTAAGACCTGAACAAAAACCTGATTTTAAGAGATTTATGGACCGTGCTCTTAATAATATTCTAAACATCAAAGAAAAAACCCCACCACCACCGAAGGGATTTTGATTTTCGTTTGTCTAAACGACAACGAATAATTAATTCCCCAACATGAGATACATTCTTCCATTCACTTTACTTTTGATAAGTACGAGTTCTTTATTTATTTTTGCTTGCAAAGAAAGCAGTGGGCTAGACACTGATACCGACACTTCTTCTAGCGCTAGTTTACACGCCGCATTCGCTGACTTCGACTCTACAAATTTTGCTATTTACTTAGACGACGATGAAATAGTCATAGAATCTAATGGTATGCCAAATCACACCTCCCCGTATTGGTCTGCAAGCCATGAACTACATGTTGAGCCTACTGTTACTTCTTATGAAGAAATGGCTCCCGGATACATCGACGATTTCAATGGTTCATATACATTACGTGTTCCAATTACTCCCGAGCTCGCTTCCAGTTCTTCCTCAACAGGTCTTGGCCCAATTGGTATTGCTGTAAGTGGCGCAATGATTTATAATGATCAAGAAGGTCCAAATGTTCCTCTTGATAATGCTGTTGGCTCACTCGATTATACAGCAGCTCATACAGGCCCTCAAAGCTATCATTATCATTTAGAAACTAAAGCGTGGTCGATTGATGATGACGCACTTATCGGTATCATTGCTGACGGTTTTTTCCTTTATGGAAGAAAGTGCAATTCAACAGGCACTTACCCAACCGATCTTGATGTTTCAGGTGGACATACAAGCACTACTCAACATTCATCTGAAGAAGAGTATCATTATCACATAATGAACGACTTGTATTTGAATCAGTATTACGTGCTATTTCCAGGCAATTACCAAGGTACTTCAAATGCTATTAACTAAATTTTTGTCTCTCCTCTTTTTGGTTTTTTCTTTTTCGTGTAATACCGAACATCATTTCTCTACCTCGGTAGAGAGTGATATTCAGGTTGAAAAGAGCCAGTTAGAATTAAAAGCTACAGAAGGACTTTTCTATTACGGCAATACATCTTTTACAGGAACATCGATTGCTAGTTATCCCAATGAAGTACTATCTGAATCCATTCAATTTAGAAATGGAAAAAAGCATGGGCTTTTTAAAAAGTGGTATTCAAATGGGCAAATAAGTTTTGAAGGAACATATAAAGATGGTCGCTTAGATGGCAAAGTTACTACTTGGTGGAAGGATGGAACTATTCGTTCTGAAGCTAATTATGTGAGCGGTGTTTTGAGCGGAGTACAAAAACAATGGTACTCAAGTGGCTCTCTTTTCAAACAATTAACGTATGTAGATGGAAAAGAAGAAGGTTTACAAAAAGCCTGGAGAGAAAACGGAAAAATATATAATAACTACGAGGCCAAAAATGGAAGAATTTTTGGTTTGAAACGTGCTAACCTTTGTTACGAATTAAGCGATGAAATCATTCTTTAAAAAAAATATTCTACTTGTAGTTATAGCTATTAGTTTAGGTTTTGGCTGCACTAGAAAATCAGAAATGCTGAGTCGTGTGGAAAGCCTACCATATTACTCTGAAGCTAGTTTCACTCCACATTGGTTTAATAAAGAAAGTGATTCTTTAGATACATTTCATTCTATTCCCAGTTTTTCGCTCACTAGCCAAGAAGGCGCTACTATTACAGAAGCCTATTTAGATGATAAAATTTATGTGGCTAATTTTTTCTTTACCACTTGTCCTGGCATTTGCCCAAGAATGACCGACAATTTGAAGATTGTTCAACAAGAGTTTTTGGATGATGATAATGTTCTATTACTATCTCATTCTGTAACACCAGATATTGATTCCGTTTCTGTTTTGAAAGCCTACGCCCAGAATAGAAAGATTGTAAGTGATAAATGGCTTCTACTTACTGGTGATAGAGATCAAATCTATAATTTAGGCCGTCAATCATATTTTGTTGAAGAAGACCTCGGTGAAGTAAAAAGTAACGACGACTTTTTGCATACAGAGAATTTCATACTAGTAGATAAAAACAAACACATTCGTGGTATTTACAATGGATTGAATAAAACTTCTGTTCAACAACTCATCGCTGATATTAAAACCTTAGAAAAAGAAAGTTAGTAGGTTAAAGAACCTTTAGTATCTGGCTTTTTACACCAACTAAACTATCTACGTTTTTAAAGCCATCAATTTCTTCTCCTAGTACAAATAGAGGAACTTCATTTCTGGTATGTGTTTTCACCGAAAGATCTTCCAAGTTTCCATGATCACTAGTTATAACTAGTACATCTTGGCTTCGTTTGTTCTCAATTATATGGAGAAGAAATTCATCTAAAGGCTGCAATACACGCTTGGCATCTTCGATATTTTTATTATGTCCTGCTTTATCAGTTAAATAATATTCGTACAGAACTAAATCGTAATTAGGAACAACCTCCAATAAACGTCTTCCAGCTTCGGTTGCGGTAATTTTGGGAATATCAATATTTAGGCGTTCACGCCACGCATTCTGAACAATTTCAGCAGTAAGTGCACTTCCATTTAATACTTCCTCGGTAGAATTAAGGGTAATATTTGCACTTTTTGTCATTAAAGTAGTACAACTCCATCTATTTCTCTTTTCTGAAAGTTCAAAGAAAATGGGCGGATAAGCATTCATAAAATATGGTTTCTTATCCAACTGCTGCACCGCTTGGAAAATACTCTGCTCTAGTAATAAGTGTTTAATTCCTGAATGAGGATAGGGACCAAAATGTTTCCCAATAACTTGAGATGCATTTTCTCCAGTAAATAACGTGGTTTGACCCGTTCCACTTTGTGGTAAACCTTCAATTCCTAAATTGGCATCAATTCCTTTATATAACTGGCTGGAAGTTGAAACACCATCAGATTCTTTAAAAAAATTTCCACCTGAAAGCAGTTCAAAGCTTTTATAACTATTTATTAGAAATGGATTTTCATTGCTTTTATTTCCTATCCCTACGCCATCAATAAAAATAAAAATTACCGCCAATTTACTTCTCCAAAATCAGTGTTACCGGACCATCATTCAATAACTCAACATCCATAGTAGCACCAAAGATTCCTGTTTGTATATTCAAGGTAGATTGTTCTCTGAAGTACTGAATCATTTCCTCGTACATTGGTTCTGCTAATTCAGGGCGAGCTGCTTCAATAAAACTAGGCCGTGTTCCTTTTCGGCTATCTCCATATAAAGTGAATTGAGAAACCACTAAAATTCCACCATTCGCATCTTTAACCGATCGGTTCATTTTACCTTCTTCATCTTCAAAAATTCGAAGTTTAAGTACTTTATCGCACATCCAACGCAACTGCTCTTGGTTGTCGGTGCTATGGATTCCAACTAACAGAAGTAGGCCTTGTTCTATACTTCCTATTACTTCTTTTTCTACGGTTACTGATGCTCTTTTTACGCGCTGTACAACAACTCTCATACTTATAAACAATGTGGATTACTATGTGGAATACTATGTTATAAAAACTGGATAACTAAGTTCGCCTATTTTTGTCAACAAGTTTCCACAATCTTTTCATCTAATCAACATTCAAAAAGAATAACTTTTAGTGTTGACGAGCTACTTACAGTTCTTATGTACAAAGTAGGTGTGTATGTGGAGAACATTTTTAGAGCCCATTTAACTCTTTATTTATTAAGAAATGGAAATCAACATAGTTTCCCACATAGTTTTGTCAACTCTTGTGGGAAAAAAGGAAAAGTTTGTTATCAACAAATCCACACTCTCTATAACTAATTACTATATATAAAAATCTCATTATGTTTGTCTAATACCATGTGGAAAAGATTTGGAAATTGGTTTCATAAATTTTTTTGAAAGGTGGTATATTTATATAACTCAAAGCCAAATAACTATGGATAAGAAATACCCAATAGGGAAACCAATTTTTGTAGAGAATCCCACAAATGAAGAAATTCAAACCTGGATTGCAGATATAGCAGCTCTTCCAGAACAAATTCAAGAAACCATAGAAGGCTTTTCTGATGAAGTGTTAGAGCAATCTTACCGCGAAGGTGCTTGGAATGCTAAACAGTTAATACATCATTTAGTACACAGCCATATGAACTCATTATTTAGAGTTCAATTTGCATTAACTGAAGATAATCCAACGGTTATGTCGTACAATAGAGAAGCTTGGGTTGATTTAGAAGAAAAGTTTGGTACTCCACTTGAGCTAAGTCTATTCTTACTAGAAGAAATTCATACTAAAATGGTATTAATGTACAACAGTATTTCTGGTAACGAATGGCAAAGAACTTTCGTAAATCCAGATGCTGGACAATTCACTATTTTAAAATCACTAATGCTTTACGCTTGGCACTGCAGGCATCATTTAGCACACATTAAATTAATTACTAAGAACGGATAAAATTCGTAATGGAAAAAAAGACCTTCACATATAAAGATTCTGGCGTAGATATTAAAGCGGGTGAAGAGCTCGTAAACTCCATTAAAGGTGTTGTAAAAGAAACTCATAGTGATGCTGTTCTTTCTAACATTGGTGGTTTTGGAGGATTCTTTCGTCCAGATTTAGGCGCTTTTAAAAAACCTGTTTTTGTTAGTTCTGTAGATGGCGTTGGTACCAAATTGATCGTAGCTTTTAAAGCTGGTAAATATGATACCGTTGGCCAAGATTTAGTAAACCATTGCGTAAACGATATCGCTGTTTGTGGGGCAACACCGTTATTCTTTTTAGATTATTTTTCTACTGGAAAATTAGAGCAGAATGTTGGTTTCGATGTAATAAAAGGTTTTGCTACTGCTTGTAAAGAAAACGGTGTGGCTTTAATTGGCGGCGAAACAGCTGAAATGCCAGATATTTATGGTCCTGGTGAGTTTGATTTAGCAGGTACCATTGTAGGTATTGTAGACGAAGATAAAGTAATTAATGGTGCTGGTATTCAAAAAGGTGATGTGTTGCTTGGCTTCAAAAGTTCAGGTTTACATACAAATGGATATTCTCTTGCTAGAAATGTGTTGTTCACTAAATACGATGTGAATGATTTTGTAGAAGAATTAGGAAGTACTGTTGGTGAGGAGTTACTCCAAGTTCATAGATCTTATCTTTCTTTAATTACTGCTTTAAAAAATGAGCCTGGCGTGAATGGATTTTCTCATATCACTGGTGGTGGAATGGTAGGTAATACCAAACGTATTTTACCAGAAGGACTTGCTTTAGATATTAATTGGAATGGTTGGGAACGTCCAGCTGTATACAATATGATTCAAGAAATTGGCAATGTACCTGAAGAGGATATGCAAGCTACATTCAATTTAGGGATTGGTTTAGTTGCTGTTGTTTCTGCAGATAAAGTAGAAGCTCTTAAAGCTAAAGCCGAAGCACTTGGCGAAGAAGTTTTTGAAGTAGGAGAAGTGGTTTAATCACTTCTTTTATATTATTAAAGAAATTAATTTCTAGATAATATTATAATCACTCTTAGTACAAGAATACATTTAAACGAAAGTTAAAGAATGAAAGCCAATTAATGATAAGTCGCTTTAACGCATTTATACAAAAGCATCAAAAAAGTGCACCCGTTGTCTTTTTTGTTTTGGGTTTTATTTGGGATTCTTTAACGCTAGGTAGAATAGATCGCCTTTACGATCGTGTTATTCTTTGTGTGTATCTTACCTCTTTAAGTGGTTGTTTGTATTTGTTCAACTTGTCGGATGATGGGAAATGGAGAAATACTTTCTTAGGTAAGTATGAGGATTATTTTCCTCTAGCCATTCAGTTTTTTATGGGTGGTCTTTCTAGTGCTTACGTTATTTACTTTTCACGAAGCGTTTCCTTCACTAAAACCATTTCCTTTTTTGTGATATTAGTGTTTCTACTGTTTGCAAACGAGCTATTCAAAAAGAGAATTTCCAATAAGTACTTACAGTTCAGTACTTATTTCTTCGTCAATTTCACTTTCTTTACGTTTTTCATTCCGGTTCTAGTCAATACCATGAATACGTTTATTTTTATAATTTCAGGGGCAGTTAGTCTTGCAACTACCTTATTACTGATTACTTTTATTTATAGTAAAAGTCCAAGTACCCGAGCTGAGTTACACGAAGGAAAGATGATTAGTATAATTATTGGGATTTATGTGATGATTAATACCTTCTATTTCTTCAACCTTATCCCACCTGTTCCATTAGCATTAGAACAAGGAATTGTTGCACAGAAGCTAGAGAAACAGGACAATAATTATATTTTGCAGTATCAGAAAGGTAACTTCTTTTCTGATTTCAATACAAATATTGTACATAAACCGGGCGAGAAGTTATATGTGTATACCTCCATTTTTGCTCCTGCGGATCTTACCAAAAAGATAACTCACGAATGGAATTGGAAGAATCCTAAAACCAATGAATGGCAAACCACTGATAATATAGCTTTCGAAATAACAGGTGGAAGAGATGGTGGTTTTCGTGGTTATACCTATAAAGAAAAACTACTTCCAGGAGAATGGAAAGTGGATGTAAATACAAACAACGGACAAGTTCTTGGACGTATTAATTTCAATATTATTGAAGATTCTCTTCAGAATAGCACCAATATGGTTACAAAAGTATTCTAATTATAGATTAGTTTTTTTGTATTTAAAAACCTCTTCGATAGGCGTTTTAAAGTACAACGCAATTTTAAAAGCTAGTTCTAAAGAAGGGGAATATTTACCAGCTTCGAGTGCGTTTATAGTTTGTCGAGTTACGCCAACTTTATCGGCAAGTTCCTCTTGGGTTATCTCTCCCGCATGAAAACGTAGCGTACGGATGTTATTTACAATGATGTAATCTTTCATCCTAATACCCGCGATTATAATAGAAAATCTGAGTTCCTCTATTAATTAAACTCGAAACAGAAAGAACAATAACCAACGAATGGAAAATATGAAATGGGTTGCCGTTAAAATCAAAAAAACCAAGTTTATCACTTCCAATCACAGTACTAATCAAAATTTGAGAAAGTACTAAAAGAAGCATTGTGGTTAGAAAGAGGTAAGCATTCTTAAAACCTTTAGCCTCGAAAAGTAGATCACGCTCATCTTTTTCTACTTCATTCTTTCGTTTTAGTAATCCAAGAAGAAGCTCAATTATGAAAGCAAAAAAGAGCACTTTTATAAAAAGAGAACTAAGCTCAGATGTGATATCAGGAATACTTTCGGGCCAACCAAAAACAGTAATTATATAAAAGCCCAAAAGGCAGATAGTAGAAGCGATGGATGTATAAGCATAAATTTCTCTTTTCGACATATTAAACTCCGTTTTTTTGTTAGTGTCGGGAAATTCATACGTAAAGTAAAAAATATGTTACATTGTGTAAGAAATTATTTCCATTACCTTAAAAAACTAACGGTACTCACGTTTAATGGGATCAAGTATTCGATCTAGTCCGTTGGTTTTAATCTCGTACATCGTTGAAAGAAACTGACCAAGTTGTCCATCAGGCCAACCTTTTCGACTAAACCACTCAAGGTAATGAACAGGGATATCAGTGATAAAACTATGCTGATACTGCCCAAAGGGCATCCTAGCCCGGACGAGTTTTATAAGAAATTGGGAATCGTGCATAACTCAAATCTAATGAAATATTAGGTCTGAGTTACGAGTGAAATGTGATCTTTTTTTATGATTAGTAGTGAGTAGAGAACTATGAGTGATGTAGTAAGCCAAATCCTGTTTAAAAAAATCTTAAAAATGCTCAGAGTCATCCTTGTAGGTGCTAGGTAATTTGTTGACAGAAATAATTTTTAATTGCTCACAAAGTACCTAGAGATTTTTAGGTCCCAGAGTGTGAATAAACCCACCAAATCACATCGACGTTTAGAATTATTGGCGGAGGAAGAACGCAATGGAATCGACGTCTCCGACAGGAGTAATCATTCCACACAGGCTAGGATTTGAATGTGGCATAAGGTGAGCGAAGACCATTGGAATGATTGAGTCGATGCAATGAAGTTCGCGCCAATAATTCTTGTCGAGAGCTTTTGGTACTTTTGGCGGAACAAAAGTACAGCCATTAATGAGATGAATGTATTAGTGAGCAAGGAAATAGTGTGAAAGTATGGTCAGCTATTGTCTACAAACAAAATAATTGTTTTTTATCGGCTGTGAAGATTCTTCGTCCCGAGGCTTCGGGATCAGAATGACTTTTCTCCGTTGTTTAATTTATTATAACTGCCACTAAACTATCTAACATCTATAACTACCATCTGGAAGAAACGGAACCTTAAGTTTAAATTTCCATTCATTAACTTTTTGTACATTCTTCCATGAAAAAAACGCTGCTAAAATGGTTACTTGGAATTATTGTTGTCTACGCATTATTGATGATTCCGGACTTTTCTTCTATTAATATTGAACGAGAAGGAAATTCAACTCCCTTTATTTGGAATCAGAATGAACGGTGGAAAAGTCTAGAACGCGATTTTGCCCAAGCTAGAAATGAAAGTGAGCTTGAACGAACGCTAAAAATAGAATTACTTCTTAATAGTACTCTAGAGGTTTTGTCGGAGATTGAACAGAATAACATTCTACCAAATGACCAAAGATTAGAATTTTTCATGAATGGGTTTTTTGAGTTAGCCCCGATTGTTGCAGCCCAAGAAACTCAAAATGATCAATTTATCGAGTTGTATAATCGTGCCCGAAAAACTATAAAAGAACAATCTATAGATTGGGATATCAATCAGTCTGAAGCCAGAATTGCTTTATATAAAACCTTATATGGAATGCGCGCTGCGGTAGAGGAAGTACTTTTACAATCAAATAGTGCTTTTGAATCTGTTTTGTATGTAAAGGATGAGCCTTCAGAAACACCAAGTACCAATATTTTGGGTATTAAAGTTCATAGTGGCGATTTACTTGTTTCGCGAGGTGGAGCTGAAGTTTCAGCATTAATTTCTAGAGGAAACGATTTCCCTGGAAATTTCTCTCACGTGGCATTGGTGTATGTTGAAGAAGGAACCAATATCCCATATTTAATTGAAGCCCATATTGAACGTGGAGTTGCAATCGCTACACTGGATCAATACATCAAAGATCGCAAGTTGAGATTTATGGTGCTTCGTCCAAGGCATAATCTATCTCAGATTATAAAAAATCCAATGCTTCCACATTATGCAGCAAAAGATATGTTTGAAGAAGTTCAAAAAAGGCACATTCCTTACGATTTTAAAATGGACTTTTACGATTCAGAGACGATGTTTTGTTCGGAAGTAGGATCCTACACCTACAAGAATAATGGCATTCAGCTGTGGGCTTCTGAATCTACAATTTCCTCGGAAGGAGTAGTTTCGTTGTTAAATACTTTTGGCGTTGAGAATTTTGTAACTCAAATGCCTTCTGATTTAGAATATGATGCTCAGCTTGCTGTAGTTGCCGAATGGAGAAACGAAGAAAGCTTGTTTGATGATCACTTATATAACTCGGTGATTGATGCAATGCTTATGTGCGCCGACCAAGGTGAAAAAGTGGGATATAACTCGTTCCTACTTCCATTTGCTAGAGCTTTAAAAGGATATAGTGTAGTTAAGAATTGGTTGGGTAGCGAAGGTCCTGTTCCTGAAGGAATGTCGGCCACCCAAGCGATAAAGAATAATACTTTTGTGAGTAGACACATCCAGATAAAGGAAAAAGTAAACGCAGAAATTGAGCTTTTTAAAACCAAAAATGGTTATAAACCTCCGTACTGGGAATTGGTAAACATGGCAGAAACACAATCGGGTTGTAAGAACTAGAGCGTTAGTTAGCTAAATCGTATATCTAAACAGAGAAATTTAAACTTAAGTCGATTTCAATATCACTGAATTAATGAAAAAGAAAGTACATCTAGTTTTGGGAAGTGGTGGCGCACGAGGAATTGCTCATATAGCGGTAATAGATCAGTTAGAGAAAGAGGGTTTCGAAATAATTGAAGTAATTGGTTGCTCTATGGGCGCAGTTATAGGTGGTATTTATGCAGCGGGACATTTTGAAGATTATAAAAACTGGATTCTGAAGCTTAGCAGAAAAGATGTTTTTGATTTAATGGATTTCACACTCACCAAGCAAGGCTTTGTAAAAGGAGATAAGATTTTTGCAAAACATAAAGATCTATTGGGGATGTTGAATATTGAAGATTTTGCAATACCTTTTACCGCTGTGGCCACCGATATGAAGAATAACGAAGAAGTTCACTTCACAAAAGGTGATTTATATAAAGCGTTAAGAGCCTCAGGTTCCATTCCAGGATTATATATTCCTGCAGTACAAGATGGCCGTGTATTAGTTGATGGAGGAGTGCTAAATCCGCTCCCCATAAACTTAGTAAAGAAACGAGACGACGCTATTATAGTGGCGGTAGATTTGAATGCAAAAGCAGATAAGAAGCTGGATAAGATTGCAAATTCAAAAAAGCCAGAAGAACCAAAATGGTACGAAAAAATTCTTCCAGACAACGTTGTTGAATATGCCCGCAAGTATGAAGAACAAAAGGAAAAGGCAGAAGAGGACGCATTTTCATTGCTAGAATTGATGGAAAGTTCTTTCAGTTTTACTCAAGATCGGCTTACCTCGCTAATGCTAGAATTATACCCTGTCGATGTATTGGTAGAAATTCCAAGAAATACAGCTGGTGCGTTTGATTTCAATAAAGCACAACAAGTTTATGACGAAGGTATAGCGTGTTATCAAAAAGCGATGAAAAAAGTAAAGTAGAAAATTAGTTTAGTTATCGGTTCTAAATGGTACCGCAGGTAAACCTTCTTTGTTATAAAGAGAAACGTCAGGATTGTCGGACCAAGCATACCTAATGAAGACGGGTTTAGAAACTTTGTCAGACCAAATAACTATCTCATTGCCGTCTAAGTTGGCTTCTGCCCAATGAAATTTTGAATCTTCACCAGCAAGAGCAAAGCCAAGAACTTTATCCGAGTTATTTACAACGAGCCCAGATCCTATATGGTCAAACGAAATGTGCATTCTATTGCCTTCAACAGAATGTGAGCGATAAGTTGGTCCTGAATAAACAACATCTGTTTGATTGTAGGCCTCCTTCAAAGCGGCTAACCATAAACGGTAACCAACACTTTTCTTATTTCTAGGATGGATGTCATCGGCATTTCCAATATCAATAATGGTTGCCATTGCGGTGTTGTTAAGTCGTAAAGTCTGAGTTTGAGCTTCTCGTAATGCAGCCCAAGCGCTCTCGGCGGTTTTTATTGTTTTCTTTGAATAATTTGCGAGTTGAACATACAGAAAAGGGAAATCACCTTGTCCCCAAGCGCTTCTCCATTCTTCAATCATAGCCTCAAATAGCTTATTATAATGTGTATGATTTCCTACGTTGTTTTCGCCTTGATACCAAATAGCACCTTTAAGAGAATAGCCAGCTATTGGATGAATCATAGCATTGTATAGAAAACCAGGCTGCCATTCGTTGCGAGTTGGTTGGGGAATTTTTGGCTCAACTTCGTTAGAGAATTTCCAGTCACCAGCTAAATCGATTCTGTCTTCGTCTATAACCAGTTCCATATTAACTTTTCCACCAATCATAACATTGTTATCCCAAGAGTTTACAGCTCTAAACGCGATAAGGTTCGTTCCCTTTTTGAATAGTGATGGGTCTATATTGAAGCTGGTGTTACTATCTTGCCAACCTTTAACACCAATGGAATCTCCGTTTAAGTAAAAAATAGCTTCTTGGACAATATCTCCAGAATGGAAAACGATTGGATTTTTTGGGGAATCATCAAGTTCAAAGGTTTTACGTAGCCAAACAACATCTTGTAAAGGCTTTTTTAAAGGGAGAGTTACATCCATCCAGTTCGAATCATCAAACCCTGTTGTATGCACATTTTTAGCTAACCCTCTCTTTGGGCTTCCAATTAAGTCCCACTTAAGTGTTTCCCTCTCTTTGTTCTGTGCAAATTCAGTAGCCCAATCTTTATTGGGATCTAAAACTCTTTGGGCTTCTTTTTCAGATCCAGGTGTGGATAATAATCTTTGTGCAGGTGTCCAAGCTTCGGCAGGAGTTCCACCCCAATTGCTATCAATGATTCCAACAGGAACGGATTTTTCAGTATGATTTAGTTTAGCAAAATACCATGCAATAGCGGAGAAATTTGGCGAGGTTTCAGGATTCGAAAGCATCCACTCTCCACCGGTAATATCGTGTTCGGTTTTATAGGAAGTTGTATTTGGCACTTCAAAAAATCGAATTTCTGGGAAGTCACTATTAGCAACTTCTTCTTCCCAGCCATCCACAACCCAATTTAGTTTCCATTCCATATTCGATTGTCCACCTGCAATCCAAACATCGCCAAAGTAGACATCATCAAAAGAAATGGTTTCATCCGAACTGATTTCCAAACGATGAGGGCCTCCAGCAATCTGTTTTGGAAGAAATACTTCCCAACTTCCCTCTGGTGTAGCTACGGTTTCAACCGAAATTGAACCAAGTTGAACGTGTACATTTGAATTTGGTTCAGACCATCCCCAAAGTCGAACATCTGCATTACGCTGCAACACCATGTGGTCTCCAAATATACGAGGTAGTTGAAGTGTTTGGGCGCTTGCAGAATCAAAATGAAACATTGTTAGAATAATAGATATAAAAAGAGTCAGTTTAACTTTCATAACAGATACATTAGGTATGGAGTATTTAATCAATTTAATTTAGTTAAGCGATTAAACCCAAGAAATTTTAACCGATTCAAAATTATTGGAAGTTGATAGTATCACTTGTTTATGAATCATTAATTCCGCTATTTCCACTACCATTAAAAGCTAAAAAACTCGAACATGTCTAAGCGCTTTATTCTTGCAATCGACCAAGGAACAACTAGTTCTAGAGCTATTGTTTTCAATCATTCTGGACGTGTTGAAGCAGTTGCACAGAAAGAGTTTAAGCAGCACTTTCCTAACGATGGATGGGTTGAACACGACCCAATGGAGATTTGGAAAACCCAGGCCGGTGTGATAGCAGAAGCAATAACAGAATGTGGAGCTGACGGAAAGAGCATTGCCGCAATTGGTATAACCAACCAAAGAGAAACGACGGTTGTTTGGAATAGAGATACCGGAAAGCCAATTTATAATGCAATTGTTTGGCAAGATCGAAGAACCGCTGATTATTGTGATGAACTGCGAGAACAAGGTTGGGAAGAAAAGGTAAAAGAGAAAACAGGACTTATAATTGATAGTTATTTTTCTGGAACAAAAATACGTTGGATTCTTGAACATGTAGAAGGTGCAAGGAAACAATCCGAAGAAGGAAAACTAGCTTTTGGAACTATCGACACTTGGCTCATCTGGAATTTAACAAAAGGCGATACTCATGTTACGGATGTAACCAATGCATCTAGAACTATGCTTTTTAATATTAAGGAGCAAAAGTGGGATGAAGAATTGCTAGACTTACTTTCGATCCCCAAAAGTATGTTGCCTGAAGTAAAATCATCAAGCGAAGTTTATGGTCACACCAAAACAACCATTTTTGCGCATGAAGTTCCTATTGCTGGAATAGCTGGCGATCAACAAGCTGCACTTTTTGGTCAGATGTGTTTAGAGCCTGGAATGCTAAAAAATACTTATGGCACGGGCTCTTTCATCATGTTTAATACAGGGAAAGAACCAATTCCGTCCAAGAATAAATTACTTACAACGGTGGCTTGGGGTTTGGATGGTGAAATCACCTATGCTTTAGAGGGTTCCATCTTTATTGCCGGTGCTGTTGTGCAGTGGTTACGAGATGGACTCGGAATCATTAAGTCATCTTCGGATGTGGAGAAACTAGCACTTACTGAGAAAGATAACGGTGGTGTATTCTTAGTCCCTGCTTTTGCAGGCTTAGGTGCGCCGCATTGGGATCAGCGTGCCCGCGGGACGCTCTTCGGTATAACTCGCGGAACTACAGGTGGACATATAGCCCGAGCGGCTTTAGAAGGAATTGCATTTCAAGTGAAAGATGTGATTTCTGCGATGGAAGCAGATTCAGGAATCCAAATTAAAGAACTTCGTGTTGATGGTGGAGCTACGGTAAATAATACATTGATGCAGTTTCAATCGGATATTTTGGGTATCCCATTGGTACGTCCAAAAGTTTTGGAAACAACAGCCCTTGGTGCAGCTTATTTAGCGGGATTAGCCGTTCAATTTTGGGAGAGTACTGATGAAACAAAAACACATTGGCATGAAGACAAACGCTTTGAGCCGAGTATGAAAAAATCAGAAGTGGATAAATTACTTGAGAAATGGAACAAAGCGATTGAAAAGAGTAAAGGTTGGATTGATTAGAACTGAAGTTTAATTAAAGAATAAGGTTTCAAAATGGACAGAAAAGAACTTCTTAATAATGTAAGAGAGTTTAATGATTACTGGGATGTACTCATTATTGGTGGCGGTGCAACAGGATTAGGCTGTGCGGTTGATGCTGCATCGCGAGGTTACAAAACCTTACTTTTAGATATGCATGATTTTGCGAAAGGAACGTCTAGCAGAAGTACCAAACTGGTTCATGGTGGTGTTCGTTATTTACAGCAGGGCGATGTCTCTCTGGTGATTGAAGCATTGCATGAACGTGGTCTACTTATTCAGAATGCGCCACACTTAGTAAGCCATCAATCTTTTATAGTACCTAGTTACGAGTGGTGGAACGGTCCGTTTTATGGTGTGGGAATGAAAGTGTACGATGCCCTTGCGGGGAAATTGGGGATCAAAAAATCCGAAACACTTTCTAAAGAGGAAACTCTTGAGAAAATACCCACACTTGAGCCTGAAGGTTTACGAGGTGGGGTGATGTATTACGATGGCCAGTTCGATGATTCTCGCTTGGCTATTAATCTTGCCCAAACAGTTGTTGATGAAGGTGGCACTCCCATCAATTATATGAAAGTTACTGGCTTAATAAAAAATAGCGTAGGCTTGATAGAAGGAGTTGAAGTCTTAGATATGGTAGAAGGAGAAAGCTTTAGCATCAATGCCCGTGTTGTTGTTAATGCTACAGGAATATTTTCCGATTCCATCATGCAAATGGATAATCAAGAACATAAACAGATGATACAATGTGCACAGGGAATACATCTTGTTTTGGATAAAGAATTTCTACCTGGTGATGCTGCAATTATGGTTCCTCACACTGATGACGGGCGAGTTTTATTTGCAGTGCCTTGGCACGATAAAGTAATTGTAGGAACAACGGATACAGCTATAGAGAAACCAACGCTGGAACCCATTGCCCTAGAAGAGGAAATCGAGTTTATACTACGTCATGCTAAACAGTATCTCACTAAAGATCCAACTCGCGCGGATGTGAAAAGTGTATTCGCAGGTTTACGCCCTCTTGTTAAACCTCAAGATTCAAAATCTACTTCTGAGATTTCGAGAAGTCATCATCTAGAAGTTTCGGAAGCAGGGTTAGTAACTATTGCTGGCGGAAAATGGACGACCTACCGCAAAATGGCTGAAGACACTATTGATAGAGCGATGCTAGTTGCTGGTTTAGAGCAAAAAGTTTGTGTAACTAAGGAGCTTCGTATTCATGGTTGGTTAAAGTCAGTAGATCGTAACGATCCTTTGCATATGTATGGTTCTGATAGTGTAGGCTTAGATAAATTGCTTAAAGAGAGTCCAGAATGGAACGAACAAATCCATCCAAACTTACCATATTTAAAAGGTGAAGTTATTTGGGCGGTACGAAACGAGCTAGCTATCACTATAGAAGATGTGCTATCGCGAAGAATGCGAGCATTGCTATTAGATGCTAAAGCCTCTGTTGAAATGGCACCTATTGTTGGCCAGTTATTAGCTCAGGAATTTGGAGAAGATGAGCAATGGGTTGTTCAAGAAGTAAAAGAGTACAAGGCTTTAGCTAATGCTTATATTCTACAAAACTGAATCACCGAAACCATAAAGTATAGATTGTCGATGCCTGAGAATTATCAGAAGATTTTAGAAGATATTAATGAAGACTTAAAAGATCTAAGAGGCGAAGGTGATGCTGCCGATTATATACCCGAACTTAGAAAAGTAAATCCCGATAAATTCGGAATCCATTTATGTATGCTTAATGGTGGAAGTGCTTCTGTTGGTGATAGCGAAGAGAAGTTTTCTATTCAAAGTATAACAAAGGTTTTTTCTCTAACGATGGCATTTTCCATGGTAGGAGAGACACTATGGAAGAGAGTCGATGTTGAACCTTCAGGTAATCCTTTTAACTCGTTAGTGCAGTTGGAGTACGAAAAAGGAATACCTCGTAATCCGTTAATTAATGCTGGTGCTTTGGTGGTTTCTGATGTGCTCGTTTCTTTGCTAGAAAATCCTAAAGAGGATTATTTAGCATTCATCCGAAAGCTTTGTGGTGCCAATAATGTAAACTATAATAAGAGCGTAGCTGAGTCAGAAAAACAATGCGGTTATAGGAACAAAGCACTTATCAATTTGATGAAGTCTTTTGGTAATATCGAAAATGATATCGATACAGTGTTAGATTTCTATTATCACCAATGTTCTATTGAAATGACTTGTAAAGAGCTGGCGGAGAGTTTTTTACTGTATACAAATCATGGCATTTTATGTGAAACAGGAGAGCGTTTGATTACTGGGTCTCAATCAAAACGAATAAGTGCAATTATGCTCACTTGTGGTTTTTATGATGAAGCGGGCGAGTTTACATTTAGAGTTGGTTTGCCTGGGAAAAGTGGTGTTGGAGGAGGTATTGTGGCAATATATCCAGGAGATTATAGTATAGCCGTTTGGAGTCCGCGGCTAAATAAAGCAGGGAATTCGATTCTGGGGATGAAAGCCTTGGAAGAGTTCACCACCCAAACTGGGTTATCTATATTTTAGAAAAAGAAAAAGCCGGCATAAACCGGCTTTAATTTTATTTAAGAGCGTCTTTAATTCGCCCAAAGATATCTTCAATAGTACCAATGCCGTCAATTTCTTGAACTAGTCCTTGTTTGGAGTAGTAGCTTTGAACAGGCTCAGTTTCATTAGTGTATACTTCTAGGCGATTCTTAATCATTTCTTCGGTATCGTCAGAACGGCCTTCACCACGAGCTAAAATTCTTCTAACTAGTTCGTCTTCAGGAACACTAAGCACTACAAAAGCGTCAACTTTTGATCCTTTAGCAGCTAAAATTGAATCAAAAGCCTCTGCTTGTACAACGGTTCTTGGAAAGCCGTCAAAAATACAGCCATTGTCGTATTTGGAGTCTTTTAACTCTTCAGCTACTAAATCAACCACGGTATTATCGGAAACAAGTTCACCAGCATCTAAAATGCTTTTAACTTTTACACCAAGTGGTGTTTCGTTTTTGATAGCCGCACGAAAGATATTTCCTGTTGATAAATGAGGAATATTGAATTCGGCTTGAATTAAATTAGCTTGTGTACCTTTACCAGCGCCAGGAGGGCCAAACAGGATTATGTTCATCGAATTTAGTTAGATTCTTTGGGATTTTTAAAGCTTTTTAAAATAGTTCGATTTACATCCACTTTCAACGAATTATTATGTGTTATTACTTCAAAAAGGATTTTAATCGGAGTATAGAAAGAAGGCATAGATAGGACAAACAAAGTAGGCGAATGCCGTTAAGCATTCGCCTTAAACTCAGTATAATCTAACACACTAATTAATTCTAGTGCGTAGTATGTAATCACAACCGGAGAACATCCGGTGTTAGAAGAAAAAAAGAGCCGCAAAGCTACTTATTTTTTCCTGCCTAGTGTTTCTTTTTCTTTAATACGAGCCGCTTTACCGCGAAGATCACGTAAGTAGAACAATTTAGAACGTCTAACTTTACCAACTCTTTTCACTTCAATTTTAGCGATAAAAGGAGAGTAAAGTGGGAAAATACGCTCAACACCGATGTTATTGCTAATTTTACGAACCATAAACGTTTTGTTTGCACCGCTTCCGCGTTCGTTAATTACAACACCTTCGTACTGCTGAATACGCTCTTTTTCACCTTCACGTACACGGTAGTGAACGTTTATAGTGTCACCTGCAGTAAACGCTGGTAAATCGTCGTGTACCAGTGTTTGTTCTATCAATTTTAGCTTATCCATTATTCTGTATGTTTGCTGACGAATCAGCTGTTAATAGTCTTTCTTAAATTTATCGTACAAATCTTTTCGTCGTTCTTTTGTTCGTTGAACCGCTTGCTCATGCTTCCATTCTGCCTGTTTGTTTCTGTCTCCAGAAAGTAAAACACTTGGAACTTGTTGACCTTTGAATTCTGCTGGCCGTGTATAAACGGGCGCTTCTAATAACCCATCTTGAAATGAATCATTAAGCGCACTTCCAGCATCACCAATAGCACCAGGAATTAATCGAACAATAGCATCGGTAATAACCATTGCTGGAAGTTCTCCTCCTGATAGCACATAATCACCAATGGTATATTCTTTGGTAATTAGCATATCGCGTACTCGCTGATCTACACCTTTATAGTGTCCACACAATATCATTACATTTTGTGTGAGTGATAATGCGTTTGCTTCGGTTTGGTCAAAAACGTCTCCATCTGGTGCAGTAAAAATGATTTCATCATACTTACGTTGCTTACATAGATGTTCAATACAGCTGAAAATGGGCTGAGGTGTTAATACCATTCCGGGATCTCCACCATAAGGATAGTCATCAATTTTACGATGCTTGTCTTCAGTGAAATCCCGAAGGTCGTGCACGTAAACTTCAACAAGTCCTTTTTCTTTGGCGCGCTTCACAATACTGTGATTAAGTGGGCCGTCGAGTAAAGAGGGTACTGCGGAAAGAATATCAATTCTCATCATACTATAACCCCTCTAAAAGATCTAAGTTTTGGCAAATCACCGCTTCATTTTCATCGTCAATGCTTACAACAAATTGATCTACAAAAGGAACTAGAACGGTTCCAGAACTGCCAGCTATGACTAAAGTGTCTTGAGCTGGATTTTCTAGAATCTCAGTAATTATTCCGTAATGTTGATTATTACTATCATAAACATCGTAATTGAGAACCGAACCTTCAGAATCATAAGCAGTTAAAAATTCTTCAGCTTTATCTGTTTCCAGAAAAATACCTCGATTTTTTAAAGCTTCTGCCGAAGCGCGATCAGCGATGTGTTCAAATTGTACAAAGAACGAAAATTTGTTTCCTTTTTCCTGGTAACGAATTTCTCTAACTCGCGCAGGAAAATAATCGCCCCTCTCGTTTCGCAAATACACCATATTCAACTCTTCCAAGGCTATAGGGTCTTCGTTCTCAAAGAGAACTTTAAGCTCACCTTTTAGCCCATGCGATCGAGCAATTAGCCCGATTTGAGTAAATGGATTTGTATTGGCGTCCTGATTCATAGGAGCCGAATTTCGTTGGTTATTCTTCTGATTGTTTGCTTTCCCATGCAGCAAGAACAGTTTTGCGAGATTCATCATCTGCAATAAAGCCTTCTAAACCGGCTAAATCTGTGTTCTTGATATGGTCAGCTGCTTCTTTAGCGGTCATAGCAGAAGAGTCTTGGCCAGCATCACTTGTAGTGGCTTTTGCTTCTTCTTCTTTTTCCTCAGCAACAACTTCAGTTTCTTCAAGCGCAGGAGCTTCTTCCTTAACTTCTTCAACAACTGGCTCTTCAACCGCAGCTTCTTCAGATGCTGGCTCGGCAGCTACTTCTTCTACTGTTTCAGTAGTTTCTTCAACTACAGCTGTATCTTCGGTTGTTTCCTCTGAAGCGGTTTCTTCAACTTCTTCAGTTGCTTCGGCAGCTTTAGCTTCTGCTGCAACTTCTTTCGCCGCTTCAGATGCTTTTTCAGCCACTTGCTTTTTATATTCAGTCTCTTCAGCTGCAAGTACAGATTTGTGCGTATCTTTACGCGAAGCATCACCGTCGCCTTTAGATTCACGGTAAGCTTGCCATTCAGTCATAGCAGCTTCAACTTCTGCTTCACTTTTGCCCCACATCATAAGATGGCGCTTGTATAAAAGGCCTGAGTTGCGAAGGATCTTGCGAACGGTATCGGAGGGTTGAGCACCAGTTTGTAACCAGTATAAAATACGGTCTTCGTTAAGTACTACTTCTTTGTTTTCTGTTACGTTATCGTAACGGCCAACTTGTTCGATAATGCGGCCATCTCTAGCAGAGCGGCTATCAGCAACTACCAAGTGGTAGATAGGTCGTTTTTTACGTCCTTTCCTTTGAAGTCTTATTCTAATCAATGTTGTTCTCCAGTGAGTTTATGTATAATCGTTATCTACCTATTGGTAGATTTTTTAATCCTTGAAGTGCTCGGCCCATTTTTCCCATTTTGGACATAGTCTTCATCATTTTTTTCATCTGTTCGAACTGTTTTATGAGATCATTGATCTCACGGACAGTAGTGCCAGAGCCTGTTGCTATACGTCGTCTTCGACTTCCGTTTAATAAGCTTGGGTCCTGACGCTCCTCCGGCGTCATTGAGTAGATAATCGCTTCGATAGGTTTAAACGCATCATCATCGATATCTGCATTATTCAATGCTTTGCTGGCGCCGGGGATCATAGATACAAGATCGGTGAAATCACCCATCTTTTTTATCTTTTGAATTTGCTCAAGGAAGTCTTCTAAGTCAAACTTATCAGAACTAATACGCTTTTGAAGGCGATCAGCTTCCTCTTCATCAAATTCCTTTTGAGCTTTTTCAACTAACGAAACCACATCGCCCATGCCAAGTATGCGTTGTGCCATACGGTCTGGGTAGAAAGGGGAAAGTGCGTCTAGCTTTTCGCCAGTACTCACAAACTTGATGGGTTTGTTTACAACAGTTTTTATAGAAAGTGCGGCACCACCTCGGGTATCGCCATCTAACTTGGTAAGAACTACCCCGTCGTAATCAATTCGATCGTTAAACTCTTTTGCTGTGTTAACTGCGTCCTGACCGGTCATTGAGTCAACAACAAACAAAATTTCATGAGGATTTACGGCTTTTTTAATTTCCGCAATCTCCTTCATCATATCCTCATCTACATGTAATCGTCCGGCAGTATCAATAATAACAGTATCCATTGCCAAACTTTTAGCCATTGCAACTGCTTCTTTAGCAACGCGAACAGCATCTTTTTGTTCAATAGAATAAACTGGTACATCAATTTGAGATGCCAGAGACTTAAGCTGGTTTACGGCAGCAGGGCGATAAACATCGGCGGCAGCAAGAAGCGGATTCTTTTTATGCTCCTGCTTGAGATATCGGGCTAATTTACCTGAAAAGGTAGTTTTACCCGAACCTTGTAAACCTGCAATAAGAATTACAGTAGGGGGAGTGTGTGCACTTGCAATTTCAACTTTCTCACCACCAAAGGTAGCCACAAGCTCATCAAACACAATCTTTGTGAATTGTTGGCCAGGGTTAACGCTGGTAAGAACGTCGGATCCAAGTGCTTGTTCTTGAATTTTTTTGGTGAATTCGCGGGCTACTTCAAAGTTTACATCAGCATCCAATAAGGCACGACGAATTTCACGTACTGTTTCCGCAATGTTAACATCGCTAATACGTGCTTCGCCTTTCAGATTCTGAAACGCTTTATCTAATTTTGAGGATAAACTTTCAAACATAATATATAAAGTGGATTTAACCGCTTAATTCAGAGCCGATAAAAATACAGCTTTTAATATGCGTTATCAACACCAATGTGGATAAAGTTTTTATGTTTATATATGCGGCGCTTAAACGGTAATACTATAATCAAATAAACCTCACTGAGTTAGAACTAAAGACGGATAATTTGTATATATCTTTTTTTATCTACACATTCTTAAACTTGTTTAAAAACAGTGGTATTCACCGTATTAAGTAGGATAAAGTTTAAATATTTTATATATAAGTGAAATCAACTATATCAAATTTCAATCTAAAGAATAAAAAGCGCTGGCTTTCTGGACTCTCAATTATATCGGTTCTGCTTTTCAGCTGTTCGAATGTTGAAAATGAGTCGAAGGTTAAATTAGAACTATCTAGAGAGCTAAAACTAGATGAAAAGACACTGGAGCAAGTACATCGAACGTATACTGTAGCAATGGACAATCCTGTGTCTGATGAACTCATTTTTACCAATTTCACTTCGCCCATACAACTTGTAGTTATTAACTATGATGGAGGGCTTGTTGAAACTATTGGAAAAGAAGGGCGAGGACCAGAAGAAATTCAAGACGCTCGGTTTTTCGGATTTGATGAAAAAGGAAATGCGCTAGTTCTAGATAAAGCCTCAGCTTTTTTTAAGTATTACGATCGGAATAATGATGAGGTAACTTCTTTCAACTATCCCATTAAGAAAGGAATTTCTGTTACATCCAGAAACTTACAGCAATGTGATGGCAAGTGGTATTTAGGTGTTCAATTATTAGGAGAGCCAACCCTACCATCTACGCCAATTGTGGCCGTTTTTGATTCTACTTTTTCTCTTACAGATACACTAGGCGGTTATGATTCTTTTTTTGAAGGCAGAACAGATGTGATGCAGGAAACATTAATAAATATTGATTGCAAAAGCCGATTAATCTACACTTCTCATGCTAAAACGCCTTTCATTCAAGTGTTTTCGATGGACGATGAACTTTATCAAAAGCGAACAGAGCTCAAGCCAAAGTCGTTTATGCTCTCTGACAAGTTTATATCAATGGTCGGTAGTAAAACCACAATGGCTCGGTTTCTTTCAGAAAAACAAAGTACTAGTCTGCACTTAGCTCATTCTGATAAATATCTGTTTCATGTTTTCCGAAACGAAACAGGAACTGTGAAAGACGTAAGGATTTTAAATGATAGCCATCATTTTGTTGCGGTATACGACAAGAAAAGCTTGGATTATTTAGGAGAGCTAAAGTTGCCAGGCGCAACAATGGGCTCAACAAAGAATGGGGAATTGATTATCCTAAAAGACGAAAACACTTCTGAATTTCAATTTTTGAATGTAATTCCTGCTAGCTCCCAGAACTAGCTAAAAGTGTATAATTCTGAAACACCAAGGTGATACTAAAGCTATTATAAATAAGTGTATTATAGAGGTATAAATCCCTCAAGTTTTCCTGCTATCATTTTACACCAATATTGGCGAATTTGTATCTGTCTAAAAAATTCAAATTAATTACATAGAAATGAGCGAAGGCTACGGTTTATTAAAAGGAAAAAAAGGAATTATTTTTGGAGCGCTGGATGAACGCAGCATTGCTTGGAGAATCGCCTTAGCATGTAAGCGTGAGGGGGCAGACTTTGTGTTGTCTAATGCACCTGTTGCATTACGGTTAGGACAGTTAGATGCTTTGGCGGAAGAAACAGGAGCGCAAATTATTCCTTGTGATGTTTCTAGTGATGAAGCTGTTAAAGAAATGATGGAGAAGATTAAAGAAGAAGAAGGTGGTGTAGATTTTATTCTTCATGCAATAGGGATGTCTCCTAATATCAGAAAAGGAAAAGCGTATACCGACTTAAACTATAACTGGTACCACCAATCTCTCGATATTTCTGCAATTTCATTACACCGCATTTTGCATTTTGCTGATGAAGTTGGCGTTCTGAACGAAGGTGGAAGTGTAGTTGCATTATCATACATCGGTGCGCAACGTATTTTCTCTAAGTATTCTGATATGAACGATGCGAAAGCATTATTAGAGAGTATTGCTAGAAATTACGGAAGTAGATTAGCTCCACGTGGAATTCGAGTTAATACGATTTCTCAAGCACCTACAAAAACATCTGCTGGTACTGGTATTAAGAATTTTGACGGCATGTTTATTTTCGCTGAAAAAATTGCACCTCTCGGTAACCCAAGCGCTGATGAATGTGCTGATTATTGTGTTACTCTTTTCTCTGATTTAACAAGAAAAGTTACTATGCAGAACTTATACCATGATGGTGGTTTTGTTACTTCTGGTATTTCGGAAGAAATGATCGATGATTTAGTTAAACTTTATAGCGAAGAAGACTAATCCGCTATGCCAGATATAATCCTCGGTATTGATC
This sequence comes from Balneola sp., assembly GCA_048267905.1. Classification (GTDB taxonomy): domain Bacteria; phylum Bacteroidota; class Rhodothermia; order Balneolales; family Balneolaceae; genus Balneola. The sequence continues at coordinate 215,998 of JBLWWM010000003.1, forward strand.
CAGGCTCCCGTTTTACGGGATATGCTGTGCTTACCGAGGAAAATGGTTCCTTAATTGCCCTCCGTTGTGATGTGCTTAAAATGGCACACATGGATGACCACTCCGATCGACTTAAATACATATTCGATCAACTCTGTGGAATCATCAAATCTATAAAACCCACTTCTTGCGCAGTAGAAACTCCCATCTACGGAGTTGATCCTCAAGCAATGCTTAAATTGGGTCGCGCACAAGCCGCTGCTATTTTAGCGGGTAAACATTGTGGAATCCCAGTTGTAGAGTATTTTCCAAAAGTGGTTAAAAAAGCTATAACAGGGAATGGAAACGCCAGTAAGGAACAAGTGGCTTTTATGCTTAGTAAGATGGTACGTTTACCGGATGAAAAGCTTAAAAATGATGCTACTGATGCACTTGCAGTGGCGTGGTGCCATTACATGAAAGGTAATTCGATAATTACTGGGGCATCAACTAAAAAAACACATCAGAACAATAAAAAATCGGACTGGGCTGCTTTTGCCGCTCAAAATCCAGATAGGATAAAAGGTTTATGATCGCATTTTTAAAAGGTTTTGTTGAAGAATTACTTCCAGATGTTGCCCTATTAGATGTCGGTGGAGTAGGTTACCGTGTGGAGATTTCAGCTCAAACATTTGAGCAACTTAAGCCACAAACAGAAGTAAAGTTGCTTATTCATCATCATATAACAGAGAGTGATCAACGACTTTTTGGTTTTTACACTAAAGATGAGAAACAGCTTTTTGAGAAGCTTATAACGGTAAAAGGCGTTGGCCCAAAGTTAGGGCTTACTATCGTTTCTGGATTGCCGGCAAACCATTTAATCCAAGCCATATCGAATTCAGATATTACCACCTTATCTCGTGTGCCAGGTATTGGTAAGAAAACGGCAGAGCGAATTTCCTTAGAGCTTAAAGATAAAATTGGCCAAATTAGTAGTTCTAGCAGCAAAAGTTCTATAGCTCCAATTTCCGGAATTTCTGACGAAGTAATCTCAGCTTTAGAATCACTCGGTTTTAAACGAAGAGAAGCAGAACAAGCTACAATTAAGATATTACAAGGCTCTGAAGTACTTACAGTGCCTTCAGCAATTAAAAAAGCATTATCTGTTTTAAATAAATAACAATTTGTTAACTGGCTTTCGTTTTATTTTAACACTATACATTAGTACCATTGTTATACTTCTAGTTTTAACATAACCCAACCTTACTATCGTGTCCAAAAAAACTATTTTAGTTGTTGACGACGAAAAAGATCTTCTTGATTTAATCGAATATAATCTCCGCAAAGAAGGGTTCGAGGTCTTAAAAGCAGAAAATGGCGAGCAAGGCATTGAAATTGCCAAAAAACATCAGCCAGATTTAGTTCTTTTAGATGTAATGATGCCCAAAATGGATGGATTACAGGCGGTAGAAATTATGCGCCAAGATGATGCATTAAAACGTATGCCCATTATTTTTCTAACCGCACGTAGCGACGAAAAGACGGAAGTGGAAGGGCTAAATAAAGGCGGAGATGATTACATCACTAAGCCGATTAGCACCACCAAGTTAATATCTCGCATTAAAGCAGTTTTGCGCCGTTTTGACGAAAAATCAGAATCAGTAAATAAAGTAGACGTCCACGATCTTGTGATCGATAGAGACCGTTACATCGTAAAACGTGGAGAGGAAGAGTTTCAACTTCCTAGAAAAGAATTTGAATTATTATTCTTTTTAGCGAACCGGAAAGGGCGTGTATTAGATCGACAAACATTATTAAACCAAGTATGGGGAGATAATATTTATGTAGTTGACAGAACTGTAGATGTTCATGTTCGGAAAATTCGTGAGAAATTGGGCGACCATTACATTGAAACTGTAAAAGGTGTTGGCTACCGATTTAAGGAATGAGTTCAAGAAAGAAACAAAAACCTAAAGTATTTAAACTAGGGCTACGTATTTCGTTTTATGTAGCCCTTATTACAGGTTTATGCTCGTTGGTTTTTTCGTGGTTCTACGAAATTATTGAAAAGGGTATTAGTGTATGGATAATTGTGGGGCTTACTGTTCTCATATTTTTGATAACGTACATCGTTTCTTCGATACTGGAATACAGGAGGCTGCAAACATTGGAGCAGATCGCCAAGAACATCGCTCGTAAAAGGTTTAAGGACTATGGTGATATTACATCAGGTCACAACGACGAAGCAGATTATCTAATTAAGCAATTAGTTAAAGCAAGTCGGACCGTTGAGAGAGAAATACAACGACTAAATAAAATTGAAAACTATCGCAAAGAATTTATCGGCGATATTTCCCACGAGTTAAAAACGCCCATTTTCGCCATTCAGGGATTTATAGAAACATTATTAAATGGCGCTCTTGAAGACGAGAATGTAAACCGTGACTTCCTTAAAAAAGCAATGCGGAACGTAAACCGTCTTATCTATCTAACCAAAGACTTGATGGAAATCTCTAAGCTAGAGACTGGAGAGCTTAAGTCACAGATTGAAGAGTTTTATTTGTATGAAGTGATTCATGATATCATAGAAAGTTTACATTATAAGGCGGAGAAAGATAAAGTGAGCTTATCCTTAATAAGCTTTGATAAAAACCTTAGGGTTAGTGCAGATAAAAATCAAATTAAACAGGTTCTTATAAACTTAATCGAAAATGGAATTAAGTATAATGTTCAAAATGGAAAAGTTGAGGTAGGTGTTAAGGACTATAAAAAGAAAGAAGGGCGTATTCTTGTGTATGTAAAAGATACGGGCATCGGAATCGAAGAATTAGATTTACCAAGAGTTACAGAACGGTTTTTTAGAGTTGATAAATCGAGAGCAAGAGAACGTGGAGGAACAGGGTTAGGTCTCGCTATTGCCAAACATATTATGGAAGCACATGGTGAACGATTTCTATTTGAAAGCACTCCAAACATAGGTTCTAATTTTAAATTTACCTTACGCAAGGTTGAGCGTGAAACCGTTTAATTAAATACCTACTTTAAAGTTCAACTCAATGTTAATTTAAAAGTAGTTATGGTTTACGCAGTTATTATGGCCGGCGGTTCGGGAACAAGGTTTTGGCCCAAAAGCACAAAGGCACTTCCTAAACAGTTTTTGAATCTTTTTGGTGATTCAACAATGATTCAAAATACAGCCAAGAGATTAGAAGGGATAATTCCACAAGAACGTGTTCTAGTAGTTACTAACGACAGTTATGTTCCAATTGTAAAAGAACAACTTCCTAAAGTCCCTGATGAAAATATTGTTGGCGAGCCAGTTGCTAAGAATACAGCTCCGTGTGTGGCTATAGCTGCAGAATTACTTTACAAGAAAGATCCAAACGCTGTAATGGTTGTTTTACCTGCAGACCATCACATTACGAATGAGCCAGCTTTCATTGAAATTATGAACACGGCAATAAAGAAAGCGGAGTCTGGTAATCATCTAGTTACAATAGGTATTCAGCCATCACATCCAGAAACTGGCTTTGGCTACATTCATGCAGATAATTCAAAAGCTGAATTAATTGATGGGAATGAGACACTAAAAGTAAATTCTTTTAAAGAAAAACCAGATTTAATTACCGCTCAAACATTTTTAGATTCTGGAGATTACTTCTGGAATAGTGGTATGTTTGTTTGGAAGGCTGAAACAGTGCTTCAAGAAATAGAGAAGCAATTACCTGCTATGTACGATTTAGTAAAAGAATCATCTCCAGAGCTTTATACTGATATGCACGGAGTTTCGATCAATGAATTCTATTTGGGGTGTGAATCAGTTTCTATTGATTACGGTATTATGGAGGGTGCAAAGGAAGTTTTTGTAGTACCTGGTGAATTTGGCTGGAATGATGTTGGAAGTTGGACCGCTGTTTATGATTTGGCACAAAAAGCGAATAACGGTAATGCTGTACAATGCTTAAACTCAACGCTTTCAAACTCTAACAACAACTTAATCATGTCAAATACAGAAAAGATGATTTCTGTTGTTGGTCTTGATAATGTAGCGATTGTAGAAACCGATACAGCTTTACTGATTTGTAATTTGGAACAAGCTCAAGGTGTAAAGGATATTGTAGAGCAGCTAAAGGGAATTAAAGATTTCAATAAATTCCTTTGATTTAGGTTACTTAATCCAGTTCTAAAACTTGCTGATCGTATGCAAGATGTATATGTGAAGGCAGGCGACTGTTGGTTTCTTGCTGATCTACAGAGGAATCCATATGAATAAAGTAAGCTTCTGGAACCTCTAACTCATTGATGATATCAATAGCTTCAGGAATGGTTAAGTGTGTGGGATGTTTTGGCTCCCATCTCAACGCACTTAATGCTGCTACTTTTGAACCTCTAATAAGCTCCTTAGTAGAATCTGAGATACTTTTTACATCTGTTAGATAGACAAAGTCGTCAATTCTAAAACCGAGTATATCTAACTTACCGTGCTCTACAGGTAACGGAGTTACTGTAAATTCTCCTAGTTTTAGAGGCTTATTTATTTCTGAAAGTTGAAGGGAAGCGGAGCCGGGATATTTATTTTCACCAAATAGATAATCAAACCGCTTCCTTAATGACTCTAAACAGCCTAATGTGCCGTAAACTGGTATTTCGTTTTTTTGAACGTAATTATAAGCCCTCAAATCATCTAAGCCGCCAATATGATCCATGTGTTCGTGAGTTAGAAGAACGTGATCAATTCTCTTAATTTGAGCTCTAATACTTTGAATGCGGAACTCTGGCCCAACATCAATTAAGATGGATGTTTTTGCTCCTTTAATCCAAGCGGCACAGCGAGTTCGAATATTCCTTGGGTCGTTTGCTGTAAGGTCGCTCCCAAACCCACCAGCTACTGGCACTCCCATCGACGTTCCTGTTCCTAAAAAAGTAACTCGCATTAGTCCTCAAATTCTAATTCTGAGCCTGAATTATTTCTCTGCACGGAAAGGCGATCCCAAATAACTTCAAGTTCTTTTTTTATGGCAGGTTTAATGTAGATATTACTTAAATCTATATCAGCAAGCACTCTTGCAATGGTACTTATTTGTGCTTCAACGGGCTTATTTTTATTTACAATTACCAAACGCTCGCCTTGAATTAAACAGTCATTTCCTCTAAAGGATCCACGTTCCTTCCGTAATCTGTACCCAGATTGTTCAAGTAGTTGTTCAAATTCAAGTAATAATTTATCGGGTTTCAAAGTGAAATAGCAATTGTTAGTATGTGAGCTTTCAAATCGTAATCGAAATTTTCATCTTCAATATTATAAGAAGAATTTTTGTAATCATACCCAATACTTAAATTCTTATTACCAATAAGGTTAAGGAAATTAAGCCTACTTTTTCCAACAAGAGAGAATTCAGATCCACCAAAAAACCCTCCGCTAGATGAACTGAATCCATAGTTTGGAATAAATGTATTCGTAAATATAATTTTATCTTTTAATCTAAGTGAAAGTAATGCACCAGCACCAACAGAAATGGAGGTTTGAGAAAATTTATCTCTTGAACTTTCTTTAGTAACAGAAACTAAATCCGAGCCTATCCTTAAAGGTATACCAAATTGAAAGGTTTCGCTTCTAGAAAATAATATAGTGTTGGTATAATAAAGAGAGAAATTCAATAATGTTTGTTCTTTTAATCCTACTAAACTATTCGCAAAATTTACACCCAGTTCTAGCCCAGAACTTTCAAACTGAATAGCCAAAGTGTTGTGATCAAGATCTAGCCTATTCTCTGGAAGAATCACTGAGTTTGAACCCGTATAAACGAAATTAGTAACACCCATACCAATTCTAAGATAACTATTTGATTCGCTAGGTTTGTTTTCTACATTTCGAACACTGAACATTTGGGCAAAAATAGTGCTTGGTACAAAGCACACAATAAAAGCCAACGTGTAAATTTTCATAAAGGAATGATTTCTGTTGAAAAAATATTAATACACTAAACGTAATTTAAAAGGATTAGTATAATGAAGTTAGTATTGATTTTACTGCTGTCTTTAATGGTAACAGGTTTACCATCAGTTTATGATTCAATCTACGATTTTACTCGAAAAGATATTGACGGTAATAAAGTAGACTTAGATCAGTATAAAGGCAAAGTTGTGATGATTGTGAATGTAGCTTCTAAGTGTGGCTATACTCCACAATACGAAGGGCTAGAAGCAATGTACGATAAGTATAAAGATAATGGCCTTGTGATACTTGGATTCCCTGCAAATAACTTCAAAGGGCAAGAGCCTGGTACTGACGAAGAAATTAAAGAGTTCTGTACTCTCACTTATGGAGTTCAGTTTCCTATGTTCTCAAAAGTTTCGGTGCTTGGAGAGGACCAAGATGAGTTATTCACTTATTTAACGAGCCAAGATAACCCAGATTTTAAAGGTGATATCTCTTGGAACTTTGAAAAATTCCTTGTTAATAAAGAAGGAAAGCTCATTAGACGCTTTAAAACTAAAGTTGAACCAGAAAGTGAAGAAATCACAAAAGCTATCGAGCTGGCTTTGAGCAACAAATAAAATATCTTTCTTTTTTTAATTTAGCTCTTGACATAGAATTTATTTGAGCCGTATATTTGATGCTCTTCAACGGTCCGGTAGTTCAGTTGGTTAGAACGCCTGCCTGTCACGCAGGAGGTCGAGGGTTCGAGTCCCTTCCGGATCGCAAAAAGCCTTGAATTCTACGTAATTCAAGGCTTTTTTCATTTAAACTACAATAGTTTAGTTTTTGAAAAATGTCTTCCCACAATCCAAATTATGACGTTATAGTTGTCGGCGGTGGTCACGCTGGCTCAGAAGCAGCCGGCGCTGCTGCACAATTGGGTGCTAAAACCCTCTTAATAACCATGAACCTTGAAGCGGTTGCAAAAATGTCATGTAACCCTGCGATGGGTGGAATTGCTAAAGGTCAACTTGTTAGAGAAATTGACGCACTTGGTGGTCTCTCCGGTATTGTTAGCGATGAATCTGGTGTGCAGTTTAAGATGCTTAACCAAAGCAAGGGACCAGCCATGTGGAGTCCTCGCTGCCAAAGTGATCGGACCTTATACGCTCAAAGAATGAGAGAGTATCTGGAGAAGAAAGAAACCCTTTTCTTTAGACAGGATAATGTTGTTGATTTAATTATCTCAGAAGATAAAAAAGTCGAAGGCGTTGTCACTCAAACTGGGCAGAAATTTTATTCAAAATCTGTTGTCCTAACAAGCGGTACTTTTCTAAATGGCTTAATCCATATTGGTGAAAGTAATTATGGGGGAGGAAGGTCGGGAGAAAGAGCTTCAGTAGGAATTTCTGCAGCATTAGAGAATAGTGGGTTTGAAGTAGGTCGTTTAAAAACAGGTACTCCGCCTCGTTTAGATGGGAGGTCAGTAGATTATTCTAAGTTAGAAGAGCAGGTAGGTGATGAAGTTGCTACCCCATTCTCTTTCCTAACGGATGAGTTACCTAAACAAGACGATCAATTATCTTGTTGGATAGGATATACCGATGATGACGTTCATGATATTTTAAGAACAGGTTTTGACAGAAGTCCGATGTTCAACGGTCGAATTAAATCGATAGGTCCTAGATACTGCCCAAGTATTGAAGATAAAATTAATCGTTTTGCTGATAAAGATCGTCATCAATTGTTCTTAGAGCCGGAGGGGTGGAATACTTATGAAATGTATCTTAATGGTTTCTCTACATCTCTACCTGAAGAAGTTCAGATAGAAGCTCTCCGTTCAATTTCTGGGTTTGAAAATGTGGTTATGATTCGCCCTGGTTATGCTATTGAATATGACTACTTCCCACCGCATCAAATACAGAGGACCTTAGAGACCAAAATTATTGAAGGGCTTTATTTTGCAGGTCAGATTAATGGAACTACAGGTTATGAAGAAGCTGCTTGCCAAGGATTAATGGCGGGTATTAACGCCGCGCTTAAAGTTCAAGGCAAAGACCCGTTAGTTCTGAAAAGATCGGAAGCTTATATCGGAGTTTTGATTGATGATTTGATTAACAAAGGTACCGAAGAGCCGTACAGAATGTTTACTTCTAGAGCTGAACATAGAATATTGTTGCGCCAAGATAATGCAGATTTGCGTCTCACCGAAATTGGCTATAAGATTGGTTTAGCTTCCAAAGAACGTTACGACAAGATGAAAATAAAATACGAGGCTGTAGATAGGCTTTCAGCTTTACTTTATGATAGAACAATTCGTCCAGAAAAAATGAATGCAATGCTGGAAGAAAAAGGAACCACGGGATTGAGGCAGCCAGTAAAAACTCACACTGTTTTATCTCGACCGCAGATATCTCTATATGATATTATGAATGCTGATGAGGAGTTTTCTATTGAGGTTGCTAATATTACCGATGATAAATATGTGATAGAGCAAGCTGAAATTCTGGTAAAGTATTCTGGTTATATACAGAAAGAGTTTGAAATGGTGCAGGAATTAAAGAATAAGGAGAATAAAAAAATTCCTTTGAATTTAGATTACACCAAGATTAAAAGCCTTTCAACTGAAGGTCAGCTCAAAATGGCGAAAATTAAACCAGAGACCATTGGTCAGGCAAGCCGGATTAGTGGCGTGTCTGCTAGCGATGTAGCTGTGCTCATGGTTTACCTAAAAGGATAGGTTTCACGTGGAACACAAGATAAAAATCAGAAAGATTCAGGTTGGCGAAGTTCTCATTCTTTCTGAGCTTTTAAAGATTCACAAAGCTGAACTTCTTCTCTACGCTGATAAACTTCTTTGGTGGAATAGGAAGGTGAATCTTGTGAGTAGGGATGTTTCACATGAAACATTAAAGGAGCACATCAAGCACTCGCTTTGTATTTCGTTAATGAGTGAGTTTACGAACGCCACAATTATAGTTGATGCAGGGTGCGGCGGTGGCTTGCCAGGGATCCCCTTGGGGTTGGCGTTTCGCGAAAAAAGCATTTTACTGAATGACATAATTGCGAAGAAAGTATTTGTATTGAATGACTTGGTAAATAAGCTCAGTCTAAAGAACTCGGTTTCTACAAATGCGGGTTCAATTGGCGCTGTAGAAACATCTCTAGAAAGTGTAATTATTACGAAGCACGCATTTAAAGTTTTTGAATTGCACGATTTTATAAAGGAGAAGGAGTGGTCGTCAATGATTTTCTTAAAAGGAAAAGAAGAAGCTCTAGAAGAATTGAAGGTTGTAGATGAATCGTTTAAGGTTGAAATTCTGGATCTAGAAACGGACTTTATGGGCGAGTTTTACCGGGGTAAATCAGTGGTGCAGGTTAAAAGAATTAGATAGAATAAATAGGAATATTATGAAGAGCTCAGAAAGACGTCTTAAGCTTATGCTGATGATTCAGCAAAAGGGGAGTAGAAAGACTGTTGATGAGTTTGCTGAGTATTTTGGGGTGAGTCGCCGTACAATATTTAGAGATTTTAACGCGCTAGGGGAGATTAATGTTCCTATTACTTGGGATAAATACGCTGGCTATGGCGTAATGCCCGGTTTCAAAATTCCGCCGTTAATGTTTTCTACTCAAGAATTGGCGACCATAATTGTGGGTTTGAATTTTGTGAAATCTCAAGTAGATCAGCAGATGGTTGATGATGCGAAAGGGGTGGAGGTTAAAATAAAAAATGTTCTGCCTGAGGAGCTGAAAACTCTGATGAACTCTCTTCAGGAAAAAACAATTGTTGATCCGTACCAGAAGTTTGGTAGTAAAAAAAGGAAGGGCGGAAACTGGTATTTGTTGAGTAGCGCAATTTCTCAGAAGAAAAGAATTCAGTTTTCTTACTCATCAGAAAAGACAAAAAAACAAATTCGAAAAATTGACCCTTACATTTTGGTTTTTTACGAAGATCACTGGAACGTAATTGGTTTTTCTCATTTAAGGGGTGAGATTAGGAATTTTGTGCTCGATAGGACAAGCGATGTAGAGATTCTGGAAGAAAATTTCGCTATACCGAGCAAAACATCGATAGAGGGTTTGATTTTTCCCTCTGACGATAGTTATCGGGAAATAATAATAGAGGTTGGGGTTGGTGCTCTGAGCGCGTTAGAAGGAAACCTGCCGGCTAAAATATTTAAGAAAATCGAAATAAATCCTAACTTATTTAGCATTGGTTTTAAGTTCGATAATTTAGACTTCATCAATAATTGGCTGCTTCAATTCGGGAAAGAGGTAAATGTAGTAGCTCCAATAGAGCTCATCGAAATGAGAAAAATTTTACTCAATGAAATGGTCGAGAAACTGAAAGGCTGATTTCTGATTTTTTTAAAACTCATATTCAAAAAAAGGCTCCTGTAAATCAGGAGCCTTTTTTATATTTATTCAATAAAAGAGAAGTTTATGCTTGCGGTTCTTCTTCCTCTCCGCCTTCAACTTCTTCTTCATTAACAACTCTAGTAACAGCAGCAATCGCTCCGTCTTGATCTAGTCGCATAATACGAACGCCTTGAGTATTTCTTCCCATTGTTCGGATGGTGCTACAGCTCATGCGGATAACTTTACCTCGTTCAGTGATAATCATTAGATCATCCTGATCGGTTACTTCTTTAAGGGCAATTAAGTCACCTGTTTTTGGTGTTATCTTTAATGTAATTACACCTTTACCACCTCTAGATTGCTCTCTGTAATCGTCAACAAGTGACCGCTTACCAAAACCATTCTCTGACATTGCTAGAACGGTTGCTTCATGAGCATTCTTAATCACAACCATGTCAACAAGGTTGTCGCCTTTGTCAAGAGACATGCCGCGCACACCAGAAGTATTTCTACCCATTTCACGAACATCAGTCTCGTGGAAACGAATAGCGCGTCCATTCTTATTTGCAAGAATAATATGACTGTCGCCATCAGTTAATTCTGCACCTAATAGTGAATCACCTTCTTTAATGTTAATAGCAATTATACCATCACGTCTAGGGCGACTATAAGCTTCTAAGGAAGTCTTTTTAATCTGACCTTCTAATGTAGCCATTACAATAGAGTGGTTTTTAACGTATTCCTCATCCTCTAAAGTTTTAACTGGAACGAAAGCCTTGATGGAGTCCTCTTTATCAATCTCAATTAGGTTCACGATTGCTCTACCTCTAGCAAGTCGACCACCTTCAGGGATTTCATAAACCTTCAACCAGTAGCATTTCCCTTTCTCAGTAAAGAAAAGAATATAGTTATGGTTTGTGGCTACAAATAAATGTTCTACATATTCCTCATCGCGAGTTGTGGTGCCTTTCATGCCTTTACCACCACGACGTTGACGTCTGTATCCACTAACAGGCATTCTCTTAATGAAGCCCTTGTTAGAGATGGTTACAACTACGTCTTCATCGGCAATCATGTCTTCCACATTAAAGTCCTCAGCAGAATAAACTACTTGAGTTCTTCTTTCATCACCATAACGGGCTTTAATGTCGCTGAGCTCTTCTTTGATAATGTTACTCTGAATCAATCGATCCGATAATATTTCACGGAAACGAGCAATTTGATCAACAATAGAACGATATTCTGTATCTATTTTATCACGCTCTAAACCGGTAAGTTTTTGTAAACGCATTTCCAAAATGGCCTTAGCCTGAATGTCGGTCAGTGCGAATTTCTTTCTAAGTTCTAGTCCGGCAACACTTGGATTTTTTGATGCCCGTATAGTCGCTATAACTTCATCTAGGTTATCAAGAGCGATCTTTAAACCTTCTAAGATGTGAGCTCGCGCTTCAGCTTGATCTAGGTCATAAATAGTTCTACGAATGATAACATCAATTCTGTGCTCTACGTAATGGTGAATAAGTTCTTTAAGACCCATCACTTTAGGGCGACCTTTAACTAAAGCAAGATTAATTACCCCAAAAGTTGTTTGCATCTGCGTGTATTTATACAGCTGATTTAGAACAACACCTGCATTTGCAGAACGCTTGAGAATGATAACAACTCGCATTCCTTCACGATCAGATTCGTCACGAATTTCAGCGATTTCAGTAATCCGCTCATCATTTACAAGTTCTACTACTTTTTGAATAAGCGTACTTTTGTTAACCTGATAAGGAATTTCTGTAATAATAATTTGCTCTCGGCCACCACGTAATTCTTCAGTATTGGCACGTGCTCTAAGTGTAATTTTACCACGCCCAGTTTCATAAGCATCTTTAACACCCTCGTAGCCATAAATAATACCCGCTGTTGGGAAATCAGGAGCTGAAACATGAGTCATTAACTCTTTAGTCTCAATTTCTGGGTTGTCTATGTAAGCTGTTATACCATTGACAATTTCAGTAAGGTTGTGCGGAGCCATGTTCGTTGCCATACCAACTGCGATTCCAGAAGAACCGTTAATCAATAAGTTTGGCAAGCTTCCTGGCATAACCGTAGGCTCAAGAAGCGTGTCATCAAAGTTTGGTTGGAAATCAACGGTATCTTTATTCAAGTCCGTTAAAAGTTCCTCAGCAATTCGATCCATGCGAACCTCTGTATAACGCATAGCAGCTGCGGAATCACCATCAACAGAACCAAAGTTACCCTGGCCATCTACAAGGGGATAACGTAACGAAAAGTCCTGAACCATACGTACAATAGTATCATAAACAGCGGTATCACCGTGAGGGTGATATTTACCAAGAACTTCACCAACAATACGAGCACTTTTTTTGTAACCGCGGTTATGCAACATTCCCAAATCGCTCATTCCATAAAGAGCTCTTCTGTGAACGGGTTTCAATCCATCTCGAACATCTGGCAAAGCACGGGATACAATTACAGACATCGAATAATCGATGTATGATGATTCCATCTCGTCTTCGATGGTTATGTGTACAATTTTTTCTCTAGCCATATCTAATTAAATAAATCCTTTAAGTATGTAAATGAGCTCTTAAATATCAATTTTTGCGTAGCGCGCATTACGCTCAATAAATTCTCTACGAGGAGGAACTTCATCTCCCATTAAAATAGAAAACATTTTATCTGCACCAGCCGCACTTTCGATGCTAACTTTCTGTAAAGTTCGAGTTTCTGGATCCATAGTAGTTTCCCAGAGCTGCTCTGGGTTCATCTCACCAAGACCTTTATAGCGTGAAACATCAAACTTCTTTTTACGCTTTTTCAAATCAAGAATTATTTTATCTCTAGTTGGATCATCCCAAGCGTATTTAATATTCTTACCAGCTGTAATTCTGTAGAGCGGTGGTGTTGCAATATACATGTGGCCATTATCAATTAATGGTCTCATATATCTATAAAAAAACGTAAGAAGAAGTGTGCGAATGTGAGAGCCATCTACATCGGCATCCGTCATGATGATGATTTTATGATAGCGTAATTTCTCAACGTCGAAATCACCCTCGCCATGACCAACTCCGGTGCCAAAAGCGGTAATCATAGCCTGAATTTCTTTGTTCTCAAGAATCTTATTAATCTTAGCTTTCTCAACATTTAAAATCTTACCTCTTAAAGGTAGAATAGCTTGAAAACTACGATTACGGCCCATTTTAGCAGAACCACCTGCAGAGTCGCCCTCAACAAGATAAACTTCACAAAGCTCGGGATCTTTAATGGAACAATCGGCTAATTTACCAGGTAGTCCACCACCGCTCATTACACTTTTACGCTGCACGAGTTGGCGTGCTTTTCTTGCTGCTTCACGAGCTTCGGCGGCTAAAACTACTTTTTCGATAACTCGTTTGGCAGTTTTAGGATTCTGTTCTAAATATTCATTAAGCTGGTCGTAAACGGTAACTTCAACTGCGCTCTGAACTTCTGAGTTGCCCAATTTAGTTTTAGTCTGGCCTTCAAACTGCGGCTCGGCAACTTTAACACTTAATACAGCTGTTAAACCCTCTCTAAAATCTTCACCAGAGATTGTTATTTTACTATTAGATTTAATTATACCGCTTTTTTCGGCGTAGCTTTTTAGAGATCGAGTTAATGCTCTTCTAAAGCCAGAAACGTGAGAGCCACCTTCTCGAGTGTTAATATTATTCACATAAGAATGAACATTTTCGGTGTATGAGCTATTATATTGTAATGCTAACTCTACAGGGACACCTTCAACTTCTCCAGTTATGTAAATAGGCTCTGGCATGTGGGTTTCTCTAGCTTCATCCAGATACTTAACAAAATCACTAACACCGCCTTCATAATGATAAGTTTCCTTTCCTAAATCAGGGTCTTCTTCTCTCTCATCAATGAGATCAATTGAAATCTGAGGATTTAAGAAAGCGAGTTCACGCATTCTTTCCGCGATAATATTGAATTTAAATTCCGTGGTTTGAGTAAAAATAGAAGCGTCTGGGTAAAAATGAACTACAGTACCCCTTTTATCAGTTTCTCCTACTACGCTAAGTGGTTTGGTAGTAATACCTTTCTCAAACTCAATACTATATATTTTACCGTCTTTGTGAACTTCTGCTCTAAATACGGTAGAAAGAGCATTCACACAACTTACACCAACACCGTGTAACCCTCCAGAAACTTTATACGAATCTTTATCAAACTTACCACCGGCATGAAGTTTGGTCAGAACAACTTCAACAGCGGGAATATTATATTTGGGGTGCATATCAACAGGTATACCACGTCCGTTATCTGTGATAGTCATAGACCCGTCTATATTAATAGAAACAACGACATGGTCGCAATGACCAGCAAGAGCTTCATCAATTGAATTGTCTACTACTTCATTAATAAGGTGGTGTAAACCTCGTTGGCCTGTATCGCCGATATACATTGCCGGTCTTTTTCTTACCGCTTCAAGACCTTCCAAAACTTGAATATTAGAAGCCTTATAATCACCGTTCACGTTTTTTGCCATAAATATGGTATGATAGCTTTGTTAGATGAGATGTTTAATGCTCGAAAATAGGGCTTACACGCGCAAAATCAAAAAAAGGCATGTTAATTATCAAAAAAATAAGAGATTAAAATTCTGAGGCGATTTTCGGCACACGCAAAGGCTGTTTGTAATGTGGATAATTAGGGGGTTTTGTGAATAATTTCACGTTTTGGGATTTTTTCCGGTAAAAAGCGTTGATGTTTGGTTAGAATACCTATATCTTTGGCGTCTATTTTCACATGAAATAATTGATATTACAATGTCGCGACGAGACGATATAACTGGAAAAAAAGCGATGAACGGCTACCGTTCTTCAAAAGCGAATAATAAGACCAAGCATCGCTTCCACTTGAATTTACAAAAAAGACGCTTCTACATTCCTGAAGAAGACAGATGGGTTACTTTAAAGGTAACTGCAAAAACGTTAAGAACTATCAATAAGAATGGTCTTACTGAAGTCTTGAAGGCTGCGCGTCGAAAAGGAACCCTGTTAAAAGAGGTATAGAACTATGGCAAAAGGAAATAGAGTTCAAGTAATTTTGGAATGTACCGAGAAACCGGGCTCATCAAGATATGTGACCACGAAAAATCGTCGTACACAGACAGAGCGTATGGAACTCAAAAAATACAATCCTGTTCTTCGGAAACACACTACTCATAAAGAAATTAAATAATTGAGACATGGCTAAGAAACAAACATTCGGTTCAGACGCACTTGCTGCAAAAGCTGCTCAAAAACGCATGGCAAAAGTTGTTGTTGCAACAAAAAATGCTAGCGGTAAATTCTCTTATGGCGAAGTTATGATTGAGCAAGATCAAGTAAACGACTTTATTAAGGCGAAAAGAGCGTAATTTCTTTTTTCATCAGATTTTAAAAAAGGTTACGCAAGTTGATTGTGTAACCTTTTTTTTTGCTTAATTTCTAAGATAAACCCCCATTTATTATGAGTATAAAAGATCAAATTCTAGAAGACTTAAAAACGGCAATGAAAGCTAAAGACCAGGAGCGCCTAAGAGTGTTGCGGTCTCTAAAAGCTAAATTCCTAGAAAAAGAGATTAGTGAGAGAAAAGGTGGAGAGTCTAGTCTTTCGGAAGCGCAGTATATTGAAGTTTTGGTAAAAGCAGCTAAACAAAGAAAGGAATCAATTGCTCAATTTACCGATGGCGGTAGAGAAGATCTGGTGGAGATAGAGCAACGTGAACTTGCTATTATTGAAGATTATACGCCTGATATGATGGGCGAAGAAGAAGTGCGTAAAATAATAGTAGATAAAATTATTGCTTTGGGTGCAACTGGACCGCAAGATATGGGTAAAGTGATGGGTGCTCTAATGGGAGCGTTAAAAGGTAAAGCTGATGGAGGACTTATCAGTTCTATCGTAAAAGAAGAATTAAATAAGTAGCATGTACATTCTCGACATTATTATTGCCATTCCACTACTCTTTTTTGCATATAAAGGTGCTGTAAACGGGTTGGTTAAGGAAATTCTTAATATTGTCGGTATTATACTCGCCATTTTTCTAACATTTCAATATATGGATGTACTTGGGGGCGTGATTGCGCCTCTCTTTGAAACGAACTCTGCTTATATTCCATTTGTTTCTGGCGGAGCAATTTTCTTGGGTACACTGATCGTAATTGGTGTAATAGGCGCTCTCACTAAGAAATTCTTAGAAGCGGTAAATTTAGGCACAATGAATAGAACCTTTGGAGGAATATTCGGCGCTCTTAAAGCCTCAATGATGGTTAGTACTATACTATTGCTTCTAGCAGGTTTTAACTTTCCTGCAGAGCAAACTAGAGAAGAATCCTATCTATATCCATATGTTATATATGTAGGTCCTTGGACTTATGAAGCAGCTACATTTTTATATCCTGGAGCTGAAGGATTTAAAGAGACGGTAGAAAACACATTAAGTAAATACAACCCGGTAGAAAACCTACCTATTCTAAACGATAATTAAGATGTCATTCCCAAAAGTAGAAGAGCAACTCGAGATAATTAAACGAGGAGCGATTGAAATTGTACCTGAAGAAGAACTGGTAGCTAAGCTAAAAAAATCTCGAAAAGAAAATAAGCCTCTAAAGATTAAATTAGGCGTAGATCCTACTCGTCCAGATTTGCATTTAGGGCACTCTGTAATTCTAAGAAAACTACGTCAATTTCAAGATTTGGGACACGAAGCGATTCTTATTATTGGTGGTTTCACTGCAATGATTGGAGACCCAACAGGGCAGAATAACACCCGCCCACCACTAACGCTTAGCGAAGTAGAAGAGAACGCAAAAACCTACATCGAGCAGGCAAAAAAGATTTTAGATACAAATAAACTAACCTTGGTTAATAACAACGATTGGTTAGGCACAATGAGTTTTATGGATGTTATTGGATTGGCATCTAAACTTACCGTTGCCAGAATGATTGAGCGTGACGATTTTTCAAAAAGATTTCAAAATAATGAGCCTATTTCATTACATGAGTTTTTATACCCATTAGCACAAGGTCAAGATTCGGTTTTCTTGAACTCAGATGTTGAATTAGGAGGTACTGATCAGAAATTTAATCTCTTGGTTGGTCGTCAACTTCAGAAGGATGATGGACAAGAGCCTCAGATTTGCTTGATGATGCCACTTTTAGTTGGAACTGATGGAACCGCTAAAATGTCTAAATCGTATGATAATTACATCGGTATAGATGAAAACCCTAATGATATGTATGGTAAGTCGCTTTCTATTCCAGACGATTTGATTTACACGTATTACGAACTTGTTACAGATGTAGCAAGCGTAGATTTGGCAGCTCTTAAAGATAAAGCTTCAAAAGACCCTAGAAACGCTAAGCATGATTTAGCTCACACCATTGTAAGAATGTACCATGGAAAAGAAGCTGCGGATGGAGCTCGATTACACTTTGAGCAAACAGTAATAAACAAACAAGTTCCTGATGATGCACCAACTTTTACTGTAAATGCTGGTGAAGAAATTAGATTGTTGGACATAATTGCTGAAACTGGTTTTTCTCCAAGCAATGGGGAAACTAAAAGAATGGTAAAACAAGGTGGAATTAGTTTGAACGACGACAAAATTCAGAATATGAACTTTGTGTTTACACTAGAAAAAGACGAAGAAGCAATACTTAAAGTAGGTAAGAGAAACTACGGTGTTTTAAAAGGAGTATAAGTTTGGTAAGAATAAGTTCCTACAATATCAATGGAGTTCGCGCGGCGGTAAAAAAAGGTTTTTGTGATTGGGTTGAAAGTTCGATTCCTGATATTATCTGTATTCAAGAATTACGTGCAGAAGAAAGCCAATTGCCCAAGGAGTTCAAGGAACTAGCCTATCATAAATACTATCATACTGCCCAAAAGAAAGGTTATTCTGGAGTAGCAATTCTCACAAAAGAAGAGCCATTACTAATACACGAAGGAATTGGTGTAGAATGGATTGATGCTGAAGGAAGAGTGCTAACTTTGGAATTCGAAAAGTTCAATATCGTTTCGGCATATTTCCCAAGTGGGACAACCGGAGATATTCGTCAAGACATGAAAATGAAATTTCTAGAAGATTTCTTAAAGCATGGGCAAGAGATTATTACTATGGGTAAGCCAACTATTGTTTGCGGTGATTTCAATATTTGTCACGAAGAGATTGATATCCACAATCCTGCACAGCAACATAAAAGCTCTGGGTTTTTGCCAGAAGAGCGCCAATGGGTTAGTGATTTCCTAAAGGTTGGTTTTGAAGATGTATTCAGAAACTTAAACGAAGACGAAAAAGACTTATACAGTTGGTGGAGTTATAGGGCTGCTTCAAAATCAAGAAACAAAGGTTGGAGAATAGACTATCAAATGGCAACGAAAGACATAGCTGAGAAAGGTAAAATAGCGGTAATTGAAAAAGAATGGGATATCTCTGATCACGCACCGGTTACTATTGATTATGATTTATAGTGAGAACTAATTCTAATAATTAAGGCTGATACCTTATATTACAATTAGTTAAAAATAATAGAACTTATGGGCACTCATTTTAAAGGATTGGAAGTAGAAGTTAAGACGCTCAACGCCTATATAAAATTAGTTCGTGCCACCGAGAGTATAAATTCTAAGCAAAGTAAAAGTTTAGCCCAAGAGAACTTAACAATTAGCCAATTTGGGGCACTCGAAACGCTATTTCATTTAGGGTCTCAAAACCAGAGAGAAATTGGCAAGAAGTTGTTGAAGAGCGGTGGCAATATCACTTTAGTTATTGATAATCTAGTTAAGCGAGACCTTGTTAAAAGAAAGACTGACGAAAACGATAGGCGAGCAGTAATTATAAGCCTAACAAAAAAAGGAAAGAAGTTCATTGAAGGCTACTTTCCTAAACATCTTGCATTAATTGTAGAGCAATTTAGTGCGCTGTCTGATCAAGAAAAAGATGATCTAGCTAAAATTTGCAAAAAATTAGGATTAAGCAACACATAAAAGTGCCGCTGTTCTATAACTCTTCGGTAAGTTGACCAATTTGGTCTCTAATTCTGGCTGCTTCCTCAAATTCCATATTCTTAGCAGCACGTAACATTGTAGATCGTAGATGAGCAAGAAGCTTATCTTTATTCTCGAAAGTAATTTCATGCATAGCCGGGTTCGGTTTATACTTAATACCGCCATCAGCAACGCGGATAGACTCTAGATAATCTTGTTCCGCAGCCTTACCTGCCTCTGCGCCAAAGTCAATTTGCTTATTCGAAATTAGCGATGGATCAACAAGAGGTTTGAGTTCTTTGGCGATAGTTGTTGGAACAATGCCATGTTTTTTATTATAAGCTTCTTGAATAACTCTTCTACGATTAGTTTCATCAATTACTTTCTGCATGCTGTCGGTTATCTTATTTGCATACATGATTGCTTTACCTTGTGCGTTTCTAGCTGCTCGGCCAACAATCTGAAAAAGTGAGGTAGCAGAGCGAAGAAATCCTTCCTTATCTGCATCCATAATAGCTACAAGGCTCAGTTCTGGAATATCAATCCCTTCACGAAGTAAGTTAATTCCAACAAGTACATCGAAATCACCACGGCGGTATTTGTAAAGAACTTCAATACGTTCAAGAGCATCGAGCTCACTATGCATGTAAGCTGCAGAAATGCCCACATTTTTAAGGTATTCGCTCAACTCTTCACTTAATCGCTTAGTAAGTGTGATAATTAGAACACGCTCTTTCTTCGCAATTCGAATACGAATCTCTTCCATCAAATCATCAACTTGGTTATCAAGTGGACGAACTTCTAGAATCGGCTCTGTTAAACCAGTTGGGCGTATAAGCTGCTCAGAATAAACGCCACCACTTTTTTCAAGTTCATAATTACTTGGAGTTGCACTTACAAATATAGCTTGATTGAGAACTCCTTCCCACTCATCAAAAGTAAGTGGACGGTTGTCCATGGCGGAAGGAAGTCTGAATCCGTGCTCAACAAGTTGAATTTTTCGAGAACGGTCTCCGCCGTACATTGCAGAAATCTGTGGGATAGACTGATGACTTTCATCAATCACGGTTAGAAAATCATCTGGGAAATAATCGAGGAGACAGTAAGGACGCTCGCCCGGCTTACGGGCACTTAAGTACCTAGAATAATTTTCAATACCCGAGCAATAGCCAATTTCTTGTATCATCTCGATATCAAAAAGAGTGCGCTGCTCAAGACGCTTAGCTTCCAAAAACTTACCTTCGTCTATAAGAACTTCATTTCGAAACCGTAACTCTTCGCGTATTTGTTGAACAGACTCATCAAGTCTAGACTTTGTTGTTACATAATGGGAAGCAGGATAAATCTTAAACTCAGAAACAGCTTCAATGATATTGCCCGTTTCTGGGTCGAAAAGTTGAAGTGATTCGATTTCATCTCCCCACATAGAAATACGCAGTCCCTCATCCGAATAGGCGGGGAAAACATCTACCACGTCGCCTCGCACTCGGAATACGCCACGCCTAAAATCTATATCATTACGAGAGTAATGTAAATCGACTAGGTCGTATAAAAGGGTATTTCTAGGAATCTCCATTCCATTTTCTAGCGTAATAATAAGTTTGGCATACTCTGACGGTGAACCAATACCGTAAATACAACTTACAGAAGAAACGATAATTACGTCACGGCGACCAGAAAGTAATGAACTGGTTGCCCGTAAACGAAGGCGTTGGATTTCCTCGTTTATAGATAGGTCTTTTTCTATGTATTTATCTTGAGCTGAGAGATACGCTTCTGGCTGATAATAATCATAATAGGAAATAAAAAATTCGACACGATTATCAGGAAAAAAATCGCTGAGCTCTCGAAAAAGTTGAGCAGCAAGAGTCTTGTTATGGCTCATAACTAAAGTAGGTCGCTGCACATTTTCAACCACATTGGCAATGGTACGTGTTTTACCAGAGCCAGTAATACCAAGTAGAGTTTGGAATTTATCTCCCGCTAAAACACCTTCAGTAAGTTCTTTAATGGCATTTGGCTGGTCGCCAGCAGGTTGATATGGAGAATGTAACTTAAATTGAGACATAAATTTTAATAATCGAAGGAAAACAGATGATAAACTACGGAAAAATACTTTAGCTTAGGGGATAAGAACAAAACAGAATTTAGAATCATGCCGCATCGCCATAAAGGACTAGAAGTCCACCGCCAAAGAATCGACGAAATCGACGAACAAATACTAGACTTGCTCTCAGAGCGCGGAAAAGTTGCTCAAAGTGTAATACAAAGCAAAGTAGAAAATCAGTTACCCGTTTTTGTACCAAAAAGGGAAGAGGAGAAAACGGAGGCTTTTAAGCTGAAAGCTGTAGAGAAGGGAATAGACCCTGTTTGGGCTGAAGATTTTATGAGAATGATAATGACGGCTTCTCGAGCTACTCAGTCTCAAATGAGATTTCCAATTGCTACACCAGAGCCAAAGCACATTTTATTTATTGGTGGAGAAGGAGGTATGGGTAGTTTATATAAAAGAGTGGCAGAACAAACGGGGCATTTTGTTTATTCTATAGATAAATCTAATTGGTATGAGCTTGAAGAAATCGCTCCAAAATTAGATATGGTTATTGTAACCGTACCGATAAATATTACTGAAGCAGCAATAAAACGCTTAAAAGGTCGGCTCAAGAAAGATACAATCCTTGCAGATTTTACCAGTAACAAAGCCGAGCCAATACAAGCAATGCTTGAGGCGCATGAAGGTCCTGTTGTGGGATTACACCCTATGCATGGGCCTGATGTACAAAACCTTTCTAAGCAGTTGATGGTTTTTTGTGCTGGAAGAGACGCGGATAAAGCTACATGGTTTATTGAGCAATGCGAGCTTTGGGGAATGAGAGTTATTCAAGCAGATCCAAAGAAGCACGATCATGTGATGCACATGGTACAAGGAATGCGACATTTTGTGGCTCTTTTACATGGATCATTTATGCAGCATTACGATTTAAAGCCAACCGATATGTTGGAGTATTCAAGTCCTATTTATAGGGCAGAGATTATGATGACGGGGCGAATTTTTGCTCAAAGTGCAGAGCTATATGCAGATATTGTTTTTGCAAATGAGGAACGAAGAGATCTTTTAATGAACTTTTTTGAGCATCATAAAGCGTTAGCGGAATTGGTAAAAAAGAATGATAGAGAAGGCTTTATTCGTGAATTTGAAAATGTAACTGACTTTTTTGGAAAGTTTGCAACTCAAGCCTTAAACGAAAGTGGATATTTAATAAACCGTTTAGCAGATAGGTTTGCTTAAAAGCAGAAATTAGCTTTATTTGTTATGTTTAAATCATAAAAATAGGGGTTAATGATGAGAAAGATTTTTTTAGTAATGTTACTGCTACCAGTTTCGGTATTTGGGCAGCAAGTGAATCCGATAAAGTTAAACACAATTAGCCTTGAGAAGGCTAAACTAGCCTCCGCTGGAGAAGGTTTACATTATTTGGAGTTCAATAACGAAGCTTTTGAAAACAATGAGCTGAAAAAAAACAGTTTCTTTTTATTTGAAAGTGAGCCTGGAGTTCTTGATGAGTTAGAGATAACTAGAGTTGAGCATTACCTAGAGGGAGCGATTTCAATTCTAGCTCGAAAAAAGGGTGAGGAAGTAAATAGTTTCATACTTAGTTACCAGAATGGTGAGGTTAAAGGTATTTATAACCGTTCAGAGAAAGAGCTGTTAAACATAGGGTATGAAAAGGAAAAGAATTTAAACTACCTATCTAGTAAAAATATAGAAGACCCTATTTATAGTGATATAGATGATGCTCTTATCGCTAAAGACTATTCAAAAATAGCCAGTGGCAAAAGTAAATTAGCATTTAATTCAAAATCCTCCGTTCCCAACGTAAACGCTATGAAAGCTGCGATAGATGATAGCATTACTGTAGATGTATTATTGGTGTATACTGTGGCAGCAGAAGAATGGGCAAAGAGTAATGTAGGTTCAATTCAGCTGTTAATAGCTCAAGCTATGGCGCTTTCACAAGCTGCATTAGATAATAGCGAAATTACAATCGATCTACGATTAGTTCATCAAGTGAAAACTTTATATGATGAAACCACTGACGGTGTAGATTCACAAAAAAGATTACGCCGCCTAACGTCATCTCCAAGTAACCGACCATCAGGCGATGATTGGAGCGGTACTATTGGTTATATGGACGAAGTTCATACGCTAAGAGACCAGTATGGAGCAGATATTGTAGCTATGATTGCAAGAATAAATGATACAGGTGGACTTGGCTGGAGGCTTGGTGATGCCTCTGGTAATCCAGAGTACGGTTTTTCAGTAAATAGAGTTCAGCAAGTCGCGGATGGCTATACACTTATTCATGAGATAGGGCACAACATGGGAAACTCTCACTCAAGAACGCAGTTAAGTTCTCCAGCTGATGGTAGTGGCGGTTTATTTCATTACTCAGCAGGATATCAAGACAAAGTAAATGGTTTTCATACCGTTATGGCATATCCTGATGGCTTAACTCAAGCGCCTATCTTTTCTAGCCCAAATCTCACATATCAAGATAATCCAACGGGTACTAATAGTTCAGTTTCTCCAGAGAACAATGCGCAAAGTATGAGTGAGATTAAAAAGGTAATTGCTAGTTATAGAACAACAAAAGTAACCCCTCCAATTCTAGATCCATTTGTAGATGTCATAAGTTTAGAAATGAACCGAGAAGATCAGTTAACAATACCAATTTTGTTAACTAACTCAGGAGAAACGCGATTAATGTGGGATGCTGATTTCGATTTTGCATCAAATGGAGTTACAAAAGAGAAGAGCAACAAAGTCGCCTCAGAGTTCAAAGTTGAACGCCCTATAGAAGCATTAGAATATCCTGCAAATGCATCACTCACTCAAACAAATAAGGGAAAAAGCGCAATAGGTGAAACCGTAGTATATAGTACTTCTTTTGAAACGAATGAAGGATTTACTCAAGGAAATTATTCTGCTATTAGCCAATGGAGAGCATTAAGTGATGGGGATTTGGTTAAAATATCCAGCGCTAATGCTATGACGGGAACTAACAGTTTGAGATTATCTTTTGAGTCCGGCGCTAATACACAATTTGTTTCGAGTCCATTTTTTGGGGCCCAAGCATTTGGCACCTATGAAGTATCTATGGACTTAGCAGTTAATGGGCCAAGTGGTTTAGCGGAGCGCTTTGATGTCTATATTTATGATGGGAAGAATGGAGAGATAACAGGCGGCGTTGTGATTACAGGTGGTACTATTTATGCTTGGGATAAAGATGAGAGTGGAGATGGTTCTTTCTTCTCGACAAGTGCTACAGTATTACTTGGTCAGTATAAAAAACTGAGTGTTAAATTTGATAATAATACAGGTATTGTAAGTTACTATTACGGAGGTCTACAAATTGCTGAAAGCGAATATGTTGGGGGCCGAACACCTGACGAAATTAACTTTCTACATTTTAATGAGGAAAATGGAGCTTTTATAGATATAGATAATGTATCGGTAAAACAAATAGATGAATCTTATGGGTGGCTTAAAGTGAATTCATATGGCGGAGTTATTAGCCCTGGGGCCACACAGTATGTAAACTTGAAGTTTAGCACTGTTGGCATAGCGGCGGGTAACTATGAAACAACTTTAAAGCTTCAAACCAACGACCCAAACAATAGCGTTAAAGAAATTCCGATATCTTTAAAAGTGAATGTTGCCGTATCTAATGAAGAGCTTTCAGCAAGCCCTAAGCAAATCACTCTTAACCAGAATTATCCTAATCCGTTTAATCCTGAAACAGTAATTTCTTATAGCATTAAAGAAGCAACGAATGTCCGACTTGAGGTATTCAATATTCAAGGGCAAAATGTAGCGACCTTAGTGAATAGTAAAATGTCGGCGGGAAATTACAAAGCAAGATTTAATGCAGAGGGATTAGCCAGTGGAATTTATTTATATCGTTTAAGTACGCCAGCTCAAACCATCACTCGGCAAATGGTGCTTATTAAATAAATTTGGGCAGGTTACGCTGTTTTTGAATTAGTAGAAATAATTAAAAGGCCCATCAAAGCGCTAAATTTTGATGGGCTTTTTTTATCTAATGGGTAGAAATCCAATCCTGCTCACCATTATTATAAATAGCTAATAGTTCGCATAAATAAAGCAATATGGTTATATATGCGTAAATGTAGATCGTGTTTGATTAGAATATTTTGGTGAATAAAATACTAATTCTGTTGGGGCTTTTGGCAGCAGTCATTCAGGGAATAGCGTGGGCGCAACCGCCAACCTATAGAGTTACCCGAGTTGACGGGGAAGTCGAGTTAAGCCATAATACCGTAACAAATGTAACCCTTGATAGCCGCGGGTTCCTATGGGTGAGTACTATCGATGGATTAAATCGATATGATGGAAAGTCCGTTAAAATATACAACGCTTCTAATAACGACAGCTCTTCTCTTTCTAATGGTTTTATACATGGAGTCTATGAATATAGCGAAGAGGAGCTCTGGATAAGTACTCGTGATGGTGGCTTGAATATCCTAAATCCGAAAACAGATAAAGTTGAAGTTATTAGCAGTAAACATTCAAATGAGAATCGCTTTCCAAATGCGGCTATAAATGTTCTTTATAAAGATGGGAAGGGCACATTTTGGCTAAGTTTTGATGGGCACAGCACTGGAATATTTGATAAAGCCCAAAAGAAATATACACCCGCCAAATTAATAGAAGAAGATTCTAAATTTGAAGTAGGTTCAATAAATGGGTTGCTAGAACTAAACGACGGATCTATGATCGTATCGTCGTTTACCGGGTTGTACTATGTTTCGGAACTTGAAATAGCCACTTTTAGATCCAATCCCACAGTTGGAGCTACTATTGAAATCTCTGAAATTATTTTATCGAAAGGACTACAAAAACCGAATACATCTGATTTATATCTAGATGAAGAGTTAGATTTATGGGTAAGAGAAGTCAACGAAGGATTTAGAAAAGTAGGACAAAAGGAGCTCCCTCCCTATGTTTTGAAAAGCATATCAAAAGGTAAAAAAGGAAGTGCCGGGAAGGATATGCTCATAGAAAATGATGAGTATTTAACCATGGGTGACTTAAATGGCGCAATAGTTTCCATAAATAAACGAACAGAGGAAAAGCACTATCAGAAGATTAATGAAGCGGAGGAGTCGACAGGTGCAACAATTCTAGTTAGAGATTATCAAGGGAATGTATGGGTTGGTGTTTGGGGAGCTGGACTTTATTATCTAGAAGAGCAAAAAGGCATAGAGCTGATAAATAAAAAACAACTTGGCCAGGCGCTGAAATCAAACTTTATTTTAGGATTTGAAGAAGAAAAAGATGGGTTTTGGATTGCAACAGCAAGAGGGCTTGCTTTTTGGGATAGTAAAGAGAATAAAGTATACTCGTTTGAAGAAGAGATAAATGGGTTTGTGGGGCCAGGAATTTGGTCGATAGAAAGAGATGATAAAGGACTATGGTTGGCTGGGGTTGAGGGCGGTTTGAACTTTATAGACGCGAATCAACTAAAATCGGACAAGGAGTTGACCGCGGTTAACTATAATGCACAAAATAGTTTTTTGAAGGAGAGTCAACTTCATCAAATATACAGAGATACCAGAGGTTGGCTTTGGTTAGGCTATGAAGGTGCAGGGGTTCAAGTTATAACCAATGTTGAAAGCTGGCAAAGAGGAGAACCAGCCAGCATCATAGAAATGAGTTCAAACTCGAAGGAGCGTGCAATTAGTAGCGATAATATTCGGAAGGTTTACGAGGATTATGTGGGTAACATGTGGCTAGCAACTATGGATAAAGGGTTGGTTCGTATCCAAGTAAAAGAAAAGAAACTTGGTCAGATTGAGCTGTTTGAGTACGATGAGTTCACAGAGAACTCGATTGGATATGATGACACAAGAAGTATCTATCAACAAAATGACAGCACATTCTGGTTTGCAACGTATGGAGGAGGAATAACAAGGTGGGTAGAACCAACACGTACATTTACTCGTTTTAGAAGAGACGATGGATTACCAAACAATAGTGTTTATGGAGTTTTAGGGGATGAATCGCGTAGATTCATTTGGATAAGTACTAACTCGGGTATTGCGCGATTAGATACGGAAACTGAAAAGTTCACAACGTTTGGTGAGTCGGATGGATTACAGAATCTAGAGTTTAATACAGGTGCATTTTTACCCTTAAGCAATGGTGATCTGCTTTTTGGTGGAGTAAATGGTTTTAATATCATTCATCCACAAGAGCTTTCAATTAATACTCATCAGCCACCAGTTTATATAACAGGTATTAACTTGTTCAATGATCCTATAAAATCGGACTCTTCCGTTCTGTATAAAAAAACTTTGAACCTAAACTATAACGAGAATTTCATTTCGTTTGAATTTGCAGCGTTAGATTATGATAACCCAAGCCAAAACCAATTTGCATATAAAATGCTTGGCATAGATGTTGACTGGGTGTATTCTGGAAATAGAAATTATGCTAGCTATCCAAACATAATGCCTGGGGAATATATTTTTGAAGTTAAAGCAGCAAACAGCGATGGTGTTTGGAATGGAAAGGGAACTTCAATTTCGGTTTTGATATCTCCACCATGGTGGGGAACAAGTTGGTTTAAAACATTGTCTGGTTTTGCTTTAGTTGTTGGGTTTATTCTTACGATTCGTTTTGTATCACAGAAGAACTTAAGGGTTCAAGTACGAAAAATGGAGATTGAGAATAAACTTAGAGGTGAAAGGGAAAGAATTTCTAGAGATTTACACGATCATGTTGGTGCCCAGCTCGCAAATATAATAACTGGTCTGAGTTTGATTGATAAGTACAATCATAATAAAGACCAAAGGAATGCGAATAGGTTGGTAAACTCTTTGCAAGGAGATGCCCAAACAACGATTGCACAATTAAGAGATACTATTTGGGCGCTCAATCAAAAAGAGTTGGATATTGAAGTGTTTATGAGCCATATGAAGGGGTATTTCAAAAGCCAAACTACTTTTTCTGAATTATTGAAAATCCATTATCGACTTGAAGGAAATGTAAAATCTAGGCTATCATCAACCCAAGCACTCAATATTTTTAGGATTATACAGGAAGCAGCGCAGAATACTCTTAAATATGCTGAGGCAAAGTCACTTACGATTTCAATGAGTGCCATAAACGGCGAATTCTTGTTGGTGATAACAGACGATGGCACTTATAAAGGAGAGTGCAAAAGATTTGAAGGAGGTAATGGGCTGGGAAATATGAAGAAAAGAGTTGAAGAGTTGGGGGGAAGTATCGAAATAGATACAAAAAATGGTACAAAGGTAACGGTGAAAATTTGGTTATAAATACACCGTTTGGGGTATTGGTAATCCCAGCTCAAAATGGGATTTTTAACAAAATTAAATGGGGACTCAGTGGGCACTAAAGAAAAAATAAAAGTTTGTATTGTAGAAGATCATGCCATATTTAGGAAGCGCCTTAGTGAATTGCTTTCTTTTTATGATGATTTAAAGCTAGTTTTTTCCGCAGAAAGTGCGGAACAGTTTTTTGAAAAACTGAATCGTTGTAGCGGAGAGGAAGTTCCAGAAGTGATTTTGATGGATATTGAGTTACCTGGACTTTCTGGTATTGAGGCTACTTTCCAAACTAAAGAGAATCATCCTAACATTGATATTATAATGTTCACCGTATTCGAAGATGATGAACGAATTTTTGAATCCATACAAGTTGGTGCAACGGGATATCTATTAAAAGACACACCTATAGACGATGTTGTGCAGGCCATTGAGGAAGTAAAGCAGGGAGGCTCACCTATATCTCCAATCATTGCGCGTAAACTAATGAACTTAGTTTTAACACCTAGAACAGATAGAAAAGAAGACAAGAAAGAAGTACCGTTTGATTTAAGCCCAGCCGAAATTCGCATTCTGGAGCAGGTAATTGAGGGGAAAACAAACAAGGAAATTGCAGATGTAGTATTTCTGAGCCCTTGGACTGTTAAAACACATATCAAGAATATCTACAAAAAAATGCATGTTAACTCTCGTGCCGCAGCTGTTCGGTTGGCTTTACGTAGAAATATCGTTTAAAGTGTTTTATTAAAATACTCCAAATGGGTGATTTAAAGAGAGCGTCATAACATTGAAATTGATAGTGGTAAAACGCGTGGAACGAAGAAGCCGTTTATGCCAATAAATATCAACGCAATATTCATGTTATGAAAAAGATAGTGCTACTAATAGTTGTAATGTTAAGTAGTGTTGCGGTTCAAGCCCAGCAAGACATTAATGAAGTTATTAATTCGCAGTATGTAAATGCCTCACATAAAGCTTTTATGTATCAAGTTTCTCCAGAAAATAGAGTTTCTGATGAGTGGCTTATTAAGATGCGGAAAGAATATGAAAATGCAGCAAAAGCAAAAGGCATTAAAAATAATATTGATGCACAAGATTTAGCTGGAGATACATCTTTTTCATTTACCGAGTTTAAAGGCTATCAAGATTCGATGTTTACTCCAGGCGAGTATATCGTATCATCATCCGAAGGAACTACAGAAAACTATACTGCCTTTTACAATTCATACACATGGATTCCTGATAGTGCAAAATGGCACCCAAAGCGAATACAAACCACCTTCAGAAGTGAAGCATACGGTGATAGTTCAATCGCGTTATATTATAACTACGGCCAGCCAGAGCCATATACAGGGAGTAAAGGCCTGTATCCTAAGGTAGCTACGGATGGAGCCGATTACGAATATTTTAGAGAGAATTACACCCCAGAAGAAGGATGGAAGAAAACGGAGCGGGGCCTTTCATATAGAAACGAAAGTGGAAGGGATACACTCGCAAAAAGGTTTGAGTATAATGGCGAAACACAAGAATACCAGATTAGCTCGGTTACACGATCTCGTCAAGAAGAAAACTATTATTTATACGCAACTGAATATTATACCCAAGGGCGGAAGTACACAGAGAGTAAACAAGAGCAGACCCCAACCTTTGATTTAAGTGAACAAAAATATTTTGGTTACGAAGAGGAGATTACAATCTGGAATTGGAGCTATACCAAAAAAGAAGCCAATAATAGATATATATATCAGGTAGTTAAGCAATTTGACTCAAACTTAAAGCAACTTGTAGGTAAAGATAGTTTACACTTTAAGTATTCAAATAATGACAAATTAGTGGAAGCTGTTGGATATGATTGGTTAGACTCAGCGTGGGTAATGTCTGAAGCGTACAATAGTTACAATAGGACACTAGCAAATGAAAAAGTAGTAGTAGATTCAGTAGTTGTATATAAAGTTAAATATAACGCCGAAACGAACATGGGAGAGCTTGATGGTGTAAATATTAGAACAGAAATGGACTATGATGCAAACGGTAATCAAATTGAAGTTAGAAACTACACAAATATTACTGGTGGCTTGTCTCTTCAATCCAAAACAGTTCGTGAATTTAGAGAAATTAGCCCAGGATATTTTACGCAAGTAAAACAGATGGTTTATACTAAAGCCTTTGGAACGGAGGAGCTTTATAATGCCTCAACTACCGAATACTTCTACAACAAAGAAAACCTCTATTCTGGGAATTCATATTTCAACTTTAGTGCTACTGGCGATACTACATATGGATATTTAACAAAAAGAGAGACTTTGTTTGATGGCAGTAATGGTGAAGTGCGATTTGATTGGGATAATGGCTTACAAGAACTAGTTCTTAAATCATATAGGTCTTATGGCACTAAAAGCACAAATGATCAAGAGCAGAACTACAATCAAACTGCTTACCGAAGCTTTTATAACGGAGAAGAGTCAATAACTAGAACAATAAATGTATACAACGAGTATCCTGGTATTTTTAATGACGGCCCTATTGTGACGGAAATGGGTGATACAGTTAGTATTTATGTGAGTGGTAGAAACTACGATTTGGCCTTACCAGAAATTGAGGTTTCGAATATGCCAGCTTCAGCAACATTCAATCCTGAAACGAACCACTTTTTCTGGATTGTAGATGAAGCGAACCCATCGCCAATGACATACAAAGCAATTGTTGGAGAGAAATATGTTACCACCCAAGTTGGATTTATGGGAACGCAATTAGGCGTTGGCACAGAAGTGACGGAAGCGCCAGAGGGATTTGAGCTTTCACAAAACTATCCAAACCCATTCAACCCAACTACAAATATCCGATTTACACTTCAGCAAGCTGGAAATGTGAGCTTGAAGGTGTTTAATATGCTTGGCCAAGAAGTGGCAACACTTATAAACGGAAGAATAAGCGCCGGTGTACAAACGGTACAATTTGATGCTTCTGATTTAGCAAGTGGTGTATACTTATATCGTTTACAAGCTGGCAACAAAGTACAAACCAACAAAATGTTGCTGATTAAATAGATATGAGAGGTGAGGATTTAGCTCTGAGTAAGAGCGTTTTTCCAAAAACAATGCAAATGGAATTATGTTTAAGGGAACAGCTTATTGCTTGTTCCCTTTCTTTTTAAATGATCGATAAACTTTTGTTACCAGTAGAGCAATAGAAAACGGGATTACAAATAAACCAATATTTGCAAATACAACACCAATGGGTTTAGCTATAGAATAGTTAGGGTGGATAAAAACAAAAATCTCGAATGCTATCAGCAGCGAAAGAAAAAACAATCCAATTCTTATTGGCCATTTATAAATACTTCCTTTTTCCATAATCGTAAATATTGAGTTAAAATACTGTTTGAATACGAATAGGTCGATTATACTAACACAGATTAGCTAGATTTCATCCGGCTAAAGCGAAGAGCAGAAATCATCCAGTTGGGTAGGTTTTTCTTAGGATCGCGTTTAGTCATATCCACAAACCAGCCAAATTTTTTCATAATTGGGACTTTGTGAGTTTCTACAAACTCGATGAGCGTTCCGTCAGGATCTTCAATATAAGTAAAGCGACCTGCTGCTTCGCCCATATCAAAACTATTGGCGCTGTCTACAGTGAATGGAAATCCTTTAGCTTCACACTCTTCTTTAAGAGCATCCATGCCTTGTACATCAAAGCAAAGGTGGATGAAGCCTAAATCGCCCCAAAAGCGATCGGCAAAAATTTTCTTTGGCTTAACTCTTTTGTCCATAATCTGAATCAGTTCAATTTCAGTAGGGCCAAAAAGGTTGCTAAAACCACCTTGCCTTGGTTGGCTGTGGCGTAATAAAACGCGTCTTATTTTCTTATCTCCACCATTAACACCGCTAAAATCTGCGAAGGTATCAGTTTCGTCATAAACAACTTCATCGTACCCAAGAATATCAGAATAGAGGGTTTTAGATTTTTCGATATCTGTTGATCCAATAATGGCGCCTGAAACCCCACCTGTTGTGCGAACGGAATTATTACTAAAAAAATCGAGGCCTTTCACCACCTGAAAAATATTTCCATTCAAATCTTTGACAAAAAACGAAAGGTCGCCCGCTGGGTTTTCGCTAAGCGAGGTTAGCACATTTAAGCCAGCCATGTTAAAATCTTGGTATGTTTTGGCTACATCAATAGATTTTATCTTGCAAACATTAATGCCCAAATCACCGAGTTGTACTTCAAAATCTGCAGCAACGGGTGTACGCGTTGTGTATTGCCAAATTTCGAACCCACCACCACCACGCATACTCATGGTTAAAATCGCTGCGCGGTCTTGAGGTTTTCCGCCTGTATATGGAAGCATAAGCTCAGCGGTAGCTACATCTTCAAACACTTTGATATCCATTCCAAAATATTCCCGATACCAATTGGTAGCTTCGTATACATTTGGGTTTCCAATTCCAATTTGTTGAATTCCAGCGATTACTTTTTCCATAAAAAGAGTTGGTTATAAGCTTAGTAGAAAGTTTTTAAATGTGTCGGTATTATAGTTTGCCATGCCCATACGTTTTGCCACGACTTTTCCTTCGGGAGAAATTATATAAGTTGTGGGTACTACGCTACTATCATAAACACCAGGTTTTCGCCCATTTAGAAAATACACTGGCATGGTAAATTCTTTGCGTTCTAAAAAAGCACGTGCTTTGTTTTTGTCTTCATCCAAAGATACCATCACAAAAACAATGCTATCATTCTCAATATTTTCATATAACGCTTGGATGTTAGGCATTTCAGCAATACATGGTGGGCACCAAGTTGCCCAAAAATTAAGAAAAATGGTTTTACCTTTGAACTCAGAGAACCGGAATGTTTCTTCGTCTAGTGTAAGTAAAGGCAAGTTGTAGCTTGCTGAGACAATCTCTGACGCATCAAGTTCTGTTTCTGGAGTGATTATGCCAGTCCACAGCAGAACGCGTTGTAAACTGCCAATAACCTCTGTGTGTAAGCCGGTAGCGTAGAGAGTGCCAATAATCCCAAGCATAATTGTCCATTCAACGATTTCTCGTTTAAAGCTGGGTTTCTTTTTTGAATCTTTATTAGTCGAGATAATTGTGCCTTTTTAAACGTTAATGCACACTAAGATATAAAGAATAGGTCGTTAAAAAAGAGGATTAATGGCTTTTTACTTGGTATAAGGGAATAAAAAAAGCCACTACGGATTAGGTAGTGGCTTAATGCGAGTACGGTTATTTGTTATAGGATAGATTCAGTTCCACTCGACGATTTCTATTTCTTCCATCAGCAGTATCGTTAGATGCTAATGGTTGTGTTTCGCCATAACCTGTTGACGAAATTCGCCCTGCTACAACTCCTTTACGAATTAAATAAGTTTTGACAGCTAGGGCGCGGTCGCGAGAAAGTTGAAGATTGTAATCATCATTTCCTCGGCTATCAGTATGTCCTTCAATACTAATTATTAAGGCTTTGTCTTCGTTCATGATTTGAGATAAACGATCCAAACTCGGCAATGATGACGGGGCGATAGTTGCTTTATTTGAAGCAAAATTTAGATTGCTAAAAATAACGTTAATTTCCTTTAGAATTTCTTCAGACACAACAGGACAGCCATTTCCATCTGTAGTTCCTGCAACTTTTGGGCAAGCATCTTGGGAATCAATAATGCCATCACCATCGGTATCTGGGCAACCGTTTCCTGCTTTTGTACCAGCAATTTCTGGACAAGAGTCTTCAGAGTTTCGGATACCATCATTGTCATTATCTGGACAGCCGTTTGTTGCAGAACTACCAACTTCAGCAGGACACGCATCAACAGGGTCGGCAATCATGTCTCCGTCTGTATCTTTACAGCCTTTAAACTGAGACGTTCCTTTTATTTCAGGACATTCATCTTCGTAATCAGGAATGCGATCCAAATCGGTGTCTGCACAACCAGCAAATTCTACTAAACCAGGTATTGCAGAGCAACGATCGATGCTGTCTTTAATTCCGTCTCGATCACGGTCTGGACAACCATTCGTGTCAATTTCACCAATTTGGCTAGGACAATCATCTTCTTTGTCGTTTACGCCGTCACCATCTGAATCTTGAGCACCACCAAGGCTAAACTTAAGCCCGATAGTATGTACTAAAAAATCATCATGGTTATTGTTGTCAATATTGGTTTCGCCATCTAAATAGTCACTAAATGTTCGGTTATAGGTAGATTTTATACCAATTTGCACTTTTTCTGAAAGTGGAATATCGAAACCAATCCCCAATGGAACTTGAACATAGGTTCCATTATCGATAGTAGACTTACCCCGGTAAAGATAGGAAAGGCCGGCGCCGGCGAAAATGTAAGGCTGAATGGCGCTTTCTTTTTTGAATATATAGCCATTTGTGAATTTATACTTTGCAGTTAAATTCCCGTTTAGCATTAGCTTTTCGAAAAAGTCATCATAATCAGTATCTAGTTTTCCTAGATATAGTGAAAGATCTAAATCAAAGGAAGGGGATAGATATTGGCTAATACCAATTCCGCCACCAGGATCTTTCGGAATGTTGAATTGAAGCATTTCATTTCCGAAGTCTCCATCATATTCATGATGGCCAAAATATATAGAAATCCAAGTTGGATTCTCTTCGGATTGGGCATACGTTTGTTGAGTAATAGCCAAGCTTAAAATTAGAATAACAGCTAAGCTGTATAGTATCTTTAATTTCATAGTAATTGATATAGTTTATTCGTTAGCTATTTCAACTACCATTCTCTTTTTAAGTTCCTAACCCATATAGTTATGGTTCCAAAGGTAAAGACAAAAAAAGCCTCTGCCTTTTAAAGCAGAGGCTTGTCCACAATCGAGTTGTAGTTTAGTTGTATGAGATATTTAGCTCAACACGACGATTCTTTATACGGCCAGCGGCAGTGTCGTTAGAGGCAATCGGTTTTGTTTCCCCATAACCTGCGGCTTTGATACGAAGGGGGCTAATGCCTCTTTTAACTAGATAGTCTTTTACAGAAGAGGCTCTTTTAGAGGATAACAATAAATTATATTCAGCTTTTCCTTTATTGTCTGTGTGGCCTTCAATGCTAAGTCGTAGGTTAATATCATTTGACATAATCTTAGCAAGTTCATCTAAATCATCAAACGAAGTACGGTCAATGTAAGAGCTATTAGAAGCAAAAATTAAGTTAGTAAAAATAGTATCCAATGACTTTTTCACTTCTTGAGCAACTTCAGGACAACCGTTATTACCTAGTGAACCAGCTAGTTTAGGGCATTTGTCATTTAAATCAATAATGCCATCGTTGTCAGTATCAGGACAGCCATTATTTGCAGCTGTACCAGCGGCGTCTGGGCAATTATCAAGAGAGTTTTTGATGCCATCACCATCAGTATCAGGGCAACCGTTAGTAGTAGCAGAACCAGCTAAAGTCGGGCAACTATCAATATTGTCAGCGATGTTGTCACCATCGGTGTCAACACAGCCTTTAAACTCGCCAAGACCTGGAATTTTTGGGCATTCGTCTTCAAAATCAGGAATTTTATCACCGTCAGTATCAGCACATCCTCTATGCTCAGCTAAACCTGGAACTAATGGACATAAATCTTGGCTATTGATAATTCCATCAGCATCGTCATCAGGACAGCCGTTAGTTGCCTCAGTCCCTGGTTGGTTAATACAAGCATCAATCTTGTCATTAACGCCATCACCATCAGAATCTTTAGCACCACCAATCTTGAATTTGATTCCTATAGTATGCGTTAAGAAATCATCGTGATCTTGTTTATTGTAGTTGTTGTTTCCATCAAGGCCATCAGCAAAAGTACGGCTGTAGTTGGTTTGATAAACAAAAGCAGCAGACTCGTTCAACGGGATGTCTACACCAATACCAAAAGGTAGTGCAATGATAGTTCTGTCGTAGATGGCTTTGTCTCCACCAAAAAATGGTGTTACTTCCAAACCAGCATTAATGTATGGCTGAATTGCAGCATCTTCTTTAAGAATGCTTCCGTTAGCAAACTTATATTGAAGTTGAAGTTTGTTACTAA
This sequence comes from Balneola sp., assembly GCA_048267905.1. Lineage (GTDB taxonomy): Bacteria > Bacteroidota > Rhodothermia > Balneolales > Balneolaceae > Balneola. The sequence goes on from JBLWWM010000003.1 coordinate 252,683, forward strand.
TGAAGTTTTTTTCAAATTTTGGATTGTACTCGTTATCAAGCACGCCATAGTTTGAAGTAAATTGAAGATTAAAGTTCTTATCTAAGTAGCGATGAACTCCAAATCCGTATGTCATATCATTTGGAATGTTGAAGGCAAGCATTTCATTCGCATGATCACCATTGTATTCGAAATGACCAACATTTAATGATACCCAAGTTTTATCTTCGGCGGTTTGGGCAGTAGTAAAAGTGGTTGCAAATATTGCAACAAGTATTAAGCTCAGTAAATTTCTATAATTCATAATAGTCTAGTAGTTTATTTTATCATGTAAAGATTGCGCTTTTTACAATCGATTACAGTTAGACCGTATTAAATTAGAAGCTTCTACTGATGAGTAAATCCTAATGTAAGGAGTTCGAATACTCTCTTTTCCAGCTTGTTATATGAATGTAGCTATCTTTTGAAGTGTTTTTTTTGTTATAACTGGTACTTCTACTCCTTTTTCTGGATAACCAACAACAAGTAAAAGGAAGGCTTTTTCATTTTCTGGGCGCCCCATTACCTTATTTAGGAAGCCCATTGGGCTTGGAGTGTGTGTTAAAGTTGCTAATCCAGACTCATGTAATGCCGTAATGAGAATGCCAGTTGCAATGCCAACCGACTCTTTTACATAATAGTGTTTGTCTTTATTCTCATTTTCATCAAGACCGTAAGATTGGGCAAAAATGCCAATTAAATAAGGTGCTGTTTCTAAAAAGGGTTTGTTCTCATTGGTTCTGAATTTTTTTAAATCATCTAGCCAGTCTTGAGGAGCACGACGATTATAAAACTCATGCTCTTCTTCTTCAGCGGCAATACGAATTTTCTTTTTTAACTCTGGATCGCTAACAGCTACAAAATGCCAAGGCTGTTTATTAGCACCGTTTGGTGCGGTTCCTGCAGCAAGTAAACAATGTTCTATAATTTCTTGGGGAACAGGACGGTCTGAGAACTCGCGGATTGTTCTTCGCCGTTTAACATTCGCATAAAAGTCGGCAGCACGTTTTTTCATTTCATCCTCAGAGTATTCTATGTAGGATGTTAGCGGTTCAAAAATTTCGTTGTCCATAACAAGAGTTTTTACTATTTAAAAAAGAAGATAAAGGAATTGAATGGTAGTACTAAAGTGCTTTTTTAATAAAACTGAGCACTAGTAAGATTTCATAAAATATAACCAATCCTTTTGCTGGCTTAGTCGTTCCTGATAACGAGCACGTAGCTCAATGTTTGATAATTTATCGAGCCATTGTTGGGCTTCATCAAAAGATTCTAAGAAAATTAGCCGATCAATAAGGACTTCATACACATCAAACCAATCGGGGTTTAAAGGATTCTGCAAAGCAGAATTAGAATATTGAGGTAGCAGAGTATAATTTTTTGCATCGATGGCTTCCGAGATAATAAGCATCTGATTGGGAATATTAAGTGTGTTAAACTTTTCAATGCTGGGCAGGTTTTTTTGGTAGCGAGCCGATAAAAAGTGCGTCCAATTTGTGGAATCGGAACGTAAAGCGTAAGAATAGCGAAAACTACGACCTGTTTGCTCGGTTAAATTTTGCTTCAAGAAATTTAGAGATTGGGTTGCCACATCAAAATCTCCGTTTAGGATAAGAGCATCAGCAATTAAGAGCTTTAACGTAAGGAGTGTGTCATTAGCGGTTACGGCTTCAATTACGGGTGTATACCTGCCATTACTTAACTGTGAACTAATCCACTCACGTTTTACTAAGAGGTTCTCTGTATCGAGGGAGTACAAATCAGAAATGGCTTTTTGTGCTGAAGCAGTTTCTTCAACGCTTTTATGAAGTTGATACTGATCCCAAAGATGAAGTTCTTTACTAACAGAGTGTGGGCAAGATTTCTGGAATAGAGACAATTGCCCAAAAAGAAATTCGGAGTTTTGTATATCAATCGAGTCGATAACAACAGATGGTAAAGTTTTTTCCCAAGTTATAACTAGCGAGTCGAACGGAATACCAAAAGCTTGCTCAAAATCAGAATTCGGGTATGCTTGCTTGAAATTCTGTACGGGGTAGTTTTGAAGCAAATACTGAACAAAAGCACCGGCTGTTGTATAACTTATAGATGCTGCGTTACTATAAAAACCCGTGCTAGAAAAAGCATTTCGCATTTGCTGAACGGATGGGTAAGGTTGTTCGGAAGCAATAATTTGTGCTAAAGTAGATTCTCGCGAACCATCCGCTGCTATAGCTTCAGCAACACCTTCAATTAAGCCAATACTCCAACTTCCATTAAACAAAGAGTTGCCAAATTGCTTTGAAATAGCATGAACCATTTCGTGTTTTAAAACGCCATCTAATTGTTGTTTGGCAATATGTAATTGGTCTTGAGATAGCCAAATGGGTACATAACTTGTGTATTTTGCTCCAACAAGTTCTTTTTTCTGCCAAGCATTCGCGTAGAGATAGCTTTCAATTCGGCGATTACTAGGCCATTCTATTTCTAAAGCAGCTGTAATTTGATTGAAATAGAATTCATGCTTTAAAGCCCAATATTCAATTTCAGTTTCTGAAAAATTATTGGAATCGAAATATAAATCGAAATGTGTAGTTGTAATGTGTGTTGAGAGTTTCTCTTTCAGTACACTTCTGGGAGTTATAATTCCCATTTGGGATAGGTAGAAATAGCAAACAATCAAACAAGTTCCAAAAAACCCAGCAAGTAATTGGTTGATTCTACGACGTGTAATGCGGGGTAAATTCCAAAGAAATAAAATCCACAATGCAGTTATACAACGAAAGTAAACGTAGCTTTTGGTGACAGTTACTGTTTCATCGTAAATAGGTCCCGGCCAAGTTCCCCAAATGTGGTTAAAGAAATATACTTGAGGGAAATTGATGGCTTCAAGAAGAAGGCCTCCCAATGCAAAAAGGGCTAGTGCTATAAAAGTGAGTGTTTTTGGGAAGGAGGAATTTAAAGAACGAACAAAACGACCTAAAGCAGCACCAAAAAATATGGATGGAATGGGCGTTAGAATCCAAAAAAAGACGCCTTGCCAAGTTAAGCAACCAGAAATAAGTGAAAATAATAAAGAAGGTAATCCGAAGATATAAACGAACCTAATTATAGGAGGTATTGAGGCTTTGTCTTGCACATAAGTTGACTTCAACAACTTAAATGAGGCCCATATTGCCCCAATAGCTCCTGCAATCATAGCCGACTCAAAATGGAAATCGCGTAGCAATGGGATAGGTAGGAATAAAAGACCTAACACAAAAGGAAGTATATATTTTAAAAGAGTTTTTAAACCCATATACCGATGGCTCGTAAGTTTGAAAGCCCAAAAATGACTTTGTTTGCTATTTAATACCAGCCCAATATATCCAAAACATCAATACAAATTGTATAGGAAGGCGAATAAGTGCAATCCAAGTAAATAACGAAAATCTGTGTTTCTTATATCCTTTCACAAACATGTTAATATTGGCGGGGAAAACCGCAAAAAGTAGCACAATTAAGCACCAGCCAGCTATAATTCTAAAATCAGCTATCAAGAAACCCACTCCTCCTAAAATTTCAAAAGCGCCACTAATATAAACCATAGCTTTTTGAAGCGGTATAAAGTCGGGCATTATCCGGAGGTAAGGCTCTGGTTTAAGGAAATGAAGAATTCCAGCAATTATAAAGAATATGCCAATTAGTATGGCGCTAAACACCGATGTGAATAAAAAGCTCATATAAAAGAATGGGATTAAGTGTAAGGCAACTTAATCCAACTCAGTTTCTTTGCCAATTACTTTTTAAATATGGTGCTAAACACAAACCAGATGTTTTCCTTTCGCTCCATAAGTCGACGGCTAAAATAAGGGAACCAGTCGGTACCAAAAGGCACATAAACGCGCGTCATGTAACCATCGTTGGTAAGCTGGACCATCGTTTCTTCACGTAAACCGTAAAGCATCTGTATTTCGAAACGCTCTTTGGAAATATCGTGCTCAGAAGTATACTCTTTTAACCAATTTACAAGCTCATCATCGTGTGTGCCAAACCTTGGGTATGCAGTTTTTTCAAGAAGTATTTTAGCACATTCCTTAAAAGACTCTCGAATTGCAGGCATATTTTGAAGAGCTAAGTTAGCGGATTCCCCATAAGCACCTTTTACGAGTCTAATATCAGCGCCTAGCTCAGCTAATTCAATAATATCATCTTTTGTACGATGCAACATGGCCTGAATAACAGTACCCACATGTTTACCATATATAGCTAAAGCTTCTTTAAAAATATCGATGGTAATTTGTGTGTAATCGGATCCTTCCATATCGATACGAACAAACTGATTTTGTTCTTTGGCTACATCCAACAAACGAAAAAGATTATCAGTGCAATACTTACGGTCAATATCTAACCCCAACATAGTTAGCTTTATGGAAATACTACTTATTAGCCCGTGCTCTTTTATACCCTGTAAAAGGTGAATATACGCTTCAACTGTAGCATCTGCGGTTTCCCTACTCTTCACATTTTCCCCGAGTAAATCGAGAGTTAGTTTTAGGTTTTTATCGTTGAGATAACGGCTTTTAGGGATAGACTCTTCAAAAGTTTCTCCTGCAACAAATTTCTTCGCAAGTACAAAAGGTAATTTCATATAAAAGTATTTGGATTAAGCGCCGAAAAAATACACAATTGCTTAATACGAAACACTAGTCGAATACTTAGTAACTAACAAAAAAATGAACCGTCTATCAACAGAACGAAACAACCTGAGAGTTTGGGCGTAATGCTCTCACAGATCAAATAAAAACGGAGTATTTAAATGGAAAATAATAACAGCAGAAAACTTAGTTTAAAATTAGGACTCTCATTTTTAGTAATGTTTGTATTAATGCTAGCTAATGCAAAAATGGGATTGGCTCAATCAACGAAGGATGCTTATAGAGTTGAAAAGTTTTCGGTGAGCAATGGGGTTAACATTGATGTAAGAACCTCAGGGGGTAGCATTAAAGTAATTGGCAAAGATACTGATGAAGTAACCATTGAGATGTATGTGAGAAAGAGAGGTAAATACATTAAAGGAAGCGATAAAGATTTAAAGGGTTGGGATATTGACCTTTCTAAAAGTGGAAATTCAGTAACAGCTTATGCTAAAAGAGAAAATGGATTTAGTTGGAACAAAAATAGTGTTTCAGTTGGGTTTATTGTTTATGCGCCTAAGGAGTCTAAAACAAATATTAAAACTTCTGGTGGTAGTATAAAGATTGAAAATCTAGTTGGAGATCAGCAGGGGAATACAAGTGGTGGCTCGGTAAGTGCCGACAATATCAAAGGAGAATTAGACCTGAAAACTTCAGGTGGGAGCATTAAAATTGCAGATGTAACTGGCGATGTAAAAGCCTCTACAAGTGGCGGAAGAATCGAAGCAAAGAATGTGGAAGGCGATGTTGATCTTAAAAGCTCTGGCGGTAGCATAGGAATTGAATCAGTTGGTGGAAGTGTAATAGCCCGAACTAGTGGTGGCTCAATTAACGCTAAAATCGAATCGCCTGAAGATTACATTGACTTAAAAACATCAGGCGGAAGTATCACGATTACCGTTCCACAAGACAAGGGGTATGATGTTGATTTAGATGGAAACCGTGTTGATGCTTCTTTTGATAATTTTAAAGGTCGCGTTGAGCGAAATGAAATGACTGGTACTTTAAATGGTGGTGGAATTACACTTAAAGCTAAAACTTCAGGCGGAAGTATTCGATTAAGATATTTTTAAATGTTAGGTCACTCCTAAATGTTAGTTAGTCAAAAGGCGTTGGTTGAAACCAACGCCTTTTTTTGTTCTAAAAGTTGGCGATTGCATACAATGGAAAAGAAATGAATTGATATGAATCTGTACCGGTTAATAATTGTTATAAATAGTATCTATTCAAACCATTCAAAACCATATATTCAGGGTTCGATAACTATCTACTATGGCAAAAAACAACACGTCTACATCACAAGCAAAAATACATGCGCAAGAGCGGCCTATAATTATTAGGGGTGCGCGGACTCATAATCTTAAAAATATAGACGTTGAAATACCTCGGAATAAAATCACTGTTGTAACAGGGGTTTCTGGCTCCGGGAAATCGAGCTTGGCATTCGATACCATTTATGCTGAAGGTCAGCGGCGTTATGTTGAAAGTTTATCGAGTTATGCCCGGCAATTTCTAGAACGCATGGATAAGCCCGAAGTAGATTTTATGCAGGGCATTTCACCTGCTATGGCAATTCAGCAAAAAACGACAACGAGTAACCCTCGCTCAACCGTTGGTACTACCACCGAGATTTATGATTACTTAAGGCTTCTTTTCGCGAGAGTTGGTCGAACTATGTCTCCAGTTTCTGGCAAACAAGTAAAGAAAGACAGCACTAAAACAGTTATCAAAGAACTTTTTGAAACTCAGGTAGATGGCGCTCGGTTCTATTTACTATTTCCCATTCCAGTTCATAGAAAGAATAAGCAAGCTGAAGAACTAAAGGTTCTAAAAGAAAAAGGGTTTACTCGACTTTTAAATATGAAAGATGAGCAAATTCTAGACTTGACTGACCCAAGCCAGAGTGGCGTTAAAATAAAGGCCGCTCAGTACAGAGTTTTGGTAGATAGATTAGCGATACAAGATGACGAAGCTACCCTGACGCGAATTGCAGGTTCTTTAGAAACAGCCTTTCAAGAAGGAAGTGGTCGATGTTCCATTAAAATCCGGAATGGTGAAGAACTCGTATTTAGTGAACGGTTTGAGTTGGATGGGATTGAGTTTATGGAGCCAACTCCACAAATGTTTTCATTCAACAATCCATTCGGGGCTTGCCCAAAATGTGAGGGTTTTGGCCGAGTGGCTGGTATTGACGAAGATTTAGTTATTCCAGATCCCGAAATGACAATAAGAGATGGTGTAATTGCTCCGTTTAGTTCGCAGAAATTTAGCTCACACCTAAAAGATTTAATAAAAGTAGCTGCTAGTGAGAAGTTTTCAATCGATACACCATATATCGATTTACCAAAAGAAGTTAAAAGTATTATCTGGAATGGTAAAGATAGCTACATAGGAGTTTGGAACTTCTTTGAGGAAGTGAAAAACCAAGCATATAAAGTACATATGCGTGTTCTGTACTCACGTTACCGTGGTTACAGCCGCTGTCCTGAATGTGAAGGATATCGCGTTCGCAAAGATGCGCAATACATAATTGTGGGCGACATGCACGTGGGAGAAGTTTCTGAGCTTACTATCGGTCATGCACGCAAATATTTTGATGAATTAGAGCTTACAGAATTTGAACAAAGTGTGGCGGGCCAAATTCTGTATGAAATTAGAAAACGGCTCAAATATCTAGATGAAGTAGGATTAGACTACCTAACGCTTGATCGCCTTGCAAACACATTAAGTGGTGGCGAGTCTCAGCGTATTAGCCTTTCCAATGCTCTGGGAAGTTCGCTAATCGGTAGTATGTATGTGCTAGATGAGCCGACGATTGGTCTCCATCCAAAAGATAATGACCGTTTGATAAGTATTTTAGAGTCACTTCGTGATATTGGAAACACAGTTCTTGTAGTAGAGCATGACCCAGAAATGATGAAAGCTGCGGATAATATCATTGACATCGGTCCATTTGCGGGAATCCATGGTGGAGAAGTTGTTTTTCAAGGCACATATAAAGAGCTCGTAAAGTCAGATTCCCTTACAGGAAAGTTTTTAAGTGGGAGAAAAGAAATTGAAGTTCCCAAAAAGCGCCGGTCGGGAAATGGGAAATGTGTACGAATTGAAGGCGCTAGTGAACACAACCTTAAGAATGTAACGGTAGAGTTTCCTTTAGGGATGTTGGTTGTGGTAACAGGTGTTTCTGGCTCTGGGAAATCCACATTGGTACACGATACACTGTACGGAGGTATTCAAAAGCACATCGGAACTTACAATCAAAAAGTAGGACGGTTTAGAGATATTTCTGGAATAGGATCCATTCACAATGTTGAAATGGTTGACCAAAGTCCAATTGGGCGATCTTCTCGATCAAATCCTGCTACATATACCAAAGCGTTTGATGGAATTCGCGACGTATTTGCAAATACTCGTCAGGCCAAAATTATGGGATATACTCCAGGGCACTTTTCATTTAACGTTCCTGGAGGAAGGTGCGAAACGTGCCAAGGCGAAGGCGTTCAAAAAATTGAAATGCAATTTATGGCAGACATTGAACTTACCTGCGAAGTGTGCAACGGTAAGAGATTCAGGAAAGATGTACTTGCTGTAAAATATAGAGGACAAAGTATTTTTGATGTCTTAGATATGCCCATTTCCGAGGCACTCGATTTCTTTGTTGACGAGACTACGATCACCAACAAGCTAACACCATTAGAAGCTGTTGGCCTGGGTTATTTGAAATTGGGACAAAGTGCCACCACACTATCAGGTGGTGAAGCGCAAAGAGTGAAATTGGCAAGGTTTCTCACAAAGCAAAACTCAGAACACACCGTCTATTTCTTTGATGAGCCAACAACAGGGCTACATTTTGAAGATGTTACCAAACTTATGGATGCATTTAACGAGCTTGTAAATGCGGGTCATTCAGTAATTATTATTGAGCATAATCTAGATGTGATAAAATGTGCAGATTGGATTATAGATGTGGGGCCTGAGGGTGGCTTTGGTGGCGGACAAATTGTTGCTGAAGGCACACCCGAAGAAATAGTTACTATTGATAATAGCTATACAGGTAAGTATTTAAAAGAGTATTTGTAATTCATCCTGAATTACAAATACGGAACATAATCTCAGAAAGTGGTTTTAACTGAATGAATTTTCAATTAAAAAACCATTATGAGAAATACATTAAGAATTAGCTTTCTACTCACCCTTTTAGCATTAGTAACTTTTAGCACAAAAAAAGCCCAAGCCCAAGTACTCCCACAGTTTGGTATTAAAGGTGGGCTTAACTACTCTACATTCAATAATGTTGATGGAGTAGAATATAAGCCAGGAGTGCTAGTTGGTGCATTTGTTGACTTCAACATTCCCGCGACCCCAATATCTATCCAGCCAGAGATTCTTTATAGTCAGTATGGTGCAAATATCGAAGACACAGACGCAAGTTACAATGTAAACTACCTACAAGTTCCAGTGCTTCTTAAGTTTGGATTCCCAACACCTAGCGTAAAACCGAATGTTTATTTTGGGCCATATATGGGATTTAATATAAAGTCTGAAATTAAAAACGATGATGCATCTCTAAACCTAGATGATCAAACTGATGACACCGATTTTGGAGTAATAGTAGGAGCAGGAGTTGATGTAAGTAAGTTTCGAGTAGGAGTGCGCTACACCGCGGGACTTACATCTGCTGCAAAAGACAGTTTCAACGAAGACGCAAAAAACGGAGCCATTGCATTAACGGTAGGCATCACTTTTTAAGCAATAACTGAATAAATGATTTAAAAGCAGTTTCTTTTCGGGAACTGCTTTTTTTATTATAATGAGAACTCTAAGGTCTTGTCTTAACATCAGGAGGGAGGCGGCAGTTCAGGCAATCTAAAGTGGAAAATATTAAGTATAATAATTAAGAGAATATTATTTTTCACTTAGTTCTCACTTCATTACAAAAAGCTTGGTTCAAATTCAGTATCATTAATAATGTTTGCGAGATTACTATTTCTTAACTGGAAAATTTTTGTTTCCAACCTAAACAAGGTACAGCTGCTGTTATTGATAGGCTACATCATGTTTTTGGGCGTGATGCTTGTAAACCTCGTGGGTACAGCTATAGTTGTAAGCTTGTTAGATACCGACCCATGGATGAAAACACAGATTCCTTGGCTTACTCCAGAGATATACCTGTTCTTACTGCTTGTATTTACTAACTGTTATTGGATAATGCACTTTTCATTTACCAATCTCAGATTGTTGAACCTAAAAGAGAATCGAAAGCTTCTAGGCTTTGGCTTCCCGCTTAAAAGACTTTCCAAATATTTAATGTGGATTGGTTTCTGCCACCCCGTAAACATTATCTATAATTTTACTTGGATTATTTTCTTGATGCTACAAGTTTCGCACTTCTATCAGGTGCTAGTTGGTGTGCTTGCGGTAATTTTTAACTATGTACTTATTTACTCCATTAAACATCGGTTTTTACGGATTGTAGAGCGAAGGTTTATTGCTGTAGTGGTAGGATTTTTTATTTTTGTATTCGGCTTGTTTGAAGCGATTTCAATATTTTCTGATAATTCAAAGGAAATACTTACAAAACTTATTCCTCAAGTTGAAACCATAAACGCCTTTCTTTCTTGGTTACCAGGTGGGTTATTATTAAGAACAGTAAGATTAGAATACGATTGGGTTACGGCATCAATTATTATCTTTTTTTTAGTGGTTTTGATTGGCTTGATTCTCGTCGATCATTTCAACAAAACTTCAGAGGGGCTATTAAACCCCACTGTAAAAAAAGCTGAAGAACAAAGTAGTAAGCTGTGGGTTTTCTTGCGTAAAGTGCTGGGCAGAAATGCTGGTAAGTACTACTACTATGTAATGATTCACCCTTATAACAAGCTTCAGCTGCTAACGCTTGCCATTATTCCGTTGGTTTATGTGCCATTGTTAATGCAACTAAACTATCCGATGGCAAAATCTATTTTAATTCCCACAATTTTGGCAGGAATACCTGTTGCACTCTTAGCAATGGGAATGGCCAACATGTACGGCTACGAAAACCGAGAGCTTCTTATGCACCTTCAATTTCCAATTAAGTTGGAACAACAACTTAAAGAGCGGTTTTTAGGTGTGTTTTTGTTGCCTCTCTTCGTGTTCTACCTTATTACAATTTTCGAAATTCTATTGATACCTGAAGTAGGCCATGTAGTTAAGATATTTATAGGGAATAGTTTTTTCTTCCTCTGTTTCATGCTTCTTTTTATATGGAGTTCTTATTATCAATATCAAAAAGCAACGTACTCATCGTTCAGTTATAAGCATCCAATAATTCCACAAAAAGTAACTTTTTTAATTTCATTTGCTATTTTTACGGTTGGTTATTTGGTTTTTGTTCCACTTGATGGTTTAGAGTGGTACAGAATTACTATAATGAGCGTGGTTATTGTTGTGATAGGCATTTACCTTTGGCGGCATATGGACGTGCTTGTGAGCCTATTTAAAAAACAGGTGCTCAAGCGTTTATGGATGGACTAGAAATTTAATTAAGTAAGCAAAGAATATATGTTACCAATACATCTCGATTTGGGATTTAATCAAATATACTTTTACGAAGGAATGTACTTTCTCATTTCTATTGTGCTTGCTGTTTGGTGGATTTATAAGCGCGTAGAGAAATATGAAGGAGAAGTAGATAAGTTTGAAGGGTTGGTTCTTTGGGCAATACTTTGGGCACTCGTTGGTGCACGCGTCTCACATTATCTGTTTTGGGAATCAGATAGGTTTTTAGCCGATCCAACCGTTATTCTAAGCCTAACTGGCGCCGGAAATAGTATTACTGGTGGCCTTGTTGGTGGAATGTTTGGTGGCTGGTTGTACACTCGCAAAAATAAGATGAACTATTGGGAATATTTCTCGATTCTCTCTCCTGGTATATTGCTTGGCCAAGGGTTAGGAAGAATTGGTTGTTTTCTTAATGGAGATGCGTATGGAAAAGCAACTTCGTCATTTTTAGGTGTTCAATTTCCTAGATATGGAACTACTGTCCCAGCATTTGAAACCGAATATAGAATTTCGAGCTCTGCTTGGCAGTACTCATTTGAAAATGGACTGGTTGACCAAGCTTCTACTATGAGCGCAGCGCTACATGCAACACAACTCTACGAAATGGCTGGTGACTTTCTGTTAATTGGAATTGTGCTTTGGGTATTTAATAAATACTTCCAAGCTGATAAAAAATCTCCACTAATCTTTTTTATACACACCGGTGGATATGCGTTATTGCGTTTTGCTCTCGAGTTTTTACGTGCCGATAACGAAGGAACGACCATGATGAATATGACGAACCTGCAAATAGTATTACTATTGTATGGTATATTTACGGTAGGCTATGCTGCGAAGTATTTTGCTACCAAAAAGAAAACAAAAGCTCATGCCTAGTGCGGTTAAAATTTCGGGGCTGATTAAAAGCTACGACGAAGATGTAGTTCTAAAAGAATTAGACCTAGAAATTCCTGAGGGAAGTATTTTCGGATTGATTGGGCCTAATGGCGCAGGAAAAAGCACTTTAATTGGTGTGCTCACAGGCTTGTTGAGTTACGATGATGGCTACGTTACAATAAGAGAGCTTCTTTTCGGTGATGAAAACGAAGAAGCTATAAAGAAACAAATTGCTTCAGTTCTGCAGCCACCATTACTTTTTGATCAATTCACTTGCCTAGAGTTTATCGAGTACATCTGTGATGTCTACGATGTAGAGAAAAACGGCTTGGTTGAGAAGGCCTATGCTTTACTCGATTTTTTTGAAATAAAAGATTTCGCAAAAATAAAAATTCATAAGCTTTCGTCGGGAAGTAGAAAGAAGCTCGCTTTTGTTACTGCGGTGCTGACCGAACCTAAAGTCTTATTTTTAGATGAGCCTTTTGAGTCAGTAGATGTGATTTCTATTGAGCGGATGAAAACGATCATCAGAAAATTAAAAGCAAAAGGTGTTACGGTAATTATTACCAGCCACATATTAGAAGTGGTGGAACATTTGTGCGATGATATTGCCATTTTACACAAAGGTAGAATTATCGCCTATGTCGATGCTGTAAGCCGTAAAACGCTCGAAGAAAATGCAAGCTTATATGAAATCTTCAATAAATATGTTGAGGTAGAAAAGAAAGATGACATTGTTGATTGGCTGTAGTTAGCAAGCCTATTTTAGTCGGAGTAAGGATAACTTTTCTCATAATTAAACTAACAACTTTAAAGAATGTAGATATGAAGAAATTAACAATTGCTTTCGTTGCGCTCATGTTTTTGGGTACGGGATTAATAGCGCAAAATCGGCCAGATGGCTCCACTCCACAGGGCGAAGATTTAAAAGTGCCAGAAGGATGGACCGTGCGCTTAGATCATCCCAATGAAGAAACTATAATTGGTGATGACAGTGAAACCGCTGATATCTATTTCGTAAATATGACACCAGGTTGGCATATTACAACTGGGCCATCCGCAATTTTCTATCATCCAGAAAACACAATAACAGGAAATTATAATATCAAGTCTAAGATCTACTTATTTGATACCAAAGGGCGTAATAGAGAGGCTTTTGGATTGTTTTTTGGTGGGAAAAATCTAGATAAAGACAGCCAAGAATACGTGTATTTTTTGATTAGAAATACAGGAGAATACTTGATAAAAACTAGAACAGGAAGTGACACAGGCACCATTAAAGGTTGGACGGCAACAGAAGCAATGACGATGTTTACAGATAAAACAGAATCTACAGCAGAGAATGATTTTGAAGTAAATGTTTCTGCAGAGAAAATTACTTTTTACCTAAATGGCCAAAAGCTAACCAGTATCCCTTCGGAAGGTGTTTCGACGGATGGAGTATTTGGCTTAAGAGTGAACCATAGCAATAACCTTCATATTGCAACTTTGGTAGCTACTCAGAAGTGAGAATTATAGATGTTAGATGATTGCGAAACATAAGCGAAGTTGTTCTTATAGAAATCAGTTAAAATCATTAATGTATTTGGTAGTTTTATAAGTTTCGGTCATCCCAAATTTATTTCGGAATCTTACAAAAAGGCTTGTGAGTTAATCTCGTTCCAAACGTCTTCGTTTGTAAGGCAGTCTGGTTGCTCCAGTTTTCTATGGATTCGAGGTCTTGCCACACCTTTCTTCTAATCACACCCATTTAAATCACAGTTCTTCTATAATTGGCAAGAGCGAGTTTTTAGCCTTTGTTCATAACTAAGAAGATTGATTAAAATCTTATGCCATACTAAAGATGCTGAAACAAGTTCAGCATGGCCGAGATAGTTTTCATATCTAAATCTATCCCCAAACACCCAGTACTCTAAAAGAATCTCATTACATTATTTCAGGGAGGTGTTCTTTTTGCCTAAAATCTCATCGGTAAAATGCTCACGGTGTTTTTCCTTCGAAAACTTTTCTTTGTTGTAGCTTGTTGAGTCTCCTTTGGGGATAGACAAACTGTCCCAAGCTTCACCTTTTTGCATGCGAGCGATGTAAACAATCTGCCCAATATGATAAGAGTAATGGGTGAGCTGCCGATTTACAGCTTCAATTACAGTGTGGCCTTGATTACGGATGTAAACTTCCGTTTCCCAGTTATTCTGGTTCACAGAGTTTAGTGCTTCGAAAAGGCAAGCCCAGCCTTCATTCCATTTCCGCAACAATTCTTCTTTTGAAGAGATAACGTCTTCAAATTCTAAATCGCGATTTCGGGATTCTTTTTCACCATCAGAAATAAGGAAATCTGACCATCGGGACATCATGTTTCCCCAGAGGTGGTTCACAATAATAGCTATCGAATTACTCTCTTCATTGAATTTCCAGAACAACTGGTTTTCTTCAAGCTGTTCAATACTACGCTCTCCTAGCAATTTATAGTATTCAAACTGCTGTTTAGTGCTATGGAGATAATTCTCAATCAAAGTGTATTCTGAAACTAAAATTAACCGCCAAACTCACTTTTCAAGCGAGTCAATTTCTCCTGTTCAGCCTTGCTGATATCACCATTACTTCCAGCAATGGTTTCGAGAAGTTGGTAGGTAAGGCGTTTTCCATCATCAGAAAAATTTCTTTTAACATGCGAAATCGCCTCTTCAATAAGTTCTTGTAAGTGCTCGGTACTCATAGCGGATATATGGCTTAGAGTATTTTGGAAAGTACTCATATCATAGCGCATGTTATCCAATATTCGCTGTACGGCCTTTTGCTCTTCATAGGAAATACTGCCATCAGAACTTTCAATCCAAAAAATAAGTGTGTCTATTGACGTTTCGTCTGTAAGGGAATAACTCATGATTAAAACTCTTTAGATAAAAGATTACAAATTTCTTCAACAAGCGTTCGCTTTTCTGGGGTAATCGAATCTTTAAGATGTGAATCGATATCTAGTTGCGCAACAAAGGCGCCATCCTTCATAATAGGAGCAACTATCTCTGAGTGAACATTAAAGCTACATGATAAATAATTGTCTTCTGAGTGTACATCTTGAGAAACAAAGGTTTCATGGCTAAGAGCCACTTGCCCACATATCCCCTTACCAAAAGGAATACGAGTATGGTCGGTAACTTCACCCACAAAAGGGCCAAGCACAAGTACTTCAGCTCCGCTTGGGTCTGCAATGTAAAAGCCAACCCAATCAAAGTAATCAACCTTGTCAGCTAGGAGTTCGCAAATAGCGAATAGTTTTTCATCTCGTGTTACTTCTCTCTCGAGAATCTCATGCACTGATGGAATTAATTTTTCGCTAAGCGAGATAAGTTCGGTAGTATTCATAGTGGTAAATTTTATGCAGTGCTAAAATATAAGAATAGTGGAGGAAATAAAGTTAACCTTTGATAAAAGCTGTTACCAAAGAATATTTTATTTTCCATAAAGGTGCGTATCTTTAGCGGATAATGGAAGAATTTTTTAAAGACATCGTCCCCTTTTCTACTCAAATAATTGGCGCGGGCGCATTACTAATTGCAAGTTTTACTTCTCTATTCTCAGTTGTTAACCCTTTAACTGCAATGCCAGTGTTCCTCTCATTAACAGAGGGGTCTACAGAAGAAGAGATGGCACGAACTGCTCGAAAGTCGAGTATGTACATGTTTTGTGTGCTAATCACTTTTTTACTAGCTGGTACCTATATTTTAAGTTTTTTTGGAATTAGTTTATCAGGAATTAGAATTGCAGGTGGTTTGGTAATTGCACGCGCAGGTTTTGCAATGCTGAACCCTGAAAAAAGTGGCAGAAAACTATCTAAAGAAGAGCAAGAAGAAGCTAAAGAGAAAGAAGATGTTTCTTTTAGCCCGCTTGCAATGCCATTACTTTCCGGACCAGGAAGTATTGCAGTGGTAATTGGTTTTGGCTCTCAAGCAACCAACATTTACGATTATGTTATAAACGGGGTTGCGGTTCTAATAACCGCAATTCTTGCTTATGCTATTCTTAGAGTTGCGCCATGGCTAAACAAACTAATTGGTAAAACAGGCATGACGGTAATTAGCCGTATGATGGGTTTTATAGCTTTAGCAATCGGTGTCCAATTTGTAATAAATGGAGCCTCTAAATTTTTTGGAATAGGAATTTAATGGTTAGTGCTGCACAACTTTTATCGTACGACAGTTGGGCTAATAAAAGAATATTAAATACTATTGCAACCACCGCGCAAAATAGTGAATGCTTAAAGCTGATGAGCCATGTTTTACAGGCTCAACAGGTGTGGGCGCATAGAGTATTAGATAAAGAACCTATTTTAGAGATTTGGCCAACCTACACTTTGAAAGAGTGTTACAATCTTCTTGTGGAAAATAATGTGCTTTTTATCGAAGTTGGGGCGCAAATGGAGGAAATAATAGAATATAAAAACTCTAAAGGTGTAGTCTTTTCAAACAAAGTGGCTGATATTTTACAGCATCTTATCATTCATGGGCAGCACCATCGGGCGCAAATTGCTTTTCTCCTACGCCAGAACGAAATTGAGCCTCCAATTACAGATTACATCTTTTTTCTAAGAGAGAACTCTGAAAATTAAATAAGGCTTGTATTTAGTTCGTGCTCTCACTTTCTTGTGCAGTCTTATTTTAGAACCTTTAAATCCCTTTTATTCTGGAAACTTTAGAAAACATTCTGGCTTCTTTTTCATCGTTCATGTGGGGAACTCCGCTCGTATTACTTCTTGTAGGTGGCGGGCTTTATTTTATGTTTTACTCCCGGTTCATTCCTTACCGCTATTTTGGGCATGCCGTTAGCATACTTCGTGGTAAATATGACGATCCCAACGCGCCTGGCGATATAAACCATTTCGAAGCGCTCTCAAGTGCGTTAGCTGCTACAGTAGGCTTAGGTAACATCAGTGGCGTAGCTGTAGCAATTGCAATGGGTGGCCCCGGCGCCGTTTTTTGGATGTGGATGAGTGCTATTGTAGGAATTGCTACCAAATACTTTACTTGTACACTTTCCATCATGTATCGTGGAAAAGACTCTAATGGGGATGTGCAGGGCGGAACCATGTATATGATTACGGAAGGTCTTGGTAAAAAATGGAAGCCATTAGCTGTTGTTTTTGCCGTTGCTGGATTATTTGGTGCGCTTCCATTATTTCAAGCGAATCAGCTAACACAAGCAATTAGAGATATAATTCTAATCCCAAATGGATTACTAGATAGCACCCCTAATTGGATTGCGGCGTTTGCATCTAGCGTACCAGACTTTTTAGTAACTACTTACGAAGGATTTACTTTTCTAGAATCTAAAATTTTATTTACATCCAATTTAATTACAGGTTTAATCATTTTAGTGATGGTTGGAGCTGTTATTTTTGGTGGGATTAAAAGAATTGGTAAAGTTGCTAGTAAAATGGTTCCAGCCATGGTTGTATTATATGTAGGTTCTGTTCTAACCATTCTTGGCATCCATTTTGACGTTCTAGGTGAATATTTATGGCTTATCATTTACGATGCTTTTACCGCTGAAGCTGCTCTTGGTGGCGCCGTAGGTGCAATTATAATCGCGGGTGTGCGAAGAGCTGCATTCTCTAATGAAGCAGGTATTGGTACAGCAACTTTAGCTCACGGTGCTGCAAAAACTAAAGAGCCTGTTCGTGAAGGTTTAGTAGCAATGATGGGACCTTTCATTGATACTATCGTAGTTTGTACAATGACCGCTTTAGCTATTTTAGTAACCGATGTTTGGAAAAGTGGCGACCAAAACGGAATTTCTTTAACTGCATCAGCATTTTCTGAAGCCTTAGGCCCCGTTGGTATTTACTTGTTGATGACATGTGTGTTCATCTTTGCAACTAGTTCACTATTCGCTTATTCATATTACGGCACGAAATGTCTTGGTTTTCTTGCCGGCGCTAAAAAACAACACACCTACAATTATTACTACGTAGGATCAATTTTACTAGGTGCGGTAACAAGTATTTCTGCCATGATTAACTTGATTGATGGAATGTTCGCGATAATGGCAATCCCAACAATGACGGTTGCAATTCTTCTCTCACCTAAAGTGATGGAAGCGACTCGAGACTATTTCAACAGAATGGAAAAGAAAGATATTCTGTAAATACAGATTCTTCGTTTTAGAATAGTTAACTAACCAATCTACTTACTCTCGTTGCGTCGTTCAGTAGCGCAACGAGTAGAAAATGGCGCAAGCGTTTTGCGAACGCCTTGATCTAACTTTCAGGATTCTGTAAAAACCTGATTTAGGGATTTTAAATCCCAGAAAAAACCGTTTTCTTAGTGGTCTGATTTCTTTAACAAATCCGATTACTTATGAAACGCATTTTTTCGATTTTAACGCTACTGCTTTTTACAGTTCCTGCTTTAGCACAACTTCCTACTATCAAGGAAAAAACGAAAGGCCTCAATTCAGAAAAGGGACTTTTTGATTATTATTTCGATGAAGATAAAGATCAGCTTTGGCTTAAAGTAGATAAACTGAACTCCGAATTTCTTTATGTGAATTACCTTGCTGCAGGGGTTGGTTCAAACGACATTGGTTTAGATAGAAGTCAGCAAGGTGGCGATCGTATTGTGTATTTCGAGAAACGCGGCCAAAAATTGATGATGGTTCAGCCAAACCTCGATTACATCGCAAAATCGGATAATGTACTTGAGAAAAAATCAGTTAAGGAAGCCTTTGCTTCATCCATTCTATTTGGTTTTAAGATTGAAGCAGAAGAAAATGGCTCGTACTTAATCGACCTAACGCCGCTGTTAATGCGCGATGCTCATAATGTTATCGGTCGTCTAAAAGGAATGAACCAAGGAAATTACAACCTCGACAAAAGTCGCTCTTCGCTTTACAAAGAAGGGACATTCAATTTCCCAAAAAATACAGAATTCGAAACCATGCTAACCTTTACGGGAAGCAATCCTGGTAGAGAAGTTCGTTCCGTAGTTCCAGATCCAACGGCTATTACCGTTCGCCAGCACCATTCTTTTGTTGAGCTACCTGATGATAATTTTGAAACTCGTGAATTTGACCCTCGCGGTGGATTTTATGCCACATCTTACAAAGATTACTCAACGCCAATTGGCACACCAATGACCAAGCGATTTATAAATCGTCATCGCCTTCAGAAAAAAAATCCAGAAGCCAAGGTAAGCGAAGCTGTTGAGCCTATTGTGTATTATTTGGATAACGGAACACCAGAACCAGTGCGTAGCGCATTGCTAGATGGTGCGCGTTGGTGGAATCAAGCTTTTGAAGCAGCAGGTTATAAAGATGCATTTCAGGTAAAAGTATTGCCAGATGATGCTCATCCACTTGATATTCGGTACAACGTAATAAACTGGGTACATCGCTCAACACGTGGTTGGTCGTATGGTGGCTCTATTACCGATCCAAGAACAGGTGAAATTATAAAGGGAAATGTGCTACTTGGTTCGCTTCGTGTTCGCCAAGATTATATGATTGCTCAAGGTCTATTGGCACCTTTCGAAAATGGAAATGAACCCGACCCAAGGATGTTGGAAATGGCTTTGGCTAGAATCAGACAACTTTCAGCTCACGAAGTGGGACACACACTCGGTATTTTTCATAATTTTGCGGCCAGTGTAACGAATGATGCTTCTGTGATGGATTATCCGCATCCGAAAGTTTCCATCAAAAATGGAAAAATTGATATTTCTGAAGCTTATGACGTTGGAATGGGAGAGTGGGACAATGTAACTATTGCATTCGGATACCAAGACTTTCCAAAAGGTGTAGACGAAAAAGCTGAACTTAATAAGATTCTAGAAAATGCGACGTCTAACGGCTTAAAGTATATTTCTGATAGTGACGCTCGTCCGCAAGGTGGAGCGCATCCTTACGCTCACTTGTGGGATTTTGGTGCGGATCCTCTCACTCAGCTCCAAAAAGTTTTAGACGTCCGTAAGCTAGCACTTAAAAACTTCGACGAATCAGCAATCCCGATGGGTACTTCAATGTCTGAGCTGGAAGATGTGTTAGTTCCAGTGTACTTTTTTCACCGCTACCAAGTGGAGGGAACCGTAAAGCTGATTGGCGGTTTAGATTATAGCTATAAATTGAGAGGCGATAACCAAGCAACTCCTAAAGTAGTGGCAGAAGCTGATCAACTAAAAGCCTTAGATGCTTTATTGGCAGCAATATCTCCAGAAGTATTGGCTCTTCCTGAAAGTGTGTTGAATTTAATTCCTCCTCGTCCAGCAGGAATTTCTTCATCTAGAGAGCTTTTTAATGGAAATACAGGTCCGAGTTTAGATGCCCTGGGAATTGCGCAAACTGCTGCGGACTTACCAATAAGTTTGATTCTAAACCCCCAAAGAGCAAACCGATTAGTTGAATACGGTGCTAGAAATGAAGGCCCAAGCCTAAGTGAAGTCATAGACCGAATTATTCGCAAAACAGTAACAATGCGTGGCGGAGACGATTACTACGGTTCAATCCAACAAACAGTGAATTTTGTAGTTGTGATGAACTTGATTCAATTGCACGCTTCTAATCAAGCAAATCCAGTTACCAAAGCAGTAGTGTTTAAAAAACTAACAGCCATCAGTGAAATGTTAAGCGAGCGCGAAGAGCCAATGGCTATGCAACTTTCTGAATTGATAGAAACCTATTTCAAAGCTCCAAAATCATTCGATATTCCGAGAGAATTGCCAGCGCCTCCGGGTTCTCCAATTGGAACGGCGCCAATGTTTTATTGCGAGTTTTAAACAACGTATATAGGCTAAAGGCTGAGTAATTACTTGGCCTTTATTTTCTGAAATGGACGACGTGAAGATAATTTCTCCAGAAGCATTATTAGAAGCTTACAGTCAAGGGATTTTCCCTATGGCAGATTCGCGTGAGGATGAAGGCGTGGAATGGTTTACGGCTTCACAACGTGGAGTTATTCCAATAGATGGATTTCATGCTTCCAAAAACTTACGTCAGCTTATCAGACAAAAGAAATTCCACGTTAAGATCGATACGCAGTTCCGCGCCGTTGTTGAGGCGTGTGCACAACGAGAATCGACTTGGATTAACGACCTCATCATCAACTCCTACGATATTTTAAACCAAATGGGACATGCGCATAGCGTAGAAGTGTATGATGCAAGGAATGAACTTGTGGGTGGACTTTACGGCGTGCATGTAAAAGCCGCTTTTTTTGGGGAAAGCATGTTTAAAACCAAACCCGAAGCCGATAAAGTAGCACTGTATTATTGTCATCAAATCTTACAGAACAACAAATTCTTACTTTGGGATACCCAATTCTATACCGACCATTTAGGCAGTTTTGGTTGCACTGAAGTTGATGCAGCCAGCTACGAAAAACTCCTCCAGAAAGCGCTAAAGAAAGAAACAGAATTTTTGCTTTGAGGGCTTAGTATTTAGTACTTAGATTATAGAAATTCTCATATATCACCTCCAAAGCCAAAACAGCGCGGCCAGTCATTCCGAGGATACCTCCGAAGAATCTTCAAAGTCATTAAGTAGCAATGAGTTTGATTCGTGGCAATAGATTGTGCACTTGCTAGCTCGTTTCACTCCCTTCAAACAACAGAAGCCAGAGCTTTTAGACGGCATTACGAACGAAGACGTTCGTAACGAGATAAATCCTGCCTCTGGAGGTGTAACGGCGTCATCCTGAAGATACTTCTGAAGGATCTTCAAAGTAATCTGATAAGCAATCCCGTAATCTTCGATACCCAAACACAAAACAACGTCATTCCTGTGAAGGCAGGAGTCTAGATTACTGACAAAGAATTGTATTTATTATAGATAATGTATAATTCTGTGACGGTTTGGTACTAGAAAAAATCGCGTTCATCCCGAATTTATTTCGGGATCTTTGTAAGGTATAAGGTTTATAATCCATCTTCTTTACTATAACAAGGCTATTAAACCGCCCCAGCCTCTTGCAAGCGTCTCGCTTGTACATTCGCTAACTCGTTGAGCGGATACACACAACAGAAACTGGAGCTTCTAGACGGCATTACGAACGAAGACGTTCGTAACGAGATAAGCGAGACAAATTACCTAAAACAAAAAAAGGGATTGAGAACAACTCAACCCCTTCATTCAGGAATAAAAAATCCCCAAAACTAATACTCGGTTACAATAACCTTATTGAGCGCTTGGGCTCGTGTGATAGTGCCTTTATCTAAATCTTCTAGTACCGACTTTTTAAGTTGAACATCGATTCGGTTTGGAACACCTTCGGTGCGGCTATCAATAGTAACCGTGGTTAGGATATATTGATTTGATTTAATGGAATTGATTGTCCTACCGTAATCAACTAAATACTCTTTTAAATCTTTGTTGAGTTGATTGTACGCCTCTTTGGTTTGGGCTGCTATTTCTTCTTTAGTCTTCGTTGTTTTGTCATCATCTTTTGGAGCAGCTTGTTCAAAAACGAGGCTTTCAGCAAAACGGAGTGATCTAGCCAAGCTGTAAGAAGAGCTGCTTGCAATCCTAACATCAAAGCTGAAAAGAACTCCGAAGTTTTCAAGCATGAGATAATCAACAGAACCACTTAATCTAAATGCTTCGACATCACGATCTTTAAGAGCAGTTTCAAAAATATTACTCATCACCTTCAAATCTAAGTACTCTTTGCCTTCTGCTTTGGCAATATTGAGGCGTTTTTCAAAAGCACTTTCTGAAAGCTTACCAGATCGGTAGTCTTGTAAATCGGTTGAACTCGCAGAAACGGAGATTACAGGCAAGGCTTTTTGCTTATCTAAATCAATTTTTCCGGACTGAAAGGTGCGTAGAACGGTAAATTCGTTTTTAGCAGCTTTTCCATAAATAACTACCACGTTCTCTGATGGTTTTAGCTGACCAATAGTTGAGGCGTAGTCTTTTAAAAACTCTTTCATTCGGGCGGTAACAGAAACTTCGTCTACCGTGTTGGTTTTACTGTCGTCTTCATCGCTTGTATAATAGAACGAGACATTGTTATCCGAAGAACTTTGTACAGTAATTGGGAATCTACTGGAACTGTTATTGACCATGAAAATCACGCCAAAGCCAGGCATGTAGGTTCCACGTACGCTTCGGTTAAGCAAAGAAATAGTTCGAGTATATTCAGAATCGCTTGATTGAGTTTTGAACATTTCGCTCAAAATGTTTTCCATGATGTTTAGATCACGGTTCATGCGGTTGGTGTCAAATTGTTGAGCGGTTGCAAGTGGCGAAGCAAACATCACCAGTAGCAAACCTAGAATAAGTGATTTCATATATTTCATGAGTTTAGGTATTTATTTAAAGCTTACGGTTTGTATTATTTCGCCTAATACTTGATCCGTTTGTTGAAAGCGTTTGTAGGTAGATTCTTGAAGTCCAGCAATGCCGGTGCTTAAAAGATTAAGATCTGAGTTTCTCTGTTCTTCTAAGTAGCTGGCAAAGTCGGTTAAACTCTGCTGAATCTGATAGCTTTGTTGTTTTTGCGCCTCTGTTACCACTTGGGCAACAAGTACGGCATTATCTTTTTTAACTTGCTCCACAATAGCTTGTACTTGTTCTGGAGTGAAACCAGCTTGCACACCGGGTTGTTTTCCAAAAGCTATTTGAAAGCCATCGTTACCCGTTGAAATACTGAAATTGGTAACTGAAGCGGTGATTACTAACAGTAATATCGCAGCAAAAATACCAAAACTAGTTCGTGCAAAAGCAGATTGAGGAATCAATGCTGAAAGCAACTGTTGCCACCACTTAGTTTGGGTGTCAGTAGTTTTTTCAGGTGGCATAAGCACTAATTGCTCAGCAGGGCTTTGAACAGGGAGATGTGAAAGGATAGCTCGGGTATCTGTGAGCTCTTCAAATTCTTCCTGCAAATCCGCGTGTTTGGCAATAAAGCTGCTAAGCTCTTTTTCCGCCTCGGCATCTAATTCGCCGTATAAGTAATCCATAAAAAGTAGTCGAGCGTCTTCTTTAGTCATAACTAAAAACCTCTTTGTTAATATTCCATGAGTCGAACGTTTTCTTTAAAGCACGGAGGCCGTAATACAGCCTAGATTTTACCGTGTTAATGGGTTCGTCTAAAATTTCTGCTATTTCGGGGAAGGTGAAGCCTTCATATTCTTTCATTATTACAACCATGCGTTGATCATTGGGTAACTGTATTAATGCTTTATGCAAAAGTACAAGTGCTTCATTTCGTTCCAAGGTTGCGTCGGCTCCCGAAACTGTTTCTGTTTGTGGAGCGATTTTCAACGTTTCAAGAGAAATTGCGCGTTTTCTACCGGCGCGTTTTAACTCATCAAGGCAAAGGTTATTTGCGATACGATACAGCCAAGAGCCAAATTTCTGGACGTCATCTAAGGTATCAAGCTTTTGATAGGCTTTGATGAAGGTTTTTTGGGTGATTTCCGCGGCGTCGTCGCTACTGGCAAAATAGCGGTAGGCAAAGTGGTGAATTTTGCTTTGCCATCGGCCAACAAGCGTATTAAACGCCTGGTGATTACCACCCAGAAATGCCTGTACTAACCGTGCGTCTTCCATGTTATCGTGTTGCAATTACTTTCCCCGTAATTAGGTTCGGGGTTAAGACGAATGAATTACTATAATAGTTTTACAGAAAATAGAATAGGCGCGGGAATTTAGTAATTAGTAGTGAGGTTTTTATTTCCCAACTCCAAAACCCAAACAACGGATACGGTCCCAATCTAGTGCAAGCGTCTCGCTTGTACGTTAGCCAACTCGATTTAACGATTTCATAAAATAGAATCTAGAGCTTCTAGACTGTATTACGAACGATGACGTTCGTAACGAGATGAAACAGCGTCATTCCTGCGAAGGCAGGAATCTAAATTACTGACAAAGAATAGTATTTCTTATAGATATTGTATAATTCAGTAGCAGTTTGAGACTAGCTAGAATCGCGGTCATCCCTGTAAATGTTAGGTAATTCGTTGACAGAAATAACTTATAGATTTCTCACAAAGTACCTAGAAATTTATAAGCTCCAGAGTGTTAATTAGCCCACCAAACCATATCGTCGTTTAGAATTATTGGCGGAGGAAGAACGCAATGGAACCGACGTCACCAGCAGGAGCAATTATTCCATACAGGCTCGGGCTTGAATATGGCAAAATGCGAACGTGGACCTTTGGAATAATTGAGTCGGTGCAATGGAGTTCGCGTCAATAATTCTTGTCGAGAGCTTTTGGTACTTTTGGCGGAACAAAAGTACAACCATTAAAAAGATGAGTGTGTTAACTAGCAATGAATAATGTAACGGCAAGGTCAGTTATGATCCGCGAATAAAACCATTGCTTTTTAATAGCTGTGAAGATCCTTCTCCCGAAGCCTCGGGATCAGGAAGACTTTGAGCGTTGTTAATTTATTAAAACTGTCAACGAATTAACTGACATCTACAATCCCGAATTTATTTAGGAATCTATGTAAAGAATAAGGTTTTTAATCCATTTCGCTAGTTATGAACAATGGCTATATAAATTTACGCCTGGTTCAATATATAATCAAAACTTGCCCAACAGCGTCATTCCTACGAAGGCAGGAATCTGAGGCCTTAACAAAGAATGGCGCAAAAAGCCCACCTGATTACAAGTAATATTAAATCAAAAATAGATAAATGAACATTCATTCTTATTTTTGGGTAAACCATTATCATCAGTAGGAATGAATTAACTGAATCCCCATTAACAAGTTACCATTTGGCCAAATTCTAGCTCCATTTGTCGATAAAACTCGTGTTCGTTCACATTTAGGTTAGAAAGTGAAATACCTAATAACCGAACTTCTCGAATTCCAACCTCGGTTTGTTCAAGTAATTGGCGAGCAATTAGAGAAATTACGTCGGCTTCGTTGGTGTGGTTTGGCAAAGAAAGGCTTCGTGTATGCGTATCAAAATTCTTGTAGCGTACTTTAAGGGTAATGGTTTTACCTGCGACATTTATTTTCTTCATTCCTTCTGAAATTTTACCAGCCAACTCTTCGAGGTAATTGGTAATCCAGTTCAAATCCTCTACATCTTCCGAAAAAGTTCGCTCTTTACCATATGATTTACGAATCCTGTTTGCCTTCACTTCTCTGTTGTCAATACCACGAACAATGCGGTAATAATGTCGCCCAGATTTACCAAAAGTTTTCACCAAGTCGATTTCAGGCCATTCTTTAAGATCTGCTCCAGTTTTAATCCCAACGGCGTGCATTTTTTTTTGTGTAGCTTTGCCTACACCGTGAAATTTCTTGATGTCTAAAGAAAGAAGAAACTCTTCCGCTTTATCTGGCGTGATGAGTGTAAGACCGTTAGGTTTGTCGTAATCGGAGGCAATTTTAGCTAAAAACTTACAATACGAAACTCCAGCAGAGGCGGTAAGTTGCGTTTGCTTAAAAATCTTTTCCAAAATTTCTTTAGCAACCAAAGTTGCAGATGGATTACCTTTATGATTATCTGTTACATCTAAGTAGGCTTCATCTAAAGAAAGTGGTTCAATAAGATCGGTGTATTCATAAAAAATATCACGGATGATGTTGGAGGCTTCTTTATAAGCTTCAAAATTTGACTTCACAAAAATTCCGTGTGGGCAAAGTCGAGCAGCTTGGGAGCAAGGCATGGCTGAATGAACACCAAATTTTCGAGCTTCGTAGCTTGCTGTAGAAACCACGCCACGACCATTGGGCGAACCTCCTACAATAACGGGCTTACCACGCAATGAGGGGTTGTCGCGTTGTTCTACCGCTGCGAAAAAGGCGTCCATATCTACATGGATAATTTTGCGAATATGCTCCTGCTTAATCATGACATATATTATACATATAGTTTTGGTAAATGAATACACAAAAATTCAGTTTTGTATACTTAATTGTGAGAAAATGAAGAGTTAGGGGCTGAGTGATTGGGCTATAAAGTTAAACCGAAAATTAGAGGCCTTTTCGGATGATCAACATCCAATAGATAATGAGATTTAACTAAGGTTGTTTGTTATATATATGAATAGAATATGAAGTATTACATTTATTTACAAATAGTGGGAATATTTTACATTTGGTAAAAATTTGGTAAAAGCTTGTATTACAGTGCTAAAAACGAAGATAATTTTTTGCGGATTGAAAATAATATGAAATATTCGCGGGAGTCATGATTGATTTAGGGCAAGAAGTCAACTTGTTGGAAGGAAGGCAATCATTTCAAGAATACGGAGACGGTACAACGCACAAAACTAAAAATCCAAGCTATTTAGCGTGGGATTGGTGCGTCTAAAATACAACAATAAGACAAAAATCGAGGCACTATGAAAAAAACTCTACAAAAATATTTATGTGGCTTGTGTGCAAGCGCTTTTATAATCGGCGCTTTTACTATACAAGCTAATGCTCAAACAGATATCCCCGCAAAATGGGATAGAACTTCTACAACAGGTGCTGATGGTGCACCATCTTGGTTTTCTACCGGTATAAAGGGGAATGCTTACTACAATAACAAAATTTATGTGGCTGATAGAATTAATTCAACTATTAGAACGATTAATGCAATAACAGGTGAAGATATTACTCTAGACACCCCTTTTGACATGACAGGGGTTGCTGGAAGTTATCCATTATATGATATTGAAACGTCAACAGATGGAGCAATATTCGCTGGTAGCTTGACTTTAGATGGGGATGGTGTAAATGCTTTTAAAGTGTATATCTGGGAAAGTGAGGGTGGAACTTATGATAAAGTTTTAAATGTAGCTGAGGATGGCAGAATCGGTGATAAATTTACTGTGGTGGGCTCTTTAGAGGATAACACTGTAGAAGTATGGTCGACAGCTACAAGTACAAACCCAGGAAGAGTTTACGTTAGCACCACAGATGACCAAGGTGCTACTTGGAATACTCGTACAATTACTACTTCAGGTGGAGGTTCTGTATTTAATTCGAATATGTCGGTTTCACCTCTTGGTTTAGGTGGTACATCTGACTTTGTAACCGCAGGACATGGCTATAATCCACGAATCTTTGATAGTGCAGGTGCATCTAAAGGTTATTTTTCTGATCATTTAGTATCGGCAAGTGGTATTAGAACTTTTAAAGTAGATGGTGTGGACTATGCAGCTTTTTATGTAGGAAGAGCAACAGGAAGCTCAGCGGACACTAGAGGAGGTATACAGGTGTATAATTTGAGTACTAAAACCATAGTGGCTGATACAGATGTGATGGGTGATGCGTCAAGTGGTAACTCCCTTTATGGTGATGTGGCTGTACGTGTAAATTCAGACAACTCATACGATGTATTTGCAATTGACCCTTATAACGGTATTGCTGGTTACTCAAATAGTGAATATGTGACTATTTCAGGCTCCGCAGGTTGGAGATTACTTTCTAGCCCAACTTCAGATAACAGCTACGACGATTTATTGGGCGACATCTGGACACAAGGGATTGCAACCGGTGCAGATGCAACTACTGGCGATGCAAGTGTAAAATCGTTCAACGGTTCAAGCTATGCTACAGTAGATGATTTAACTGCAACTATGCCAGCAGGTGTGGGCTTTGCCGTGTATGTTTACAGCGATGACGATTACGACGCTTCTGCTGATGATGCTGGTTTTCCAAAAGTATTATCTGTATCTGGAACAGCGAATGCAGGAAATATTCTTCCAACTATAAACACAGGAGCTGACGCATACACGCTAGTAGGAAACCCGTACAATAGTACTATAGACAGTGATAGCTTTACCCGTGTAGATGTAAATACTTCTGTTTGGGTATATGATTCATCATTGCCAGGATACATTACTTGGAGTGGAGCTGCTGGAGGTTTAACAGATGGTTTAATTGCGCCTTTCCAAGGTTTCTGGGTACAGAATGACGCTGTAGGTGTAGCGCCAGTTCTTACTATTAAAGAGGCAGACAAAACTACAGGCGGCACACTTTATAAGACGGAACCAACTCCTGTAATGAGCTTCAAAATTGAAAGCGAAACACAGCGTAGTCAAGCATACTTCAGTTTTACTCCAGAAGGAAAAATGGGAGATGATAATATGGATGCGGCAAAGCTAACTCCACTCGATTTTGTGAACTATATCAGCATTGCATCAGAATCTGAAGGACGATTACTCGATATCAATAATCTACCACGAGTGCTAGAGGATGAAATTGAAATTCCGATTTCAATTAGTGCAATGAAAGTTGAAGGTACCAACTGGGTGGAAAGAGAAGAAGAGATGACCATTACATGGCCGGCATTGGATAACATCCCAACTGACTGGGAAATCGAGTTTGTGGATTACCAAGAGCAAATTCGCTTAGATGTTAGAACCGAAGAAAGCTATAAATTTACGAGCAACAGCGGTTTGAAACAGGAGAAAAAAGGATCCATGTTCGAAGCTATTTCACCACAAAAGCAAAAAGCGAGCAAAGGGAATCGTTTTTCATTAGTTGTGCGCTCTAAAACAGCAGTAAGTAACGAACCTAATGAACTACCAAGCGATTTTACACTAGAGCAAAACTATCCGAATCCATTTAACCCAACTACTACGGTGAATTTCTCGATTGGTAAAAGTGGTTTAGTAAGTCTAAAAATTTATAACACGATGGGACAAGAAGTTGCTAGTCTAGTGAATGAAATTAAAGGCGCTGGCTCGTATTCAATTACTTGGGATGCACAAAATCTATCAAGTGGGATGTACTTCTATCGTTTAAGTACAGCTGGTAAAACGATTACTCGTCAAATGACTTTAATTAAATAAACTATAAATTTTAGATTATGAATTTTGAAATGGGGAAGTCCCATTCAAAATTCATAATTCAGCATTCAAAATTTCCGACTATGAAAACACGATTATTATTTACGGTTACCGCGATTATCCTTTTTGCAACTGAATTTGTGATGGCACAGCCTCCTGGGCTTCCATCTACACCAGACCAAGCACCTATAGACGGTGGCTTAGGTTTACTTGCAGCAGCTGGCGGGGTTTACGCTTGGAAGAAGCTAAAATCTCACAGAAGTGAAGAAATCTAGAAACAGTTTCTTTATTAAAGAAAATCACAAAGCCTTGGTGTTAATTCATCAGGGCTTTTTTTTGGTATAAGACGTAGGTCATAAGATTGGAGAATGATGCTTTCCATTTACCAACCGCATCACTGTCATTCCAATGATGGCGGGTATCTAGGGCTTTAACATAAATAGTCACAAGAAGCCCGTTTGGATATCAATACGAGCGGTGTTTAAAATAACGGGAATGAAATAACGTAAAATGTAGATACCATTGGAAACAGGATCTTTCATACTGCATTATGCAGCGGAGTTACGTAAGGAGAGAAAGGTAATCACAAACAAAGGGTGCCAAAACTATTTGGAACCCTTTGTTTAATCTTGAAAAGTAAGTAATAGAGAGCAGTTTAAATTTCAGATTGAATCTCAGCTGCTACTTTTTGAACTTCGTCTAACACCCGTAGTAAGTTGCCACTCCAAAGCTTCTCGATTTGTTCTTCGGTGTAGCCACGGTTAACAAGTTCTAGTGTTACATTAAAAGTCTCTGAAGCATCGTTCCAGCCTTCTACACCGCCGCCGCCGTCAAAATCAGAGCTAATACCAACATGATCAATTCCGATTAAATCTACCATGTAATCGAGGTGATCTACAAAGTCATTAACATCTACAGGTGGAGCAACTTTGTTAACTTCATCTGTGATAATTGGAGCTGCTTTGTCACGTACAGCGTTGTATTGAGCAAAGTAAGCATCACGTTCTTCGCCACTTAAAGCTCTCATCTCGCTTCTTGGAATCATTTTAAAGCCCATTTCCTCTGCTACTCTAGCAGTAACTTTTTGAGCTTCTTCCTGGTAAGCTGCGTCTTTTTCTGAGTTTACGTAGCTTTTAAACGCTACTGTCTGTACAACGCCGCCATTTTCTTTAAGCATCATCAGCTCTTCATCATCCAAATTACGACTTACATCGTTTACTGATCTTGCCGAAGAATGCGAAGCGATAACTGGAGCTTTAGATAGACGCATCATTTCCATATTTGCCAATTTTGATGGATGGGAAAGATCAATCATAATGCCCCATTTGTTCATTTCAGCAATAACTTCTCTTCCTAAATCACTTAGCCCATTATACAACCAAATATCGTCTCTTTCTCCAGTGTTTGAATCACTAAGTTGACTATGACCATTATGCGCTAGCGACATATATCTAGCGCCTCGTTCATAAAACTCTTGAACTCTTGAGATGTCTGTACCAATTGGGTATCCATTTTCAACACCAATCATGGCTACTTTTTTGCCAGAGTCAACAATTCGGCGAACATCGCCTGAAGTAAGAGCGAGCTCAATTTCGTCGGGAGCAAGTTCTTCGGTTAAGCGGTGAATAGCGTCAAACTTACTTATGGCGTTTGCATAAGCCGCATCAAAACCTTCTTCAGAAAGGTCATTTTGGCCGGTATATACGATAAAAAAGGCTACATCTAACCCGCCAGCATTCATTTTTGGCAAATTAACCTGAGTTGAAAGCTCTTGAGAATAGTTCTTCTCAGAAGTAAAATTGGAAGTGTTAATATCAGCGTGAGTATCTAATGTGATTACTCTTTCGTGAATCTTTCTAGCCTTTTCGGTGGTGTTTTCAGGACTTGAACAAGCATTGAATGCTAAAAGTAGTATTATTATTGCTGATAAGTGTTTCATAAATAGATGTTTGCGTTATGGTTTTAGAAAGGAAACCTCAAAGTAAACAAAAAACTTCTGACTTAGCACTGATTTGGAACATGGAGATGTAATAGTTGTTTAAAAAAGTAATAATGTTATAAATGGATGGAGTGAATGTATGTTTTTTGTGATTTTTTCGCTTTTAGTACTAGGCGCGACAATTGGATGGTTAAGTAACTTAGCTTTAAGAAAAAGAGGGGTGAGGCTCTTAAATAGTATAGCTATAGGAGCGATTTCTTCGCTATTAGGTGGGATAATAGCATTCAAATTTGGGCTAGCGGGATATGGATACTACGGAGCTGTTTCTTCTCTGTCTGTGCTCTTTACTATTGACCTATTTATAAACAGAAAGTAATTGTACAAACGAGGGAACAAATTGGACTGCGATGGTCTAAGCATTTACAAAAGCCCATCAGAATGTAATTATGTAGTTAGATGAATAAAAAAGACCGCAATATCACCAATTTCTTATTTTTTTTCCTTGTAACCGTTGGATTATATATGTCGGTTAGTGCAATAATTATACTGATTACAACAGAATCGGATCAACTTTTTGAATTTGTAAACGAAGATATTCCCGTATTTAAACACATCGCTCAATTAGTGGTAGGCTTAGTATCATTACTATCTGGTTTTGCCATGTGGATGCGAACTTCTTGGGCGTCGAGTTTGGCATTATTTAACTCGGGGCTGTTAATAGCTTTTAATTTAAATAATATGGGGCAGGCCATCTACGCAAATCCAACGCGAGCTATAATTATGGCGGTTATACTAATTATAATGTTTCAGAGCTTTTCTTTTCTGATGCGAAGTTCAACTAGACAATTGTAACAACCGAGTGTTAAGTGCGTGTAAGTGCGCATGGAAAAAATTTCCCAGAGTGATATAAACGAATTACTAAATGGAGTCCATCCATATAGAATAGGGGCTATTCATCAACAAGAGAAAAAGAAGCAAACCTCCTTTGGAAAGAGAGTGGCAAGAGTTTGGATCTGGTCAGGGTTGCTTTTTGGGCTGACAATTATGCCTTTTTTTGTATTGATTAGAACTTCAGTTTATTTGAATCTAACACAAGGTTATAATGGTTGGTTAGCATTGATTGGTGGAATATTAGCTACCATTTCACTTCTCTTATTGTATCTATTTTTCCTATTCAGAAAAGTGAAGAATAAAAAACTACTTATAAAATATGGCTTTGCAGGTTTTGGTGCTTTAGTGGCAGGATTCTGTCTATATGGAACCTTATATCTCTCAAGTATGAATGCGAAATCTAGGGAGATCCAATCGGTTTATCGATCTCTTCATCCAATACTTAGAGTAGCTGTTGCAACTACTACCTTGGCGGAGGATAATTTAGTAATCACCGACATTGGCAGAATGCCCAAAGATTATGGAAAGATGGGCTTAACAGCATTGAATAATTCTTTGCATTATAAACAAGCCGATGGTTATGTCCACGCTATAGATTTAAGAACAAAAGGTCATTCTGAAGCAAGAAATTATCTATTACAATCCTCTCTGGAATTAATGGGATTTAATTTAATTCGACATGTAGGTACGGCCGATCATCTACATGTATCACTTCCTATGAGTGATTAGTTTTAAATAAGTATAACGATTAAACAGACTTTATTCAGTTCTGTAATAACTATTACCCAAAAAAAATGTAACGAGCTCAATAAAGGCTGAAATACCAAATTATCTCGCCTTTACTTATTAAATCTATCGGTTAAAAACTCAATCATAATCACTGTCTAAATTTTCTTTCTAATTAGTAAAATGAAACAGAATCGATGCCAATCAAAAAAAGGTTAAAATTAAAATAGGAAGCGCTTTTCCTTGTTTATGAGGGATAATATTCCGAACATCAAATACTTTAAAAATCTCAAATATAAGTCGGCATGTCGGATTATAAATTCTACGAACAGGTAAACAAAAATTTCGATAAAGCGGCAGTATATACACGCTTTCATCCGGGGCTACTAAAGCAGATAAAAATATGTAACACCATTTACCATGTTACTTTTCCTTTACGTAGAGATGATGGCACAATAGAGGTAATCGAAGGCTGGCGAGTAGAGCATAGTCACCATAAAAGTCCAACAAAAGGTGGAATCCGCTACAGCCATAAAGTAGATGAAGACGAAACAATGGCGTTGGCAGCATTAATGTCGTACAAATGCGCAATTGTAGATGTTCCATTTGGTGGTGCTAAAGGGGGGGTTAAAATTAGTACTCGAGATTATTCAGTTTCGGAATTAGAGCGTATAACTCGTCGATATACCTACGAATTGATAAAAAAAGGCTTTATTGGCCCTGGTGTTGATGTTCCAGCACCTGATTATGGAACAGGCGCTCGCGAAATGGGCTGGATTTTAGATACCTACCGCCAGCTGAACGATGATTTGAACGCAGAAGCTTGTGTAACAGGGAAGCCTATTCAGCAGGGTGGAATTCGAGGTAGAACAGAAGCGACTGGGCG
Source organism: Balneola sp. (assembly GCA_048267905.1). Lineage (GTDB taxonomy): Bacteria > Bacteroidota > Rhodothermia > Balneolales > Balneolaceae > Balneola. Next base: position 286,952 of record JBLWWM010000003.1, read on the forward strand.
TGGTGTTTATTTCGGTATTCGTGAAGCATGTAGCGTAAAAGCAGACATGGATAAAATTGGCCTTGAAACTGGTGTTGAAGGCAAGACGTTTGTAGTACAAGGCTTAGGAAATGTGGGTTACCACGCTTCTCTTTATATGACTGGCGCAGGTGCGAAAATGGTTGGCGTGGCAGAAATGGAAGGCGCTATTTACGACCCAAAAGGAATTGATTTGATCGCCCTGATGGAGTTCAGAAAAGAAACGGGCAGTATTATCGGGTTTGGAAATTCAAAAACACTCCCTTCAAATAAAGCTGCTCTTGAGCTAGAGTGCGATATCTTGATTCCTGCAGCATTAGAAAGCCAAATTACAGGTGATAATGCTAAAAACATTAAAGCTAAGATTATTGGTGAAGCGGCTAACGGACCAACTACAGCAGATGCGCATGATATTCTAAAAGATCGTGGAGCATTAATTTTGCCAGACTCGTACTTGAATGCAGGTGGCGTTGTAGTGTCCTACTTTGAGTGGCTTAAAAACATTCAACATGTTCGCTACGGACGTATTAATAAGCGCTTTGATGAAAGTAGTTTCAAGAAAATTTTGAATGTAATCGAAAATATCTCGGATCGAAAATTTAGCGATGATGAAATGCTAGATCTATCTCATGGTGCGGAAGAATATGACTTAGTGGATTCTGGATTAGAAGAAACGATGATTACGGCTTACCAACAGATATTAGAATTGAGGAACGAACATCAGCTGAATGATTTAAGAACCGCTGCTTATATAAGTGCAATTAACAAAATCGGAATTATGTATGAGCAAATGGGCATTTTCCCATAAAAAGAGCTCTATGTACACATAATTTTGAGGCTACATGAAACTCACCTTTCTGAAAAGAGAGGTGAGTTTTTTTATAACTAGTTGAGGAGTTATAAACTGAAATAAACTAAGCCTTCATCTTAGGTAACGATAAATGGTATTTAATGGAAAGAATTCTGATTGCTATAATTGTCGAGGTAGTAATCAAATAGTTCAAATTAGTATCAATACCACTTATTATGCCTAAATAGAAAATTACCGCACCTAGTAAACAAGCAGAAGCATAGATGTCTTTTCGGAAAATTAAAGGAACTTCACTACAAAGAATATCTCGAATAATACCACCAACCACCGCTGAAATCATCCCCATAATTCCAGCCATAAAAGGATTCAAACCCAGAGAAAGTGCCTTTTCCATACCGCTAATGGTAAACATAGCAAGTCCAATAGTATCGAACAAAAAGAGTGGTTTTGTAATGTCTGCTAGCCTATTTCTTATTAAATAAGTAAACGGAACGGCCGCAAGAATTAGAAATGGGTAGGTAATGTCAGATATCCAAGTAATGGGGTAATTTCCCAAAAGAACATCGCGAAGCGTACCACCACCTATGGCTGTTACAAAGCCTACAACAGCAGCACCAAAAATATCCATGTCTTTTTTTGCGGCAACTCTAATACCGCTTATCGCAAATACAAAAGTTCCTACCAAATCAAGAAGACTGATTATGGTCATTTACATTTCCTGATAGAATTAAAGCATTATTTAAAAGTGATGTCTATTCTATTAGCAGAACCAGCCTTCTCTGAACGTAGCGAAAGTTGTTTTTTAATATTATCGGTTGCAGTTTTTAAAGCAATCGATGCAGGAGAATTTTCATCAGAAAGCACAACGGGTTTGCCGTTATCGCCAGCTTCACGCACAGGTTGTTCTAGCGGAATTTCACCTAAAACAGGAACATTAAGCTCTTGAGCCAATCGTTTTGCTCCACCTTCACCAAAAATATAATATTTCTTATCAGGCATATCCGGTGGAGAGAAATAAGCCATATTTTCGATAACGCCTAGCACCGGTACATTAACTTTCTGAAACATAGCAACTCCCTTTCGAACATCGTCTAAAGCAACAACTTGTGGAGTAGATACAATTACTGCTCCACTTAAAGGAACTGTTTGAACAATTGTAAGTTGAATATCACCAGTTCCTGGAGGCATATCTAAAACCATAAAATCTAATTCGCCCCATTCTACATCGGTAATAAACTGCTTTATCGCGCTGGTGGCCATTGGACCACGCCAAACCATAGCTTGGTTTACGTCGACTAAAAAGCCCATCGAAACCATTTTTACGCCATACTTTTCAATAGGAATGAGTTTCTTTTGGGTGGTAATGTTTGGTCGTTCAAAAATATTGAACATAGTTGGAATGCTTGGCCCATAAATATCGGTATCCATTAACCCAACCTTCGCGCCAGTTTGAGCTAATGCTATTGCCAAATTTGCTGCAACAGTAGATTTACCTACGCCACCCTTACCTGATGCAACAGCAATAATATGTTTCACGCCTGGTAGAACTTGTTGAGCTTGATTATTTACAGGTTCTTCAATTTTTTTTCGGCGTTTAGAAATATTAATCCCAATTTGGATATCTACTATCGCTTCCGCGTCAATAAATTTGTGTACAGCTTCTTCACATTTAGAAGAGAGTTCAGCAGCTAGCGCCTTATTTTGTTCAGGCATCTCTAATGTAAACGAGATGTATTTCTCTTGAACTATTAAGTCTTGTACCATATCTAAAGAGATAAGGTCTTGCTTTTCGGTGGGATGAATGACGTGGGCCAAAGCAGTTTTTACCTGCTCTTTATTTATAGCCATAACAATATTTGGAATTTTGTTTAAACTTAAGGGTTACTAAAGATACAAAGTTTTATACTTGTAGAAGAAAGAAACCCTCGATAATAATAACTCATTCCATTTATAGGAATTACCGTGATGTTTGGCAAGAAATGATTAAATTCATGATTCAAATTTCTACAGAGGTATCACTTGAGGTAAATAACCTTAAGTAATTTTATAAACAAAATAGTACTTGATGTTAAAAAAGACTCCTTTCCATTCTATTCATCAGAGAGAAGGTGGAAAACTTGTTGAATTTGCTGGGTTTGAAATGCCTGTGCAGTATAAAGGTATTAAGATTGAGCACGCTGCGGTTCGAGAAGCGGTAGGTGTTTTTGACGTTTCTCATATGGGTGAGTTTTTTGTGAGTGGTGAGAATGCGCTTAATTTCATTCAAAAAGTTACAGTAAATGACGCCTCAAAATTAACGCCGGGAAAAGCCCAATATTCGTGTTTCTGCTATTCTGATGGTGGTATTGTAGACGATTTAATTGTTTACATGATTTCCGAAAATGAATACATGTTGGTAGTAAATGGCGCCAATGTAGATAAAGATTATGAATGGATAAGTAACCAAAATAGCATGAATGCTGAACTGGTGAACAGATCAGATGAATACGCCTTGTTAGCAGTTCAAGGCCCTAAAGCGGAAGAAGCGTTACAGTCTATAACGGATGTAAACCTCAATGAAGTTGATTTCTATTCTTTTAAACAGGGTAAACTGGCTGGTATTGATATGATTGTTTCAGCAACAGGATACACTGGCGAAAAAGGATTTGAACTCTATTTTGAAACAGCCAATGTAAATGTAGAAGCTATTTGGGATACAATTTTTGAAGCAGGCGAAGAATTCGGAATGGAACCTTGTGGTTTAGGTGCCAGAGATACACTACGCCTAGAAATGGGCTTTGCGCTTTATGGAAATGATATCACCAAAGATACACACCCATTAGAAGCTCGGTTGGGGTGGATTACAAAATTTGAAAAAGGTGATTTTGTTGGCAAAGAAGCTCTTCTCACGAGAAAAGAAGAGGGAAATACTCGTCAATTAGTTGGTTTTATGATGAACGACACTCGTAACATCCCGAGACATGGTTACGACATTGTAGATGGAAAAGGGAGCAAAATCGGAGAAGTTACTAGCGGAACAATGTCTATAACTTTAGGTAAAGGAATTGGAATGGGTTATGTAGAAAAAGCATATGCTACAGAAGGATCGGCCATTTACATAGCTATAAGAAATAAAACGGGAGAGGCTACCATAACGCGCCCCCCATTTATAAAGAAATAAGAGAGGAAGTTTAAAAATGGCCAGTTTAGATTATTTAGATGTTTATTTTTCAGTTCAGTCTTTTAACGAAGAGGAACTGAGAGGTAAATCGGCAGTGGTTATTGATGTTTTAAGAGCATCTTCATCTATTGTTACCGCTATGAGTAATGGCGCAAGAAAGGTGATTCCTGTTGAAGATATGGACGCCGCAGTTCGAATAGCTCGTAATATGGACCCCAATGACTATTTGCTTTGTGGCGAAAAAAATGGAAACAAAATTGAAGGTTACCATTTAGGAAACTCACCACTAGAGTATGATGCTGAGACAGTGGCTGATAAAACTCTTATTTTAAATACCACAAATGGTACAAAAGCGATTAAAAAAGCAGCACTGGCAAACCGTATTTATGTGGGATGCTTTCTAAATCAGAATAGCATTTTAGAAGCTTTAAAAGAACATGACGACGCTATAGTTTTAATCTGCTCTGGCTGGCAAGGTCGGCTTTCCTTAGAGGATACACTGTTTGCGGGCTCCTTGATTTCCCAAATGTGTGGAGGTAAACTCCCAGAGAATACAAAAGATGGTGTAAAAGTAGCTTTTGGATTATACGAAAAATTTGGCGGAGATTTAGAAGCAGCAATTGGGTCTAGCGACCACGCAAAAAGATTAAAAGAATTAGTTCCCGATGGCGATATTCCTTTTGCCAGTCAAGTAGATCGTTTCGATGTGCTTCCGGGCATGAAAGACGGCATCTTAATTAACTTAAATGGCTAAGAAAAAGTTAAATACTGCAACATCAACGAACTCATCCAAAGGATTAGACCCACAACGAAAAGTGGAGATCCTAGGGATTATTGTAATCGGAATTTCCATCCTGCTAGGGTTAAGTGTGCTGTCCTACGCACAAGAAGATTATCAGTATGCTAAAAGTATATCATTCCTAGATTTATTTAATCCTGATGCCTCTCAGCGCCTAGTTCAAAATTGGTTAGGCCCTGTTGGAGCATATATTTCACACTTTTTTGTACACAATTTATTCGGCTACACGAGCATAATTCTAGCAGTTTTGGTTGCTTTTTTCGGTTGGCATATTTTGCGGCACAGAAACGCTAGAGATTTAACATGGCTAAGCGTTCTTAGTATTTGGGGAATGCTGTTACTTTCTACTGCAATTGGCTGGTTGAACTTGAATGCTAATTTCCCTGAAGATTCAGTTTGGAGCGGAGGTGCAGGAATCGCTATATCAAGTGTGCTTCAGAATTTCACAAGCTCTATAGGTTCAGCAATAATCATTTTTGTTTTAATGATCGTTACATTTCTGCTTTTGTTAGATCGCGACCTCCAAAAAACCATCGATAACCTGAAGCTTTGGATTGAAAGTATTCAACAGAAATTAGAAGATTCTAGAATAGCTCGCGCCGAGAAAAAAGAAATTAAAGCACAAGAGCGAGAAGATAGGCTTGCTGAAAAAAGAGCGCAACGCGAAGCAGCCAAGCAACAAAAAAGTGAAGTAAAAGCTGAAAAGAAGAAAGATAAAACGGAAGCTAAAGTTGCTGAGAAGAATGAAGCGCCTCTAACAATCGACGATATAGTTCAGAAGTCTGAGAAGGAAGAAAAAGAACGTTTGGAAGAAGAGCTTAGAAAGGTTGAAAGTATAGATCAGCGCCAAAGAGCATTGTTGGAGAAAGAGAAGGAAGAGCCGACACTTGATGAAGACGATATTGAAGTAGCCGTTTATAAAGGCGAAGGTGATGAGGAAGCTGACGATCGTGAGCTAGATAAAATCAATAGGGATAAAGCGAAAGAACTTCCCGTTATCAGGTATAAATTTCCAACCATTGATTTGCTAGATACTCCGCCAGCAAACCGTAGTGAAGTTGATTTAGATGAAATTCGAGAGAATAAACGCATTATACTAGATAAACTAAAGCGCCATAAAATTGAGATTGTTGCTATAAATGCAATTGTCGGGCCAACCGTAACTTTATACGAACTCGAACCCGCTCCTGATGTGAAAATCAGTAAGATTGAAAGCTATTCGAATGATTTGAAGATGGCTACGGCATCCAAAGGGCTTAGGATGCTAACTCCAATTCCAGGAAAGTCAGCTGTGGGTATTGAGGTTCCTAATAGCACACGAGAAATGGTGTATATCAAACAAGTGATAAACACTAAGAAATTTATTGAAACCGACATGGTTTTACCTGTCGCGTTTGGTAAAACCATTGAAAACGAAGTATTTATGCTGGATCTTACCAAGATGCCGCATTTACTTATGGCTGGTGCAACGGGCTCAGGGAAATCGGTTGGGGTAAACACAATTATTACGTGCTTACTGTATAAGTGCGATCCCGAAAATCTGAAGTTTGTGATGATTGATCCTAAAAAGATTGAACTCGCTTTATATCGTAATATTCAGAATCATTTCTTGGCAATGTTGCCAAATGCGGAAGAACCTATTGTAACTGATACATCCAAAGCTTTAGAAACATTAAATAGTGTTTGTAAGGAAATGGACGATCGGTACGATTTACTGAAAATGGCGCTTGTAAGAGATATTAAAGCCTACAACGAAAAGTTCAAAAATGGAGAACTTGATGCTGAATTAGGGCATAAGCATCTTCCATATATTGTTGTAATTATCGATGAGCTTGCGGATTTGATGATGACTGCGGGCAAGCAAATTGAAGAACCTATTGCAAGGCTTGCTCAGCTTGCTCGTGCAATTGGTATTCACCTAGTTGTTGCAACGCAACGCCCATCAGTGAATGTAATTACGGGGACTATTAAAGCTAACTTCCCGGCGCGAATTGCTTACCAGGTAGCTTCAAAAGTTGATTCTAGAACCATTCTTGATGTAGGTGGTGCTGACCAGTTGGTAGGGCAAGGTGATATGCTATTTTCAAGCGGCGCCGGTATGACTAGAATCCAAAACGCATTCGTTTCTACGGAAGAAGTGGAGCGAATTAATGCGTTTATTGGCCAGCAAGCTGGGTATAAGCAGCCATTTCATTTACCAGTTATTCAAGAAGACAATTCTGGCGTTCCTGATCCGTTAGATGACATAGACGATATGTTCGTTTCGGCAGCAAAAGTGATTCTTCTACATCAACAAGGATCAGTGTCGTTACTTCAGCGTAAACTCAAAATAGGTTATAACCGCGCTGGAAGAATTATAGATCAACTATTTAATGCAGGCGTTGTTGGCCCCTACCAAGGAAGTACAGCTCGAGATGTACTAATTAGCACGGAAGAAGAACTACAAGAAATATTGGATGGTATTGAAAACCTTTAACAAAACCTTTTTTAGCGCATTTGCTGTACTATTAGTATTCAGTACTGCATTGTTAGCACAGAATCCAACCTTCCAGCAGCTTAAAGCAAAGTTCCAGGAAGGAATGGTTTTTAGTGGTGATTTTTCACACACCTACTACGACTCTTATACTGGCGAAACGCTATCAAGCGCAGGCGAGATTTGGATTGGAGAACAATCTTATAAATTAAAAAGCGAGGGTCAGTTATTAGTGGTAGATGGACTCACATCAAGAGTGTATGATGAGCATAGAAATAGATTGATTATAAGTGATTATTCAGAAGATGACGATGATTTTGCGCCATCAAGAATGCTAAATGGTGTAGATTCAACATACACGATAGCTGAGAAAAATTCTGGCGGTGGTAAAAGAACAATTATTTTAGAAACTGAAGACGAATTCGCTCTATTTATAAGAGTAGAGATTGTAGTTGATAGCAATGCTAATCCGGTTAGTATTACTGCCTACGACTTCTCAGAGAATGTTATTACAACTCGTTTCAAAAACGGTAAATTTATAAAAGATAAAGGTCAACTATTTATGCTTACCTATCCAAAGGATGCAGAAATTGTGGACACAAGGTATTAGTTGATTGAAAACGAGTATTAAAGTTATCATCGGTATTTTATTGGCAGTAGTTTTTTTCTGGTTTGCTATGAGCGAAGTAGAATTTGACAAAGTAATTGAGGCATCGAAAGGGATGTCTTTTTTGTGGATGTTGCCTTTTGTTGGAGTGGTGCTTTCGGCGCATTATTTACGGGCTGAACGATGGCGCTTGCTAATTACAGGCGATACTAAAAAACCGTCCAGAACTACACTTTTCACAGGAGTAATGTTTGGCTATTTAGCTAATATCTTATTTGCACGCCTAGGTGAAGTAACTCGCCCAGTATATGTGGCTCGCCAGATTGATGAAAGCAACAGCAAAATGATTGGTACAATTGTTTTAGAGCGTATTATCGACACACTTTCTCTACTTATTTTAATGGCCTTTGTGGTGGTTTTCATGGTATCGGATTCTACAATTTTGAAGAATTTGTTCGGAATAGATTTAACCGATTCAGTAGTTCTAATGTCTTTTGGATGGAGAGTCGTGAAACTGCTTGGTTCTTTAGCGCTAGTTTTAGCGGTTTGCTATGTGATTCTAAAGGTGTTAAGCAAAAAAGTAGAAGCTGTTAGCAAGCTGTTTCTTAAAGTAAGGGGAATATCGAGAACATTTATTGATGGCGTGTTGGCCATTAAAGAGTTACAAAATTGGCCCCTATTTATTTTATATACTGCACTTATTTGGTTTTGTTATGTGTTAATGACTTATATCCCATTTTGGATGTTTGATTTACACGAAGTTTATGGGCTTAATGTAGCAGATGCCTTGGTACTTACTATGGCTTCGGCGGTGGGAATTATTATTCCTACACCAGGAGGCATGGGAACATATCACCTTTTTATAACCAAGAGTTTATTTTTACTCTATGCAGTTCCAGAAGCCATGGGCTTAGCGTATGCAACCATAACTCATGCAACAACTTTATCAGTGATTATTGTAACAACACCTATATTATTGGCTGTTGATAAATATCGAACATTAAAAAATAACCCAAAAGCCTAGGGAACTTCAAAAGTTGGCTCTAGTACATCTTTTTTAGAATACCACAGTTAATACCTTGCAACAAATTTTAGTACATTCCTTAAATACTCAAATCAGATGACGTACAAAAGCTTATTTGCGATTTTATTGATAGTAATGATTGGGCCGAAGTTATTTGCTCAAGACGGGGGTGCACCTCAAAACTCATTACTGCCTGCAATAGATCCCCAAGACATTGAGATTAGAAGTGAGTTTAAAGCTCGTTTCCCAGGACTAAGACGGCAGCCTATTCTTGGTTTCAATCCAAAGCCGAGGGTTTTCCGCATTGATCCAAATCGGTTGCCTTTTATGGAGTCGCCTGAGCAAGCTGTAGCAAGTATTTCTACCACACAATTAGACCGACCTTCACCGCCGCCACAAAATATCTTAAGAACTCCGGTTAGAACAAATGCGTATTTGAGAGCAGGTATTGGGAATTATATAACTCCAGAAATTGAAGGTTATATATTACGTCGAATGAATGAAAGTAGCCTTATTTCTGGGAATGTAAACTTTAGATCGTCAGATGGACATTTAGATTACCAAGATTCGGGTTTCCGCTATTTTGATTTAAATGGGATTTATTCAAAAAAGTTGAAAAATAATACTAGAGTAGCTGTTAAAGCGGATTTTTATAATGACTTCAACCGTATTTTTAATTTAGCAACTACAGTACCTAACGATAATTCAGGAACAGCAAAAAAGGATTATTTAGGTCTTAATGCTGGTTTTATTCTGTCCGGAAATAAAAATGTGTTAGAAGGGTGGGAATATTATCTAAACCTAGCCACTACAGGAATTGATCTATCGGCTCCAAACACTGCTTTTAAAGGAGAGATTTCTGAACAAAGTATAAAAACAGGATTTGAGAAAAATTGGGCTGGTTCTAAGCTTAATGAAACACTCTCCTCAAGAATTGATTTGAAGGCAGGAAATTATACCTCTGAAGGTGTTGGAAAAACACAGTGGATAGATGTAGAGTGGAGCTTGGGCTATAACATGCTTTTTAACTACAAAACTAAAGTAAGTATTTCTGGCGGCCTCGGTTACATTGCAGATGGTTTTAATAATAAAGTACTTTTTGTCACAAATTCATCTGTAGACCATTCCGTGAATAATAAGTTTTCTATAAAAGCTTCTGTGTTCGCAACACCAGAGATGAGAACAGTTTGGGAGCATCACCAAACCAATCGGTTTCTAAACGCTTCTACACAGCTAGAATATGAATACACTTATGGGGCTGAAGGTGGAATTGAGTTTACTCCAGTTCTGGGTACAAAATTATTTGGACTGTTACGTTTTGAAAACATAAGCAATAAAGCTTTTTACGCTCGTGAGGAACAAATATTTGGTGGAAACTTAGAACCGCTATACTATGATGTAAACTATGGTGATGCATCGGTATTTGAATTAAAAACTGGAATTACACAGCAGTTAATTACGGATAAGGTATGGTTTGATGGTAATGTATATGCTCGTCGACCTAAGCTCAAGAATGCAGGAGACATCCCCTTTGAGGAACGAATAGGTGGAGATGTTGCTATGTCTTTTAAGCCAGTTAATAAATTTACTATTCAAAGTTGGGCAAATTTTAAAGGTGAGCGAGAAGATGCTAACAATGCTCGAAAATTAAGTGGATTTGTGTTAGTTAATGCGGGAGCAGATTACGAAATTAATTCAAAATTTGGGGTTTATTTTAAAGTGTTGAATATTCTAGGAGAGAAGTACGAAATTTGGCAGGGATATGAAGAACGGCCTTTCCAGATTTATGGAGGTATTAAACTAAAGTTATAAGCTATGACGAAAGATTTTTTAAAAGCATTTGGGATTACAATTCGTGATCAGATTATTATGAAAAACTCTGTAGAAGTAAAGGGGTTAGGAGTTTTTAAGTCCGAGCATACAAGCCAACAACAAGAAAAACGAGCTGATGGCAGTATCGTTATGTTGCCACCAAAAGATTCTATCGAGTTTAAGTCGCAGGTAGGGGAATAGTTATGCATTTAGATCACGATAAGTTTTTCGATTTACTTGTTTCAAACTCTGGAATGACTGCTGAAAAAACGGAAAAGCAGTTACTTCAACTTATCACAGAGATGAAGGCCGCTTTTGATGAAGATGACGCGTACGAGATTGAAGGATTTGGTATTTTTAGTAAACTAGGAAGTAATGTCCTTTTTATTCCCTCAGAAGAATTAGAAACAGAAATTAATTACAAGTACGCAGGAATGGAGCCTATTGAGTTGCCAGGCTCTGCGGAAAACAATCTATCTGAAGAATTTTCTGAAAATCCGATTCAAGGAATTATTGGTGGGGCAGGAAAACCTGAATATGAAGATCCTTTTGCCGCACTTTTGAATGGTGACGATGACGACGACGAGGATTCCATAGAGGAATATCCCAGCCTTGACGAAGACATTGTTGAGGATGAAACAGAGCTTTCTGAAGAAGAACCAGATGTAGAGTCAGAAGATGCTATACTAAATGAATTTTTTGGTAATGAAAGTGCGGAAGATGAAGCAGAGACAGAATCTCTTGTTGACGCTATAGATGCATTGAGTGAAGAAGAAGATGATGAGCAAGAGAGTTCCTCAGATTTAGATGAAAATCCTTTTGGAAATCTAAGCGAAGATGAAGAATCAGCAGTTGATGATGAGTTACAAGATAATGAAGAAGATGAAGCAATTATTAAACCCGGCCCAGAAAAGTGGGGAATTGATGCTCATAAAGAGGATGGCCAGGAGAATGCGTTCTCAGGGTTAATGGGAGACTCTAAGGATGAAGGTGACAATGAAATAGTCTTCGAGTCAATGAATGATAATTCAAATTCAGGCGACGATGACCCTTTTAGTGAGCTAGAAGATTCTTCTGAAGCTAAAGACGACTTTATACCAGTAGTTACAAATGTCTCCTCTGAAACGGCAAAGAAAGATGCTCTAGATGAAGCGTTGAATAGCAAAGATCCATTAGCTAAAACCCCTAAGAAAATTAATGTAACTGCTGTACTAATTAATGTTTTTCTATTACTCATAGTTTTAGTTAGTAGCACCTATATGTTGGCCTATTTTGATGTGATACGTATTGATGGTATTACAAAAGGGACAAAACCAGTAACCGAAAGAATAACACCTGTACAAAACAAGGAAAAGTTATCTGAAGCTTTTGATAAATTAACTTCTGAAATGCAGGAGAAAATGCAACAAGGAACCGGTGTTTCAAGTCCGAAAGAACAACCCGCTAATGTTGCAACATCAGAAAAACTAACAGAAGATGTAATACAATCAGTAACGCCAACTTCTCCTTCATCGAAGGAACAAGTGTTACAGAAAGATGTTACACCAACTAGCTCGGCAAATTTGACAAATACTGTGAGTGTAAATAATTCAAACTCTGGAGCAAGACCTAGCGCTGCTGAATTTGGTTTAAACGGATCAGTTAATGAGGCTGCAAACGCTGGATATACTATTGTTTTATATACTTTAAGTAAAAAAGAAGGTGTTGAAAGAGCTACCAAAAATCTTGAAGCTCAAGGCTTCCGGGTATTGATAAAAGAAATTCCATCTACCAAATATGGAGTGCTTTACCGCGTTAGTATTGGACAGTTTAGAACTCTAGTGGACGCTGCCACAGCGGTAGAAGAGAATAGAAAAATGTTCAGCGAAAATTATTCCATCACAAAAATTAAATAACAGGTTATCATCTACATGTTCAATTTCCTATTGTTACTGCAAGAAACAACGGCAGTGGTCGATTCTTTGGCAATGTCTCTAGAGGGAGATTCTCTATCACTTTTCGATTTAATACTGGAAGGTGGAGTTTTGATGATTCCTATTTTAATACTTTTTATGATTACAACTTATGTGATTGTTGAGCGCTGGAGAGCATTAAACAAGTCGCATGCCGACACAGATCAATTCTTAAGCTCTGTCGAAGGGTTGTTAAAGTCAGGTAAATCTGCTGATGCAATGGCTTATTGCGATGACTACGACAAGCCTCTTGCACGAATTATCAAAGCAGGTATTAAACGCCTTGGACGACCAATTCGCGATATTGAAGACGCCATTGATAATGCAGGAAAGAAAGAAATTTTCTTTTTAGAAAAACGAATGAATTGGTTAGCAACCATTGCTGGTGTTGCGCCATTACTTGGCTTTACTGGTACAGTTACAGGTATGATTGAGGCTTTTATGCGTATTCAAAACTTACAAGGTAATGCTAACCCTAGCGAATTAGCAGGCGGAATTTGGGAAGCCTTGATAACAACTGCGGCTGGTCTGATTGTAGGGCTAATTGCTTTTGGTTTCTATAACTTCCTATTGGGTAAAATAAACAGGTCCATTTTCGAGTTAGAGAACGCATCTGCCGATTTTATCGATTTATTACAATCTCCAGCACCTAAAAAGCAGGCATAATTATGGCTCGCGATTTTCGAAGAGGAGATAAAAGACTCGTACCTTTATCATTGTTTTCGCAATCTTCGTTGACGGATATTGTACTTCTTTTACTCATTTTCTTTTTACTTACATCTTCTTTTGTTACCAATTATGGAATAAAAGTGAACATCCCAAAAGCAGAAACAGGTGCTACAACCGATAGTAAATTTATTGCTGTAGCTATTTCTAAAGAAGGTGAGTTCTATGTGAATGGTGAACTAACCGCTCGAGGTTCTTTAGCTGGAGCAATTAGATTGGCACGCAATAATGCCACCGGAGAAACGATAGTACTAAGAGCCGACAAAGATGCTAAAGTTGATGATGCAGTACGCGTTATGAATATTGGTAAAGCTCTAGGTTTAAAGCTAGTAATGGCTACTGAACAAAGCTCCTTATAACACTATGAACAACTACAAATTCAATAAAGACGAAAGCATCGCTCTTACTACTACACTAAGTATTAGTATTCTATTAGTGCTATTCTCACTGTGGTATACGCTAGATATGAACCAGAGTTTTCGGCCATCGTTTATTGAAGTTGAGTTCGGAGACTTTAAAACTGGAACTCTAGCTGATTTTTCTGAAGTTAAAAACGAAAAAGTAGCAAAGCGTCCAAATCCTTCTGAAGTAGAACCAGAAAAGCCAACTGAAGAAGTTCCAGAACCAGAAAAAACGCCACAAACTCCAACCGAAGAAAATACTAAGCCCGTTGATCTTCCAGATGAAGTTGAAAAGGTATTAGAAGACCCAGTAAAAACTCCGGATACCAAAAAAGTAGACCCTAACAAGAAGGAAGCTACTCAAGTTGAAGAGATAGTTGAAATTCCACCTCCTGCCAAAAAAGACTTAACAGTTGATGCCGGCGCTAAAGAAAGTGGCGATGTAAAAGGTGCAAAAGGCGATACTAATGTTGATGCTGGAACGGGTAGCGATGACGAAAAAACTGCACCCTATGAATTAAAATGGGAAGGTGATTTAGAGCGTGAACCAATGATTCAGCCGTTACCTTCAAATAAGGCTAATACAGAAGCGGTTATTTCAGTTAAATTTGAAGTACGCCCTAATGGTACTGTTGGTAGAATCATCCCACTTAAAAAGATGAATCCCGAGCTTGAACAAGAAGTTCAACGTACGCTGCGTAGTTGGAAATTCTCTCGCTTGCCTAGTGCAGCACCTCAACAAGCGCAATGGGGTACTATAACTTTCCGTTTCGTATTTGGTTAAAACACTTTAAGTCTTTAATACGATAGTATAGAGCTGGAAATTCTTCATATGGAATATTCAGTTCACAAATTTTTACGCCCCCCTTGCTTCTCATTAGCTACCTTCGGTAATTATATACATCCGAATTACTAACTAACTTAACGGAACTTATCTATGAAGCTAAATAAACTCATAGCCACGCTTACCTGCTTTGCTATTTTATTTGTTCTAAATACCGAGAAAATTCAGGCACAGATATTTGGGCACGGCACTGAAAATAGCAGCCCAAAATTTGAAGCACATTTATTAAATAATCTGAACTATAGAAGCATTGGTCCTTACAGAGGCGGTCGCTCAGTTGCAGTTACAGGACACGATTCACAGCCGTATACATTTTATACCGGTTATGCTGGTGGTGGTGTTTTTAAAACTACCGATGGTGGAAATACTTGGGTTAATGTAAGCGACAAATATTTCAAAACAGCTTCAGTTGGGGCTATTACAGTGGCGCCTTCAGATCCCAATGTGATTTATGTAGGAATGGGCGAAACTGATATTCGCGGTAATATGAGTGGTGGAGACGGAATGTACAAATCTACTGATGCTGGTAAAACGTGGACATACCTTGGCTTAGGTGAAAGCCAATTTATTGGCGATATAGAAGTGCACCCTAAAGATGATAATATTGTTTGGGTTGCTGCAATGGGACAATTATTTGGGGATGAAGGAAATCCAGAAAGAGGTGTATATAAAAGTACAGATGGTGGAAAAAATTGGAAGAAGGTTTTATTCCGTGATAATAAAACAGGTGCTGTAGATATCGCTATTGATCCCAATAATCCACGAATTTTGTTTGCCGGACTTTGGGAAGCTTACAGAAATCCATGGGAAATGAGTAGCGGTGGAAATGGCGGTGGTCTATTTAAAAGCACCGATGGAGGAGATACCTGGAAAGAAATTTCAAAAAGCCCAGGTTTACCAAAAGGAATGTTAGGAAAAATTGGAGTGTCTGTTTCTCCAGTAAATTCGGAAAGAGTGTTCGCAATTATTGAGAATGAAAATGGTGGCCTTTTCCGCTCTGAAGACGGTGGCGATACTTGGAAGAGAATTAGTGCCGACAGAAATCTTCGCCAAAGAGCATGGTACTATAGTAAAGTTATTGCAGATACTAAAAATGAAGATGTTGTTTACGTGTTGAATGTAAGCTTCTTGAAGTCTACCGATGGTGGTAGCACTTTCAGCAGAATTAGAACTCCACACGGTGACCATCATGATTTATGGATTTCATCAACGGATTCGCAAAGAATGATTGTTGCAGACGATGGAGGTGGACAAGTAACCTATAACGGAGGTAAGGGTTGGTCTTCGTATTACACGACGGCTACGGCTCAATTTTATCAAGTTACTACTGATAATCAGTTCCCATATTTAATTTACGGCGCTCAGCAAGATAACAGCACCGTTGCCATCAGAAGTAGAACAAGTGGAAATGGCATTACCGATAAAGATTGGTGGCCTGTAGCAGGTGGTGAAAGTGGATACATTGCACCAGATCCCGATAACCCAAATGTTACCTACGGCGGTAGCTATGGTGGTTATCTGAATAAGTTTGATGCAGAAATCGGTTTAAGTGATCGTGTAGATGTGTGGCCAGACAACCCAATGGGCGCCGGAGCCGAAGATCTCAAATATAGATTCCAGTGGACATTCCCTATTATGATTTCTCCACACGATTCCGATGTTCTATTTACCACATCTCAGCATGTGCACCGTTCTACGGATGAGGGAATGAGTTGGGAAACTATAAGTGCGGATCTAACTCGAAATGATAAATCTAAACAGAAAGAATCTGGCGGACCAATAACAAAAGATGACACTTCTGTAGAATACTATAACACAATCTTTGCATTTACTGAATCTCCCATTCAAAACGGAGTGCTTTGGGCAGGTTCTGATGACGGCCTTATTCACCTAAGTAGAAATAATGGCAAAACTTGGGAAAATGTAACACCAAAAGGACTTCCAGAAACGATGATTAGTATTATCGATGCTTCTTATCACGACGCGGGAACAGCGTATTTTGCAGCAACTCGGTATAAGTTCAACGACTTCCAGCCGATGTTGTACAAAACTACCAACTACGGAAAGTCTTGGACCAAAATCACGAACGGGATTCCTGACATGGACTTTACTCGTGTAATTCGAGAAGATCCGAATAAAAAAGGTCTGCTTTATGCCGGAACTGAAACAGGAATGTATGTTTCTTTTGATGATGGAGCCCAATGGCAGAATTTGCAATTGAACTTGCCACCAGTTGCGGTTACGGATTTAGCTGTTCATAAAAGAGACAAAGACTTGATTGTGGCAACCCAGGGTCGGGCTTTTTGGGTTCTTGATGATTTGACGGTACTCCATGAAATGAGCGATAAAATTGCAAAAGCCGAAACCTATCTATTTCAGCCAGAAGACACGTACTTATTTGGTGGAAGAGGTTGGACAACGGCACCTGCAGTGGGCCAAAATCCTGACAACGGAGCGGTTTTCTTTTACACACTAAAAGACAAAGTGGAAGAGGAAGTTAAAATTGAGATTATTGATCCAGTTGGAAGTCCAATTAGAACATACTCGAGCAAAAAAGACGAAAAAGGAAGAAAAGTAGCTTCTTCAGATAAGTTTTATGAGGAGGAAAATACTTCAAGACCTAATGTAATAAGCAGTGAAATGGGACTAAATAGATTCGTTTGGGATCTTCAATATCCTGAGGTAACTCGCTTAAATGGAGTACAAGTTCTATGGGCAGGAAATACAAGTGGACCAAGTGCCATTCCTGGAACTTACACCGTGAAACTACATATTGGTGATAAAGTTGTAGGAGAACGAAAGTTTGTAATTAAAAAGAATCCGAGATTGACAGATATTACTCAAGCTGATTTCGAATCTCAATTCAAATTAGTTACGATTATAAAAGCAAAACTCGATACAACTCACAAAACCATTAACAGAATTAGAGAAGTACGAGCTGAGATCAAAAAGATTACAGCTGAAGCTAAAGACGATAAAGCAATTCAAGAGAAAGCGAAGAAGATGCTGGATGCGATGTCTGAAATTGAGAATGCTTTGGTTCAAACTAAAGCAGAATCAGGGCAAGATGTGCTCAATTATCAAATTAAGCTAAACAACAAACTCGCTTCTTTATCTAGTACGGTAGAAACGGGTTACGGGAAGCCAACGAAACAGCAATATGCAGTTTACGAAGAATTGGCAGCTCAAGTAGATGTACAGCTCATGCGTCTCCAAAAGATTTGGGATGGCGAGTATAACAATTTTATCGAAGGTTCAGCTAATCCAGTAGTTCCAATTAAGAACTAGATAGTAAATCTCAAAAGTTCTCAAAAGGCTATTTACCGAATAAAGGTAAGTAGCCTTTTTATTTCTCTTCTTCGCTGTCTTTTTTAGCAGAGGGAATTTCGTTTCTAAAATTAATATCGCGTTGGGGGAAAGGGATTTCAATATCATACTCACGAAATTTACGAACGATTGCCTGATTAAGCTCATTCATAACTCGGTATTGCTGTTTCACATCACCCATCCATACCAATAACTTCATATTCCATGAAGAATCTCCAAAAGATCGTAAATGAACATCGTGTTTAGGGTATTCTAGCACACTTTTGTGTTCTTCAGCAACTTCGTTTAATGCCTTTATCACAGTATCCAAGTCCGAACCATAGCTCACACCAACATCTATCACCAATCGGAAGGTTGAGTCACCGTGTGAGTAATTTACCACGTCTTTCGACACAAACTCGGAGTTTGGTACAATGATTGAAATATTATTAAGCGTTTTTACGGTTGTTGATCGGATGTTAATTTCATGTATATCTCCTTCAATTCCGTTAACCATTATTCGATCTCCAACACTAATTGGCCGCTCAAACAGTACAATTAAGCCCGAGATGAAGTTTGAAGTGATATTCTGAAGTCCAAAACCAATACCTACAGAGAGAAACCCAAATATTACGGCTAGCCCTGTTAAATCAATTCCTAAAAATTGAAATGAAAAAAGAAGACCTATAATAAAAATTACGTACTGCGACATCCTTGCTAGCGTGTATCTAAGTCCGCTATCGTGTATAAATTTAGGTAGAATCTTGTTGTTTAGAAGTCGCTTTATAAAAGAGGCAAAAAAGGAAAATCCGACAAGGAAAAGAACAAAAATAAGCATCGAAAAAAGAGTAATGGGCGTCTCTTTTATTGTGAAAAGCGTTGTTTCAAACAGTGCGGTTAGATAATCGAAAATCTCCTGAGGAGTGTAATTCTCAAGAGGGGGTAATTTTTGTGCAGTTGTATCAGCTTGCATAAAGTCGCAATTATGTTAGTATTACTAAAGTAATGCAAAAGCGAGTGAAATCGTTGTATAATTCTACAATATATTTCAGACTTAATTAGAGATGCTACAGAAATTCTTTGCTAAATGAGTTTCGGTATTTAGATAGAATGTGGTTAATTAGATCTTGGAGAGCGTCTATCACGTTGTTGGCGTGTATTATTTTCTTCTCTATAACCACGTTTACGCATCGCTTCTTTAAATACATTGTCGAGCTTAACAAGCTGTTCTGGGGTGCAAATAGCTCTAATGCTTAAAAAATGTTCGTAAGTGGCTTTCTCTGTATTCATAGAGAGCTTTCCAATTGTAGAAGCAATGGAATCAACTTTGGCATTATGATCACCTTCAACTTTAAGAAGGTCAAAAAGTTCCTTACGCTGAGAATTAATTTGGTTCTGTAAAGTACGCATTTCTGCACGATGAGCCTCTTGCAATGATGAATACTGAGTTAATTGAGATTGGGAAAAGCCAATTCGGTTAGCCATAAAAGAGCTAGGATTGAAATCCTTATCGCGATAATCATTCATCATCTTTGGGAATGCAAATACATAAAGCAAAGTAATGTTGAGAATAACTAGTAAGGTAATAGTTATGGCTGCGAATTTATTCTCTTTTAGAAAGTTCATTGTCCTTCTCCATCTAATAAGGCGGTGTACTCAGGGAAATATTCGTCAGCAAATTGAGAAATGTTATCTGCGGTGTTTGTATCAGTTGTACTCTCTGTAGAGACGGAAAATAAAATTCCCAAATTTATGATAACTATAGCTATTACAGCTGCATATTTTATAAAATCGTTAATTCTAAAAATTCGAATAGGCGTACGCTGTTGCTCTATGCTGTCTAATCTGTTATTTAGATCATCCATAAAGTTTTTGCTAGTCGTTATTTTTGATGACGATCCAGCCTGCTTCATTAAAGCATCAATATGTGATGGTATGTTATTTTTTGATGTCATGATATTATAACCTGATTATTTGGCGAAGAAAATGAATAAAACTTGCGGTCATTAAAAATACTCATGGTAATTTTCCTCCATAATTTTTCTAAGGGCCTGTTTAGAACGATGAATTAGAGATTCTATGGAGGTCAAGCTTTTACCCATAATCTCAGAAATTTCTTTATAGCTTAATCCATCTTGGTGGCTTAGAACAAAAGCCGTGCGCTGGCTCTCGGTTAATTTTGCGAGTGAGAACTGTATGAATTGGCGCTGTTGAATCTGTTCAAGTTCAGAGTCTGGACTCAATGTGTCGCTTGCGGTATTCTCAATTTCGTACTCTGCCACTTCGGACTGGACTCTTTTTTCAAAGAAGGCAGCTCTTTTTATACTCTTCTTCTTTTTAATAGCATCTAAAGAACGGGAAACGGCTATACGATAAATCCATGTGAATAATGAAGAGTCTTCCCGGAATTTGGAGATGGTTTTATAAACTTCCACAAAAACTTCTTGAGTGATGTCTTCAGCTTCTTCAGTATTCTTAACAAAACCGTAGCAAATATTGAGAACACCGTCCTTATGCTCTTCAACCAATTTGTTGAACGCCTCTCTATTGCCCTTTCGGAGTTGTTGTATGAATAGTGGTTCTCTCACAAAACTAATTTAACCTTTTAGGCGTGGTTATAAAGAAAAACTTGTGCCATTAATTGAAAGTAAAACCTATTTGTCGAATTATATTAGTTGCAGAAACAGAAAAAGCCAACATTAGTTGGCTTTTTCTTGAATATTGTAAGTAGTGGAATTTACTTTTTAAGAGTAACAGACTTAGCTTCCCAAATTTCATCAGCATAATCTTGAATGGTACGATCACTGGAAAATTTCCCAATTTTCGCCACATTAAGAATAGCTTTACGATTCCATTCAGAAGAATTTTTAAATTCCGCATCTACATCCTCTTGGGCTTTTAAATAAGCTTCAAAATCAGCTAAAACCATAAAATAATCGCCTTTATGGAGTACAGCGTCAATAATTGGTTGGAATAGATGTGGGTGTTCTGGGCTAAAGAATCCAGTTTGGATCTGGTCTAGCGCTTTTTTCAGTTCGCTATTAGCATTGTAATAATCCCAAGGATTATAACCCATGCGGCGGAGCTCGTCTACCTCTTCAACATTAAGTCCGAAGATAAAGATATTGTCGTCTCCAACTTCTTCTTTAATTTCTACGTTTGCGCCATCTAAAGTACCAATAGTAAGCGCACCGTTAAGAGCAAGTTTCATATTTCCTGTTCCAGAAGCTTCCATACCAGCCGTAGAAATTTGTTCAGAAAGATCTGCCGCTGGTATCATCATTTCCGCGAGTGTAACACGATAGTTCGCAAGGAAAATGCATTTCAGTTTATCGCTTACTTCAGGGTCATTATTAATTTTATCTCCAATGCTATTGATAAGCTTAATGTGCAATTTAGCCATTGCATAGCCAGGAGCTGCTTTTCCACCAAAAAGTACTGTTCGTGGAGCGATATCTAAATCTGGATTTTCTTTTAAGCGATTGTACAAAACAATAACATGTAGCGCTGCTAAAAGCTGACGCTTATACTCGTGAATTCGCTTAATCTGTATATCAAACATTGAGGTTGGGTCAACATCGATGCCACGTTTTTCTTTGATGTATTTAGCCAGCTTCATTTTATTATCGAGCTTAATTTTGGCGAATTCTGAGCTGAATTTTTTATCCTCAGAGAGGGGAATCAATTTCTTTAAGTCATCGAGGTCGGTAATCCAATCGTCGCCAATATGTTTTGTAATCAAGCTTGACAAATCAGGGTTACATTGTTTTAACCAACGGCGTGGTGTAATTCCGTTTGTCTTGTTCGTGAAACGATCAGGAAACATCTCGTCAAAATCACGGAACATTGACTCTTTCAACAAACGAGAGTGTAATGCAGCAACTCCATTTACTTTCTTAGAGCCTACAATACCTAAATGCGCCATGTGTACAACAGGATTTTCTCCCTCACTTACAATAGACATACGGCTCATTCTATTAGAATCGTTTCCATACTTCACCTTGATGCTATCCATGAAACGATGATTGATTTCATAAATAATATTCAGATGGCGTGGAAGTAGGTTTCGAACTAATGAAACTGGCCACTTTTCGAGCGCTTCTGGAAGCAGCGTGTGGTTGGTATAAGCCATAGTTTTTGTGGTGATGTCCCAAGCCTTATCCCAAGGCATGCCAACTTCATCAAGCAACACGCGCATTAACTCAGGAATCGCTAAATTTGGATGCGTATCATTACACTGAATAGCAACTTTTTCTGGAAATTTTGTCCAGTCATCACAATGCCCTCTGAAACGTCGGATTATATCCTGCATAGATGCAGAAACGAGGAAATATTCCTGTTTCAATCTCAATTCCTGCCCCAAGAACACTTTATCGTTTGGATAAAGCACACGAGTGATATTCTGTTCGAGCTGGTTGTCTTTTACAGCCTCAATATATTGGCCTTGATTAAAGCTCTTTAAATCTAAAGCTGTATCCGATTCCGCTTTCCATAAGCGTAGATTGTTCACAATTCCATTATTAAAACCAGGGATTGGAGTGTCATAGGCAACGGCAAGAACTTTTTTAGTTTCTTCCCATTTATATTTTAGATCTCCATTTGATGTGCCATTGTACATAGCTTGGTGACCGTAAAAGTCAACTGAATACTGTGTTTTTGGACGAATTGTATCCCAAGGGTTTCCATAACGCAACCATAAATCTGGTTTCTCGATTTGAAAACCGTTCTGGAATTTTTGGTAAAACATTCCATAATCGTAGCGTAAGCCATAACCAATAGCCGGTATCCCAAGGGTAGCCATTGAATCTAGAAAACATGCTGCAAGGCGACCAAGACCACCGTTACCTAAACCAGCATCCCATTCCGCATCACGAATTTCATCATAATTTAGCCCAACATCGTTTAAAGCATCTGCAACTTCTTGTTGAACATCTAAATTCACAATCATGTTATCGAGCAAGCGCCCAATAAGAAACTCCATGGACAAATAGTAAACACGTTTAGAGTCTCGGTCATTATAAGTTTGTTGTGTAGTAAGCCATTTATCGTTTAAACGATCCATAATGGTAAGTACAACACTTTGGTAGCTATCCCAGTTAGTGCACGAATTTTCGTCTTTTGCCAACGTATGGCGAAGATGAAGTTTGATATCTTCGCGAATCGAGTCGCGATCTAGTCCAGTTCGAGTGTTAAATTCTGAAATTATTTTTTTACTCATCTCGATGTTTTTTAATTAAAAATAGTATAAATCTTAGATGTTATTTCTAAGATAGTAAGCTCATATTACCTAATTGTTCGATTCTTTTATGTAAATACCCAAATCTGGTTTAAACATTGGTCGTGTTAAATTAGCTAAAAAACCGAGGTTATGAAACGATTCATAAGCATGAATTGCAACAAAATCTTGTTGAAAAAGCCCAAAAACACTGGAACCGCTTCCGCTCATTGAGGCGTAACTCGCGCCAAATTCGTAGCATTGATCTTTAATATTTCCAACAATTTCTAATCTTGGGAAGACAGCAAGCTCTAAATCATTCTGAAGCAGGTATTGCCATTCCTCAATGTCTTCTTCTTGTAATAGAGCTTTGAGGGAGAACTCTGGTTCAGCGTTTGGCTCAACATTTTGGTAAGCTTCTGGCGTACTACTCGGAACTCCAGGAAATACCGTAATAATATAAGTGTCTGGTTGTATGTCGAGTTCCTCTATATCTGTTCCGGTTCCTGTCGCAAAACCAGGTACACCTTTTATAAAGAATGGGACATCAGCTCCTAGTTTCATTCCTAGCTCAATAAGAAAATCTTGGCTTAATCCAAGGTTCGCAATCTTATTAATCATTCGTAGTGTTGTAGCTGCATTACTACTTCCGCCACCTAAACCAGCTCCTGCTGGTATATTTTTTTGAACGTGAATATGAAATCGGTCTTTAAGGCCAGCTTCTTCTTCAAGTAGTTTTACTGCCCTCACAATAAGGTTTGTGTCGTCTACGGGAATGTCTGGGTTACTCATCGTTAAGCTATTACGGCTAGCTGGGGTAATTTCGAAACGGTCTGACCACTCGATGAAACAAAACCCGGTTTCTATAGTGTGGTATCCATTTTCTTGCCGTTCAAGAACGTTGAGTCCCAAATTAATTTTGGCGTAAGAATTTGAAATCCAGAGTTGTTTAATCACTAATGCTTATTGTTTTAATTGTTAACAAAGAGTTCTTTATTTGCCTTCATGTACTCAATAGCAGCGTCATGGCTGTTTTGAATATCACCATTCAGAATGGCTTCTTTAATAGCATTTTTAACTTCGCCTATAACTTTGCTTGGGCCTATCTCAAAAACAGTCATAATCTCTTCGCCAGTTACTGGGTTTTTCCAGTTGCGAATACGGTCTTTCTTTTCAACTTCTCTAATCTTCTCTTCAACAAGGTCAAAATTGGCTAGAAAGCGTTCAATTTTATTCTCGTTTTTGCTAGTAATATCTGCCCTGCAGAGAGTCATAAGTTTGAAAATATCGTCACCAGCTTCATAAATTAATCGACGAATAGCACTATCACTAACTTCATCCGAAACGAGCGCAATAGGGCGGAGGTGTAGCCGAACAAGTTTTCTAACAAAGCGCATTCTGTCATCTAATGGCAACCCGAGCTGCCGAAAAATATCTTTTGTCCATTTTGCTCCAAGTGCGTCGTGGCCATGAAAAGTCCAACCAACGCCATCTTGATAGCGCTGCGTAGGTGGTTTCGCAATATCATGCATAATTGCTGCCCAACGGAGCCATAAGTCGCCGCCAAAACTTACCACGTTGTCTAATACTTGTAGTGTATGCCAGAAATTGTCCTTATGACGATGCCCATTCACTTCTTTTACGCCGTGCAATTTATGCATCTGTGGAAAAAACTGTTTTAGCAATCCGCTTTTAAATAAAAGTGAAAACCCAATCGAAGGCTTTGGAGTAAGGATTATTTTATTGAGCTCAACAATTATCCGCTCTTTAGAAATAATATCCAAGCGAGGTGCCATTTCACAAATAGCTTTAAAAGTCGATTCTTCGATTTCAAAGTTTAGCTGAGTAGCAAATCGGATAGCTCGCATCATGCGAAGCGGATCATCGCTAAAAGTTTGGAGTGGATCAATAGGTGTGCGGATAACCTTGTTCGTCATATCTTGAACACCTTTAAAGGGATCGATCAACCTCCCAAAATCATCTTCATTTAAAGACCAAGACATCGCATTGATAGTTAAGTCTCTTCTTAATTGATCGTCTTCTAAACTTCCATCTTCAACGAGAGGTTTACGAGAATTTTTTCTATAGCTCTCTTTGCGAGCACCTACAAACTCTAGTTCTAAATCTCCAACTTTAATTTGAGCCGTGCCAAATTGTTTAAAAACAGAAATATGAGAATTTTCGATTAGTCGGTGAACCTCTTCTGCTAGTTTAATTCCAGAACCTATTGTAACAAAGTCGATGTCTGGTGCTGTTTCTTTGAGTCTATCGAGATAATAATCGCGAACGTAGCCACCCACAACATAAACAGGTTGGTTTATCGTGGTTGCTGCTTTACAAATAGTTTTAAAAGCAGCTTTATGGGGCTCGGGTATGTTATATTCAAAATTCATTGCCTAAAGATAGGAATGTTAAAGGATGCATTCAGCGCTTTGTTTTAGAAATTTGAGTTTTATAAAATAGTATGAAAGTGTACTTTGAATCGATTTTAACAGAATAAACTATTAACAAGTAGAGAACTATGAAATTACCAACAAATTGGCTTATTGCTACTAACGGAACAAAGTTTGCAGGAGAGGCCGTTCAGCATGCTGGTATGTTAAGTGGAGTTTTAAAAGATAAACCAGATGTAACTATTCTAGTTGTAGCAGAAACAGAAGAAAGCAAAGAGAAGGCGCTTGCGATTGTGGAAATGGCCAAGCTATTATATAAAGAGTTTGGTGGGCCGCTTTCTAACCCAAAAGCAATGGTTAAGGTTGGTAAACCGGGCGAAGTTATTGTAGAAACTGCCAAAGAGTTGGAATGCGACCAGGTATTGATTGGTGGTGGCGACTTTAAATGGGATGTATGTGAAGCAGAAGAAGGTGCAATTAGCAATTATATAATTGCTAATTACCACGGTGTTCTTACTGTGGCTAGATAGTTAATTAATACCTAGCTAAACTTAATGAACTCTTTGGGAAGGGAGGCTTCCACAGTCATCTTTTTCTTAGTAACTGGATGTATAAATGCGAGCGACGATGAATGAAGCATCAACCTATTCACGTCGTTCGATTTAATTCCATACACTTTGTCGCCTAATATTGGCTTGCCTATATCTGCAAGGTGTACCCGTATCTGGTTTTTTCGACCAGTTAGAAGGTTTATTTTTAGCAAACTGTACTCTTCGGTTTCTTTAAGAACTTGGTAATTCGTTTTTGATAGTTTTCCAAGGCTGGCATCTTGCACTGAATACACTCGAAACGCCCGATTTTCTGTAAGATAGGAAACGATTTGCCCTACCTGTTCAGGCATTTTTCCCGCTACAACTGTATGGTAAGTTTTGCTAAAAGACTTCCATTCATCTTGCAGAAACCGTTTAGCTTGTTCTGTTTTCGCAAAAATGAGAACACCAGAAGTATGCTTATCTATACGGTGTACGATAAATACTCTGTTCTTCGATTTACTATTTCCTTTTTTAACATACTGGCCAAGAAGAAAGTGCGCGGTTAATTCTGCTTCTTTATCTGTGCTAACAGATAGTAAGCCACAGCTTTTGTCGACCACAATGATATCCTGATCTTCAAAAAGAATGGATAAACCTTTAGGGTGATATCTTTTAGGTGGAACTTTGAATTTTTTTCGGGTTTGAGACATGTATGCAGTTTACAGTGAACAGGATTAGAATCTGAATCGGAACATCGCCGCTGAAAACCACCATTATAAATGGCTTATTAGGTATTAAAAGCTCAATATATTTAAACCGAAAGACGTACTTTAATATAGTAAGAGATTTCGACTAAAATTTAAATATTAGAAAGCGAGAAGGTATCGGGAACCAATGTTAGATTCGACAATGAAATATATTTTACTGCTTTCAATTTCACTGTTACTAGCAAGCTGTAGCACTGCTTTTGAGGAAACTCTACATACTACTCTGAAATTATCAGATGATAAAATGGGAAGTGTTCAAGAACTAGAGGCCACGTTTACCGTTGTAAATGGTACTAGTGAGACGAAGACGATTAAATTTACCACTGGATGTCAGTTTGCTTTTACAATCGAAAAAGATGGAAGGGAAGTATTTAACTTGATGAATTTAGCATTATGCACACAAGCTCTTACCGAAATAGTATTAGACCCATCAGGCAAAATAGAATTCGAGATTTCAATAAGCCAAGAATTTGTTTTAGCGCCAGGTAAATATCAGTTAAAGGCATTTCTAATTGGGCATGATAATCTAGAAAGCTCGAAAACATTCACAATTAATTAGGGCAGCAAGTTTCCAACTTTATAATTAAGGAAGTGTAGAAAGTGCAAAGCACCAAATAGCGGTGAAATATGTACTCAGTATAAAAATATCAGCGCTTTTAAACGACGTTTTGAATCTATTTAAAGCCAGCAACCCATCCGAAATAAGAAATAATATAGATCCCAAAGCCACTAGTTGTGTGCTAAAGGTTGGGTTTTGTAGCCAATTTTCGCAACCAAGCCAAACCATTACAGCAATTACAAAAATGTAAGCCCCAACTGAGGGTTTTAGATTGTTCAGATTGGGAGAAAGTATTAAGAACATCGATGTGGCAAATATTGCAATAGTGAGAAAAAGCCACCAACTAAAACCAAAAGGTTGAAGAGCGAAGGCTATGATTAAAAAAACATGCGCCACTAGAAAGCTAGCCAAACCTGCTCTAAAACGATCTTTTGGTAGCATTAAAAATACATCTCCGGCTAAAGAGAAAAATAGTGCTATGGCAATGAGTTGAGAATATAAACTGGAAAGGTTTCCTTCCACTAAAACAATAAACAAAACTAGCGTGGTGGCAAGTGGCTTAAAAATATAAACCACCGTGTTTGTGTGTGAATATTTCCCCCAAATGCACAAAATTGCAGAAATAGCGATGGCTAGTGAAAGTCCCAATACCATAGGCATCTCTGCAAATAAACTCGAAATTTGCTCGATTAAGCTAGTAGTGAAAATTTGAAAGGGCATTGTTTTGAAGGACTAAATTGTAAAATAGCTTAGTAGTATAAAGGCCATCAAAACGCTACCTAGAACGCCAGCACAACCGGAGTTGTTGCTGCTAGTATCATCAAGAGGTTTCCATTCGATCACATTTTTCCAATCAGAATTACCATAATAATAATTGATGAATATATCTTTCACTATCTCAATTGATATACTAGTCTCAACGCAATGAAATTGCTTACCATCCTCTTTATACTCCACTACGCACTGATTGGGAGAGCCAAGCGCTACTTGAATAAAGTCTGATCCATTGTCCAAAATTAGAAAGCTACCGTTGTTGTCTTCGATATCGTAAATGGCACTTTTAACCTGTTCTTCGGTTGGGTTTTTAATTGTCTTGCTATGACTTGTAGATAGTGTCATGTATCAGATTCCAATTATATTGATTCGAGCTGCTTAATAAGGCGATTTTTTTCGGAAGTTACTTTTTCGATGGAAGTTTTTATCCTTTCCTCAAAATCAGCATTGGGCTGGCTAAGAAGATCTCTCGAGTTCTCGATGGCGCCAACATACCAGGCTGACCATGTTTCTAGAATATCCTGTTCCGTTTCAAAAGAACCACCGGACTGAAGCTCTTTCTTGCTGAGTTCGAATTCAACTTGTAACCGATTGATGGCGGCATTGGTCACTTCTTCTATCACCAGGTCGGAAGCTTGTTCCTGATTCCCCGTTAAAACTAAAGCACTGATTAAAGCGCCAGTTCCAACATTTTTAAGTGTAGTTGACGAGACTTTATCCAATCGATCGTTATCGGTGTGATAGAATTGATCGGTGAAATGCCAAAGTAGTAATCCTGGGATATCACTTCTTAAGAAAGGAGTGTGGTCGCTTCCGCCTTCAAACGGATTAACATTTACTGTCCAGTTTTTTGCGGCACTCTGTTCTAAAAATCTATTTAAAATGAAGTCGTTGAGATAATGTGGGGTCATTTGCTCTTTAGTTAAAGGCTCGCCACCCCATTCAGAATGTTTTTCCTCGCCACGAGTCCAGATAGCGGCAGGGTCGGGCATTTTCTCAATCAAAAAAGTACCGCCTGTTTTCTCGGTATCTTCGCCAACCATATCTAAACTAACTCCCCATTTTATAGTTTTGGCTCGCTCTTCGTCTTCTTTTATAAAACGATTGGTTGAAACAATTTCATCGCCAAATAAATAAGTAATTGTTCGCTCTGGATTGATTTTCCCTGCCTTAAAAAGGCGAGCGCTAGTACTTGCAACTTCGGCAAGGGCGCCAACGCCAGAGGCATTATCGTTTGCACCAGGTTCTTGGATGTGGGCACTAAATACAAAACGATCTTCTGGATATTTACTCCCTTTTAGCTCTGCAACGATTGTTAATTCTTCAGATTCGAAAATTTCTGTATTGAGGTTAATTTTGATGCGTTTGTTACCAGAAGCTAGTGCGCTGGTTAGCTTTTCTTTGGCTGCATACGAAAGCAACACGCCCCAGCTTTGTTTCTTTTCATCTAACGAAACTCTTGAAAATTGAATGGAAGTTTGGTTTACTTCTGGCTTGGTGTAAGATGGCATTCTATATGCTAAAACACCTGCTGCTCCACGTTTCAAAACGGCCTCAGAGAATAAAAAGCCCACTGAGGTTTCTGCAAAAACAACTTTCCCTTTTACATCGCTATCAAAATTGAGAGCTCTGCCGCTTCCTGTTACATGAACAACTTCGTATTCTTTTTCGCCTTGAGTAGAGTATGAGTTGATAGCCATCATATTTCGGTTGGTTTCGAAATTGAGAAGTTCCTCTCCTGAAGCCAAATTCAACGATCCGCTTACAGGTTGCCATGTTGGTTTACTCAGCGGACGGTTTTCGATGCGGTAGACAAGCCTGTCGTTAGATGAAGCTGACGATTCTTCTACAAATCCTTCTTCTTTTAAGAGGTTTTCTACAAAATATACGCTGTTATCAAATCCTTCATTCCCAACCACTCGGAAATACTGCTCTACGTAAGCAACCGTTTCGAATGCTTGTTGGGCGTTAAACTCAGCATCAACCAAATTATAGTAAAGTGCTACGGTTGGATGATGAACAGATTGCGCTGTTGAATTTGAACAGCCATACAAAAGGCTCAAAACTAATAGCGATAAAACAGGAAAAGTGAATTTCATAGTTAACAAGTGAAGTTAGTACAAACAAAGAGCTGTTAATGTAGCAAAAATACAGAACTGAGTACGAGTAAGAATTGGGGGGGGGGAGAGGAATAAGTTCAAGCCGCGCAAGCGAGATGCTTGCGCTAGATTAGGGTTTTCCCAAGCAGAAGCTTGGGAAAGAGGTTATGATTATAGTAAAGGTCTCTTTAACTCATCATTTAAATCTGTTTTAGAAATTGTTTTAGAGACAATCTTAGAATAAAGTTCAAAACTTTCAGCTGTTTCAAAAGCTCTTTCAATTTCATTTACGAAAGAGCCATACAGGTTATGTATTAGGTAGTTGCGTTGTATATTAGCTTGGCCAAAATGCAGTTCACCATTTTTAGTTAATAGATTATTCTTTTTTAAATGTGAAATAAGATTTCCTAATGTAGCTTTCTTTTCAGGGATTTCATTCCCATGTAATCGCAGGTACTGTTTGAGAAGAATCTCAAGCTTACTCGCTGATAACATTACTCTACCTAGAGCTGTACAAAAATCATCGCTTTGATATAAATGATTGTAGAATTCATGTTTCATAAGGAATAATAGTCATATAGCTAAAATTTGATTGTAGTCTAATTCCTTCCTGAAATATGAATCGCATTAGCTGTCATTTCTTTTTGAGATGTTGACCCTGTGTAGTATTGAGAGGAGACAAAGCTTTGAGTCTCTCTATTTGATATCAGAATAATGGCATTAGCTCCCTTTTTCGCGGCTTTTTTTTGAATAGCTTTTATTAAGTCGGCGTCACCATGGATAGCACCTCCTTTGGAAGTAATAATCCCAATTTGCACATAATCTAAATCACTCGGTACTTCTGCTAATACCTCAACACCACCTTCATACTTTGGGAATTTCTGCTGACCAGTTTGAGTAAAACTTGCAGAAGCACAATTAACGAGTAATATGAATACTAATCCGGTAAGTATTGTACTCCACTTATTCATGTTAATCTTTTTTAAAAATTTATAATAACTCTCATATTCTATATGAAGCAATGAATTAATTTGAATTAACGAATAATTGAAGTTATAACAAACCTGTTATTAAGAAAAGAACTTATGCCTGATTAGTGACTAGAGATTTTCGCATTAAATTTAAACTCATCAAGCGCAAGCATTTCACTTGTACTTTAGGCAATCCAGCTAAGAGATTATACCAAAAATCTAGTAGCGGTATTCAGGAATATCTTGAACAGACATGTTTTTATGGCCACTTAAAGCCAGAGTTTTTTGGACATCGTAAACCGTTCCGAAGTTCGCTTCATCGCCAATGGTTAGTACTATTTCAGTATCATCTGAAGAGTGATTATTTTCGGAAACGATAACCTATAGATAACCCGAAATTAAAATTTGTTTTGCTAACATCATTGAAATACTGATCATTTAATAAATCTGTGATAGTGAGAGAGTATTTACCGGCTAAAACAATGCTTCCTATTCTGTAGTCAACCCGTAAACCCGATCGCAAAACATGTTTATTATATTCGTTCGTATGATTAAAGGTATAAGTGGTATTCAAAATTCCCTCACTGGCATAGGTACCTACGAGCGCACCATTTATAGTAGTTTCAGCCTTTTGAATAATATTATCTTCCAATATTAAGCCTAACCGTAATTTATCTGTAATTAGATATGAAGGTGTGACACCAAGCCCAATGCTTTTTATTTTTTGGTATTCTTCATATCCGCTACTCTCATGCTTTTTACCACCAAAAACTAGGTATGAAGCGTTTATATCTAATTCAATGTTCTTGCCGATAGGTAAAATGGCCGACGCTTGAAAATTGGGTAGTATAAAACGATTATCAAATTTTATTTGAGAGTTGCCACTAACGGTAGTTGAGTTTGCACCAAGGTCATAAGTTAAGTTATTCTGCCAAACTCCAATTTCAAACCGATACTCGAGTTTATCGAATAGATTAGATTGAGCGAATGCATTCGATGAAACTAGTAGAGAGAATAGGATCAAACTGATATTTTTCATTCTTCATCAAATTGGTTGCGTGGCTTTATCGATAATGAACATAAGTAAAAGTGCACAATATTGGTTTTTTTAAAAGAAGATAAATAATGAGTTAGAAGCAAGGTATAGTTCTATAATAATCTTAATTTCCATTTGAAAACCATATTATACTGAAGTGTTTAGCACTTTCCGATTGTACGCGATTAAGGAATTAATATAATCTGTATCAAATTCAACGAGTCTAATACTCTCCATTGAATACTCATCATATTCTTCGTACCAGTTACATCTTAGATCAATTTCTTGAATCAAAATTTTGTGCTTTAACACCTTCTTCAGCCTTCCAATATTGCAACTGTCTTCTTTATTGAGCTCAATTGAAAAAGCGCCATATTTATGAGAAAGTGAGGCAAGAATCTCATCATATGTTGTGAGTTTAATACCTGGATTAACTAAAGACAATTCGCCTTTTGCCAAAATAACGGCCTCACAAAATTCCTCATTTTGATGATGCACATAGCTTATTATTTGATCTGTTTTTAGTAAAATATATCCATCTATCACATAATCAACAGGGTTTGACTTTATAAGTGTCCATCTCTCATTGAAATCAATTAGAAACCCTGAAATGAGTTTATTTCTGGATTTATACTTTATGGATACCAATCTGCTTATTAGTTCTTTCACCTTAAGAAATATATTTTTTTTGAAAAAGCGACTTACTGACTTCGAGAGGAAATGCTTAATGTATGAAAAGTGTAATCACTTCATTTTTCCATTTTTAAGAGCAAGACTAGGCTCAGGAACATAATGTCCAATTCCACCAGCTCGGGAATCATTAAAAGTGGTGGGAACGTCATCGTTTGCTGTTCGCTCAGCCCAGGTCACATGTTCTGTTCCGTCATCGCGTTTCACCATCGTAATGCATTCTTCTACTGGGCAAACCAAGGAACATAAGTTGCAACCTACACAGTTATCTTCAATGATATATGGAATGCGATTTTCTGGATCGCCCGATAATCCAATTGCTTGATGGGCACCATCTTCACAAGAAATATAGCATAGCTCACAACCGATACATTTATTATCATCAATTTCGGCAACAACTTTATGCTTCAGATTCAAATCTTTCCATTCCTTAACATTAGGTAATGCCTTGCCTTTAAAATCATAAATGGTTTCGTAGCCTTTGTCCTCCATAAACTGAACGAGCCCCGCCTCCATTTCCCTCACAATTCCAAAACCATAATGCATAGCCGCAGTACAAACTTGAACGGAGCCACATCCGAGAAGAATAAACTCTACAACATCTCGCCAGTTTTCAATTCCGCCAATACCACTGAGGGGCGTATCTTTAGTGAGTGCATCTTGAGCAAGGTCTTTAACCATATTCAGTGCAATTGGTTTGACTGCTGGGCCACAATAACCGCCGTTAGATCCAGCTCCGTCAACTACTGGATATGGCGCGTATGTATCCAAGTTGATTCCCACAATGCTTTTGAAAGTGTTTACCAATGAAATGGCATTGGTTCCTCCTTCTACTGCAGCCCGACCTGGATCTACAATATGGCTGATATTCGGTGATAATTTGGTAATAACTGGGATATTGGAAGCTTCCATCACCCACTCTACGATAGTTTTTAGAACTTCGGGTTCTTGTCCAACCGCCGAGCCCATTCCTCGTTCACACATTCCGTGTGGACACCCAAAGTTAAGCTCTATGCCATCTGCGCCAGCATTCTCGCAATCTTTTATAATCTGTTCCCATTCTGCTCGAGTTTCTACCATCAAAGAGGCAATAACAGCATGATCAGGGAAGTACTTTTTAACTTCTTCAATTTCTCTTAGATTATCAGCTAATGGGCGGTCGGTAATCAACTCAATGTTATTAAGGCCCATCATTCTTGTATTGCGATAATCAACAGAACCGTAGCGACTAGAAACATTAACCACTGGCACGCCTAAGGTTTTCCAGACAGCGCCACCCCAACCGGCTTCAAAAGCTTTCATGATTTGGTAACCAGAATTAGTAGGCGGGGCAGAAGCGAGCCAAAAAGGATTTGGAGCTTTTATTCCTGCAAAATTAATTGATAAATCTACCATAACAACAAAAATGATGATTAACGATTGATAATTTTAATTATTCAGCCAGTTTTCAATTCCCAACGCGGCTTTTTTACCATCGTGGGCACCGTTAACTACTTCAGCGCCGCCATTTACAGCATCACCCCCTGCAAAGTACATGGGATTTCCAGTTTGGTAGCTTTCTTGATTTACAACAACTCGAGTACTTTTATCAATTTCGAGCCCATCAATCAAAGCAAAGAAATTGCCTAGTTTTGCTTGACCAGTTCCTTTAATAACAAGATCACAATCGAGTACAAACTCACTTCCTTTGATGTGTACAAGCTTCCCGTTTTTGGATTCGGTTCTAACAAATTTTACTCCTGTAGCTTTGCCATTTCCCAT
Organism: Balneola sp.; assembly: GCA_048267905.1. Classification (GTDB taxonomy): domain Bacteria; phylum Bacteroidota; class Rhodothermia; order Balneolales; family Balneolaceae; genus Balneola. Next base: position 321,683 of record JBLWWM010000003.1, read on the forward strand.
TATCTCAACAGGTTGCACGTTGAACAGTCCTCTTGCACCCGCATTTCTAGCAAGATCATATTCAAAACTATAACCGCCCATATCTTCTTTTGTTCTGCGATAAGCAAGGATAACTTCACTTGCACCCATTCTAGCTGATTCTGATGCAGCGTCCATAGCTGTGTTTCCGCCGCCAAGAACAATTACGGAATCTGGGATTCGTACTTTATGCTCGTTCATTCTGAGTTCTTCAACAAACTCCACAGCACCAATTACATTTTCTTTATCAATTCCAGGAATCTTGAGCTCTGCAGTTGGGCCAATCCCAACGCCAACAAAAATAGCATCGTAGTCTTTTTCAAGATTTTGAAGCTGCTTTTTAGTATATATGGGAGAGTTGTAGTGGATATTGAAACCAAGTTGACTCTGTAGATATTCAACTTCGTCTAGAACTTCTTTATTTGTGATTTTATAAGGTGCAGTTCCATGAACAGCTAGCCCAGACGGTTTGTCTTTCGTCTCGTAAATATCAACTGAATAACCAAGAGTTCGGAGCTCACAAGCACAGGAGATACCAGCAGGTCCAGCGCCAATAATGGCTACTTTTTTTCCATTATTCTCACCAGGTTTAAAAATCACTTTTTTAGACTTAATAGCCTTATCCGTAGCGAAATTCTGCAAACGGCCAATGTCAATGGGTTTCACATTCTGATGATTATAAACACAAGCGCCTTCGCAAAGAACTCCCGTTGGGCAAACTTTGCCACAGGTATTGCCAAACCAGTTTTGGTCAAAAATTGTTTTAGCTGCACCCTCCGTATTTCCAGTCTGAATCTGTTTTATAAATAACGGAATATCAATTCCAGTTGGGCAGGCCGTAATGCAAGGTGCATCATAGCAAAACAGACAGCGTGAACTTTCGAAAAACGCTTCCGTTTCGTTCATAAGAGGTTTTTTCTGAGCAAAGTTCTCGTGAAATTCCTCGCTCGACTCTGGTCTTTTATATTCAGCCATAAATAATCCTTATAGAATGTTGATTCAGCTCATTCACATGTGGTTTACAGGTTAGTTATTTACACATGATGGGCGGTTTTAAAGCTCTGTGAGCTTGCCATAAGTTTCAGGTCGTCTGTCCCTGTAAAATTGCCAAGTCGATCTCACTTCATCTATCATATCTAAATCAAATTCGGCTATTAGCAACTCATCGTTATGTTCAGAAGCTTCGGAGAATATCTGCCCTCGAGGATCTACAAAGTAGGAGGTTCCATAAAAACGACCCAGGTTCCATGGTTTCTCTTCGCCAACGCGATTGATACACCCCATAAAATATCCGTTGGCTGCGGCATGGGCTGGTTGCTCCAATTTCCACAGATACTGTGAAAGTCCGGCTACAGTTGCGGAAGGATTGTAAACGATTTCGGCACCGTTTAAACCAAGAACTCGCGCTCCGTCAGGGAAGTGGCGATCGTAGCAGATGTACACGCCAACTTTTGCATATTTGGTTTGAAAAACAGGGTAGCCAAGGTTACCAGGCTTAAAGAAAAACTTCTCCCAAAACCCAGTAGTATGAGGGATGTGATTCTTGCGATATTTTCCGAGATACGTTCCATCAGCATCAATAACGGCTGCCGTATTATAGAAAACGCCCGCTTGTTCCTTTTCATAAATCGGAACTATAATTACCATTTGATACTTTTTAGCGTATTCTTGCATCATTTCCGTTGTAGGGCCAGGAACAGTTTCTGCAGATGCATACCAATTTTTATCTTGACCAGGGCAGAAGTATGGCGTATTAAAAATTTCTTGCAAACATAGAATTTGAACGCCTTTTCTGCCAGCTTCTTCGATGTATGGAATATGCTTTTCGGTCATCGCTTTTATGATTTCAGGAATACTTCCTTCCCCTTCCGTCATAGGAAGACTCATTTGTATTAGACCGGATTTTACTTTTCTTGGCATAGCAATAGATTTTTTGTTAGCATTTTTGAATAGAAGACGACGTATTCGCATCGCCACGATTCACTTCTATATGATATAAGATGTTTTTCCTCGCTTCACGAACTGACCGCTTCCTGGCTTGAGATGACACTTTCCGTTTTCGATAGCAATTTGTCCTCGAAGTAGCACCGTCTCAGTTTTTCCGGTTACTTTCCAACCTTCGTAACTAGAATAATCCACATTCATGTGGTGAGAGTCTTTCGAGATAATATGTTCTTTTTTAGGGTCAAAGATGACCACATCAGCATCTGAACCAACTGCGAGTGTTCCTTTCTGTGGATACATTCCAAAGATTTTGGCGGAGTTGGTTGCTGTGACTTCCACAAACTTGTTGAGCGAAATTCTACCTTTTTTCACGCCTTCCGAATAAATAAGTTCAAGTCGATGTTCAATAGCAGGATGTCCGTTGGGAATCTTCGAAAAATCGTTTCTACCCATTTGTTTTTGCTCCCAAGTAAAAGGGCAATGGTCGGTTCCAATTGTATTTACCAATCCTTGTTGTAAACCAGCCCAAAGTGCTTTCTGATCTTTTTTCTCACGAATTGGTGGGCTCATTACCCATTTTGCCCCTTCAAAATCATTTTCATACACCGAGGCATCAACTAATAAATACTGAGGGCAAGTTTCTACAAATATTTTTTGATTTCGAAGTCCGGCTCGTTGAACTGCGTTAAGCGCGCCTTCACAGGTCATGTGAACAATGTATCCAGTACAACCCGTGTAATGCAGCATGTCGGTAAATCGCGCACTAGCTTCGGCTTCAGTAACTTCAGGCTGAGATAGATAATGATAGAGTGGAGCTGTGTTTCCTTCGGAAAGGTTTTTTGCAATCAACGAGTCAATCATATCGCCATTTGTAGCGTGGACCGTAACCAACCCTCCATGCTTTTTAACAACTTTCATGAGTTGAACCATTTGTCCGTCATCAATCATCAAAGCGCCTTTGTAAGCCATAAATGTTTTGAATGAAGTGATGCCTTCTTTTTCGATAAACTCAACCACTTCTTTGGCTACATCGTCATTGAAATCGGTAACAGCCATGTGATAGGAATAGTCTCCAATAGCTTTGCCTTCCGACTTTTTCTGCCAAGTTGTGAGTGCACTTTTTAGTGAGTCGCCTTGAGTTTGGAGGATAAAATCGATAACAGTTGTGGTGCCTCCAAAAAGTGCAGCACGAGTTCCTGTTTCATAGTCATCGCTAGAATAAGTGCCCATAAAAGGCATGTCTAAATGAACATGAGGATCAATCCCACCAGGGAAAACGAGCTTCCCTGTGGCATCTATTATTTTCTCGGCTTTATAATTTAAGTTCGCTCCAATGGCAGAAATTTTTCCGTTTTCGATATACAGGTCAGCGATATAGTCTTCTGCTGCCGTAACGATTCTTCCATTTTTAATAAGTACTGACATAAATCAAATATTACGAATTGACATTTTTCTCGATTACTGATTCTTTTTGTTGATTCTTCATCAAGAAATAATAGATTATGAATGCGACACCAAAGCCTGAAAACCATGATAAGCTATATAAATAACTAAGAGATGGAATCCAAAAACCCACAAGTGCGATAAGGACTCCAGCAATTAAAGCATACATTGCGGCCTTATTAAATCCAGATCCGCCGAAGGAATATTCCCCGCTTATTTTATAAAGCTCATGAATTGCTAAGGTTTTGTTTCTAATTAAATAGTAATCGCAAAGTAAGACTCCCAAAACAGGGCCAAGTAAACCGCTCACAAATACAAGAATAGAGCCGATATCGTCGGCAAGCCACCAAGGGCAAGTAATAATACCAATGGCTCCAGCAATAACACCTCCTGTGCGGAAATTCAATTTTTGTGGCATTACGTTAGCAATGGCGTTTGCGGGAGCAATAATATTAGCGGCAATATTGGTGCTTAATGTCGCTATGATTAAAGCGATTTGCGCAAAAATTACAATTGCAGGATGTTCAAATCGAGCAACTAAAGAAACTGGATCCCAAGGAGTATCCTCCACAATTAGAATGTCTTTAAAGGAAATGATTGAAGCACATGTCACAAAAATTGCTACGAACGAATAAAATGTCATTGTGGTAGGTAATCCCAGAAATTGTCCTTTAATCTGATCGGATTGGTTTTTTGAAAGGCGTGTAATATCTGCAATACTAATAGCCATAGTAGCCCAAAAGCCAACCATCGCTGTGAACCAAATTAGATATGTCCAGATGGTAAGTTGGGAGTTGTCATTGCCACTATCAGGAAATATGGAAAGAGTGCTTGATACAACTTCATCGGTATTTTGAAATTGAACTGTTATTGGCTCCTCACCTGATGCGTAATTTTCTGAAAAAGGAATAGGGATTTTTGTGGTAGCCGAAGAAATGGGCAGCCAACCAAGACTTTCATATCCAGAAGCTTTTGGAATGCCAATATTAACTGCTGAAGCATGTGGGTTTTCATCCAAATCGGTAACAACATTTAAAGTGAGTATATATTCCGAAGCATTGTCACTAGAAGCTTGCAGGGAAGCGGTTGTCATTTGGAGTTGAGTTCCTTGTTCGAGTACTTTCGAAAAACTACCCGCATTATTATATCCCCAACCAATAAGAACTAATCCAATTAGAATCAGAATGGGAGCAGAGTAATTCTCTAACCATTTGATAGATTCGGTTCCTTTCCAGATGAAATAGATGTTGAGGCACCAAAAAAGTGCAAAACAGATAAATTTTCCGAGATCTAGTTCAAGCGAACCAGTTTGGCCGGTGAGAATATTCCAAATTGAATAAAAAGCTAAGCCACCAATCCAAGTTTGAATTCCAAACCAACCACAAGCAATTATGCCACGAACTAAAGAAGCGATATGGACGCCATAAATTCCAAAACTTGCTCTGCCCAATACAGGAAAAGGAATGCCATATTTAACTCCTGCGTGTCCGCTAAGAACCATTGGGATAGTAATTACAAGATTTGCAAAGGCAATAATTATGAGCGAAGCTTGCCAGCTAATCCCTGATAGAATCATGTTTGAAGCGAGCAAATAAGTGGGAATACAAACAGCCATACCAATCCAAAGCGCCGTCATATTCCACATCGACCAAGTGCGATTTTCGTGAGGGATCGGAACCATATCTTCGCCGCTTAGAGGCGAAGATTCTAATTCCGAAGGAAGAGTAAGATTTTCATTCATCCGATATATTCTAATTTCGGTTAATCACAGTACTCATCAGCGATGGATACTGCCTGAGAGATAATTGCTAGGCCTTCATCAATTTGTTCTTTGGTTATACATAATGGAGGCGCCGTAAAAATCCAATTCCAGCGGACAAATGTGAACATTCCCGCTTCTTTGATTTTGGCAGCCAAACGATTCGTTACTTCCATGTCTGCGGGTTTAGCGTTCCAAGGAGTAACAGGTTCTTTGGTAGTTTGATTTTTAACTAGCTCAATACAACCGAGTAAACCAGTGTTGCGGAAGTCACCAATTGAAGGATGTTTCTCTTTCAACTTCTCGACTCCCTGTTCTAGGTAAGAACCCATATTGGCTGCATTTTGAACTAATTTGTCTTCTTCTAGAATGCGGATGTTTTCTACCGCAGCAGCGCAAGCAACAGCATGTGCAGAATAAGTAAGCCCGATAACCATTGGATGATTATCAAAATGTTTTGCGATAGTGTCGGAAACCATAACACCGCCTAAAGGGAGATATCCTGACGTAAGGCCTTTTGCCAAACACATAATATCAGGTTCTACGCCATGATGGTCAACAGCGAACATTTTTCCAGTTCTGCCAAAGCCGCTCATCACTTCGTCGTCAATCAGCATTATTCCGTACTGATCACAAATTCGACGAACGTGTTTCCAATAATTTGGTGGATATTTTATACAACCAGAAGATCCAGACTCTCCTTCAAGTAAGATGCCAGCAATACTATCTGGGTTCTCATACTTAATTACTTGCTCCAGATTTCTGGCAGCCATTTCCCCACACTCTTCAAAAGTTTTTGAGTTCCAAGGGCATCGATAGAAATATGGATTTTCAACATGAATGAATCCCGGCGCTATTTGCGAATCAATGGGGAATTTTCGTGGATCGCCTCCTGCAGAAATTGCGCCATAGGTAGCACCATGATAAGATCGATATTGCGTAATGATTTTATGGCGACCTGTAAACATTCGTGCAAGTTTAATGCCGTTTTCGATAGCTTCGGCGCCGCCAAGTGTAAAAAATGTTTTGTTGAGTGAAGGAGGAGCAATTTCGGAAAGTTTCTTTCCCAACTTTCCACGCGCGTCGGTAATCATTCCGGGATATACATAACTCACCTCTTCCATTTGGCGCCGAACAGCTTCTGTAATGCGTTGGTCGCCGTGCCCAATATTCACATTCATCAGTTGAGAAGAAAAATCCAAAATCCTTTTCCCATCTCGGTCATACAAATACACACCTTTAGCCTTTTCGATACTAATAGGGTTGAGTCCACCTTGCTTAGCCCACGAAAAAAGCGTGTGATCTAAATTGTTACTTAGAATTTCTGAATTTGAAGAAGGTTGCGATGACATAACAAAATATTTGGATTGGTGTTAATATCGGATTTCGGGTTGTGAGCTACATTTTGTGAATTTCGAGTTTCAGGTTACGGGTGTTTTCCAACTTGTTTCCACATATTTGATGAAGCGATTAATTTTCCCACCTAGATTATCGTATTTATCTATCAAATCATTTAATGGATCTTTTGGATAATGAATATCGCTTATCATATTAAGTTGAGAAATTGTTTCGTCACAAGAAGCGTGAGCAAATGTTAAATATCTTATAAATTCATTCTTATATCTGCGTCTTCCATAACCTTCAGCAATATTATCTTTAATACTTTTAGAAGACCTTCTTATTTGACTTCCCTGTTCATAGAGTTCATACTTTGGCAGTGTCATAGATACTCGATGAATTTCTAGAGCGAGATCATATGCAATTGTATAAATTTCTAAACTCGTATAACTCATAACGGTTCAATTAATGAAACAGGTAACTCGAAACCCTTAGTATTAAGTCCCTAGTTAGCTCAGCTCATCCAGTTTGTTTTAGCAGAAGCAGTCCATTTAACGGAAGTTTTTTTGTTCTGCGTCCAAAACTCGATTGAGCTTTTTCCAGTAATATCGCACACACCAAATTTTGAGTCATTCCAGCCCCCAAAAGGAAAAGGTTCGCGAGGAACAGGTACGCCGATATTAACGCCAATCATACCGGCGCTTGCCCGTTCCATAACTTCTTTTGCCGCACCACCACTTTGAGTAAACACAGCGGCCGCATTTCCATAACCCGAGCTATTTTCGATAGCAATAGCTTCATCTAAATCTTTAGCGCGAATGATAGAAATTACTGGACCGAATACTTCTTCTTTGGCGATGGCCATATCAGGAGTTACATAATCCACAATGGTTGGCCCAACGTAGAAACCACTTTCTTTTCCTTTAACAATAGTGTTTCGGCCGTCTACCAATACTTTTGCGCCAGCAGCCTCAGCTTCGGCGATGTAACGCTCAATGCGTTCTTTCGCTGCTTTACTGATCACAGAGCCAAGATTATCACCAGGAACAATTTTTTTGGCTTCATCAACCATGCGGGAAACAATGTGATCGATTTTGTCAACGCCCACCATTACAGCCGCAGCCATACAACGCTGACCAGCACAGCCCGACATCGATGCAATTACGTTAGACGCGGTCATTTCTTCATTTGCATCTGGAAGAACAATAAGGTGATTCTTAGCACCACCTAAAGCAACGCAGCGCTTTAAATTAGAAGTGGCGCGTTTATATACAATTTTGGCAACTTTAGTCGATCCCACAAAAGAAACCGCTTTGATATCTGGATGGTCACAAATAGCTTCAACAATTTCTTTTCCACCATTTACGATATTGAATACTCCATCAGGAAGTCCTGCTTCCTTCAATAATTCCGCAATCTTTACCGCGCTAACAGGCACAACTTCAGAAGGCTTTAGAATCATACAATTTCCAAGAACAATGGCATTTGGCACGGTCCAATGAGGAACCATATTGGGGAAGTTAAAAGGCGCAATGGACGCAACAACACCTAATGGTTTTCTATCAATGCGAACTTCTACACCGCGACTTACTTCCTGTACTTCGTTGGTAATAATTTGAGGCATTGAACAAGCGAATTCGGTGAGCTCGATACTTTTTTCAACTTCCGCCTTAGATTCTCCCCAGGTTTTCCCGTTCTCAATATGGCAAATCTCAGTTAGCTCGTCCATATGTTTTTCCAGTAGATCTCTGTATTTATAAAAAACTTGAACTCGCTCTTTAAGCGTTCTACCCGACCATTCTGGAAAAGCATTTCTTGCTGCTTGTACCGCTTCATCCAAATCATTCATAGACGAAAGGGGAACTGTAGAAATTAGCTTTCCATCAATAGGACTTATCACGTCTAAATGAGAGCCGTTATTAGAGACAAATTTTCCGTTAATAAAATTATGGGTGGTTTCACTGATCTTTGTAGCCATAGTAAATCGTAAGGTGAAATTTTTATTAGGGGAGGGCATCAATTAACTAATAAATAAAAAGAAATAAAAACAATTTCGTATCCGAGAGCTTCTAACGGCCTTTTTTTGGGCGATAAATACGGTTTTTGCCCTTTTTATAGCCACTTTGAAACAAAGGTTTTAGAAGTTTTGTAGGAAAAATCAGGAGTTTATCACCAAGTTTATATATAAAACGAAGAGTTGGCAGACGGAAATTGGGAGAAATTCTATAAAAAAGGAAAATATAGAGGCATTGTTGCTGCACTTCAGTCTTGCGTGTAGCAAACAGATCACTGCTCTTCAATCACATATTCATAAGTTCTGGCTTCAGTTCTCCCTGTTTTGTAATTAGTCATTTCTTCTTTGTCCATTAACCCATTCTCGTTATAAGAGTAAACCATTTCTGCAATTTTTTTGTGATCTTTTGAAAGAGGGACTATCAAGTCTCCTTTATAGTTTGTGCTATAAACGACTATTTTTGTTAGATACCCACTTTCATACTGGTAGAATCTGATATTTAGCTTTCCACTGTTTACAGTATATTCAATCTCCGATTCATTCCCTTCATCTTTTACTTTAGCGAATTGATGGGATGATATTTCTTTACCTTCACGATAACTCACAATAGTTGTGATATGAGTATTTTTATCAGGATAACTATTGTTTATCTCTCTTTTAACTTCTCCTTTTGATGTGAGTACTTTCCTGTAGAGCTCATTTAGTTTATCGTCATACTCAATAATGGTTTTAACCGAATCTCTATATGTGTGACTGTATTCATTGATTTCGATTGGTTTACCTTTATCATTTAGATATTCCACTTCTAGAAAATGTCTTTCCGAAGACATCATCCTAAGCACTTCAGAAGATTTTTTGAGATCATTAAAATTTTTAATCTTTGAGATGCCAGCATAAGGATTGGTATTCCCGCTACCATTAACGGGGTAATTTCTTGCGTATGTAGTTTTAACTATGCCATCGTTTTCGAACTCATATTCGTAAACATTGTGCCCAGCATTGGAGTTAAAAGCATATCGTTTAACAATTTTTCCAGTTTCATCAAATTCAAAAGCATAAATAAACCTATGGGGTTCAGTCCAATTAAAAAAAGGCGGTTTATCTCCTTGGATATACTGGAAAATTAGATTTCCGTTTATATCAAACTCCTCAATTTTTAAAGTTTCACCATCTCTAGTCTGAACAATTCTAAAAGAACTGGCGGGCTGGTTTTTTAGCTTAAATGGGATATTATTAAATGCGAATTGCCCATAGCTACTTTGTATCGCATCCTTTTGGCGCCCTTCATTTACCAAAGACTTCTTCGAAGTGCTACAACTGAAAAGAAAAAAAACTGTAAGTAGGAGTAAGTATCTCATTCTTAAATGGCGTATAACGTCTTGTTAGGTGTACTTCTCTTCGATGAAATATTTATGGATCAATCGATTAGATCCTTCGAAAACTACATTCTGTTCTGAAGGAATGCCGAAAATCCTGATTTCATTATCTGATAAAATTACTATTTGTTTGTAGGAGTTATAGATGGAAATCAGGACTGTAATAATTATTACCGTAGCTAGGAATGCTACACTGAGTATCATTACCAAATCTCTTAAATCGACAACATAAATCAGTGAAATTGATGAGAAAGCAAAGAATAGAATAAAAAAGGCAACCCAAAGGCTAGTTTTTGTCTTCAATTCAATCTGTTTCATATTTCTTCAAATTAATAAGGATTCTAAAATAGATATAACGAACCTGCGGTTAAGGTACTGTGATAATATTAAAAATTCCCGAACCCTAAACGAGTCCGATTTAAAACGCTTGTTTTACTGCATTGATATTACTGAATATTAAATCAATTTCTGGATACTTATTTCTTTCAGTTTTTCTCATATAACATCTTAAAGCATTTGCCATAGCCCATTTAACAAATTTGTTTTCTTCTTTAAAAAAGGATTCTAGCATTGGTTGTTTAGCAATTTTTGAAGCGTCTTTTTCTGTTAAAGCTCTAACAATACCTTCTTTGATATTTGGAGAATAAGGCTTGTTCAAATGTTTAATTAGTACCGGATAGGCTAGTGGATAAGGGCCAATGAAATTTCTTTCAATAAAGGGATGAGGACTATTATTTAATAAGTCATAAACCGAATCGATCTTATAACCTAGTTCTCGAATTTCCAAAACTAATTCTTCCTCATTCATACACGGTTTGGATTTATGTAGTATAACGACCCCGCGTTTAAGCGGCGAAGGGTTTTCGGTTTTTGTGAAAGTAACAGAAATAATCAGTTACCTGAAAATTAAAATATGCGGAGCCAATACCCGAGTCAGCCTTGAAACGCTTGTTATACGCCAACTACGTATTGATGTATTTCATAGCGTGTTTATCAACTTCTTCAGATTTTTCATCTTCAGAAGGAGAGTAAGCTATTTGTTTTAATTCTGGTTGTAAAGATTTGATGACATTAATTTTTACTTCAGGCATCAACTCCGTTAAGGTAAAATATTTCCAAACAACGTCATTTCCAGTCAGAACTTCTTTTAATGGTCTGATAAGTTCTTCATCGAATAGAATAAGTTTTTGTTTGACAAAAGGAGCAACAGGCCAATTAAAATCTTGTAACCAAATTAGTAATTCCGAAATATAAGGCTCGACTTCGTTTAGGGGAGCAGATTCAAGTTGTTTGCACGCTTGAATATCGAATTTATCAGTTGGAATAAAATTCATGGCGTATAACGGCCCGGCGTTTAATGGGCGCAGAGTTTTTGTTTTCTTTTGAAGTAACGAAATTCTGGAATTAGAACAAACTTGGCAAAACCCCGTCTGCGTCCGACTTGAAACGCTTGTTATGTGTAAATTTAGCGTTATTAATTTTCTGAGAAAGTGAAATAACCGTATTTGAAATTTGGATACTTCCCATGCTTGAAATAAAGTCGATCATCGATAATTCTCATATCGCTAACACGATCATACACTCTTTTTTCTAAGATTATTGATAAATCATCTTTATTGAGGACAAAAAGGTCTGAGAATGTTGGACGTATTAAGTATTGCCAACCAGCATCGAAAGTTCGTAAACCTGATACCAGCCCAATGTATTTCTCATCAACAAATCTAATTAATGCAGAATATTTTAATTCAACCGAATGTGATCTAGAACTGTCAGAAATTGATACAATGTTTCCATCTTTTTCCCAATGAAAACCTTGCTCATTAAAAATATCTACTGGGGAAATTATCTGTGAAAAGTTAGAAGGGTTGAATGATTTTTCTGCTTTATAAAATGTATCACTTTGGCATGAAGACAGTAGCAGAGCAAATATGCAAAATGATATAGTTTTTAAACTTTTCACTGGATGATGTATTTACACATAACGACCCTGCGTTTAAGCGGCGCAGGTTTTCGGTTTAAATTGAAGTAACGGATTAATTTTACTGTTCACAAGCCCAAGTGCAAACCCTACCTGCGTCCGACTTGAAAC
>JBLWWM010000004.1:0-303815 GCA_048267905.1 Balneola sp.
AATAGGATAAATTAGAGCCGATTTAAGTCTCTTGATACTCTTAACCGGTTACTAACCCGTAAATTCAATCAGTTTTCTTCTGTAGGCTGAGAATAGTTTTGATTTGGATATGAAACCAATATACTTCCCATTCTCAATTACTGGGAGGTTCCATGCACCCGTTTTTTGGAATTTTTGAATCACGCTACTCATCTCTTCTTCAATGTTTATGAATTCAGGAGGCTTGTTCATTATCTCTGCTACAATAACAATATCATATAGAGATTCGTCGAACATAAATGTGCGAAAATCGTCGAGCGTAAGTACGCCTACAAGTTTTTTATTGGTATCAACTACAGGGAAGATATTTCTATGGCTAGAGGTAACAACTTGAATGAGTTTTCTAAGCGTCATATTTGGATGGACGATTTTGAAATCATCCTCAACAACTTTACGAGTATCTAGAAGAGTTAGTACCGCGTGGTCTTTATTATGTGTTAGTAAATCTCCTTTATTCGCCAATTGGTGCGTATAGATAGAGTAAGGCATGAAATGCTTAGTAATGGTATAAGAAATCGCGGAAACAATCATGAGAGGTAGAAACAATTCATAGCCACCAGTAATCTCTGCAATCATAAAAATTGCGGTCAAAGGGGCGTAAAGAATTCCCGCCATTAAACCAGCCATACCAACTAAAGCAAAATTAGATGTAGAAATATCTACAACATTAAAGCTATTTACAAATCTAGAAAACATGTATCCGAAAACGGAGCCTATGAATAAAGCTGGAGCGAAAATACCACCAACCCCACCAGCATTAAGAGTTAAAGCTGATGCAAAGGCTTTAAAAAGTACAATTGCCAAAAAAAGAAGAAGAATCGCATACTCAGTAGTTAGGTAATCTTTGAATATGCTTTTTTCTGTTATTCCAGAGATATCATCATTTAAAAGAGTATTTATGATGTCATATCCTTCACCATAAAGGGAAGGGAGGATGAAAATTAATAGGCCTAAAATTCCACCTCCAACAAGAACTTTATTAAACCATTTGTCGAATTTCTCAAACTTACGCTCTATGAATAAATATATTTTATTAAAATAAATGGAGGCATAAGCACAACCTATACCTAACAGTACATAGAAGGGGATGTCACTTAATTGAAGCGGTATTTCATGAGAATATTGCAACATGTAATCGTTGCCCTGCATTAATAGTGAGGTGAGAACACCTGCCGCAGAAGAGAGTAAAAGTGGGATAAGTGATTTTAGTGTCAGATCTAGGCTAAAGATCTCTATTGTAAAAATGATAGCAGCAATAGGTGCATTGAAAATGGAAGCCATTGCTCCTGCAGACGCACAGCCCATTAGCAGAATTCTAGATTTATAATTAATGTGCATCATTCGTCCAAGATTAGAGCCAATTGCTGAACCAGTGCTTATAGTAGGTCCTTCAAGGCCAACAGATCCGCCAAAACCCACAGTGAATATACTCGTTACTATAGAGGCGTAAATCTTGTTAGGTGATAAATAACCACCTTTTCTTGAAATTGCGTAGAGTGCCGAAGGAATTCCTTCACCTACTTTACCCTTCATCATAAATTTGATAAGAACTGTAATTAGAATCCCAATGATGGGAAAAACGAAATAATAAGGGTTGTATAATTTGGTAAGATAACCTGAGCTAACTAATTGTTGTATGAAATGTGTAGAACTTTTTAGGAATACGGCAACAAGTCCGGTAACAAAGCCTACTAAAACGCTTAGTATTAAAATAAACTGCTCTTGAGAAATATGACGAGCACGCCATATTAAAAATCGAGTTAGAAGAGTTCGATTCTTAACCTTCATTGAGTTTGGGTGTCAAAACGTGAAAATAGAGATTATAAATTACAAGCCCGTAATATATCGAGATAAATCTTCATCAGAAAGAGATATATAAGCCTATAAATAGAAGCGTTTTAAAAGCTCTTTGCGTTGTACTTTTCCTAGCTCGGTTTTTGGAATCTCAGAAATAATGTGTAATTCCTTAGGTAGTTTAAAATCGGCTAACTCTCCGCGTAATTGATCACGGATTTCCGAAAGTTTAGGTGCATTCCGATTTGTTAATGTTATGAACGCAGTAACTTTTTGCCCCCACTCGTCATCTGGTAGTCCAACTACAACTACTTCTTTAATAGAATCAATTTTCTGAATGGCTTGTTCAACCTCAGTTGGATTAACATTCTCTCCGCCTGTAATAATGAGGTCTTCCCTCCTTGATTCTATAAACAATTGTCCAAAACCATTTAGATGCCCAAAGTCGCCAGTGTTAAACCAACCTTTTTTATCAAATCTATCAACGTTGTGCTCTTTATCATAATAACCATCAAATACTTGAGGGCCTTTTAGCCAAATAGCACCGGATTCATTATTACCCAATACTTTCAAGCGCTCGTCTCTAATTTGCAAGCTATTTGGGGAAAATGGTTTCCCAACACTTTGTAGTGGAGTGTAAATTCCAGATGGAGTCGCCATGGAGTTTGTAACTATTTGTGCGCAGGTTTCAGTCATACCATAACTAGAAACTATAGGAATACCACGTTCTACTGATTTTTTAAGCAGCTCTTTAGTTGTAGGCCCGCCTCCTAAAAGGATTGCTTTAAACTGCCTATGAGTTTTAAATAGAGGATCGTTGAGCAAACGTCTGAGCATAGTAGGAACTAATGAAGCCGCTTGGAATTTCAAATTCTCACTCAGAAATTCTTTTACCATTTCTTCTTTGAAATGCTCCATTCTATAAATTGCCGAGCCATAAATGACAGACCTTAGAATTATTGATATACCTCCCACATGGTTCATTGGAAGGCATAGAAGCCAGAAATGGTTGGTAGCTGGTTTAAAATTCTTTGATGAAGCTTTTGCTGCAGAAAGTATTTGCCGACGTTTTAGAGGGACAATTTTTGGATTCCCACTCGTACCAGAAGTAAAGAAATATCCTAGAATGTTCGATTCATTAAATTCTAGAGTTTTGTTCAAATCTAGATCTCGAATATCAAAAGTAAATGCATTAAGGAAGAAGTTTTCATCCATATGAACTACGTCGTCTCCTGAAACTCTTGAGCGATTTTGAGTGTCACAGAAGGTTAATGCGGGGTTTAGCTTTGCAATGATATTTTCGAGCTCGGACTGAGTACTTTTTGGGCTTATGGGGATAATTGGAATACCAAGCTTCCAGCAAGCCGCAATAGCAAAAACTAACATATCTGAGGATTCGGAAAGAAAGGCGACTGGCCATTTAAGCGAGTCGCCTTTTACGCTTATCAAATTCTTTAAGTATGCGGTAAAGCGAATAAGATCTTTATAGGTGTACAGCCCCTGTTCAGAAGCTAGAAAAATCTTCTCCGGTGTATTTTTTTTAAATTCAAAAGTGTGTAAGCGAGATTTAAACACGGTTTAAACAATCTCCGTCAAATTATTATAATCAACAGTTATTCCAAGCCCTGGAGAATCTTTCAACATAAATTGACCATCAATAACCTCACTCTCAGAAGAAAAATCATTATCATCAAATAAAGTAGATGTTGACAGCCCATGAGCATACTTTTTGGATCCCCAAATAGAGGCAAGAATTGCTGTTGTAGTCCTTCCTATTTTATTCTCAAGTGACGTAGTAAATACAATATCGGTATTATGAGAATCGGCTAGCTTTTTTGTTACGCTCAAATCCGTAAAACTTCCAAACATCATAGGTTTAATTATTAGAATATCTACCGCGTTGAGTTCTAACAGCCGCTGTGCATCTTCTTTATTTCTAAATGCTTCATCTGCTGCAATTTTAATGTCTGTATGCTTTCTAATTTCAGCTAACTCTAAGATAGAATCCCTTTTAAGGGGTTGCTCACAATACTCAACTCCATAGTTGCAGAATTTATTCAAAGCGTAGATTGCTTCTTTTTCTGTCCATGCTTGATTGGCGTCTAATCTAATTTTTATAGTAGGAAATGAACGCCTCAAATGCTCAAGTATTTCTAGTTCATTAGGTAGGTTATTACCAACTTTGAACTTTAGTGTGTTGAAACCTTGGGATACTAGTTGTTGTGCATTATCTATTGTTTGCTGAATAGTTGAAATACCAAGAACTGCATTACAAGGAACAGCACTAATTTGTACTCCATTGAGAAACTTTCCCATACTCTGTTGAGCTTGTTTAGCTTTGAAATCTATTAGAAGAGTACTCAATCCAAAAGTGAGTGAAGGAATAGCGTGAACCTGATTAAGTACATGTAGTAATTGACTCCCCTCTCCTTGAACTAGAGCATTTTGGAAGGACTTTTTATTGAGTTTTAGAATCGGAAGAATTTTATTGAGGTCAAATAGCGAAAATCCAGGTAAAGGAGCTATTTCCCCGAAAGCAGTAATATGCTCATGTTCAAATACCAGAATAATGCCTTCTCTTTGAAAAAGCGTTTCTGAACTTGTTTTGAATGGAGTCTTAAAAGGTAATTGATATTTGAAATATCGTAGCATCTAAATTACAATACCTATACTAAAGAGAATCCCGAAAAGTGCCATGAACTTCGCAGTTTGTTCTAGCAATGGATTTAACTTCGATTTGTCTGTTTCTGTCCAAACAGTGTAAATATGAAAGATGGCGAGAGGTAGAACAAGAAAGGGTAAATAAACCCAAAGTTTGTAGTCCAATTGAAAGTAAAAGTGTGGAGGAATTGCAAATGCTAGAATAACCATGAATGTATATTCGAGTTTTAAAGTACGTTCTCCAAATAATACTCCGAGCGTCTTTTTTCCAGCTTTCTTGTCTTGTACTATATCACGAAGATTATTTACAACAAGAATATTTGTACATAATGCTCCAACTGCTAGAGCAGCCCAAAATGAAGCTTCAGACCACTCTAGAGTATTGACGTAATAGGTCGTCATTACAGCTACGACTCCAAAGAAAACAAAAACAAAAACATCCCCTAAACCATTGTAACCCAGAGGATAAGGGCCACCCGTGTAAAGTACGCCAAAAAGTAGAGAGGCTAAGCCAATAAAAAGAACGGTGATTCCACCTAACCAAACAAGATATAAGCCAAGTATGAACGCAAAAGCCATAGAGACAACAGTTGCAGTAAGCATCGTTTTAGGTGGAATTAAACCTGCAGATGTAGCCCGTACAAATCCAACTCGTTCATCAGTGTCTGCCCCTTTTACAAAATCGAAATAATCATTTGCGAAGTTCGTACCGACCTGAATTAAAATAGCACATGCTAATGCAATAAATGAAGCAGGCCAATGAATGGAAGATTCCGACCAAGCGATGGAAGCGCCAACTAATACCGGTACAAAAGCAGCCGCTAATGTTTTTGGACGCGCAGCGTCAACCCAAATTTTAATAGAATTCACAATAAAAGGGTAAAAAAGTTAAGTTTTCTTTGTGGAAAAGTATTTTTGTTAAGATAATGCTTTTTATGTCAGGCTAAAAAATTGAAGCTAATATGATATGAGACTAAATAGTTTAAGTACATATTTTATGGAAGCGGTTTTCTGATGAATTTAATTAGTTAATTTAATAAATAATCCTACATTAATTAATTGTTGAAATTTAATTGTCTTATTTAATTGAGTATTTCTTTAAAAGTGCGTTATATTAACACCGTTGAATTTTTAACTCGAAACATAATTTTCCAACCAACATGTCGGCAGAAAAACTAGAATACATTTGGCTTGATGGCCAAAAACCAACACAATGTCTTAGAAGTAAAACTAAAATTGTTCATGATTTTAGTGGAAAATTGGAGGATTGTCCACAATGGTCTTTCGATGGTAGTTCTACACAACAAGCTGAAGGCGGTTCTTCTGATTGTATTTTACAACCTGTAGCTATCTTTCCAGATCCAGCGCGTAAAAATGCTTATGTTGTGATGACTGAAGTTCTAAATGCTGATGGAACCCCTCATGCAACTAACGGTCGTGCTACTATTGAAGATGAAAACGATGATTTTTGGTTCGGTTTTGAACAAGAATATTTTTTATGGGATCCAGAAACTGACAAACCATTAGGATTTCCTGCAGGTGGATACCCAGCTCCTCAAGGGCCATACTATTGCCCAGTTGGTGCAAATAATGCTTTTGGTAGAGATTTAGTTGAAGAGCATATGGATATATGTCTTGAAGCGGGATTGAACTTCGAAGGTATTAATGGTGAGGTAGCTGCTGGCCAATGGGAGTTTCAAATATTTGCTAAAGGTGCAAAATCAGCTGGTGACCAAATTTGGGTTGCTCGTTACTTACTTGAACGCACAGCAGAAGCATATGGCGTTGCCATCAATTGGCATTGCAAGCCTCTAGGCGAGCTTGACTGGAATGGTTCAGGTATGCATGCTAACTTCTCTAATTCTTACATTAGAAATGCAGCATCTGAAGAAAAAATCAAGAAAGCTTGTGAAGCTTTCCGCCCTCTAGTAAAAGAACATATTGATGTGTACGGAGCAGACAATCACCTCCGTTTAACTGGCTTACACGAAACTGCTTCTATTAACGATTTCTCTTATGGAGTATCTGATCGTGGCGCTTCTATTCGTATTCCATTAATTACAAAACAGAATGGCTGGAGTGGCTACTTGGAAGATCGTCGTCCAAACTCTGCTGCTGACCCTTACAAAGTTGCTTCCCGAATTATTAAAACGGTTAGCCAAGTTTCATAAACATTTACGCTCACTCATCAAAGTAAATGCAAACCCCGCTTTCATCTGAATGCGGGGTTTTTTATTGTTGAAAGAAAATGAAAGAAATAACTTGGCCAGAGTTTGAAGCCGTTGAACTAAGAGTGGGCACAATTATTGAAACCGAAGATTTTCCAGAAGCTAGAAACCCATCTTATAAGCTTAGAATAGATTTTGGTGATGAGATTGGAGTTAAGAAATCTTCAGCTCAAATTACTCATCACTATACCAAAGATGAATTAGTTGGAAAGCAAATTATAGCCGTTGTAAACTTCCCAAGAAAGCAGATTGGGCCGTTTATGTCAGAGTGTTTGGTAACGGGATTTTATAATGATGAAGGGAAAATAATACTTGCTACACCCGACACCACGGTGCCAAATGGTCAAAAACTGATTTAATTGTTTACGAAGGTTTAGAACCGGAAAATCACTTAAAAGTGATGATTTGAAACTAGAACGTACTTGTTGCGTAGCTGAGTTTGTCTAAACTCTACATTCTGTAAACTATGCAACAATTTTTAAAATCTATCTTTGTAGCACTTCAAAATATCAAGGCAAATCCGCTACATACATTTCTATCTACTTTGGGAATTATTATTGGAGTGGCTTCATTAGTTGCTATCCTAACTTTAGGAGATGGACTGGAGGAAACAGGAAGGCGACAAATTGCTCAAACCACTTCACTCCAATCATTTAAGATTTCCTCAAAACAAATTAAAATCGTTAATGATGTTAGGGTAATTGTTGATGATGCACCAAAATTAACCTTAATTAACGCGCGCGATATTCAAAAAAAACTGGCACAAAAAGCAATGATAGAATTTGTGGGTTCTCGTTCTATAGAAGGCTCATTTCAAGATTCTGTAATGGCATTTTACCTGCAAGGTAGCATGGAATTTGGGCTCGCCTTTCTCTCAGATTCAATTAAGGTTGGTAGATTTATGACGGAAGAGGAAGTGAATGAAGGCACTAAAAAAGTAGTATTGAGTTATGGATTGGCTAAAAATTGGGAAGAGAATCCTGATATGCTTATTGGGAATTTTGTAACTATGAATAATCAAGATTACGAAGTAATTGGAATCTTAGCAGAAGCTACCCCAAATACGCCTAGAGCATTTATCCCGATATCGGTGTTTGAAGATGAGTTTGATAGTTATCCATCGATAATAATGAAAGCAAATAACATAGAAGAAATCCCTGAAATAAAAGCAGAAATGGAAGCTTGGGCTGATTCAAACTTTGAGCAAGGGAAGGAGGGGTTTTCATTTCAATCGAATGAATTTCGAATTGAACAGTTCTCTCAGGGTATATTGCTTTTTAAATTGGTAATGGGTGCAATAACAGGAATATCAGTACTAGTTGGAGGAATAGGAGTTATGAATGTCCTCTTGATATCTGTAACGGAAAGAACTAAGGAAATAGGTATTCGAAAAGCCACAGGTGCTAAAAAGAAGGACATCGTATTTCAGTTTTTAGCTGAATCTGTTACCATTTCGTTAGTTGGGTGTTTGTGTGGCTGGCTCTTAGGTATTGTCTCAATTTCCATATTCATTCCAATTGTCAATCATTTTGCGGAATTTGAATTTGAAGTAGCTGTAAAAACGGGAACTGTGATTTTAACTGTAGTTTTAGGTCTGTTTGTGGGAGTTATTTTTGGAACTTACCCTGCCTGGCGTGCTGCCCAACTTACACCTGTTGATGCCATACGTCATGAATAAAAAACTCACCTAAAAGAATGAAAATTCCTTTAGGTGAATAGAAGATAGATTTAATTTTTTCTTCGAGGTCTTCGTTCAGAGGCTTGAAAGAATTCAGATTCAACTTTTTCAAACTTTTTAATTTGGTCGGCTGTTAATAAAGCTTTTAGTTCAGTTAAAGTTGTACTATTGGTTTCTTCCATGTCTTCTTTTGAAGGTCTTGTTCCCGGCTTCATTTTTTTCTGCATAGTTTCAAAGTAACTCGCAAAAATGGTTTTAGAAGATTCTTTTTGATCATCGGAAAGTGATACCGCTGTATCTAGCTTTTCTACAAGTTGATTAACACGTTCTTCCGCGGATGGCATAGAAGGTCTATTTCCGCCACTTGGTGGCTGTGCAAATAAAGAACTAGTCATTAAAGTTAACACTAATAGGAGTATATTTTTTGTAGCAATCATCTCTTTTGAATTGATTATTGGTTACAAACATAGACGATAAATAATAAGGAAACTTGCTATTAATTTACTCAATAGGGTAACATTAACATGTGAACATATTTTACACTAATTATATGCTAATTTATAGATGATAAAAGTTCAATATTTTGAATGCAGTGGTTCACAATGAAGACCTATTTACTAACTCTTATTTTAATAATCGCGAACTTTGGTTCGCTACAAGGCCAATCGATTGATCGTGATGAAAAACGTAAGGCAGAACTCAAACAAGAGATTAAAGAACTGGTTAATTTTCAGGAGAAAGTTGATGAGTTTCTATATGCTATTGAAGGTGAAGACATTTCTCAAGCTCGAAGATTGAAAGCAGATATTTTGCAGGCTATGAAATCAGAAATTCATAGATCTCAATCTAAGATTAGAGAGGGACAGCGAGAACTCAGCGAGGTTAGTAGTACAGGGAAAGCTGCTAAAACTAATCGTTACTCTCGCAGAGAGTTATCAAAAAAAGAATCGGTTACACGATATTATATTACCAGTAAAAAAGACTTAGATGAGCTTAAACAACGTTTGGATTTACAAACAAAAATTGCCACAAAGCTTAAAAGCTTGTATCTCGATAGATCTATGAACTACTGGAAAAAAGCTCGTGAGCATGAAACGTTAATGCACGATTTTGAGCGTACAATGAATGCTGATATCGAGCAATTAGGAAAAAGTTACTGGAGAAACTAAGTACTAGGAAGTAATTTTAGGTTAGTTTTTTAATTCGGGGTATCTCTTAAAAACGGATTTTGCAAAGGGGCAAAGGGGTAATATTATGAGATTATTTTGTTTTGCAAATTCAGCAACATGAAAAACTAATTTTTTTCCTAAGCCTTCATTACGGTGCTCATCTGAAACACCTGTATGATCAATAATTATTTTACTAGTTCCTGCTTTTGAGTAAGTAATTTCAGCAACTCTTTCTTGATTAACTTCTATATAGAAGGCTCCTTTTGTCTCTGATTCTTCATGATGGATATTCATATGTTGAATTCTTTAATTTATTCTATGTTTGGAACTACATTCGTCATTTGGAAAGTAAGATTTATATTTTGAATAAAATACTCGTACTAACTGTTACTCTATTCTGTGTCTATTCACAATCAGCTTCTGCTCAGTTTAATCTATTTGGAAATAAGAAAGAAAAACTGAAAGCCTATGATAGAATTGAGAAATCTGCAAGAAAAGAGGTTTCTGGGATGGTTATGAGTAAGAATAATGCAGAATTATTTTGGATTCATGGAGACTCTGGCACGAAGAATAAAATCTATGCCATTAATAAAAAAGGGAAATTGGTAGGGGAGAAAGGACTTCAACTCAAAGGAATAGAAAATAAAGATTGGGAAGATATTACCACTGATGATGAAGGAAATATCATAGTGGCGGATATCGGTAATAATTGTAAATGTAGAAGCGATCTATCACTTATAATGGTTTCAGATGCTAATGAAAAGCTCTCTGAAACAGAGGATTTTAAAATTCTAAGAATAGAATATCCAAAAAAGGAAAGTATTTTGAAATTCGTTGATAAGCCTATCCCAAATGCAGAAGCTATATTCTACCTAGATGGCATATATATACTTTCAAAAGAAGGAAAAGGTAAAAACACAGAATTGTATAAACTAGAAAATCCTGATTTCTCTAAGGTTAATACTTTGGTTAAAAAGGAAACCTTTGACTTCGGTAATAAGGTAACTGCCGCTGATGTTTCTCCAGATAAAAAGTTATTGGCTGTATTAACTGATAAATCTCTCAGAGTTTTTGAAATTAATGCATCATCGTCGTTCTTTCAAAAAGAGGTGTTTTCAGCACAGTTTAAAGCAGACCAAGTAGAAAGTGTAGCTTTTGAATCGAACAATAGTGTTATTATTGCTGAAGAGAATGGAGATTTATATAAAGTACAGCTGTTTTAAGAACCCTCGTTGATATCTCTGGTACTCAATTTATGTTGTTCTGAATAGTTGAGCTGTAGCACTTGTATGGTTTTAGCTTTTGTTGGGAAATTTTTAACTATAATTATAAAAGCAAGTCCCGCAATTACTAAGAAAGCGATGTGTATTGTAGCCATGAAAAAAGCGAGAGCAAAAAAAGCTGAGAAGTCTATTAACAAGCCATTTACTAAATGTCCTTTTCTGTAGATTTTTATTTTTTCAACAAGGTCTTGTTCGTTAATTGATTTCTCAAGGGCTTTATTTAGAATCAACCTCCCACCAAAAAAAGATACTATCATTAATAAGGAAGAAATCCCCATCATGTTGAACATAAATTTTTCTGGGATACCAACTAGGGGGATGATATCTAAAAAAAATAGGGCTACTAGTACAAAACCAAAGTTTGTAATACCAAGTATTAAGGCTCCGTATAGAACTTGAATAGTTTGTAAAATTTTAAATGGTGTTTGTTCTTTGGTCATTGCATTACGATGGGCTTCTTTTAAATTTATCCCAATTTGGTTTTCTTTTCTCTAAGAAAGCCTTTTTCCCTTCTTCGGCTTCTTCTGTCATATAAGCTAGACGAGTAGCTTCTCCTGCAAAAATCTGTTGTCCAACCAAACCATCATCAATAAGGTTGAATGCGAATTTCACCATTTTAGTGGCCGTAGGACTTTTTTCTAATATTTCTAGAGCCCACTGGTAAGCAGTATCTTCAAGCTCATTATGAGGAATAACTGCGTTTACCATACCCATATCAAAAGCTTCTTGAGCTGAGTAATTCCGACCTAGAAAAAATATCTCGCGTGCACGTTTTTGCCCAATTTGGCGGGCAAGTAAAGCTGATCCAAAACCACCATCGAAGCTAGCAACATCAGTGTCAGTTTGCTTAAAAATAGCGTGTTCTTTGCTAGCTAAGGTTAGATCACAAGTTACATGTAAACTATGTCCGCCACCAACAGCCCAGCCTGGAACTACTGCAATTACCACTTTGGGCATAAAACGGATTAATCGTTGCAATTCGAGTACATTTAAACGAGGAATTCCATCATCAGCTTGATACCCTGTTTTTGTACGAACATTTTGATCGCCACCAGAACAGAATGAAAATTTCCCATCTTTTGATGAAGGGCCTTCGGCGCTTAAAAGAACAACTCCGATATTGTTGTCTTCTTTAGCATCAGAGAAAGCTTCATACATTTCGAAGAGCGTTTTAGGCCGGAATGCATTTCTTACATCTGGTCTGTTAAAAGCGATTCGTGCAACGCCTTTGCTCTTTTTATAAGTAATATCTTCGTATTGTTTTACAGTAGTCCAATTCATGGTAGGCGGTTATTTTCAATAAAATCTCTAATTACAGAAATATAGGCTTCTGGTTGGTCTAAATGAACACGATGACCAGAATCTTTTATTACATCTAGTTGTCCCTCGTTCAAATCCTTTAGCATGGCGTTCATAATACCAACAAACTTAAAATCTTTTGATCCAGCAATTAGTTGTACATGTGTTGAAATACTTGGTAATCTATCTTTAACGCAAGGCATACTCCCTGTCCCAAAGCCTAACAAACTGTTATTCATCCAAAGTGGGTTTTGAGCTTTTTGAATACTAAAATGTTGAGCTTCTGTATCAATACTTTGAGGAGAAGAATTAAACATGGGCATGGTTTTCCAACTTTCTAAGAACTGGTCAAAATTTCCCATAATAGAATCAGCTCTTGTTGCATCTAATTCTTGCCGAGCTTGGCGCTCCTGTTTACTT
The DNA here is from genome assembly GCA_048267905.1 of Balneola sp. Lineage (GTDB taxonomy): Bacteria > Bacteroidota > Rhodothermia > Balneolales > Balneolaceae > Balneola. The sequence goes on from JBLWWM010000004.1 coordinate 12,572, forward strand.
TCAATACCAAAAGTTGTGCTTTCAAGTATTAACCCTTTGTAAAGGTCTGGTCGTTGCAAGGTTAATTGTAGTGCAAGTCGGCCACCCATGCTATATCCAAGAAGAAAAAGGGGAATAGTAAGTTGCTCACTGATGAGTTTGTTTAAATCAGCAATCTGCTCTTTAGCTGAAAATCGATAATGCATCTCTGACCCTTCAGTTTCACCATGGCCAAGTAAGTCTATAGTAATAGGGTTACAGAAGGTTTTTAGATTTGGTATTAGCTTTTGAAATGATTTTCCACTTCCTAAAAATCCATGAAGCAACACCAGATTAGGAAGCCCATCATTCTTCTGATGTATTTCAAAGTGATAGCTAATGCCTCTAATCTTTACACTCATGAAGAGACCTCACCAGGGAAGTTCCATAATTTGTGTCGCTCTAGCATAGAGTCATCCGCATCAGTTAGGCATTCAATAACTTGAACACCTTTTTTTTCAATGGCTTGCTCAAATGCGATTATGAGTTGTTCTGGACGAGTTACAAGCGTATGAGCAACATCATAAGCCCTACAAAGAGAAACAATTCGAACACTCTGGGGTGTTTCAAAATAAGTACGATGTTTTTCTTTAAGTTTATACACTGGCAACATTCGAAAGATAGTACCACCACCATTATTCAAAATAATAATTACGAGCGGGCGGTTAACATATTCTTTGCTTAACAAAGCATTTGAGTCGTGTAGAAAGGCAATATCTCCAATAAATAAAACTCCTTTTTTGTCAAGTACCTGGCTCAGACCAATAGCCGTCGAAATGATTCCATCAATTCCTGCAGCACCTCTATTCACATAAAGTTCTTTATCTTTATACTTTCCAAAAAGTGCCATATCCCGAACGGGAAATGAGTTCGAGAGCATTGAAAAATTTTTCTTTGGAAGTAGCTTTGTTAGAGTTGTGAAGACATAGCCATCGGTTAGAGGCGTAGAAGGCTTAATCTCAGTTTCACAATAAGATTCAAAGTCCTTTTCAGTTTTCTTCCATTCCTTAAGCCAACTAGATTGAGCCGCACCAGTTATGTCTGGAATCTGCAGATTACCAGTTAAAGGGATGTGTTTATCAGGAATAGAATCTCCATCTTGCCAAATAGTAGGATGAGTAAAATGAATTTGGATAGAATCACTATTAGCTTCTAAAAAAGTTTGCCCCGCTCTAGTTATTGGTGCTGCACCAAAGCGAATAATCAAATCTGGAGATAGTTCATTTAAAATGCCATCATTTCTTAAAAAACCAGCATGTCCAGTTATAGTATGTTTGGAATTAGGAATATTAGAACCTGGCTCTGCTAGAATAGGCGCTTTTAGAATTTTTGCTAATGGGAGAATAAAAGGTATTTCTTGGTGCTTATTAAGAGGCCCAACTATAATTACTGGACGTTCTGCTGAAACCAGTTGTGACCAAAATTTTTCACCAAGTGTTGTATCTCCTTGTTCAGAGTTGTAGTCGGTATTCGAGCGTTCTGCGTGTCTAGAGTTTTCGTCTTCAATCTCGTTTAAAAAATCTGCTTCTGGTTCAAGTGGTTTGTTAAAAGGGAAGTTAACATGTGCCACGCCCGATTGAGATGTTGAATAATAATAAGATTGCTTTGCAGCAGTTTCTATCCGTTTAAGTTTTGGAAATTCAGATGAAGGTTCTCCAGCATCATGAAAAAAGACCGTTAGATTCCCAAATATCTTGAGTTGATCTATTGTTTGAGATGCTCCAACTCCACGAAGATGAGGCGGACGATCGGCACTGGCAATAATCATCGGTATTCCCGAATTAGTAGCTTCAAAAACCGCAGGTGCATAATTTGCCAAGGCAGTGCCAGAAGTGCAAACTAAAACACTAGGTTTACCAAATGCTTTTGCTTGGCCTAGAGCTATAAAAGCGGCTGAGCGTTCATCAATAGCAATGGTTTTGCTGAAACCAGGATGAGATGAAAAAGCAAGGGTGAGAGGAGTGGAACGAGAGCCAGGAGAGATTACTACATGTCTAAGACCTTCTTCATACAAAGTTCGAACGAAGAGGGTAGACCAGTAAAAAGCGAGATTCTGAGGATCATTTACCTGCATATTCTAAGGCCGAAAGCATCGGTATAAATTTAAGATTAGTTTCTTCCCATTCTATTTCTGGGTCTGAGGCTTCAACGATACCACATCCAGCAAAGAAACGCACTTCTTCATTTTTAATAAGTCCGCTTCTAATAGCAACAGCAAATTCGCCTTCGCCATTAGCATTTATCCAGCCTATAGGCCCTGCGTACCAGCCACGGTCAAAGTCTTCAAAATTACTGATATAAGGAACAGCTTTATCTTTAGGAAAACCACCAACGGCAGGAGTTGGATGAAGTGTTTTAAGGACTTCAGTTTTAGAAACACCAGACTTTATGCGTGCACGGATTGGGGTGTGGAGATGTTGAACGTTAGAAAGTTTTTTAATGCCAGGTTGTGATTGGAATTCAATAGAATCAGAGAATGCAGCAAGATTTTCATGTATAGCATCTAAAACGATATTGTGCTCTTCTAGGTTTTTATCGCTTCTGAGTAAGTTAAATTCAAATTTTGCGTCTTCAGAAGCAGACTTTCCACGAGGAGTACTTCCTGCTAGTCCTTCAGTAAACAAGAAGTTCCCTTTGAAAGAAGCCAATCTCTCCGGTGAACAACCTATAAAACTGGATTTTTCATTTTGGCGAATTAAAAAGGAGTGGCAATCAGGGTATTGATGGCGTAAGCGATTTAGAATGTGAGTATCGGAAACGGGTTTGTCAAGTTTTATAGGGAGTTCTCTAGCAATCACAATTTTGCTAAAAGCTTTGTTAGAAATTTTAGCTTTAGCTTTAATTATAGAGTTAATCCATCGCTTATGCTCAGATGAGTTCTGAGTAGGCACATTTAGAACGTTATGTTGGTCTAACTCAGGTCCAATTGAGTATGAACTTGCCTGGCATATTCCATTAAGATTCGCAAGTTTGTCATAAAGTCGTTCGATTATTAATTGAGCCGTATCTACTTTAGAGATTTCAAAGCTTAATGTAAGAATATTAAATTTCCCATCTCTAATAATAAGCCATTCGGGTAGAGTAAAGGAACCCGCACCAAAGTCTTTCCAGTGTTTACTGATATTATAATTGAAGAATGAAAAACCACCCAATAAATGCACTACAGCCAAGGAATGATTTAATGTGGTGAAATGATGAACTTCGTTTAATATAGATTTACCTTTAGTAGAGGCATCTTTAAAGCGTGAGTCTCCAGTAGATTGTACACGTATTAATTCTCCAGCTGCCGCAATGGCGAAGTCATCAATAGGTTTTTCCCAATAGAACTCGAAGCCTTTTTTTAGAGAATGTTGTTCTAGAGCTGCAAGTGCATCAACTTTTGGGATGCTTAGGGATATTGAAAAGAATTTCTTGTTGCCAAGAGCACATTGTTCTGTTGCTTCTTTAGCGGTATTTAACAGTATAGAATGCTCTACCTGGCTTTGAAGACAGGTGGCTAAAACTGCATCTGAAAAGCTACTATCAGCCATGAAATGTGGTATTCTTTACTTTCAATTAAAAATGAAAATAAAGAATATGTTAGCCAATATCATCTCATAATTAGGATAAATATAAAGATAGAAAAAAATTACTTAGCGTCGTCTTGTTGGCCAGATACAAATGGGTTTTTAATCCCATATTCTTTTAAGTCATATTCTGCTAATTCAAAAAAGTGAGCCCAAGCAGCCTCGCTCTTTCCGTCTTTATCTACCCAAGTTGGATGGCTTTGTTTAATAAGACCTACTACACGATTTGCGTACTTAATTCGCTCTTGTTCGTCCTCAACTCGAGGTAGAGCTGCAATCATTAAGTCTAGATTGTATCCACAATCAAAATCTTTGGGTTTTTCTTGATGTATAAACATAGTTGAATAAATTTCTTTCCTAAAAGTAAGCTTTCTTGTGGCTAAGCAAAACCTATATTTTTTAGCAAAGCCAATCTATTGATATGAATCACTTTTTGTCATCGAATTATTTCTTAGCTTTAAAGCTTAGTAATGAAGGAAAATAACAACAAAGAAATTATATGTACTTTAACTCCATTCTTGATACAGTTGGAAACACACCACTCGTTAAGCTAAATAAAGTAACTGAGGGGCTTACAGGAACCATTTTAGTAAAAGTGGAATATTTTAACCCTGGCCAAAGCATAAAAGATCGAATTGCAATCAAAATGATTGATGATGCTGAGAAAGAAGGCTTGCTTAAGCCTGGTGGAACAATCATAGAAGGAACTTCTGGTAATACGGGAATGGGACTTGCCTTAGTTGCAGTAAGTAGGGGCTATAAATGTATATTTACAACAACAGATAAACAAAGTCAGTCTAAAGTTGATTTACTAAAGGCTGTTGGGGCAGAGGTTATTGTATGTCCTACTAATGTTGAGCCTGAAGATGAAAGAAGTTATTACTCCGTTGCTAAACAATTGAGCAAGGAAATACCAAATTCATTTTATCCAAATCAATATGATAACCAAGGTAATACTCAGGCTCATTATGAAAGTACGGGCCCTGAGATTTGGGAACAAACAGTGGGGGAAATTACTCACTTTGTAGCAGGTATGGGAACCGGTGGTACCATAACAGGAACTTCTAAGTATTTAAAAGAGCAGAATTCTGAGATTAAGGTAATTGGTATTGACAGCTTTGGTTCAGTTTATAAAAAATATTTTGAGACTGGAGAGTTCGATAAAGACGAGATTAAGCCTTACCTAACCGAAGGGATTGGAGAGGATATTATTCCTGGAGCAATTAACTTCGATTTTGTTGATGACGTATTTCAGGTAACGGATAAAGATTCAGCAGTAATGACACGACGGTTAGCTCGAGAAGAAGGTTTGTTAGTGGGATGGTCTTGTGGTGCTGCTGTATCAGGGGCTATAGATTACGTAAAGAAGCATCCTCTTAAAGACGAGGAAGTAATGGTTATAATTCTACCAGATAGTGGAACAAGATATATTGGTAAAGTTTATAATGATGATTGGATGAAAGAACAAGGATTTTTAGAAACACAAGAGGAAAAATAATGGCTGACCAAAATCAAACTATGAACCCAGGACAAATGGAAATCGAACTAAAAGAAGAAGAGGCTATAGGAACCTATTCCAATTTAGTAATGATTACACATTCTCCATCTGAATTTATTTTAGATTTTATAGCAGTAATGCCTGGGGTTCCAAAAGCAAAAGTAGTTAAGAGAATGGTATTAACTCCAGATCATGCTAAAAGATTAGCACATGCTCTTGTTGATAATGTGAAAAAATTTGAAGACGAGCATGGAACAATCAGCACTAGAGATAAGGTTGATATTCCGATGTATAGAGGCCCACTACCAGAGGCATAATTAAAAAATGCGGTAACTTTTTATGTTACCGCATTTCATTTTCTAGATATCTATAATTGATATAACTACTAAAAGGTGTGTGCCCAGACAAGCGAGTCTGAACTAATTGTCACTGCAAAATAATCAGAATCGGACACCAAAGAATTGATATCAACAGTTTCCGAAAGTTCTATAATTGGCTCTCCGTATACCCCAAGCTCACTTGCTGTGGCGCTGTAGATATGGTAGATTCCATTTGAATTTCTTGCATGTAGCCCATCTTCTGTTATTTCATCTGCTGGAAAAGCAATCGTTTTGAAAGTAAAGCCTCCAAAACTATTCCCGCCGCCGCCTAGCATTGACGGCTTTGCATAATAAGCATGTGCATTAGTTGCGAGAACTGCTAAATCGTTTCTTACTGCATCTTTATTTGATGACTTCATAGCGCTACTGAAAGTGTTAATCGCTACAACCGTTGCAATACCCACTAAAATCGTTACTAGAATAACTAGTAAAAGCTGTTGTTGTCCCATTGTCTAAAAGTAAATTATTTGATTATTTTTGGGCTAATTGTAACCTTTTATTTTTGATTGAAATATTAATTTTTTTTATAAAAACTTAAGATTTTGTTAATACAAATAATTAAGCATTTTACTTTTTGGCTTTTAACAGTAAAATAACTCCAACAATTAGAAAAAAAATATGGGGAATGCTAACAGCTGTGAGTGGGCTTATATTACCATAATATCCAAAAGGTTCGGCGATTTTCATAAAGGCTAGATATAAAAAGCTAATAGTAAGGCCTGCTGCAATATAAATACCTTTTCCACCTCTACGCCGAACTGAAGCCACCGCAAATCCAACAATCATCACTATGATTATGGAAATCGGATATATTACTCTCCCTAGATACTGGACTTTTGGAACATTCACTGAGCCCGCTCCGCTCCGCTCAATGGATTGAATATATTCTTGAGCTTCTTTGTAAGTAAGCTGATAAATATCTGAAGTAGTACGAGATAAGTCACGAGGGAATACACTTAATGTAGTATCTTTATCATCATACTTAGCTTCAGTGTAACCTGTTTTGTAGAATGCTCTTTCGGTTACAGACTCTAATTTCCACTTCTGAGAATCTTCAATCCAGTGCATTTGATTGGCTATCAATGTCCGCTGAATGCCACTTTCATTATATTCCACAATTCGGATTCTATAACCAATATGCTTGTCCTTATCGAAATAATTGATTTTTATTACAGAGTTTTCAGAGAGTTCACGGTATATATTATTGCGATCAATTGTCTCAGATTTTCTTTTAATGAATTTTTGTTCGAATTCGATACGCTCTTTATTGGAGATAGGAATGGTATTAGCATCTAGAAAGCTGACTATAAGTGCTGTGAAAATAGCGAAAGCAATAAAGGGAACGGATAGTCTATATAAACTTATACCAGCGGCTTTTAACGCTGTGATTTCTAAACGTTCAGAAAGCTGGCCAACTAGAAATAAGCACGCTGTAAAAACCGCAACAGGTATAACTAACCGTATCATTTCTGGAATGTAGTTCAGATAATAATCTCCCCAGACCTCAGCAATGGTAGCTCCTTGATCTGTAAAGTCATCACTGTTTTCGGAGAAATCAATCATTATAAAAATAAAGATCAATACCACTAAAACGAACGAAGTTATAGTGAATAAGCGGAAGAAGACATATCGATCAAATACTTTAGGCACGGCGTTTGAATAATCGAGTTATCTGGAAATCTGAAGTAAGCTGTAGAAGCATGATTGTGCCTACTATACCCATAATAACGTTAAACGTCCACATTCCAATTATGGGAGATATAAATAGGCGATCGGCCATTTTCTCACCTTGAATTAGTGATATCCAATAGATGGTTAGTATAACTGCGCTAATTATAGCTGCAACACCAAAATTACCTTTTTTTGTCAAAATTCCGATAGGAGCACCTAGTAAAACGAAGATTACACAAGCAAATGGGATTGAGAATTTTTTATAGATCTCAACCAAATACTTGTTAATACTTTTTAGCCTCCAAATAATATTTGCATTACTGCTTTGAAATGTAGCTTTGTAATTTTTTAAATCGGTAACTGCTCGCTTCAAAACTTCTTGCTGCTCATCTATTGTTTTAAGTGAATTAACTACTACTAAATCAGCTAGGATCGGGGAAATTTTAAACGAATCGGTTTCAGTTACTGAAATAATACTGTACTTAAATCTTTTTAGAAGTTCAGGGTCTTTTGAAACTGGAAGAGTATAATTAGACTCTGAACTAGCAAGAAATTGATTGGTCACATCATTTTGCAAGGAATCTACAATCACTCTCATAGATTGGATGTTCATGGTTCTATCACTTCTATTACGCCTGTTTGGGTCTGAACGTTCGAACGATAAGTTTCCAATATCAAAGGTAATTCGGTGTTTCTTGAATTTAGTCCTTTCAATATTACTCTTGGCACTAGAACTTGCGGGCATAGTTTCTTGCATGGTGCCTGCATAGAGAATAAGCGTAAGTTCGGTTTCATTTTCAGCAAGAAGCATTCCCTTTTCAGCCGTTATATAAGCTCGGTCTCTATCGTTCGAAGGTTCTTGAAATAATAAAACTCCATATAAACTGTCCGTCTGTCCGTCAATATGATCCACTAGAAATGTGTAGCCTTCTATTCCATCGTAAAATGAATTTGGTTTCAAGTCAAAGCCAGGCTTTTTGAGCCTAATATCTATGAAAAGAGATCGAGCTTTGTGGTTAGCTTCGGGTAAAACGCTATTCGAAAACCAAGAAAGACCAATAAATAATAGAAAGGCGGCAAATAGAACAGGAATAACTAGACGGATTGGATTTACACCAGAAGCTCGAATAGCAGTTAATTCGTTCAGCTCGGAGAATTTTCCGAAGGCCATTAACGTTGAAATGAGAACAGCCATTGGAGCCGCTAATACAACCATGTAGGCTAAGTTGGTCAAAACGAGCTCTATAATTACTGAAATTGGAATATCCTTACCAATTAGTTTATCAATATGGAGCATCAAAAACTGAAGGAGTAGCAAGAACATCATCGTGAAAAAGCAGAATAAAAAAGGCCCTATATGCCTTTTTAATAAATCTATCTGTAATTTGTTAAATAATTTACGCAAGATGGATGATTGCCTTTAATAACTATTTGTTAACTGCATGGTAAATAATATGCATTTATTATTCTAAAAATAACGCTTTGTTCTGTTATAAAAACTTTCAAGAAACTTAAATATATGCTATTATCTTGACCACTTTTGAATCGAAAACGTCTTAATCCAAAGCCTATTACCGGAACGCTACAGAATTTAACTAAATAATCGAGTTGTATTAGGCTGTTGTACTTGTTCACTAAGCTTTTTAAATCATTTTTGTGCGTTCTTATTCTTTTGTTTATAGCGCCTAAGATTTCCTATGCCCAAGAATCTCCAACCCCCGATTCTGTAGCTGTTATTCCAGATAGTGCGCTAGTGGGTGTTAAATTTTTCTTTCCTAGCCCTAAGAATCACTTTGCTCAGTTAAGAGCTAAGAATGCAAGTCATTTGTACCAACTGCTAGCTACAGACGATAAAGTAACCGTAACTTGGGATACCGTTTCTGTATTCACCATTCGCAGAACTATTTCTGGAGAGGAGGTATTTCTACCAAGCGTTGTTGACGCAGAAACTTACGCTGATCTACAGAAAGAAGTGCAGAATAGAGCAATAAGGCTTCAGCTTGTAGAAGAAGGAAGGAAGCTGGAAACCCAAGGTCGTGGTCTGTTAGACTTTAAGATAAAGGTTCCTGGAGGGGAAAATTCCGCATTCACCACTATTTTTGGAAAACCAGAAGTTAACCTACGTGTTAATGGATCTGCGAATATGAATATTGGAGCATCTATTCAAAAAGTAGAAAGCCCAAATATTCCTGAAGATCAGCAACAGACGATTGATCCAACGTTCAATCAAAACCTTCAATTAAATATTGAAGGTACCATTGGAGACAAACTTACCATTGCAACCGATTGGGATACAGAACGCCAATTCGACTTTCAGAATAGACTTAAAATTGAGTATACGGGTTATGAAGATGAGATTATAAAGCAAATAGAAATGGGTAACGTTTCTATGGAAACGGGTAACTCTTTAATTAGCGGTGGTGGCTCTTTGTTCGGAATAAAATCAATTGCCGAAGTTGGACCACTAAAATTTACTTCTGTTATTTCTCAACAGAAAGGGGAGAGCAATACCCAAACCATTACTGGCGGCTCGCAAGAAATTCCTTTTAGTCTGAGGCCATCTGAATATGACGACGACAGGCACTTTTTCTTAGATTTTTATAACCGTCAATTATTCGAAGAGAGTGTATCCAATCCTCAACAGCTAAAAATAGCGTACCAAGTTTCTGAGCTAAATGTGTGGATTCAAGACGCATCGGCTTCAGGTACAGACGCAGACGCAGTGAAAGCATACACTTTTGTAGATTTAGGAGTTGATGATAATGGGGACGGTACATATGGGCTTCCTGGAAATGCAAGAGATGGCATAGATGATGAACTTTTGGATTCATTAAGATCGGTTCCTTCTATTAATCCTGATGAATTTAATTTACCAGGAGAGTTGATTCAAGAAGGATATTATAAATTGCTTCAACGCGGAATAGATTACGATTTTAACGAAGCGTTAGGAATAATAAGTTTGAAACGAAGAGTTGGTAGTAATGCTACATTAGCCATCTCTTTTATTTATAAAGATCCCACTACACAGCAAGATATTGAAGTTGGAGATGTTATCGCTAAGTCTAGTGGTTATAGCTACTTCAAATTATTGAGACCAAAGAATTTGGATAGCGGGAATAAAGCTTGGCCTCTTACATTACGTAATATCTACTCTCTTGGAGTTAACAATGTAACTCAAGAAGGGCTTACTCTAGATTTACAAGTAACAAGAAGTAATATTGGAAGCGATAGAATCTCGGGTAGATCAACTCCACTTTTACAAGATCTTGGGTTAGATAGAATTAATACTCAAGGTGCTTTAACTCCTGATAATTTGATTGATTTCGGAGCGATTACTTTTGATCCTAGCAATGGTAGAATTATGTTTCCGTATTTAGAGCCATTTGGTTCTCGTATGGAAGAGTTAGTTGCAGACCTCCCAGATGACCAGTCAAGTTTGATATTTAATGAGTTGTATGTAGAAAAACAGAGTGTAGCGACCAATGTAGAAAGTGATAGGTTTTTTGAAATAAGCGGTACATCGAAAGGTGGCTTATCAAGTACTTTTTTACTTGGGGCTTTTAGTGGTATTGTTGAAGGTTCTGTACATGTGTATGCAAATGGTGTAGAATTAACGCAGGGCACTGATTACGAAGTTGATTTTTCTTTTGGTAGTGTAACCATCTTGAACGATCGCTACTTAGCAGCGGGGCAGGATATTCGTATTGATTACGAAAGTAATCAGTTCAGTGTAATAGGCCAAAAGAATTTTACGGGGCTCCGAGCAGAATACGAGGTTAACAAAGACATCAAGTTTGGGAGTACATTTTTTAAACTCAAAGAACAGCCAAATAGTGATAAAATCAGAATTGGTAATGAGCCTATCAACAATACTGTTCTTGGCCTTGATGCCTCAGCAAGGTTCGAAACTCCATGGATAACTCGTTTTATAGATAGAATCCCTCTGCTTCAAACCAAAGAAGTATCAAACTTAAGTTTAAGTGGGGAGTTTGCACAATTACGGCCAGGGGTTTCACAGACAAATGCTATTAGAGACGCTATAGACAATAACGAGTTGTATAGTGACGAAGAAAACGGGCTGGTTTTTATAGATGATTTTGAAGGTGCTGAGTACAGTATACCATTTAATAACCCAACAAGATGGAATTTACCATCAGCCCCCGCAGCTGTTCCCGGTTATGCACCTGATGAGGTTGTTTTTCAACCGGGTAGTTCGGCTTCAGCCGCATCCGATTTGTCTTCTCGAATAGATCGTTCCGACTTAAGAGCTCAATTTTCTGTGTATGATATTCCTCGTAACGTTGGCAATATCTTAGGGAGTGTAGAAGGTACTCCCGAGTCTAGAACTGTATTGATTAAAGAAGTTTTTCAAGGTAGAGAGACTAATAACCCGCAAGATGAAGTAATTAGTACGCTGGATGTTTATTACAATCCAACTGAACGAGGTCCCTATAATTATAATCTTGACTTAAAAGACGTATTAGAGAATAACCCTGAGAAGATGTGGGGTGGGATGACAGCGGTCTTACCATCGGGGCAAGAAGATTTAGCTCAGAATAACATTGAGTTTTTAGAGTTTTGGGTACAAAGTATTCTTCCTGATGGCGAAGATCCAACGGCTCAAGATGTGCAAGATTATAATGGTACAATCTATGTGGATCTAGGAATAATATCAGAAGATGTTGTTCCCAACTTTCGTCCAAATACAGAAGATGGCTTAGCAACAGAATTAGATGATTTGGAGCGCGATATATCCAATCGTTCATACGTTCCATCAATTACCCCAAAGCCCTTGGGACAGTTTTCAAATGATAATAGAGACCTAGAAGATGTTGGTTTTGATGGAGTACCAAGCAAAGGCGGATATTCGGAAACTTTAAACGAACAATCGCTTTTCGAAACGTTTATAAACTCTATGAGATCTGCATATGGAGAAGAAAGTGAAGAATTTAAAAAAATTGAAGCAGATCCTTCGAATGATGACTATGTTTATTATGGTGAGTCTAAAGTTAGTGATCTAAAACTTCACGAAAGATTCCATAGGCTTAGAGGGTACCACGAAGGTAATACTCCCGTTTCTGGTGGCGAAAAACGGGCAATAACTCTAAAGCCAGATAAGGAAGGTTTAGTTACACCATCTAACATCCAACAGGCAAATTCATATTACCAATACGAGATTAAATACAACCCTGCTGACTTTAGCAAATTAGAGGTAGGAACACCAGAAACCTATATTGTAGACAAAGTAGATGGCGGTGTACAGGAAAGAACTTGGAGGTTAGTTCGTATCCCATTAACTGATTTTGTACGTAATATTGGCGGGATAAGTGACTTTCAGAATATCTCATATATAAGAGTCTGGATGTCAGGATATAAAAAGCCATTCACTTTACGATTTGCTACACTTGAGTTCGTTGGTAGCCAATGGCGTAAAGTCGATAATATCACAGAGTCCGAAAATTCTACGGCCGACTTTAAAGTAAGTACTGTTAATATTGAAGAAAATGGGAGCCGTTCACCGATTCCTTATCGTCAACCTGAAGGCTCAATTAGATCCATTAATAGAGGAGCTCAAGTTCAGTCGTTGGCTAATGAGCAAAGTTTGGTTCTACAAGCTAAGAATCTAGGACCCGGTGAAATCATGATGGTTAAGAAGGTTTACGCAGGAGGTTTAAACTTTCTGAATTATTCGAATGTAAGGATGTTCGTTCATGGTGAAGGTTATGATAACCAAGGCGATGCGGAGCTCGTAGTTAGAATGGGGAGTGATCTAGAAAATGATTTTTATGAATATCGGCAACCCGTAGTACCTTCGGATCCTAATTATAGTTATGGCACCTTCGATCCAAATGATGGATCTCGATTAGATGCAGAAGCCGAACAGGTTTGGCTGTACGATCAAAACAGCATGAATATTATTGTTTCGGCTTTTAATGTGTTAAAGCAGGAGCGGAATAGCAATGGAGCAGACCAAACTGTAATCTATGAGAAACCCGCTGAGGGAGGAGCTCCAGGAGCAATAATTGCCATAAAAGGGAACCCATCTTTAGATAGAGTCTCGGAACTTGCATTGGGTATTAAAAATCCTTTTGAGGTTACAGGCACTCAAGGCATATCCTCCTTAGACGCAGAATTTTGGGTAAATGAATTAAGAGTATCGGGATTTGATAATGAAAATGGGTGGGCTGCAAACGCTAAAGCTAGTTTTAAACTGGCAGATTTTGCAACCGTAAATGCAAATATTAGTAGGCAAACAAATGGTTTTGGGGGATTAGAATCGAGATTAGGCCAACGTAGAGTGTCAGATCAAGAGGCTTACTCATTAAGTTCTACTGTTAATGTCCATAAGCTTATTCCCGATCGTTATGGTTGGTCTTTCCCAGTTACCGTTTCTACTCGTAAGTCGACTTCCACTCCTAAATTTTTGCCAGATCAAGGAGATGTTCGTTTAGACGATTTTATCGAATCCGTGAATATTCAAGATATTTCGAGTAGTGAAAAACAGAGTTTGATCGATAATAAGATTCATGATATTCAGACGATTAGCCAAAATAATTCTTTAAATATTTCAAACATATCTAAAACAAATTCCAAAGGTAAATTAGCTCAGTACACTATTGATAAACTAAAGTTAAGTTATGTGTACAACGAAGGCTACGCAAGAAACCCACAGCTTCAATTTCAAAACAATTGGAATTATACAGCAGGTATTAACTATAACTTGAATTTCAAAAATGTAAAGTTATTCAGGCCGTTAAAGTTTACCGAGAAAGTACCTATTGTTGGTACCTTAGCATCGCTTCGGTTTGGGTATATGCCATCAAGTATTTCTGCGTCAACCTCACTAATCAGAAATTATGATGAAAAGAGACGGTTGATTCTAGGAAGTGAAGACCTACAACCTATTCAACAAACGCATACTTTTTCACAGAAATCAAATTTTGGACTGAATTACACGTTTATACCAAGTGTTATTACTTCATTTCGTAGTTCAACAAATTTTGATTTAAGTAGTGCCGGAATTGAATCTGCCGATGCGGAAGGTATTGATAGTTTGTCTTACCGAGTTAAGCCTACATTTGAAGTTATAAACGGCATTATTTCAGATACCTTACTGGCTAGGAGAACTAGTTATCAAGAAACTTACACCGCTAGTTGGCGCCCAAAAACTAACAGTATAAAAGCGCTAGACTGGCTTACCTATTCCGCTTCTTATGGGGGTGGTTATCAGTGGAATAACTCGCCAAGTGGATCTAATTTAGGAGCTAAAGTTTCTAACACATTCCAATTAGATAATACCGCAAAGATTAATGTGGAAAAGATTCTAAAAGGTTTTTCCTTTATAGAAAAAATTAGAGCGGCAGACACCAAAGAGACGAAAGAACGGGGAATAAGTAAGAAGCCAAACTCAGAGGGTGAAGAAAAGGAAAAAGATAACATAGTTGTGGATGCCAGATACTTTGGGCGTAAGCTTTTTCTTAGCGTTTTTAGTATGAATAGTCTAGATCTTGGTTACAAAAGAAGTAAATCTTCAAGCCAAGCAGGTTATAATGGTGAGTCGCAGATCTATTACGCTTTTGGTGATCAAGGCTCAGGAACGTACTCACCGCCCATTGCTTACCGATTGGGTTTAGCCGAAGGAATTGGAAGAAATCAATTAATTAACAATATTGATGGAATAAGTAATATTCAGCTTCCTATTAATAACACCTATTCTGATAATTTAACTCTAGGAACTAGATTAAATCCTATTAAGAATATAAGTGTTGATTTAGACTGGGGAACGAGCTGGCGAGAAAGTACTTCTGAAACGCTAAACCTAGGAACGGATAATTCGATTAATTCAGTTAATTCGGCATCAGGAGAGATCACTTCATCCGTATGGGCTTTTGGAAATGGATATGGCAATTTTTTCAAATCTCAGTTATCAACTGCTTTTGAAGATTTGAACGGAAATGAGATAAGTGATGCAAATGGTAATAATGATGGAAGGACTGTTTTAAACAGAACAACTTTACAAGAAGACTTTAGGAGAGCTTATTTAGGTAATGGAACGGGGGCAACTGGCGATAAGAACTTTACTCCAATCCCAAAACCAAACTGGAGAGTTACTTGGCAAGGTGTTGAGAAGTTGATCCCAATTATTGGAGATAAAATGAGCAGAGCCTCTATTACACATGCCTATAAAGGCACATACCGATTAGGCTGGCAATTAAATACTTTAGATAACCAAGAATCCAACCAATCTCTGGGTGGTATTTTTACTGTGTATGATTTTAGAGATAAATATGAGCCATCAGCAATTACAGTGGAACAACGTTTTAGCCCATTAGTACAACTAAATATTACATGGAAGTCAGCGCTAAAAACCGATTTTGGTTTTGATCGTAGCCAGATTACCTCGCTCGCACTATCAAGTAAAACTGTTACAGAGCGTGTATCCAAAGGATATAAATTCAACTTAAATTACACATTTAGAAAAGTTAAAATCCCAATGTTCCCAAAAATTCGGAATAACATTGATTTAGCTGTTAACGGTACTTATAGTGAAGACAGTGATCAGAACTTTATTCTTCCAAATGATCTTATAAAAGCATTTAAAGATTACGATATTTTTGGTGATGATGTAAATCAATACGATTACGAACCTCAATCTAAAACAGGGCAAAAACGTATTAGTGGCTCTCTGGTAATTGGGTATAGAATTTCAACAACTATTACATCAAACTTTGAATACACTTATAATCGTGTAATACCAAACGGTTCTTCTACTCCCCCAAGAACGAATCAAGAAATTCGTTTCAACGTGAGAATACAAATCAGATCTAGATAGTTTTTTTAAACTTACTAGTTATTAGAACCCCTGAAAATATTAGAGTGAGAGCAAGGCATAAATATGAAAGCCAATCCCCATATTTAGTGTAGAAAGTACTTGCCGTAAGTGACGGGACATCGAAAGTAAAACCTGTTCTAGTCCAATATTCTGTTTTTGTTAAGATCTCTCCTCTAGGGTTAATAATCCCAGAAAATCCATTATTAGCGCTTCTTACTACCCATCGGTTAAACTCAATAGCTCGTAATCTTGCATATGCAAAGTGCTGATGATGGCCACTAGTATCTCCCCACCAACCATCGTTTGTAATAATGGTTATAAAGCCTGAGTTGTTATTTACAAACTCCCGAACCCAAGATGGGTACACCGAATCGTAGCATACTAACCCACCAGTGATAAATGTATCCCCTAAAATTACTGTGGGATCCGTTCCTTTTCCGAAACCTGAAATTTTTCCCCAATTTACCCAATCAAAAAAATCAATCGTAGTAAAAAAACCTAAGAATGGAAAACGCTCTACAAAGGGCACTAAATTAGCTTTATTATATTGGGAGATTGTTCCATTTTCATCAACATACAATGCTGCGTTAAAGATGTTATAAGCCCTTCCTCGTGTTGTTCCAATGAATATGTCAGGAGGAGTTTCATAGAGTTGAATAATGCCTGTTCCTGCAATAAAAGAAGCATTCCATGCTCGTGCTGAGTCTGCAACTCTAGCTGAAACTCCCGAGCTTTTATATATCTGACCATCAATCGCGTTTTCAGGCCAAACAATTAATCTAGTTCTGTTCGTTTTTACTCTATAAGTTAGAGTGAAAAGGCTATCTAATACTTCATCCAATCCACTCATCCCACCATAGTTTTGATAGGAGTCATGATTAGGTTGTATCACTGCTACTTCAGTTCCACCTTTTACAATTTCCTGAGTGTTACTAGAAATTAATAAGGAAATAAGTGGGAAAACAAATAGCGAAGCCATCGCTAAAACTGCAGTTTTCACCTGCTTGTTTTTTAGGGCTTGATAAGCCAATGCACTTGTTAAAACCACCCAGAAAGAGATACCCAAATGGCCCGTTACTGAGATGTACTGTATTAATTGAATCTTATTTGCCCAAGCATTGCCTATCGCCAACCACGGCCAAGATAAATCCCAATGGTGATGTAAATACTCATAAGAAATCCAAGCTGCTGCTTGAAGAAGCGCGATAAGAATTGGTGATTTAAACTTTTTCGTAAAAACACGAGCCAATACCAAAGGGAAGGTCATTATCACGCTGTTAGCTAGAATAGCTGCAACTCCAGCCCCAAGGCTTGCCATCATCAACCAATAAGTTGTAATAGCATTCCAAACTACAAAGCCTACATAACTATAATAGGCTAATTGTTTGTTACTGTCTGCTTTCTCAACAAGATGGAATAATAAGAGAAAAGCTGGAAATGACAAAAATGACAAATCCACAGGAGGAAAACTGAGACCTAATAGAATACCTGCAGTTAGTGAAGTTGCCCACTTATTTTGAAAAAGATTGCTCATTCTGTATAATCTTTGCCTGCCACTACAACAGCAATTTCTCCTTTTATTGAGTCTCGTGCATCAAATGTGATGTAGAGTTCTTCAACAGTTCCTCTAACTACTTCTTCAAAGGTTTTAGTAAGCTCTCTGGCTACAGCCGCTAATCTATCCTGCCCAAAATGCTCTCCAAGTTCTCTAAGTAATTTTAGAATACGATGCGGACTTTCATAAAAAATCATAGTACGCTCTTCGCTAGCAAGTTCAGACAATCGTTTTTGGCGACCCTTTTTGTGAGGGAGAAATCCTTCAAACACATACTTATCGCAGGGTAGTCCGCTTGATACCAAAGCTGTTGTTGCTGCATCTGGACCAGGAATTGCCGTAACAGTGAAACCTTCTTTTTTAGCAGCTCTAACAGCTAAAAAACCTGGGTCTGAAATTCCAGGCATTCCCGCGTCACTAATAAGTGCTACGGTCTGGTTTCCACGCAAAATATTCAATACATGTTCTATTTTAAAATGCTCATTGTGTGAATGAAATGAGAATTTTGGCTTATTTATATCAAAAGCTTTAAGTAACTTGCCAGATGTTCGGGTATCTTCACAAGCGATATAATCTACCGATTTAAGGACTTCAACCGCGCGCGGCGAAAAATCGCTTAGATTACCAATTGGTGTTGCAACTATATAAAATATGGACAAGACAACCTCGTTTTAAATGGGTCTCAAAATTCTAAATTACTTTCCAGAAAAGAAAATACATTATAAGAATAAGAATCGTTTAATAAAGAACTAGAATATTCTTAAAATGTAACTTCTTACTTCAAGCCATTACAACTTTAAAGATTTCGAAAAGCATGAACTTCAAACCATCCGGATTAAACCATATCACTATTAGAGTTAATAGAATTGATGCTTCAAAGGAGTTTTACGGAGAAATACTCGGTTTTGAACTTATCCGAACCATGGGGAAAAGTATGGCTGTATACGATGTTGGCAATGGTGATACTCTTGTAATTGTTGAAGCTGAAACGAGTTATGATTCCACATCGAGAGATTTTAGAGTAGATCATTTTGGTTTTTATGTAGACTCGCCAAAACAAGTGGATGAACTAGCTACATACTTTAGGGATAAAGAAATTACTATTATGAGTGGGCCAGCTAATCGTAAAAAAGGCCGATTTCTTTTTGTGGCTGACCCAGACGGTAATATGATTGAGTTTTTTTATGAAGAAGGAAACTCAAAGTAGGCTAGAAGCTGGGAGTTGGTAATACACTTAAAACACTCTATTAAACCATAGAGGAATTATAGAGCCATATTCTGACGATTTATTTAGCTGAAATCTAATAATCTTGTATCTCTCACTTCAAAATAATCTTCTTTGTCCCAATCGGTGTTAATCACAATTCCACCCATCAGATATAGCTTAGTTCCTACAAATGCTTCGTTAGAAAGCATAACTAAGTCATGAATTTTACTATGGATTTTTTTGTAAGCAACTTCAGTGGCTTCTTTAATGGGGTCATCAGCCATTAGAATGGTATTTCTATTCGCGTAAAGTACTTGCTTAACTCGGTTTTGCTGAGGATCTGTTAGATCAACGGGCGTAAGTTCTAAAGGTTCTTTTATGGAATTAAGTCCAGCAATTAAAGAACCGCAACACGTAGTGTTTTGCCTTTGCTGTTGTCGCAGAATCTCTCCAACAACTCCATTTTCAGAAATACCAATATGAGGACCATACAATATGAAGGCATTTCCACCTGAAGGGATATGGCTCGCAAAAGCTAAAACGCCTGTTTTACCAGTAAATGGAAGCCCAGAAATGCCCCCAAAACGAAATGGGCCAGGGCCAACAAACATTGGAGAAAAAACATTAAAAGTGTTTGTTACTTCATCTGAGCACAAAGAAGTGCCCCAAGTTGTTCTGTTAAGTAGAAAGCCGTTTACACTTAGTTCGGCAGAAATTCTTCCTTCAAGTTCTTTAACTGTAACAGCGTTAGGGTATTGTTCTTTTATAAAATTCATCTAAGAATTTGAGTTCAAGTATAAATTTGGGTTCAACTACGTAAGATAACTTTATGAAGCAAAGCATCAATAATTTTTTTTCTCTAATCATAAATATTTAGTTAAAATAATCAGTATATTTTAAGTTCTTATTGAAAGTGTGAGTTCACGATAAGTCTGGAAAAAAATACTTTAGTATAAATCCTTCAGGTTTATAGATCATTGCTGGCCTTTATAAATCAAGCTGTCTGCTTGCCTCTTGTCATTAGCTCACCCATACCTAAAATGATTCCGGGCAAGAACATCGCACAGCACACTTTTTTGAACGGGATAAAAATGTATAATATATATGCCAACGTTCAAAGAACTAGGTCTAAAAGAAGAAATTCTTGAAGCCGTAGAATTATTGGGGTTTACAGAACCTACTAAAGTACAAGAATTAGCCATTCCGACTATTCTTGCCTCACAAAGAGATTTAATTGCTCTTGCTCAAACAGGAACAGGTAAAACTGGCGCTTTTGGGTTACCAAGTTTAAACCAAGTTGATGCTTCTTCTAGTGCAGTACAAGTATTAGTGCTTTCACCAACTCGTGAATTAGCAATACAGATAGCAAAAGATCTAAAAGCATTTTCTAAAAAAATCAAAGGTCTTAAAACTGTTGCCGTTTATGGTGGTGCAAATATTTCAACGCAAATACGTGCCCTTGAAAATGGTTGCCAAGTTGTAATTGGCACTCCTGGTCGTATGCTTGACCTTATTAAGAGAAGAAAATTAAACGTTTCTAACGTACGCACATTAGTTCTTGATGAAGCTGATGAAATGCTTAACATGGGTTTTCAAGATGATTTGGACGCCATTTTAGCTGACACACCTAAAGAAAAACAAACTCTTCTGTTTTCTGCTACTATGCCTAAAGGCATCGCAACTATTGCGAAAAAGTATATGAACAACCCTGAAGAAATTGCAGTGGGAGATCGTAACGCAGGTGCAAAAAATGTAGAACACCATTATTATATGGTTCATGCAAGAGACCGTTTTGAAGCTCTAAAACGTGTTACAGACATGAACCCTGATGTTTATGGGATTGTGTTCTGTAGAACTAGAATAGAAACAGCTGAAATTGCTTCTAAACTTAACAAAGACGGATACGATGTAGATTTGTTGAACGGTGATCTTTCTCAAGCTCAGCGCGATGATGTAATGAACCGTTTTAGGAAAAAGGAACTACAACTTCTAGTAGCTACTGATGTTGCTGCTCGTGGATTGGATGTAAACGACCTTACTCATGTAATTAACTATAATCTTCCGGATGATTTAGAAGTTTACATACACCGTAGTGGTAGAACGGGACGTGCTGGTAAAAGTGGTATCTCTATTTCTATTATTCACACCCGTGAAACTCGTAGAATTCGTGATTTAGAACGCATGTCTGGTAAGGAATTTATCAAGAAAGAAGTTCCAAGTGGTGAAGAGATTTGTGGTATTAGAATGCTCAATCTCATTGATACAGTAAAAGAAACTGAAATTGATGAAGAGAACATACAGAAATTCCTTCCTCAAGCATTAGAGAAACTAGCCGATTTCGACCGTGAAACTCTTATAAAGCATTTCTTATCTGCTGAATTCAACCAATTCTTAGAATACTACAAAGACTCTAACGACTTAAATGCAAGTGGTGGAAGAGGAGATCGTGGCAGTAGAAACGATCGTGGTGGTGCCAGAGGCGGAAGAGAAGATCGTGGTGGCCGACGTGGTGGACGTGAGGAAAACGATTCTAACTTTGAACGCTACTTTATCAATATTGGACGTAGAGATGGTTTGAATCCAGTACGTTTAATGGGGCTTGTTAATGAAAATATGAACGGTTCAAAACCAGATTTCGGTAAAATTGACGTTCAAAATAACTTCACTTTCTTTGATGTTGAAAAAGGTTTCGAAAACGATCTTGTTAGCGGAATGAAAGGCACTCAATTTGAAGGTCGTGATGTTGCTGTTGAAGCATCTAAACAAGACGCGAAAAACGTCGGTTCAGGTGGAAGAAATGGTGGCGGCGGACGTAGAAGCAGTGGTGGTGGCGGTAGAAGTTACGGCGGCGGAAGCAGAAGCGGCGGTAGTGGTGGCGGTTTCCCAAAAGGAAGACGCGAAAAAAGAGAACGTAAAGGCGGAAGCGGTAGAAGAGACTAAAATTCTTTTCATCACCTTATGAACTGCTTATTCTGCTGTTCAAAATATTTAGTTACCATTTTGTCTAATTAGCTAGACAAGGTGGTAGCTTTTTTTATGGTAATTACTCTTAAATTGAGCTCCAATCTTGTTAAGACAAACTCTTCTTTCTTCTTAAAAATACTTCGATATTGTCGGCTGAAATATCATTCCAATAACCTATGAGAAAAATTTGAAGTTAAAAACTATGGCAAAAACATTTGACGTAGTAATACTCACTGAATCGAGATATCTAAATCCAATTAATAAAACACGATATGTGGCCAATGTCTTGCAGGAAGATAAGCTAGTTCAAAAAGCTCTTGAAGAAGAAGGACTAACCGTTACTCGAAAAGATTGGGCAGATTCTGGCTTCGATTGGAGTAGTACAAATGCAGTACTTTTTAGATCAACATGGGACTACTTTGATCGCATTGGTAAGTTTAGAG
This sequence comes from Balneola sp., assembly GCA_048267905.1. Lineage (GTDB taxonomy): Bacteria > Bacteroidota > Rhodothermia > Balneolales > Balneolaceae > Balneola. The sequence goes on from JBLWWM010000004.1 coordinate 34,707, forward strand.
ACTGGCTGAAAAAGATTGAGAATTCAACAAAGGCTATTAACCCGATTTCTCAAGTTAGATGGAATATGGATAAATGGTATTTAAAAGATTTAGAGGAAAAGGGAATCCCTGTTGTCGAAACCTTGTATTTACGCCGAGGAGAAAAGCAATCGTTGGAAGAAATTCTTAAATCATCTGGTTGGAATGATGCAATTTTGAAGCCAACTGTTGCAGGGGGCGGTAGGCATACTTATCGAATTAACCCACAAACAGTTATAGAGTTAGATTCTACCTTTTCTGATTTAGTTGGCAATGAAGACTTGATACTCCAGCCATTTCAAACAAATATCCAGCTAAAAGGAGAAGTTTCTTTAATGGTGATTGGAGGTGAATTTACTCATGCTATTCTCAAGAAAGCTAAATCGGGAGACTTTAGAGTGCAAGATGATTTTGGTGGAAGTGTTCATCAATACAATGCTTCAGTAGAAGAAATCGATTTTGCAGAGCGTGTTGTTTCTACATGCGAGCCTGAACCAAGTTACGCCCGTGTAGATGTAATGTGGAATAATGAGAATGAACTGGTTGTTTCAGAGGTAGAATTAATAGAACCTGAACTATGGTTTCGAGAATATCCTGAAGCTGCGAATATCTTAGCTCGAAAGATTAAAAGTATTTTGTAAATGCATTTTTGAATACGAGAATCAAAGATGGTGCAGTGCATTAAACACTGCACCATCTTCATTCTAAAGTTCTAATTTTATACCACCGTTTACTACAAACCCATCAACAGGTGCGTAAATATCTCGGAATTGAGGATTATCTATGGTTCCTGTAAAAATTGTATCAAACTCTGTTTGGCGTGTATCTAAGAAATTTTCAAAATTCAGAAATACGGAAAGATTCTCACTTATCCTTTTTTCGGTCATTAAGCCAGTTATCCAATACGATTTACCTTTGCTACCATCGCCCAAAGTCTGTGGGCTGAAGTAATAAGCTTCTAAGCCAATCCAGAAGTTTCCATGTTTTTCGTACATCAACACATTGTTTAATCGGTTTTTTGCGACTAAAGGAAATTTGGTTGATGTTCCGTTGTAATGCTCTTGAACGTCGGCGTGAGTGTAGCCTATAAACAGCTTTAAATCGTCGTAGCTCCATTTCATATTCACTTCCACACCTTTGGTGTCAACATAGCCGCTGGGCTGTGTGAACTCAAAATTTGAGCCGCTGTTGGTGAGGACAAGTGGGTCGTTAATCTTGGTATAAAAAAGAAGCACATTTGTGGATAAAGAAAGTTTATCAGAAAATACCAGTTGGTAGTTCGTATCAAAATTTCCACCAATAGAACGTTCAGCATCAAGAGTGTTCGTGTTAATTGGTTGGATATTCTGAAATTGTAAGCGTTCTGCATCTTCAGAAAATACCGTAGGAGATTTGTAGCCTAAACCGCCACCTAATCGGAACGTAAGTTTTTGTTGAGGCTCAAATAATAATGAGAAGCGCGGCAAAGCAAATATGCCATATTCGCTATGATAATCCATTCTAAAGCCAGTTTCTAGAGTCCATTTAGGCTGTACATTCCAAATGTTTTGAACAAAAGCCCCATAAACCTCATCCGAAAAACTTAAATCTTGGCTAGCACCACCTTCGGTTTGATCAAAATTATCAGTCCAAAGATTTAAACCAGCAATCCATTCTGTGTTTTCATTGAATAGATTTACATTAGCTTCGCTGAATGATGAAGTTTGTGTGCCAGCGAATAAATATCCAGGTATCTCAACGGTACGGTCATAGAAATTTAAACTATTTCTAAGTGTCAACGTGGCATTTTCGCTAAGCTGGTGCTCAAGTTGTAGCTGGCTAGAAACTCTTTCAGTTTCGTTTCTTTCAAAATAAGGATTGGATACTTCATCACCTTCAACATATTTCAGGTTGCCCCCTAAGCGGTCTTCTGAAATAAAATTAATTCCTGCATTCAATGTTGTCTGCTCATTGAAATACACAAAGACTTTGGGATTTAACGTAAAGCGCTCAAATTTTGGAATGGCTGTAAGCCCAATGTCTGCTGGATCGTATGGAGTTCCCTTGTTATAAGAAGCGAAAACAGTGGTTCCAATATTGTCGTTTCTATTCGAATAGAATCCACTAAGGTCTAAACCCTTTGCAGAGGTTCCATTCATCATAAAACTGAGCTCAGGAGTTTCTCCAGGAGTTTTTGAAATCAAGTTAACTAACCCTGAAATGGCTCCGCCACCGTATAAAGTTGACGATGCGCCTTTAATAACTTCCACTTGTTTTAGGTCGAGAGGAGTGATTTGCATGAGACTCAATCCACCTGAAAAACCAGAATAAAGAGGAAGTCCATCTCGGAGTAATTGTGTGTATTTGCCATCAAGACCTTGAATACGAATGCTAGAATTGTAGCTGGTAGCAGAAGTTTGCTGCGTTTGGATGCCTGTACTTTCGTTTAAAAGCATGCGGATATCACCCGGTTTCATATTTCCTTTTTCGGAAAGTTCTTCGCCAGCAATAAATTCAATACGAGTTGGAATGTCTTCTATAGTTCGGCTACTTCGTATAGAGCTAATTACGAGCTCTTCCATTTCATCGTGATGAAGCTCAAAAACTTGATTTTGCTGTGACTGAGGTAATGGAAAAGTTCGGCTAAAAGACTGTGTTTCGTGGCCTAAGTTTCTAATCTCAATTGTATAAGTGCCGTCAGGAATATTTTCTACTATACCTTTACCATTCAAGTCAGTGCTAGCACCAATATTTAATTCAGAAAAATATATTGTTGCACCATAAATGGGTTCATTGCTTTCATGATCAACTACGGTTGCTTCAAAAGTGTTTTGAGCAAAGACGCTGTTGCTAATAGTAAGAATCAGAAAGCTAAGGATATAGAGAATTCGCATAATCGATTGATAGGGTTTACAATGGGATTAAGGAGATTTTGAATTTCAGAAAAAAATCCAAAGAAAAAGAAAAGCCTTTTTAGACTTTTCTTTTTGTAAAACTAAATAAATAAGGATTTAAAGTTTAGTGGGATTTGGAGCATCGCCATAAACTTCGAGAGGATCGAATACTTTCTCAGTTTCTTCGAACTTAAGTTCACCTTCTTTCTTGAAGAAGTCATCACCCGTTGGTACGCTTCTATAAAAACAAGAACGATAGCCTACGTGGCAGCTAGCACCATTACCTTGAACTTTAACTCGTAACCACACGCAATCTTGATCATCGTCGATGCGCATTTCTTTAACAATTTGAGTTAAACCAGAGGTTGCTCCTTTGTGCCACAAAGCTTGTCGACTTCGGCTGTAGTAAACAGCCTCGCCAAGTTCGATGGTTTTTTTGAGAGCTTCTTCATTCATGTAGCCATGCATCAATAACTCGCCAGAAGTAAAATCGGTAGTTACTACGGGAATTAACCCATTTTCTTGAAATTTAGGAGCCAAATCGTTGGCTTCTTCAACTTGTTCTACTGTAAGTCTTTTTTTGAATGTAATTTCGTTCATTCTTTTTAAATCTGTTAATCGAAACCGATTACTTTTGAGTTGTTATGTCTTTACTATTCTTTTGATCTAGTTTTTTTGGAACTGGATCGTAACCGTGACCACCCCAAGGGTGACATCGGCCAATTCTTTTTATGCCTAGCCAAAAACCTTTTAAAGGTCCCCATTCATTCACCGCTTCAATCATGTAATGTGAACAAGTGGGAGCATACCGGCAGCTACTTCGTGTCCATGGTGAAATAGCTAATTGATAAAAGCGCACTAAACCAATAATCAATTTGCTGAATATGAATTTCAGCAGTTTCATTAGTCTATGCTAAAGGTTGTACCATCTTTTCCATCCATAAGCTGCACACCTAGCTCTTTCAAATCGTCTCTAACTTTGTCAGAAAGGGCAAAATTTTTGCTCGTTCTAGCTTCTTTTCTGATTTCTATAAGCAATTCAATCAGACCTTCAGTTAGCCCACTTTTGTTTCCTTCTGAGGCTGTTGGCCAAATACCAAGTACTTCTTCAATAATCGTATGAAGAAAGATTTTCAGTTCAGGAAGATTCGATGGGATATCGTTGTCAGTGATTCGTTTACGTATATCCTTCAAGTGTTCAAAGAGAACTGCAATGGCTTGTGCTGAGTTGAAATCGTCATTTAGAGTTGCCTCAAAAGCAGTTTTGAATGCTTCTATATCTACAGCTTTACCAGAGCCAACTTCTGCTTTCTCAATGGCTGAAATCATACTATGAAGATTCTTAAGTCCTGTTTCAGAGGCAGCCAAAGCATCTTCTGAAAAGTCGGTAGTACTTCTGTAATGGCTTTGAAGTAGGAAAAAACGAATTACTTGTGGATTCCAGGCTCGGCTAAGAAGTTTGTGACTTCCTTCAAAAAACTCTTCTAAGCTGATTGCATTTCCGAGCGATTTCCCCATCTTTTGCCCATCCATAGTAACCATGTTATTATGGAGCCAATACCTCACGAATTGGGAGTCGTGAGCACATTCTGATTGAGCAATTTCGCACTCGTGGTGAGGGAATTGATTCTCTAAGCCTCCGCCATGAATATCAAAGCTTTCGCCTAGATATTTGGTGCTCATAGCAGAACATTCAATATGCCAGCCAGGATAACCAACGCCCCAGGGAGAATCCCATTTCATGAGATGCTCATCTTCGGCTTTTTTCCAAAGTGCAAAATCAGCTGGATTTTTTTTATCAGAAGCAGTTTCTACTCTAGTACCAGATTCTGCTTCATCTAATTTCCTCCCACTTAATTTTCCATAATCGGAATCAGATTGTACATCAAAATACACATTCCCTTTAACTTCATAAGCGTGACCTTTTTCAATCAAAGTTTTTATCATCGCAATTTGCTCGGGAATATGCCCAGTAGCACGAGGAGCGATATCTGGTCGCAAAACATTCAATGCATCCATATCTCGGAAATAAGTAAAGGTATACTTTTCCGCGATTTGCATTGGGTCAACCTGTTCAAATCTAGCTTTTTTGGCAAGTTTGTCTTCACCTTCATCACCATCGCCCACTAAATGACCAACATCGGTGATGTTTTGGACATAGCGTACTTGGTAGCTTAAATAACGCAGGTAGCGAACTACCAAATCAAAAGAGACATAGCTTTTGGCATGCCCTAAATGGGCATCACCATAAACAGTAGGGCCACAAACATACATTCCTACAAAAGGAGGATTTAGTGGCTCAAAAAGCTCTTTCTTTCTGTTTAATGTGTTATATACGTGAAGTTTTTGCTCAGCCAAAACGAATCTTAAAGGTCGGTGTCGGTTCTAATGAAATCGATAAATTTCTGCTGCGTTGCATGGTCTTTAAATGCTCCGCGAAACTCTGAAGTTACAGTGCTACTACTTACATCACGAATACCTCTTGTAGAAACACAGAGATGTTTGCTATCAATAAAAACAGCAACATCTTCAGTTCCCATGGCTTCTGCTAAAGCATCTGCAATTTGAAGTGTTAAGCGCTCTTGAACTTGAGGACGACGTGAGTAATAATCTACAAGGCGATTGATTTTTGATAAACCGATTACTTTTCCAGTAGAAATATAAGCTACATGTGCTTTTCCAATAAATGGTAAAAAATGGTGCTCACAAAATGAAGTAACCTGAATATTCTTCTCAATCACCATATCACTATAATCGTAGTGATTACTGAAAGTTCGAGCTTCAGGTCTATTCTTTGGATCTAAACCATTAAAAATTTCTTTAACATACATTTTGGCAACACGATATGGTGTGCCTTTTAGGCTGTCATCGGTCAAGTCCAGCCCTAAAGTGTGCATGATTTGTGCAAAATTCTCTTGAATGAGCTCGATTTTTTCAGCGTCACTTTTTTCGAAAGCATCATCACGAAGAGGAGTTAATTCCGAGCTACCAACATGATCGTCGCCACGCTCGTCTGCAATAATTTTGTCTATATTTGAATTATCCAAGGTAAATGGGGTTTTTTTGAGGAAAATTAAGCCAAACTGTCGACTTAAAACCGAACCTGAAAGTTAAGAGTTCCTAGTATCAATTAACAGTTGCTTAATCATCAATTCTGAATTACTCATACTTGGATTAGGAATAGTCTAAAGGGGTTACTAGTTTTCTTTAAAATAGGCTACTATTGAATACTCTTTATATAAAAATTGTACTATTTGATATATCCGAAGTTTAGAATACAGAATTATTTCTCACAAATTTAAAACTTAGAATAGATGATTAAGCACATTGTAATGTGGAAGTTAAAAGATGAAGCAGAAGGCAAAACAAAAGCTGAGAATGCAGCTATTTTGAAAGAGCGATTAGAAGCCCTCCCTTCTAAAATTGCTGAATTAAATACCGCCGAGCTCGGAATTAATTTTATTGAAGGTGATAACGAAGCAGTTTGTGATATTGTACTTACTACAATCTGCAATACGAAAGAAGATTTAAAAGTGTATGCCGCTCATCCTGAACACCAAAGAGTAGTGGAGTATATCCTAAAAGTAACAAGCGAGCGTAGAGTTGTTGATTACGTAAGCTAGTTATATTTTTTTGCCCAGAAATCCTCACTAACCTAGCAACAATGGATGAATTAGAACCTGTTGAATTACCTATTGATGGAATTCTAGATCTTCATCAATTCAACCCAAAGGAACTAGGAGGTTTAATTCCGGATTACATCGATGCGTGTTTAGAACGGAATATCGTTTCTATCCGAATTATACATGGAAAGGGAAAAGGCGTATTACGCCGAACGGTGCATAGTTTGTTAGAAAAGAATAGCCATGTATCATCTTATCGGTTAGCCGACGATAGTAGCAGTTGGGGAGCTACCTTAGTTGAACTGAAAAAAGAGTGCTAGAAATAGTAAATTGGTAGAACAAAAATATTCAGGAATTTGAAAGAATTATTAGAACGACATAGCCAGCGTATTGCTAGAAAAATTGAAATCTTACAGGCAAAAAGTAATAGTCTTTCTAAATGGAGATTTATTGTTTTTTCAGTAGCCGTAGTTTTTGGCTCCTTTGGGATTTATAACTTGGATGACTACCTCTATGTATCAATTTTATCTGGTATTATCATCATTTTCCTATTCTTGGTAAATAGGCAGCGTAAAGTTACAAGTGCATTAGAGAAATTTGGCTATTTAAAGAAAATTAAAGACGGCCATATTGCTCGTATTAATCTTGATTGGGATAATATGGATGCTCCTTTTATTCCAGATGTTTCCAAACATCATCCTTTTGCAGACGATTTAAACATTGTAGGTCAGTTTTCTATTCATCATTTAGTAAATACCGCAATTTATACAGGCGGGGCTCAGCTTTTATCTGATTGGTTGCTGAAGGAAGAACCTGTTGCACAGCAAATACTTGCTAGGCAGGAGTTAATAAAAAGTCTGAAGCCGTTACAACTTTTTAGAGACAAATTGAGGGTCGTTGCTCTTTATACAAAAACTCGCAGTTCGAAGGGTGATTGGACTATGGAGCAAATGCTTCAATGGCTTGCTCTTCCAAAGAAAACTGGTTTTAAGTTTCCATTAATAGCATTAACACTTCTAGCCATTTCAAATATTAGCTTTGGTGTATTGGCGCTTTTAGGAGTGATGAGTAGCCTCCCCTTAGTTATTTCAATGCTTATCTACGTGAGTATTTACAAGCTGAATAGCCACAAAGTAACCGGTTTATTCGATGCTTCTTTTCAGATGGATAGATTGTTAGGCAGATTCAGCGCGATTCTTTTAAATGTAGAAAAATTCACTTTTAGACAAGAAAATTTACTAAACGACTTTCTTAAAGTATTCCATCAAGAAGAAGAAAAACCGTCAACGTATCTCAAAAAAGTAAAAAGTTTAGCAGGGGCAGCATCTCTCCAGAAAAACCAAATTCTTTGGCCTATTGTAAATCTCTTAATGCCCTGGGATTTTTACTACGCAATGCGATTGGAACAATTAAAGCATGTTTTAGAACCAAAATTAAAACTTTGGTTGGATAAGTTTTATCAACTTGAGGCGCTTAATTCATTAGCTAATTTTGCTGATTTAAATCCTAATTACAGCTTCCCTACATTTGAAAAAAGAGAACAAGAAAGTCTCGATGCTATAGAGTTGGGCCATCCACTAATTCCATCTTCAAAGAAGGTTACAAATAGCTTTAGAGTAGAACGAGGGAGAGATTTATTTTTACTTACGGGCTCAAACATGGCTGGTAAAAGTACATTTCTGCGAACAGTTGGTATAAATTTAGTTTTGGCATATTCCGGAGCTCCCGTTAATGCAAAGAGCTTTAATGCTGATTTCTTTAGAATTTTTACGAGCATCAATGTTGTAGATTCTCTTGGTGATGGACTTTCTCACTTTTATGCAGAAGTTAAGAGATTAAGACAGTTGCTCGACGCACTTAACAAGACTCATCAATTGCCGTTATTCTTTTTTGTAGATGAAATCTATAAAGGGACGAACAACCGAGAACGTTATGCAGGTAGCGCGGCTTTTCTGAAAGAAGTAGCTGGTAAAAATGGCGCTGGCATGGTTTCTACGCACGATTTAGAATTAGCTAGTATGGAAGACGTAATCCCTCAATTAGGCAATTGGCATTTTTCTGAGCTTATTAAAGACGGAAAAATGAGCTTTGAGTATAAGTTGAAATCTGGACCTTGCCCAAGTACTAATGCTCTCCAAATTATGAAGATTGAAGGCTTACCTGTGGAGTAGGCATGAACAGGTAGATTTGAGATTTCTAGACAGTAGCTTCTAACTTGGTGGCTCTAGGTTATTAGTTTATGGGTTGGAAGTTCTTTAATTCTTAGTCATCCTTGTAGATGTTAGACTATTAAAACATCGAATTTCCCTTCAAAAATCTTATTTCTACCATCTCCGATCTTTTTTTGTAACCTTTTCAAAACTCATCAGTGTAATAGCCGATAACTTTAACTGGGGAAATTATAATCGGTGGATTCTACATCAGATAAAGCTTTAATGATGAAGGTAAAAGAAGGAGACCTAGATAAGCTAGGGCTTTTGTTCGAGCGATATAATCGTGCGCTTTATAATTTCTTTTACAGGATGACAACCGAATCTCAGTTAAGCGAAGATCTTGTTCAGTCGGTATTCGAGCGAATGCTCAAATATCGAAATACATATACAGGCGAAGGAGCATTCACCACATGGATGTTTAGTATTGCTAGAAATGCCCATATCGATCATTATCGGCAAAATAAACGTCACTCTCATAATGATGTTTTTGACGACGACCGAATTGGTGAACTCCCGCCTGAATATGGTGAAGTAGACGAACGAGTGCGAAAAAAGAACATTCTAGAATTAGCATTATCTAAACTCGCACCCGAGAAAAAAGAAGTTGTATTGTTAAGTCGGTACGAAGGACTTAACTATCAAGAGATAGCAGAGATACAAGGCGCCACAGAAAGTGCCATAAAAGTAAGAATGTTTAGGGCAATGAAAGAATTAAAAGACATAGTTGTCACATTATGTGAGGACCAAAATGATGAATAAAAAATACGAAGAATTATTAGCAGATTATTTAACTGACAGTTTAACTCCCGAGCAGAAGCTGGAATTAGAAAACCTATTAGCCAGTGGTGAAATTGATGCTCTTGAGTTTAGAGCTATTGAAGAGCTGAACGAAAACCTAAGTAGTTTGCCAAAAATAGAACCGTCTCATTCTTTAAATGAACGTTTCTATACAATGTTGGAATCTGAAAAAAGTCTAATTGAACCAAATACACCTACTTTACTCACTTGGTTGAAAGAGTTCTTTGCCTCAATTACAGTTCCTCAGCTAGCTTATACATTTGTTGTATTAATTGCAGGGATGTTTGTTGGGAATGGATTTAGCGGTAGCGATGAGAGGCTAGATCAACTTACCTCAGAACTACAAAATGTTCGAGAAATGATGATGGTATCAATGCTTGAAGGAGCTTCAACCACAGATAGATTAAGAGCTGTGAATATAAGCGCTGAGTTGCCGATGGCAGATGATAGAGCCGTAAACGCATTACTCTTTACACTGAATAATGACGAAAGTGTGAATGTTAGAGTGCAATCGGTAGAGGCCTTAGTTCGCTGGGGCGACAACGCTTCCGTACGTGAAGGATTGATTAAATCTATTATGAACCAAGAGTCAGATGTAGTGATTGTAGCGCTAGCTGATGCAATGGTAGAACTAGAATTGAATGCTTCAAAAGGGCAGTTTGAACAGCTCTTAAAAAATCGGGAAATGGATATTAGTGTAAAACAAAAACTACAAAACAGTATTGCTGTATTGTAAAAAGGAGATTCAATGAAAAAAGGAATAATATTAGTTTTGGGGTTGTTGTGGACGCTATCAATTTCTGCTCAAAACCAGAAAATTCAAGAAAAGATATCGATGACTATTGCAGCAAAAGATTTTAAGACTGCATCAACATTCAATATCAAAAATATAAACGGTGATGTTAAAGTAATCGGCTATGATGGCGATGAAATCCAAATTATTGGCTCTAAAACCATCAAGAAGAAAAGAGGAACTCTTACCAAAAAAGAAGCTGATACCTACGAATTAAGAAAAGAGTTATATGAGGGTGTACTTTATGTTTACGTTTATACGCCTGGTGCACGAGTTGAGTTTAAAGATGGAAGGATGAGTTACTCAACAAATAGAAATGACGATGACGAATATGATGAGACTCAATTCGATTTTTACATTGAAGTTAAAGTACCAAAAAAGATGATTCTAAGAGCCTCGACAATAAATGGAGGTTTGGTTGAAGTGGAGAACATGCATAACGGGGTTTTTGCCAATAACATAAATGGCGGTGTGAGCTTGAAAGAAGTAAGTGGAAAGACGATGGCCAACACCGTAAATGGAAATATTAAAGTATGGTTTAGCAAAAGCCCAAAAGTAGATACCAAGTTTAACACCGTTAATGGAGACATAGAGATATATTCTCCAAAAGATTTATCAACTCGTGTAACCTTTGAAAGTTTACACGGTGAACTATATACAGATTTTGAGCAGGTAAAACGATTACCGAACCGATTGGACAAGGAACAAGATGGTAGCGGATCCCGATACAAAATTAACAGCAAATCACCCATTCAAATAGGGCAGGGTGGTCCAGAAATGGAATTCAAGCTGGTAAACGGAAACGTGTACATCAGAGTCAAAAAATCTTAATAACAGAAGAAGACATGAAAAGTATAAAATTATTTCAACTCACCTTATTCAGCTTTGTATTTGCAATTCTATTAACCAATGGAATTGAAGCTCAGAGCACTCAAACAATACCTCTTTCGAAACCAAATCAACCTGGTAAACTCGTCATTCAGTCTGTGTTTGCAGACGAAATAATCATTCGTGCATACGACGGAAAAGAAGTTCTAGTAAAGTACGATGGAGATGATGAAGACAATGAATACAATAGTAAAAGAGGTGGGTTACGTCGTATTTCCACAAGTGGAGTAGGGCTGGAAATCACAGAAGACAATAACGAAGTGTGTATTAAAACTTCACCAAACTCACACGATTTGGAATTGGAAGTTCTCGTTCCAAGAAAATTCTCTCTTAAACTTAGCGTAACTCATGGTGATGTTGAGGTTTACGGTATCGACGGAGAACACGATATTAGTACCGTTAATGGAGATGTAGAAATGCAAAATATATCTGGTTCGGTTGTGGCTAACAGCGTGAACGGAGATATGGAAATAAGCTTCGATAAAGTTACAGCTGGCGTACCAATGTCGTTTACCGGCGTTAATGGAGATATTGACATTGCATTCCCTGAAAACGTTAAAATGTATGCCAAGATGAAAACGGAATGGGGTGATGTATTAACTGACTTTGATATGGATTTAGACCGATCTTCTAGTTCAGAAGTCTCAAAAGGAGATGGGAAATACAAAGTAGTTGTAAATAAATGGGTATATGGGAAGGTTAATGGCGGAACTACAGAGTTCTTGTTCAAAACTCTGCATGGAGATATTTCCATTCGTAAAAATAAGTAAATGCGAGAAACGCTTTACTTTTAATCTCGTCTTAAACTGAGAATCAAAAAATTCTGTAAGCATTACTCATCCAATAGTTTACAGGGGTAGGTTAGGAACATAAAAAAAGAATCATGGGAAAAGTATTCACTTTAATAATAATGCTATGTCTTTGTGTCAACGTAAATGCACAAGACACCATACAGTCTGGTAAAATCAATAATAGCCTTACTGACTTTAGGTTTGGAACAATTGATAATCCTGTAATGCACGCTGTAAGAATTCAGAATGGCAACGCGATAAAAATGGATGGTTTTTTGGATGATGCTGTTTGGCAAAAAGCTCCTGTTGCTACTGGATTTACTCAACGCTCTCCTATAGATGGAGGTGTACCTACCCAAAGAACTGAAGCAAGAATAATCTATACCGATACCGAAATTTATGTAGGAATAATGGCTTATGATTCAGCTCCTGATTCTGCAATTGCTTCCTTATTTAGACGAGATGGCGATCAATCTAGCGACTGGGTGTATGTAAGCTTTGATAGCTATGATGACAAGAGAACTGCATTCACTTTTGCTGTTAACCCAAGAAGCGTTCAAAAAGATTTACTTTATTTTGATGATACAGACGAAGATGTGCTTTGGGATGCCGTTTGGGACGCTGAAGCAAAATTATTAGATAATGGGTGGTCTGTTGAAATGAGAATTCCACTTTCTCAGCTTAGATTTAGTTCCAGAAATGATAACCATACTTGGGGAGTAAATTTCCAGAGAAGAATTGCTAGAAATAATGAGACAAATTTTTGGTCACCAACGTTATCTACAGAATCTGGGTTGGTCTCAAAGTTTGGGCGTTTAGAAGGCATCAAAGATCTTAAAGAGCCTCGAAGATTGGAAATAACACCTTATGCTTCAACTCAGCTAACGCGCGCGCCTAAACAAATTGGCAATCCTTATTACAATGATACCGAGTTTGCTGGAAATATAGGTGGGGATATTAAATATGGATTAACATCTGATCTTACTATAACAGCCACAATAAATCCTGATTTTGGGCAGGTTGAAGCAGATCCTTCAACAATAAATCTATCGCAATTTGAAACTTATTTCTCAGAGCGTAGGCCTTTTTTCTTAGAGGGAAATGATATTTTCAGATTTGGTAGCACCAGAACCTATAACAATTTTGGGAACCCAAATACATTTTATTCAAGAAGAATAGGACGTTCTCCACAAGGGTCGCTTAGAAGAGCTAATAATTTTTCAAATGGCTCTTACTTTGATGCTGATAGTGCTCAAGGACAGGCTCAGTATGTAGATAGTCCGAATCAAACTAGTATTCTAGGAGCTGCTAAGATTAGTGGAAAGCTAAAGTCTGGAACCTCAGTAGGGGTGTTATACGCCAGAACAGTTGAAGAAACAGCTCCTTTTACTGTTGGTCAAAAAAGTATTGGAGATGTTGAGGGAGAATTTACAATTGAGCCCAAAAGTCATTACCTAATTACCAGACTAAAACAAGATTTAAATAATGGAAATACCATTTTTGGTGGATTTTTTAGCGGTATGAATCGGGATATTGAAGGATCATATTTCGAGGAATACCTCCATAACACAGCACTTATTGCTGGAGTTGATTTCGAGCATAGCTGGAATGATAAGGACTATACTGTCAGTGGAGCATTTTCTACAACTAATGTAAGTGGAACAACAGAAGCGATTTCTAGAACTCAAATGGCCCCTCAAAGGTACTATGGCAGAGTTGATTCTGACTACCTTTCCGTTGATTCGAATAAGAAAAGTTTAGCTGGATTAGGCACAGAACTTAGTATTAGAAAAGGTGGTGGAGATCATTGGGTTTGGTCGGTAACATACAGCGAAGTAAGTCCAGGTTACGAAACCAATGATATTGGATTTGAGCAACGTGCTGATTACAGAGCCGTTTCTACAAGTTTAACTTACATGGAGCCTTCTCCCCAAAAACTCCAGTATTATGAAATTTGGAGTAATAATTTATTTGCTTGGAATTTTGATGGGGATAGAATTAATAACAATTATAACATTGGCGGGTATTGGAGATTTCAGAATCTTTGGTCTTTTAATATGAATATAAATGGATCATTTGCTCGAGTTAACGACCGATTAACAAGAGGTGGCCCCTTAATGAAGTATAATGATGATATCAATTTCAATTTTAACATAAACAGTAACTCTTCCAAAAAAGTATCAGGTGGAGTAGGGTCATTTCAACGAGTAGATATTGGTAAGGAATACGATCGATATTTTTGGGGGTTTGTAAACTTCCGACCATTAACGTATATCCAAATTAGTATAGAGCCAGAGATTGGTTTTGAAAGAGATGAAGATCAATTTATTCAGATAGTAAATGACCCATTGGCTACTCATACTTTTGGGAATAGATATGTGTTCTCAGATATTGAATCAGTAAATCTTTCAGCCAGTTTGAGACTTAATTGGACTTTCTCACCTAAAATGAGTCTTCAAACATATGTAAGACCTTACGTTGCAAGTGGTAAGTTCTTTAAGTTTAAAGAATTCTTAACACCAGGGACAGTTGAATTTTTAGAATACGGTGAAGATGGAGGTAGTATTAGTTATGACGGTTCTGAATATACAGTTGACCCTGATGGAGGAAATATGAACAATTCCTTTACCATCGAGAATCAAGATTTTAACTATCGATCTCTTCAAGGAAATGCTGTATTTAGATGGGAGTATCGTCCAGGCTCTACTGTTTTCTTTGTTTGGCAACAGCAACGTTCAGGTTCAAATAGACATGGAGATTTCGATTTTGGTAGAGATATAATAAATATCTTCGACTCACAACCAACCAATGTATTTCTTGTAAAATTGAGCTATTGGATAGGTTCATAATTAACGTAAGTAATTAAAAATTAGTAAGAAGTTCATTTATTATATGGTTGTAACAGTTTAGAGTTTAAATCCTCTTCTTTCATACAGAATTAGTACACTGTGCAAGTGTGACACATATGAAGATAGGATTGAATGAATCAACACGTAAATATTGTATTGGTGGTTTTTTGCCAATCACTTTTTATAATTAGCAATGCAAAATCACAAACAATACCTCTTAATGTTGAAAAACCAGTAATTAATGCATTTAGTTTAGGTTACGAAAAACATATTATTTTAGATGGTAATATCACTGAGCAAGCATGGCTAGAAATCCCTTTCTCAACAAAATTTATTCAATCTCAACCTAACGATGGTAGCCCTTCGACCGAGAAAACACAGGTGCGAATCGCTTATGATAGCCAGTATCTATATGTTGCAATTGAAGCATTTGATAGCGCACCAGACTCAGTAGCATCGTCCTTATTTAGGCGAGATGGGAGTGGATATAGCGATTGGGTATACGTTAGTATAGATAGCTATAACGACAACAGAACGGCGTTTACATTTGCAGTTAACCCCGAAGGCGTTCAAAAAGATGTTCTTTATTACAATGATGAAGAAGAAGATCTACAGTGGGATGCCGTTTGGGATGTCGCTACAACAAAACATTCTAAAGGATGGAGCGCTGAATTTAGAATCCCATTCTCGCAATTAAGATTTAACGCTTCTAATAGTCAACAAAATTGGGGAGTGAATTTTAAAAGATATATCGCCAGAAAAGAGGAAAGTTCAAACTGGGCACATGTTCCAAGAGAAGAGTTTGGCAATGTTTCCTGGTTTGGTGAAATTCAAGGAATTGAAAACCTAGGACGTCCACTTCGCCTAGAAATTTTGCCATACATTTCTATTAGCGATACGAGAGAACCCACGCCTGAAATATTAACATTTGGGAATAAAGATCCATTTTATAATGCAGAAGAAGTAGAATTTAAAATTGGAGGTGATATCAAGTATGGAATCACTTCTGACTTTACTCTTACCGCGACCATTAACCCAGACTTTGGGCAAGTTGAAGCTGATCCTTCAACAATTAACCTTACGCAATTTGAAACCTTTTTTACTGAAAGAAGGCCTTTTTTTTTAGAAGGAAGTGAGATTTTTTCTTTTGGAGGTTCAAATTCATCAAATTCTTACAGTACTCATCAAACTTTTTATAGCCGAAGAATCGGCCGTTCACCTTTTGGAAGAGCAGATTTAGCGGGTGTTACTTCTGCTTTTGAGGACCGACCAATGCAGACAACTATTGCTGGTGCGACTAAAGTAAGTGGTAAAACAAATAATGGTTTCTCAATAGGCATATTGGATGCATATACACTCCAAGAAAATGCAGTTTATGTAGATGGGATAGATAATGGAGTGAGAAAGAATTATGAAATTGAACCTTCTACAAATTATTTAGTTGCTCGAGTTAAACAAGATTTACAAGATGGAGACGCCCAAATTGGAGGTTATGCTTCTGCCGTAAACAGAATGGTTAGTGGTAGTTATCTAGAAAATTACCTTCATGATTCGGCTTATCAATTAGGAATGGATGGTCAGTATAATTGGGCTAATCGAAGTTGGGGCGCAAGTGGATCATTGGCTATAAGTAGTGTAAATGGAACTGAGAATGCTATACTGAATACTCAAGAGTCTTATGTAAGATACTATAACAGAGTAGACTCTGACTATTTAAAAGTAGATTCTAGCAGAACTAATCTCACAGGATATTCGGGTGAGTTTAGCATTGGTAAATATGCTGGGTCAGGGCTACGATATTCCTTCACTTATTCTGAAACAAGTCCAAGTTATGAAATAAATGATATAGGTTATCAAGGAAGGGCTGATTACAGAGCACCTCATTATTATGTTGATTTCCTAAACTTAGACTCAGAGTATTTCCGTTACTACTTACTCTGGGTATATGGTGGCTATGCATGGAACTTTGATGGAGATATGGTGATGAACTTCCATGGTGGAGGCGGTTTTTTCCAGTTCAATAACCTTTGGACAATGACTCTCACAGGAGGTTTAACGGGAACATTTTATAATGATAGAATAACTTGGGGCGGTCCAATTATGCGTAGACCTAAGGATTGGAGCTCTAGCATAGATATAAGTACCAATACAACTAAAGACTTTTATATTTCATTTGGAGGTTCTTATCGAAAAGATGCATCTGGCGAGTTTTCTAAACGTATTACAACCGCTCTTAATTATAGACCAACGCCAAATATTCAGCTACAACTTTCGCCCTCTTATAGCAAAGAAAAAAATACAGATCAATTTATCGGTTTTTTTGATGTTAATAATATAAATAAGAACGAGTATGTTTTTTCAAATACAAGTATTGAGCAGCTTGACTTCACAATGCGTTTAGATTGGACATTCTCTCCAAGGCTTAGTTTACAAACCTATGTAAGGCCATTAATTTCGTCAGTAGATTTTTCAGACTTTAAAACTTTTTCTGAACGTAAAACGTATAATTTTAAACATAGTTCACAGCAATACCCTGACACTTATGACTTCGAACACCACTCAATACAAGGTAATGCAGTGCTAAGGTGGGAGTATCGTCCAGGGTCAACCTTTTATATTGTGTGGCAACAGCAACGCGAACAGAGTATAGAAGCACAAAGTAATTTTAGTCCATATTATGATACTATGGATCTACTTAAAGAAAACTCAACCAACATCTTTCTACTAAAGTTTAGTTACTGGTTTGGTAACTAAATTTTATGAATATGATTCTTTGTTGAATCAATATGCATTAATTGATAAAAAGGGCAAAAGCTAATCGCACTTGTTAACAGTAATACGGATGAAATTATGATTAGAGCAATACCAATATTGCCATAAATAATTCCATTTATATATAGTATAATTAGTAAGATAGCAATTGTGGAGCGAAAAATTCGGTCTAAAAATCCCATGTTATTCATCTCAACTCCTGTGTTTGTTAAGTTAAAGTAATACGGTATTTTCCATTTAATTAACTGCCATCTGAAAATATCTGACAATAGATTAAATGGTTATTAGTTAATGAATAGCTTTTTTTTGAAGAAATTGTGAATTATAAAGAGATTTAAAATGAATACTCAAGTACAGCATTTAACAAGTGATGAAGTAAAGTCTATACAGGCTAGCTTTATAAACAAAGTATATATGTGGATGTGTGGAGCCTTGTTGATAACGGGCTTTGTTGCACTCAGAACAATTAGTTCTGAATCATTGATGGGGGCATTATTTGGTAGTGGTAGTATGATGCCATTCTATGTGTTAATTTTTGCTGAGCTTGGTTTGGTTTGGTGGCTTTCTGCAAGTATAGATAAAATGTCTTCAGGACTTGCAACGGCACTTTTTATACTCTATTCAGCATTAAATGGGCTGACACTAGCAGTTGTATTCCTACTTTATACAAAGGCATCTATTGCATCAACATTCTTTGTAACGGCAGGTACATTTGGGGTGATGAGCGCTTATGGTTATTTCACTAAAAAGGATCTCACTTCATGGGGAAATCTTCTTTTTATGGCGTTGATAGGCTTCATTATTGCAAGTATTGTAAATATATTTCTACAAAGCTCATTCTTCTACTGGTTAATAACCTATGCTGGAATTTTAATCTTCGTTGGTCTTACAGCTTATGATACTCAGAAGATTAAAAAAATGAGCTTAGGGCTTGATGCCGATTCTGAGGCTGGTAAGAAAGGCGCGATAATGGGAGCCTTGATGTTATATCTAGATTTTATAAATCTTTTCCTATTGCTACTGAGAGTTTTAGGTAATAGAAGATAATTAGTTATTAAAGCCCTCATATGAGGGCTTTTTTTTGACCTTTAATTTATTGTAGTGTCAATACATTTGATAAGTGACTCTGAGAACTCCCACCTATCATAATTTCAAACTCTCCAGGTTCTGTTCTAAGTACACCATCTGGTCCATAGAAAGAGAGAAGCTCTTTTGTGATTTCAAACTGAATGGTCTTGCGTTCCCCAGCCATAAGATTAATTTTCTTGAAGCCTTTAAGCTCTTTTACTGGGCGGATAATACTCGCAAACTTATCATGAAGATACAACTGTACAATTTCTTCACCTTCAACGTTTCCAGTATTAGTAACCTGAACAGAGACCATAGCGGTATCTTCCGTAGTCATTACTGAAGAACTAAGGTTCAGTTCTGAATATTCAAAAGTGGTGTAGCTTAAGCCGTGCCCAAAATAAAACTGGGGTGTTTTTTCGGAATCGGTGTAATGAGACCAAAACACCATATTTGGGTTATCTACATAGGCATCTGGACGTCCTGTTCTATCGTGATTATAGAATATTGGAATCTGCCCAACATTTCGAGGAATTGAAATGGGTAATTTCCCAGAAGGATTATAATCTCCAAAAATAACATCAGCTATTGCATTTCCAGCTTCAGTTCCTAGGTGCCAAGTTTCCAAAATTGCTGGACTATTTTCGTATAACCAAGGTTCTGCAATAGGACGCCCGTTCATAAGAACAACCACAACATTGTCGTTAATGGCAGTGATTTTCTTCAGCAGTTTAAGTTGAGCTCCTTTCAAACCAATGTTTGTTTGGCTTCTTCCTTCTCCACTTTGAAAAGCTTCTTCACCAACAGCAAGAACTACAACATCTGAAGTACGGGCAAGGTTTAGAGCTTTTTCAAAACCATCTGTTTTATCCATTTTGGAGAAATCCAGTTCGTTTATGAAAGCGCGTTCATTTGTAGCTAGGGTATAACCTTGTGCAAACTTAACGTTTGTGTTATTTCCTACAGCGTTTTTAATGCCTTCAAGCAGAGAAACTGCAGAATTGGCTTGTGCTTGGGCTCTCCAGCTTCCAAGAGGGCTGTCCTTATCGTTAGCCAAAGCCCCAATTACGGCAATGGATTTTACAGATTTCGAAATTGGTAAAACCTTGCCATCATTTTTAAGAAGTACGATAGACTTTTTTGCTATATCTCTAGCAATTTGTCTATTCGATTCTGTATAAGTGTTTTCCTT
Organism: Balneola sp.; assembly: GCA_048267905.1. Classification (GTDB taxonomy): domain Bacteria; phylum Bacteroidota; class Rhodothermia; order Balneolales; family Balneolaceae; genus Balneola. Next base: position 54,585 of record JBLWWM010000004.1, read on the forward strand.
TTCTCGAAGAGCGTTGGAATAACGGTATGGATCATCGAAAAGGCCAAGTAAAAACTTAATACGCAAAATTCTTCTAACAGCTTCATCAATATACTTCTTATCAACTTCTCCTGAGTTAACTAAATCAACAAGATGCTGTTCGTATGCATTTGACTCCATATCCATGTCGGTGCCTGCTAAAGTAGCTTTTTTTGCGGCTTCCTCTAAATCTTTTGCAAAACCATGAGTAACCATCTCGCTTATATTTGCCCAATCTGAAATGATAAGCCCGTCAAATCCCCATTGCTCCTTCAAAATGTCTCTTTGTAATTGGGTATGTGCAGTAGCGGGTATTCCATTAATATCGTTAAAGGAGTTCATAACAGAAGCAACACCAGCATCAACACTTGCCTTGAAAGGAGGTAAAACCATATTATAAAGTGTTGTGTTGCTTAGCTCGGTTGTGTTGTAATCTAAGCCTCCTCTAATAAAACCATAACCAGCAAAATGCTTGGCTGTTGCTGCTACGGTTGTTAAATCAGATAGATTGTCTCCTTGAAAGCCTTTTATTCGAGCTACCGAAATTTTGGAGGCAAGAAAAGGATCTTCCCCAGCGCCTTCCATAATTCTTCCCCAACGTGGGTCGCGTGTAACATCCATCATTGGTGCAAATGCCCAATGGATACCAGCCGATGAAGCCTCTGTAGCTGCAACTCGAGTTGCTTTCTCTATACCTTCTAAATCCCAGCTAGCAGCATCTCCCAGTGGAATAGGAAACATCGTTTTGTAGCCATGAATTACATCGTAACCGAAAATGAGAGGAATACCCAATCGAGATTTTTCAACAGCAATTTTTTGGGCTTCTAAAGTGGCTTCTGCACCAATAATATTAAGCATTGAACCGACTCTACCAGAAGCAATGGCTTCATATCTTTCTTCAAAGTAGTCGCCTTCAGGTAGAGGGCCTGTTACATCCCAATTTCCATTATACTGAGTCATTTGGCCTACTTTTTCATCTAATGTCATTTTAGATAATAAGCTATCAATCTTTTTTTCGATCTCTGGTTTTATCAATGTTGAGGATTTGTCCACGTTGTTTTGCATTGTACATGAAGTTAAAATCAAAGTAGCAAGTAAAGTAGCTGTCAATCTCTTCATGTGGATAATATTAAGTTTGATTTAGAAATTCTGTAAGGATAACTAGTTAGCTATTCCTTTTAAAAGTTGCTGAAGTTCTTTTTGGGAATAGCTTTTGCCATTATGAACTACGGTTTCAATAGAGGTGGTGTTTTTAATATCCTGTAATGGATTGGCATTGAGAATGAGTAAATCGCCTTTTTTACCAACTTGAATTGTACTAATGGAGTCTTGAACACCAAAAAAGGTGGCTCCATTAATAATTGAACTCTGTAGTGTCTCTGTAGGGGTGAGGCCTGACTCTACAAATTTCTCTAACTCTTTGTGCAATGAACTTCCTGCGTAAACATAAGAGTTATAAGCGCCATTATCAGAGCCAGTTAGTAACATCACATTAGCATCAAACATGGGCTTTATCATGCTTTTGAATTTGTGGTGAAGCTCTGCTTCAAATTTTTTGGAAGCTTCAGATCTTTTTAGTGCTGCATTTAATCTACGTGCATAAGTTTTCTGAATTTCTTGGCCAATAAAATTGAGTTCAACATCATCGCTATGATCAACATCATGCAAAAAGCTCAATACTTCATCGATATAAAGGGTAGGGGTTACCGCCACTTTTTTTCCTGCCATTTTTTGAAATAATTTGTCTGCTTTTTCCTCATCATAACTATCAAGCAGTTGGCGAACAGCATCCCAAAAATTGAGCTTTCCATTTCGAACCAAATCAGTTATTTCTTGCTCTTTACTAGAAGTCCCTTTAAGTACATAATATAGATGTTCTACACCGTCTATTCCTGCATCAAGAGCGTCTTCTAGCATAACACTCATTGGGATGTGCCCAGTCGTCTTAAGCCCTCTAGCTTCCGCCTGATGAAGTATTTCAAGGAATATATCTTCACTTAAAGTGCTGTCATATATTTTAATGAAGTCGACACCTAAAGTAACTAAAGAATCTAAAGCTTTTTTAACATCGTCTTTAGACTGTAACTCTAAAGATCCAGGCCAAGTAGAATTTTTACCATCTAGCTTTGGTCCACTCGTAAATATTGTAGGACCAATAAGAGTATTATTGGAAATTTCCTCTTTCCAATTCAAGATTTCTGGAGTGATATCGCCCCCAGCTTCTCGAATAGTTGTTACGCCATTGGCAATATATAGAGGGATGAGATTTTTATTTTCATTCACAAGACCACTTCCTCCACGTAAATGAATATGCATATCCCATAATCCAGGAATTACATACTTTCCAGTAGCTTCAATTTCCTGATGTGCTGCATAGGCAATGGCTCCGCTAGGAAAGATATTGGTAATTTTGCCATATTCAATTAAAATGGATTGTTGAGGAATAATAGTTCCAGACTCTATATCGATTATGTTGGCATCTTTTATGAGAATGGCGTCGGGGCTAAGTTTTACAAGCTTACACCCTCCAAATAGTAAAAAAAGGAAGAGAGAACTATAGAGTAAGAAGTTAGTGATCATTTTATTCTAATTTTCTTTGATGAATTGCTTAATGCTAAAAACATTACATATATAAATCCGATGAGCTAATTTACCAATCACTACATAAATAAAATCGTTTAATTCAAGAAATCACAGGAACTATATTTTAATTGTAAATGAATCATATAGATACATTTTATGCAAAAAAGTGCTCGGTTATTAATATCTTTGTGGTTTGGTTTTTGCAGAACATGTTTTCGATAATTTAGAAACTCTTTATAATCTTATGCGCACTAACAATTCATCAAAACTTGGTTTCTGGGATAGAATTGGAATTGGATTGTCTGGAGTTTGTGCGATACATTGCCTATTAGTGCCCTTTGTAATAGCATTGATCCCATTGTGGCCAGCTTTCGAAAATTTTCATGAATACACACACCTTATCTTTTTTATTGCGATAGCTCCTACAGTGTACCTCTCGTTAAAGCGCCAGCATAATTCAAAAAGAGTAACTTTCTATTTACTAGCTGGTGTTTTTATTATTTTCTTGGCTTGGTTATTAAACCACAGTTTAGGAGAGTATGGAGAAGCAGGGGTAACATTTATTGGGAGTTCCCTATTAATTAGAGGACATTGGTTAAACTACAAAACTAAAAGGTGTAACATTCCTCAAGACAATAATTAATATAATATAATGCTTAGGGGTTGTTGGGGGTTGTCTTATTTGATATCTTATTATTGGTCAAAATAAGTCTCTCCAGTGTCGCTAAAATCTCTACTATACTCAGTTGGTTTTGTCATATTATGTGTAACAAATTGTGATTTGTCGCCTTTAGATGATACTGAACTTTATCCAGCGAGTATTTCCGTAATAGAAATGGAGAAACTCGTTGAAATGAATAATGAGTACCATGCACAAAGTGGTGGGAAGGTTTGTTCAACTCTTAACGAATATGGGTTAACGGGCTTTAGCAGAGTTCTTTTTGTTAACGATGTAAACCCGTGCTTAAATAGAGAAGAGATTAAAGTTGAAGTTCAATATTCTGAAGAACTTTTGAATCTTGCAAAAGAAGCTTTATTGGAAAACCAGCGATATACAAATGTGGTGGATAAAGAAAGACTTGTTTTGATAGAATCCTTACCACTTAATGGTTGTACAATATGTGAAGGTCCAAATATTAATAGTGTACCATTACAATGGCGGTTTAGTTTTGAAAATCAAGTTAAAGAGGGTATTGAGGTTCTTGACACAGAAATTTCTGTATATGTAGACGCGAAAGGTGTAAACAGAATTTGGGGGAATTGGTTTCAGGTTTACAGTCCCGATTTTATTGAGGTAGGATATGTTTATGCCCAAGAAATATTTCTTGGGAAATCAATCACCTATCAAGATTCAAACGGGGCCTTAATTCAGCATAGGATAGTAAAAAGCAATTTTGGTAATACACCCTATTTAAAGTACGTAGCTATCAAAGAAGAAGAGAAAATGACATTTCATAAGTGCTGGGTTGTTGAGATTTCGATTGATTCAACTAGTGCGGTAAAGTGGAAAGGGATGGTAGATGTACAATCTGGTAAGATTCTAAAAATAGAAGTTGTTTAAGGTTTAATAATGGTAACATTTAGCCGATAACTAACTCATTTAGTAGAATATTGAATAAGTTAATGCAGGACTCCATAGCCAAAGCTAGGAAAAGTTAAGTGAATAAATGAAAAATATACTTATTGTAGAAGATGATATGATTATCTCCCTAGTTGTAGAAAACATGGTGAGGGAACTTGGGCATAAAGTTATAGGAAAAGCTGTGTCTGGAGAAGAAGCTATTGAATTAGCATTAGAAAAAAAGCCAGACTTAATCCTAATGGATATCCGTTTAAAGGGAGAAATGGATGGTATAGAAGCTGTTGAACGTATAAAAAAAGAGATGATAGTTTCAGTCATTTATTTAACTGGTAACTCTGATAAATTGAATTATGATCGAGCAAAGAGTACGAATTTTACAGACCTAATTGTAAAGCCTTTTACTATTAACGACCTCAGTAACTCATTAAAACTTGTTGTCTAAATTCTGTATCTTTTTTCTTGAATCTTCGTAATTAGGGTTGATTTTAAAAAGGGAAAGCTATGAGTACACAGTTTAGGAAGTTAAAAAACGATTTAAAAGATATTGAAAAAGACTCTATAAATGAATTTAGTGGTGGTGTTGATTCTGGGGGAGAGTCAAACTCAAAGCTGTCTAACTATATTCTATTATTTGCATTTATAGCAACTCTTGCGGTTTACACGGGCTCTCAGTTTAGTTTTTCAAATTGGGATTTTTTTGCACCATTCACAGAGACATTTAATTCAATAAATGAGCCGAGCGAAGATCTTTTAAACCGAATGGGTGCTTGGATGACAGAAATGGGTTATGGCGAGCTTTCTCATGAAGAACTCAAAGAACTAAGAAGTGAAGGAGTAACTGCCACTTACACAAATGGAATTAGAGAGGTTGGCTACACTGAAGTTACTCTAGATCAGTTAGTAGAACTTCAGCGAGCTTCAGTTAGTGATACCTATGCAAGAATGATGAAGGAGTTGGGTTACGAGTTAACCATTGATGAACTAATTCAAACTCGTAATAATGGCTTAACAGCAGCTTTTACGAGTCAAATGTTGGACTTAGGGTATACAAAGGAAGAACTTACTAAAGAAAACCTAGTGAGGTTAACGACTCTCGGAGTTACAAGTAATTTAGCTGAGCGTTTAACTGAGAGTAGAGGTGAAAGGCCTACTATTGAAGAATTAGTTAGATATCGTATTAGCAATCAGAATTAAGATATTATTAAGTTCAGGAACAGAATTGAGGAAAGTTGGTACATAAATTAAATTTGAATCAATTACTTTTTATGAAAACCTCTAAAATTTTACTAGCTACATTTTTAATATTCTGTATGACGGGATATGTTTACGCACAAAATCCTGTTAAGGGTAAGTCTGGCTTTGGCCCAAGAATAGGTTACTACAAAGCTCCCGACGCAGATGATGGAACCATGTTTATTGGCCTTCAAACACGATCAAGAGGAGATATTTTCGGCTTTGAGCTTGCTGCAGAATATAGAGGAGAGCAAGATTATACTGTTGGTGGTGGAAAAGTTACCGTAAGTCAAGTACCTGTTACTGGTTCGCTTATGTTATTTGTCCCTATCGCGCCAAACTTTCAGCCTTATGGTTTAGCTGGCCTTGGTGCATATTATACTATCTATGATTATGATGGTGGTTTTGTTAGCCCTGGAGATGACTCAGAAGTTAACCTAGGATATCATTTAGGGTTTGGGCTAGACATGCCTTTAAGTAGCTCTGCCGCACTGAATATAGATTATAGATACTTATTCTTAGATGGGAATGAGGATAGAATAAGTGAAAAAGAATTTAGCGGTAATGTTATTTCTGCAGGTCTTACTTTCTACTTTTAATTTTAATAAATAACTTCTTATAACCTACTTTAATACGATTAAGGTAGGTTTTTTTATGTCTATTATTCTAAACTACATATTGGTTTAGAAAAGGGCTTCCAGTAAATATTACTAATTTTAAGCTAAGATTTTTCATCCTATCTATTAAATACTCTATTTTGTGGAGTATCAGCAATTGCTGAATAACCAAGTGTAAAGCTAAAGAAAGCAAACCATGTCAGAGATTATATTACCTGAAGTTGAACTGAATATTTACTCACCAAAAAATCCTACGGAAGCTACAATAGTTGAGAACTATGTATGTAGCGCTGAAAGTAGCCCAAATATTGTTCGTCACATAACCTTTGATATCGCTGGTACTGATTTGGAAGGTAAGGTGCGTGTAGGCCAATCAATTGGAGTTTTAGCTCCTGGTTTAAATGAAAAAGGAAAACCTCACAAATTGAGATTGTATTCTGTTTCATCACCATCAAAAGGTGAGGGGGGTAAGCAGAACTTGATTTCTACAACTGTTAAAAGAGCCATTGATGAAGTTGATGGAGTGTTATATACAGGTATTTGTTCTAATTACTTAGCAAACCTGAAGCCAGGTGATAAAGTTAGAATGACAGGTCCTAGTGGCAGAAGGTATCTTCTGCCAGACAACGCAGAAGATTTTAACTATGTATTTTTTGCAACGGGAACCGGTATTGCTCCTTTTCGTGGAATGATTCTCGAACTTTTTGAATCAGGCTTACAGGGTAATGTAGCTCTAGTTTTTGGATGTCCGTATAGAACAGACTTGCTTTATCCGAAGTATTTTAAAGAAATGGCTGAGAAACACGAAAACTTTGACTACATCACTTGTGTGTCAAGAGAGGAAAGGCGTACAAACGGAAGTAAAAAATACGTTCAAAGTGCAATTGAAGATTATAAAGATGTTTTAGGGCCTATTTTAGAAAAAGAGAATACGCTTATTTACCTTTGTGGGATGAAGGGGATGGAAACGGGAATCTACCATAATCTAGCCCTTCAAGGCTATACAGATTATTTGGTTCTTAGTGGTTCACTTCCCGAAACCGATCCTAAGGATTGGAATTGGGAAGACATGAAAAAAGGTATTAAACCTTCAGTAAGAACTTTCGAGGAAGTATATTAGTAGTCATGAAGTTTCGTTACTCCTCCTGATACAATAAACCTCATAAAATCAGTAGAATCGGTTTTAATATGTTTAACATGGTGGGCTTCTACTATATACAAGTTACCTGAGAAATTGTAAGAATGTGGGCAGTAAACAGCGATATTGCCATTAAGTCCTAAAGATTTAAGTGAGTCCTGAGTAATAAAACCTAAACGTTTTACGCCAGGGACTCCAAAATCTACTAGCACAGGAGTCGTGAATTTCTTTTTCTCGCCAACAAAAGCTTCAGTTAGGTCTTTTAACGAGGAATAAATAATACTTACAATTGGCATTCTACTCAGAAGTTTCTCAAACCAATGGACTACTGGCTTAGTAAATGCTCTTGAGAAAATGAATCCTGTGAGTGCAATAGCAATAAAACCTGTAATAATTCCCAGACCAGGAATGCTAAAATTAAACCAGCTAAAGAAAAGATAGTTTAACGATTCATTCATCCAACCTATTGTAATTCCAATAAGATAAAAGGTAGCTCCTAGAGGAAATACAATCAACATTCCTCTAAAAAAGTAATTTAAAATAGTTTTCATAGCATTTTAATTGGTTGTTTGAACTCTCAGAAATAAGAACGTAAAAGTTACGCATTGCTTCCATGAGTTAGAGAAAGAAATTTTCTATCTTTACAGCCTTAAATTTTAATCTGATAATATTTCTAGATGTCCACAAAAACTTCTTCCCAAATTAGAAAAGAGTTTTTAGAATTTTTCGCTGAAAAGAGCCATGCCATTGTAGATAGTGCCCCTGTGGTACCAAAGGATGATCCCACATTGCTTTTTACTAATGCAGGGATGAATCAGTTTAAGCCTATTTTCTTGGGTGAGGAAAAAACTTTGTCTCTAAATGGCGAAGAATGGAGACGCGCAGCAGATACTCAGAAATGTATTAGAGTGAGCGGAAAGCATAATGATTTAGAAGAAGTAGGACACGATACCTATCACCATACGCTTTTTGAGATGCTTGGAAATTGGTCGTTTGGAGATTATTTCAAGAAAGAAGCTATTGGTTGGGCTTGGGAATTACTTGTTGATAAATGGGGATTAGATCCTGACAGATTATATATAACCGTATTTGGTGGCGATAAAGAAGATGGGTTACCTGTTGATGAAGAAGCAATTGAGCTTTGGAAGAGCGAGACACCGATTAAACACAGTCACATTCTTAAGTTCGGAAAGAAAGATAATTTTTGGGAAATGGGAGATACCGGTCCTTGTGGGCCATGCTCCGAAATACATGTAGATTTAAGAACCGACGAAGAAAGAGCGAAATTAGACGGTGCTGAGTTAGTAAATCAAGATGATCCACGAGTAATGGAAATCTGGAATCTTGTATTTATTCAGTTCAATAGACAAACGAGTGGAGAGCTAATCACACTTCCAGCTCAGCATGTTGACACTGGAATGGGTTTTGAGAGAATTTGTGCTGTTATTCAAGGAAAGACATCCAACTACGACTCAGATGTATTTACTCCTCTACTTACCGAAATTGCAAAGCTTGCAGGTCTAACTTACGGTGATGATGAAAAGAAAGATATTGCCATGAGAGTAATTGCAGATCATATTAGAGCTGTTGCATTCTCCATTGCCGATGGTGCTTCTCCTGGGAATGATGGGCGTGGTTACGTAATTCGTAGAATTTTGCGAAGAGCAATTAGATATGGTTGGGATACTTTAGGTTTAAAAGAACCCTTTTTCTATAAATTAGTGCATGTTTTGTCTGATCAGTTCAAAGATGTGTTCTTTGAAATGGAGGCTCAAAAAGATTACGTTATTAATGTAATTAAATCTGAAGAACAGAGCTTTCTAAAAACCTTAGGACAAGGAATAGATTTATTCAATAAGATTGCTAAAGGGAAAAAAGTAATAGCTGGAGACGACGCTTTTAAGCTTCATGATACTTATGGATTCCCTATCGATTTAACACAATTAATGGCTCGCGAGCAAGGTCTTGAAGTTGATGAAGATCGCTTCAACAAGTTGATGAACGAACAAAAAGATAGAGCGCGAGCTGCTGGTAAATTCTCAGTTGATCATAGCCAAGTTGATGATTGGATTTTAGTGGCAAATAACTCCGAAGAATTTGAATTTGTTGGTTACGATGATGCTGAGATTGAAACCTCTATTGCAAGCTTTCGACAAGAGGGAAAGCGTGTAGGATTGAAGCTAGCTAAAACTCCTTTCTATGCAGAAAGTGGCGGACAAGTAGCAGATACAGGAACACTTGCCAATGACGATGTAATTATTCGTATCAACGATGTGCAGAAAATAAATGGTGAGTTTATTCATTATGCCGATTCTGTGCCTGATGATTTAACCGGTGTTTGGACAGCCTCTATAGATTTAGAACGTCGTTTAGAAATTCAAAAGCATCACTCAGCAACCCACTTAGCGCACGCTGTATTACGAGATGTGTTAGGTGAGCACGTTGCTCAGAAAGGTTCTTTAGTAGATGAGCATCATTTAAGATTCGATTTTTCTCACTTTGAAGCCGTTACAAGAGATCAACTAGAAGAAATTGAAAAGAAGGTAAACCAGAAGATTCAAGAGAATATACCTCTTTTTGAAGAACGTAATGTGCCCATTGAAGAAGCTCGCCAAAAAGGTGCAATGATGCTTTTCGGTGAGAAATATGGTGATTTGGTTCGCATTATAACCTTTGATGAAGATTTTTCGGTAGAGCTTTGTGGTGGAACTCATGTTGGAGCAACAGGAGAGATTGGATATTTCCGATTTACACAAGAAACATCCGTTGCCTCTGGTGTAAGAAGAATTGAAGCCGTGTGCGGTAGTGCAGCAGACACTTTATTGAGGGCAGAACATCAACTTCTACAAAGTATTAAAGAGGTTATTGGCCAGAGCAACGACATTCCTAAAGACATCCAGAAGTTATTAGATGATAAAAAAGAGCTAGAGAAAGAATTAGAGAAGATAAACCTTCAGAATACCGGCGCTAAACTTGATGAGTTAATTTCAGAGGCGAGTAGTATAAAAGAAGGAGTTCAGCTTGTAAAAGGTGAAATTGCAGGCGCAGACATGAATGTGCTAAAGCAATTGGGTTACGATGCTTTGCAAAAGATTGCAAATAATAGCGTCATTGTACTTGGCTCAAAAGATGAAGAGGAAGGGAAAGTATATGTAATGGTAGCGGTAACCGACGATCTTATTAATTCAAAAAATCTTAAAGCAGGTGCTCTAGTTGGCCAAATTGGTAGATTAGTAGGCGGTGGAGGTGGTGGGCAAGCAAATCTTGCCACAGCTGGGGGGAGAAATCCGGAGAAATTAACAAGCGCTTTAGAAAAAGTGAATGAAATTATAGAAGAACACATTAACTAAGTGTTCGGATATTAGACGAAAACTTCCTAAAAATTGGATATATTCCAATCCCTTTTGGAGGGACCAAGGATTCAATTAAAAGAACTATGGCAAAAAAGATAAAAGACGACATTCAATTTGCACCAAAAGGTATCGGAGACGTTAGCGAAGGCGCAGTACAAAAAGGGGTAGATTTACCTCCAGCAACAAAAAAGAAACACAAAGCATTAGGCCTTTCAGCAGATAGCTTAAAAGCTATGTACGAGCAAATGTATTTACAACGCCGTTTTGAAGAGCGCGCGATGCAGCAGTACCAAAAAGGAAAGTTTGGTGGTTTCTTACATGTTTATATTGGGCAAGAGGCAATCTCTACTGGAACTGTTTTTGCTTTAAATGACAAAGATGATATTATCACTGGTTACCGTGATCACGGTTGGGGACTTTGTCGAGGCATTACACCAGCTGAAGGAATGGCTGAGTTGTTTGGTAAAGGCACTGGTTCATCACGTGGTAAAGGTGGTTCTATGCACTTTGCGAAAGCTGAAAATCATTATTGGGGTGGCTACGGCATTGTTGGTGGTCATATTCCTATCGCCGGTGGTCTAGCTTTTGCGAACAAGTATCAACAGAACGACCGTATTTCTACTTGCTTTTTTGGTGATGGTGCTGTTGATCAAGGTGCACTCCACGAGACATTTAATATGGCTCAGCTATGGAGTTTACCTGCAATTTTCGTAGTTGAAAACAATGGCTACTCCATGGGTACCGCTGCAAAAAGACATACTGTTGCTGAAATTGTTGACCGCGCTAAAGGTTACGGAATGAAGAGTGCGGTAATCAATGGAATGGATGTTTTCTCTGTGTATGAGAAAATGAAAGAAATTGCAGATGACGTTCGCGAAAACTCTACTCCTTATTTTGTAGAGATTAGAACCTATCGTTACAGAGGTCATTCTATGTCTGATCCTCAAAAGTATAGAACGAAAGCAGAGCTGGAAGAATATCAAGGGTACGATCCTATTGAAAGGTTGAAAACCTACATTCTTGATAATAAAGTAGCAAAACAAGACGACCTAACGGAAATCGAAGAAAAGGTAGAACAAGAAATTCTTGACGCAATTGATTTTGCAGATAATTCAGAGTTCCCTAAAGAGGAAGAACTCTATGAAGATATGTTCGAAGAAGACAACCCTTACTTCCACGTTTAAAAAATTACACAAGTATTAAGATGGCTGAATTACAATTTAGAGAAGCAATAAAGCACGCAATTGACGAAGAAATGGGACGTGACGAACGTGTCTTCGTAATGGGTGAAGAAGTATCAGAATATAATGGTGCTTATAAAGTAACTGAAGGCTTATTAGATAAGTATGGTTATAAGAGAGTAATCGATACACCAATTTCTGAGCTTGGTTTTGCAGGTATTGGAGTTGGTGCAGCAATGAATGGTTTGCGACCGATTATTGAGTTTATGACTTTTAACTTTGCAGTATTAGCCGCTGATCAAATAATTAACCACGCTACCAAAGTAAAATATATGACTGGTGGTCAAATTAGTTGTCCAATCGTATTTAGAGGTCCAAATGCATCAGCAGGGCAGCTTGGCGCAACACACTCTGTTGCATACGATTCTATGTACGCACACTTCCCTGGTTTAAAAGTAATCTATGTGTCTGAGCCTGGCGATGCAAAAGGGTTAATGAAATCTGCAATTCGTGATGATAATCCCGTTCTTTTTATGGAATCGGAACAAATGTACGGATTGAAAGGCGAGGTTTCTGATGAGAATGATTACATCATTCCTATCGGAAAAGGAAAAATTAAGCGTGAAGGAAGCGATGTAACAATCGTAGCACACGGTAAAATGTATCATGTTGCTGTACAAGCTGCTGCCCAATTAGCAAAAGACGGTATCGAATGTGAGATTATTGATCCACGGACGGTAAAGCCTTTAGATGTGCCTTTGATTATAGAATCAATTAAAAAGACAAATCGTTGTGTGATTGTAGATGAAGCTCATCCATTCGCAGGCTTTGCAGCTGAAATTGGATTCTTGATTCAAAGAGAAGCATTTGACTATTTAGATGCTCCTGTACAACGTGTTACATTACCAGATGTTAATGCGCCTTTCGCAAAAAACCTTTTTGATATTTGGTATCCTAGTCCTAAACAGGTTATTGATGCTGTTAAACAGGTTACTTACAGAAACTAAATTAAATTCACTTAATCGAAGAAGAACATGGCCATAAAGATTGAAATGCCGAAACTTAGCGACACCATGGAAGAAGGTGTAATTGCTAAATGGAATGTAAAAGAAGGCGACAAGATTGAAGCTGGAGATATTATAGCAGAAGTTGAAACTGATAAAGCAACTATGGATGTAGAAGCTTTTGATTCAGGAACTCTTCTTAAAATAATTCCAGGAGAAGGAGATGCTGTTCCTTTAGGTGGATTAATTGCTGTTATTGGTGAAGAAGGCGAAGATATTAGCGCTCTTTTAGAAGGTGGGGATTCTTCATCTGATACAAAAGCCGATCCAGCTAGTTCTGATAAAGCAGGAAAAGAAGCAGTTTCAGAAGTTAAAGAAGACGCGACTACCAGTACTTCTTCAGATTCTGGAAGAGTAAAAGCATCTCCATTAGCAAAGAAAATTGCTGAAGATAAAGGAATCGATCTTGCAGAAGTTGCTGGTTCTGGTCCTGATGGACGTATTGTTAAAAAAGATGTTGAAGACTTTAAAACTACTGCTAAAGTTGCCTCAACTGCTCCAGCTAAAGCGCCTGTAAGAACAAGCTTCAAGAGTTTAGAAAGTAGAGAAGTTAAAGTTTCTCAGATGCGAAAAGTCATAGCTCGTCGTCTTTCAGAAAGTAAATTCTCAAACCCTCATTTTTACGAAACAGTAGATGTAGACATGAAGTCTGCAATGGCTGCCCGTTCTTCAATGAATGCGGCAAACGATGTAAAAATCAGTTTCAATGATATTGTTGTTAAAGCCTGTGCAGTAGCTCTAACGCGTCACCAAGCTATAAACAGCTCTTGGCACGATGATGTGATTGTTGAGCACGCTGATGTAAACATAGCCGTAGCTGTAGCAATTGACGAAGGATTGATGACTCCTGTTATTAATCATGTTGATCAGAAAGGTTTTTTACAGATTTCATCTGAAACTCGTGAACTAGCGGGCTTAGCAAGAGATCGTAAACTATCTCCAGAACAAATGGAAGGAAGTACTTTCACTATTTCTAATCTTGGTATGTTTGGCATCGAAGAATTCACTGCAATCATAAACCCACCAAATGCATGTATTCTAGCTGTTGGAGCTATTCGTGACGTTCCTGTTGTTGAAAATGGTGCAGTTGTTCCTGGTAAGCGAATGAAAATTACGCTTTCAAGTGATCACCGTATTGTTGATGGTGCAAAAGCAGCTAAATTCTTGAATGAAGTCAGAACACTTCTAGAAAATCCAATTTCGATGTTACTTTAGAAAAACTCGCAATTTTCGATTTAAGCTATTTAGCGAAAAGCTCCTTATTTGATAAGGAGCTTTTTTTTATGAAACAATAGACGTTAAGAGCGATTACTTGAATTTAAAAAGGTTTAGTTATATTCAAGTAAATAAATGATAGGTAGTAAATTGAGTTCACTAGCTTTTATTTGTTCAAAGAGCTCGAGAGATCTAGTCCAGCTCGAATTTTTAGCAGTGAGAAGGTAGTATTTTCCTTCTATAGGTTCAGAAACAGTTGATTCGATATCTAAGTTGGAAAGAATATTTTGAGAGCTCTCAAGAGCTTCGCTTAGGCTGGAGAAAGAACCCATTTGTAGTTGTATTGTAAAGTTGTATTCAGTTTGAGGTTCCTGTACATATCTGATAAAAATATTGGACGAGATACTTTTAGCGTTGAATGCATTGAGCTCATCAAAAGTAGCTTTTAAGCTTGAACTAGGAACTGTCAGTACAGTAAACGCATTTGACGAAAACTGATTAATCTCTGTATTAATTTGGTGCTCGTTTAAAAGGCGGCTAACATAATTTTCTGCATTCAGTTTTGTTTGGAAATACCCAAGCTGAATTTGATATCTAAGAGGAGAGGGAGCAACCTGAGCTTTATTGTAGCATTGATTTATGATACCGGTAGTTGCTAGAGCTGGAACTTGGGAGCTAATCTCTTTTTGAATGTTTAATACTTCAGAAAGTGAATTTTTAGCTTTTGTACGAACTGAGAAAAGATTCGTGTTGTAAAAAATCTCAATTTCAAAGTTAGTTATTTCTTCAACTTCTTCTGCAATTTTCAAACTGTTAAAGAAAGACTCGAACCCTCCAATTTGAACTGAGTAGCTGCAAGTTTTTATTGATTTATTAGTTGGAGAACTTACAGGTGGGGCAGGGGGTGGAATTACATCAATTAAATCGGGTTGTGTAATTGGCTTTGTTTCTGGTTCCGAAACAGCTTGAAGCGGTTTGGCTTCTGCTACGTCTCTTTCAAGTGTGTAGTATAACCTTAGAACAATCCGTCTATTCATTTCTTTAGACACGGGTAGGCTATTGCCAAGCGAATCTAACAAAATCATAGGTCTAGAATCTGCATAACCAGAAGCTTTTAGCCTTGTAGCAGGGATACCTAACCCATTAAAATATCTTACTACGTTTGAAGCTCTAGCTGTAGAAAGTTCCCAATTAGAAGGGTAAGTTATGGATGAAATTGGGCTACTATCAGTATGACCTTCAATATCTATATTGAAATCATCGTACTTATTTTCTTTAATAGCGAGTAATACCTTACTTAGTTGATTTAAACCCTTAGGTTTAAGCTTTGCACTTCCTGAGCTGTAAAAGTCATCACTTTTAAAACGTATTCTTAAGTCATTAAGATCACGAGAAATACCAATTGAGCCATTATCAATATCAGTTTTTAGAAGTTCTTCTAATTCCGTCTTAATATCCTCGATTGGAGTAGTTATATATTCGGTTTCCACAACCGAGGAGTCATAAAGATTAGACACAGATAGATCTTTGCTATCTTTAAGTTGAGAAAAAGAAAGTAGAATAATAAGAAACCCTAAAACAATGGTAATTATGTCAAGGTAACTTACCTGCCAACTGTCATCATCTTCCTCTTCAAACGGTTGTTGAGGAAACAGTGAATTTCTCTTATTATTTGGTATTCTATCGCTCAAAATAGGCTCTTATATAGATATTATAGTCTAGATTTTATTTTTACCACGGCGCATGTGTGCCTGGAGTTTGTCATAAATCTGTAGCGATGTTTTTTGTTCTTGAATTAGAATGATGCCTTCAAGAATAAGTTTCTCTCTAAAATATTGAAGGGAAGCACTGTTATTCATCTTTTTGGCCATAGGAGTGAAGATGAAATTACCAATGATGATACCATAAAGGGTTGTCATTAATGCGGTAGCTAACCCAGACAATAAAGCATCCATCTCGTTAAAACTCGAAAGAATTACGATAAGACCAAAAAGTGTACCAAGCATACCAAAGACGGGAGAGGTTTTACCCATGCTAGTTATTATCTGGTTGGTATTAAGTTGACGAGAATAGGTTTCTTCGATATAGATTTCGCCTAAATCTCTAAGTTCATCTGTAGTATAGTTGGTATCTAGAATAGAAAACAAGTAGCCTTCAAATTGGTCATTAAACTCTTCACTTAGATCTGAAATAGCTCGTACTCTATCTTTCTTAATTCTTTTTTGCCAATACAGAACATTATCAATATCGTTTCCAATCAATTCATCGTCAATCCTACTGTGAGAAAATAACCTTAAACTTTCTCGGAAAGCGACAAGTACACTTCTAAAAGGATAACTGATAAATACACTAGCTGCAATTCCGCCAAAAACAATTGCAAGACTAGGTAAATTTAAAAATTCATACTTGCTAGGTACAATATCATATTGAGTGAATCCGGTTACTAGCAAAGTACCCCAAACAAGTATTGCAATCGAAAAGATAAAGCTAAAGATATTAAGTATAGATGTGCGCATTGTATACTACTATTTAAAATTTCGTTCAAGTTTATCGTTAATCAATCCTTGGTTCTGTAGCTCTTTAATAATTACAGAAGAGTTAGGGATAGGAATATTCTTGTCCATTTCAAGGGCTCTCTTCCAGTTTTGAGTGAATAAATCTATTGAGCCCAGGCCAAGATAAATACTTCCTTTTAGTGCTATAACATCAGGTGTTTCTTTTATAGCAATTGCTTTGTTAATTAAATAAAGAGCATCTTCGTATTCGGCATTATAAAACTGTTGTTGTGCTAATATATAGTAGGTCGTAATTCCGTTTGCTTTACCAAGATATTGCTTATCTAATTCTTTCTTATAATCTTCGGTTAGTTTGATTCTGGCAGGATCTTTATCGGGTGAGATTACTTTTATAGTTGAGGTGCTGTCTTCAACTATTGGCATAGACTCGGCTAAGCTTTCAATGTTTTTTGAACTCCCACAACCTAACATTAGTGCATAGATTAATACGCCTAGAAGCAAGCTTTTAATAAATGATATGTTATTAATTGAGACGATAAGTTACTACCTGAATTTATTTTAAAGTACGAGTTTGTTTTTTTGCTTCATTTCTAATTGAATTCATTAACAGTATTTTCGCCTGTTCAATATTATGATCATCATCCATTTCGGCTTGATCTAGTTCAATTCTTATTAAACGCTGCTCTCTTCTTGGTCTTACAGAAAGTACTTTATTAATTATTGCATCATCTAGTCCTACAAGAGCTCTTAAAAGTATTTCAGTACTTAGCTGGTTTACCGAAGCACTCACAATTGTTTCATCAAGCTCTGGAATCTGATCTATAGTAATGAATTGTTCTTTGATGATGCTACCAACAGGAGATCCTGTGTCTATGAGTTGCTGAATATATCTTTGTTGATCTTTTAGAGGAATCCGTTCTAAAATAGGTAAGATATTCTCTGCACCAAGCCGCTCTTCTTTTTCAGACTCTAATAAATCCATAGCCTTATCAAATAGCTTAGATGAGGTTTCTGTATGCTTTTTATAGGAGAGTGTGTGAATGGTGGCCATATTTATCATTATATGAGTAGCTCTGTCACTGTCAAATTTATCAAGTAGATCAGCTGCTTTGTTACCTGGTAAGTAATCTAAAACTAAAGCAGCTGTCTGTGTGTCTTCATTTTTCATCAATTTAATTATCTGTT
Organism: Balneola sp.; assembly: GCA_048267905.1. Lineage (GTDB taxonomy): Bacteria > Bacteroidota > Rhodothermia > Balneolales > Balneolaceae > Balneola. Next base: position 72,270 of record JBLWWM010000004.1, read on the forward strand.
CATCTGATATATGACTTAAGAACTTAAAGAGTCCTAGTTTAGCATGTTTATGATCAGATTGTGAAGCTGAACCACTTGGCCTTAATACAGTATTAAAATCTTTAAGTATTTGCTGCTTTTTTTCTGCTGTTAATTCGGGTAATGCATCTACAGCCTCCGAAATGGCTAAATAATTAGCAGGCTGCATTTCTTTCTTTAGAGATCTTACGAGTTGCTTATCTATAGAGGCAATTACTTCGGCTGCTTTTTTAACTCCTTGCTCATGATCTGTATCAATCCAAAATTCGAAAAGTAGAGAGATCTCTTGGGGTGTATTGAAAAACTGTGAGATTAATTCATCGATATCCACCAAAGAATCGTCATTTTCTGAGGATATGCGTCGCTGAGCCAAGTTTTGGATATTAGACTGAGGTGTAGGAGCATCAAAGCTCATATCATTTCTAAAGCTATCTCTGGACTCTTTAGGTACTTTTTTACCATTACTCATAAACTTCCAAAGTACAACAAATAGAATAAGTAGAAGGATTACAATACCACCCACTATTAGTGCAATCTTGTATTCGTTTATTACTGATAGTAAGGTTGGGGGTGTTGTATTAACTGAAGGTTCTTCAACTGGCTCTTCGATGACAATAGGAGTTGGCTTTTCTCTACTAAAATCAGGAATAGATACTCTGGAGATATTAATTCTATCGCCACGTGAAGGATTAGTTTTTACAGCAAAACCAGCTATTAGCTTCATAAACTCTATCTCAGGAGCACTAAAAGAAGAGTCAGCGTAGATGTTGATATTTAAGTTAGTGAGTTGTAGAGTCCTAAAAACATTTTGATTTACGATAGTTTCAGGTGTTTTATCCTCGGTCTGTCTTTCTCTTAGATTTCCTTCTGGTAAGAAAGGAAGCCCCGGCATGATAATATTTTTAGGGCGGTCTCTATTTATTTTACTTTCTGAGGTAGCATAAGTCTCGTTAACCATCTCAGCTTTTACGCTAACATCAACAAAAAACATTTTCTTGTCAAAGTAGTTGGAGAGAATTTGAATTAATTGGGAGTCATAGTTTTGTTCAAGATTAGCAATCTTTAAATCTATAGACTCTGAGGTGTTAACACCCGAAGTAACTTGAGCATTAGTTGTGCTTAGAAAGGAGAATGAAACGATTAGGAAGCATATACAAACAAATATGCGAAGCCCAAAAGAGGCTTTTAAAGCACTAGTAATATTGTTTACTCTTAGTTGATCTGAATACATACCCTAATCCATGAACTCTGTTTTAATTAATTGATCGAGAACTTCTACATCAGGAATAAAAATATCTGGGTTAAAACGGATTGCTTTATCCCAGCTCTGTTGAGCTTCAATTTTATTTCCTTTTAAATAATATAAACTACCTTTTAGCGCGTACCCTTGAGCTGTTTCAAATAGTTTTAGAGACTCGTTAACATACTTAAAAGCACCTTCAATATCTCTTTGGTAAAACTCATTTTGAGCCAAAATAATTAAGCGCAGCGTCTCATTTACTTTATTTGACAAAGCCTTCTCATAATCGAGAATTTCGCTACTTTTTTTAATTTCGGTAATAATTTCATTGGCATTGGCCGGTAGAATTTCTGGAGGAGTATAACCCTCTGGGCGTAGTAAAAACTCCAATCCTTCCACAAAATCACCTTCGGGTATAGCTTTAATTTCGAATTCTAAGGTATTCGGTTCTGCAATCGACTTTAGTATGCTCAATTGAGCTTGTTCAATGAATAGGTTGTACTTTCCTGGAGGGATTTCATAGGCATAGAAACTGCCATCGCCGAATGTCCTAAGTTCTGTGGTGTATTCGCTATTAATTTTTTTCAAGGTGAGTTTTAAACCGCCCACGCCTTGTTTTGCGTTATTCTCAAGTACTTTCTGCACAGAGCCTTCAATAACTCCAGACATGTAAAAAGGAATTTCAATTCTTTTGAAGCGGTTGGGGTCTGTTATTACACCAAATTTATCGAAATCCGGTACCAGCATCGGATTGTTTATCGCACCTTTATTTAACTCCATGTTATAGAAGTAATAAGGTTGCATTTGCGAGAAGTAAACGACACCGTTTTTAGCAGTACTAGACGCTCCAGAACGATTTATACGTAACGCATTTTCATTTATCGGATCATCACCTTCATCAAACTTGCTATTATTGTTATTATCAACAAACAGTTTTACAGCCGCACCAGACCTTCCTACTTGATCACGACTTGTAAACAGGAAATTGTTGTAATTGGTATCATAACCGATCGACCCTCGAATGTTTTGTGCAAAAGAGCTTACACCTCTAACTTGGCTGAAGGTGGAGCTGGATCTAATTTTATTAAAATCGATAATTAGATTAAATCGTAGAGTATTAAATTGACCTTTAAAATTTCTGCCATATGAAAGCTGAAAACGTCCTTGTTTTAAAATATTTCGAGAGATTAAAAGATCAACTGACTCCACTTCTGAAAGTGCAGGCATATATCTAAAACTGGAACGAATAAAAAAGCCTCGTAAGAATTTTGGAATATTAGCGTTTTGGGTAATATTGTAAGTCATTGATGCTTCAGCAGCACTAGTAGTAGTTGGATTTAAAGGGTCAAAAGTACCAGTAGATCGATCACTATATCCAAGTCTTATATTTAGTTTACCGAGGTTAGTGCTTGCATCTATACGAAAAGTAGTAGAGTTACCTGAATCCCTGATTCTTGTATAAGATGAAAGCCGAAGATTAAAAGGGGTGTTTTTTATTAGAAATGGGTAAAAAAGACTACCAATTATACGTTTATCATCGCCAGAAGTATTATAAATGTTTTGCGTTTTGGTGAAGTTAGTATAATCTAAGTTAAGGCTCGTAGAGTTCGGATATATGACATTCAAAGCTCCTCTATAATAGCTTTTGGAGACACCTTCTAACGTGAAAATATACTTTGAGAGAATACGAGAGGATAAGGTGCTGGTAAGCGTAGGTTCATTATTATTAACTCCATCATAGTATTCCAAACCAGACTTAAGAGTTAGCCATTCAGTTAGACCTAATGAACCTGAACCGTGTGCTATATAGTTTCGTTCTGTGCTACCCAAAATTGGGTTGTCCAACTGCCCGATATTAAAATTATAATTAAAAACACCTTTTGGCTGGAAATTAAACGGAATCTGGATTCTATTAGAACGCTCAATAATTTGACCAGTGGGGCCGTATATCTTTATGTCAAACTGTGAGGTTCCGTAAGAAATAGGTGCTAAAAAACGATAATCTCCTAACTCGTTTGCCTGCTGATAATCAATTAATAAATTGTTTAAATAAAGTTCAACTTCAGATTGAGGAAGTGTAGAGCCATGGACTTCATATTCGTCAAAACTAAATCTAGGTTCGATAGGAGAATTAGAAATACGAAGACCAGTATATGGATTTTGAATAATACCATCACTTCTAGTTTGGCCAAGTGTGAGTCGAGTAAGTACAGTACTTTCTCTAAATAGATAGCGCCATCTCAGACCATTTGTATTTATAGTAGAAAAATTGTCATTGGAACTTCCATAAATAGTTCCTTGTAAATCACCACCTGCTAATTGCAAGCCTACATTAGAACTGAAGTTGTATAGGCTTTGAGTGGAGTTAATTGTACTAGAGAGGTTATAATCTATAAAGCCACCATCTATAAGCGGTTGCACCCGGTCATATTTTAAATCGTAATTCTCAGTTTTATTCCGGTTTGTATTTGCACGGTTTCTTTTCTGGTCACGAAGTATTTTCTGCACTACGGGAATTTCAACATTAGACTCTAAATTGAGAGTAAGATTACTAAAATCTATTGAAAACCTTAATTGGAATAATTTTTCAAATAAAGCAGCTGTAATGTAGAAATCTAAATCTGTTAGGAGATAATCCTGAGTAGTAAGGGATAAATTATTATTTCCAACACTTGCTATGTTAGATTGGAAATTAAGTTTGTACGGTGTTTGATCACTAGCATACTTTCCACTAACGCTAAGCTCTGAAGTGGAGTAATCAAACTGTAACTGAGAAAAAAGCTCGTTTATCGGGAGATAAAACTTATCATTTTTGTAGTAAGCAATAACTACGGTATTAATAACCCCACGATGCCTAAAGTCTAAATAAACCTCTGAGGCCTCATCAATAGCGCTTTGTGCATAAACTTGAGGTGTAGAACAAAGAGTTGCTAAGAATAAAACTAATGTGGAAAGGTAATAATACCAATGTGTGTTCACCTTATAACGTAGGGTATAGTTTTGGTAACGGTTTTCATTTGGACTAAATCACTAGAAGATACATCACCACGTTGACTTTCAAATTGAACTTTAATCTTGTACTCACCCGTTGGAAGGCCAGTGAGGTCTAAAGTTTGTCTATTTGTACCGTCAAAGTAAACACTTGTAGAAACAAACGCTTGCTTAACTTCTTGATTGCTACTATTAATTAATGTTGTACTTATAGAACCAAGGAAAGGAGAATTCCCTGTTCTTTTATAGTCGGTTAGAACAGTTAATATATTATTGTCACCTAAGCTTGTACGAACTTCTTGCACTTCGATACCTGTTGTAGTAGTCCCTACAGTGTAAAAAAGACCAGTAACTTGTTCAATTTTAATGGCAACTCTAGCAGAAACATCGCTAGTAGTACCAACTTCAACCTGCTGTGTTTCTGGGTTAGAAGATGTTTTTACACGAGACCAGTAGGTTCCATCGTTAAGCTCTCTTGTATTTCCAGTGATTCTAAGCCGCACAATTTGGCGTTGATTAGGAGCTAATACAAAATTTTGTGGGAATGCACGAACATTTTGAGTGATAGAGTGTTTAGCAGTCATTAAACTATCCCCCGTAATGTTAGCTCTGTTACCTTCTTTATCGGTGGTACTGTATCCAAAGAAGAACTCAATGGCTACTTCTTGAGGTTCATTAGAGCCATTAATTACCATATAGGTCCCAAACTTTGAATTATCAGAAATAAAGATATTGGTAGGAGCAATAGTAACTTGACCAAGTGCCTCTAAGGAGGTTATAGAAAAGAGTAAAACTAATAAAAGTGTAAGCCTGTTCATCTGTAATTTGATTTGTTTAGATCTTGGAAAGAAATGTAAGTAAATAAGGCTTAATATTATATTTATTAATACTTCAAAAAAAAAGTCCCATTTTAGAAATGGGACCTTTAATAAAAGCTGTTAGAAAAAAGCTTATTGGTAAGTTACAGTAACTGTAATTGGAACACCAGTACCATTAGCAGTTGAGAAGCTACCAGCAATAGAAGATGCAAGAGTGCCACCAAAGTCAAGAGTAGCGTCTCCAGAACCGTCTAAGTCAATTTGTGAGCCTGAGGTGAATAGACCTGCACCACCATTTTTCTCAGCACTGTAAGCGATAGTAGTAAAAGCTACAGGAGTAGAAGTAGGAGCAGTGTCAAGTGTAGCGTCAGTAAAGTCAACATCTACAGCTGCAGAAGCTGCACCAGCAATAGTAACTTGACCGTAAGTAACAGTAACACCTAAGTTCGCTTCAGAAGTCACAGCGTCAGAAGCACCAGCTTTAATAGTAGAAGCTGTTCCAGCTTGGATAGTACCAAGGTTAATGTCGCCAGCGTTAGTAACAGTTAGTGCAGTTACTACTTCAGCGCCTACAGCAACGTTTGCTGTTTCTTGAGCGAAAGTGTTAACAGAGAATGCAGCTACAAGAGCTAAAGCAGAAAGTATTAATTTGTAAGATTTCATAATGAATATTGGTTGGTTTAGAATTTCTGGTGTAAAGTTATTTAAGTAATACGGTCTTAAAAAGTTAGATTCTCTTAATTAAAATATTTTAAGAAATAAGAATTGTTGATCCTCAATCATATTCTATAAATAAAATAACTTGCCCAGAGTAGGTGCCATTTGCAATATTACCAACATCGATAGTGCCAAACATGTAAAGAAACAATGCCTGCCAAACATCAGTATTTAAATTACTTGACGATGGTTTGTGAACTGGGAAGTAGCCAGTATCGCCTTCTAAAGAAGTAGCAAGTTTTTGGTTGTCAATTCCTGAATTGTTAAAAGCAGCATTCAAAGTAATGGGTATTCTATCAACAGAATTAGAGTTTTCATTAATTAAAAAGTCGGGTGAATTTAATGTTATATAAATATTCTGCGTGTGATAAGCGCGAATACTATACACTCCAGAGTTGATAGCGCCTAAGGGAATAGTGTGAATACCAGAGTTGGCAACTAGAGTTCCAAAATTAAGATTCTGTTCCACTGTTACACTTAATTCAGGCTCAATATTAATATTGAGATTGATAAACTGTGCGAAAGTATTAGGACTTACTACGAGTAAGAAAAGCGCAATTAAAATAAAATGTTTTGCACTAGTCATAACTAATAGTGATTGTGATATCTGCTGAATATGTACCAGCATCTATCATTCCTATATTTAAAGAACCGTATATATATAGGTATGCAGTTTCATTATACAAAGCAGGGTTGTAGCCTTGATAGACAGGAGTAGGAGGAGGTCCCGGTGGGTTTGTTCCTCTGTAAAGCACAGGAAACTGTGCACTAGCTATATTAGCCGCAACCGTCATTTGTGTAGCTTGATTCGTATCATTAGCGCCTCTATTTGCATATGAGCCCTCTAGCGTAAATGGAATACGACAAGAAGGATCACTAAGACAAGATAAGTTTCCATCTAAAAGAAGGTAGTCATCGGCAGTAATATCTACGAGAACATCCAAGTATTTCACACCTTCAATACTTAACACTTTAGCATCAAGTATGGTTTTTGTTTTCAAACCTTCATTTTGATACACCATTCCAAACTCCAAATCTTCAGAGGGGAAAAGGTCGGTTAAGGTTACGGCATAAATACTACTGTAGTCGCCAAAGTTAATTTCTTGTGCATTGGCCTTGTTGCCATTCATAAAGATAAATAGCAAAAGAATATAACTTGCTTTAAAAAACAAAAGGCTTCGTTGCGTAATAAATTGGGTATATTTTGGAAAAGAAATCATATATAATCGATTTCTATAGTGAAATCCCCTTGGTAATTACCTGGTTGTGCGTTTTCGAGGTTTAATCTGCCTCCAATCCAAAAATAATATCTTCCGTCAAAATTAAACTCAATATTTCTATTGTTTTGTTTTAATATTTCTGAAGTTGGCTGATTTTCTTCGGTATTGGCTGAGATTTCATACTTAAAGGTAATCCCACCTTTACCTTCAGAGTGAGTAAGTTGCTGTTCGAGCAAGTAGGTTATACGAAAAGAAGCCCCAGGTGTTCCTAAAGCAATCATATAACCGGCATTAATATCATTAATCGGATTAATATATAGTTCTTTTTGCCCAGGCTGTAAGTCACCAAATCTTAGGCTATTTACAGTGATGAGTTCAATAGATTGGATGACCTCTGCGCTTACATTAATCGATGCAGTGATAGATTTATTCTCTTGTGAAAATGCTGATACGTAGCTAACAAAGGTAAAAAATAGTAGGAAATGGAATCTTCTCATAGCAAAACTTAGGTTACTACAAGTTTACTAAAATCAGCCTAGATAGCCAGTTAATGTTTTTTAATTATTATACAATCTAAGTAAGTTTAGTAATTGGGGTGAGTACTAGTTAGGAAAAGAATCGAAATAATAGGGTGGATCAATAATATCCATTCCTTTTAAGTCTAATGTTCTAGGGAGGAACTCGTTGCGATCTTTATTAATCAATGATTTTATTACATAGTTATATGTCAAAATCTGGCCATTGTACCTACTAGGAAATTCGAGAGTAACAGAGTAAACACTATCAATAGGCGTTTCGTCGGTCATTTGGAAGGTAGTAGTTCTAGTAAATGGGCGGAGGTCGCCTGTTACTTCCAAAAACTCTTGACCCGGTATGAATGTACTATCTAATAGCATGGGTTTAAGATTTATATTAAAGGTAATCTTGGTTTGTGCGAAAGTTGTTGCTGAAAATGCAAGAAAGCAGATAAAAATTAAAAGTAAATGTCTCATTAAAATACTGTTATGATATATTTTAGTCTAGTTTATTTAGCTGGGCGTTCAATAACTTTGTCTTTCCAATGAAGGATTGAGAAAACACGCTCACGAGGGAAAGATGGTGGTACGTTGTATCTTAGACGTTCATCATATTGGTAATTCTTTGAGTAACCAGAAGAAACACCGTAGCTATTAAATGTACCTACAGGACCGCGGGCATCCTGAATCATTCCGCCTAAAAGATTAATGGTTCCTCTAGAACCTCCGCTTGTATAGTCTTCCACATAAAAAGATGAATTTAACGCCATTAAAGAAGCCTGTATGGTGATATCCCTACTTCCGTAAAAAGAATGTGCATTTCTATCAACTCGAATATCGTCTTCTGCAACTAAACCTAAAAAGTCAGTAGAGTTGGGGTTGGTAATAGGATTATCATTATATTGAACATCACCAACAATTTCTATGTCACGTTCAGAGTGAATGGTTAGATTTCCACTTACAGTTCCGTAGACGTCTATTTCGTCTGTTGATGAAATAATTCCATTAGTTGCCGACATATCATAATTATGAGGTGTTAACCAACCGGTCCATCTACTATACCTGGCTATATCAACTGTACCATTACTTTTTGGAATAACAAGAATAGGCTCTGTAAAAGTAAGTCCGTTAGATCTTGCTAATGCTTTAAGCTCAGAAACTTGTTGAGAAACGTCAAAACTTTTATGAGGTGCATTAAAATTAGAGCCACCGTTAAATTGAGGGTTGTTAGAATATGAACTATGGCCCAACCAGCTACTAGGGCTTGTTACTAGACCGTTAAAAATGGGGCTTCCAGCAATTCGGAACACACCGTTTGTATGTACGGGGCCACTTAGCTCATCATTAGTGGTAAAGTAAATGTTAGAAGGTTGATTGTCGGTGAAATAGGAATATTTTGAGAACGAATCTCTTGACATCAGAACTTCGGTACTTACTGTGTAGCCTTCGAAAGTAGCAGTACTATATAACACTACAGTATATTGATCCCAATGGCCAACGGTAACAGAATCATCTAGGTTTACAATTGAATTTTGGTCGTATGTGGTGAGAGTACCTGAGCCTTGCTGGATTGTAGGTGTATTTATTGTTCCGGTCCAGTCGTTATCATCAAGAAGCCGTTGAATTGCTTCATCTACCAGCGATATTGATATATTACGAGCTTGTTGCTCGTAAAAATAATCAATTGTTTTATTAGGTAAGGCACTAATTCTATTACTAAGACCAAGGCGCGTCATTCCTACAATTATTACTAACCCACTTACAATAAAGATTAAACCTCGTCCCATATTAACTCCTAGTAATAATTTTTATTTAAGTTAGTTGGAAAGAAAGACCGTTTCCAAACCGTACGATAATAATTAGGAGCCGAATTTGCATTCCCATTTTGAAAGTAGGGTTCGGGGCTCTCCATAATTATTTCAATTTCAATTTCTTTTACATTATTAGAGTTACTTGTTGCAGCACCAACTGCGTTTAGGTAACTGATGTTGAAATAGCTAACAGGAAATTTAGTTATACCATCATCTGTATTAGAGCTAGTTGGTCCTTCTCTAACTAAGTAATAATCGTTGGGATTCTGAGAGCTTGAAACAGGGCTTGATGGTTTTTCCCAAGACCAAGTTACTCTGGTAGCATCTAAAACATCATTATCAAAAATATCACCCCAAAAAACTATCTCATCATTATCTAAAGTAGATATTACCGTGTTAGTATACTGGTAACCAATTCTGCTTATATCATGGGAAATGATATCAACTAAGTTTTCCAGTTTTTCATTAGTAATGGTAGAAAGTGTTGTTTCTTGCGTATGATTTTGAATCTGCGCATTAAAAAAAAGTATACTTAGTAAGAGTAATCCGCCAACGAGAAAACTTGTAACAATACCAATATTCATTTCACTGCTCGAACGATTTTACAAATTCTAGATTGATAGGAGTTGTTTTAGCTGAAGATTCTTTAACGCTAATGGTAATGAGATACTTTTTTAGATTATTAGCTGATGAAATTAATACTGATTCACCATCTATCGTATATTCAGTTGAATACTGGCTAGTTGAGCCATAAGTGATCGTTCTATTTACAGGAAAGCTTCTAAAGTAGTAAGAAGAGCTGTTTGAACGAAACTCATTTTCATTAGTAATCCATCTCATTTCGTCTATAATAGCTTGGCCTGTAGATATAGCACGGTACTCCAGTTCAGCGTTAACAATAATTTCGGTATTACCCTGAAACGAGCGAACGGTAGTTGAGGAGAGCATCGCAAATGCAACCATAGCTCCCATCAGTAGTATTAAATCAGAAAAATCATTCATTGTTGGAATGTTGATTTATTGTAGCATTATTGAAAAGAGTTCTCTAAAAGAGAATCATTACAATTCATATTGAATTTGCTCTCTTGTTAACAAAAAAGCTAATTAAAAATACTTAACGACCTTATTTGATAAGTGTTAATTTTTTAACAAAAATTCCTTCATTAGTAGTTAAGCGATAGAAGTAAACGCCCGTAGAGAGGTTATTTGCACTTAAAGTGAACTGGTAGTTTCCAGCGGTAATAGTGCTATTAATAAGTGTATTAACCCTTCTACCTAAAACATCAAAAACTTCTAACTTAACAGGGCTTGTTTCGCTAATACCATATTCGATGATAGTTACTGGATTAAACGGATTAGGGTAATTTTGATTTAAATATACCCGATTAGGAATGCTGGTTTCTATCTCAGGTGTTGAGATTTGCAGAGAGAAACGAGTAGATAGTGAAGAACTTTTTTGAGTTACGCTCATCTTACCTTTTTGAGAATTTGAAGAAATTTTGCCCTTAGTTCCAAAAAAGAAGGTGTAACTCTTGGCAGTTATTAGGTCTATAGTTTCTCCTGTATCATTATCTAAAAGCGAAACAAGCCAATCTTCGGGAATACCTTTTTCTCCAGATAGTCGGATTGTAAATTCTCCAGAATATGGCAAGCCATTTTTAAAAGCACTTAAACTCAGCGGGATTTTAATTCTATTTGTAAAAGCAGAAGGTAAGCTGTTTATGGCAAGTTGGGTTCCGTCATCTAATATAGAATAAAATTCTATTTGGGAATCAGAGAAAGGGACAAGTCTATATCCGTCATAGTGATCAACTTCCTTTAAACCATCTTCACTAAACATAAAGCTTGTACGCTTGCTCAGTCCATCTGTAATGGCTTCTAACTCTATTACCGGAACTGTGAAACTAGATTCTTTTTTAACAAAATTTCCTCCAGTAGTTTTTACAGCTTTCTTTACTATTAGAGAAGGGCTACTTGCATTGGCTTTAGTCCAAAATCCTTGAAATGGAGATATTAATCCACTTCCTAGTGTTCCTGTTGTTCCGTTCCATGTTAAATACTCACCATTTCCAGCATTTGCGGATGGATCCCAGACATAGATAGTGGATTCAATATTGGTTTTAGTCCAGTTTACAGCGTCATCCCAATCAATGGATGCACCAAATGGGTTTCCTACTAAATTCCAACCTGAGTCGGCAGCGGTGGTGTAGGTTACCCCAAAATCAACTTGTGTGCCATTACCATCAAACTCCTGTCCGGTTACGTCAATTGTATCAGGAAGCGGGTTGTTGTAGAGAGGATCGGCGGCAATATCACCAAAAAAGTAAACAAAAATACCTTGGCCTTGGGTTAGGTTTTGAGCAGAGCTAGTTGGTGCTCTAAATCTTTGATTATCAGTTCCAGGATAGCTCTCAAGATAAGTAAGTACATTTGGCTGAAGTGTATCTCCAGGGTTAGAGCCTGTATTATAAAAAGCACCAGAAAATCCTTGCGTTAACAAGCCATCAATAAAATCTCCATAAGTTGAAGACACCGGAGAAGAGAGTATACGCCAGCCTTTTACACCGCTCACTTTTCTTTTAAAACGAAGATTACCAGAACCATAGGTTTGAGTATTGGCAATCAGGTTTATACCTGAAGGAATAAGTAATTCGCCATCTGTAAGGGTGAGAGTACCTGAAGCGGTAAAGTTTTCGGTTACAAAGACCGTTCCTGGGTTATCAATTTCTACATGAACATAGGAGCTCGGACTTATTATGGTTTGATCCGATGAACCGTCAAAAACAATGGTGCCTAGTGAGACATCAGCTACATTAATATCTCCTCCAATAGTTAATGAATCGTTATTAGTCCCAAGAATACTTGCGTCTCCATTAATATCTCCAGTTACAATGAAATTGCTACTACCAGAAACGGTTATTTGGGCTTTAGACTCTAAAGTGAGGCTTGCAATCTGAGTATTGGTAACATCAACAACTGGGTACTCATTTCCAACCGATGGGTCTGTTGGGATGAGAACAACAGAGGATACTCCTGGTACTGAAGGAACGTTCCAATTATCTGAATCGTCCCAGTCTGAAGCTACTGCAGCAGAGCCTAACTGACTGGTCCAGATGTGTGAGAATGCCGCAAATTCAACAGTCGCATCGTCTAAAATTGGATTGCTATTTAAAGTTCCAGTAATCGTTGATACTCCTGCACTAACAGATGACGTGAGTGTAGCAGAATAGGTGCTATTACCATTATCAGTAACAGAACCAAGCGTACCAGAAGTGGCAGAAAGTGAAACAGTTTCACCTCCAACGGTTAAATTATTGCCGTAGATGTCTTTTAGTTGTACAGTAATTGTAGAAGTACTTGCTCCATCGTTCAGAATTACAGCTGGTGAAGAAGATATTGTTGAAGTGGTTTCATCAGCGGCACCCGCAGCAACAGTAAACGTATTACTAGTTCCTGTTTCAGAGCCAGCAGAATTTGTTGCTGTAATGGTGCAATTACCAATACTTGTGATACTAACATTATGTGGATTCAAAATACCAGAAACAAAGCTAGCAGTGGTTCCTTGTCCAGAACCCATTGTACAAGAGGAAGTAATCAGAACCGTACCTGTAAAAGTAGTTACGGTTGTACCTGTTCCATCAATGGCAGAAATTACAGTATTAAACGTTTGCCCAGCAGTTTTGGCACTTATGTTTCCATAAGGGGCACGTTCAATTTTGAACCCAGCTAAAACACCTGCATTAATTACGGTGAATGAGTTACTTGTTTCAGAGTCTAAGCCTGTGCCTGATGTTGTTAATGTATATGTACCGATGTCATCCAATGCGAGGTCATTGAAATCGGCAATTCCTAATGAATTTGTATTTACAGTAGTTGTACCTGAAAGTACACCAGGACCAGAAGCTTTTGCAATATTTATACTTGTACCACTTGTCTCAATGGCATTACCAAACTGGTCTACTAATTGAGCCCGTACAGAAGGAGTAATGGTGCTATCAACATTAGTTATGGAAGGTTGTTGAACGAATGTTAAACTATCGGCTGTACCAGCAATCATTGTCAATGTACCATAATTGGTACCTCCACCTTGACCTGTTGAGCCTGTATTAGTAATGTTTTTTGTATTAGGAAGAATTCCAGTCGTTGGGCGAATTTGTAAACCCGTAAACTCAATTTGTCCAGGATTAGATGAAGATTCTGTATTGATGGTATAGGTTATTTCATCACTATCAATGCTTGAAAAAGTTGCTGCCAAAGTTGTAGAACCGCCATAAGCTGGTGAAACAGTTGTTCCTGGGCTTACACCAGTATTCCATTCATATCCAACGGGAGCTTTTAAAATAATAGTTCCACTTCCATTTAATTCACCTGAAAAACCCTCTTGAATAAATGGCCCTGTAAGCGAAGTATAAGTTGTATTAGCATCGTCTGCAGAAATAGATTCTCCACCAGTGGCTGGCGTAATTTTACGAATGGCGCTACTGTATTTAACAGCGAGATAATCCTCTACTTTTTGACGCTCGTCTTCTTCTAAATTTCTTGCATAAAGTATAACTTCAGCAATCTGACCGTCCCAACTCTTATTCCCTTCATCTTTTCCTCCTTTACCAACAATTGCTGTAGTAGCAGTTGATATTGTACCTGAGGGAGGAGACCCTGCAGAACTTGGATTATTTAATATCCCATCTACATAAATATCATACGCCTCATTTGATTCCCAATGTAAACTAGTTATTTGTGCATTGGTAGTTTGTATGTCGGAGAAACTTTCTAACTGGTTAGCTGCACTATTAGCTAAGATTCCAGTTTTAATAACATTAGTAAAAGAACCTCCACCATTAGCTCCCGACTCATCATATCTAATAGTAAAAATCTCGTCACCACCAGTAGGGGTATTAGCATTCCACAAACCACGATCAGTATTTGTCACATCAGACTTATACACAATAAGCAAAGTGAACTCAGTCATCCCGTTTAGGTAATTGGTTTCTGCATCAGTGTCTGAAAAGTAGTCCCCATTTCCTACAAATTCGATTGAAGGTTGATCTCCTAATGAAGCTGATGTGGCATTTAATTTTGGGCGGTCAATTGACCCGCTAACTCCTGTAAAATCATTACCGTTACCGCTCTGATCTTCCCATGTTACAACTTCAGTTCCACTCGTAACAACACCAACGTCAGCCCGGAGCCAAACGGTTAAGCCTGAAATTGCTTCAACAGCATTAACTTCAATGGAAATTTTTGATGAGTCACTTTTTAGTGAACCATCACTAGCTATAAAGGCGATTTCTCTAGCCGGACCTGTAGGAATGGTTCCAAAGTTTCGATATCTAACAGATCGCATTGCGGTTTGATAATCAGAAAAAGAGGATGTACCAACAAGTTTTAATCTACCAGTGGCTAAACTGTAAGTTCCGGTAATTCCAAATAAGGTAGTATAAAAAAGTGAATCTTCTGTAGGTGTGTAGTTTCCATTAATTACGACAATAGCACTATCAATCATAGTGTCGTCGGGATCGGAAACTTCGATAGTGCTTGTAAGTTGAAGATCGACACCAGAGTAAACAGGGGTTCCAGTTCCAATGTTGCTTAAAATTGGAGGGGAATTAACAGCTGTCAGGTCTAAATCTCTAGTTTCTGTATTACTGTTATTGTCGCCATCGTTTACCGTAAAAGAAAAAGTTCTTGTTACCTCTACGGGATCAGAACTGGTGTTTTCGTAGGTAATACTGGTTAATGCCGCTTCATAGGTAGAAATTGTAGCACTTCCTGTAAGTGTTAATACTCCAGTTAAAGCGTTCCAAGAGCCTGTAATGCCACCAGCATCTGTAAAACCAAGGACATCCTCACCATTAAAATAATTATTTGTAACAGCGATAGTTGCCGACTCCATATTGGTATCGTCAACATCAGTTATAGCTACGGGGAAGGAAGGAGATACGGGACCAGTTCCTTCGGTATAACTAAGTGTAGCTCCAGAAATACCTGAAAGTGTTGGAGATGAGTTAACAGAAATGATATTTATATTTCTTGTCACGGTATTACTAACATCATCCCAATCATCAACAGAAAAGCTTATGGTACGTAATAGAGTGCTAGGGTTTACCGTATTTAAATTTTCGTAAGTTACCGATCTAAGCGCGGTTTGATATTGTGTAAGTGTGGCATTTCCAGTTAGTGTGAGTAATCCCGTTGTGGAATTCCAGCTTCCAGTAATTCCACTGGCATCTACAAATGCTAGTTGATCTTCGGATGTAAGAAAATTTGTGGTGATTTCTACTTTAGCACTATCAAGTAGTGTGTTGTCGGTATCAGATATGGCTATTGAAGAAGAGATAGCAAGGGGTGAATCGCCTTCGGTAAAGTCTAAATTTGTTCCTTCTATGGAGGATAAAACAGGGGCGACATTACACCACTTTTCGCATAGGTAGTTATATAAACTGCCAAACTTACTATCACTTAGTGCAGAGTTCCACGAGATAAGCTCTGCAATGTAGCCATCAAAATTATTAGTAGTTCCAGGAGCTGAAAAGGTAACGGGATCATTTGTTCCATCTTCTTCACCAATGGTAGCGTCGCCAGAGTGACTTCCCATAGAAAAAGCTCGACCTGAACTTTCAGTAATTATACCATCATTTAAGTTTGCTCTCCAAGTTTCGGCAGTAGCATCTAGACTTGCAAGAACAATATAAGAGGTGTTAACATCCACACTTCCTAGATTAATGGATTGGTCATCTCCATCTAACCAAGAAGCATCATTACTCCAAGCATAAGCATACAGAGTTCCATCTTTAATAGATATTTGAAATCCCTTACTTCCGCCACCTTGTTCATAAACAACCTGCAATCCAGACAGAACATCTCCCGTTCTGAAAACAGCAGCAAAAGATTTTTCGGAAAAAGTGCTAGTATTTAAAATGTTATCATCATCGATTTGGAAATTGTCGCCAGCATTGCCCGAATTGTAATCAAATAAAAGTGCTCCACGCTCTCCAAAATAATTTGAGTTAAACTTCGGTTCGTCGCCAGCGCCAGCCGAGTTAGTAATTGTTGCTGAACTTCCGCCTGCGTTAAGGGAGCGATCTCCCCAAGAACTTACATCAGCGTTATCTGCTGGTTGATCGTTTGTCAGTAAATCACCGTCAATATCTAGAGCATCAAAATGGAAAACGGTATTAGCAATATCAGTAGAAGGATCTGAGATAATTTCAGTAATGATAATATCTCTTGTACCAGGAGTACTAGTATAAAATGGCCCTGTTACTGTAAATGAAATTG
Source organism: Balneola sp. (assembly GCA_048267905.1). GTDB lineage: Bacteria > Bacteroidota > Rhodothermia > Balneolales > Balneolaceae > Balneola. The sequence goes on from JBLWWM010000004.1 coordinate 88,878, forward strand.
TTCGAGTGTCTAAGGTTGGAGATGCTCCATCACTATGCTGATAGGTAACATTTCGGAGTGCAGTTTGGTAATCTGCTACGCTCGCTCTACCTGTAAGGGTTAGGATTCCTGTTCCAGAATTCCAAGTTCCTGTGATTAAGCCTGTATCTACAAAATCTAAATCATCTTCACTGCTATCGTAGTTATTAGAAATTTGTATGGTTGCACTTTCTAAAGAATCTACAAAGGTTGTGCTTACTGATATTGTAGAGCTTACAAAAATCATGGAGCCACCAGCAACGACAGAGGTTGCCGCTCCTTCGATGCCGGATATTACGGGTGGGTCAGGCGTTTCGGAATAAAAAGTTCCTGGAGAAAATTGGTTATTGTATTCTGTTGAAATCCAGTCTGCGGAGCGGGCTATATCAGAAATACGCATTTCATCAACAAATCCTGTTAAAGCGTAAGAATTTGTAGATATAGTAAGAGGATCGTTGTTTGTTGAGAATGCAGTTGTTGATCCGTCACTACCAGAAGCCGCCCCATTTATATAAATAGTTCTGCCAGAACCAGATTTTGTAAACACTACATAAGCATTTACACCTGATGATACCGAGCCTGAACTTGTAACCGTAGAACCGTCTGTTGCGAATCTCATGGTTCCATCACTACGAATCCAAGTTGAATAGGCGTCAGTGTAATCACCTTTGGTTATTAAATCAGGAGTATCTCCAAAATTTGTTGCATTTACCCAAGCGGATATGGTGATGTTTCCAGTTATATCGAGAGTTGGGTCATCTGCAATAGAAATGAAATCGTCTTGGTTATTAATAAATGCTCGAGCATTTCCTATAACGCCAGTTGTGTTTGTTGTTCCATTATCAGTACCGTTGTTCGCATTAGAAGTGGCGTCGTCCATGTCATCTAAATGCATTACAACTTGGTAATCACTATCCCATGTTGAAGAAACAGATTGGTCGGTAGTTTGGCTAGAGTTACTAAAATATATATAAAAGTCGGTGTCTACAGTGGCGCTTAACGAGGGAAATCGCACCCATACCAGAATTTGTCCTGTAGTAGCGTTATATGATTCTAGCTCATGATCTAATTGAGTGCTTCCATCGTCGGATGTAAATGCAATATCATAGCCGTTTGCGTTTAGAACTTTTCCCCCATTTGCAACAGTAGCTAAATCGCTATCAGTAAGGCTAAAAAGTATAGGGAAGTTGGTTAGGGGAGAAGCTCCTGATACTTGAGTATTATCAACAGTTAACAACTTTCTAAATTCATATCCAGAAAGCTGTGCGAACACTATTTCTGCAGACAGCAAAAACAGCATTGTAAAAATGGTTTTTTTAAAAGAAAGCTTTTTAATGTCCAAGCGTACTATGGGTAATTTCTAAATCATTTAGATTAATATATATATAATGTAAATTGTTGAAAGCATAATTAGGCAATTCTAACTGAATAGTTTTAGAAAAGGGCTTTCACTTAATAAGAGTCATCCGCTTTATATAGGTGGCACTTTTAGTAGTGAGTCTATAAAGATAAATCCCGCTAGCTAAATTTCGTGCATCCCAAGTAACAGTGTGTTCACCTGCCGTTATCTCGTCTTGAACGAGCGTGGTTACTTTTCGGCCAAGGAGGTCGTAAATAGAAAGTTCTACAAAACTTTGTATAGGTAAGGTAAAGCGAATATTCGTTGCTGGGTTGAAAGGATTTGGGAAGTTTTGCTTAAGCTCGAAACTATTTGGTAGGTCAATTGCGTCACTACCGGGATCAATTTTGACATGAAAACGTCTATTTGATGAACTCGCTTTTTCAGTCACTTTAGGGGTAGAGCCAAAGGTATTATTTGGAGCACTTTTTGATTTGAAACCATCAAAATTGAATAAATAGGTATCAGTTTCTCTGACGTTTACCTCATCACCCGTTTTGGTATCAATTAAAGTAATAGTCCATTCAGGTGGTAAATTTTTGAAGTTATCAAAAATGAAATGCATAGGCTTGGCCTCAGAATAACCATTTACATAAGAATCTACATAAAGAGGAATTTCTATTGGGATTCCAAAATTTCTTGGAAGGTTATTAATGGAAAAACGATCGTCATTGTCAGAAATAGTGGCAAGGTCAATATAAGAACTAATACCTGGTGGTGGAACGAGTCGGTAAGCGTCAAGTTGGTCTTTATTAAGAAGGGCGCCATGGCTGAACATTAAATGAGTAGCAGATTCGTTGTAATCATCTGAAAGTGTTATAGAAAATGATGGTATGCTACTTGGTTGGCTTGAATTAGCTTTACCTACATATGAACCACCTGTTGTCTTAGCATCTTCATCTACTATTAAAGAAGGACTTGAACCGTTAGCTTTAACCCAAAAACCTTGGAATGGAGAAATAAGCCCATCGCTTAAGTCTCCCGTAGTTCCGTTCCATGTTTTATACTGGTTTGTAGAATAATCCCAAACGTAAATTGTACCGTCAATGTTTGTTTTTGTCCAATTACTATTGTCATCCCAATCAATTGTAGCTGCATAAGGGTTACCAACCAACGACCAACCAGAGTCGGCACTTGTTGTGTAGGTTACATTCAAATCCACCGGGCCTTCATGTTCTTGCCCTTCTACTGAAAGTGTAATAGGAAAGCTGTTATTATATCTTGAGTCGCCAGCAATATTTCCAAAAATGTACGTATAAAGACCTCTTCCCTCTGTAACTGTAGTACCAGCAGTTGCAGGAGCTCTCCAGCGTTGGTTGTCAGTTCCTGGATAAGCTTCCAAATAATAAAGCACATTTGGTTGGACGGTGTCGCCTGGGTTAGAACCTGTACTGTAATAAGCTCCAGAATAACCTTGAGTAACAATACCATCTAAAAAGTCGGAATATGTAGAAGAAATAGGTGATGAAAGAAGTCTCCACCCATTTGAGCCAGTAATGGTTTGCTTCATCAGTAATTTACCTGATGATATTGATTTAGTGTTGGCAATTAGATTATTGCCAGAATTAATTGTAAACGTGCCTGATGTAAGAGTAAGTGTTCCTGTTACCTCAAGATTGTTAGATAAAGAAACTCCTGAGGCATTATTAATCGTAAGTTTGGTTACAGAAGATGGGAGGCCAGTTCCGACAACTTGGGCTCCACTTCCATTATAAGTATAGGAACCTGAAGTACTAAACGTACGTGTTGTGGTTTGAATGTTTCCTGTTGCCCCTGACGAATTTATACCAGCTAGCGATCCAATTTGTAATGTGCCACTTTGTACTTCAAAAGTACCGGCTCCTGTTATTGTTTTTGTACCTGTGGTAAATACAGCAGCAGTACCAATAACAAGTTTCGATCCAGATTTAATTTCGAGTGACGATTGGGAAGTTATGCTTGTTGAACTTGTAACTGTTACAACATCACCATCGCCAACAATAATGGTAGCCCCGTTTGTATTGCTAGGGTTAGATGTTGCAGCTGCTCCAGAATGGCTGATTTTAGACCACGTACTATTCGTTGACCAGTTTCCAGATTGCCTGCTATAAAAAGTTATAGGTCCTGTTTTGGTAAACCGGTTCTTATGATTCGCGGAGATGGTTTTGTTGGTGTTACTCTGAATGTTATTCATCGTAACCTCGTATTGAACATCTTCCAAAATGGTAGAAATAACCAAAGTAACTTGAGTACTATCTCCTCCAGTGTTTAAAGTAGCACTCGAAATTGATATGCTAGAGGCATCGCTAACGCGTTTAATAGAATAGTTTGAGAGGTTCTCCGCGGTCGATTCTTTCATTCCACGATTAAAAGTAATAATTACAGAAGTAACAGTAGGAGCAACAGCAGAAACGGCATATGGATTAGGGCTTGAAACAGTTCCTCCGCCCTCAATTCCACCTTGAACATCTAATTCATCGTCATCTTCAACATTAACTCCACCGCCAGTTTCTACCACAAGCGTATTTTCAATTACAATCGTGTTCCCAGAGCCACCATCAGTGTTGAGCACAGCACCAGAATCTACTACAACATTATAGAAAGTAACATTACCACCAGAAGAAACGGTTTGGGTAGAGTCTCCAGAGAAAACAACAGTACTAGAATCTGAGTTAAAGTTAGTACCATTAGAAACGGTGAAATCACCTTCAAGTGTAATTGTTGCATCACCTGCATTTACAACTCCACCCGCAGTAAAAGAAGCATCACCACCAACATTTAAGCTCCCTGAATTTAAATCCATGGTTCCACCACTGCTCAACGATGCATTCCCTGTAATAGTAATTGAGCCTGTGTCGATAGTAAGGTTTCCATTACTTGTAAAGTCAGCATCTCCAGTTACAGTTACATTTGCGTCTTCTACATTAAAATAACCACCGCTTTTAACTTCTATATTGTCATTAATATATACTGTTCCACTCCCTAAGTTGGCGGTTCCACTATTACCTACAAAAGTTTCGCCATTAAAAGTGATAGTCCCAGATCCAAGGTTTAATACGCCACCACTTTTTACATCAACTCCGCCATTAAAAGTAGTATTTCCATCATCACCATTATAAGTTCCGTTTACAATAGTATTTCCGTTAATTACAACAGTTCCATCTTCGGTGTTAAAAGTATCACTATTTGAAATATCAAAGTCGCCATGAACAGTTAGCGAGCCGTTTCCCAAATTAAACGTACCAATAATTTCAACATCTATATCTTCAGATAGTGTACCTACAGTAAAACTTCCGCTTGTAATGTTAACTACTGAACTTGCTGAGTTGACCGAAAAATTATTAGCGCCGCTAGTAGTTGCCGTCATTAAAACGTGCCCGTTTACTATATTAAGCACACCAGCTCCGCTCATATTAAAGTCGTCTGTTATGGTTAGTGTAGCGTTATTTCTGATGATTAATTGATCACCAGGGCTACTATACCACTGGTTAATATCTACTGAACGAACAGTGACATTAGAAGTGATTACTGGATAAGGTTGCTTGTTACCACGCATACCAACAGTTTGAGAAGCAGAGGGCACCCCCGAAGGATTCCAATTTCCAGCAGTATGCCATGATGAATCCACGGCACCAGTCCATATTTTATCCTGGGCTTTAAGGTTACCACTTTGCCAAAATAGTAGTGCTAGACCTAAAAATAGAAATGTTGAAAATTTTGAATGCATCGTTTTATTTTCTCCGTGCTAATAATACGGAAAATCGAACCATAAAGATGTTTGTTACAGGAACTGGATGTTAATTTAACATGCTTTAAGCATCTTAAATGGCCTTTTAATCTTAGATTTTTTTAATAATTCGGTTTTTGTTTTTTTCCTGTGCTTTTAGAAAGTGATGAAGGATCTAAATTCTTAGTTTAGATTTAATGACATTAGGTGTAGCTTGTTTGAAATGTGTAAGGTGTATAGTTAATTTATGCGAATTTGTTTGATACTTAGAAATTAAATTGTTTCAGATATGAGGTGCTTAATAATTGGTGGGGGCGGACAGCTAGGTAAGGAATGGGAAGAATTCTGCGGTAAGAATAGAATCACTCATAAAAGTTGTGGTTCTAAAGATTTAGATATCACGAATTTTGAGGAGTCTAATTCCATTCTTGAAGCTTATTCGCCTGATGTATTGATAAATTGTGCTGCTTATACCAAAGTAGATTTAGCCGAAGAGGAAAAAGAACAAGCTTTTTTAATAAATAGTAAGGCTGTAAAAAATCTTGCTTTAACTTGTAAAAGTCTAAATATTAAACTCGTTCACTATTCTACAGACTATGTGTTTAGCGGTACACCCCAACATTTAGACTCAATACCGGAAGGTTTTCCAGAGGATTATTGTACAGAAGCTGTTAATGTATATGGTGAGAGTAAGCTTGAAGGAGAAAAGGTAATTCAAGAGACTGACTGCGATTTCTTAATACTTCGTGTTTCCTGGTTGTGTGGCAAATTTGGCAATAATTTTGTTAAAACCATGCTCAAACTATCGGAAACAAGAAATGAACTAAATGTAGTAAATGATCAATATGGTAGTCCTACCTTTACTGAGAATGTGGTTCAAAACACATGGGCTCTTTTACTAGCAGAAGAACAGGGAATTTTTAACATCAGTTCAAAAGGGTTATGTACATGGTTCGATTTTGCCACTGAAATTTTTAAGCAAAGGGGAGTTGAGATCCAGATTCATCCTGTTGCATCTGACGCTTTTCCAACAAAAGCAAAAAGACCCAATTTTTCTAAGTTAAGCACCAAAAAAATCAGTAAAATTGAGAGTGCGAATATTGAAGAATGGAAAACTGGATTGCAGAAATTGCTTAATCAAATAAACTAATAAATGAGAATAACTGACTGCAAAATTGAAGGTGTAAAATTAGTTGAACCTCGAGTTTTTGAAGACGATCGTGGATATTTCTTTGAATCGTTTCGAGACTCTATCTTTAAAGAGACTGGAATAGGTATGGAATTTGTTCAAGATAATGTTTCTAAATCTTGTCAGAATACAGTTCGAGGATTGCATTATCAGATTATAAGCCCTCAAGACAAGCTAGTTACTTGTTTAAAAGGTAGTATACTAGATGTAGCAGTAGATATCCGAAAAGATTCACCTACTTTTGGCCAACATCTAGCTTTTGAATTATCAGATGAGAACCATCGATTACTTCTTATTCCAAAAGGTTTTGCACATGGCTTTTCGGTATTAAGTAAAGAAGCGATTATTAGTTACAAATGTAGCGACTATTACAATCCTGAAGGAGAGAGAGGAATCCGTTGGGATGATCCTTCCGTTCAGGTTAACTGGAGAGTTAATAATCCTATCCTTTCGGGTAAGGATAAAATTCTACCACTACTATCATCAATAAGAGAAGAAGAACTATTTTGAAAAGAATAATTATTACAGGTGGAGCCGGATTTATTGGCTCTAATTTGGTACTTAGTTTGTTTGAAAAATATCCAGATTGGGTAATAATGAACATAGATAAACTTACGTATGCATCAGATTCATCTTACCTAAAACCACTTCGAGACTCTGAACGTTACTATTTCAAAAAAATAGATTTAATAAATAGAGACGAAGTTAAGGATATCGTAAAGACTTTTAAGCCAGATGGCGTAATTCATTTAGCTGCTGAGTCTCACGTAGATAACTCGATTACAGGACCAGAACCGTTTATTCTCTCAAATGTTTTGGGAACGTTTAACATTCTTGAAGAATGTAGACAACTTTGGAAAGAAGATGAGGATGATTGGGTAAATAATCGCTTTCTACATGTTTCAACTGATGAAGTTTATGGTGCATTAGGTGAAGAAGGATTTTTTACTGAAAATACTCCATACGCTCCAAATTCGCCGTATTCGGCGTCGAAAGCGGGAAGCGATATGATTATACGCTCATACTTTCATACTTACGGAATGAATGTGGTTACAACAAATTGCTCTAATAACTATGGGCCACATCAACATGATGAAAAGTTGATACCAACCGTAATTCGGAACGCGATTAAGAATCAACCAATACCAGTTTATGGTGCTGGCCAAAATGTGCGTGATTGGTTATTTGTTCATGACCATTGCTCAGCGTTAGAAACAGCATTTTTAAAAGGAAAAGCAGGCGAAACGTATAATGTTGGCGGTAATAACGAATGGAAGAACTTAGAGCTCATTCATAAAATCTGTGATATCCTAAATGAGGAAGTAGGTCAAGGCCCAGATGGAGATTATAAAAACCTGATAAGCTTTGTAACGGATCGTTTAGGGCATGATTTTAGGTACGCTATTGATGCTTCAAAAATTAAGGTTGATTTAAGCTGGGAGCCATCTCAAGATTTTGATGGAATGTTAAGACAAACTGTTTTGTGGTATATAAAGAAATACACCGCACCCAAAAAAGCATAGTGAATTATGAGTAACAATAGATATTGGTTAATGAAATCGGAACCTGATGCATACAGTATCGATGATTTAGTGAGAGATATAGTAGAGCCATGGGATGGTATTCGAAATTATGAAGCTCGTAACTTTATGAGAGACAGAATGAAAGTTGGTGATAAAATTTTCTTCTATCACTCTAATGCCAAACCCATTGCAATAGTTGGCACTATGGAAGTGGCAAGTGAACCGTATCCTGATCCAACTCAGTTTGACCCTAATTCTAAATATTTCGATCCAAAGAGTAAAGAATCAGCCCCAAGATGGGAATTGGTAGATGTTAAATTCATCCAGAAATTCAAAAATCCTGTTACTCGTGAAGCAATGAAAGAAGAAGAAGCATTACAAGAAATGCTGATTTTTAAACGTAGTCGCCTTTCCATTACACCTGTAACTGAAGCTGAATGGAAGAAAATTAACGAAATGGCCGGCGCTAAATAACTTGGCCAAATTTTCGCTATTTATCGCCCACTTGAAAACGTAGAACAGTTTTTAATTTTGCAGGGGCTGTTTTACGGAAATCGGATAAGTAGATTTCTCTATGAACTTTTGAAGGACGATCAAATCCTTGTTCGTTCGCAAAAATTTCCATTTGCTCAAAACTTTCTGTTTCGTTGTCATAGCTCCCAATATGTAGCATCTGAATACAAGCACCTTCTGAAATGGTTTCAAAGACGACACTATCTAATAGAGGGTGTGGTTTCTTCGTTTTAGTAAGGGCCAACATTTCTTGAAAAAAGGGTTCTTCAACAAAATGGGGTTGGCGAATCATCAGCTTAAAGACTAGGTCGTCTTTATTGATAGTTCCTGTAAAGTTCTTTTTAGCCTCTTCGTTAATGTCCCAAAGTCCTTCTAAAGGATATACGGTATAATCATTATAGTCTTTTATGTTAGCTCTCTTTTTAAGAGTCATTTTAATTGCGTAGGAAAGAGAGTACAGCACACCGATGTACTCAGAAAAAGAGCTACTGTTTGGATTTCCTTCACCTTTAATAGTTAGAAACTGAAAAGCGGGGATGTTGATAAATTCAGGGGTGTTTTTGGGAAGATAGATTTTCCTTTCCCTTTTTCTCCATTCGTACTTCATGAGCTAATATTTTTAAAATGATTCACAAATATATAAAAAGCTACTGACAGCTCAGTGTCAGTGTTAGGAAGAATTAAATTCTGGGCAATGTATCATTTCATATCCAACACAAAATAAATCTCTTCACTTCCTAGTTTGCCTAAAGTGATAGGGTTATTATCTTCTTACAAAATTGAACACGCCTAAGTAAATGAATAAAGTTTCAAAAGAAGTACATCTACGCACAAAAGGGGTTTTACCTGTCCAAAAACTTCAAGTTCTCAATGAATGGGGAATTATTGGCGCACATCCCGATTACCCAATTGAAGACAATCAATTTCAGCCCAATTCTTTAGATCTTCGTTTAGGAGAGAAAGCATACCGTGTACGTTGTAGTTTTTTACCCGAAAGCGAGACGGTTGAGGAAAAGATTCAAAAGCTAGAACAGTACTCGTTTTCTATCAAAGATGGAGCTGTTTTAGAAGAAAATTGTGTGTACATCATTCCTCTTTTAGAAAGGTTGGATTTGCCGAAGTCACAAACTTCAACGCATTATAAGCCAGGAGCTGATTCTAACTCTGATGAGTGCCTTCACCTTATGACTTTAGAGAGTTTATCTGCCAAAGCAAACCCTAAGAGCTCAACCGGTCGCTTAGATGTGTTTACACGCGTTATTACCGACCATTCACATCGTTTTGAAGAGATTACGCCTGGTTATAAAGGGAACTTGTATTTAGAAGTTGTTCCAAAATCATTTTCAATCAAAGTAAAGACAGGTCAACGCTTAAACCAGCTTAGAGTTAGGCATGGGTTTGAGGTTGTTACTGATCAAGATTTGCTGAGAATACATGCTGCAGAACCGCTGCTTTACAACGAACGTGTTGAGCCTGTGAATATGGAACAGATTAAAGTAAATAAAGGTCTGTTTATGAGTGTTCAGCTTAAAGGAAAAAAAGGAGAGGTAATTGGTTATAAAGCAAAAAAACATAGCAATTCAATAGATTTAGAAAATCTCAATCATTATGAAGTTGAAGAGTTCTGGGAGCCAATTCTTGCAACTCCAGACAGTGCTTTTATTCTTGAACCTGAAGCATTTTATATTTTTGCATCCAAAGAGCGCATTCGAATTCCTGAGCATCTGGCTTGCGAAATGATGGCTTACGATACTGGATCTGGAGAATTGAGAACACATTATGCCGGCTTCTTTGATAGTGGCTTTGGCGGAAGTATAGATGATAAAGGTGCTAGAGCTGTACTTGAGGTTCGTTCACATGATGTTCCTTTTATGATTGAAGATGGCCAAACTTTGTTTAGTATGCAGTTTGAGCCAAATACGGAGAATCCCGAATTTATGTACGGAACCGATATAGCTAGTAATTACCAAGGGCAGGGTCTTAAATTAGGCAAGCACTTTAAGCAGAAATGAGTCGATTTTTGGTAACACGTTGTATATGCCATGACAAAAGCTTCGAAGAAATAAAGACTTTTGCACTTGAAAATGGAATTAAAGATGTGAAGGAATTGCAGATTTTAAAATACTGCAGTAATAGTTGTAGATTGTGTGTTCCTTATGTTGAAATGGTTCTTGAAACAGGGGAAACTGAATTTGCTCCAGGAGCATATTATGGAAGGAAAACAATAGAATGAACTATTTTTATGCCCCACCTCAGCATTGGATAAATCAACACGAGGTTGAAATATTTGGGCAAGAAGCACAACATATTGTAAAAGTATTACGCTACAATATTGGAGATACAATCCATATTGCTAATGGCGAAGGGAAAATTTATGAATGTGAGATTAACTCAGTCTCGAAGCAGAAATTAACCGCGATTATAGGGTCTTTTGTAGAAGAAGAAATTCCTGAGTTAGCTAAAGTGCTTGCTTTAGGAGTTATTAGAATAAGAGATAGATTTGAGTTTGCTATAGAGAAAGCAGTAGAACTTGGCGCAACCGAAATCTGCATATTCAGCGCTGACCACACGGAGCGAACGAAAATCAACGAAGACCGACTAAATCTGCTTATTGTTAGCGCGTTTAAGCAAAGTGGTCGATTTTGGCTACCTGCATTAGTGATACTTAAATCGCTAGACGAAGTGTATAGGTATTATGCTGATTACGATTATATAATGGCACATGAAGAAACTTCACTAGTTAACCGAACGGGAACATTGGCCAATGATTGCGTATTGCTAGTAGGACCAGAGGGTGGTTTCTCGGAGCGTGAGTTGACGTTAAATAAAGATAATGCTGGCGAATTTATTTCGTTAGGAAGAAACAGGCTACGGGCAGAAACTGCTGTCACTGCATTTTTATCTCAATATATATTTAGCTAAAGTTTAAAAAGCCACCGTGCTTGTGGTATCTGAAGCTAGAGTGTCAGATGGTATTGTAAGTCCAATAACCTGATATCCATCCACTACACTTATTGGGAGAAGCTTATCGTCCCATTTAGCATCTTCTACAGCATAAAGCTTGGTATTACATTTGCTAATATAAGTTGAAAATACCAAATTGAGCTTTAAAGCCTTAGCTGAAGTAAGATTTAACTCATACGTGTTGTCTTTAAGGTCTACACCGTCTTCAATTATAGTTAAGAGATTTCGGAAAGAAAAATCGTCTGGGAAAACTCTCCCAACAAGTACATCACCATTCGTGAGAGTAAGGTTTGGGTAACCGTATGTTCCGTTAGCAATAAGATTATTGCCGCTAGCGTCGGTAATTTCAATAAAAGACAGTTCTATATTATTATTATAGATGTCGCAGTCATCATCTTTTGGAAAGCATGAAGTCAAAGAAAGTATTAATAATGCGTAAAGAGGTAATAATTTCATTTTTCTAATTCTTAGAATCTATAATGTTGTTTGTGTAGTATGCCAGAAAACTTCCTTGAAAGGCAGAGAATATACGGAATTATACGCTTAAAGGGAGCATTAAAGCTAGATTCTTATTTGTCTGAAGAGCTTTTGATTATCTTATAAAGTAGGATAACGGCAATGTCTAAACCAATACTCACTCCGAAAATTAGCCCATAATAAAAGTCGCTTGGGCCATTAAATTCAAACGGTTTTGTAGAAAGAGCTACCGTAAGTAGAGCCATTGTTACAACAATAAAGCCGAATAATTTTTTCATGGAATTTTGTATTCTTTTCTACCCTAATTTATTAGGATTGTTAGGACGGGACTAAAATACTTTTTTTATCAATAACCTGAGACTATTTATTTTAAATATTGAAAAATAAAGCTTTAGCTGAGCCTAAATTTTTGGATTACCACTCGTAGCTATTTAAGATTTCTCTTTTTAGAAGCTTTGGCATGTGGGTTATAATCTAGACATAGTTGAACCCAATAGTTCAAATCAGTTTCTTTGTCTATGGCAAATTCATCGACTAGAACATATCCTTTAAGGGGTCTTCCAGTAAACTCCATTAGGCGACATTCTTCGTGCTCTAAAACTGTATCGTATACTTCAGGGCCTACTCTTGCCATGAGCGAATCGCCCATAATACCGAGGCACATTTTGTTGTCTACCATGTAGCAGAGGCCACCAAACATTTTCTTTTCTTCAAAGTTTATAGAAAGGCTTTTAAATAAGTTTGAAATCCTATCAGCTAAAAATTCGTTATATGCCATAAAAGTATGATTTGTTTACTCTGTAATAACTTGAAAATAGTAACTGAGACATATTATCCTAGAAATCGAGTATAGGTATAGCCTACTAGAATGGCGATACCAAAACTTATGAGAGTTCCGATTAAAATATACTCAGTTAGCTTTCGATCTTTTGACTCTTTTAAATCACCAAACCTAAATACCGATTTTGCAGCAATTAAGAAGCCTATAGCATCCCAATTTCCTGTTACAACAAATACGAAAACAAAAAGACGTTCTAGTATTCCGATATATTTTCCTGCATTTTCAAGCGACTCATCTGCGCCTTCTTCAGTTTCTGGAGACCAGTTTGAGATGAGTACTTTAATTATTATTGATGTTGGTTGAGTTAGAAAATAAAGGCTTATTACAGTTAGCAAAAACCAAGTACTTTCTAGCCATGCTAGGGAAAATTCATTTGCTTCATAGTACATCCAAACAGTACCCAATACTAAAATATGTAAGGTTTGATCAAGGAAGAACAAATACTTTCCGTTTTTCGAACTTTGGAAACTTAATTTACAAGCGTCGATCAAAAAGTGTGTAACCACGATAAACAGAATACCTGCCCAATATTGCGTATCCCAAAGGAGTAGCGAGGTTACTACAGCATGGAAGAAGATGTGATAATATAAAGCGGGAGACTTGAGTTTTTTCTCTTCTTTACTTTTAACCGATGAATAAGATTGCAAGAGAAAGTCGCCAATGAGGTGTGCGAGTATAAGCTTAAGGAATAAAATCATGATAAGTTCTCCAGCGTTTTAAGTTCTTTTCTGAATAATGTTTCCATTTCAAGAATATCGGGTAGATATGATCTTTGTTGGCGCTCGCTTACAGAAGATTGTGAAATACCTAACATGGATCCGATTTCTGTTTGTGAAGATGTGGGGTTTTGTAAACTTAACTTCACAAATTCGGCGGCTCCTGGTGTCCAATTATCCATGGCAATGAGTGCAAGCTTAAGATATAAGTTGAAGCGTTCATCAAGCATCGGATTTCCTGTAAAAATGCCTAAAGATTGGCGAAGGTTCTTCAGAGACTCAAAGCATTCTCCAGAGCGAATAAAAGCACTACCATTGGCCTCTGAAATATTATTAGCATTATGGCTTTTTGTACCAATACCAATCGCCATACGCACATCTAGACCTTTGATGGTTTTTATTGCAGCTTTAATTCTAATACACACTAATAATGCTTCATCAGGGGATGGGACTTCTACTTGAAAGCTATCGCCTCTATAAATTTCCCATTGCTTAGGAGCACTTCCCACATTATTTAACTCTTGTTTCAAAACTGTTAGCCACAATTTTGCATCAATTGATCTTGAGTTGATGATATCGCCTGTTATAATACTTGTCATGGTATAATATCGGTTAAAATACCTATAATTCAAAATATCGGTTAAAATACCTATAATTCAAAATATCGGTTAAAAAGCCTATAAAATGAATTATCTGCTAATCATCCGATGCTAAGTGTTCAAATATACGTTTAACCTGTAAATCTCCAAATCCGTAGATAGCTTCATGTTTCCAGAACTCCGGAAATACGATGTTGAAATCTTGAGTATTTAACTCTTTCATAATACGCTGAAGTGCTTTTTCAGGCCTACCTAAGCTTCCATCTTGAGGAAAACGTTGGATGTGAGCAGAGATCGTTTCTGGGAGAAAAGGGAAAGCAGATTGTAATTGTTTGGATAGAGACTGGAGCGTATTGAAATCTGATTTTTGATATGCCGACCACAATTGACTAAAGAGAGAACATTCCAGGCTAGAGAACTTTGTAGCTCGTTGGAATGCTGCTTCGAGCTGTGCACTGTTCATCCCGCCAAAGCCATAGTAAATAGATGGTGTTGGCTGTACGAAATAAATGTCATGGAATTTATGCTGTAGAAGTGAGCAAACAAACCACATATTTACTTGGCAAAATAGGTCATGCTCAAACCAAAGGTAAACTGAGCTACGTTCAGGTAATTGCTGAATTTTGAGTAATTCAGAAGCTGTTTTAATAAAATAGTCAGCTTTGGAAAATTCAGAGTAGGAAGTTGAAATAAACGTTGCTCGAGTTTCAAAAAGAGCTTCTAAAGTGTTGCCAGAAACATCTCCATCAACTAGGCACTCGCGAGCAACAATATGCTCTCCACTAAGTATAGAGGGAAATTGCTCTAATAAAGCATCTCCGTTTAGAATATGAAATGTGGTTGACATGTTTAGAGAATACTCTAAAATAAATGTAATTGAAAGAGATGGCTTTATTAGAAAGTGGTAGGTAGAATTAGTTTTTTGGCATAAAAAAAGCCGCCAAAGTAAGTACTTTGACGGCTTTTAAAATTTTTTAGCAATTAATCATCGAGAAGAGCGAATTCCTTTTCTTTCTCACCAGTTATTGCTTCACTTACGTTAATTATATGATCTCCCACTTTCTCGCAAGAGTAGAAAAAATCTTTATAAACTGAGCCACTTTTCACATCATACTCGTTGTCTTCCATACGTTTAAGATGCTTTTTGTACAGCTTCTTTTTTGTAGCATTGATAATTATTTCCTTTTCAAAAGCAGCGGCAATTGTAACAGTGTCTGGGTCAGCGTTTAAATTGGAAATCATGACATCAAAGGCTTCATCTAAGCTATCTAGAATCTCATAAACACCATCTAGCTGCTTATTATTGAAAGCTACATCATCTTCAATCATGCGACTGAAATCTCGAGACATTTGGTAAATAATGTCTCCAATTCTTTCAAGATCATTACTAATACTTAATAGTCCAGCAACTCTTTCTTTAGATTCTGTACTAAGTTGGCCTTGAGAAACCTTCATTAAGTATGCAGATACTTCCGTCTCAATACTATCCGTAATCTCTTCATACTTCTTTATTTTAGATAGAAATTTCTTCTGTTTTTTAGATTTATCTACTTTTATAAGCTCTCGTAAAAAGCCATTCATTCGACTAGTAATTTCACCAAATTTAGCTATTTCTTTAGCAGCTTCACCCAAAGAAAGCTCAGCGGTATCCATCATTCCTGTTCCAATATATTCTAGATGGAACTCTTCATCATCACCTTTAGATGGCACCATTTTAATTACCATTTTAGCAATGAAGCCTACAAAGCCAATAAGGAGCAAGGCGTTAACAATATTAAAAGCAGTATGAAATATTGATAAACCAATAGGAATTGCTTCGGGATCTTCAAACGGAGACATTCCGTAACTGGATGTCATGTACGAGTTGATACCTGTCAAGAAAAAATGCATGAATAGAATAATCCAAGTTACTCCAAAAATGTTAAAAATAAAGTGGGCTGCAGCGGCTCGCTTTGCATGTACGTTAGCAACGAGTGCTGCTAAGTTTGCTGTAATAGTAGTACCAATATTTTCACCTAAAACCATGGCAGCAGCTAGCTCGAAGGGAATCCAACCATTATTTGCCATTACAAGTGTTAAAGCCATTGCCGCACTTGAGGACTGAACGATAACGGTAATCAAAGTACCAATACCAACAAAAAGCAAAGTAGAGAGGATTCCTAAATCAGTATAAGAGGATAAAAACTCTAAGATTTCAGGATTGGCACGTAAATCTGGAACAGAGTCTTTAAGGTAAGCTAAACCAAGAAAAAGAAGTGCAAAACCGATGAGTACTTCACCCCAAGACTTAATTTTACTTTTGCTAACAAAAAGCATTGGGAAACCAATTGCGATAATAGGAAGGGCATAGGCGTCAATTTTTACTTTGAAACCAACAATAGAAATCAACCAAGCTGTTACGGTTGTACCGATGTTGGCTCCCATAATAACACCGATTGATTCTACCAAAGACAAAAGGCCAGCGTTTACAAAACTAACTACTAATACAGTTGTGGCAGAGGATGATTGTACCAAACTAGTTAAGGCAAAGCCTGTAAAAAGACCCTTAAACCGATTAGAGGTCATCGCACTTAGAATATTGCGCATTTTAGACCCCGCAACTTTCTGGATGCTCTCGCTCATCAATTTCATACCATAAATGAAAAACCCGAGTGCTCCGAATAAATGTAAGAGCTCAAAAAATCCAAATTCCATAATCTTATATAAATGAAGTAAGTAACGATCTACTTTGAATACAAAAATACATATATAAAAGCAGTAGTCATGTTACCGTAATGTTAAGGATATATTAACATAATGTAACATGGGCTTTGTGATGTGTAATTAATATGTCTACATTTTCAGCGAAATAGTTAGAATTGGTCAGCACAATATGAAATTTACTTTTACTTTACTAGCATTAATGACAATGCTTTATGGGATAACCTCGAAAAGTTTCGGACAGGAAGTAGTAGCCAGTACATTGGGAAAGGGAATAGTTTTTACTCCAAATGATCAATCCTACGAAGTAAAACTTGGAGCGGTATTTCAGAATTTATATGTAGGGGAGTTAAATTTAAACTCCAATGAATATGCTGATCAAATGCTAGTTCGGAGAGCGCGACTTAAACTAGAAGGCTTCGTTTACGACTCGAGATTTAAATTCAAATTGCAGTTTGGCTTTAGCAATAGAGATACAAGAAACTCAAGTGATTTTGCTTTACCTCAGCATAGTTCTACCGCTAACATTGTACTAGATGCGGTTACAATATTTAAGCCGAATAAAAATGTCGAGTTTTTATTCGGGCAGGCAAAAATGCCAGGTAACAAAGAGCGTATGGTTTCTTCACAAAGTTTACAGTTTGTAGACCGAAGTGTTACAAATTCGAGGTTCAATTTAGATAGAGATTTTGGTTTCCAGATTAAGAATACATTTTCAGCTGGTAACGTGGTTATTAAAGATTATCTAGCAATAAGCATGGGAGAGGGACGGAATATTACCACTTCAAATACTGGCGGATATGCTTATACAGCAAGAGTGGAGTTGTTAGCTTTTGGTGAGTTTACGAATAAAGGTGACTTTATGGGAACAGATTTAGAACGCGAGCCAACGCCAAAGCTGAGCATTGGTGCAGCTTACGATTTTAACGACGGTTCAGTGAGAGCTCGTGGGAGAAATGGTAGCTTTGTATACGACTTGGGTAATGTTCTTGTTGAAAATGATTTAAAATCTATGTTTGTAGATGCACTTTTTAAATATCAAGGACTTTCGGCTAGCGCTGAATTTGCACAACGTACAGGATTAGACTCAGTTACAGGTTTTGAAACAGGAACTGGAACCCAAGCTACTTTGGGCTATTTGTATAAGAACAATATAGAAACCGCTTTTCGATTTGCCTCTATTAAGCCTGATGAAACAAGCTCTTCACTGTCTGAGCGAAGTGAGTTTACCTTTGGGGTATCAAAATTTATAGCAGGGCAGAACCTCAAGCTACAATCAGATTTTACCTATTCTGATTTCAAGAATGCTGATAATGAACTCCAAATTCGACTTCAAATAAGCGTAGCTTTTTAGAGTCTTCTTTCAAACTTAAAATAAAGATTCAGCACTCAGATAAGCTATTTCTTGAAAACGACATTCTGCTTAGACTTGGTATCAACGGTTAGTTGGAAGATATCAGGTCGGGAATAGTGCCCATTTGTATCGAGGAATAAATTCCCTTCTATAATATTTGAAAGGTCTAATTCAGCAAAAATAATAGTGCTAGTTGTGTAAACGGGCTCAACTAAGTATTCTGAATTTGGTTTGATGACAGCACTACCGCCTTTTAGTAATTGCTCGCTGAGCTCAACAGGGATGCTTTCGATTAACTCTAATGCTACTCGGTTTTTTTTAGTTTGCAATGCTGAATGGAGTCCTGCCATCATTTGTTCTTTTGTTAGTGTGCATCCAGCGGCTATCACATAACATTGTGCTTCAAAGGCGTAATGCTTGCTAGCTGTTTGGTGAAGTTCTTTAACCATCGGCCATTGGGCAATATGAATATGCTCACCCAATTGATGCATTGCAGCTCGTGTAAGAGGCATCCAATGTTCCCAACAAACTAATCCGCCGATCTGAATTTCTTGGTCGTTTATTGTAGATAAGGTGCTTCCATCTCCCATGCCCCAAATTAACTTTTCAGTGTACGTGGGCATCAATTTCCGATGTAATTGGTAGGTTCCATCAGGTAAGAAGTAGAAAATGGTGTTGAATAAAGTTCGTCCAACTTTTTCATGAGCGCCCATCACTACAACACATTGCTCATCTTGTGCAATATTCTGAAATGCTTCAAAGTGGGAATCTCCAATTTCAATGGAATTTCTATATAGAATATTGAAAAGAGCTTTTGCTGGAGGAAAATCCCACAAGCCTGCTTTTGGAGCGTAATCTAACCAAACAGGATAACCAGGTAGCCAAGTTTCTGGAAATACAATCAAACGGGCGCCATTGGCAGTTGCGTCCCTAACATATTTCAGTCCCAGTTGAACGCTTTCACCTAAATTTAAAAAAACGGGAGGGTGTTGAACGATGGCAATTTTATACGGATTATCCACTGTAGAAAAATTAGAATATAGTTACATGCATTTAAGATAGATTATATTCTACGCACACGAAAAAGCAAAATGATAAAATGATAGATCTTCGAAGTGATACCATAACTAAGCCGACTGCAAAAATGTTGGAAATGATGCTAAATGCAAAAGTTGGGGATGATGTTTTTGGTGAAGACCCCACCGTTAATGAGTTGCAGGTAAGAGTAGCTCACATGTTTGGTAAAGAAGCGGGTTTGTTTGTGCCAAGTGGGACAATGAGCAATCAATTGGGGGTGAAAGTTCTTACGCAACCAGGTGATGAAATTCTGATAGAGAAAAAGGGACACATTTATAATTACGAGTCTTCTGGTGCAAGTATGTTATCTGGGGTGCAAATTGCTCCCATCGAAGGAAAAAAAGGTAAACTTACGCCCAGTGATTTGGCAAATACGGTGCGCGGACTATATGATTGGGAACCAAAAACAACGGTACTGTGCTTAGAAAACACCACAAATAAAGGTGGAGGTGCCTGCTATACGGAACGTGAATTAAAAGAACTTAGAACCTTTGCCGATACTCATGACCTCAAAATCCATTTAGATGGAGCTCGAATTTGGAATGCAATTACTGCAACGGGAATAAACCCAAAATTCTTTGGCGAAATTTCCGATACGATTTCAGTTTGTTTTAGTAAAGGCCTTGGCGCGCCTGTTGGCTCCATGTTGTTATCCTCAAAGAAGAATATTGATAGAGCGCGTAGATATCGTAAAATGTGGGGTGGAGGAATGCGCCAAATAGGATTACTTGCAGGAGCCGCAAACTATGCAATCGACCATCACCAACAATTGTTGGTTGAAGACCATAGACGAGCTAAAGAATTGGCTTTAGTTATCAATGAGTGTGAGCAACTATCCATCGATTTGGAAAGCGTGGAGACAAATATCCTGATTTTTGAAGTGCTGACGGAAAAAGCTGTAGATGCAGTAGAAAAATTAGGTAAGCATGGTGTGAGGATGGTTCCTTTTGGGCCAAATACTGTCCGAGCTACTTTCCATTTTGAAATTGATGATAAGGCCTTGGAAAGGGTTAAAGAAGTTTTTAAACAGCTTTATAATTGATTTTTATACCAAGTGAAAGCTTGTGTTTCATGAATCCCTAAACGTAAAAGCTTTTAAACCATTTGGAAGAGCGTTTTGAATCTTGTAATTAGTTCGAAACCCAAACGTAAATGAAAGGATTATGAAACAACGTATAGTATTTGGAACATTACTTATCGCTTTGGTAGTAGTTGGTATCAATTTTGTAGAATTTAAGCATCATGATGAAACCGAGATAAAAGAATCGTTATTGTCGGGATATGTACATGGTGCCTTTAACGAACTTAATCCTGATGCAATGGCAAAAACATTCCATAAAGATTTCGCCATCTTTTCTGAAAATGGAGACGAAATTAGCCGATATCCTATTGCCGATTGGATTGCTAGTACTCGAAAAAGAAAAGAAAGTACTGATTTCGATCCCGCAAAGAACAAATGGGACCACAAATTTATATCTGTTGATGTATCAGGGACGGCAGCAGCTGTTGAGCTAGAACTGCATCATAATGGTAAACATGTTTATACCGATTATTTATCGCTCCTTAAATTTAAAAGTGGCTGGAAAGTAGTTGCTAAGGTTTATTACGAACATAAGTAGAAGGAGGTTTTCCCCAAACCATAAAGCCTAGATTGATCGTAGTCTTATTTGATCAAGTAATTTGGCTTTAAAGGTTGAGCCCATCGGTACAAGCTGGTTCGCCACCAGAACCTGTTGGGCTTCAATTTTTTCAACCCATTTTAGGGAAACTATATAGGAGCGATGAGTTTGTATAAAATCATTTTCAGGAAGTGAAGTTAAGAGTTCTTTTATAGAAGCTCTGACCATATACTTACCTGTTTTAGTGAAATAGTGCACATAATTTCCATCACTTTTTAGAAAATAAACATCACTGAATAGTATTTTCTGCTTAGTACCCCCAGTGTTAACAAAGAAGAATTCATTGTTTTTTGCAACTAATGTATCCGCAGAAAGTTTATTCTTAATTTTAATTACTGCCGATTGGAACCGTACAAAATCAAAGGGCTTGAGAAGATAATCGATGGCTTCAACCTCATAGCTTTGAATGGCATATTCACTATGGGCCGTCGTAAATATAACGAGTGTTTTATCTGGCAATTGGTTTAGAACACTAAACCCATCAACATCCGGCATATTAATATCTAAGAAGACAAAATCGACTGGAGTTTTCTTTAAATATACCAAGGCTTCGAATGGGTCACTAAACACTTGCTTAATCTCTAAGTATTCTATTTGTGTAGCATGACTTTGAATGACATTCAGCGCCTTTGGTTCATCATCTATGGCTATGCAAGTAATCATCAGTTCAGCTCTAATTCAAGGTTTGTTAAGAATTCCCCGTTTTTCTCAGAGTAACTGAATGTATATTTATTCTTATAAAGAAGGCTAAGTCTTTGTTCAACATTACGAAGTCCAACTCCCGAAGAAGTCTGTTTTATACTTTGGTTTGGCAATGAATTTGAGGTGTTTAATAGGAATTTTCCATCTTTATATTCAAAACTAATGGAAATTGAAGTTTCTTGAATTTGGCTAACTCCATATTTGAATACATTTTCAATAATAGGGAGCAAAAGCATAGGGGCTATTGTTACGTCATCAAGAGTTTCGGGAGTAATATTAAGTGTTACTTCTAATTTGTTAATATCGGTAAGGCGGAGTTTCTGAAGGGCAATATATTTCTGTAGATAGTCGATTTCTTTTTGCAATGAAATAAATTCAGATTGAGCATCGTGTAAATTATACCGCATTAGAGTTCCAAGTTGGGCAATTCCATCCGCAGTACGAGTGCTTTTTTCTTCGAGAGCCATGGCGTATAGGCTGTTCAGCGTGTTGAAGAGAAAGTGAGGATCAACTTGAGATTTGAGATAAGCTAATTCCATGTTGGCCTTTTCTGCTTTTAACTTTTCAATAAGTGCCAGGTTCAAGATCCAATCTTTTGTAAATCGGTATGCAAAAGAGAGTACGAATCCTAGAGAAGTGGCTCCCAACAAGTTGAAAATATTAAAGAATAACCCAATAAAGCTTTCTTCGCTAGAATGTGCACTTCCAAAGTAGAAATAGGAAGCTCTGAGTAATTCAAAAAATAGTATAGTTAGTGTAGAATAAACACTGTATTTAACCCACTTTTTGTGCTTTAAAAAGCGAGGAATTAACCAGAATATATTGATGTAAAATATCAATGGAACAACCATAAAGTTCATTCTAATAAGTACTCTACTCTGAGCTAGTGGAGTACTGCCAAGTCCATATTCCATCATGAAAAAATAGACAGCAAGAATTAAAAGATGTATTACATACTCTTTCTTAAGAATAGATGAGAGTGGTGGTAATGAAAAATTCATAGCATTTATTGGTTAGGAAATGGAAGCTAGAACTTCTGACGGTTGTCATCTTGTTCAAGCTCAATTAATTTATGAAAAGGGTCTATTGCTATTTCGCCTGGTATGGTTTCTAATACAAAGGTTAATTCATTGTTAATTTTCGAAATATTGTGTTTTCTCAAATACATTAATTTTCCAGATAAATCCATAATGCCAATCTCTATATAATCATTTAGAGGAAGAGAATACAACGGTATGTCATTCTTGGGTGTATGTGAATTTGAAGAATTTGTTATCCCATCTGAATAAAACATCCGGCCATTTTTATCGCTTCTATACTTAGTAATGTTGAAAGATACATCTACTTGATAGAAACCATTCTTTAAATGAGTTACAGAGGCACTGGTTATTCTATTATCATAGAAAGTGATGGTCTCGAATAAATCTTTGATTAGATACTGAAGTGAGTCTGGTGTGCTTTTTCGAATATAATTCACCAATTCAGTAGAAGTAGTAAAGGGAGCCTCTTGAAATTTTACTTTTTCAAAATAAGATTTCAACACATCATTAAGCACATTCTCACCTAAGTAATCACTTAGCGCATAAAACACTAAGGCTCCTTTTCTATAGGTAATGTAATCTTGTTCGGGTAATGCAAACATTAAAGGCCGTTCTTCAAATGTATCCTGAGATCTTCCTTTTAAGTATAAATCCATATCATATTTGAGAAAGGTTTCCATTTTATCTTTCCCGTGAACCTTTTCAAGAACTTTAAGAGAGACATATTCTGCTAAGCTTTCAGAGAGCATCGTTGAGCCAGGAACATCAGCAGATTTGACTTGCTTTCCCCACCAAAAATGAGATGTCTCATGTGCTGAAACTGTGAACGGAATATTCACACCATCGCTATTTATAGTGGAAGTATTAATAATAAATCCAAGCGCCTCGGAGTAAGGAATTACATTTCCCAAAACAGTTGCAAAGGTGCCATACGTTTTAGGGAGTTCAACAATTCTGATTTGTTTATGCTGAAATGGACCAAAATGCGTAGTATTGTATTCTAATGATGCTTTTAAACCCGCAATCATATCCTCAAGATTGTATGAATGGTTTTGATGATAATAGATTTCAATTGCTACATTTTTCGAAGTGTCTTTTTTAACAGAGTACCGCCCAGAGTTGAAAGAGAACCCAAATCGTATTTTTGAATCAGTTTTGTAATGATAGTAAGCTCGGTTTTCGGCGGTCCAAGTTTCTAACAAGTTTCCGGCTGAGATTGCTGTCTGATTTTTGGTAGTGCTTACGATGGTTTCGAAATCAATCCAATCTGAATCGCTATAATTAGAAGTTCTATTTAAAGCCGAACTGTCTGTGGCTAAACCTTTTTCAGGCAGGTTATATTTTCTTCGAACGTCATTATCGTCAAGTTCGACGTTTCTGTAGCCAAGTCTTGGGAACAAGGTTGATTGTAGAAATGTACCATTTGACTTAACCGCTGAATGAGTGTTGAGTAGAGTGTTTTTATAATTCTCAATTTTGAAATAAAGTTTTAGGCTATCTCCTGGGTTAAGTGGTTTATGGAGCAAAAGAATGTCGACTCGCACTAAAGAATCGGAAACTATCTTTGAATAAGCAGCGTCTGGAATCAAGCTCGCTTGGGCTCTGAAATCGTAGCTAATCAGTAGTGTATCAATGGGAGAGAGAGTTTTATTAGCCACCGTATAAAACCCTGTAGCTTCGAATGATTGAAATTCAGGAAAAAGATCCATTTCTACGAAAACGGACGTTATTTTTGGTTGTGGAATCTTCTCATACATTTTGTATCTGATTTCAGATTGAGCTCTTATTTGTTCCTCAAGTAGTGCTGAATACAGATTATTTGGATTGTTTTCATGCGAGTAAATATTCACTCCAGAAATGATAAATCCCCCAAAAAGAATAGAAATAAAGAATGCTAATTTTCCTCTAAATCGATGGAAAGAAATACCTACTCGTTCACTTAGAGATGATGTTAACTCACGTTCCCAGAATAGAAGTGCACTCAAGAGAAATGAACCACTTAGAATGCCCCAATACAGCTTGTAAGTAAAATAAGGAGCTAGGGAAGAGCCATATGTATCCAAATCAGAATAGGAAACAGTAGGCGCCATGTTGAATTTGAAAACAAGTTGGTCGATACCAATCTTGGAAAGCTCTGGGATGCTTAAAAATGTAAACAGTAAGAGGAAGAAGCCAAGGTAGGTATTAGAGATAATGCTATGAACCAAAAATGCTAATGCTGCAAAAAGTACCAGTGTAATTAAGTTAACTACAAAGAGTTCGAAAAGATAAAGTCCAATTTCTAAATGATAATAGCCTTGAGAAAGTTGTACAGCTATTCCGGCAAACATTATGAGGGAAAGTAAAAGCATCTGCACTTTTATAAGCGCTATAAACTTAGAGAATAAGAATACCCAATTTGGAACAGGTGTAGAATCTATCAAGTGATTGATACCTGCATTACGGGCTCTGTGAATGAGCATTCCTGCGTATAGAAATGTGATTACAGAAATTATAAAGGAAAATAGCTGTATAGGTAATTCTAACATTTTCCATGTAACTGGGTATGATGATACACCAAAGGCTTCATTCATTTTTGATAAAGCAAAGAACCCAAATAATAAACTTGTTAAGGCTAGTATTCTAAAAGACCAGTCTCCGAGAATGAATCTAAAATCATGTTTAGATAAGTACCATACATTCTTAATATTTTGAATGGTGGAAAAGGAAAGAGTTGCTCTAGATATATTCTGAGTTGGTTTTTCTAGTGAAGATAATTTTACAACTGACCTACTTTTCTTGTTTCTAGAGAATAAGGGAACTGATGTTTGGCTGAAGTTAAAAGTACGGTATAAGAAAGCAATTACGAATATTGAGATGCTTAGCCAACATATCCTATTCCACAAAAATAGAGTACTGAAAGGAAGAGGACTATGATTGACCTGTTCAACCGTCCAGTACTTTGTGGAAAGTTGAATGGCGTATTTTCCAAATGGGTCAAAAATCGCCTGTAATTGGTCGAAATCTGCTAATACATTAGCTAACAGAAGTTGTAATAGAAACAGAATAAGGATGGTTATGAATCCTGAGTAGATGCTTCTAGAAATACTTACAGTAAGGAATACTAAAGCTCCGAAAACGAAAATATTCGGAATTATAATTTCCAGATACACTCTAAAGTATGCCAATGCATCAAATGAAGTTAGAAGTTTTTGATTCACTCCAGGAATACTACAACCAAGAATAAAGCCTAAGCCAAGCATCGCATAAAGAAGACTCGTAATGATAAAGGCACTGCCAAATTTTGCGGCTAAATAATCTTTTTTAGAAAAGGGAAAAGAGTAGAGGATGAAATGGCAACGAGATTTATAATCGCGATATAATGAACCACCAAAAAAGATGGGTATAGAGAAAATAAGGAAAAGGTTTAGTGTTGAATATCCCGAGTAAAAACTTAACGGTGAGTTTACAAAATAAACAGTTTCGGGAATGGAGCTATGGCTATCAAAAAGCCCAGAAGAACCAGCGCTTCCAAGTGCGCTTACAACAAATACCAGCCCTAGATAAATGTAAGTTGAAGGCTGCTTAAACCAGTATTTTAATTCAAATGTAAATATAGCTGTAAACATTGAAGCCTTTAGTTATTGGTGTCTGACTTTAACGTTAGGAAGTAAACATCATCCAGTTTTGGGCGGGCAGAAATAAAGCTTTCGTCGATGTTAGTCTGTGCAAAAACTCTAATTGAAAGCTTATTCTCCTGTGTATAATTGGAAGAAAGCACTTCATACTGATACTCGTAATGGCTGAGTTCTTCAGGCTGAATTACTGTAGTCCAAATTTGTCCTTCTAAAGCAGAGGTTGCTTGGTAGGGCGTTGTTTTAGTAAGAATTTTACCCTGATTAAGAATTGCCAAATGAGTACATAAATCGGTTACATCTTCAACAATATGTGTGGAGAAAATGACCGTATTTAGATTGCCAACTTCACGAATTACATTTAAAAAACGATGTCTCTCTGTGGGGTCTAGTCCTGCGGTTGGCTCATCTACAATTATTAGTCTTGGTTTGTTAAGCAGCATTTGGGCAATTCCAAAACGTTGCTTCATCCCACCAGAATAACCATCTACGTGTTTAGTACGCACTTCATATAGATTGGTAATTTCGAGGACTTCTTGAACGATTTTGGTCCGTTCAACTTTAGAGGAAATTCCTTTTAATCTTGCAAAATAATCCAAAAGGTTTTCGGCAGAAAGTTTAGGATAGACACCAAACTCCTGTGGAAGATATCCTAATAATTTCCGAAGACTCATCGGGTCATCTAGAATGTTAATCTCATTGAAATAGATATTACCAGAGTCAGGATTCTGTAGAGTTGCAATAGTTCGCATCAACGTGGATTTGCCAGCACCATTTGGGCCTAGTAGTCCAAACATTCCCGTTCCTATCTCAAGGTTTAAACCATCCATTGCTTTTACGCCATTAGGGTATGTTTTAGAAAGGTTGGTAATAGACAAGCTATTCATCGAATTGGAGTTAATTAGATTTTTCTCTAATCGAAGAATATGAAAGTCAGATTATGATCAGAAATATATGTGACGAAGCTGTCTTTAAATGTTATGAACTTATATCTCTAGCACTTAGCTTTGACTCTCTTTGCTTTCGGAAGTGGGCAGAGGAGGTTTAACTCTTAAGAATTAGCATGAAATATCTTTTAGTTGTTGGAATAATATTCTGTTGCTCAATGCAGGCTTATTCCCAAACTACGGTGAAAGGGACGATTTTAGATGCAGAAACATCTCTGCCAATCCCATATGTAAATATTGGAATCACGCAGCTTAGAAAAGGGACTGTGAGTGATAGCAACGGAAAATTCATACTCGGCTATAATTCCAAAAGTGATTCGGTTACTTTTTCAGCAATTGGATATTTCACAAGAAAGATGATTGTGCAGGATATTTTTAATAGTCGTGAAATCAGTCTCGTTCCAAAAGTGTATCAAGTTGAAGATATTGTAGTTTATGCAACGACTTTGGGTGATGAGAAAATCTTAGGTAATAAGATTAAAGAGAAAGAACAAAGTATAAGTTTCGGGAATGCTAATTTAGGAACTGAAATAGGGGTTAAAGTTGAAGCAAAGCACAAAACTCGAATTGAAAGTGCACATTTTATCATTAATTTTGTTGGAGCCGAAGACTTACTTTATAGAGTTAATATCTACAAAATGGATGGCGATAAAGTGGGTGAAAATCTACTTCCTGAAAACGTAATTATTCAAGGAAAACAGATGAAAGGGACACTATCAGTGGATCTTTCAAAATATGTGATGGTGATTGAAGGAGAGGTGTTGCTTTCGCTTGAATATATTGAGGGGAGCTTAGATTCGAATACGGGAATTGCTTTTAGAGCAAAGAAAGTAGGTAAACGTAAAGCCGATACTTTTATGAAATACACCAGTTTATCAGAATATAGAAAAGTTGAATTTGTGAACTATCAACTTGGCTTTTATCTAGTGGGAAGAGAGGTCGCTGATTAAAAATCATTTCCTCTGTAAGCCCATGATGAAAAGAGTTTAATCAGAGGAAATGAGGAAGAAAATGTTATTTATCTTTGCGTTTAGAGGCTTTGTCAGCTCTCTTTTCTTTCAAGCTTTTGGCGGGTGCTTTCTTTGCGGAATTCTTTTTAATCGATTTTTCTTTCGACATAATAATCTCCCTATCTATTATGGCTTTAGACTTTGCTTTAGCTAGGCTATCTAGCAAGTTTAAGTCTTATAAAATAGTAGTCATAATTCGTTTCATTTCCTCTACCTAAATAAAAGAGAGACTTAACATAGGCTTTCTGCCAATACATCCACTACTATATCTATTTCTTCTTTAGTAATAACAATTGGTGGTACTAAGCGAATTACATTTCCTCCAGCAGCATTGGAAAGAACTTTGCTTTCAAACATTTTCTCGACAACTGGTCGGGCTGGCTTATCTAATTCAACGCCAATCATAAGTCCAAGGCCACGCACATCAACCACAGTGGAGAGGTGTGCCGTTTTTTGTTTGATCTGCTCCATCATGTAAGCACCTTTTTCTGTGGCTTGTTCAAGAAGGTGCTCATCCTCAATGGTTTGAAGGGTGGCATTAGCAACCGCACATGCAAAAGGATTGCCACCGAAAGTGGTTCCATGATTTCCAAAACTAAGAACAGAAGCAATTTCTTCTTTAGCCATTAAAGCACCAATAGGTATACCTCCAGCCAAAGCTTTTGCCGAAGCTACAATATCTGGCTGAACGCCAAAATGCTCGAAAGACCAAAACTTACCGGTTCGTCCAACACCAGTTTGAACTTCATCAACTATTAAAAGGATGTTCAAGTCATCACACAGTTTGCGAACTTTTTGGAAGAACTCTTGCTCAACCACATGTACGCCACTATTCCCTTGAATGGTTTCAAACGCAATGGCAATGGTGCTAGCGTCGGCAATCTTTTCTAGAGCTTCGAAGTCGTTAAATGGCGATTGTTGAAATCCTGCAGGCAACGGAGAGAATCCTTGCTGATAACCCTCTGCACTCATTGTTATAGTTGTAACCGACCTGCCGTGAAAACCACTTTTTAATGAAAGAATATTTCCAGTTTTGCCCTGTTCATGTCCCCATTTCCGGGCAAGTTTTACAGCCGCTTCCATTGCTTCCATACCGCTATTGCATAGAAACACACGTTCTAAGCCAGACAGTTTGGCTAAACGTTCCACTAAATTGCTTTGGGCTTCGGTGTAATAGAAGTTAGAAACATGAAGCAATTTTTCAGATTGGGATTTAATTGCAGCTACAACTTTAGGGTGACAATGCCCGAGATTATTAACAGCGATTCCTCCCAGCACATCAATATATTCATCACCTTTAGTGTCCCAAACTTTGGCGCCAAGACCGTGATCTAATGTAACAGGATATCGGTTGTATACTTGGAAGTGATGACGGTTTTCGAGCTGTTGTGCAGTATCCATTAAGGAGAAGTATTAAATTGTTGAACGTCCAGAAAATACTTGTTTTGGCACAAAATGCATTATCAAATTAAAGAATATTTATTTTCTGAAAAGGAAACATATTTTTGCTTTGAAATACGCTCCAAATCAACTCCAAGGAAGTCTAGTGGTTTGTAGAAGACCATTTTTTCTAGTTCTGCTTCTGAAACTAGACCTAAACTAGCCATATAATTTGCACACTCTAGCATAGTGTAAGATGAGCCAACTAAATAGCCTGTTGCTTTGTTATATAGTTTGCCAGTTTTATCAAGATGGATATCAAGTCCGAGTGAAGAGTAATCGCCCTCAGGCATTCCTGCAAAAGGAGAGGCATCACTTACTATGAAACAACGGTCTGAACCACGAGTAAGCCAAATAAGTTTTATAAGTTCTTCAGGGATGTGAAAGCCATCAGTGATCATCATTGCAATTAAATCATCAGAAGCGAGACCAGAAATAAGAGCATTTTTATGGCGGTCTACCAAGTGTGGATTTGCATTTCCTAAGTGAGTTAAGCTTTTAGCACCTGCTTTATGCAGTTTGGCAATTTGTTGGTAGGTAGCTATTTGGTGACCGAGAGAAATGGTGATTTCTTGTTCTGTAGCATACTCACAAACTTCTTTAGCACCTTCTAACTCGGAAGCAATGGTCAGTAATTTGATGTTGCCCTCCGACCACTTAATAAGTTTTTTAAGAAAAGGGAGGTTTGGTTTTTGAATGTATTGCTTTGGATGAGCTCCTCGTGCACCATCAACTGAAGAGAGAAAAGGTCCTTCTATGTGAAACCCTAGAACCATCTGCTGAACTTCTTTATCGGATTTCATTGCAGAGCAGATGATGGCTAAGTTTTGCTCGTAAATTTCTTCAGAAGAAGTTACAATAGTGGGAAGAAAAGCAACGGTACCATTTTTTTTCAGCGCCTTACAACTTTCAATAAAACCGGATTCAGTGAGTGAAAGAGAAGAGTAATCAACGCCCATACAGCCGTTAACTTGTAAATCTACAAAACCAGGAATTGTCATTAAATTTGATCTTTTTTAAGTGATTGATAGAATGATTCGTCAACTCCGAGTTTGGAGTCTTCTTTTAGGATGAGGCCAAGGGATGCATAGATGGCAAAGGAAATTAATACAGGACTTGCTATCTCAATTACTTGGGTAGTATCTATTAAATACTTTGTGGCGATGAAAGTTAGCAAGCCTCCAACAATGGATGCTATCGCAGAAATCGGCCCTGAGTTATGAAAGGGGCGTAATAAACCCAGTAACATCGGGATGGCAATTGGTCCTACCAAAGCACCAAACCAGCTAATTATTAATCCAAATACACCACCGAATAAATTAGCTTGCGTTGCCATAATTACAGTGATTAATGTAAAACTAAAGGTAACAAAGCGAGCTATTTTAAGAGAAGATTCTTCTGTGAATGAAGTGAATTTAGGAAGGATGTCGCGAGTGATTACTGCAGAGATGGTATTTACATCAGAGGAAGTCATTGACATGGTATTTGCAAACATGGAAGCCAAGACCAAACCGACTAACCCTGCAGGTAGCAGTTCTTGCGTAAGTAGCGCATACGAAGTATTTGGTGCTTCCAGACCTGGCAATAAAACAGGAGCAGCCCACATTGGGAAAAACAAAATGAGTGGCCAGAAAAGATACAAAATACCAGATAACCGAGCTGCTTTTGTAGCGGTATTGCCATCAGGAGATGAAATGTATCGAGTGGCAAGATTCCAAGTTCCACC
This sequence comes from Balneola sp., assembly GCA_048267905.1. GTDB lineage: Bacteria > Bacteroidota > Rhodothermia > Balneolales > Balneolaceae > Balneola. The sequence continues at coordinate 120,112 of JBLWWM010000004.1, forward strand.
ATTATAACTCAGGAAATTGATAACCAAAAAGGCGAGGGCGAACCAAATGGTATAAGGCTCACTAAAAGGGAGACTATGGTTTTCAGGAAGACGTTCCCAAAGAGTAAAAACAGAATCAGAACCCAGCCTTCTTAGAACTACGATAAACATCACAATACCAGCGATTATCTGAACTACAAACTGTGCAAAATCTGTCCAGACATCCGCCCATAAGCCACCAACAGTAATGTAAATAAGAGAAATTCCGCCTGAAAGCATAATTCCCCAAAACAATGAAACACCAGTGAAGATATTCAACAATATGGCAATAGCGGCCCATTTAGCAGCAACATCAAAAAGCTTTAGGGCCACGCCGCTCCAAGCCATTATCTGTTGTGTAATGGCGTTATATCTCTTTTCAAGATATTCCATGGGAGATTCAACCTTATAATGTATTCTTAACCTTGCCCAGGCAGGTGGGAAGATTTTTGAACCCGCAAAAATGGAGATAGCTATCGTTAGCGCCCACCAAAAATAAATAGAAATTCCATTTGTGTAAGCCATCGCTGCATATGCCACAAAAACAGCACCGCTATAGCCAGATACATGATGAGAAATACCTGAAAGCCACCAAGGGAGCTTGCCACCAGCAACAAAAAAATCTTTAGTGGAACCTACTTTTTTAAACGACCAGAACCCAATTACAACCATAACCAAAAAGAAGAGAAAAAGGACAATCCAGTCAAAATATTGCATCAAGAAATAGTAATGAGTTGATAGAGAAAGGTATGCCGAGTATACCTGCCTGAAGTTACTATTTCTTTGTTGGAAAGCAAGGGTAGGTTGGGAGTTTAGTATTTTTTGAAAATTACTACTGTGTGCAACGAAATAGAATTACTCTGTAACTACTTAATAATGGTGAGTTGCTTTGTTAGCGTATAACCATTGGTCTCTAATCTATAGAAGTACATTCCTGAAGATAAACCTTGAGCGTTGAAAGTAACTTCTTGAAGTCCAGCTGATGATTTACCGTCTACCAATGTGGCAATCTTTCTACCCAGAATATCAAACACGGCTAACTTCACCGAACTGCTTACAGGCAATTGAAAACTTATCACCGTGCTTGGGTTGAAAGGATTCGGATAGTTTTGAAAGAGTATAATCTCGTTCGGAAGAGTTGTAGGCTCAGATTCGTTAGAAACGGGTAGTTCTTTTAAAGTTGATGCTTTGCCATTCTCAACAATTAGCAGTTCGTCTGTAGTAAGTACATAGAGAATTTCGGAATTGGGTTTTTTGTAGAGTCCGGTGATTTTGTGTTCAGTTTCCAAAAATAATGAGAAAGTGGCTCCATAATCATTAGATACATAAATATGAGTGGTGTCTGCTGAAAGGATATTCCCTGAAACGCCACGATTATTTTCGATAAACTTAGTTTCTGAGGGTAAATTCTGAATAGTCCAGCTACCCTTCCTTCCCAAGTTATTCGAAACGAGAAGGTCGTTGTCTCTATCTAACGAGTAGATATGTGCATTGTCGGAATCAAAAAATAACTCTGAGAATTGGGAAGAAGAATCAGCCATCGTGAAACTGGAAGAATAGTATTCACTTAAATAGAGTTTGCCTGTGTTGTCGATAGCGTAGTAAAGAGAATCCGTGACAGGATGAATGGCAATGAGATCGTAGGGAATTTTCACGCTGTCAATAAAACTTTCAAAACCTTTTCCGTCTTGCCCAAAAGAAGGCCAAGTTTCGGGATTCCCTCCTAAAGGAATAGTCACACCATCAATCCATTTTATATAAAGAGAATCGCTATTTGGGGATAAGAAAAAAGAGCCTTCATTATGACGTTCACTCTTCGCATAAGCCTTCCGTTTAACTGCAATACATGGCGCAAATAAAGGTATGAAATCATCCTGTTTGTTAGATATACGCCAGTAACAACCCCAACTACTTGTTTCTACCAACCATTCATCGGGGTTATTGTTGTAAAAATCGATAGAACCAGAACTTAGGGAAGAGATTCTATCAAAACATCCAGGGTCAAAGTAATCTCTAAACTTTAAAGAATCTGAGGATGCTTGTGTATTGAGATGAAATACATTGTTAGAGTGTGGATTGACGCTATACATATATTTCCCTTCAGAATTAAGGCAGTCAAAAACCTTGTATTCATACAATCTATAAAACAACTGTGTAACGCCTTCTGAATCTTCCATTCCTTTCAAATCATGGAAATACTTTTCTTGGGCACTCGATAAAAGCGGAATTAAAACAAGTAGCGGAAGAAGTAGGAACTTTTTCATGGAAGTATCGTTTTGCTTTTAAACAACATACAAAATAGATATTCATTGTTAAAATGGAATAAGTGTTCAGAAGTACCTTGTAGTTGTTCTGAATTTAAATACCGTTTTCTAGCTCAAAACTCAAAGCTCACTCCTCAAAACTAACATCTATTTAATAATGGTGAGGTGTTTAGTTAGCGTAAAACCATTGGTCTCCAATCGATAGAAGTACATTCCCGAGGCCAACCCTTGAGCGTTGAAAGTAACTTCTTGAAGTCCTGCTGGTGATTTCCCGTCTACTAATGTGGCAATCTTTCTGCCCAGCATATCGAACACGGCTAACTTCACCGAACTACTAACGGGTAATTGAAAACTAATCACCGTGCTTGGATTGAAAGGATTTGGGTAATTTTGAAAAAGTGTGATGTTGTTTGGAAGAGTTGTAGGCTCAGATTCGTTGGAAACGGGTAGTTCTTTTAAAGTTGATGCTTTGCCATTCTCAACGATGAGTAGTTCCTCTGTGGTAAGAACATACAGAGTTTCGGAATTGGGCTTTTTGTAAAGGCCAGTGATTTCGTGTTCTGTTTCTAGAAACATGGAAAGAGGCTGGGCAGTGTCCCAAAGATAAATCTTAGTACCCGATCCTATATAAACGGTAGAGGTATTTAACTCACTGGCGGTGAAAACTCGGTTGGTATCAGAAAATATGGTAGTCCAGTTTTCACCAAAATCATCCGAGATATATACAGCGCTCGAGTCAATATTATAATGATCCTCTAGGAAAAAATGTCTGGTATCTGTTTGTGCAAGTAAATGCCCATAATCAGAGATTTTTTGGATGGAACTAATACCTGACCATGGAACAGTAGTGTTTTCCAAAGCCATAGTTTCACCTAAATCTACGGAAGTGAATAACGAATCATTTCTTTGAAAGAATAAGACCGAATCATTATCAGATTCAAAGGCTAATGTGTTATAGTCATATATCCTAACACTATCAGAAGCACCTAATATACAGGGGTTGTCTGGATCATATTCACACTCTTCCAAAGGTTCATTTCTTTTAACCAATCGAATATAACCATAGTATTCTGAGGGAAGACTATCTGAATGAAGAGTTACAAGTGCACTTTTAGTTTCAAAATTAAGAGCCAGTATGGTAGAGGTATCTGTTTGGGTTTGATATATGGAATAGATTTTGTTCCAACCTGCATCAAAAAATGAACCATTAAACCCTTTTACTTTAATATAATTTTGAGAATGTAAGCCTTGGGAATAAGCTAGCCTGAAAGGTTTGGTAATGTCCTGGTCTAAAAATAAATACGAATCTGATATTTCATGTTTACTAGGTAATTGGGAAAAAGGACGAGCTGAACTAATAACTATAGAATCCATTGTAGAGAGTGTGTTGTAATGATACACATGATCTTGAAAATCTCCATATGAAAAGAAAGAATCAGGAATAGTGAAGTCATATACTCTATAAAACAACTGTGTAATACCTTCCGAGTCTTCCATTCCTTTCAAATCATGAAAGAACTTTTCCTGAGCGTTGGACAAAAGCGGAATTAAAACAAGAAGCGGAAGTAGTAGAAGTTTTTTCATGGCTATTTAATAATGGTGAGGCGTTTAGTTAGCGTAAAACCATTGGCTTCCAATCGATAGAAGTACATTCCCGAGGCCAACCCTTGAGCGTTGAAAGTAACTTCTTGAAGTCCTGCTGGTGATTTCCCGTCTACTAATGTGGCAATCTTTCTGCCCAGCATATCGAACACGGCTAACTTCACCGAACTACTAACGGGTAATTGAAAACTAATCACCGTGCTTGGATTGAAAGGATTTGGGTAATTTTGAAAAAGTGTGATGTTGTTTGGAAGAGTTGTAGGCTCAGATTCGTTGGAAACGGGTAGTTCTTTTAAAGTTGATGCTTTGCCATTCTCAACGATGAGTAGTTCCTCTCTAGTAAGAACATACAGAGTTTCGGAATCGGGTTTTTTGTAGATACCAGTGATTTCGTATTCAGTTTCCAAGAATAATGAGAAAGTGACTCCATAATCATGTGACACATAAATATGGGTTGTGTCTGCTGAAAGGATATTCCCAGAAACGTTACGATCATTTTCGATAAACCTAGTTTCTGAGGGTAAATTCTGAATAGTCCAGCTACCCTTCCTTCCCAAGTTATTCGAAACTAAAAGGTTGTTGTCTCTATCTAACGAGTAGATATGCAGATTGTCGGAATCAAAAAATAACTCTGAGAATTGGGAAGAAGAATCAGCCATCGTGAAACTAGAAGAATAGTATTCACTTAAATAGAGTTTGCCTGTGTTGTCGATAGCATAGTAAAGAGAATCCTTGACGGGATGGATGGCAATCAGTGTATAGGGTATTTTTACACTATCAACAAAGCTTATAAACTGTTCATAGTCTTCATAACTTCCGTCAGAAGAAGGCCAAGTTTCGGGGGAACTACTTAAGGGAATAGTAACACCATCATACCACTTTACATAAAGAGAATCGCTATTTGGTGAAAGGAAAAAAGAAGCTCCATCATTACGTGCATTCTTTGCATATGATTTATTCTTAATTAAACAGGGGTGAGATAAAAGTATTAATTCATAATCTTTATTTTCGATGCCATAGCCACAGTCCCAACGTGTTTCTGCCAACCATTCATTAAGGTCATTATCGTAAAAATCGTAAGTACCAGTAGCTTGGAAATAGTACATATTAATACACCAAGGCTGATAATAATCTCTAAATTTTATAGAATCTGTTAAGGTTTGGGTACTGAAGTGATTTACATCGTTAGAGCTTGGGTAGATATTGAAATCGTAACCACTTTCCGAATTATGGCAAGTATATGTATTGCTTTCATATATCCGATAAAACAACTGCGTAACGCCTTCCGAATCTTCCATTCCTTTCAAATCATGGAAGTATTTTTCTTGAGCATTTGATAAAAGCGGAATTAAAACTAGTAGGGGAAGTAGTAGAAGTTTTTTCATGGCTATTTAATGATGGTGAGTCGTTTCGTTAGCGTAAAACCATTGGCTTCCAATCGAAAGAAGTACATTCCTGAGGATAAACCTTGAGCGTTGAAAGTAACTTCTTGAAGTCCAGCTGATGATTTACCGTCTACCAATGTGGCAATCTTTCTACCGAGCATATCAAACACGACTAACTTCACCGAACTACTAACGGGTAATTGAAAACTAATCACCGTGCTTGGATTGAAAGGATTTGGATAATTTTGAAAAAGTGTAATCTCGTTGGGAAGAGTTGTAGGCTCAGATTCGTTAGAAATGGGTAGTTCTTTTAAAGAAGTCGCTTTTCCATTCTCAACGATGAGTAGTTCGTCTCTAGTAAGTACATAGAGAATTTCGGAATCGGGTTTTTTGTAGAGTCCGGTGATTTCGTATTCAGTTTCCAGAAGCAAAGAAAGAGGCTGGGCAGTATCCCAAAGATATACCTTCGTACCCGATCCTATATAAATGGTAGAGGTATTTAACTCACTAGTTGTGAAAACTCGGTTGGTATCAGAAAATATGGTAGTCCAGTTTTCACCAAAATTATCAGAGATATAGACAGCACTAGAGTCAATATTATAATTGTTTTCAAGAAAAATATGTCGAGTGTCAGTTTGTGCAAGCAAATGTCCAGAGTCAGAGATTTTTTGGATGGATCTAATTTCTGACCAAGGCGCCGAAGTATTTTTAAAAGTCATCGTCTCACCTAAATCCGCGGATGTCAATAACGAATCATTTCTTTGAAAGAACAAGACTGAATCATTATCAGATTCAAAGGCTAATGTGTTATAGTCATATATCCTAACACTATCAGAAGCACCCAGTATGCACGGCCAGTTTGTGGAATTATCACAATTATCTTCGGGGTCACTTCTTTTAACCAAATATGAGTAATTATATCTTATCGAGGGAAGGCTGTCAGAATCTAGCGTTATAAGAGCACTTTTTGTTTCAAAATTAAGCGCGAGTATGGTAGAAGTATCTGCTTGAATTTGATATATGGAATTTATTTTATTTGGCCCCGCATCAAAGTATGAGCCGTTAAATCCTCTTACTTTATTAAGAGTGTTACCGTAAGTATCATCACTAAAAGTTACTCTGAAAGGTTTTTCAATATCCTGGTCCAAAAATAAATAGGAGCCTGAGATATTGTGAGCGTTAGTGAAGTAAGAAAAGATATTGGATGAACTTAAATAGAGGGAATCTTTTACAGTGAACGTGTTAAGATGATACACATGGTTATAGTAATCGATATAAGAAGTTTCGTATTTGGAAAAGAAACCGTCATATATTCTATAAAACAACTGCGTAATGCCTTCCGAATCTTCCATTCCTTTCAAATCATGGAAGTATTTTTCTTGGGCGTTGGAAAAAAGGGGGAGTAAGATAAGTAGAGAAAGAAGTAGAGACTTTTTCATGGAAGTATCGTTTTGCTTTTAAACAACATACGAAAAAGGAAATTCTTGTTGTAATAAGATTCTTGTTGTAATAAGATTCTTGTTTTAATAGGAAGGGTAGCAGGTATATTAGTAAAAAGAGGCAAAAATCATTTAAAAACCACTGAAAGCGTGAGCTTCAAAAAGACATTCTAAGTGAGGACGTACGTAACGAGGGGAGAAGTGGAAAGAAGTCAGAGAGACTTCGTACTAATTTCTTCTTTCAAGTCACCGCTATCGCGCAAGACTTAAAAGAGCTTTGGGTAGAAATAATGTAAGGCTACGTCTAGCTATCACCTCCAAACAAAACCATTGCTTTTTAATAGCTTTGAAGATCCTTCAGAGGTATCTTCAGGATGACGGTGGGCGTTGTTTAATTTATTAAAACTGTCAGAGAATTACCCGACTCCTACATGGATGCGGGAGGGAGAATTTTGAATGAGGGGATTAGGGTAAGAAATAGTGCAAACTTCCAACTAAAAGCTAATTGCTAATGGCTGACAGCTGATAGCTAATCTCCCAACAACCAACAACCATTAAGCATCTAAGCAATAATGAATCTCCAGGTAATTTGAGGCCGGAGCATTCTCGTTTTCTTCCTTTTTCATTTCCTTAAGTATCCCGCCGAAGGTCATTCTGTTTTCAGGCAATCTGTCTGATTCTTTGGAATGGGCGATGAAAAAAGTCTCTGAAGAAGTACGATCTCTCAATTCATATATATTGTATTCATCAAAAATAGGAACCATCATGAACGTGGTGACTTTTCCCGACATAATAGGAATCATAACAAAGCCACTAAATTCTGATTTAGATTCAACGTACTTTGGGATTCCTTCTATCACCGTATTTTGAGCCAGAATTCCTTTCTCTTGAGCTTCAGAAGGAAGTAGATACTGCGTAGGGTATTTGATGATAGCAGCCTTTAAATCTGGCGAGAGAGCCTTTAAAATCTCCTTTCTTGAATCGTCCGAAAGTTTAGAAAGTGATAACTCTAAATAAAGCACCATTTTCTGCTTGTCCGACATCAACCCAACTACTTTACTCAATTCAGCAGAAGTGATATTTCCGTCGTTAGCTTTGGTTATTAGATTATAAAACCGTCCGCCATTATCTAGAACGGTTAGCGCTTCGTGTTGAGACGTAAAAGGTGTGATTTGTTTCATGAGAGCAATGTATAGATTTTTTATGATACCTTAAACTTAACAAAAGACATGAGAATTGAGATACAAGTAATTAGCGAAGTGTTAAAAATGCTCTAAGCCACTGGAAGCAGGAGCTTCCAAACGGCGTTACGCAGCAGAGCTACGTAACGAGGGTAAGCGGAAAGAAGTCAGAGGCTTCTTATTGAATTTTTCTTTTAAGTCACCGCTATTGCTAAAGACTTAAAAGAGCTTTGGCGATATAGTGAGGAAAATCCAGAGTTTATTTACATCCAAATAAATCCTAAATGCATTAAAAAACCACTTTTTCTAATTGTTCCGCCACCAATTCCATCATGATAGTTGAATATATTTTTTTCATATCCAATACCGAGTGAGATTCCATTTGAATCGTTAAAGAAGTTAATAATTTCAGCTTTAACATTAGTAATAAGCACTAATTCTTGCTTGTCATCTCTGTTACTTCTTGAAAGTAAATCATCTCTATTTACTGAGTCAGAATAGTAAATTCCTCCAGCTCCCCAAAAACCAGAAAGATGAAAAGCCTTATTTTTCCAAGGGGAATCAATAAAGAAATTACCTCCTAATCCCATAAAAACTGCGGGTTTTAATTTGTCAAAGGTCTCTGAATAATACTCTACAGGGTCATTATAATGGGTTCTGCTTTTTTGTAAAGTTATATTCCAATTAACATCACTAACCATTATACCGGCTATATAGCCAATGCCCATAGCAGCTGTAGGAAATACATCTTCGGGGGTTAACCTATACCCAAATCCAACTTGGAATCCGTAATATTGATTATTCCCTGAAAGAGATAATCCCACATCTCCAATACCGAAAGATGGTTCTGGCAATACCTCTGATAAAATACTTGCAACGGCCACTGCACCTATTGCAAGAGCTTCTGCATTCGCATCAATACGGGCTTGTCGTTCCCGTTCTCTTCTTAGATTTGCCTGAGCAGGTGTTTCTGAATTCCCATTATTAGTAGTAGACTTTGCTATAGTATTGCTTGATTCAGAACCTTTTGTAGTCTGCGTTGAGTCTGAACTTGAAGATGTTCCTGATTGAGGTAAATTACTACTACTTGTTGCAGTTGATGAATCTTTTCGTTGTTTTAAAGATGATACATTTTGACGAACTTGAGAATCACTTTTAATAGCTAAAGCTTCTTCATATCGGATAATTGCATTATCGATATTTCCTTGAGTTTCAAAATTCTTCCCTTCCTGAACAAGCCGCTGGAATTCTGAATCAGTTTTTGCTTTATCTAATTTTCTACCCAATTCTGTATCTATTAATGTATATCCAAAGGCACTACCGCTTTTTGCTGTTATACTAACAACCCTAAAATTAAATTTTGATTGGAAATCTGAAGGATTAATATCTCCTTGGTATTTAGAGCTAATACGGTACAAAGAATCTAATAATGGAGTTGCTCGAAAAGTAAGCAAGCTTGTTTTCACCGTATGCTCACCATATTTATCTGCCTTAAATGTGGTAACGTATGTTTCTTTAGAACCGTTACCTGGAGTTGTCATCTCAGACACGATTTCAAAGTCAATGCTCACTCTGTCTAATTTGTTTACAAATTCTGATATATCGTAAATGGTTTCTCCACCTTGCGCATTTAAACCTCTTATTTTACTTGGTTTGTCAATGCCATATTGAATATCTACTAAAAAATCCTGACTCCAGGGGCTAACTCTTACAGGGAGAATTTTCATTCTCCAGAACCCAGAAGTGGTTTTGGTTATGTATTGACAACTAGTACAATCCATTCCGGGCACATTGGTGAGTAGACCTTGTCCACTGCCTCCATTAACAATTGCAGTACCTGAAGACTGTGCTAACAGCAAATGCATATTTGCGAAAGTAAAAGCCAAGCAAAACGAGAAGGTTAGTAAATGGTTTTTCATTTTAGTAAAAGATTCGTGTGTGTATTGTTGGAAAGCGTTAAAATTTTACTCCATAAAATAATAGCAGTCAATACCCATTTGGGTAGTATTTTATAATTTTTACCAAAAACACTAATAAAAATTTCAGACACTCATTATGAGATGTGGAGATACATATTGACAGTTCAAAACGTATCCCTCCTTGGGGAGTGACAGCGTCAAAACTGGTTTTGTCTCAGAGTATGAGCCGTGGTGGCAATAAACTTGGTAAATTGACAAGAAGTAACGCAATGCCCAATCCTCTGGAAGCCGGAGCTACGTAACGAGAAGTAATTAATCATCTGGAAATTGCTTCACTAAGCTTTCAATTTCTTGTTTTCCAATTATGGCCATGATTTCTACAACATTGTTATTGATTCTATAATAAATGCTATCTGAATCACAAACGCAGCGTTTATAACCAGTTCTAAAGAAGTCTACTGCTTCAAATGAATATGATCTTTGGGAAATTATCTCGAAGTACTTGAAAAAGGATTCAAAATATTTATCGGCCTGTTCGAGCCCAAATTTTTCAACGCCGTATTGATGAATCCTTATTAGGTCTGTTTAGCAGTATTACTTATTCTGTAATTAGCCATTAAGGAGAGATTTTGACTCTGCTAAAATTTGGTCTTTACTGTTATTGGTAAAGCCAACTTGTTCGGCTTTTTCAAGCTTTATTCTAATCAAATCAATCTGCTGTTGCTGCTTTCTAGCTTGTCTAACAAGATCATTAACAAGTTCACTTTTGCTTGAATATTCTTTACTAGTTACTTGAGATTTTAACCATTCATCGTTTGGATCTGTAAAAGTAATGCTTTGTCTAGCCATGGCTTATTAAATTGGTGTAATTATGCACCATTTTAATAAAAGTAAATAAGAAATGGATTCTATTTTTCGTCTTCTCTGAGGTTAGAAAAGGTGTTGGAACCTGTACTTTCGAGAATATACCAGAGAGAGAAACCTCGTTAGGCAGCATAGCTACCTAACGAGGGGAAGTGGGAAAAGCGGAAAGAAGTCGGAGGCTTCTTAGCGAGTCTTTTTTTAAGTCACCGCTATCGCTTAAGACTTAAAAGAGCTTTGGGCAATTCTTAATTCATAATCCAAAATTCATAATTTCGAATTCTCTAAACCAACTTCAAGCCAATACGCCCGCGTTCTAGATCTATAGTGATAATTTCTACAGAAATGATATCGCCTACACCAACTACTTCGTGTGGATCTTCGACGCGTTTGCCTGTTCTGGACATATTTGAAATATGAAGCATTCCATCTTGTTTCACACCCAAATCAACAAAAGCGCCAAAATCAACCACATTACGAACGGTCCCTTCTAATTTTTGACCTTCTTTTAAGTCTTCCATCTTCATGATGTCGGTTCTTAAAATCGGTTTTTTAAGCGATTCACGAGGGTCACGACCAGGTTTTTGTAAGTTCTCAATAATCAGTTCTAGCGTTGGAACGCCCACACCAATTTGTTCAGCTACTTGAGTAGTATTTATGTTGTTCAACTTCGACTCAATCACTTTGATCTGTGAAGGCAAATTATCTAAGTCGATACCAAACAGATTACAAAGCTTTTCGGTAGCCTCGTAACTTTCAGGGTGAATAGCGGTGTTATCGAGTGGATTTTTAGCTTCGGGGATGCGCATAAAACCAGCGGCTTGCTGAAAACGAAACTCACCAACGCCTTCAATTTCATGAAGCTGCGAACGGTTTTCAAAAGCACCTTTCTCTTCTCTAAAGGCAATAATGTTTTGGGCAACACGCTTGCTCAATCCAGAAATATGTGCCAAAAGTGGAGCACTTGCGGTATTTAAGTTTACACCAACTTCGTTCACACAACTTTCAACCACATCGTCTAGTTTGGTAGCCAATTGGTTTTGGTTTACATCGTGCTGATAAAGTCCAACGCCAATAGATTTAGGATCTATTTTAACCAACTCTGCAAGAGGATCAAGTACACGACGAGCAATGGAGATATTACCGCGTTGTGCAGCATCTAAATCAGGGAATTCTTCTCGGGCAATTTTGGAAGCTGAATATACCGAAGCACCGGCCTCATTTACAATCAGGTAATTTAATTCTTCATTAGGGAATTGTTTTTTCCTTTTTTGAAGGTAATTGGCAATAAATTGTTCGGTTTCTCTACTGGCAGTTCCGTTACCAATGGCGATTAGATTCACACCAAATTCGTTAATCAGCTTTTCAATAACAGCTTCAGATTCTGCAATTTGTTCGCGTGGTGGCGTTGGATAAATAGTAGTTCCTGTATAGTATTTACCAGTTTTGTCAACAACTGCAACTTTACATCCGGTTCTAAAAGCAGGATCAACGCCCATAATTACTTTGTTTTGCAAAGGAGGCTGCATCAACAAATTGCCAAGGTTGGTAGCAAAAGTTTCGATGGCATTCTCGTCGGCTAAATCGGTAAGAGCGTTACGGAGTTCACGTTCAAGAGAAGGGAATAGTAATCTTTTGTAGGAATCTTCGATAGCATCTTGAAGGCGTTCGGTGAAGATACTGATGTCGTTATGGATAACGATATTATCCATAGTTTCGAGTGTTCGTTCTTCCCAAATTTCTGTATTTACAAAAAGGATGTTTTCTCTTTCACCACGGTTAATAGCTAGAATTTGGTATGGCTTCAGCTTGCTTGTTTTGTAAGAGAAATCGTAATAATCCTCAAAATTGGTACGCTCTTTTACGGTGGGATTTTTCTTTGTGCTGATGGTAGCGTGATTCATGAAAATATCACGGAGTTTCTCGCGAACTTCTAAACTTTCGTTCACCCATTCTGCAACTATATCAGTAGCACCTTTCCAAGCTTCTTCAGTACTAGCCACTTCTTTTTCGACATTTACAAACTCTTGAGCAAAAGTGTCGGGATCGCCATCGTCAACTTCTTGCTTCCAAATGAGCTCGGCTAAAGGTTCTAATCCTTTTTCTTTGGCTTTGTCGCCACGGGTTTTACGTTTTTGCTTGTAAGGCAAGTAAATATCTTCAAGAACGGTAAGCTCAGTACAAGCTTTTATTTTGGCTTCTAACTCAGGTGTGAGTTTCTCTTGCTCTTTGATAGACTTTAGGATGGTCTCTTTTCGTGCCTCCAGCGTTTTTTGAAATTCCAGAGCATCTCGTACCGCACGTAATTGTTCTTCATCAAGGCCTCCAGTGGCTTCCTGACGATATCGAGCAAGAAATGGAATTGTTGCGCCTTCTTCAATAAAGCCAGCGACGGTGCTAATTTGTTTTAGCGAAAAATTCAATTGATTGGAGATGCGCTCTACTATAATTTTATCTGTCATTTAGGTCGAATGATTCATACTATATTAAGGAACCTAATAATAGTAACACTAAAGATTGATTGGTAGCTGTATTTCAGAAAGATTTAATTTTCTGAAAAGAAAAAAACTGCTTCACACTATCTTCATTTTCAGGGGCTATCCTTCAATCAGAAACGAAGAAGTTGAACACTCTTCGAAGAGACTTTCCTGGAAAAACAGGAATAAACCAGAACAAAAAAGGAGTTAGAAATGAAATTACCACTATTCATATTTATCGGGGGGTTATTAGTAAGCTTTACAGCAAATGCTCAAACTAATTACACCCTAACACAAGAGAAGTCCGAGATTACCATTAAAGGAACATCTTCCTTACACGATTGGGAGTCAAATGCTGAGGCTATCAGTGGTTTGGCTACTTTTCAAATAAACGAAGGTAGTCTTGATGCAGTAGATAAGCTCAACTTAACTGTTGAAGTGACATCTATAAAAAGTGGCAAAGGTATTATGGATAACAAAACCCATGATGCATTTGATGCTAAGAAAAACCCACTCATTGCTTTTGAATTGGGCGAAGTAACTAGCATAACCGCCGACTCTATCTTTACTAAAGGTGTACTAACTATGGCTGGTGTAAATAACACCATTGATTTAGTAGGTGCATATAGTATTGATGAGAATGGGACTTTGAGCTTCTCAGGCTCGGAGAAATTAAAAATGACTGATTACAAAATGAAGCCACCAAAAGCCATGTTAGGCACGCTAAAAACTGGCGACGAAGTGGAAGTAGTATTCAGTGTTGCATTCCAAACAAATTAATCTAAACAACTAAATCAACTGTCATGAAAAATCTAATTAAATCTCTATCATCTGTCTTTATGGTTGTGCTATTGCTAGCAAGTAGTGTATATGCACAACAAACTCGCGATATCCAAAATTTCCGCTATCCAGATAAACGAGGTGTCAACGTATTTGAATCACCAAAAACTCCCGACATTCTTTTTGATGGATTAAAAGTACGAGTTGGTGCATCAAACACTCTCCAATTCCAATCTTTAAGCCATGATAATAGCGGAGCTGTTGCACTTGCTGATATCGGCACCAACTTTAACTTAGCTACTTCAAACTTAGATTTTGACGTCGCTCTTTATGACGGTGTTAGAATGCATTTAAGAACTTATTTGTCTTCTCAACATCACCCAGAGCCATATGTAAAAGGTGGTTACATGCAAATTGACGCGTTGAATTTCATCCAAGAAGATTTCCTTTCAGAAATCATGGATAAAGTGACTATCAAAGTAGGTCATATGGAAATTAACTACGGTGACAATCACTTCAGAAGAAGTGACAATGCTCAAGCTTTATACAATCCATTTGTTGGTAACTACATCATGGATTCATTTACTACCGAAGTTGGTGGTGAAGTATACTACAAAAGCGATGGTTTGTTAGCTATGTTCGGCTTAACCAATGGTAAATTGAACCAAAGTGTTGCTGAGCCAGCTGCAGGTTCTCCTGTAACTCATGTATCAATTGTTAGTAAACTTGGTTACGACAGCCAAATTAACGAAGATCTAAGAGTTAGATTAACCGGTTCTATCTACCACACTGGCGAGTCTGCTAGAACTTATCTATACGCTGGTGACCGTGCTGGTTCTCGTTACTACGCAGTAATGGAAGGTAGCTTCAGAGCAGGTCGTTTTGATCCAGGCTTCAGCAACGAGTTGACTGCAATCATGGTAAATCCATTCGTAAAATTCCAAGGTCTTGAGTTCTACGGTGTATTTGAAAGCTCTACAGGTAAAGCAGTAGCAGAAGTTGATTCAAGAAATTTCATCCAACTTGGCTCAGAACTTATCTATCGCTTTGGAGCAACTGAAGACTTCTTTGTAGGTGGCCGTTATAATAGCGTAAGTGGTGAACTAAACACTGGCGACGACGTTACAATCGACCGTTTCAACATTGGTGGTGGTTGGTTCCTAACTAAGAACATCCTTGCTAAAGTTGAATATATGAAACAATCTTACACTGATTTCCCTGTAGGAATCTATGAAGATGGTGAGTTTAACGGATTTATGGTTGAAGCTGTAATTAGCTTCTAATTCTAACCCCCTCAAAAAGGCGAGTGGTGAAATACTCGCCTTTTTTTATGTCCATGAATTTTTGGACTCTTTACTCTATAGATGTTAGCTAAATTGTTGGCAGTTTTAATAAATCAAACAACGAATTATCTAACATCTACAATCCTTCTCCCGAGGCTTCGGGAGAAGGATCTTCCCTGCTATTAAAAAGCAGTGATTTTGTTTGTAGGAGATAGCTGACCGTACCCTCACATTTTTTCGCGCCACTAATACATTCATCTCGTTGAGGGTTGTACTTTTGTTCCGCCCCCTAAACTCGGGTTTAGCACGTACCAAAAGCTCTCGACAAGAATAATTGGCGCGAACTCCATTCCATCAACTCAATCATTCCAATGGTCTTCGTTCTTCTTTAGTCACATTCAAACCCGAGCCTGTGTGGAATGATTGCTCCTTGTGGAGACGTCGATGCCATTGCGTTCTTTCTTCGCCAATAATTCTAAACGTCGATATGGTTTGGTGGGCTAATTAACACTTTGAGGCTTATAAATCTTTAGGTGCTTTGTGAGAAATCTATAAGTTATTTCCGTCAACGAATTATCTAACACTTACAATTCTGATCCCGAGGCTTCGGAAGTAGCCTTTGCATGACCCAATAAACTTTTTCCTCGTTACGAACGTCTTCGTTCGTAATGCAGTCTGGAAACTCTAGCTTCCAATGGTTTTGAGGTTTTGCCAGATCTTTTTTCTGATCACACTTACATAAATCACTGCTAATCCGTAGTTAGTAAGAACAAATATATAACCTTTGTTTATAACCAGAGGCTGATTAAAACTATATACTTAACAAAGATGCTGAAACAAGTTCAGTATGATCGAGAAATTTTACAGATATAAGTCCGGCAGCAAATGAGCAAAAGGGCGTATCTTAATTTATGGTAGTGTTCAACACCGTCTTTCCAGGTTTTACAAGTAGTTCGAAAGAAACAACGAGTTCATCTCGCACTTTAATAAGTCCAAATAAAGCTCTTGGTGGTTCTAAGTTGAAATCGCTCAATTTCAGTTTTTGAGTGCCTGATATAGCAACCACTTTACCGTCATTAGTTTCCTCCACGAGAGAAACTACATACTGTTGTGTAGCTCCGCCCAAACTAATTGCTATGCTCGCGCTCTTCGGTTGTCCATTTTCTGAATACACTTCCAAAAGTGTAATATCTATGTTTGGATATTCCTTGCTCTTAAGTGTGTTTCTGAAATCTTTGTTAATTGCTCGCTTGCCACAGTCAAAAGAATCAATAGTAAGGGGCAAGCTGTCTCCACTAACAAGAACGCTATCGTTTGTAATTTCTAGCTGATGAGATAGGGTGTCGACCTCAAAATTATTAGCATATTTACACTCAAAATCAGTCACATTTGATGTCCCATTAATTCTTAATTTACTCTCATTAAGAATGATAGTCTGAATAGACACTTCATGTTGTTGGGCTTTTAAAAAATCTGGTTGAATAGCTACTAGTATAAACATACTAGCAACTAGAGAAGACTTACAATATGGATGCAATTTTATAGACTCGTTTTTAACTTTTTCAAACTCATTTTAACTCATCGAAAATACTACAAAACATGACTGACATCAAAGAGCTACTTAACGCTGCTGTCGAAATTGCAAAAATTGGCGGCCAGCATACGCTCAAATACTTTAAAAAAGATTTCGAAATTATTAGCAAGGCAGATGATTCTCCGGTAACGATTGCAGATCGTGAAACCGAACAGATTATTCGCAAAGAGATTCTTAAAAGATATCCAGACCACGGTATTATTGGCGAAGAGTACGGACGCACCAACGAGGATAGTAACATCCAGTGGGTGTTGGATCCTATTGACGGAACAAAGTCATTCATCCATGGCGTTCCATTCTATACCACATTGATTGGTATTATGATTGATAACGAGCCAATTATTGGTGTGATAAACGCTCCAGCTCTCGACGAAATTTGTGCAGCGGCTATTGGCCATGGAGCAACATTTAATGGCAATCCGTGCCATGTAAGAAATACAGAGAAATTAGCAGACTCAACTTTCTTAGTTACCGAAATCAAGAGATTTCAGGATAATGGATTAGAGCCACAGTTCCAGGAACTTATGGCAAAAACTAAACTACACCGTACTTGGGGAGACGCATACGGGCACATGATGGTAGCAATTGGTCGCGCGGATGTGATGTTCGATCCAATCCTGAATATTTGGGATGCGGCAGCGTTACTTCCGGTGGTAAAAGAATCGGGCGGTGTTTTTAGTGATATGAATGGCGACGAAACTATTCACACAGGAAACGGATTTTCTACCAACAAAGCATTATACCCACAAGTAAAAGCAGTATTTGACGCACATAAATAAATGATGAACCACAGACTATTTCAGATTGCCTCATTATTAATCGTTCTTTTCTCTGGAGCTCAGAAATGTGAATTTGGAACGGTAGGTTTCGATTATCAAACGAAGCCGTCCATACCATTTGCGTTCGAGCACTTAGATCTAGACTTAACCATTCTACCTTCCGATAACGTTGTGAAAGGGATTGCTACATACGCTATCCGTGCAAAAGCCCCAAGCCGTTTTTCATTACTTCTGCATGCTGCAGAACTTGAAATTGATGGCGTTACAATGAACGACGAAGAGGTAGAATTTAAGGTGAGTAACGATTCGCTCTTAATTTCACTATCCGATACACTTGAGGTAGGTGAGCGCGCAAAGATTGCGGTAACTTGGCAAGCAAAGTCTGTGTTTGGAACACATTTAGATTATTTGGGAACTGTTTGGGGAAGCCTTAATCCGAAAGCACTTCGGCATTGGCTTCCCATTTTTGATCACCCAAGAGTGGAGTCAAAAATAGATGCTAAATTTACTATCCCAGCAAATTTAGAGGTTGTTTTTAATGGTAATCTGTTGAAAGACGAAATCGTTTCTGCGGATCAGAAAACTATTTATTGGAGTAGTAAGACAGCGATTCCTGTAACTGGTATGTCATTTGCCGTTGGTTCATTTAAGCATGATGAAGTAATTGCTGGAACCAAGAAAGTCCGATTATATTCTGAAAAAAGTATTCTTACAACGGATGAGTTCAACTCATTACTTCAAACTGCAATTGCCACAAAGAAAAGTGTAGAGAATACACTCAGTTTTGAATTTCCATTCGATGCCTTGAACATCGTGGTATTACAAAATAGCTATTGGGAAGAGAAGCAAAGTGGAGCGGGCATTATCTATCTCTACAAAGATTTAGGTTCTCTTTCGGCTCAGTTAAAACGCGGTATTTATTCGCAGTGGTTTGGGCATTATCAGCGTTCAGAAAATATGGTTACAGATCTTGAGAAAATGGAAGTGATGAGAACGGCACTCCATTATTCCATTGAAAAGAAACCCATAGTATTAGAAAATCCAGATTCCTTATACAGCGCTCTTTTTTGGAACGCAGCTCAAGAAGGATTCAAAATTACAGATAACTTCTTCCAACAAATGGTGAAAAAGTCGCTAGCCGAGCTTATAAAATCGGGAAATGGAGTTGTAAATAATGACAAGTACGATGCGTATTGGTACGAGCAAACGGGCTTAAACTGGGCTTCTTCAACAACTAGTTTAATTGACGATTTGGAAGGTGAACAAAGTGAGAAAGAAGAGCCTTTATTGTATAGTGTGAATGCAACTTATGACGAACGAAATTCAAAGTTAACATTTTATTTCGAAGCTCTTTCTGGCAATGGTGAGATTCTTTCGGGTTTGAATTTGAATGTGTATACCTTCGACGACACCACTTCTTCCGAAATTGCTTTCACTGGCCAAAAAGACTCAGTTACTGTTGAAGTTCCTATGAGTACGGAATATATAACACTTTCATCGGGTGTAACTAAGTTAGACCAAATTGAATATGGGTCATTTCCAGTAATTTTGTTATTGAATCAGCTTAGAAGTACGGATGTTAATGAGCGTGCACTTGCGGCTCGACTTCTTCGCTACCACACAGACAATCCTGATTTGCAGTTGGCATTAGGCGATGCACTTTCTTCCGAAACCAATCCAGAGGTTAAAGCGAATTTGTTAGAAACTTTTGGCGTGTTTACAAAAGGCGCAACTGGTACGGAACAGACTTTCCTAAAAGAATTGAACAGTAAATCGGAATCAATTCAATTAGCCGCAGTAAAAACCTTGGGTAATTACTTCGGCGATGATGTTGTGAGTAGCTCGTTGCAGTCTAAGATTTTGAGAACGGAATATCCGAGTGTATTTAGCGAAGCATTGCTTTCGTATCAAACTATTGCGCCAACAACCGAATTGTTTGCATTAGCAACCAGACTTCAAAAAACAGATATTACAGGCCAAAAAACTTTGGATGCTCTTCAATTAGTGATGGATGTAGATAGCTCTAAATCAGGTATTGGCTTGTTAGAAGAGTTAGTGAATACCTCGTACCCATACTCAACCCGGAGCAAAGCTCTTGAATTGCTACTTCAGTTTCAAAACGATGAAGAGTATTGGAGAGTAAAAACTTTTGAGTTGGCAGATGATTTAGACCCGCGGATTCGAATACAGGCTCTAGAGTCGTGCAAATACTTATATGGACAAACTGCCAGTGAACTTCTTTCGAAAGCTTTAGTAAAAGAATTTGACCCGCGTGTTCGCCAAGCAATCGAAGACTGGAGTGAGATTTATTCTTCAGAGACGGAATGAGTTGCTGAATTGAGAATTAATAATTCAAAATTAAGAATGGAGAGATTTTAGATTATGAATTTTGGATTGAAGGCTTGGCACCAAATAACCATTTCCCAAGCCACCAACACTGGTCACTGTCATCCTGAAGATACCTCAGAAGGATCTTCAAAATTAACTTACGAAGCTTCTAGAGAGTGAAATCCATTCGCGAAGAGATATTCCTCTGATTTCCCGTAAGTGAGGTATGGTTACTAACTACTAAACTCTAACCCCAAACAACGTCATTCCTGCGCAGGCAGGAATCTAGATTGTCTTAACGTGAGAAAGCTCTGTAGGAGCGGCATATTTGTAGCAAATTAGTAAAACAAAGCCACCAAGCTCCAGCGGAGCGACACCATTCGAGCTCGGAAATGACCTAAAGCCACAATTCCCAACCTGAAGATCCTTCGGAAGTATCCTCAGGACGACGCCTTTCCTCATATCTACCCCAGA
Organism: Balneola sp.; assembly: GCA_048267905.1. Classification (GTDB taxonomy): domain Bacteria; phylum Bacteroidota; class Rhodothermia; order Balneolales; family Balneolaceae; genus Balneola. Next base: position 140,496 of record JBLWWM010000004.1, read on the forward strand.
GGCCATAAATTCCAACTAAAAGCTGATGGCTAACAGCTAAGCTACAAACCCTCTACACAGCAATTATATACGATGTTATAGTAGCTATCTTTGTACCTTTGGCACTACTAAATTCATACATGTCTGAAAAGGCATAGTTTTTTCCATTCGGCATTTTCATGATGCCATTGACTGCGCCCACTTTGCCGTGAGTGATAATCTTCTCGATCGTCAGTTCTGTTGGGCTAACATTCTTCATGCTATCCAATTCGGCAGAAAATTCAGCCTTTCCATTGATTGAACGATCACCAACTAAGTTCCAAACAATGTTATCTATAACACTCTCAAGAAGAAAACTGGTGTTCCCTTCTGCAAATGCGATATTGAACTGCTTTAGAAATTCCATTTTTGGAGCATTACCACAATCAATTGGAATCGTAATTTTTGGCATTACATCTATATTAAAATTAAATGGGAAAAGTATTTTATTACTAAAGCTGTTACTCGCTCCAAATAGCCAACTCATTGCCTGATGGATCAATAAAGTGAAACCTGCGACCACCTGGGAATGAAAAGATATCAATCGAAATAATGCCACCAGCCTCTGTAACCTTATTTTTAATGGCTTCAAGATCAGAATGGTAAAGCACAACTAAAGCACCATTAACTACTTTATTTTCACTTTTCTCGAAGCCTCCTTGTAGGCCACTATCTGAAAAAGCTACATACGTTGGGCCATAATCAGTAAACGTCCACCCAAAAACATTACTATAAAATTCCTTTATCTGATCGAGATCGGAAGCTCTAAATTCAACATAATTGATGTGGTTATTAGTTTGGCTCATTGCAAAGTGGTTTATAGATGATTTGGTGACTTAGTTTAGACAGTAATGAAATTGTGATAGAAAGAAAAGGGGAGGATGGGAATTGAGAATTGTTAATTCAAAATTAAGAATGTTGGAAATTTTGAATTTTAGATTATGAATTAGGGTTTTGCCCCTAAAAGCTAATTCTTAATCCTTAACTCTACATTATTAATTCCACTTCTCTTCAAAAACTCTCTCTTTCAATTATCTCCATAAAATGCGTATTTACTTTGTATGATTTCTCTTCAAAACATCACCAAAATTTATAATGGCAAAACGGTTCTTCATGGCGTTTCGTTAGAAGTTCCCAAAGCCAAAACCGTCTCGCTCATTGGGCCAAGTGGTTGTGGTAAATCAACATTGTTGCGTATTGCGATGGGGCTTATAAAACAAGATGGCGGCACAATAAGCATTGATGGAACAGAAATGAGAAAAGAGAATATGCTCCAAATTCGACAGAAAATGGGCTATGTAATCCAAAAAGGCGGGCTATTCCCACACCTCTCCGCACGCCAAAATTGTACGCTAGTTACAAATTATTTGAATTGGGATGCTAAACGCATTGAAGAACGAATTGAAGAGCTCGCTAGCCTTGCGAAAATCGAAGTGAAGCAATTAGATAGAAAACCAAACGAGCTTTCAGGTGGCCAACAACAGCGCATTAGCTTAATTCGCGCACTTATGCTCGATCCAGAAATCATTGTGCTTGATGAACCGCTTGGCTCCATCGATCCACTGGTACGCTACGAACTGCAAACCGACCTCAAAGCTATCTTTAGTAAACTTAACAAAACTGTGCTTCTAGTAACGCACGATTTAGGCGAAGCCGCGTTCTTAGGCGATGAAATTATACTGATGAAAGATGGAAGCATCGAACAAAAAGGCTCCATCAAACAGATTCTAAAAGAACCAGCAAACGAATTTGTTGAACGTTTCGTGAATGCCCAACGCAGCCCACTTGCGGAGCTAGAGTTATGAGAAAGTTGAAGAATCATATCGAGCACCAAAAATCATCTGCTTCCAATTCAATCCAAAAAATTACCGTTTTGGGAATAGCGTTGTTGCTAATGTTTAGCTTTGTGGGGAGGAACTGCTTTGCCCAAGAAATGGAGACTGTGAAAATAGGGAGCAAGCTATTTACAGAATCCGTGATTATTGGTGAAATCTCGTATCAAATGTTGGAAGAGGAAGGAGTTGAAACCCAATTTTATAAGCAACTCGGCGGAACTCGGATTTTGTGGAATGCACTACTCAACGGCGAAATTGACATCTATCCAGATTATACGGGCACGATTATTCAAGAAATGCTTGGTGGCGCAGATATCAAAACCATCACAGAATTGAATGAGAAGCTTGCTGAATTGGGACTCCAATCCACAGAGTCGTTGGGTTTTAACAACACCTATGCGTTGGGAATGTTGAAGGAAAAAGCAGATGAACTCGGGATAACTTCTATTTCCGATTTACGCAATCATCCCGAGCTAAAATTTGGATTCAGTAACGAGTTCATAGACCGTGCCGATGGTTGGGCTGGGCTCAAAAGCGCATATCGTTTAGCGCCAAAAACGGTTACTGGGCTCGATCACGATTTGGCCTATCGAGGTTTGCAAGGCAACGATATCGACATCATAGATTTATACTCTACCGACGCCGAAATAGACTATTACAACCTTAAGGTTCTTAAAGATGACCAACAGTTCTTTCCAGATTATCAAGCAATTATTCTATATCGGAAGGATTTAGAACGCAACAACGCTAAGGCAGTTGAAGTGCTGAAACGTTTAGAAGGTCGAATCAACGAAGAGGTGATGGTGGCTATGAATGCGGATGTCAAAATTCGTGAGAAAACGGATGCGGCTGTAGCATCAAATTATTTAGATCAAACATTTGGCATCAAAACTGAATTTAAGGAATCTACGGTGTGGTCGCGCCTGTGGGTAAACACACTTGGGCATTTTTATCTAGTTGGAATTTCTTTGGGCTTAGCGATTTTAGTTGCCATTCCATTAGGTGTTGTAGCTGCTAAAGTATCGGCGATAGAAAGTGTGGTGCTAAATGTGGTAGGAGTGTTGCAAACTATTCCGTCACTCGCTCTTTTAGTGTTTATGATTCCTTTGCTTGGAATAGGTGCCGTTCCTGCAATGGCAGCTTTATTCTTATACAGCTTATTGCCGATTGTTCGGAATACACATTCTGGTATTAAAAACATTCCTATGCCCATCATCGAATCTTCCCAAGCGTTGGGATTGCCAAACTCCGTAATTTTAAAAAAGATTGAATTACCACTCGCCCTCCCAACCATTTTAACGGGAATTAAAACCTCCGCCGTTATCAACGTAGGAACTGCAACACTTGGAGCTTTAATTGGGGCAGGAGGTTATGGGCAGCCAATCCTTACTGGTATTCGCCTCGACAGTGTATCGCTCATTCTCGAAGGCGCCATTCCCGCAGCCGTACTCGCACTATTGGTACAAGGCTTCTTCGATCTCGTTGAACGAGTTATAAGCCGGTAGAGTTGGGAATTATGAATTATAGAGGGGAATTGAGAATTAATAATTCAAAATTAAGAATGTTGGAAATGTTGAATTTTAGATTATGAATGTTGAATGAGGCAAAGCTCAAAGCTCATTTCTCACAACTCACTTCTAAAAAACAACACCCACCTCTCAATCTCTTAATCTCTTAAATCCCCCTAAATAATTATGAATTGTGAAATAGGATTCGAAATTTGCCCCTAACTGCTAACGCAAAAAAAAGCCTTCTCCCCAATGAAGGAAAGAAGGCTTTAATCACAATTACAATAACAAGTAGAATAGGAAATTAATCCTGCCCACCGTTACGGTTTGCGGTACGTGGTTTGGGCCACGTCATTTGTTCGCCCGATCTTGGGCTAATTGGTAAAATAGCTTTCTCGCGAGAGGTTTTGTCTGGGTCTTCGCTAGCCATATAAGTTAAAATAGCTGTTAAAATAGCATTGTTACGAACATCGTCGAATACGATTTTATCATACGTATCTAAGTTTGTGTGCCAAGTGTAGTTCCAGTAGCTCCAACTTAAAGAGCTAAGTGAAAACGCTGGTGCGCCTGCAGCAACAAACGAAGCATAATCAGAACCACCGCCACCAGGAGTACCAGGGAAGTTAGTTTCAATATGGCGACGAATATCTCTAGGAACAGCTTCTAACCAGCTACCTACATAATCGTACGCATGCAAGAAACCTTGGCCAGAAATGTTAACTACACGTCCAGTTCCGTTATCTTGGTTGAACAATGCTTGCATGTTTTCAACAATCTCAGGATTGTCTTGAACAAAAGCACTAGAGCCATTCAAACCTTGCTCTTCGCTACCCCAGTGGCCTACCAAAATAGTACGCTTTGGATTAGGATAAACAGCTTTCAAAATACGAGCAGCTTCCATCATTGTGATAGTACCAGTACCGTTATCGGTAGCGCCAGTTCCGCCATCCCAAGAATCGAAATGTGCAGAAAGGATGATGTACTCATCAGGGAATTCCGTTCCTTTGATTTCAGCAATAGTATTGAAGTTATCTACTGTGCCAGTATTCTTGTTTTCAGCTTTAACACTGATTTTTGGCTTGTCGCCGTAGTCAGCTAAGCGATATAGCAAACCGTAGTCTTCTAGAGCAAGATCGATAACAGGGATTTTCTTCGTATTTGCGCTAAAGATTTTGTTAGCACCAAAACCATTAGACCAACGCGACTGAATGATACCAACTGCACCAGCTTTTTCGAAAGCCGCGTTAAGTGTACGAGAGTTCAAACCAGTATTGCGAATGTTCTCGTTCCAAGCTTTAGTTTGCTCGCTACGATCTTCTTTCATTTTTGCGAATGATTCTTCTGTTGCAAACTCTTCCCAGTTATAATCAGGGCGGCCTGTTGGCTGTGGCATTGAAACCAATACAAACTTGCCTTTAACAGTAGGTAACCACTTTTGGAAAGCAGCAGAGTCTGCCACATCAGGGATAGAAACAACTTCAGCAGTTACGCCATTTTTAGGTGTGCTTGGGCTCCATGCCAATTGCATTCCTTGTAGCGTTACCACGCGAGGTGATACTAAATCGATATGAGTGATGCCTCGTTGCCAGCCGCGCCATTCGCCCCATTTCTCATTGCGAGCATCGATGCCCCAGCTTTTATAAGTTTCAACAGCCCATTCGTTAGCTTGTAACATTTGAGGTGTTCCCACTAAGCGGGGTCCAATTACGTCAAGTAATTCGTGTGCTAATCGTTCAAGTTGAGAGTTCTCCGTAGCTTCTTTAACGATATCCTCAACAACTTCTTTGGTTGTTTGTGCAGAAGCAAAGTTGCCGCCCAACACCAAAACAAATAGTAATAGTAGTAGTGATCTTTTCACTTTATAAACCTTGATTTAGTTAACTGATAATCAGCAATATATTAAGAACAATAGACTAGATTAAGGCTAATACGTTTTTTTACGTTTGAAGAGAGGAGGGGAATTGAGAATTAATAATTCAAAATTAAGAATTGAGAATTCAAAATTAAGACCAAAGCTCTCTGAAGTCTTTAGCGATAGCGGTGACTTCAGAGGAAGTATTTCGTAACTACAAATACAAGCTTGATAGTACAATGGGCAAGTCTCTGACTTGCATTCGAGCACATACTTTTATCTATTGCTGGCCATTTCAAAAGAGGAAAGAAGTACAAACCCCAAACAACGTCATTCCTGCGAAGGCAGGAATCTAGATTTATAACAACGGCTGAAATACTCAAAAGCTCGCTAAAGACTTAAAAGAGCTCCGGGCATCGGAAGCAGGAGCTTCCAGACTGCATTACGCAGCAGAGCTACGCCCTCACTCAACATCCAATAACCAACACCCAATAACTCAATAACCTAAGCCTCTACTTCACCAATGTCAGCTTTTTAGTAATCTGTTGGTTATTAGTTTGTAAGCGGTAAATATAAACACCACTTGGTAAGTTGGCAGCGTCAAAATCAACGTGATGAGTACCCGAAATCTTTTGTTCATTTACTAATTCGGCCACTTTCCCACCAATCATATTATAAACTGAAAGATTTGTAAATGATGGAGCCGATAGCTCAAAACTGATTGTTGTTGTTGGGTTAAATGGATTTGGGTAGTTTTGATTTAACTTTAATCCACTAACCATTTCATTTGGCTCATTAGACGTATCTGTTTCCGCATCTGCATTCGAGATTTTGCCCGCCTCAACAGTAACTTCTCTTCTATAGCCATCAATAGATGTAATTACATAAACGCCTGGTTTAACATCGCCAATAGCATAATTCTCACCGTAATGAGGATGGCTACCTATCCCAGTATCAGAAAAATTGTAGGTGAGCGAATAGCTATACGTATCGTAAGGAGGGCGTGGCTTTGGGTCGGGAGAAATATTAACTCGAGTTGAGTTTGGTGCACCCGGAACGGAACCATAAATAGCTCCCATTCCCTCTAAAGCAAAGAATAACTCTGGATTTTTTCTTCTTTTGGGAGCTTTATAACTATCCTCATAATGGCGCCCTAATTGCACTTCAAAATGAAGATGTGGCCCCGTAACGTTTCCCGTTTCCCCAGATATCCCAATTGGATCTCCTGCATCTACGCTATCACCTAGCGACACTAAATGCTTGTCTAGGTGGCAGTACAAAGTCATCATTTTCTCGTCATATAATTGGGCATCTATAGCAACATAATTTCCACAATTTCCTAGGGAACTTGCAAAGCTGATAATTCCTGAATGGGCGGCATAAACGGTATCAAAAACAATATCCATATCAATGCCACCATGTGAAAGATCGGTATCTCCGCTAATGTATGGCTCTGCAAATAGATATCGGCCATTTACCTGTATAGTGTTGGCAACAGGGCGGGAAAGTTCAAAGGTTTGAGCAGACAATACACCAGAAAAAAGTAATAGAAATAGGGCAGGAAGGAGCTTAGAAATCATCGGAAATGAGCTATTATTAAGACGTAGTAGAGGAATAAAAAAAACTTCTGCTCCGATTTTATTCAGAGCAGAAGTTGAATGATTTATTTAATCAGTGTTAATTTACGAGTAAGCATTTCTGCACCTACTTGTAATCTATATAAGTAAACACCGCTCGATAAATTCGAAGCATCGAAATTTATATCATGTGTACCGGCAGACATCTGGCTATTCTGTAATAGCGCAACTTGCTTACCTAACATGTCATAAACAGCAAGTTTAACATAGCTACTTGTTGGAATAGAAAAGTTAATTACTGTAGATGGGTTAAACGGATTTGGATAATTCTGGTTTAACTCAATATTTGTTGGATTGAAGATTTCTTCGTCATTAGAAGTAACCACAATTCCCTCAACACTTGTAATTTCGCCAGCTTTTACAACAACAGTCTCAGAATATGAGCCATTATCAGCGGTGATGGTATACGTACCAGGCTTAACGTCGCCAATGGCATAATTTTCTTTATAATCAGGATCGTTACCAAGCGACAAAGAGCTAAAGTCATAAGTTAGGCTATAGCTATAAGTCTCGTAAGGAGGGCGAGGTTTAGGATCAATGTTGATATCCACTCTAGTGCTATTTTCAGCATCAGGAACTTTACCAACAATAACGCCAGTATTTTCCATAGCAACCCATAACTCTGGGTTCATTCGGCTACCAAAGGTATCCGTTTCGCCAGCATGCCATCCAGAACGTACTTCAAAATGCAGTTTTGCACGCGATGTAATACCTGTAGCTCCAGATATAGCGATAGCTTCACCAGCTGCAACAGTAGCGCCTTCAGCAACAAGAGATTTAGTTAAATGTGCGTAGAACGTGTTTATCTTTCCGCCTCTCCATGTTCCATCTAAAATAATATGGTTTCCAAACACAGTAGTGTTAGCAACAAGACCAACGGTTCCAGGATGAGCCGCATACACAGTGTCTGTTTCTGTAGTCAGAAAATCGACCCCAAGTTGGGTGCCTTCAGTTGAACTTGTTTCGCCAAATAGAAAAGATCCATTTATTGGAATTGTATCTGCAACAGGGCGCACAAAACGCACAGCTTCTTGTGCTATAAGCGAGCCACTAGCAAAAAGTAAAGTGGTAGTTAGTAGTAGAAAATTTTTCATAGGCTTATTTTATTTTTTTGTTAAAGTTCAACAATGAATCTATAAAAATTAAATCATTTTTAAAATGCAGGTAGGATATACTTTACAATCGCAGGCCTTCGAGGTAATGTGCCTAATAAAATGAAAGAATTTGTAAATATTATCCCTAGAAGATGTGTATAAGACATACAACATAGGATGTAAGACCCAATATTCTCTGAGGTCTTTAATGCTAACAGTGACCTAAGAAGTAACATACCTCAAATACAACTATAATCGTGATAGTACAATGGGCAAGTCTCTAACTTGCATCTAAGCACATACAGCGATTCTATTGGTAGCCATTTCAAAAGAGGAGAGAAGTCGGAGACTTTATAATTATGTATTCTTTAAAGTCACCGCTCCGCTAAAGACTTAAAAGAGCTTTTGAGGCGATGAATGTATTCCCAACCCCAAAACCCATCTACCTCCACAGTCATCCTGAAGATACCTCTGAAGGATCTTCACAGCTATTAAAAAGCAATGGTTTTGTTTGTAGGCGATAGCTGACCGTACCCTTACATTATTTTCGTGCACGCTAATGCATTCATCTCTTTGATGGGTGTACTTTTGTGCCGCCCCCGAATCTCGGGTTTAGCACGTACCAAAAACTCGCGACAAGAATAATTGGCGCGAACTCCATTACATCGACTCAATCATTCCAATGGTCTTCGCCCTTCATTTGCCACATTCAAACTCGAGCCGGTGTGGAATGATTACTCCTTACGGAGACGTCGATTCCATTACGTTCTTTCTTCGCCAATAATTCTAAAGGTCGATCTGGTTTGGTGGGCGTATTGACACTCTGAGGGAAATCAAAAAATAAAATTATTTCTGTCAACGAATTACTTAGCATCTACAATTCTGTGGATACTTCCGAAGAACCTACAAGATTTGTTTTCGAATCTTCCGTGCAGCAGCTAATCGGTCAGGTGTCTGGAGTTAGAATTACAACACAGCCCTCACTACCAACCTAGATCTTGGGCATACGCCGCGAGATGACCTGGTTGTTGTATAGAATCCGAATCCCCAACAACGTCATTCCTGCGCAGGCAGGAAGCTAAGATTTTAACGAAGTATCGGTGCAAGAAAACCGCCTCCTCAAAGTGGACTTATCTGTGGTGGGAAACAAAAGCTAAACGCTGACATCTAACGGCTAATAGCTAGCCTTATGGAACCGCTTTGCTAATGATAACGCTTTGATAACATCCAACTCTTTGCAGAAATACAAAAGAATGATTACAATACATGAAGCTATTACTTCGAATTACAACTACTAACAACAACTACGTACAATATGAAAAAGACGCTACTAACAACAGCTCTGCTCTTCTTAATTTCGGGATTGAGTTACGGGCAGCTGATTATTACTGGAATTTATGATGGTGATGGAAGTGACCCAAAGGGAATTGAACTCTATGTCTTAACAACTGGAGATTATACTGGATGGTTTATTAAGACTCAAACTAATGCAAACACAAGTTGGAGTACTGGCTACACCATGGGCGCTGATGCAGGTGATTCTGGCTCATACACTGCTGGAGATTACATTTATATATCAAGTACTTCTTCAACATTGAGCACTTGGGGCTGGGGAATTGGTGGAGGAAGTGAAAAAGGGTTACTTATTGATGACACTTCATTTAACCAAAATGGTGATGATCGTGTAGGTGTGTTTAATACTTCAAACGTATTAATTGACTTATATGGAGAAGAAGATCAAGATGGAACTGGAGAAGCATGGGAATACACAGATAGCTATGCTTATCGAAAAGATAATGTTGGTGCATCAAGCTCATTTAATGTAGCCAACTGGAACGTTGCAGGTATAAATGCCTTAGAGTCAGCTGATCCTGATCAGCAGACTGTGTTAACAAACGTATTTGGCAATTTTAGTTATGTAGCATCTTCTGATCCTGCAATTACTCCATCATCATATTCTGTAAGTGGATTTTCATATGTGGAAGATAATGGACCTTCTTCTGAGGAATCAATTACCGTAAGTGGAAGTAATCTTGAAGCTGATATATCGATTGCTGGAACTACCAACTTCGAAATTTCTACAGCAACTGGCGGAAGTTTTTCAGCAACAAATCCAATCACATTATCTGAAACGGCTGGAGAAGTTGCAGGAACTAGTATTTATATTCGTTTAAAAGCTGGATTAGCTGAAGCTACCTATAATGATACATTGGTTGTCACATCTACCAATGCTGATACGGTCAGGATTGCTCTAGAAGGTACTGTAAGTGGACCATTGAGTTTCCCATACACGAATGCTTTTGGATCAACTAGTGATTTAGAATCTGCTGAAACATTAGGTTTTACGATTGATTACTCTGCACAAACTAGCTATTTAAGACTTGCTAGTGGTGAGTATATTGAAACTCCAACTATTGACTTTACAGAGTATGATGGATTGTATGTTTCGTACAATTTAGAAACATACGGCGGTTCTAACGGTCAAGAATTTAGTACACTCGTTTCTGACGATGATGGTGCAACGTATGATACTTTAGCTACTTTTAGTGTACCAGGAAGCTATACTACTTATACTACTAAGATTGATTTAACAGGCGATTACAATGTTGCTACTGGTAAAATTAAAATGGTAATGACTGGTGGTTCTGCTTCTACTCGTTTACAAAGCTTAAGTATCAAAGAAAGTTATGTTCTTTCAGTTGCGGGCTCAGCTGGTTGGAGATTATTATCTACACCAACTTCAGATGATGGATACGACGATTTATTAGGTGATATTTGGACTCAAGGTATTGCTACGGGTGCGGATGTTACTACTGGCGATGCAAATGTGAAATCATATAATGGCTCAGCTTTTGCAACGGTAGACGACTTAACAGCTACCATGACTGTTGGTGCTGGTTTTGCTGTGTATGTATACAGTGATGATGATTACGACAATTCTGGTGCTGATGCAGGTTTCCCTAAAACACTTACCATTGCTGGAACTGCAAACACAGGTTCTGTAAGTCCTACTCTAAATACCACGGCAAGTGCTTTTAGTTTAGTTGGAAATCCTTACACATCTACTATAGACTGGGATGACTTGACCAAAACAGACCTAAAGGGTTCTGTGTATGTGTACGATACGTCTGTATCTAACTACATTGCTTGGAACGGTACTGCTGGTGGAATTACCGATGGCTTAATTGCGCCATTCCAAGGGTTCTTTGTACAAACAGATACGGGTACGGGTACTGAATTAACTATTGAAGAAGCTGATCAAACTACAGGCGGAACCTTCTATAAGTCGGCACCAACTCCGGTATTAAGCTTCAAAATTGAAAGCGAAACGCAACGTAGCCAAGCTTACTTCAGTTTCACACCGCAAGGTAAAATGGGCGAAGATAACATGGATGCAGCTAAGCTTACTCCACTCGACTTTGTGAACTACATCAGCGTTGCTTCCGAGTCAGAAGGTCGTACACTCGATATTAACAACCTTCCACGCGATTTAGAAAACGAAATCGAAATTCCGATTTCAGTAAACGCAATGAAAGTTGAAGGAACGGCTTGGGTAGAAAGAGAAGAAGAGCTAACCATCACATGGCCAATCTTCGATAACATTCCTGCGGATTGGGAAATCGAGTTTGTTGATTACCAAGAGCAAGTTCGTTTAGATGTTAGAACGGAAGAAAGCTATCAGTTTACAAGTAATGAAGGTGCTACTCAGGAGAAAAAAGGTTCTATGTTCGAAGCGTTAACTCCGCAAAAGCAAAAAGCGAGTAACAGTAACCGTTTTGCGTTAGTTGTACGTCCATCTATGACTTCAAGCAACGAGCCAAAAGAGTTACCGAGCGTGTTTGCCTTAGAGCAAAACTACCCGAATCCATTTAATCCAGCAACAACTATTAAGTATTCGGTTGCCAAAGCTGGCGAAGTACATTTAAGTGTGTACAACATGATGGGCCAAAAAGTGTCAGATTTAGTAAGTGGTAACAAACAAGCTGGTAGTTACTCTATATCTTGGAACGCCGAAGGCATGGCAAGTGGAATGTATTTCTACCGCCTAAGCGCCGCTGGCCAAACAGTAACGCGCCAAATGACATTGATTAAGTAGAAATGAGCTTTGAGTATTGAGTAGTGAGAAAACTTGCTACTCAATACTATTTCTAAAATGCTCAAAACTCATACCTCACAGCTCAAACCTATTACAATTATGAAAACACGATTATTATTTACCGTTACTGCGATTCTCCTTTTTGCAACTGAATTTGTGATGGCACAGCCTCCAGGGCTACCATCTACACCTGATCAAGCGCCTATTGACGGCGGTCTCGGCTTGCTAGCTGCAGCTGGCGGCGTATATGCTTGGAAGAAGCTAAAAGGCAGAAACAGCGAAGAGATTTAAGAGAAGATTCTTTTAAGGAGCACTCTAGAAGCTCTGATGTTAATTCATCAGGGCTTTTTTTATGCCGAGAGTTTCGCTAATCCCACCTCATTCAAAATTCCTCATTCTTGAAACAGGATTTACAGGATTATTAAGATGTACCCAATGCTCTCTGAAGTCTTTAGCGGAGCGGTGACTTCAGAGGTAACATACCCAACCTCGTGCAAGCGTCTCGCTTGTACTTTCTCTAGCTCGTTCCGTCCCTTTGAAGAATGGAAGCTGGAGCTTCCAGACTGCATTACGCAGCAGCGCTACGTAACGAGGGTAAGTCGGAGACTTCATAATGATGTATTCTTTTAAGTCACCGCTCCGCTAAAGACTTAAAAAGAGCTTTGAGTGGTTTCCATCCGAACCCAAATTCTTAATCATTAACTCTACGTTCTTAATTCTCATTCTCCCGAATTCTTGCAAAAAAATCGCTATTGCTTGAACCGATTATTTTTCGTTTATTTTATGTAAGCGCTTACATGATAGTACTACGGGGTCTAAATGCGCTGTAAATTTAAATTTCATAAAAAGAATATATGATGAAAAAGGCTACAAAATTAATATTCGGGATAGTTTTTGCTATACTTTTAGGTGTAGGGCAAGTTTTTGCTCAGGTAACTATTGCAAACGACGATGCAAGCAACTACAGTAATAGTGATTATGTAAGTGATGGAAATCTTGGGTATGGATTTAATTCATGGTATACCGCTAATTCTGATGGTGGCTATTTTCGTGGAGATGCTTCGGATGGTAGATCTAACGCTTCAATACTAAATACTGGGGGAAATGCATTTGGTTTGTGGGCTTCAGGATCTAGTGATGTAGGAAGAAACCTGCAAGAACTCAAAAGTACAGATACTTTATCATTCCAGCTTTCAATTCAATGGGATAATGGTAATAAAGGCTTTGATCTTTATACCGGTGGTATTGGTGTAGATCAGGTTTTTAACTTTAATTATACTAGTACCGGTTATACTTGGAGTGGAAGCGGAACTCAAGCAAATACAGATTGGAGTGTCTCTCCTGGTGACAGACAAAATGGAGTTGTATTAAGCTATAAATTTATTCAAACAGAAACGGGTTTAGATTATATAATAAGTGCACTATCTGGCGACGATGGGTTTGGAATTAAAACAGGCTCCATAAGTTATAGTGGCGGAATTAATGCCATTAAATTCTATGTTTCAGGTGCTGGTGGAGGTAGTGGTGGTAATTTATATTTTAATAATCTAAATGTAAGTTCACCTCAAGCGTCTATTTCTTTAACTAATTCTGAAGGTTTTAGATTATTATCATCACCCATTGCAACAACTTATAGTGATTTGTTAGATGAAGTTTGGACTCAAGGCGCTACAGGAGCCGATGCTACAAACGGTGACCCAAATGTGTATACTTGGAATAAATCTTCAACGGATGATGCGAATACAAACTGGGCGGGAGTAACAGATTTGTCTGGCAGTTTAGTAGCTGGAAATGGTTTGCTAGCATACATTTTTGCTGATGACGATTATGATGGGTCAGGTGATGCATTTCCGAAAACATTAGCCGTAACAGGTTCAGAAAATGCTGTTGACGTAGCACCCACTTTAAACGCTAATGTAAACGGCTGGACTTTAGTAGGTAATCCATTCGCTACAACTATCGATTTTGATAACACTACTAAAAATGACCTTACAGACGTAGCTTATGTTTGGGATCCAAATTCAGGAGAAGGTGCTTGGAAAACATGGAATGGATCTACTGGAGATGTTACTGACGGACTTGTAACTTCGTTCCAAGGTTTCTTTGTTCAGAATAATGGTACAGCTGCATCTCCTTCAATCACTTTTGGTGAGGCTTCTAAAGGAAGCGGTGGAACTTTCTTAGGTAAAGCAAACACCAATCAAATGGGTAAAGTAAGACTAGAAGTTACAGGTCAAAATCTGTTAAACTCTACATGGTTACAATTCAGCGAAGAAGGTTCTGCAAATGAAATAGTAATTGGCGATGCAGTAGAATTACAAGCGCTAAGTGCTAATTTCGCAGAGCTAGCTGTCGAAAAAACAGGCAAATTATTTGATATAGCTCACCTTCCTATATCTGAGGATATAAACCTACCAATCAGTTTTAAAACTACTGTAGGTGGTGTTTATACTTTAACAGCAGATAATTTTGATATACCTTCTGATTTAAGCATTGAATTTCATGATTACGAAACTGGAAAGTCTTTAGAGCTAGATGATAATTTTAGCTACGAATTTGAAGCATCAGCTATTAAATCAAAAAATGTACCTACATTAAAGAGTTTACAGCAAGGTCCAATTCAAGCAAAAGCGAGTAACAGTAACCGTTTTGCGTTAGTTGTACGCCCAGCTATGACTTCAAGCAACGAGCCAAAAGAATTACCAAGTGTGTTTGCATTAGAGCAAAACTACCCGAATCCATTTAACCCAGCTACAACTATTAAGTATTCGGTTGCCAAAGCTGGCGAAGTACAATTAAGTGTGTACAACATGATGGGCCAAAAAGTGGCGAATTTAGTAAGTGGAACTAAATCTGCTGGTAGCTACGCGATTTCTTGGAACGCCGAAGGCATGGCAAGTGGAATGTATTTCTACCGCCTAAGCGCCGCTGGCCAAACCATGACGCGCCAAATGACTTTAATCAAATAGAAGTGAGCTTTGATATTGAGTAGTGAGAATTTCTTGCTACTCAATACTATTTCTAAAACGCTCAACACTCATACCTCACAGCTCAAACCTATTACAATTATGAAATCCAGATTTTTATTTACTGTTACCGCGATTCTCCTTTTTGCAACTGAATTTGTGATGGCACAGCCTCCAGGGTTACCATCTACACCTGATCAAGCGCCTATTGACGGCGGTCTCGGCTTGCTAGCTGCCGCTGGCGGCGTATATGCTTGGAAGAAGCTAAAAGCACGCAAAAACGAAGAAATCTAAAGACAGTTTCTTTTATTACGTTCTCTTTTTAAAAGAACTCACAAAGCCTTGGTGTTAACATCAGGGCTTTTTTTTGTTCATAGCTATTAGCCATGAGATTTGAGCTGTGAGGAATTGAGAATTAATAATTCAAAATTAAGAATGATGGATTGGGGCAAGGAATACGATAACGAGCAAAGAACAAACCCAACGCCCCGATCCAATCCTGACAATCCTGCCCATCGAGCAAATCCTGTTTCAAAAAGATGAATTTGAGAATTAGGGGAGGAGAATGATGAATTATGAATTTTAGATTATCAATGTTGATTGAGGCAAACCTCAAACCTCAAACCTCAAACCTCAAAGCTCAAACCTCAAACCTCATTTCTCATTTCTCATTTCTCATTTCTCGTTTCTCAAATCTCACTACTAACTACCAAAAATCCACCCGTAACTTTACTTTGTATCGTCGTATATTACGTAGTCCAAATTCATCTAATAAATCCGATTACCTTTGAATCAGTTCAGACCTAATACTCAGATTTCTATTTTTCCGCCAGCTATAAAAGCACTTTTACTCTGGAACGCGATTGTTTTTTTAGCAACTATAAACATCTTCGCAGGGGGGTGGACTCCTCTAGGCGATCTGCTTAAACCAATTATGGTACTTCAGCCTTTTGGCGATGGTTTTATGCCTTGGCAGCTAGTTACGTACATGTTTCTACATGCCGATTTATCACACATCTTTTTCAATATGATAGCGCTCTGGATATTTGGGCAATCTTTAGAGCAACTTTGGGGAACACAACGGTTTGTTATCTACTACTTCTTAACTGGAATAGGCGCAGGGCTTGTTCATTTAATTATAAGCGGTGGTTTAGCAATTGGTGCATCAGGAGCAGTATTCGGTATTCTACTAGGTTTTGGGATGATGTTTCCTAATCGATATATCATTCTTCTTTTCCCGCCAATACCCATCAAAGCAAAATATTTTGTAGGCATTTATGGAATTATTGAGCTTTATTCTGGCGTTACAAGAGCGGATAGCGGAGTGGCTCATTTTGCTCACCTCGGTGGACTATTAGTTGGTTTTATACTTATTAAATTATGGAAGCTCAAAAAGGCAGAATAATAATTAATCCCGTTGAGTAGGCGGAGTAGATAATGCAGAATACGGACTATAATTCATTTTGGAGTACTTCTAAGCGTGGCTTTTATAGAATGCCGATTGCAATCAGAACTATAATTCTGATTAACACGGTGTTCTTTTTGGTGCAAACCTTAGGTGGCTCTGCGTTAAATGTTTGGCTTGTGAGCAATCTTGGTTTCGACCCAGCCTTTCCTACTTTTCTGACGCAACCGTGGCGTTTGGTTACGTACGCGTTTCTTCATGGTAGTTTCTTTCATATTCTGTTCAACATGCTTTGGTTGTGGTGGATGGGGAAATCAGTTGAAGAAGCAGTGGGGCCACGTAGCTTTACCGTAATTTATATGGGAGCTGCAATACTCGGTGGCTTGTTAGACGCCGCTATTGCTCAAATATTTGGTATAGCACTTGTGATAGGAGCTTCTGGAGCTGTAACTGGTATCTTAGTTGCATTCGCGATGCTTTATCCACGTGCGCCCATTATGCTATTCTTACTTCCTCCCATCGAAGCTCGTTATTTTGTTATCGGCTGGATAGCACTTGATATTCTTTTTGTGGGTAATGCCGACGGTGTAGCTCGGTTAGTTCATATTGGCGGTGCATTAGGTGGTTATTTGCTTATTAAAGCTCATCAAAACGGAACCGATTTAAGTAAACTCATTCGCTACTTCGAGTATCTATTTACGTCTTCAAAACCGAGTAAGAGTGCTAAACCGAAAAATAAGAATATGCACATTGTTCGCGATGTGGAGATTGTAGAAGAAGTTGAAGTTGAGCAATCAGAATTAGACGAAATCTTAGAAAAGATATCAAAGCACGGCTATAGTGCACTCAGCAAAGAAGAAAAACGCAAACTTTTCGAAATTAGTAAGAAGAATTAGGGCATAAGTATGGCTGCAATTAATCGCAGAAAATCTATTCAGGTAATGGTTGGGAACGTAGCAGTAGGTGGCGGTGCGCCTATTGTAGTTCAATCGATGACCAACACAGATACCGCTGATATTGATGAAACAGTAGACCAAATTGATCATCTGAATCGTGCCGGATCAGAAATTGTACGTATAACCGTAAACAATGATGCTTCTGCTAAAGCGGTTCCTTTTATCAAAGAGAAATTACTGAATCGTGGCGTTCTGGTTCCTATCGTGGGCGATTTCCATTACAATGGTCATGTGCTGCTTACCAAATATCCGGATATGGCAGAGGCGCTTTCGAAATTCAGAATTAATCCTGGCAATACAGGAACTCGTGCCCGCGACGACAATTTCACCACTATCGTAGAACAAGCTGCTAAATACGACAAGCCCGTACGAATTGGCGTGAATTGGGGTTCACTTGATCAACAATTGCTTGCCGAACGTATGGATACGAATAACGCACTATCAGTCCCAAAGTCGGCCAAAGAAGTGATGCTCGAAACCATGGTTGAAAGCGCTAGACGTTCCTCAAAACTTGCTGAAGAAGTGGGCTTGCCATCTGACAAAATCATTATTAGTTGTAAGATGTCGGGCGTACAAGATGTAATTGATGTGTATTCTCGAATTGCGGAAGCAGTGCCTTACGCGCTTCATGTAGGTTTAACGGAAGCAGGAATGGGAATGAAAGGAATGGTGGCAAGTTCGGCTGCTCTTTCGGTGATTTTACAACGCGGCATTGGTGATACCATTCGTGTTTCTCTTACTCCACAACCGGGCGCTGACCGTGCGCTCGAAGTTCAAGTTGCACAACAAGTGCTACAATCGCTCGGTATTAGAAGCTTTTTGCCACAAGTAACATCGTGCCCTGGCTGTGGACGAACTAAAAGTACTTATTTTCAGGAGCTAGCTGAGAACATCCAAGATTATATTGTTGAATCGATGCCTGTTTGGAAGAAAGTGTATCCTGGCGTGGAAGAAATGGACGTAGCGGTGATGGGTTGTGTTGTAAACGGACCTGGTGAATCAAGAGCTGCTAATATTGGAATTTCCCTTCCAGGAACCTTCGAAGAACCCAAAGCTCCCGTTTATGTTGATGGTGAACATTCTACTACGCTAAAAGGCGATAATATTGGCGAAGAATTCCGAAAAATTCTGAATGACTACATTGTGAAGAATTACGGGGTTTAGAATTGAGAATTCAAAATTTAGAATTATGGATTTTAAATTTTGAATGAGGGTTAACTCCAAGAACCATTTCCCAAACCTCCAACAACGTCATTCCTGCGCAGGCAGGAATCTAGAGCTTTAACAAGGCATCAATTCCTCTTTTACACCCACAAACCCAAAGAGACACAAGGAAAGAAGGTTTAGAATTCAAAATTCAAAATTTAGAATTATGGATTTTAAATTTTGAATGAGGAATCGAAACTCTCCGCAAACTGCTAATTAGCCAATCTGTGATAAAAATACTCTCAAAGAAGCGCTTTTATTGCTCAATTAATGAAACCCCTTACATATAAAATTCACATTTCTATTGGATATTGACAACGTTAAATCTATCGCTTAATAGAGAAGGATTATGGTAAAAATGTACATATAAGCTATAAAAAGGCATGTATAAAGACTTTAGCCTAAATTTATTAAGTGAACTGATTAATACGGTAATAATGTTAAAAAGTTAAAAAAACTTTAAATTTTGATTGTGAAAATGTAAGCGCTTTCATTATTTTGGTTCTGTAGAAAATAAATAGAATACTATGTTTTTTAAAAACCGTCAGAATTTGTCTTTGCTTATCTGCGCGTTTGCTGTAATGGTGACGGTTCTTTCTGCGTGTAATAAACCCGTCCAAAAAGACGTACTTGCTCAAATAGAAAACTTCAAAGTTACCGAAGTTCATTTCGAGAATGCTTTCAAAGAATATTACTACCGCACTGGTCAGGTTTTAAGTCCTGATGAGCGTACAAAACTGTCTGTGTTAAATACTACTTTCAATACCTATGTACTTGCAACTTTTGCAGAAGATGAAGGTCTTGATAAAACCCAAAAAGCTCTCTACAAAAAAGAAGAAATTAAAGCTCGTGTCTTAACTGAAGAATATCTGAACCAATTGGTGCTTGCAGATATTCAAGTATTACCTGAAGAAGTGAATGAATATTTCGTTCGATTTAATACCACACTAAGCGCTTCTCATTTATATGCGAAAGATTTAGAATCGGCCAATGCATTATATAGTCGCTTAGAATCGGGTGAGCGTTTCGAAGACTTAGCTAAAGAAGTTTTTCAAAATCCTTATCTAGCTAAAAATGGTGGGGATATTGGCTCTTTCACTACCGACGATATGGATATTGCTTTCGAAAATGCTGCATTTGGATTGAAAGTAGGTGAGCTTTCAAAGCCAGTACAAACAGCTCAAGGTTATAGTATAATAAAGCTTACCGATCGCTTCACAAAACCAATTCTTACAGAGTATGAATTAGCGGTTAAGAAACCGCAGATTGAGGGTTATGTGCTTAAAAAGAAGCAAGAGTTGACTATGCGTGCTCGGATGAACGAGTTTATTGGCTCTATTTATATAAATGAAAAAGCGCTTTCAAATATCTGGGATCAACTCAATCAAAATTATGAAGGAGCAATTTCTAAGAGTCCTGAATTTTTGGAGAATTTAAAAAGTGATGAAGAAATTGCTACTTACGAAGACTTTAATTTTGAAATGGAAGACTTCATAAATGAATTTTCAATCTCCCCCACACAATACATTAATTCTATCAACAGCCCAGAAATGCTAAGGAATTTTGTGTTGGGAACCGCTTACCGTGCTTACATGGTGCAAGAAGCCCAAGAGCATGGCATCGACAAACAAGTATTGGTTAAAGAATCCATTGCAGAAACCTATAATCATTATTTAGCGGATGAAGCTTCTGAATTTTTGAGGGCAACTATTACCAATACCGACCAAGAGTTAAGAAAGACTTTTAATGAGAATAAAGAACGATTTGAAAAACCTATGCTGATTAATTTACAGCGTATTGTTGTAGATAATGAAGAAGAAGCGAATCAAATTATTAAAGATTTAGATAACGGTGCTTCTTTTAAAGCATTAGTTAAAAAGCACTCTATTAATACCGAAGATATATTTACAGATGGTGAGCTCGGCTATGAGTCTATTAAATCTTACGGTTTTATGTCTACAAAGCTTGCGAATTTAAATGTTGGTGATATTTCAGAGGTAATACACTACGAAACTGGTAAATATCATATCTATAAAAACTTGGGAATAGAAGAGGCTACAGGGGTAAGTTTTGAAGAAGCCCGTGACCAAGTGAACAATTTTTTGACTTCAAAAAAACTAAAGAGCTTACGAGCTTCAACAATAGAAGATGTTAAGAAAAAACATAACGCTGTTATTGATACTCAGAAGCTGAAAGAATTAACCATTCAAATTTGACAATGGTGCATGGATACTCTTAAAAAACTCTTTTTATTCGCATTATTTTTGGCAGCTCCCTTGGGTGTTTTAGCACAATCAGGAAAGATAACTGGAAAAGTTCTTGATACTGATGGCGAGCCTTTAATTGGAGCAACTGTTGGAATCCAAGGAACCACAAAAGGTTCCATCGTGGATATTGATGGTAATTATTTAATGCTGAACGTTGCACCAGGCACGTATGTATTGGAAGCTCGTTACATTGGTTATGCTACAGGCGTGGTACAAGAAGTTATTGTTAGAACAGATTTAACTACAGAGCAAGATTTTGTACTTAGCTTAGAGTCTTTTGAGGGCGAAGAAATTGTAGTTACCGCTGCTCGGAAAACAATTATTAAAGATATAACGAGTTCAGAGTCGCGCGTTAGTAGCGCAGAAATTGAAAAATTACCTGTTCAAGAAGTAACGGATATCATTCAGTTACAAGCGGGCGTGAACGTAGATAATGGCGGTGGAATCCATATCCGTGGTGGACGAACGTCTGAAGTTTCGTATGTGGTTGATGGAATTCGTGTAACAGATGATTATGATCGTTCAAATGGTGTTCGTATCGAAAATGAATCGGTTCAGGAACTCCAAGTTATTTCGGGTTCTTTTAACGCAGAACACGGTCAAGCACTTTCAGGTATTGTGAATGTTGTTACCAAAGCAGGTGGGAATGATTTTGAAGGCTCGGTGAGTGGTTGGGCAGGTGGTTATATGGCCACAAACAAAAGTTATTTGTATGATGGTATTGGTACTAGCTTGAGTTCTTTCAACCCAACTAGAATGTCCAATTTGTCCGCTTCTTTATCGGGGCCAATTATTAAAGATAAATTGACCTTTTTCGCAACGGCTCGGCGTTTTGAAAATAAAGGCTATTTAAACGGACGTAATGCTTATTCACCACATGGAGCTTACCAAGATACGTTATCGTTAGGTGCAGATTTAGCTGCGTATCGAACAATCTATAACGAACAAGTTGATTTGAATAAGCCGTGGTATTCTATTGATACCGTGGTAATAGCAGGTAATCAAAAATTGTTAATTCGTGACAATGGAGAACGTGACAGTGCTCGTGTTGACATGAGTGCTTACGAAAGCCAAAGTTTTCAAGGAAATCTGGAGTTTAAGCTTTCGAAGGGTTTCAAACTAAATGCAATTGGTACTGTAGGTAATGAAGAAGGCAGAGGTTACGACCATCAGAATAAATTTGTACCGCTAGGGCGTTCTACAAGCTTCCGTAACAACTACTCGTTGAACCTAAAGGCAACTATCACACCATCTAACACTACTTTTATTACGTTAAATGCTGCCAATAGATATAACGAGCAAAAGAACTACTTGTATGAAAATCCTTGGGATCCTCGCTATTTTAATTCTGATAATATTTCTAAATATGGTTTAGACATACCTGGTAGTGGACAATTTAGCACTTATGGTAATGATACTGGTCGTTTTGAACGTTCTACGAACACCTATATCATAAAAGGTGAAATATCTAGCCAGTTGAATGAGCATCATTATATAAAAGCGGGTCTTAATGTACAGTTAGATAAAGTGAATTTTGAAAGTATCTCATTGGTACCTTTAACTGGCGGTACCGACATCACACTTCCTCCAAATACTCCAACAGAACTTATTCCTTTTGTCGAGTTAGGATACCCAGCTGTTAACACGCCAGGCTATCAGAAATATTCAGAATCACCTAGAAATTACAGTGCATATATTCAGGATAAAATTGAGTATGATCAGCTTATTATAAACATTGGATTGCGTTTCGATTATTTTGACCCAAATGCTTTAATTCCTTCCGATCTTGAAGACCCTGATATCTTTTTTCCAACAAAACAGGAAAATCAGTACCAAGACACTAATAAAAACGGGCAACAAGATGCTGGAGAAGCGTCTGTAACACTTGAAGATAGACAAGGTTATTGGTGGAAGAATGCGAGTGCTAAATACCAGCTTAGTCCTCGTTTGGGTGTAGCATATCCAATTAATGATAATGGAGTTATATATTTCTCATACGGCTATTTCTTCCAAATTCCTTCCTATAGTTTACTGTATACAAACAGCCAAATATTGCTTGCACAAAGTGGCGGTAGCCAAGGCTTATTTGGCAATCCAGACTTAAAACCGGAGCGTTCAACTCAGTATGAACTAGGGCTAAAACAAGAAATTTCTGAAGGTACTTCTATAGAAATTACGGGTTATTATAAAGATACCAGAGATTATGTTTCAAGTAGACCTCAGGTTACTGGCGCACCTTCTATTACCTATGGTCTATATTTCAACAGAGATTATTCTAAATCTATTGGTCTAACGTTTGCTTTCAATCAGTTTGTAAGCCGCCAGTTTAACTTTGGTTTAGATTACACTTATGGTAGAGTTGAGGGAAGTAACTCTGATCCAAATGCGGAGTTTTTTGCTATTATAGGGCAAGGTGGAAAGATTGATTCAACCAATCAAGAGTCGGCTTTAACAAAACTAGAACAACCACTTGACTGGGATCGTCAGCACATTATAAATGGCTCCATGTTTTATACTGGCAACAAGTGGGGAGCTAACTTATTAACTCGTTTTAGCTCGGGAACACCGTATACACCGGCATCAGATATTCCAGGAGTTTTAGTTGGCGAGGTGGCTTCAACTAAAGATTTACGAAATACATCGAGACTTCCTACTCGCTTTACTATTGATTTAAACGCGTATAAAGATTTTGATTTACCCGGCAACTCCAATTTACAGGTTTACTTTAATGTGTATAACCTGCTAGATACAAAAGTAGTAAACGGCGTGTATAGCGATTCTGGAAACCCAAATTCGCCATTACCTGTTAATATTAGCCCTAGTGCCGACAACAGTTATTATACGAACCCAGGTTTTTATGCAGAGCCAAGACGTATTCAATTTGGTGTTCAACTTTCTTTTTAAACTATGATTCAAGCACTCATGAACTTTAAGTCATTTCTAACATTATTATTATTAGTTCTTATCTCAGGATCAGTAGCAGCACAAACTACGCCTAGTAATGAACGTTCTTCCTTCGAAAGAAGGAAAAACTCGATTATGGATGGGAACCAACTCCGAGCATCATACCATAATACAGGCCATGCAGGTCGACGTGGTAGCGGAAGTTTAGACGAACTTCTATTTGAGTTTCCAAAAAACTCGAATAGAGAGTATATG
Source organism: Balneola sp. (assembly GCA_048267905.1). Lineage (GTDB taxonomy): Bacteria > Bacteroidota > Rhodothermia > Balneolales > Balneolaceae > Balneola. The sequence goes on from JBLWWM010000004.1 coordinate 164,495, forward strand.
TACTTTATGAGTGTAATGTTTGGTACTCAAGTTCCTGATGCCACTAATCCAAATGATCCTCTTGAGATTGTAGATGTTGCTTCTTACAAAACTAGTAGAGACGGCAGAACGAATTGGTCGCTAAACCCAATTGTTGGCTATGTACGTGACGATAGCGACGAAATTGCTAGAAGCGATAGAGGCCCCGGTTCTGTTCTTGGAAATACTTGGCCTAATATTTGGCCTGATAAATTAGAAAATGGTGGTGATGGCTGGGCAGGTTCTTGGAATGGTTTTTTTGGTAGAGATCAGTTTAATGCGGATGTGGAATTTTATTACAAAGCTGGTGATGATACGTATACCAAATATGTAAATACTAGCTATTATCCAGATGAAACAGACCCCTCTAGAGGTGGATTAGGGATTATTTTAGATACTCGAATTTTAGCATGGTCACAAACGCTTGTTAACCCAACTCATTTTAATATTTTTGAAATTAAAAACGACGCGAGCTTCGATTATCCAAGAATGGCTTTCGGTTTATGGATTGCTGATTTTGTTGGAAGTAATACCAGCGGTGATGAGCCAGATTTTGATAATATTCGTTCTATAGCTTACTTAACAGATACCCAAAGAGAGAATGGTGGTTCTGCCTTTAATGATACCAAAATTGGTGAAATGGGACTTAAATTCTTAGAAACACCGGGTAACGCAATCGATGGTATTGATAACGACGGCGATAGCGACACCTACAACTCTGGTAGTACAGGCGGAGGGCAAGAAAGTGTTTACAATGTAGATAATGAAGATCTTTATAGAAGGCTAACCACAGATGAAGATGGTTTTTATAGTTATATAGCTCTAAGAGATACTGTGATTCCAGTATTTAAAGCAGCTGACTTTGCAGATCGTACGGTTAATCTTGGTGATAAAATTGTGTTGATTCAAAGTGATAATAGTAGAGTTGTTAAAATTCATGATGGAACACCTTTTGTTTCGCAAGGCATTACCTTCAATTTTACGGGAAGTTTTACAGCTCGTGAAGATTTATATCCGATTTCAGATCCACTTAATGGAGTTCATATTGATGGGCTAGATAATGACTTTGATGGGCTGATTGACGAGAATAGACCAAATCACTTCAATAAATCGACGTTTATAAATGGAGTAGAAGCAATTCGCTCTGTGCGGTATATCAATTATCTAAGTTTTGCTGATGGAGATACGCTACAACGTGGATTGATTGTACCAAATCAAGTTATTAGAGAAAGAATGGCTAATGATGCAGCTTTTGCAACACTGGTTAATGACACTTATGGTGGTCGTTTTCAAAATTATCATACGAGTGCACCAATGATTGACGAGGGGAGAGATGACTATTTTGATAATGATAATGACTGGGACGAACTTATTGATGATGTTGGAATAGAAGGCAATCCTGATAATTCAAGTGCTGGCCAAAGCGATGGAAAGGCTTCATCTGGAGCAGGGACTTCCTTTCCAGGAGAACCTAATATTGATAAAACGGATGTTAGTGAAACCGATTTAATTGGGGTCTCTAGAGTAACTATTTTTGATGCTAATTCACTTTTAGTTGATCAGGATACAGATATCTGGGAGAACTATTTAACACCAGGCGATTTTGTTGAAGAGGCTGGAACAGATTCTGACATCTTTGTGGCATCAGGGTTATTCCCTCTTGCTAGAGGAGCTTCCGAGCGTTTCGCCGTAGCTGTAACGGCTGCTGCAACAAATAGTGAAACTGCAGCCGGCGATAGAGCGCAGACCAATCGAAACTTAGATCAGGCTACCAAGGCTTACGAATCAGATTATCAATTTGCAGTTGCTCCACGCCCACCAGTGTTAACAGCGGTTCCTTCAGATGGAAAAGTAACGTTATACTGGAATACAGAATCGGAAGAAACCTTTGATCGTTACATTAATAGAATTACAGGAAACGGAAATGATTTTGAAGGGTATAAAATCTATCGTTCTACTGATCAAGCTTTTGAAGATGTACTTTCAATTACCGATGCATATGGAACACCTCTGCTTTTCAGACCATTAGCAATTATTGACAAAGAAGATGGAATTTCAGGTCTTCATCCTGTACCAATTAATGGTGTTCAATTTAACATGGGAGATGATTCTGGATTAGAACGCTTCTTTGTTGATGATAACGTGATAAATGGCCGTAAATATTATTATGCGGTTACGGCATTTGATTTTGGATTAGAAATTGCTGGCATTGCACCATCAGAATCGCCAATACAAATATCAAGAAACCCAGATGGCTCTGTAATTCTAGGCCAGAATGTTGTTGAAGTTCGGCCTGCACCATCAGAAGCTGGTTACATCGATCCAGAAAACCCTGGTGCTACATTGATTACAGGGTCTCCAGGCGGTAAAGTTACAGTAGATATTATTGATCCAGATGTTCTTAAAGCCGATAATCTGTATGAAATTACCTTTGAAGATTCACTGTTCGATGGTGGTGTAAATCAAGACACTTTGAAGACCAAGAACTTCACACTTCGCAATATTACGGAGGGAGCAAGCGATACATTAATTTCTCGCTCTACTAATTTTAATGGCGAAAGTAATCCAATTACCGATGGATTCTTGGTTACACTAACTAATATTGAGAAGCTACAACTCGATACTGAACGTTCTGGTTGGGTTACTGGAAATTCAAGTGATATACCGGGTTACTCATTTAGTGTAAATAGTGGTGGGTTTCCTAAAATCTCTGATTATAGTATTGTTATAGGTGATAGCGCTTTTGGAAAATCTACGAAAGCGGATGTTAAAGTAACGCAAACAGCTACTATTACAGTAGACTCTATTGCCACTAATTTTAAAGTAATTAATACTTACAGCGGCGAGGAAATTAAGTACGCGTTCTTAGATTTGAATGCAAAAGGAGCTCCACAAGCACCATTTGGCAGAAGAGCAGCTTGTGATCCAACACTTAACCCGCCATCAAATTATGTATCGCCAAATTTAGGCTTTTTAAGTTCTGTAACTAGCCTAAGTGGGCCATGTTCAGATATTATCTATTTTATTGAAGATTATAGAGGAACGCCAGACTCATTTACCTACCAAATTGAGTTAAGATCTAGTATTGCGAATAATGCTTTAACCACACGTAATCCGGTTCCAGGCGATACGTTGAAGCTATTTACAACCAAGCCATTCTCACAAAATGACAGATTTCAGTTTAAAATGGACAAAGAGAATGTGCCTCAAATAAACGAAGATTCTGTTAAGGCAGACTTAGCGAATATTATGGTAGTGCCAAACCCTTATGTAGTTTCAAATATATATGAGGCCAGCATTACTAACACCAATAAGCAACAGAATAGGGAGTTGCACTTTAGAGGCCTTCCTTCTAAAGCCACATTGCGCATTTTTACAGTTGCCGGTGTTTTGTTACGCGAGATTGATATTACAAAAGATAATTTAGTTGGAGCTAATAGCGGGACCTATATTTGGAATATGCTCACCAAGGATAACTTAGAAATATCCTATGGAATTTATCTGTACCAAGTTTCAGCTCCCGGAATTGGTACTAAAACAGGAAAGTTTGCAGTTATAAAATAGTTGATGACATGAAGAAATTATTATTACTCCTTTTACTGGTTCCAGCTTTGCTAAGCACACAAGAAGTGTTAGCTCAGCTTTCGAAAAGTGGAACTACCGCTTCTGAGTTTCTTAGAATGCCAGTTGGTGCTCGATCTTCGGCTATGTCGGCATTTACTGCATCGGTTAATGATCCCTCTGCAATGATTTTAAATCCTGCTGGTTTAGCTGATATCAATGCTAACGAAACGATGATTGAATTTACTGATTACTACCTTGATATGACGCACAGCTATATTGGAGTGTCTATTCCTACAAAAAAAGGAGTTGCAGGTATTCATGTACTGGCTATGAACTATGGTGACTTTAAAGAGACCACTGCAGAAGCCGATGGGTATACTGGACGTACTTTTGGTGCTTACTCAGTTAGTTTTGGGGGCTCTTATGCACAGTATTTAATTCCTCAATTTTCTATTGGTGGTACTGTAAAAATGGTGTACGAGAAAATTGCAAATAGTACAGCATCTGGCATTGCCTTCGATATTGGAACCATGTACGATACTCCTTTTTATGGTGTTCGCTTTGGTGTAAGTGTTACCAATGTAGGTTCCAAAATGCAAATGGATGGAAATGATTTAATTATAGGCTCTGACCTAGATAGAAACTCGAATGGTAACTATGAGCCAGATGCAAAATTAGCTACTAGCACTTATGATTTGCCTCTAATGTTGCGTGTTGGGCTTTCTTGGGATGCTATTAACAAACAGAATATAAAGGCCACTTTAAATATTGACGGAAATAACCCAACCAATAACATACAGAGTTTTAGCGTAGGTGGCGAAATTTCATTAATGAACGACTTAGTGTTTTTACGAGGCGGTGTGCCTTACATAGGTCAAGACGATCGTATTGAAAAATTCAATGCTGGGTTAGGCGTTAAATACAAGGTTGATGACAATCTTAGTATTGGATTTAATTATACTTACCATAGTACTAAGTATCTAAATGATCTTAGTAAAATGGGCTTACAAATTTTCTTTTAACTGAAACAATAAATAAAATAGGAGTCACAAAAATGACCCATATTTACAAAAATAGCATGCTCAGAAAAGGCATGTTTAGCATGTTTGGCTTTTGTATGGTGTTAGCAGTTTCTTTAACTGTTACACAAATTACCAATGCACAAGAAGTAAACAATATTGCACCTACTACGGTATCTGTAAAGTTTATCGTAAACACAGCAACAGTTGCCGATACTGTTATGCCAAATCATTTAGTTCAAATGAGAGGTGCTTCTATGGGACCAAATGGAACTGATATTGGAATTACTTGGGGCGATGATACTGCTTTAATAGGTACCAATGTTGGCGGTGATTACTGGGAATTCAATTTTGATATGATGGCTGGTGATACGCTTGAGTACAAATTTTGGACTGGTGTAGATAAGGACAATCCACTTGGTGGAGGCTGGGAGTCAAGTAATAACCGAAAGTTTGCTCTTGCTGCCGATACTACTGGTGAAATAACAGCCCCAGTACATTATTTCAATAGAGAAACATCACTTTTTGAAGCAAAAACTGATACAATTGGTGTTCTTTTCAGAGTTAATGTTGGCGCTCAAGTTCAATTAGGAAACTTTGATCCAGAATCTCACACTGTTTCTGTACGCGGTGGTTATGCTCCATTAGGTTGGGATGATACAACAGTAAAGCTTGATGCTGAAACTGCCGGGCCTGGTGAGAATGCTATTTATTCTAAAATAGTTTACTTCCACGCTGATTCAATTCTAAACCATATTCCATTTAACTATAAGTTTTTCTTAGATAATGGATCTGGTGATGGTGGTTACGAATCTAGTTCAGATCGCCCATTCAGTATTACAAATGCTGCTGATACTACTTTACACCTTGTAAACTTTAGTAATAAAGCTCCTATTCAAGGAAAAGTACTTGATACAAACCTCAACTTCGAAGTAAACGTTGGTATACTTGAAGGTTTGGGTTATTTCAATGCAACGATTGATACCGTATATACTAGAGGTGATTTCAATGGTTGGGGTACTAGTGATATGATGACATTCAACTCATTTTCAGGTACTTTTGAAAAATCAGGTATTCCATTTACTTCTACTGTGGATGCTACTGTTAATTACAAATACTACATCAAATGGGATAAACGCCGTGATGAAGAAGCTAGTGAGTTCTATCTAGCTGGTATCACTCATGATGGTTCTGGTTGGGAAGAGCCCGGTGTAACTGGTGGCGGAAACCGTACATTCAATTTAGTTGATGCTGCAAGCCAAGATGTACGTTCTGAGTTTTATAACAGTGTTGAGCCTCAGGCTATCATCACTGCTGATAATGCAGACGGCGGAGCTGTTACCGTAACATTTAGTGTGGATATGACTCCAGCATTGAATGCTGAAAATGCTTCACCGGTTTTCAAACCCGCTAGCGATTCAGTTTTCTTATTTGTAGATACTCCTTTCTTTGCACTTACCAATAATATTACTGTTCCTGGTGATGATGGTAATAAGTTTGGAACAATCGCACCAGAAGAGCGCGAAAGACTACGTTTTACAGATGATGATAGTGATGGAGTCTATACTTTAGAGTTAGATTTAACACTTCCAACACTTAACAATATTGGTTTCCGTATTGCTTATGGTGAGCCAACTTCTGAAAACGGATCTTTATTCATCAATGGTGGTGGAACTGAAGCAGGTCGTCGTCATTATCAGTACATCAAGCCAGTAGTAGATGGTTCTGGTAATGTAACTTGGCCTTCAACATTTGCTTTCCCAACACTTACTTGGAAAAAAGACAATTTACCTTGGGAAAATCCACCTAGCTATCTCGCTACTTCTAATGAAGAAGAAATTGATGGCGCAAATACATTTAGTTTGGATCAAAACTATCCAAACCCATTTAACCCAACTACAAACATCAGATTTAACTTAGCTAATACTGCTAATGTTACTCTAAGTGTATATAACGTATTGGGCCAAAAAGTGGCTACACTTGCAAACAATACCAGATATACTTCTGGTAGCCACATAGTTTCATTCGATGCTAAAGACTTAGCTTCTGGCGTGTACTTATACCGCATTGAAGCAGGCAACTTTATATCACAAAAAAGAATGACACTTATTAAATAAGAGTTTCTCTCTAATAAGTCTTCGTGGGTGCTTTGATCGGCGCCCACGTTTTTAAATTAATTATCGAAATTGGCTTCAACTATATACGACATCGCAGAAAAAGCAGGGGTAAGTATTGCCACTGTATCTCGGGTTTTTAACCAAAGCTCAAGTGTTTCTGAACGGACACGAGACAAAGTATTGGCTATTGCCGATGAAGTTGGTTATCACCCCCAAGTACATGCTCAAGGGTTAGCTAGCAAGAAAAGCAATACCATTATGGCAGTAGTACCTGTAATCTCTAACTACTTCTTTATGGAAGTGCTTGGCGGTATTCAAGATAAACTGCGAGAACATAATTACGAGCTCAATATTTTTAACGTTACTGCAGACGCTGATTTTTTTAATCAAGTTGAGCATGTGCTCAAACGCCGATGGGCTGAAGGCTATCTTTTCATATCTATTCATATGAAAGATGAAGAATGGGCACAATTAAAGAAATTTGGCGTTCCAATTACTCTTATTGATGAGTTTTATGAAGGGTTTGATGCCGTTAGTGTAGACAACGTTCAAGGAGCTTATAGAGCAACTAAAAGTTTGATTTCGATTGGATATTCTAGAATAGCCATGCTTTCTGCTCTCGAAACTTCCAAACCAATTCGAGATCGTAAAGACGGTTACAAAAGTGCTCTCCAAGAAGCTGAAATTCCTTATTCTGAAGAATTAGTTGTTAGAGGCGACACTCTTTATAGAGATGGATTTACCGAACGTGGTGGTTACGAAGCCATGCTTAAAATATTGACGATGGAACCTGCAGTAGAAGCTTGTTTCTGTGCTTCTGATATTCAAGCGGTAGGGGCTTTAAAAGCGATGCAAGATTTAGGGAAAATGATCCCAATTATTGGATATGATGATATTGAACTCGCAGAATATATGGGGCTTTCAACTATCCGGCAACCAATGCATGATATGGGTTTCTTTGCTACTCAAACATTGATTGATCGCCTTAAAAATCCACAAAAAGCAATCTCACAAACTATTTACACTCCAGAGCTTATACTCAGAAGTTCTACGGATTAACCCGAATACTTTTCTACTATGAAAATTAAACTTAGCATTCCTCACTTAACGTTATTTTGTCTGTTAGCTCTATTATTTCAACAAAATACCTTTGCACAAGTGGTCACTTTTCAACCATCTTTTGCAACCCAAAATGACTCGCTAACCATCGTTTATGATGCCACCAAAGGCGACGCTGGATTATCCGGCTTTACTGGTGATGTGTACCTTCATTCGGGAGTAATCACAAATAAAAGTACAAGCAGTTCCGATTGGAAATATGTGCCATTTGGCTGGGAAACACATAATGCTAAGATGAAAGCAACTTCCCTAGGAGATAATAAATGGGAATTCAAGTATGGTCCCTCAATACGTGAGTTTTTTGGTATCACCGATGCTACTGAAAAAGTTGAGAAAGTTGCTATCGTTTTTAAAGGCGTTTCAGGTGGCACTATTACTAAGCAAGGAAAAGATGAGGGAGGAAAAGATATTTTTATTGAACTTTCTGAAGGCTCTGTAAATGCTAGATGGGAACTTCCAACCAACGATGCCAGCATTGTTGTAGTGGGTGATTCAGTCAAATTCTTGGGTCTAGGAAGCTTTGAAGGAGGAACACCAACGCTTAGTCTTTTTAAGAATGACGAGCTTATCAATTCCGTTGACGCAGATACTATTCGTTATACTTTTTTAGCAAATGAAGGAGGCGATTTCGAGTTTAAGCTCGTGGCACAAGGTGGAAGCTCTGTAGATTCCACTTATAAAACGGTGGTTGTTCGCGATAATAATGGAACCCTAACTGCAAGACCAAGTGAATTAAAAGATGGTATTTCCTTAACACAATCTTCGGCAACGTTTTCATTGTTCGCACCAGGAAAAAGATATGTGTATTTAGTAGGAGATTTCAATAACTGGACTCCATCATCCGAGTATTTAATGAATAAAGATTCTGTTGATGCTACCAATGTGTGGTTTTGGAAAGAAGTTACAGGGTTAACTCCTGGGCAAGAATATGCGTTTCAATATCTAGTTGATGGAAATATTCGTGTTGCAGATCCATACTCTGAAAAGGTATTACACCCAGATGATAGATACATTTCTAATACAACCTATCCTAACTTAAAACCTTACCCTGTAGGGCAAGAGTTTGCTGTGGGAGTAATTGAGCCAGGAGCTTCTGATTTTGATTGGCAAGCAACCGATTTTACACGCCCAAATAAAGAAAACCTTATAATCTATGAGCTTCTTTTACGTGATTTCCTTGCAGCTCACGATTATGCAACACTTATTGATACACTGGATTATCTAGACAATTTAGGCATTAATGCCATTGAGCTTATGCCAGTAAATGAATTTGAAGGCAATGAAAGTTGGGGGTATAATCCGTCATTTCACCTTGCAGTAGATAAGTATTACGGCCCTGCTGAAGATTTAAAGAGGTTTGTTGATGAAGCTCACAAACGTGGAATAGCTGTAATCTTAGATGTGGTGTTAAACCATGCTTTCGGACAATCTCCACTTGTTCGCTTATGGAATGAAGGTGACTATGGTAAACCAACTAGCGATAATCCTTATTTAAATGTAGATGCTAAACATCCATATAATGTGGGCTACGATTTTAATCACGAAAGCTCTTCAACACAATATTTTAGAAACAGAGTAGCGGAGTACTGGATTACAGAATATAAAATTGATGGTTTTAGATTCGATTTATCAAAAGGATTTACTCAAACAAATAATCCTAACAATGTAGGCGCATGGGGCAACTATGATCAATCTAGAATTAATATCTGGGAAGACTATGCCGATTATATGTGGTCAGTAGATCCAGAAACGTATGTAATTCTAGAGCATTTTGCTGATAATTCGGAAGAAAAGGTTCTTGCTAACTATGGAATGTTGATTTGGGGAAATGCAAATCACACTTATAATGAAGCAACTATGGGATATACTTCAGATTTCTCTGGTGTATTATCTGAATCTCGAAGCTTTAATAACCGCCATTTAGTAGGTTATATGGAAAGCCATGATGAGCAATGGTTGATGTTTAAAAATATCAAATTTGGTAACTCTTCTGGTGATTACAATATCAGAAATCTAAATACAGCACTAGGTCGTCAAGAACTTGCAGGCGCTTTCTTCTTAACTTTACCAGGCCCTAAAATGATCTGGCAATTCGGTGAACTCGGTTATGGATACGGTGATGCAGGTGAAGAATGTCTAGAGTCTTCAGATTGTCCATCTACAGCGCCAGGTAGAACGGGTAATAAATCAATTCGCTGGGATTACTGGACCTCAGAAAGTAACGCTGCACGCCAGAATTTATATAAAACTTGGAGCGCCATCTTATCACTAAGAAACAGCAGCCCTGCTTTTACTACTCCATCAAATTTCTATAAAGAATTTGGAGCCTCTTCTAAAAGAATTCTTTTAGAGCATGATGACACTGATGTAGTTATTGTAGGTAATTTTGGAGTTACGGCAACAAGCGCCTTTGCTGGATTTTCGCAAACAGGAGCGTGGTACGACTACTTTACTGGTTCTGAGTATATCGTAAACTCTACCGATGAGAGTATCTCGTTAGAGCCTGGTGAGTTTAAAATATACACTACCAAAAAATTTGAAAATCCATTAGTGATTGTAGGAAATGAAGAAGAGTTACTTTCAGAGGGACCTTCAACTTTCCGACTAGAACAAAATTATCCTAATCCTTTTAACCCAGTTACTAATATCAGTTTTGATGTTGCAAAAGCTGGTGCTGTAAAACTTGAAGTGTTTGACATTTTGGGAAGAAAAGTAGCTGATTTATTTAACGGTAATAAAGCGGTTGGTAGCTATAACGTATCATTTGATGCTTCCAAATTAGGTAGTGGTGTTTACTTAGCTCGTTATACGGCTGGCGGCAGTGTGTTTATCCAAAAAATGACCTTAATCAAATAACATCTGAATGGTTCAGTCTATGAAACAATTTCTGGCTTTCGTATTTCTTATAACCTCTTTTTTTGGTGCTTGCTCATCAAAAGATGAGATAAAATACGGAGATCAGATTATTGGCTTAGGTTCTCCAATAGCTCTTGGCTACGACTCAACAGTAATTATACTTAAAGATTACTTTATGAGCCCTGAGGAGCTTGATTCAGTGTCTATTTCATCTGGCTTAGATACTGAGTGGAGTACTGATAAACAAAAATTAACTATTACAGGAACATTACTGCCAAAACTGGGAATTGTTTCTTTTTGGGATGAGAGTGTGAAGTACGATATACTCCTCAAAAAAACCAATAAAGAAGAAGTAGTTTTTAAAATTAAAAATAAAAACTACAAAAAAGTTCAGGTTAAAGGTGAGATGAATAGCTGGAATGCCTCGGCTTCTCCACTTACTAAGAAAGGCGATTATTGGGAAACCAATATGCTCGTTAACGAAGGAGCATATCAGTATTTATTTGTTATAGATGATCGCGAAATGCTAGATCCTGAAAATACTGATCGAGTTTCGAATGGCATGGGAGGATTTAACAACCTATTAAAAGTTGGAAACTCAGATAATTCTACACTTCCAGTAATAGAAACGAACAAATACTTCAGTAACGAAATCACTTTTGTTGTAAAAAATACAGATAGGGTATACGTTTTGTGGGAAAATCACGAACTCAAAACTACTCGAGATGGTGATTATGTATCGGTTTCAATTCCTGCGGACGCCTCAGATTTACCCCAGTCAAAAATACGAGCTTGGGCGTATAATAGTAATGGTGTATCTAACGACATTCTAATCCCTCTCAATTATCGCTATGTAGTTGAAAGTCCTCTTAGTTTAGGCCGTACCGACCCGCATTCTTGGAATATGTACTTCGTGTTGATTGATAGGTTTAAAGACGGTAATCCCGCAAATACACGTAAAGTAGATGATCCCGATATTTTACCCAAAGCCAATTATTATGGTGGTGATTTAGCTGGAATCACACAATCCATAAAAAATGGATATTTTGAAAAAATTGGCGTGAACTCTTTATGGCTTTCCCCAATTTCACAAAACCCAGAAGAAGCGTATGGACTTTGGGATAAAGGTGGCGTTTACACTAAATTTTCTGGTTACCACGGTTACTGGCCCGTTTCGTCCTCTAAAATTGATGACCGTTTTGGAACATCTGAAGAGTTTAAGGAACTTCTTGATGTAGCTCATAAACATGGAATGAGTGTTATTTTAGATTATGTAGCAAATCATGTACATGAACTTCACCCAGTTTATCAAGACCATAAAGATTGGGTAACCGATTTATACTTACCAGATGGAAGAATGAACACCGAACTTTGGGACGAACAACGCCTTACTACTTGGTTCGATACTTTCATGCCAACACTAGATTTCTCGAAACCAGAAGTAATTGAAACTATGACTGACTCAGCCTTATTCTGGGTTAAGAATTATGAATTAGATGGCTTCAGACATGATGCTACTAAACATATCCAGCTAGAGTTTTGGCGCACTTTAACTCGAAAAGTTAAGGAAGAAGTAATTTCGAAAGAGGGTAAAAGTGTATTTCAAATCGGAGAAACCTACGGAAGTAGAGAACTTGTAGCTAGTTATATAAACTCTGGAATGCTAGAAAGTCAGTTTGATTTTAGCATGTACGATGCCAGCCTAAATGCTTTTGGGCAAGACTTTTCTTTTAAAGGATTACAAGCTCAACTTCAAGAAAGCTTTAACTATTTCGGCTATCATAATACCATGGGCATTATTTCTGGGAACCATGACAAGCCAAGGTTTATCAGCTTAACAAGTGGAGAAGTAGCATGGGATGAAGACTCAAAGTTAGCAGGTTGGACTCGTGAGATTGGAACTCCGAAAACTTATGCTTACGAACGCCTAAATATGCTGTTGGCGTTCAATCTAACTATTCCAGGAATTCCAGTAACATATTATGGTGATGAATTTGGAATGCCCGGTGCAAACGACCCTGACAATCGTGGATGGATGAAATTTGAAGACAGTGAACTCTCTGAGCTTGAACTTAAAAATAGAAGTGTGTTTACCATGCTCTCAGAGTTGAGAAGTTCCAACATGCCACTTATTTACGGTGATTTTAAATTTCATGTAAGCGAAGATGATGTGCTTGCTTACTCACGTGCTTATTTTAATCAACAGGTTATTACGGTTTTTAATAAATCTAATATTACAAAAGATATAAGTATACAATTACGAAACGGTTTCGATTATAGTAAACTAATCAGTTATTTCGGAAGCCGTTTCAAAATAGAGAATGGTGTTTTAATAGTGACACTCCCCGCAAATCAATTTGAAATTCTAACCTTATAGAAATCCCGATGTTTAAGACTTTATTTAGAAATTTATTTTTACTCCTTATTACGGTTGGTTTTTTTGCTTGTTCACCAGCAAAAGATGAGAAACAAGAAGAAATCACAAGTAAAGTAGATCAACTCGAGTGGAGTAAAAACTCTAGTATCTACGAAATAAATGTTCGTCAGTATTCTGAAGAAGGAACTTTTGATGCTGTTCGCAAAGATTTACCTCGAATTAAAAGCATGGGTGTCAAAATTCTTTGGTTTATGCCTATTCATCCAATCGGAAAAATAAACAGAAAGGGAGGATTAGGAAGCCATTATTCCGTTCAAGACTATAAACAAGTAAATCCAGATTACGGTACTACAGAAGACTTCCGAAAATTGGTTGATGAAGCTCACGAAATGGGCTTTAAAATTATTATTGATTGGGTTGCAAACCACACTGCCTGGGACAACCCTTGGACTGAAAACAAAGATTGGTTTGCGCTTACCGAAGAAGGCGATTTTATGCCACCAACAGGAACAGACTGGTCGGATGTAATCCAATTGGACTACGAGAATGATGAGATGAGAGCTGGAATGATTGATGCTCTCGAATTTTGGGTTCGTGATTTAGACATTGATGGATATCGATGTGATGTTGCAGGAATGGTTCCAACCGACTTCTGGGTTGATGCCAAAGCAGCTTTAGATGAAATTAAACCCGTATTTATGCTTGCTGAGGATGGTAATCCAGAGTTGGTTATGGAAGCATTTCAAATGAATTATGGTTGGGAATATGCACATATCATTCGCGAAGTTGCAAAAGGAGAGCGACCTATATCTTCTGTAGATTCATTGTTTGCTGAAGATGAAAAGAGATTCCCATCTAGTGCTTACAGAATGTATTTTACTTCAAATCATGATGAAAACTCATGGAATGGAACTGACCCTGAAATGTATGGTGCTAACTTCGAGAATTTCGCAGTTCTTTCTGCCACTATTGGTGGAATGCCACTTATTTATAACGGACAAGAGTCTGGATTAGATAAGCAATTAGAGTTCTTCGAGAAAGATCCAATTGAATGGAAAGACTATAAGTATCAAGACTTTTACACCACTTTGGTTGGCTTAAAAAGAGACGAACAAGCACTTTGGAATGGTGACTTTGGTGGTTCACTAGAAATTATTGATATGCCAGAAGGTTTTTATGCATACAAACGTGTTAAAGGTGAAAGCGAAGTAGTGGTGGTCTTAAATTTCAGCAATGAACAAGAAAATATAAGAATAAAATTAGCTGATGTTGGAGTGAGTGAAGTCTACACTACCTATAACTCAACTAGATTAATGGTTACTTCAGAAGAAATTAGTTTTGGCCCAAACGGATGGGTAATCTTCGTTAAATAAATCAATGTAAATTAGGTACAACAATGGAAACAACGCCTGCACAAAAACCCCACCTTAGCTTTTGGCAAATATGGAACATGAGTTTTGGATTTTTGGGAATTCAATTCGGTTTTGCACTTCAAAACGCTAACGTAAGTCGTATTTTTGAAACACTTGGGGCTGCAGTAGAAGATATTCCCATTCTTTGGGTAGCCGCTCCGTTGACAGGCTTAATTGTGCAGCCTATTATTGGTCATTTTAGTGACAAAACATGGAATGGACTTGGTAGAAGAAGGCCGTTTTTTCTTGTTGGTGCAATCTTAGCTTCATTAGCATTATTCTTTATGCCAAATTCTCCAGTTCTATGGGTTGCTGCTGGTATGCTTTGGATTATGGATGCTTCTATTAATGTATCAATGGAACCATTTAGAGCCTTTGTAGGCGACATGCTTCCTAATGAGCAACGTACCTCAGGCTTTGCAATGCAAAGTTTCTTTATTGGAACAGGTGCTGTTGTCGCTTCTATGCTGCCTTGGATGTTTACTAATTGGTTTGGGATCTCAAATACTGCACCAGAAGGTGTCATTCCAGATTCTGTAAAATTCTCTTTCTATATCGGTGGTGCTGCGTTCTTATTGGCTGTTCTTTGGACGGTAATTAAAACCAAAGAATATTCTCCTGAAGAACTAGCCAGCTTTGAAGAAGCTGAAAAACAAGCTGCAGGGTTAGTTCAAACAAATCAAGAAAACGAAAGCACCTACAACGTTAGCGAATTGGCTTCAAAACAAAGCAATTATGGCATTATTTCAATTGTAGTGGGTGCAATTCTTACGTTTTTGGTTTTCAATGGTGATTACGATCAACAGCTCTATATAATGGGCGGTGGGATTTTTGTATTTGGAATCGTGATGATGATTTCTTCGATGATGCAATCAAAAGGCACTTCTGAAAATGGTTTGGTAGAAGTGATGAACGATATGCTGATGATGCCCAAAACGATGCTTCAGTTGGCAGTAGTTCAGTTTTTCTCATGGTTTGCACTTTTCGCAATGTGGATTTATACCACCAACGCAGTAACAGCTCACATTTACGGTACTACGGATACAACATCTGCGCTCTACAACGATGGTGCAGATTGGGTGGGTTTTAGCTTTGCTGTATATAACGGAGTTGCAGCACTTGTTGCTTTTCTACTACCTGTAATGGCTAAATACACTAGTAGAAAAATGGTGCATACCATTTGTTTAACCTTAGGTGGATTAAGCTTGATTTCTATTTACTTCATATCAAACCCGAATATGCTTCTGGTTTCTATGATTGGTATTGGGCTAGCTTGGGCTAGTATTCTATCTATGCCGTATGCTATTTTAACGGGTTCACTTCCAGCTAAAAAAATGGGAGTATATATGGGGATATTTAACTTTTTTATTGTAATTCCTCAACTTGTAGCAGCTAGTATTCTTGGCTTTTTAACAAAATCGATGTTTGGTGGCGAGGCTATTTATGCACTAATTATTGGTGGTGTAGCTATGATTCTTGCTGGTATCTTTACATTCTGGGTTAAAGATGTAGACGCTAAGCATGTGTAAAACATCGCAGTAGCAACTGTGATTTGAAAAAGTTGCAACTTTATATTAAATTGGTTGCAACTTTAGTTAACCGAAATATCATGGCTGAAAAGAACAAAAAAGATGTTGTTTGGTTCGGGATGAAATTAACTCCTGAAGAAAAGCAAAAGATTGAACTTCTTGCTAAGAGGAAAGGAATTTCAAAAAAAGAAGCCGTGATGAATGCTGTGAATGAGGTTTTTACAGAATACGAGGTAGAAGCGAAACCAGGGTCAATGTTGGAAAGATTACAACCCTACATCGGTGTAATTAAAGATGGCCCTTCTGATCTCTCCACAAACCCTAAATATTTGGAAGGTCTTGGTGAAGACAGTCTTTCTTGATACCGGACCATTAGTAGCTCTTCTTAGAGAACGAGATCAATTTCATCAATGGGTGAAGGTTGAACTTAGTAGGGAAAATTTTCGATTTATAACTTGTGAGGCTGTTCTCACCGAAACGTTATTTATTACAAAAAATGCGTTTCCAGTTGTTAATGCGATTTCAAGTATGATTAAACAGAACTTAATCGAAATAAGATCCGCAATAATTAGCGATGAAAACAAGGTGTTTGAGTTGCTCAATAAGTACAATGATCAACAGACTTCTTTAGCAGACATTAGCCTTCTCGTTCTTTATAATGAAAGTATTGATTCTTCAATCTTCACTACGGATTCAGACTTTTTGATTTATCGCGATTCAAATGGTAATCCGCTGAACCTAATCTCACCGTATATAAAATGAAAACCTCGTATCTCTTTTTCTCACTTCTGATTATAACTGCACTTTTCTTCACATCATGTAAATCAGAACCTAAAGGAGCGAAAGAGTACACTAGTCCTGATTGGGCAAAAGGTATCGTATGGTATCAAATATTCCCTGAACGTTTTAGTGACGGAGACTCTAATAATCAGCCAACCAGAGAACGAGCCCGTGGACCTGAAGGCTGGGGTATTTCTTCTTGGACTCAAGATTGGTACGCACGTGATGATTGGGAAAAGAATCATTCCGACGATTTCTACTCCATTGTAAGAGAGCGAAGATATGGCGGCGATTTACAAGGTGTAATCGATAAACTTGATTACCTCAAAGAACTAGGAGTGGGTGGGATTTACTTGAACCCCATTTTTGATGCGCAGTCAATGCACAAATACGACGCATCATATTATCATCATATCGATCGTAATTTCGGTCCGAATCCTGATGCAGACGTTGAACAATTTAATACAGAAGATCCTGGAGTTTCCTCAACTTGGGAATGGACTAGTGGCGATAAACTCTTTCTCCAGCTTATTCAAGAAGCTCACAAAAGAGATATGAAAGTGGTTATAGATGGTGTATTTAATCACACAGGTACAGAGTTTTGGGCTTTTCAAGATTTGGTGAAGAATCAGGAGCAATCGCGCTACAAAGATTGGTATATCGTAAATGAGTTTGATGACCCTGCCACGGAGAAAAATGAATTTGATTACGAAGGCTGGTGGGGATTTAAAGGGTTGCCTGTTTTCCGGGAAGAAAATGAGAATTTACTCCTTCCAATAAGAAAGCATGTTTTCGATGTAACGAAACGTTGGATGGACCCGAATGGTGATGGCGATCCGAGCGATGGCGTAGATGGATGGCGCTTAGATGTAGCCGAAGAAGTGGGTAAAAATTTCTGGGTTGAATGGCATGAAGTGGTTCGAGATTTAAATCCAGAGGCGATTACCATTGCCGAAATATGGACAGATAAAGCCAAAGAGTTTATTAGTGCAGATATGTTCACTACTGTGATGAACTACCGTTTTGCATATGCGGCAAAAGACTATTTTATTGATGAAAGAATAAGCATTTCTGAATTTGAACAACGTTTACTTCAAGTTGAGGAGGATTATCCTGAGGATGGGTTAGATGTACTTCAGAATTTAATGGATAGCCATGATACGCCCCGATTAGCATCCATAATTGTAAACCCAGGTAGAGAATATGATAGAGATGGATTGCCGAGAGATGGTTTCAATCCACGAAAACCAATTGAAAAGGAAAGAGCCGTTCAAAAACTGGTAGCAATGTTCCAATATACTTGGAAGGGAGCACCAATGATTTACTACGGTACCGAATCTGGAATGTGGGGTGCTGATGATCCGGACGATAGAAAACCGATGGTTTGGGAAGACATGAATTATGAGCCAGAATCACATCATCCACTAGGAGAACAAAGAGAAAGCGACGATAATAATTTTGATGCAGATCTTTTCAATTTCTATAAAAAACTTGCCGACATTAGAAATTCATCTTCGGCAATTAAAAAAGGAGAGTCTGAGTTCGTAGAGCTCAATAAGGAAACAGGGTTGGTGGTGTTTAAACGTAGTTTTAAGAATCAGGCTAGTGTTTATGTTGCCTTGAATAGATCTCTAGAACCTTTGACGTACACATTGAATAGTTGCTCCTATACAGACCTTATGAGTTCCGAATTGGTTGACTCAGATGAGTGTTCAATTAATTTAGTAGTTCCAGCAATTTCAGGCAGAATAGTTGAAGTTGAAGAAATGTAGTATTAGCTAATTCGTTGACGGTTTTAATAACAAAACCAACGCTCATCGTCATCCTGATCCCGAGGCTTCGAGAGAAGGATCTTCACATCCATTAAACAGTCAACAAATTAACCTCACAAAAGTGAGATAAAAAAAGGAGCCTAAATTTTCAAAAATGATGGGTAGAACTTTCTTAACTTACATCTATGAAAATCGACAATAAATATTTCCCAGCTTTTATGGCAATAATGGCGCTAGTTTCAGCACTAATTATTGTGTATTCCTCTTTTTCCTATAAAAAAGCTGAGCAGAAACGTTTTATAAAAAGTATTGTTGAAAACGACTCTTTAACTACTCATTCATTGAATTATATCCTTGAAGATGATAGTGTATCGGTAAGTAATTTTGAAGGTGAGTATGTAATTCTTGTGTTTTTCTCTAGCTGGTCGGAAAAGTCGAACTTTATGCTACAAGAAATTTATACTCTAGCCGATGAATCAGGTTCGTTTGAAGTGATTGCCGCAGTTGTTAAAGATGCCACAGATACCATCAATTTTGACGAGCTGCCTAAAACTTTCAATTACGTAGATGGCGTATCTCTTTATAACGACCTGAAAGTGCCAGGCATACCAACCTATGTGCTGTTCGATAGAAAAGGGAAGTATGTATTTGCTCACACCGGTTACCAAGATGGAGCTGGTTACGAATTGATTAGAGAACATCTGGATGACTGACTCTCCTAAATATGCTTTGGTAAATGGAGAGCTCGTTATTTTTACAGCTTCTGCTATTCCTGTTTCCTCACGTGGTTTTATGTATGGAGATGGGTGCTTCGAAACCCTTAGAAGCTATCAAGGCAAACTTCTTCATTTTGAGGATCATTTCGCTCGATTGCAATTAGGTTTGAATTACCTTGGAATGGAATCCTCTATAGTCTCTGAGACACTTCTAAAACAAGTTGGGCTATTGCTTCAAAAAAATGAACTGAATAGTGTTGACGCCGCTTTTCGAATACAATGTGCTAGAAGGGGGGGCGCTGGTTTTGCAATCACTTCCAACAAAGTAGATTATATAATAACAACCCGTGCACTGCCAGAGCCTAGAACAAAAATTGTTCTTAAAACAGTTGAAACACGAGCTATTCCAGAAGTAGCGCTTTCAAGAAAAGTAAAGCTCACAAATTCCATCAATTACATCAAAGCAGCGCAGGACGCAAATCAACTTGGAGGAGATGATGCGCTGATGTTAACCGTTAAAAAGTTGATAAGCGAAACTACCATAGCGAATATCTTTTGGGTGAAGGGAAATAGAGTTTTTACTCCAAGTACTCGATGTGATTTACTTCCTGGTGTTACCAGGAAAATAGTAATACAGTTGGTTTCAAAAATGGCTGATATAGAACTTGTAGAAGGTGAATTCGGGTTGGAAGATTTAATTAAAGCCGATGCAGTGTTTTGTACCAATTCTCTTCGCGAAATTTTTCCAATTGCTCAAATTGACTCCACATCGTTTGATAAGTTAAGTCCAGTAATAAAACGACTACAAAAAGACTTTGAGCTATATAAAACAGCTAATCTTAAGTAATGAGTACATTTGCTTCAATAGCCGATGTATGGTCATATCTCGACCAAATTCCCAAGTTTCAAGTTCAAGGAGCTTCAGCGGCTAAATTTGGGCTTCAGAATATCACAGAGTGTTGCCAAAGGTTAGGGAATCCTCAATTACAATATCCTACGGTTCATGTTGCTGGTACGAACGGAAAGGGAACTACCTGTTATTTACTCGAACATATTTATTCTGATGCTGGTTATAAGACGGGATTATTTACTTCACCACATTTACTTCGCTACAACGAACGAGTACGTATAAGCAAAGAAGAGGTTAGCGATGAGGTCCTACTACAGTTTTTTAGAGAAGTGGAACCTATCCTAGCAGATATTTCTCTTTCATATTTTGAAATTAGCACGGTGTTAGCGTTTTGGGTTTTTGCTCAACACAAAGTAGACATCGCCATTATTGAAACGGGACTTGGTGGGCGCTTAGACTCAACAAACATTGTGGAGTCGGCATTGGCAATAATAACCAGTATTGGGCTCGATCATCAAGACGTACTTGGGGAAACAGAATCTCAGATTGCTATTGAAAAAGCTGGAATTATTAAAAAGGGCAAGCCAGTTATTCTAGGGAATATGTCGAGCGATTGTATTGAGGCTATTTCTAAAGTTGCTTATGAGAAGAAATCAGCGACTATCCTAGCTCAGAAGTACGAACCTCTTTGGGAGCATGGGAGGTTTTTGTTAGAAAAAATGGAAATCGACATCCAAACACACTTAATTGAGCGTGTAAATAAATGGAATGTGCTAATGGTTTTATTAGCACAAGAAATACTAGCAGATCACTTTCCAATTGAAAAAGAAAGTGTAGTCCAATCTATTGCAAACTTTAAAGGTGTTGCGGCTAGGTTTGAAAAATTACTTCCAGACAGAGAATGGTATTTTAGCGGAGCGCACAACCAACAGGCATTGGAAGGCACAATAGAAACGTTACAGCAATTTGAAGGGAAATCTCCAATACTTATTTTCTCTTTGATGAAAGACAAGGTTACTGTGGATTCCATCAAACTTTTAAGTACATTTAGACGCAGATTATTCTTTCAACAAGAAGGTGAAAGAGCAGCGTCAATCGAGCTTATTCGTTCAAAAATGGATGTTGAACTAATTTCAGAAAAGAATAATCAAACTATTTTAAAAGAACTTGAGACAGAGTTAGTAATTATTGCTGGAAGTTTTTACTTTTACCCTATAATTAAGCGGTGGATGAAAGACTTAAAGTAATAACACCGACTCTTTTCCTTACCTGATGAAAACCCAGAAAGCGCTATCTCTTGTTGATGGCAGGGTGTTCACTTCAATTTCAGTAAGAACTCATTATTTACTTAACAGCTACAATTTTATATGTCAGATAATCAGACCGTCAATATTACGGCTGGGGAGCTGGTTTCCTTAGAAAAGAAAAAATTACCAGAGCTTCAAACTATTGCTAAAGCACTAGGCATTAAGCGGGTAACCGGTGTGAAAAAGCAAGATTTGATCGATCAGATCAAAGAAAAGAACGTGAAAACTCCTAAGGGAGTAACGGTTAAGCTTCGCCCTCGAAATAAAAAGCCTACTGAGGCTACTAAATCTCAACCCTCTCTAATTTTTAAGAAATCAGAGAAAGTTGATCTTGAAGAAATCACCAATGAGGTGCCTAAAGAACCGGAAGAAAAACCTGCTGATAGGTCTACACAAAAAGAAGATGAATTAACCACTTATGGTGGGCAGTCTCATATTGTTTCCTATAGAAAGAAGGACGTAGAAACTAAAAAACCTGCTCGGAAAAAGCCTGTTCACAATAACAATAATAACAGGAATAATAACCGCCGAACTGAGCACGATCAACTTCCAGAGTCTAACGCACCTACTTTAGAAGAACGGATTGCTGAACTTGAGCCAAAATTAGGGCCATTTTTGTTCAATGAAGGTACGTTAGAGATATTACCTGATGGATATGGTTTTTTACGCTCTGTAAATTATAATTACAAAGCTAGCCCTGATGATATTTACGTATCTCCTTCACAAATTAAACGCTTTAGACTGAAACAAGGCGATTGTGTGATTGGTATTATTCGTCCACCAAAAGTGGGCGAGCGTTATTTCGCATTACTCCGTGTTGAAGGTGTAAACGGTCGTATTCCTACAGATATGGATAATCGCCAAGATTTTGACGATATGCTTCCTATTCATCCAGAAGAACGTTTTGTGATGGAGCATAACCCTAGTGATTACTCAACTCGTTTTATAGATTTATTTTCTCCGCTGGGGAAAGGGCAACGTGGTTTAATTGTAGCTCAACCGAAGACGGGAAAAACTACCCTTCTGAGAGGTGTGGCTAATGCAGTTGCAAAAAATCACCCTGATGCAAAGATTTTAATATTGCTTATTGACGAACGCCCTGAAGAAGTTACAGAAATGGAACGTTCTGTTCAGGGTGCTGAAGTAACGGCTTCAACCTTTGACGAAAAGCCTGAAAACCATATTAGTTTGGCTGAGCTAGTGTTCCAAAAAGCGAAACGCTTGGTAGAAAGCGGACACGATGTAATTTTACTTTTAGATTCTATAACACGGCTAGCAAGAGCTTATAACGTGGTAGCGAGCAACAAAGGTCGTACAATGTCGGGTGGGGTTGACTCGGAAGCTCTAAAAATTCCGCGCCAACTATTTTCCTCAGCTCGTAATATCGAAAATGGTGGTTCGCTCACTATTTTAGCCACTGCTTTAGTTGATACTGGTTCCAGAATGGACGATGTGATCTTCGAGGAATTTAAAGGAACAGGTAATATGGAACTGGTTCTCGATCGCAGAATTTCTGAACGTAGAATGTATCCAGCCATTGATATTTTTAGAAGTGGGACTCGACGCGAAGAACTACTCGTTTCTGAGCAAGAAAGGGAAAAAGTGGTGTTATTACGTCGCTATCTCACGAACATGAATGCTTTCGAAGCAATGGAGTTCTTACTTAAACAGATTAAAGGCACGAAGACGAACGAAGAGTTTCTAATTTCGATGAATAAGTAATTTATTTGTATTGAATTTCTTTTTTGATTCGTTAGATAATTCGAGGACGATGTGGGCTATTATAAAGCTTTAGTCATTTTGAGGGATGAGCTAATTCACAAGCTTGTACCACGAACACCCCTCGAATCATCCAAAGAACTATTTGGATGATTATCTCCCCTCAAGGGGAGACTTGTTCTAGCTTTTGCTTTAAATAGTGGATTACAGATTCTAAGTCGACTTTAATATCTCCATCTCCTATGTGAACAATTATTACTCCTAGGGCCTTTAGTTGCTGATCCCTTAATATGTCTTTAATATAACTCGTTGGATTGTCATGCGTGCTCCCATCTACTTCAATAGCTAGTTTTAATTCATGACAGTAAAAATCTATGATATATCTATCAATGGGTACTTGTCTGTGAAATTGAACTCCTAATTTTCTCCCTTTTATTTCATTCCATAACAAAATCTCACTTAACGTAGAATTAGCACGTAATTCTTTAGCTTTTTCTCTCAGGTTTGCACGATATGGCAGAATCTTGTTCCTCTTCATACTGAGTAAGATTCATTTTGTGTCCATTCCTTACACTACATTCTGCCGCGGATAAGTCCTCCATTGAGGGAGGTGGTTTTTGGTATTCCCAAAAAGCGGAGGGTGTTCTTCGAATTGCCTACCAAAAGTTTTGAAGCTTGTTATTAATTCAAAACCTACCACGAACACCCCCGAATCATCCAAAGAACTATTTGGATGATTATCTCCCCTCAAAGGGATACTTTACTAGTTAACGAACTTAGGTTTCCTGTTTTCGTCGGAATGACATCGTTGTGTAAGTAAAACACACAGTCATCTCCGAGACATGCCCGATATTTCTGTCTGTAAAGCTTTTGTTATTTCTTGAAGAGGTACAATACAGCGTTTGGTGTATTACTTTTTTCCGCAGATAAATAATAAGAGGTAGGCGAGATTTGAGTGATGCCTTCAACCTGCTTGGAACCTTCCGGTGAGATTTCAATTCGATTTACCTTTCCTTTTGAGAATTTATTTCCTTTAAAATCAGAAATCTCTAACAGAAAATTGGAACTCACACCATATCCTGAAAGCATAATTGAATTCATTTTTTGATTGTAAGTAGCTCCTGTCACCAAACCTAAAGCATTAATGCTATCAATTTTGGTGAGTGAATAAGTGCCCGGTTTTTTGGAAGACGCATATATATTTGTCCATCCATTCGACCAATTTTTTGAGAATATGTATAAACTGTCTTTAATTGAAACGAGAGCTTCTGCATCAAAATTAGTTTTACGAGTAGTTTTTTTGAAGCTCTTCTGATCTGCGTATTTAATAGATATCGTTTCTGCTTTTATCGAATCTAGATTTTCATCCATAAAAGCAGAGATAAGGACACGATAGATTTTAAGATTCTTTCTTGAACCTCTGTTGTTTCCAGTGTCTGAAATATAAATGTAATTCTCATCGTAGGTTAAATCTTCCCAGTCAATATTTGTAGCATTTTGGATATGAATTTTTCGAAGTACTTCTCCTGTTTCAACACTCATTTCGAATAGAATAGGCTTTCCACCAGAATCATTGTGAGTAATGAGCTTACCATTCAAGTAAATAAGGCCAGAAGTTTCGTTAACGGAAGAGGAGAGAGGGGTAACGGTACTAATGCTTTGCGCATGGCAAAGAATAGATAATGCGCTAAGTATTGAACAAATCAAAAGTCGTTTCATAAACTGGATAGAATAAAAAATTAACTTAGCACATTTAAAAGGAGAGAATTAAAACCTTCTTCATAAGAAAAAGGCTTTAATCTAAATAAGCTGAATAATTGAAGATTGGTTTTTTAGTCGCTTTGCCCGTCTGAATACCCATTTTTACCATCAAAAGTATACAGGTTTTCTGTTTTAATGCAATCGAGACCTGCGTTATTTAAACTTTCTAATAGCTGTACAACTCTAGAATATTCAACTTCACTGTGATGTCCACCGTCGGCGATAAATCGACATCTCCAATGGTCAGTACAAAACGTATTTGGAAGCCCCTCTGGATAAACATTGACGCCACGATTTGAAATCATGTTAAGTGCTAAACCTGCAGTTGTGTTATCCTCAACAATCTTACCTAATACTTGAGGATTACGATCCGATTCATTCCAATCTAAAAATATATCTACACCAATTAGCTCTTTCTTTGGTCGTGTGTATTCTCTGAGCTTGATATCAATTACATGCTCATTAGAGCCATATGAAGCCGATTTCAAAGATTTAGGCTCTTGCCCTAAGCGATCGATGATAGCTTGAGTGAATGCTTTTGTACCTACTAATTCTCTCGTGAACTCTTTGCTTTGTAAATCTGCGGTATGAATACCGTCCTCTATAGCAGTTAACAACGCATTTATGATTAGTTCTGCTTTATCTGGTTGACCTATATGGGCAAGCATCATGGCAGCACCATGTAATAAACCAGCAGGGTTTGCGATATCTTTTCCTGCAATATCTGGAGCCGAACCATGAATAGCTTCGAACATGGCAAAATCGTTTCCAATATTTGCAGAACCACCTAAGCCTACAGAACCAGAAACTTGAGCAGTAATATCAGATATGATATCGCCATATAAGTTTAGCGTTACCACAACGTCGAACCAGTGAGGAGTATCGGCTAAACGAGCCGCACCGATATCAATAATAAAATGATCTGTTTCAATTTCAGGATACTCAAGTTTAATCTCATCAAATACCTGATGGAACAAACCATCCGTCTGCTTCATGATGTTATCCTTGCTCATGCAAGTGATTTTCTTACGGCCATAAGCTTTAGCATATTCAAAAGCGTAGCGAACAATACGTTCGCAACCAGGACGAGAAATAAGCTTTAAACATTGCACAACTTCTGCAGTTTGCTGATGCTCTATTCCAGCATAAAGATCTTCTTCATTCTCTCTTACAACTACTAAATCCATCATATGGAAATGGCTATGTACAAATGGAACGAGAGCCTTTACAGGGCGAATATTCGCAAATAGTCCAAGCGTTTTTCGGATGGTTACATTTAAACTCTTATATCCGCCACCTTGAGGAGTAGTGATTGGAGCTTTAAGGAATACCTTATTCTTGATAAGCGTTTCCCAAGCTTCTGGAGGCATTCCAGAGTCGACCCCACTTTCGTAAACTTTCTTTCCTATTTGGATTTCTTCATAATTGAGAGCAGCTCCAGATGCTTTAAGTATCTGAAGTGTTGAATCCATAATCTCTTCGCCGATTCCGTCTCCGCGTGCAATCGTAATTGTGGTTGGAGTTGTGCTCATGTCTATTCTAATAAAATTGATGAATTGGTCAGCATTGCGCTGAGGTGATTGAATAAGAAGTGTGAGAGAGTGAGAGTGAGAAAAAAAAGCATCGTGCTTTTAACACGATGCTTTATGAAAAAATGAATTAAGCGGTCTCTAGCATGCGCTTAAGAGTTTCACCGATTTCAGCTGGGCTGTCAACAACGTTAATACCAGCTTCTGAAAGAGCTTTTTTCTTTTCTTGAGCCGTTCCTTTACCACCAGAAATGATAGCACCAGCATGGCCCATTCGACGGCCTGGAGGCGCTGTAGAACCAGCAATAAATGCTACAACAGGTTTAGTAACATGTTCTTTAATATAAGCAGCAGCTTCTTCTTCAGCTGAGCCACCAATTTCACCAATCAACACGATTGCTTCGGTGCCAGGGTCGGCTTGTAAAAGTTTTACAGCATCAAGGTGAGTGGTGCCAATAACGGGGTCACCACCAATTCCGATAGCAGTGCTTTGACCAAGTCCTGCTTTTGTAAGCTGATCTACAGCTTCATAAGTCAAAGTTCCAGAACGAGAAATTAAACCAACAGTACCTTTAGTGAAAATGCTACCTGGCATAATTCCAACTTTAGCTTCACCAGGAGTAATAACACCAGGACAATTAGGCCCAACGAGAGTAGCGCCTCTACTTTTTACAACTTGTTTTGCCAAAATCATATCCTTAACAGGAATTCCTTCAGTAATACAAATAATTACTTTAATACCAGCGAAAGCAGCCTCAGTAATGGCATCGCCAGCAAAAGCTGGGGGAACAAAAATAATAGAAGTATTTGCGTTAGCATGCTCAACAGCATCTGCTACAGTATTAAACACAGGTCTATCAAGATGGGATTGTCCACCTTTGCCTGGAGTAACACCACCAACAACATTGGTACCGTATTCAATCATTTGTTCTGCGTGGAAGGTTCCTTCACTTCCAGTAAAGCCTTGTACAATTAGGCGCGTATCATTTCCAACTAAAACACTCATTTTTGCTCGTTAGGTTCAAAATTTATGGGGATGGAATATACAATGCTTAGTAGATAGTTGATAGTTCATATTTTTGGGAAGTCCTTCTAATTATTCAATCCAGTTTAGTCCATTTTAAATGCGAAATTAGCTTTATTTATACCGTCAAAATCGCCATTTTCAATTGTGGTTACCGAAGACAAAAAAGAAGAAGTACGCGACGCTGCCGATATAGTGGAGGTAGTATCAGATTATGTGAAGTTAAAGCGCTCAGGGAGTGGTTTTACAGGTCTGTGCCCATATCACAACGAGAAAACACCTTCTTTCCATGTAACCCCAAATCTTGGCATCTTTAAATGTTTTGGCTGCGGCGAGTCGGGCGATGTGTTCAAATTTATTATGGATCAAGAAGGTATCGGCTTTAGTGAAGCTGTGCGCCAGCTTGCCGAGCGTTATGGTGTGTTCATACAAGAAGAAGAGTCTAAAGAACCCAGTGAGAGCCATCAGTTAAAAGAAGGAATTTACCACGCACTTAAATTTGCGGGAATCTATTTCTACAGAAACTTAATTGAAAATCCAGAAGCTGAAAAAGCGCTCAAATATTTAGAAAATCGTGGCTACAATCGCGCTGTATTTAAAAAGTATGGGTTGGGATATGCTCCATCTTCAGGAAGTGACTTATACAACGCTGCAAAAAATGCAGGTATTGATGAACAGTATTTATTAGAAGCAGATTTGATTAAACCTAGTCAACGCGATAATGGGTTTTATGACACATTTCGCGGGCGATTGATGTTTCCCATTTTTAGCCCAACAGGGAAAGTAATTGCGTATGCCGGTAGAGTTTTAGGGAATGAAAAAACCGCCAAATATATAAATTCGGCTCAAACTAAGGTGTACAACAAAAGTGAAGTTGTATACGGACTTAATTTCGCTAAGAATGAAATTCGGAAGAACAAAGAAGTTATTCTTGTAGAAGGCTATACCGATGTTATCACGCTCAACGAGCATGGTATTGGCAATGTGGTTGCAAGCTCAGGTACAGCTTTAACTCCTGGGCAGATGAAGATTCTACACCGTTATGGCGAGCGAATCATTATGATTTATGATGCAGATAATGCTGGCCAAGCTGCAATGAAAAGGGGAATTGATATTGCATTATCGGAAGGAATGGAAGTACAATTATTGGAACTTCCGGATGGAGAAGATCCAGATTCGTTTGTAAAGCAATTCGGAAAAGAATCGTTTACTGAGCTCAAAAATAAAGAGTCGCTAGATTTTGTAGACTTTTTAATGTTAAAAGCTGACGAAGAAGGTCGCCTTCAAAATCCAATGCAGCAAAGCAAGGTAATTGGCGAGATTTTAGAAGCTATTGCTAATATCGGTGATGACATCCAACGCCAAGTATATGTTCAGCATCTACATCAGAAATCACAGAAATTTAGAAGAGGAACGGATAGAGAGTTATTCGAAGAACTCGAACGCGTAAGAGCTCGAAAAAGGAAAGAAGACCAACGAAGTAAAGATAGAGAGATAGCTCGAAATGCTCGAAAGGGGAATGTTGATGAAGAAATTCCATTTATCCATCAAGACGAGCATGCCACTTTTTACGACGAAGAGTTCCATGAGGTAGCTCACTTCGAAGAAGAAATACCAGCAAAAGCTCGTAAGAAGGCAGATTACGAGAAAGAACTTGTTCGTTTGATGCTTTTATTTGGCAAAAGTATGGTGGAATATATTTGCTCTTTCACACATGCCAATATGTTTGAAGATGACGAACTCAGAATGTTTTACGAAAATATTATCAAGCGTTATAAGGAAGAGAACGAAATTTCTATTGCGGCTTATTCGAGTTTAGAAGCACCATTTCCACGTTTGTTGGGAGATATAATGCTAGAACAACATTATGCTAGTGATCGACATCACGAGAAAGTGGGACTTAAGTATGTTAAAGATAAGAATCCGTTTCTTTCGGCTAAAAGTTCTATGAAAGCCCTAGAGTTAAGCTTTTACAAGCGCAAAAGAGGAGAGTTGGCCGAGTTATTTAAAACGGCTAGCGCTGATGAGAAGAAGAAAATTATCAAAGCTCAGGCAGAAGTTCAGTCTAAAATTGGAAAATGTGAAGTAACCGATTCAGACGATCTTTACCGGGACCCAGAGGATGACAAAGGGAACCTCGTGACTGAGAGAAAATTTGAGTATAAAATGAAAAGTGAGAGATAAAGATACTAGCTTCTGCTAAGATTGAGTTGCCACTTTACTCCAAATTTATCGGTAAGCATTCCATAGCGAGCGCCCCAGAACGTATCTTGAAGCTCCATCGTAGTGACGCCACCTTTTGCTAGTGCATTAAAAACCTTTGTCTGTTCTTCTTCATTATCAAAAGAAAGAGTGAGATGAACATTATCCCCGAGCTGTATTTCTTTAAATGGTGCCCCATCCGAAAACATAAGAACTACCTGTTCAGTAACCGTAAGTTCAGCATGCATAATTTTATCTCTATAGTTCTCTTCAACTGGCATCTGAGTATCACCAAACCGTTGCAGAGCAGTAACTTCGCCACCAAGATTTTCTTTATAAAAATGAAGTGCTTCTTCGCAATTTCCAGGAAAGAATAAATAAGGATTAATGCTTTTCATACAAGAGAATGTGAGTTAAAAGTTTGTAAGGGCGTAAACTAAAATATTTGCCCCCATTTCCAATGCTTTTTGTCGAACGGATGCAGGATCGCTATGAACTTCTGCATCTGCCCATCCATCTGCAAGATTGGTTTCATAGCTGTAAAAAACAACAAGTCTTCCATTTCTAAAAATACCAAAACCTTGTGGAGGTTTATTATCGTGTTCATGAATTTTCGGTAGCCCGCTATTATAATCGAACAATTGATGATAAATAGGGTGCGAAAAAGGAATTTCGATCATTTCTTCATCGGGAAATACTTTCTTCATCATAGACCTAGCATATTCATCTAAGCCATAATCATCATCTATATAAAGAAAACCACCATTCTCTAGGTAATCTCTAAGATTGCTTACCTCTGAGTTGTTAACAGCAATGCTACCATGGCCTGTTAAGAACAAGAACGGATAGGAGAATAAATCGCTACTACCAAGGGCAACATCTTTATATTTTTGTGATATCGATATTGGTACATGCTGTTTGGTAAATGAAATGAGATTAGAAAGAGAGGAGGGATCGTTATACCAATCTCCTCCACCTCTATACTTCACACGAGCTATTTCAAATTCACCCTCTGATTGTGCCATTACAGGAAGGCTTGCTAAAAGTAGAAACCCAATAAATACTATTCTGTATAAAGTTCGAAACACAGAGTATGTTTTTTGATTGTTAAGAATTACGCAAACAAAATACCAAAATACTAGCTAATCAAAAGCCTGCAGGTCGGGTAATATTAGTTTGGATAGTATCGGCTGCAATGGAACCAAAAACACCAATTCCGCCATCAATATTGTAAATAACATTAGGAATTTCACCAGGAGAAATGGAAGACCCACCTAGCTGCACACTTTGTGAGCGTAGAAAATCATAAATATTCTCATCAATGATATTCGTCACAATTTTAGTCTCACCATAAAAAGCTACTGCTAACCATGGGTACTTAAGTGTAACAGTTCCGTCATTGTTATTTTCAAAATTCCCTTCACTCACTATTCCAGAACTTAGGGTAGAGTAATCTGATAACACGTCTCCTTCTTCTGGATCGTAAAAGTCGCCATAAACAGGAGTGAAATTATCCTCAGATGCCTCAAGTGCTAGCGTAGTGAAAATGAAGTAATTCTGTCTAGAGTCTGAATTACTAGCTGGTATTACCACTTCAATTTGGTTTTCAGATTGATATTCCACTGAATTTG
Source organism: Balneola sp. (assembly GCA_048267905.1). Lineage (GTDB taxonomy): Bacteria > Bacteroidota > Rhodothermia > Balneolales > Balneolaceae > Balneola. Next base: position 195,797 of record JBLWWM010000004.1, read on the forward strand.
GAATAGTATTAGCTGCTGTAAAACTATCTGGAATGGTGGTGTGACCAATAATCTCTTCGCTAGTTGAAGGAATAGTGATATGTAATTGATACGTGCGCATTGGCAATACACTATGTACAACAGTAGCTACAAAAACGCCTGGGCTTTCAAGTTGGTAGGTGAAGGTTTGCTCTATTGAAGAACCAATACCAGCTTGCAAAAGGCGAACTTCGACGATAGCCGCAGAAATCGCGGTGTCATCAAAATTGTATTCGCTACTAACGGGCGCAGTAGTTGAAAGGTACAATGCTGGAAGCTCCATATCTGCAATCAAATATGATTCTACAACATAATATTCTTTGTAGTCGTCTTGGGGATATAAATCGCAACCGCCTACTATAAGAAGTAGGGAAAAAGAGAAATATAGAAATAATGATTTCATATCTATTAAAATTTAACGGTGTAAGAAATTGTTGGAAGAAGTGGAAGCAAGTAAACAGCTTCGCGCTTAATGGGGTTTTCATCAAAGTCGTAAGTGTAGAACCAAACGTTTCTACGAGATAACAAGTTTACTATCTGGAACTGCCATTCCGCATCGCCTAAGCCAAAAAAGGTTCCATATCTAGAGAAGGAAACATCCACTCTATGATAAGCTGGTAAACGAGATGCATTTATTTTCCCACTTACAATAGTATCGTAATTTTGATTATCCCAAACAGGATTGTTTAGCGAATAGCGACCAAGTGGCTCGGTGTACGCTTGTCCTGTCGCGTAATTAAAGGATGTTGTGGCTTTCCAGCGCTTACTTAGTTGGTAGCTCATAACTAGGTTGATATCGTTACGGCGGTCGTACTTTGGAGGATAGGAGCGACCAGAACCGTTCGGGTTTTCAATTTCATTATTGTAGTTAGGGAATCGACGCCATGTATAAGAGTAGGTGTAGCCTATAAACCCAGTGAAATCTCCAGCTCTTTTCTCAAAGAAAACTTCAGCACCATAAGCGTCGCCACTGCCAATACGGAAAATATCGGAATAAGGAAGTCCCGAAACATCTTGAATGAAAGGATCTAGTTCAAACAAATCATTCATAGTTCGATAATATACTTCCACATCAAAGCCATAGTCTTTGAAAGGAATCGTTTTAGCACCTAACACAAACTGATCTCCAAATGCTGGTTTAATACCTTCATCGGCAGTTAGCCAAACATCAAAGCCAGAGAAAGCTTCGTTAGAAATGAGTGTTAAGAATTGGTTATAACGACCATAAGCGGCTTGTAATCGAACTCTTTCAGCGGGTTTGTATTCCAAAGATACCCGTGGTTCTGGACGCAAATAATCGCCATCAGAAAAGTAGTTGAATCTAGTTCCGTAGGTTAACTTCCAACGGTCGGTTGGGCGCCACGTATCTTGAATGTAGAAAGAAGCATAATTAGCTTGAATACGAGAACTAAAGCTTTCTTCATTATCAAAACGATCCTTCAGAATAAGAGTCATAACACCGCCCCAAACACCAGTCTCAATCGTGTGCTTGTCATTTACTAAATACTCTAAATCACCTTTTACTGAGAAATCATAAATGTTATTATCTCGTTCGAAAGGAGTGCCACCAAGTTCAAAAGTAGGAAAATTGAAGTATCTTGAACCTGTTACTACAAAGCTAGAAAATAGCTGTTCGTTAAAAATATGCTTCCAATTACCACTCACTGTTTGGTTGCCATAATTCAAATTAAACTCGGCATCATCGGCAAATGGGAAAGAAACGGCATCTTTACCAGTGTAGAAAGAAAGACCGAATTTATCACTCTTACCAGCATCAAAATTGATTTTTCCGTTCATATCATAAAAGTAGAAACTAGAAGGGATGTTGTCGGATGTTTTGCGAAGTGCAGCTAACAAAGGCTCGAGCGTTGAACGTCTAACAGCCAAACTCCAAGATCCATATTTGTAAGGGCCTTCGACAGAAGCACGAGATGAAAGCATCCCAAGTGTAAGAGAGCCATGCGTTTCGTTACGGTTTCCATCTTTATTGTAAATACTAAGTACAGAGCCTAAACGCCCACCAAATTCCGCAGGATAGCCACCCTTGTAGAGGCGAACATCTTTAATAGCATCTGGATTGAAGGTTGAAAAGAAGCCAAAAAAGTGACTTGGGTTATAAACCGTAGTCTCATCAAGTAAAATGAGCGTTTGGTCAGGACTTCCACCACGAATGTATAAGCCACTAGAAAAGTCAGAAGCAGCTTTTACCCCAGGAAGGAGTTGAATAGATCTAAATACATCCGCCTGAAAGACAGACGGAAGTTCTTTAATGAGTGATGTTCCAATCTGAGCAACACCAATTTCTTTCGCTTTTTCTTTTTCAGCTTCAGATGTGATAATGATTTCTTCAAGTTCTTCTGAAGTAGGAATGAGTTCTACATCTAGACGAAGATTCTCATTCTCCTTTAAAGTTACTTTTTTCTGAAAAGTATTATACCCTATATAAGTACATACTAGAATGTAGTCTCCAGGAGCAATATTTGTAATGCTGAAATAACCCGAAGTATTTGAAGAGGTTCCTTTATTAATTTCTAAAAGCGCAATGTTAGCGCTAATTAGTGTTTCTCCTGATGATGAATCTTTTATATAGCCATTTATAGAGGCTGATTGTGCGAATGTTGTTTCTGTGAAGAGGAGTAACCCCGCAAAACACAGAATGAGTGTTCGTATCATAGAATTATTTTAAGTAATGCTTTTAGCTTTTTTGGAAGCCCCTTACACGCAAAGTATAGGTTAAAGTTAGGCTCTAATGTGAAGTTATTGTTATTATTTTTAACAAATCTGAAACTAGTTACTATTAAAGCCCAAGGCTTGGTGGTGATGTTTGTGTTGTTGGAATTTTTAGATCCAAACCCACTTTAGCATTTAAACCTTGTATGAAGTGTGCTGTAAGTAGAGGAGACTCCACTTCAATATTTTGATGTATAAAGAAATAGAGTTGTTCTAATCCGTGTTCTTTCCAAAGGGCTATGCGTTCAATCCACTCATCAAGGCGTGGATAATCGCTAGCATGATTTGCACCCACATAACGCACAAAGGCAACAGGAGTGGTAAGTCGCATGTGCAATAAATCACGCCGACCAGCAGTGTCGGTAATGATGTTTGCCACATTGTGTTTTTCAAAAAGCTGGTACACTTGATTAGCAACATTTTCGTCGTTAAACCAATCGGTATGTCTTAATTCTATGGCTAGTGGTAAATCGGCTGGCCATATTTCCACGAATCGAACAACACGATCCATATCTTGCGGTTTGAAGTCATCGCGAAGCTGCAAGAAAAACATGCCTAGTTTATCGCCCAAAACCCGAAAGGGTAGAGAATATTCCTCCACCAAAGCTTCCACGCCTTTAAGTCGCTTGTAGTGGCTAATGCTGTTCACCACTTTGGGGAAGAACTTAAACACATCGCTCGTTTTATCGCGCCACCCTGAAATCACATCCTCTCCATACAATTTGTAATGAGTGGCATTGAGTTCTATAGAATTAAACTGAGTAGCGTAGTAAGAGAGTTCGTCTTTAGTACCACGAGGATAAAATCCCTTTAAATCTTTCTTATTCCATTTAGCGCAACCAACAAAAGCTTCAAAGTTAGCTGAATTACCGTTTCCAAGTACTTTAAGAGTATCTGGATGGTCGGATGGAAGACTGAAGTCAATATTTTCGGGATCGGTTACACTACCAAATTTCATGTGTTTAGAACTGGTTTATTAGGAAGACATTTACAGAACTCCAATTTAACACATATCGTTTAACCAAAATACAAAGACTGAAAAAAAGTTAGAATCCATATCCAATAAAGAGTGATAAGATTCGTATATTACGCATCGTTCTTTAACGTATTGGGGGTGTACTGGATTCGACGGGATGAGTACTATCGCAGGTTGCATGTCGAGAGTGTCCAATGGATCTCGTAATAATATCCATTATGGCATATAATATAATTGACAACAATTATTCATACCGCCTAGCAGCGTAAGCTGACTAAGCCGTTCCCTTGGTTATCGTGCCTATCAGTGCCAAGCCGAACGCCATAAAAGATAGGATAGCGTAACACGGTTTTCTGTCTTTGTTGCGTAAAATTTCACAGAATAGTATGAAGTCGCTTTGTTGTTGGGCTAGGCTTCATGCGAAATTCAATCAGCAACTAAGCATGTAGATGTTTGCAGATTTGCCGTTTCGGACCGGGGTTCGACTCCCCGCACCTCCACCAATACTTAAAAAGCCAATTCGAGAAATCGAGTGGGCTTTTTTTGCTTGTGTACTTTTAAAACTATTGTGAGCTATCCCTCAATCCTGTAGATCCTTCGGAGGTATCCTCAGGATGACGCCTTACCGTATATCTAACCCAGACCGCAAATCCATTAACTAAAGCTAATCATCAACAGCTATCCCCAATTAACCAATAACCCCATTCAAAATTCATAATTCATAATTTAAAATCGTTTTTACATAGCTTCATAGGTGTTACGGGGAGTCCATAAAAGTTGGCTTTTTCGCCGACGATTTTTCCACCTAATTGAAGAATCATATCAACAGTAATATCTCTAGCATCAATTAGAATGGTTTCTATTCCCATTTGAAATGATTCCTCTAAGGATTGCATTACCAATTTTTTACCAAGGCCAAGCCCACGTAGCTTTTCATGAATGGCTAATCGTCCCCAGTGCCATTCGGAATTGATTTCACAGATTGCGGCTGTCCCAATAATCTGATTCCCGTCTTTTATGCCCCACCATCTTTGCTGGTCAGCCAGAATAGGAATGAGCTCTTTGGGGATGTTTTGTTCTATGCTAAAAACTTGTTCAAGGAATAATAAAGCGGAATTTACTGATGTAGGATTCAGCTGCTCTATGTGATATGTGGATGAATTCATGTTGTTTGTAGTCATTTATCTGTTGCCCGTTCAAATTCATCCAAACATTCATCTAAAGGTGTTCCATTAGTATGAATGCATTCGCAAAAAGAGGAGCCAGCAATTTCAGACGCAGAGTTTTCAAATTGCATGTTACAATCTGATAGTGAATTTCTTGGCATGGTTTCATGTCCATAACGAGCTAGCGCTATTGTTAGGCCTACAGTGACGATTACTCCCGTGAAAAACAGAAATGGAAACTTTGTATTGTATTTATTGGGTTTCTCGATGATGCCAAAGCTTGAAAATTTCCGAAACGGAAAAATGTACTTTAATCGATCATAATTCCACAAAAGGATATATAAATTGGCAAGCACCATTAAGGGTGAGGTTACAATAGAACCTTCAAAACGTAGCGCAAAAGACAGTAACCAAATGTTTACAATAATCGGTAAATAAAGCAATGCTCCCAGAGTTACAGTTCTAGGTATGATTAGTAAAATTGCAGCTACCACTTGGGCAATTCCAATGAATGTGTAATAATAACCGGTATGATGTAAAGCTTCGAGGTAAGCTCCCATTGGATGATTGACTGATAATCCACTAGCGAATCGTTCTCCAAGAATTTTTACCATTCCTGCAGCGATGAAGGCATAGGCTAATGAAAATCGACAAAAAAGCGAGAAGAGCCAATACCATCTATTTTCCTTAATTTTTAAATAGAACTGCTCAAATGTTGATATGATGTTGAATTGAGGAATGGGTTTCTTTATTAGGTCTAGATTCTAGTTCTGTTCATTGTCGCGGATTAAGATGAAAAAAACAGATTTTAATTCAAAGCGGCATGAAAAACGCATAGCTCAAGACCATTGGAACATGGAGCTTCCAGAAGGTATTACGTAGCGGAGCTATGTAATGAGGGGGAAATCCATTAACTAAAGCTAATCATCAACAGTTATCCCCAATTAACCAATAACCCCATTCAAAATTCATAATTTAAAATCGCTTTTACATAGCTCCATTGGTGTTACGGGGAGTCCATAAAAATTGGCTTTTTCGCCGACAATTTTCCCACCTAGTTGTAGAATCATATCAACAGTAATATCTCTAGCATCAATTAGAATGGTTTCTATTCCCATTTGGAAAGATTCCTCTAAAGACTGCATCACCAACTTTTTGCCAAGTCCGAATCCACGTAGCTTTTCATGAATGGCTAATCGTCCCCAGTGCCATTCGGAATTGATTTGCCAGATTGCGGCTGTTCCAATAATCTGATCACCGTCTTTTATGCCCCACCATTTTTGCTGGTCAGCCTTTACAGGAATGAGCTCTTTGGGGATATTCTGCTCTACGCAAAAAACTTCCTCAAGAAATAATAAAGCGGGTTTAAGTGAGGTGGTTTCCAACCGCTCAATTATAAATGTAGATGAGTTCATATTCTAATAATCTGCTTACTATGCATTAAAATCATGGAAATAATGTAACGGTTCGGTCAGCTATCACCAACATACTAAGCCATCGCTTTTTAATGACTGTGAAGATCCTTCAGAGGTATCTTCAGGATGACGGTCAGCTTTGTTTGATTTATTAATACTGTCACCGAATTATCTGTCTTCTATAATTCCTTTATAAACTTTGGTTAATTCATGGGCAGTCGCTATTTACTTTTAAGGTAGATATGACGGACGTTTTTTTCACCAGTATCTCTTTCTTCAATATCAAACTCGCCTATACTTTTTATCAAAGGGTATAACTTTTGGAAGCCATAATTTCTTGGATCAAAATCGGTCTTTTTCTTCATAAGAAAACTTCCTAGTGTTCCTAAGAAAGCCCAACCACTATCATCCGAAATCTCTTCAATGCTATTCTTTATTAGTTTTACTAATTCTTTATCGATGTTATTTGTAGAGGAAGACTTGGCTTTGGATTTATTCTGGGTGTTCGTTTTTGTACCAGATTCAGTTTCTTGTTCTTTTTTCAGAATTTCAATGTAGATGAATTTGTCGCAGGCAGTAATAAATGGTTTAGGCGTTTTCCGTTCACCAATTCCAATTACAAACATTGCTGCTTCTCGCAATCGGGTTGCAAGCCTTGTAAAGTCACTATCGCTAGAAACAATACAGAACCCATCAACCTTTCCCGAGTAAAGCAAGTCCATGGCATCAATGATAAGAGCGCTATCACTAGAGTTTTTACCCGTAGTATAGCTGTATTGTTGTATTGGAGTGATTGCATTTTCAAGTAAAATATTCTTCCACCCCGAAACGGTTGGTTTTGTCCAATCAGCATAAATACGCTTGATAGTTGGATTTCCATATTTAGCAACTTCGTCAAGCATTTCCTTTACGTAAGCATATGGAACGTTGTCGGCATCAATTAATACGGCAAGTTTTGCGTCTTTCATAGCTTAATTTACGCTTTAGAGTTCGTTGATAAGATGAGCAAAACGGAATTTATTTCAAAGTGGGAGGCGAATTGAGAATTAATAATTCAAAATTGAGAATGGGAGCAGTGTGAATTTTGAATGAGGCAAAACTTATTTCTCTTTTTTTAATCAGGATTCTCAGGATTAGACATAAGAAGACCCCTATCCAGATAGCTACCTCTCCTAAAAGCTAACAGCTAATCGCTAAAGGCTGTTAGCTAAATAATGTTGAATTATGAATGTTGAATTGTGAATTAGGAATCGAAGCTTGCCCTTAAATCCTAACTGCTAATCCCCAAACTAAAACGTATAGCCTACATTGATGCGGAGGGAGTAAGGGCCGTTTATGTCGTCGCCATCAAATATTAATTCTACAGGTCCAATTACGGTTGGTGTGCCAAAGGAAAAACCGAAGCCGTCTTCTAGATTTTTGTAATTTGCATCCCAATCCCAAGTGCTACTTAAGTTTGCGATGTTAAACAATCCTCGCAAATAAAAGTCTTTGGCGATGTTAAGCTGGCCTCCCAATTGTAGATATTGGATATTGGGTCCGCGAAGCTCTTGAACATTTTGCCCAAAAAAAGTGAATTGATGCTCTTCGAAAAGTGTAGAGGGTAAGGTTCCGCCAGCAAAATAATAATAATGCAATGGGATATTGTAATTATTGCGGACTGTTCTACCCAAAACAATTTTTGAAAACATAGAAAATGTTGGAGATAAAGGAACGTATTGATCCCAAAGAAAGGAAAGCTGACCTAAGTGTTTACTAGTATCCCAGCCTTTTTGGGAAGCCTCTCCTTTCAGTAATAGCTTATAACCTTTGGTTGGATACACGCTTCGGTTAAAGGTATCTCCATTAATAAGAACCTGGACGGATGCATTACTGTTAATTTCTTCAAAGAGAAGCGTTTCGCCCACTTTTTTGTTGATGTTATAAGCCTCAAAGTGAGTTCCGGCAGAAACCGAAAAATTCTTCATAAATTGAAGTCCTGTAAGTACATCTAGGGAGAGAACCTCCACATTTACAGAGGAGCTTAAATTCTGATTGGTGTAGATATTAAAAGGACTGCGCTGCACCTGCGTTATTAAGTTTAAACCAGACGTTCTATAAAAGGTGAATGGTTTAAAGTAATTCACTTTTAGCTGAAATTGGTCGCCTACTCGAAGGTTACTAAAAAGCAGGTCATTTTCGTAGAATACCGAACTCAGATCTAAACTGAAGAGCAAAGAGGCTTTGTAGAAACTATCGTATCGTGCACCAAAGGCAAATTGCTCTTTATCATAGCTAGTAATGGTGAAAACTAGTTCTTGGCCTTCGTTATTGGGCTTATTCTGGAGGCGATAGGTTATCATATTAAAAAGCCCGGTACCGTAAAGTTTATCTATAGCTTTGTCTAAATCATGAATACTTACTTGGTAGCTAGACTTGAAATTTAGAATCTGTTCTGCAATCATTTTATCATCTCCAGAAATGCCTTCAACAATAATTTCGTCGAAGGTGATGATGTTGGTCACTTCAATTTCTTTGAATCGAGTTTGTTCTGCATTGTAAGAGTATTGATTGAGTAATTTTTTTAGTTCTGGGATTTGCTTTCTGGTTGCTTCTTCGCCAGCATTGATAAGTTCTTGAACTTTCCCTACATCGTAAATGGTGTAATCATCTACGGGAGGGCGAATATAAAAATCCGAAAGGGCAATTTGCTCAAGATCGGATTTCTTCATCGCAAAACCCATTGCTTGATTCATAACGTCAAAGAAGGAGGATAAGCTATCTGCCGATTTAAGATCGCTAGCTACGTCTGAAGCAATAACGAAAGTAGCACCTAAATCTCGGGCATCTGAAACAGGGAGGTTTCGGACTAAACCGCCATCGATATACGTTTCATCGCCTATTTTTACAGGTTTGAATGCACTTGGAAATGATATACTTGCTCTGATTGCTTGTGCGAGATCGCCATTAACAAAACGTTTTCCTTCACCATTTCGTAGGTTCGTTGCTACACAAGCAAAAGGAATTGGAAAAGTGGTGAAATCATCAACATTATGATAGGGAAGAGTAAGTTTACTAAGCATCAAAGAGAATTTTTGGCCTTCAAGAAATCCCCGGGGCAACGAAAACTTACCATCGTTAAGGGGAACTGAAACAATATGCTTGTCTTCTAAAGTTCTCTGAAAAACAGATTTAGCTTCACGAGTCGGATTCTCATTAAAAAAATCAATCCAGTTATCGCGTAACGCAATTTCTTCTAACATTGCAGGGCTGTATCCAATAGCATAAAGGGCGCCAATAATACTTCCCATGCTCGTTCCTGTCACTACTTGAATCGGAATGCCTTCTTCTTCTAATACCTTTAATACGCCAATATGTGCAAATCCTTTCGCTCCGCCACCGCTAAGAGCAATACCAATAGTAACGGGCTGCTTTTGTTCTTCAATCGGTTGAGATAACAGATAAGGAGAACACAATATAGCGCAAAGGGTTAAAACAAAAGCTTTATTCTTAGCTTGGGAAAGAATCATTGCTTGGGAGTGAAGATATAAAATTCAAAAAATTGTTGAGTACGAAGATACTTAATAAATAGGGTTTACTAGATATTTATTCGATAACAATTACGTAAATACTTTAATTAAGATTCGGAAATTTAAAAGAGAATCACTCGATGTACTTTAGCGTCGAAAGGAAAAAGTCTAAAAACTTAAGGAAGCTTTCAGTGAAGGTTGAAAACCTAAATCGTAGACCGTTATAAAGGCCGTTTCTCTTTGAATGGTAGAGGTATTTAACCCAAGTTTAAGATCGGCATAAAGCGGGTTGTCTCTATCTGTTAAATTGTAAGCAGAAATTGTTAACATAGCTTTTTGGCCTTTTTCTGAGATGTATGTGTATCGAAGGCTTACATCAACCCGAGAGTAATCAGCTAGTCTATCCTTTTCATTCAACTCAATTACTGCTCGGTTTGGCGTGCCTGTGGAATAATTCCAAGCAGCAAAAAGTTCAAATCCTTTGGATAAGGTTGTTTCTACATTGAATGAAAGCTGGTTTTGTCTATCCCAGTTAGCATAATAAGACTCTCCGCCATTAAGTCTCGGATTTTTAATTTTGATTGATGAAAGTACGTAAGTAGCCGAAAGAGTTGTTTTTTGAAGGCGTTTTCTACCAAAAAACTCAACACCTTTACCTGTGCCAGAATTTGAGTATAACCACGGCAGTTCTTCTTCTTGAAATGTATTTGAAATAAGCCCTGTATTAAGTGTGTGTATTCGCATATTCTGGTAGAGCTTGTAATAACCCTCAATCTGGAAATACCAATCTTTACTTGGACGAATTTTAAGGTTAGTTGTGAAATAATCACTTGATGAGGGCGGTTGATCTTTGTTTGTTATAATCCAAAAATCGGTACTGTTAATATTATAGAAGTCTAAACGGTGAAGAAATTGATAGTTCTTACTGTACCCAAAACCTATCGAAATCTGCTTTTCTGGATAGAACTGGGTCTTAAAGCGAGGCGACCATTTCAAATACTTACCATTGCTGAAGTAATGAAGCCTACTACCAATTTGAACTTGAGCCATGTCGGAGAGGCTTACATCTCCTTGAGCAAAGATGTCAATAAGCTGGCTTGTTCGGCGGCTAAGAAATGACTCATTCCTCAAGCTAAGCTCTTTATAACTTACATGGAAATCGCTGTAATCAATTCCGAAATTTATCTTATTCTGGTTAAGAGATGTTGAAAAATTTTGCTTTACACTAAACTCTTCAAGCGTATTATCTAGAATTAATGGATTTGTTAAAACGGAAAAAGTTCTACGGCCATTTCCAGTCTCAACTTGCAAACTCTGAAATAGATAATCTTCTTTAGCGTAGTTTGCGGAATAATCGCTCCAACCTAAACTCGAAGATGAAGATGTGCGAGGACTAATCGCTATGTTATAAGCTGCTGACAAAATATTACTTGACCATTTGTTCTTAGTACTGAAATCTGCGCTTATAAACCTAGAGAAAAAACGCTCGTAAGTTTGCGAGGCTTCGTCAGATCCAAAATATCCGCTTATAATAAGCTGCCCCCCGTTCTTTTGTTCTGCATAAATCTTGGTGTTGATATCGTAAAAAGAAGCGGATGTATTTTTGGGCACACGTGATATTTGGACTAACCGAATTATATCTTCGTTCTGAAAATCATAAGGACGATCAAGATCCAACCCATATTCAATGATATCATTATTATTAAGCCAGTTGGCTTGATCGATATAAGAATGTCGACCTGAAATTAAAAAACTTGAATTTCCTTTCTTTATGGGGCCTTCTAAACTAATGCTTCCTGTTGTATTGCTAAGGCCTAGCGATGTGTGAAACTCTTGAAGGTTTCCCGTTTTTGTAATTAATGCTAAGATTCCGCCATGAGGCGCTTTAAATGATGCTGGTGTTATATCATAATAAAATCCGCTTGTTCTAAGAACATCGGAATTAAGAGCGTCGATTAACCCAAAAAGGTGGTTTTGATTGTATAAGTTTTGACCATCTAGTAATACTCTAAAGCCATCAGGTGGGCTTCCTCTAACACTCAAATTTCCAGTGATAGAACTTCCACTTTGTACCGAAGGCAAAGCTTGGAGGGAACGGATGGAATTTTGATCGCCCAAAGGACTAAATGTTCCAATTTTAACCAATCCATTTAAAACGGTATCGGCAGCGGTGTAGGCATTAAAACCACGTACCACAATTTCCTGTCCAGCATAAGGAACGGGATTCAAACGAATGGCTAAGTTATTCCAAGAATGTTGTTCACTCAGATTAAAATCGATGGTTTTTGCTTCATAACCCGTGTAAGAAAACAAAATTGAAATGGGTTGCTGTGAAGAATTAATTATAGTAGAGAAAGTTCCATTATCAGAAGTTGCAATTCCAGTGAGTTGACCATTTTCGAGCCAGGCGAGCGTTGAGAAGGGCAGGCGTTCTCCTGTTATTGCATCTAACACATAGCCTGAAATGGATAATGAGTTGACGTTCTCTTTTGTGGAAGAAGTAAAAAGTAGAGCCTGATTTCGATGTTCATCCAGTCTTAAGCCAATGTTCTGATTCGAAAGTTCTTGTTGGAGTGAAACAAATATGCGTTCTTTGGTAGAATTAAGTGAGATTTTGACATCAGCTATTAATGCTTCTCTATATAAAAAATGAATAGGGGTTTGTTTTTCAATGTCGTGGATTACAGACAACAATGGCTCGTTATTATATTCAAAATACTGAGCACTTACCCCGTTTGAAATAACTAGATATACTAAACAAGCGAACAGTATAGAGTAAGTTTGCTTCATCAATTAGATAGTGGGATATATTGGTAGCTATTTGAATTGGTAGATTTGAACGTTCCGCCAAGAATAACACCTAGATCATTAAGTGTTTTTTCAACGCCATCAAGGGGGATGGAACCGCTCACTAGTTCGTTTCTATTTGTAATGGCAGAAATATCAATTTCTACATGGTAATGTTGCTCAATTTCAGCAATAGCAGCTTGTATAGATGTTTGATCTAGGTGAAGTCGGGAATCTATCCAATCTTTGAAAACCTCAGGATTCGAAATTTCAATCAGTTCAATTTTTCCATTTTGAAGGGAAGCACTTTCGCCCGGGCTCAATACAATGGAATATTGTATATCATTACTAAACTGAACTTTGCCTTCTTCAAGAAAAACGGAAGTTGAATTTCCCCAAGTGCTAACATTAAATTGAGTTCCTAAAACAGTAATGGAGCCTTCTCCAGCTTCCAATGTAAAAGGTTTGGTAGGGTCTTTGGCTACGTGCAAAAAGGCTTCTCCAGTAAGTTGATAAGCTCTTTTTGTAGCTGAGGCTTCAATTTCGTAAAGTTTTGAATAAGGGCGAAGTGTAACCAACGTTCCATCGTTTAATTTTACTTCCACTTTACTAGCCATACTTTCTGCAACAAGCTTGGGCTCGGTAAAGGTATTCATCCAAAAAATGCCGATAAAAGCAACTAGCAACACAGCGGCTGCGCTAGCCCATGCCAAAGAATTTCGTCTATAAAAAGGAAGTATGACAGGAGCATGAATGGGTTTGGTTTGTTCAGTGATGAGATTCCAAAGAATCTCTGAATCAAGTTTAGCAGATACTAGCTCATCAATTTCACCCATTTTGAAGCTGGCAATAGAGTCAATAAACGGATTGTTTAATGATGAGAATTTAGAACGAGATTCCAACAATTCCCCAATCTGACGGGCAAGCATCAGGTCTGTATCATTATTGGGTAGTTGGTTATTTGCGCTCATAATTCTTTTAAAAAGAATTGCAGCCTACTCCCGCAGACTGCAATTCGGTTTTTCGGGTAATCTATTATTCTTCAGTAGTTCCATTTGTTAAATTGAAACGAATCACTTTAGCAATTTTCTTGAACTTCAAGAGTGCAGTTCCATCACCAACTAATTCAATTTCACCAGAGATTTCTTTCACATCTGATTCGTCACCTAAGGTTCTGGTAATACTCATGCTATAAGTAATTGTGCCAGTCACGCCTTGCTCTAAGTTTCCAAAGGTTAATAGAGAGTCTTTTACAATACTTACATTGGTTAGTTCAAAGTTTATATCAAAATTACGAGAAGCTTCAGTACCGTTATTAAAAGTACCTGATGTGCTTCCAGTGCTTTCATGAGTTCCTTCAATAGCTAGTGTACTACTTGTTGAATGTAAGCCGGAGATAAAGAAAGAATCTGCACGAGCGAACTCAGATGTTCTATTTGGTGCAGTAGAACTACCTGTACGATTACTTGTGTAATCAACACTTTCTATGGTTGTGTAATCTGCTTTTGGGAACTCTACAAATTCGTTTTCTGGAGTTAAGAAAAGATGGGTATTCACAACACTTACACTCTTAGTGAAAACATCTGTAATAACATTTCGATTATATTCGGTTGTGTGTATTCCAGTGGCGCTATCGTAGGAGTAAGTAAAATTTCTCTCTTGACCACGACCACTTCTACTATTCTCTGGACCTGCTTTTTGATGACTTTCGCTTCCGTAAGAGATACCAGAATTATCAACAGTTGAAACAGCGTCGTATAAACTACTCATCACACCAGAGTTATCATCCGACATAGACTCTGCAATCACTTCAGCAGCAATGGCAATATCGTCGTCTGTTAAAGATTCTACATCGTTATTCACAGCAGAGCATCCAATAAAGAGCGTTGTGAATGCCAATGTTGCAATGGCTGTACTTATTTTGAAGGAATTTGTTAAAGTTTTCATAATGTGTTTCTCTTTTTTAATTGAAAGATTTTATGTGTTATTCCTCTTCAGTACACATCACTTTTCAAATACCCCTAATTTTTTATTTATTTTTTTTCTACGAACACAAATCATTGGTTATAAATCTTTTCTGATTGCTTATCTATATTTCTCAAGAGAAGTTCGAAGATCTTTAAGAGCTAAGCCCATATGATTTTCTATCGTTTTGATGGAAACATCTAGAATTTCTGAACATTCTTTGTAGGTAAATTCTTGGATGAAACACAGTCTAAAAACTTCTTGTCGCTTTTTGGGCATGCTTGAAATTGCATTCTCAATGGCAACTTTAAGTGTTTCAGAGCGATCTTCATCTTCTTTGGTGCTGTCTGGATCCTCAATATCGATGTGTTCTGATTCCTCAAACTTGGCAGAATCTCTATAAAGATTTAGAAGACGTGTATAGGCAATTCGAAACAGATAAGATCTTAGTGATTTGTTCTCATCTATGGATGCTCGCTTTTCCCAAATTATTACAAAGGCTTGTTGTATTAAATCCTTCGAGGTGTCTTCAGAGGCTCCTTTTTTCAGTAGGAAGTAATACAGGTGTTTGTGATACTTATCAAAAAAGGTCTTGAAAGCTTCATGTTTGCCATTCTTAATAGCTAGCAATAACTCCGGATCGTCGATATCACCGGATGCTGTTGTTGCTAAAAGTATGATGAGTTGTAATATGGCTGTTTGCATGCTAGAATATAGGAGCAAGATTAACTATTGCACAATGTTATATAGATTGAATATTATAGTAGTATGAAAAGTTTACTAATTTTTGTTGGATTATTTTTTTCTATCTCGCTTTTTGCACAAGAAAAAAGCGTAATTCTCACTAATCAAGAAATAAGAGATGGAGTAGAAATTGTTGCTACAAATAAGAATTTTTATCCAGTTACACTGGAAGTTATTATCGAAACTACCAACTTAAGGTCTAATAAGAAGGCGCGTTTTACTGAAGTACTTTCTAAGAACGAAGAGAGAAAAATAGCCACATTAGTTGTTAATAAGAAAAATGCTAAATGGGGTGTTTCGTATAGTTACACCTATTACATGGGTAGCATTAACGCAAAACATGATGATAGTTTTGCCTATAGATTTCCTTTTAAAAAAGGAGGAAGTTTCAGGTTAGACCAAGGTTATGGCGGTGAATATTCCCATCAAGGTGATGAACTATACTCGTTGGATTTCAATATGCCTATTGGAACCCCCGTTTATGCTGCAAGAAGTGGACTAGTGATTGAGTTGGAAGAAAAGTTCACTAAGAGTGGAGCCGACAAAAATTTAATGAGCGAGGCCAATTTTGTAAGTGTACTTCATAACGACGGAACCTTTGCGGTGTATTCCCATCTTAAAAAAAATGGAGTGACAGTCCAATTAGGACAACAAATTCAACCAGGACAACAAATTGGTTTATCTGGTGACACCGGATATTCTACGGGGCCACATTTACATTTTGCGGTTATGAAAACCAAAGTAGGAGGCGGTTATATTACTCTTCCCACAAAGTTCGCTACCCAACAAGGTATTGTGAGTCGATTAGAAAAAGGGCAAATGTATAAGGCGTATTAAACTAAGAACAGAGTAGTAAGATGTGTTTTTTCAGCGAGGAATACTGTTGAGGATCTTTGTAGGAAGTGAGATACTATCTGCGATAAACCTAGAATAAGCTTTATCTCCAAAATAACGATAATTCTTTTCCTCAAAAGGAGTTCCGCTAAGCATACTATGGATAAAACCGTTACGCTCTACCTGTACGGTATGATAAATCTTATTATTGGGATTTGTTTTAAGTATAAACTGAATCCTTTTCTGTGGCGATGAATACCAAAGCAGTGAATCTTGGTTAACTTCATCCATAGGAAAAGACTTTGCTAGAAAGTTCTTCATTTGTTTAGTGCGGTACCATGTGCCTCCTGTAGGTGAGACCAAAGGTTTTCCATTATAAACTACCACACTATCATTATAGGCGATTACAGCAAGATTAGCGTCTTTAGTGGAACTCAACCAAGCAACTAGTTTGGGACCGTGTGCTTCATCTTCATAACCATAATCGCTATCCAAGAAAGCGATGCGTTTTATAGATGTTGGAATGTGTTCTACTGCATCTAAATAATTGAAAATGAATCGACCTCCACCACTATGGGAATTTAGCACAACTTCTGGTTTCCAATCAGCGAATAAAGCTGTGATTTCATTTACTAAAGTCTGTGTATCCGAAAAGTAATTGGGATTTTCTCTTTTCCAAGAAGGCCAGCTTTTTTGATTGGCTTCCAAATACACTACAACTACTGTTTTTTGACTTACTTCTCTTCTTATAAACCGAGTTTGTGCCCCAATATGTTGGATGTTAAAATGCCAATCATCGGATTCGGTGGTAACTTTCCCGAACGTTTGTTCAATGGTGTTTCCGTTCGGAAGGGCATAAAAGACTAACAAAACCTGATCCGACTTTTCAAATCCATCAAGGGGAGCATTGATTAAAATTCGTGTATTAGTTTCTCCACTTTCTATAAGAAGTTGTTGCTCACCAAAAGAATCCGAGGCTTGAAATCCTGGCAAAAGCTGAGCCTGTAACCAACTAGGGAAGAGGCAAAGAAAAAAAACGAGGGCTTGGGGTTTCATTGGGAAATGAGAAGAGTGATTAAGAGAAGTATTGGGTCTCTATCGTCTGAACTTTGATTTCACCAAAATTCAATAATTTTTGATGCCAAATCAATTAATCATAAATCAATCATAGTTCAGACAGTTTATTAGAAAAATTTGATCATCACATTGTAGCAAAGAGAAAACGGTGAACAACATATTCATATAGGAGAATAAAAGAACTGGGGAATATTCCCCAGCTACCAATCTCATAAATTAAAAATAACGATTAGCTTTTAACCTTTTTTGAATCGATGATGATATCTTCTAAAGAAAGGCCAGACATAACCGCATCGTAGTTTGAAATGTCTTTAGGGAGGATAATGTTGTTTTCCTCACGTCCAAGGCCAGATAACGTGCCAAGGTATTTTTCTGCTAGGCGCAATTGCATGGCCTGTGTTCCCATAGGTTGAGAAAGAGCTTCAGCAATTTTTTCGATGGATACCGCTGTCGCTTCGGCAAGTGCTTCAATTTCGTTAGCTAAACCTTCAGCTTCGTTAATTTGGCGCTGCATCTCGGCTTCAGAAATGTTAATCATTTCCGTTTTCAAACCTTCAGCATCATTTACTTTGGCACCTTTAAAACCTTCAGATTTTGCAATTACAGCACGACGATCACGCTCGGCTGTCATTTGTCGCTCCATAGCATTTTGTACGGTACGCGGAGTTACAATATTCTTAATTTCGTAACGGTGAACTTTAATACCCCAGGGCATTTCCATCTCACTTAATACTTCAACAACTTTTTTGCTCATTTTGGCGCGTTCTTCAAAAGTTTCATCTAAGTCCATGAGACCGATTACAGAACGTGTAGTAGTTTGTGCTAACTGAATCGCCGCATATCGATAATTGGTAACGCCATAGCTCGCGTTTACAGGGTCCATCACACTTAGATAGATTACTCCATCAACTTCCACTTTAACGTTATCTTTGGTGAAGCACTCTTGGGGTTCTACTTCAATTGTTTCTTCTCGCAGATCTTGCTTATAAACTACCTTATCTAAAAAAGGTACAAGCGCATGAAACCCAGGCTGTAAAGTAGTATGATAATTTCCTAAACGTTCTACAATAAATGCGAATTGGTTAGGTACCAAACGTAAGGACTGTATAATTTTAAACACTAAAAATACGGCAAAAAGGCCAACTAAAACTTGACTGACTAATTCAACAATTTCCATCGTTATTTTCCTCCAATTTTGGTTGAAGAAGCACTTTCAGTATGATTACTCACTGTTTTAACTCCTTCAAAAAATGTTTTTAGATTGGCTGTTTCGGTAGGGAGAACAGAGATATTCGAGTTCTGTACAATTTTTCCAAACTCGCTAATGTACTGCTCTACTAATTTTGTACGCACTGCCAATTCGCCGCCAGGTTTTTGCATGGCTTCCGCGATTCGTTGAAGTCCTTTTGCAGTTGCTGTAGCAATCAGCTCAATTTCTCTAGCTTTACCTACGGCTTCATTAATTCGGCGTTGACGAGCGCCTTCAGAGATTAACACTTGGCTTTGTTGTTCACCTTCCGACTCGTTAATTCTTGATTGTCTAAATCCTTCTGAGTGTGTGATTTCAGCTCTTTTTTCACGCTCTGCTTCCATCTGTTTCTCCATCGTATCAATGATTTCGTTGGAAGGGCGGATGTTTTTAAGTTCGTATCGAAGCACTTTAATTCCCCATGGATCAGCTGCTTTGTCAATTTCACGAACTATGTTCTCGTTCATTTTTTCACGCTCCGAGAAAGTATCATCAAGTGTGATTTTACCAATTTCGCTACGCATAGTAGTTTGCGCAAGATTCACGGATGCGGCTTGATAATTGGCAATTCCATAACTCGCTTTATATGCATCCATAACTTTGATGTATACCAAACCATCTACTGCAACTTCAATATTGTCTTTGGTAATGCATGTTTGGCTGGGAACGTCTAGTACTTGCTCGCGCATTTCTCTGCGATAAGCAGGACGATCAACAAACGGAACCAAGAAGTGAAATCCTGGTTTTAAATTACTCTTGAATTTTCCAAGTCTCTCTTGTATTACCTCTTCACGGAACTCTACGATAATGAATAACCGTGTTACAATAAAGTACATGAATATCAGTGCAATAAGTGTGGTAGTCCAAAACATAATAACCTTGTTTATTCTTTTAATTTGTTTGAAATGGATTGTTCAATTATATCAACTGGCTCTACAATCCAAGTGGTGTTGTCTCTATATTTTATTCTAACTTGTGTTCCAGCGGGAACCGTTCCATCCATAGTGCGGGCTTGCCAAGAAATTCCTTGAAAACGAATGCGACCGCTGTTGTCCTCATCATTGATGGGTTCAAGCACATCAACAACTTTATCCATGGCTTCATAATCTTCATCTGCGTATTTAAATGAAGTTTCTCCACCAAAGTATTTCTTTATCAGTGGGCGAATTATAATGATTAATCCCACTGAAATAAAAAGCCATGCCATAGTTGCAGACATCGGTTCTTCAAAGATTCCTAGAAATCGAAGAAGCCCAACAATTACTCCGCCCAAACCTAAAGTAAACGCAGTTCCACTTGGAATTGCAGTCTCAAGTATCATTAAGGCGACGCCACCAATCAGAAAAATCCAAGTTAATAGTTCACTGTCCATAGGCTCAAATTCATAATTTTTAGTCTGCTTAGTAGATAATAATTTGCGGATAAAAAAACTCAAATACTTGGCACTAATTTTGATACTAAAGGGTTTTAAATCGTTATTATGGCAAAAAAAGACTCAATCCCAAAAAATAAGTACAGTGTAGCAACTCTTAAAGAGACACTGGTTAATATATTTGCGCTCAGCAAACCTTATAGAACGCGTTTTTATTCGGCTACAGCAGTAGTTCTTGTTGGTTCTCTAATTTGGTTAAGTGTACCTCTTGGCTTGAGGGAATTACTAGATGCAGTTTTTGATAAAGGTGATGAGAGCCTTTTAAATATGTTGGCACTTGGGCTAATGGGTCTTTTTGTGCTTCAAGCTGCCTTTAGTTTTACTGGAAATTATTTTTTGGAGTGGGTTGGTGAGCGTGTTATTACCGATTTGCGAAAACAAGTTTACGAACATCTTCACAGATTGGGTTTCCGGTTTTTTGCAGAGCGTAGGTTAGGTGAAATTACTTCTCGGTTAACCAATGATGTTGGTTCAATCCGAGTTGCACTAACCGACTCTTTACCACAACTACTTACCATTTCATTTTCTCTGATTGGATCTGTGACTTTAATGGTGATTCTAAATTGGCGTTTAAGTGGAGTCATCTTTTTAACTGTTCCTTTTATAACTATCGCTACACGATATTTTGGCCATAAAATTCGTCAGCTTTCTAGGAATATTCAGGATGATCTGGCAGCTTCTACAGCTGTAGCAGAAGATGCACTAGGAGCGGTTAGATTAGTAAAAGCTTTTGTTCGCGAAGACTATGAGGTTGGTCGCTATTCTAATGCCATCGAAAAACTCTTTCTTACTGCTCGCCGTAAAATGGTACTTACTCAAGTGTTTTGGTCGGGGGTTGGCATTATGTTTATGGGCACGCTTGTTATCATTTTTTGGTATGGTGGTAAAGAAGTTCTAGCAGAACGACTAACAGCCGGTGATCTCGTTGCGTTTATCTTCTATGCGTTGAATATTTCTCGTTCCATTAGTCAGATTTCCAGACTGTACACGGCAGTGAATACGGCAGCAGGAGCTTCGGAACGTATTTTCGAAATATTAGAGGAAAAACCTGAAATAGAAGATGAAAGTCATGCAAAAGAGATTGATACAGTAAAGGGCGAAATCAGTTTTGAGCATTTAAATTTTGAATACGATTCAGGGAGAAAGGTGTTGAACGATATCAACTTTGTTGCCAAACAAGGACAAACAATTGCTCTGGTAGGACCTAGTGGAGCAGGTAAAACGACGTTGTTGAATTTGATACCTAGATTTTATGATCCAACTTCGGGAAGCATTAAAGTTGATGGCGAGAACATTCGAGATTTAAAAGTGAAATCCTTTAGAAATCATATTTCGATGGTTCCTCAAGAGGTTCACCTTTTTGGTGCGAGTATTGAAGAAAACATTAGATACGGTCTACTTGATGCTACTCGGGAAGAAATTATTCAAGCTGCTAAAGATGCCAATGCTCATGATTTCATAATGGACATACCTGGAAATTATGAAGCAACAATAGGAGAGAAAGGAGTGAAGTTGAGTGGAGGTCAGCGCCAAAGATTAGCGATTGCTCGTGCCATCCTAAAAAATCCAGAAATTCTGTTGTTAGATGAAGCTACTTCTGCACTCGATTCGGATTCTGAGTCTCAAGTTCAAGAAGCTTTATACCATTTAATGAAAGGTCGAACAACATTTGTGATTGCTCATCGACTATCTACCATTCAGCATGCAGATAGGATTTTAGTTCTTAATGAAGGTAAGATTGTAGAAGACGGAACTCATCAAGAATTGTTAACTCAAAAAGGACTTTATAGTCACTTGTATGAGCTTCAATTTCGTGATTTGGATGAAGTTCAGGGCTAGGTTTAGGATATAAGAGATAAGATTTAGGACTTACATCCTATAGTCAATTTGCCCTCTAATCTATTTTATAAACTAGATTTAGCCATAATAAATTGACTTATTGAGCGGAAGTATTATCTTTATTCGAGTGTTGGAAGTTAATTTCTTACCCTTTCGTGTAATTATGTCATGCTACAATTAGTTGCTAAGCGTGCTTAAAGCCTTAGAAGTTAACTTATATAGCTTTATTCAAAAACTTAAGTCAAGATGATGAAACAACTAAGTTCGGCCCTAGTTATACTTCTATTATTTGCTGCCTGCAGCCAAGAAATTCCCGAAGAATATACAGGCGATGTTGAGGGAATATTCAGCGAAATTACCGTTTCTAAGGAGCTCAACCTCTATATTGATGATGACGGCCAACCTGCTGAAGGGCATTACACCGCAAACTATCAAAACGGGGCAATGCAGGCTGATGTTACGTTCAAGGATGGGATGATTTCGGAGGGTGAGATTTTAACTAGCTCTGGTAAGCTAAGAGCCCGTTACTCTACTGAACGTGGCATGATGAAAACATCGTACTACACTACAGGTAGCCATCCCACAATGATAACTCTCCATAAAGATTTATCAGATTATATAGAGTTCCATACTTGGGCCGAAGACGGTTCCCAGTTAGTAGAACAAGATCAAACTGTTATGAAAAGTTGGCTCTTAAATGGACAACAGCTGTTTGATTTTCCATTAAAGGATGGAGAATTACACGGGAAATCGGTTAGATGGTTCGAGAATGGCCAGGTAAAATCCGAGGAGTATTTTGCTAATGGTGTGGAACACGGAACTTTCCAAGAGTGGGATGAAAAGGGAAATCTTGTAAGTAAGAAGGTTTACGAGATGGGAGAATTAGTTTCGGAAAATGAACAAACCCCTTAATCTTTAACAGTCACTTGCATGAGTTTCAATTTTCGTGATTTAGACAAAGACATTGAAGGATTTCAATTATCGGCTAAGTAAGCTTGAATAATTTCAGAATAACTCATGTCGTCGAGTAAATCGCGATTATCTAAAATGGTTAAAAACTCAACTGGCACCCCTGCGTTATACAAACCAATAATTGCGGAGTATGAAAGATCATTTAGGTAATCAGCTTCATCTAGACTTTTAATATAAGCTAGAGTTACGCCTCCATTGTACAATCCAATTACAGCTGAGTAAGAAAGATCGTCCAAATATCCAGCTTCATTCAATCCTTGAAGATAATTACTGGTTACTCCACTGTTATACAAACCAATAATAGCAGAGTATGAAAGCTCATCTAAATACCCAATCTCGTTAAGTTTATCTAGATAGTTGGTTGTAACGCCACCATTGTATAGTCCAATTATTTCGGAATATGAAAGTTCATCAAAGTAATCTGCATCATCTAAACTTTCAAGATAATCAATGGTTACCCCTCCATTATATAAACCGATAACAGCAGAGTAAGAAAGTTCATCTAGGAAATCAGCATTTACTAAACTTGTAAGATAAGAAAGAGGAACACCACTAGAATACATTGCTTGTATACCGGTACTATTAAAAGTGTCTGTAAACCCTAATTCTGTAGCTTGAGCTAAATAGTCTACGTAATCACTAGTAAGTCTCGGTTTATTGACCGCTGGGGGCAGCGGTGGAATTGGAAATCTGCTTTCAGTCTGATCTGCAAATCTTGCTTCAGCATTAGTGATTTGATCATTTGAGCTAAACATTGAAAGAGGGTCACTTTTTATAAACCAAAAAGTAGGCAGTACTATAAAGAGCAGTATAGCAATTAAATTTCGTTTCGTCGATGTTTTTGGGGGTAATGAGTGATAGTATTCTGAGGTGGGGGATTCTGCCGATTGTGCTTGTTCTTCGATATACGCGTCTAAATCAAAGTCATCATCGTTATCGTTGTTATTTAAATCGTTTCGGAATTTTTGTGTTGCCATAATGGTATTTAAATTTTAAACAAAGACGAGAGAAACTCACAAAATGTTTCATTTCTAATTTGATGTTTTGAATTAATTGAAGTGGCTACAAAATCATTATTGCCACGGCAAACTTCCCAAATCTAGATTTCCTCCTGTAACTATAACGCCTACTTTTTTCCCTTCATAAAAATGAGGGTTTTTAAAAATTGCGGCTAATGGCACTGCTGAAGAAGGCTCTACAATCATATTCATTCGCTCCCAGATAAAACGCATGGCATCAATAATTTCATCTTCAGCCACAGTTTGAATATTGTCAACATAATTCAAAATAATGGAGAAAGGGAGCGTTCCAAGCGAAGTTCTTAGTCCATCAGCAATAGTATTGGTAGTAAGAGCTGGAATCAATGTTTTCTGTTGGAATGATTGGTAAGCATCGTTGGCTTTATCTGGTTCAGCGCCAATAACTAAAATCGATGGGTTCAATGATTTTGTTGCAATTGCAGTTCCACTTAGAAGTCCACCTCCACCTACAGGAGTTACTATAATATCTAGCTCAGGGTGAGTGTGCAGTAATTCTAAAGCTGCAGTTCCTTGCCCTGCTATAATTCGGGCATCGTTATATGGATGGATAATAGTTGCTTTGGTCTGGCCAACAACCTCTTCCAATGTACTTTCTCGAGCTTTCAGAGTGGCCTCACAAAAGGTAACTTCTGCTCCATATCCTTTTACCGCTTTAACTTTAACTTTAGGTGCATTTTCGGGCATAACTACATAAGCCTTTATACCACGCAATTTTGCAGCAAGAGCTAAAGCTTGGGCATGGTTTCCTGAAGAATGTGTAGCAACTCCCAAATTGGCTTCTTCATCACTTAAATTCAATACGGCATTACATGCTCCTCGAAACTTAAAAGCACCTACTTTTTGGAAGTTTTCGCACTTAAAATAAACAGAGGCTCTCGCACGATCATTAACACTTGAAGAAGTTAATACAGGTGTCAAATGAGCAAAAGCGGTAATTAGCTTATGAGCTTTTCTAATTTCTAAAAGAGTAGGTGGTGTGTGAGTATTTAGCATCTTCTTGTATAATTACACTAAAATTAATTGATGGATTGAGTAGGGGGTTGGGGGTTGATAAATGTCATTGAAGCAACCGTCAAGTTACTAAAGTGATTATAAACATCAAGCTTAATTATAGTTATTAGGTTGACTTGCTCAAAAAATGGACTGGTATATTGCTAAGAACTCTTCTCGTTTTACATATAGCTCTAATTTTTGCGATACAAGCAAAAGCTCAAAGTGCTATTAAGCTCACAAAAATAACATCTCCAATTACATTAGATGGTGTAATTGATGAACCAGCATGGCAAAATATTGAACCATTTACAATGGTACAGTATGAACCCGTTTTTATGGGCAGTATGAAAGAACGAACAGATGTTCGAGTAGCCTATGATGATCAATATTTCTACGCAGCTGGAAAAATGTACACTGAAGATCCTTCAACAATAGCCGCTAATAGTTTATATAGAGATCGATATAGTTCGGATGATGTGTTTGCGATTATTATTGACCCATTTAATGACAATCAAAATGGACTTCGCTTTTTTACAACACCAGCGGGAGTTCGATTTGATCAATCTATTTCCACTGATGCTAATTCGATTGCGGGCTCAAATCCTGTAAACGGTAGTTGGAACACTTATTGGGATGTAGTAACTACTGAAACACACGAAGGTTGGTTTGCTGAATTTAGAATCCCACTTTCTAGTTTAGGTTTTCAGAGTAATGAAGGTGTGGCTGAGATGGGACTTATTGTCTACCGATGGTTAGCTTACCATAACGAGCGTTATATATTCCCAGCAATCCCACCAAATTGGGATCAAGGAAATATAAAACCATCTCAAGCTCAAGATGTTATTTTGACGGGTGTTGAGTCCAAAAAGCCGATTTATTTTACACCTTATGCTTTAGCTGGGTTTACTCGTGAGAATCAGTTGAACTCAACGAATACAGAGTACAATTATAATGACGAAACGGCTACAGAAATAGGCTTCGATTTAAAGTATAATGTAACCTCCAACCTAACACTTGATGTGACTGCAAATACAGATTTTGCTCAAGTGGAAGCCGATGACCAACAACTGAATTTAACGAGATTCTCGTTAGCCTTTGATGAAAAGAGACAGTTCTTTCAACAACGCTCAGGGCTTTTTGATGTTAGCTTTGGTAATACAAAATTGTTTTATAGCCGAAAAATTGGTTTAGATAATTCAGGGAATCCTGTTCGTATTTATGGAGGCGCTCGTTTAACCGGACGTGTTGGCGATTTAGATGTTGGATTCATTAACATGCAAACAGCGAGCAATGCTAACCTTAACTCTGAGAACTTTAGTGTTCTACGCCTTAAAAAGCAGGTGCTTAATACCAATTCTTATGTTGGTGGTTTACTTACAAGTCGTTTAGATGCGGAAGGAAATACAAACTTGGTATTCGGTATCGATACCGACTTCAATATTTTTGGGGATGACTACATCGAAACAAAGATTAGTCAAACGATGGATAATCGAGTTCCTGATGAAAAGCGCTGGGGTATAGATAATAACAGTATCTTTAGAATTACTTGGCAGCGTAGAGCTTCCGTTGGCTTGTATTACAGGTTATTTATAAATCGTACAGGCGCAGATTTTGAACCAGGTATTGGGTTCTATAAAACTAGAAACACCTCTGATTATTACTACAGTTTCGGCTATGGAATTCTAGCGCCTAGTAGCTCTGCTTTCAAGAAAAATTCTTTTGAAATTTCGAGCTATAATATTTCTGAGAATGAAAGTTTTGATTTAAGAAGCCGTTTTATTGGCGCAAAATGGGATTCAGAGTTTAAAAGTGCACATAAGGTTAGCGCAGAAATAAGACTAAACCAAGAACACTTATTGCCTACTGAAGCTTTCAACCTAGTTGGACAAGTTTATATCCCAGTAGATAATTATAGTTTTGTGGAATCCACTTTCAGCTACGAAACACCAGAAAACAGAAGGCTGAAAAGTTCATTCAGTTTAGAGTATGGAAATATCTTTGATGGTAAGAGAGCTCAAGTTAAAGTGGAACCAACATGGATAGCTAACATTCATTTTGAATTAAGCGGGAGCTATCAAATTACAAAGTTAGACTTCCCATCTATAGCTGGCAGAAATGTAGAAGAATTCACTGCGCATTTAGCTCAATTACGTGGGCAATATGCTTTGAATAAGAAGCTATCAGCTAGTGCTTTTGTGCAGTATAGTAATATTTCTGAGTTGGCGGGAGCTAACTTTAGATTCCGTTATAACTTTAGCGAAGGCCGAGATTTTTGGGTTGTTATAAATGAACAACAGTACACTAACAGAGACCAAATTGACTTTGGATTTCCTCGCTTGCCTAATGTTCAAAGTCGTTCTCTTTTAATTAAGTACACCCATACTTTCATCTATTAATTATTTGATAGTAGCTTTTATACCAGAAAGCAAAGCTTGCCACCAATAGCCGAAAACTCCCTTTCGGTTATCCCAAGTGTAATGAATTTCAGCAGGCTCAAGTTTTGAGCCTGTATTGCTATCATCAATAATAAATGTATTCGCTATAAAACTTGAAACTCGGCTTCCCAAAGGCTTTTTCGAGATGTCGTGATCTTTCAATAAGAAGATATTGAGATCTTGGTAATCCAACAGAATACTACCATTCGCAGACACTCGGTTTGCATTAAAATGGAACTCTAAGGAATTAACCATTCCGCTTTTGGCTTCAATATTGGCAAGGTTAATGAGTGGGCTTTTCAAAGCAGAAGTATGGATGGAGCCTAAACTCCCCCAAACACGATGATGTTCGTCTTTATCGGAAAGGGCGTAACGAGCTTTAAGGTCAAGTTTAGAAACACCCATAAAATAAGTTGAAACATCTAGCTCGAGAGAATCAGTTAAGAAAGTAGGATATCCTGGAGTGGTAATATTTTTTATAGAACCCGAAATATCTTCGAATGTAATTTCGCCAGGCTCTTTAACACCGTCTTTGTGTTCAGTATATGTGACATCAAAATTATTAATCAGAATCTCGTGCAATCCAACTTGAGCAACGGTCGCTTTGCTAATTGCTTCACTCAACAGCGGTTTAAAGCCAATAGTAGTTTTAGATGGGATTGTTTTGTTTTTGAACATAGCTAAAGCCCCTTGTTCAATGGAAATCTTCTCAACTTCAATTCTTGGGATATAAAGGGAGTCGAGATTTACACCTTGGAGATTGATTTTGTCAATATTCAGCTCAACCCGGTCAGAGGAATAGCCTTTAATCTCTGAGAATCTATAGCGAGGTAACACTGGAATTAACGCGATATTTTGAACTAAAGCTTGTTTCTGAACTCGATCAAAAGAAAACTCCCCAACTTCAAGACGATACAGTTTTTCATCTAACCGCCAGGTTAAGTTATTACCCGATAGGTTTAACTCATCCAGAAAGGGGACACGAGAGCCATCTAGAATTTGATTTACATTTACTTTGGTTGCACTTAAATCAAAATGCTCGAGCATAACTTCTGTTCGTCCAGATGGTTCAACCATACGCGCTTTGCCATCCATTATGTTCAAATCAAAACTGGAAAAGTTAATGGAGTTAGAAGAAGTGTCTGCGATAGCGCTACTATTGTAACTAAATGTAGAAGTGGTAAAAGGTCTGGAATAGATTTCAATATCGGGTTGCTCTACAACAACTTTACCGAACTGTGGGAAATCTTCGGTAATGAGACTAAGCCATTTTATTTCCTTAATTTCAAAAGTCTGAATCTGAATACTCTTAATGGTTTCACGATCATTTTTTGGAGAAATTGAGATAGAATCGGCAGTTACACTTCTTCCCCAAAGAGAAATATCTATTTCCTGAAACTCCATCGTATAACTGCTATCAGTTTGGATAACAACTTGAGCCTCTAAGGCTGTTTTGAGTTTCCCTTCTAAGAAAACGGGTCCAAATATACTTGCTAAAAGCAGAGTGATACCTAGAATGAGTAAACCAATTAGAATGCTTTTTTTCATAGATAAAGTAGAGTATTAAAATTCGTTCGATTTAGAATACCACATTCTGATAAAAGGAAGAAAATTATTAACTCTAATTTACAGTGAATAATTAATAGCGAGCAGATTAGAAATCCTTTGAATGGGTAAATAATAACACATTCAGATTTAACTCTTATTTACGTAGAAATTTAGTAGTCTTTAGCAAGCAACTAACTAACTATAAGTATGAAAAAACTATTACTACTACTATTCTTTTTGGGGATGAGTACACTTCCAGCATTCTCACAAATAAAACAAGCCATCGAGCGATTTCAGTTTGAAACGGATATAAGCTTTGACTCAAAGATTCCATCCCCTGAGGAATTTTTGGGATATGAGCTTGGTGAGGAATACACGTTCCATCATCAGATAATGGATTATTTCCGAGAACTTGCCAAAGTCTCAGACAAAATCACCTTCCACCAATATGCTACCAGCTACGAAGGACGTGATTTGAATTATGCGGTTATAACTTCAGCTGCAAATCAAGCTAATATTGATGACATAAAAGCTGCGAATCAAGAAATCGCCTATAATCCAGAAAAGGCAAACATTGCCGATCAACCCGCTGTAGTGTGGATGAGTTACAATGTGCATGGTAACGAGCCTTCGAGTAGTGAGGCCGCAATGCAAACAGCGTATCGACTCGTTGCGGCTAACGATGCAGAAACCAAAGAGTGGTTAGATAATGCTGTTGTCATCATCGACCCAATTATAAATGTAGATGGTAGAGACCGTTATGTGTATTGGTATAAATCCTCGCAAGCAAACATTTTGAATACTGATGCTACTGATTTAGAACATGATGAGATTTGGCCTGGAGGAAGAACGAATCACTATTGGTTTGACTTGAATCGTGATTGGGTTTGGTTGGTTCATCCTGAGTCGAGAGGAAGAATTAGTGCATATAAAGATTGGATGCCTCAGGTTCATATTGATTTTCATGAGCAAGGTTTTAACAACAATTATTTTACCATGCCAGGTACGACACCTCGAAACCATGAATTACCAAAAGATTACGAAAAATTTGCAGATGTTTTTGGAAGAGGTGCCATTGCTGAGTTCGATAAGGCAAATGTGAACTATGCAACTCGTGAAGCTTTCGATTTCTTTTATCCAGGTTATGGCTCATCGTATCCAAGTGTGATGGGAGCTATCGGAATGCTAGCTGAACAAGGTGGACACAGTCGTGGTGGCCGAGCCGTTACTACGGATGATGATTATGTACTTACTCTACGTCAGCGTGTTTTTGATCATTACAGAAATGGTGTTTCAATTGTTGGAACTTCAGTTGAAAATCGAAAAGAATTGTTGACTTACTTCAAAGAGGCAAGATCTCAATCTACCCAAAAAGGAAATACTAAAGCCTATATTCTGCCGAATAATCCAAATGATTATACTTACCAAGTTGTCAATTTGATGAATAAACATGGCGTTGAAGTTGAACGTGCTACTTCTGATTTTACTGTTAAGAAAGCATATAGCTATTGGGATGGGAAATCATCCTCAAAAAGTTATAAGAAAGGCGATTTCATCATCAAAACCGATCAACCGGCGCATTTGTTGATTAACACTCTTTTCCGTAGACAAATGGAAATTAAAGATTCGGTGATGTACGATATGTCAACATGGTCTGTTCCGCTTGCCTATAATTTGGAAGCTACTTGGAGTACTGAAAACGTATCCGTAAAAACGGAAAAGATTACGATTGATATACAGCAGCCAAACAGCGTGACAAACGAGAATGCTAGCTATGCATTTGTGATAGATTGGAGCCAAAAAAATGCACCTAAGGCATTATCGATGTTGTGGGACATGGGTTACAATGTAAGAAGTGCAGGTAAAAAGTTTACAAAAGATGGTGTGGTGTATTCTGAAGGCACTATCATAACCTTAGCAGGGCGCAATTTCGATAAGAAAAATAGAATGCGTACTGATTTCAAGCAAGTAGCCAAACAAGCACAGGTTAAAGTGATTGGTTTTGATACTGGAAGAATGGACGAAGGAATTGATTTAGGTTCTGGCGACAGCCAACCTATAAAGCAGCCAAAAGTTGCTTTGATGATCGACTCAGGTTTCAATTCTTACACAGCCGGCCAAATTTGGTTCTTATTTGATCAATGGACAGAATTAGGGATTTCTAGAATTCGTTCGGGTAGCTTTTCCAGAATGGATTTGAATGAATACGATGTGATTATTCTTCCAGGAGGTTTTGGATTGAATGGCGTATTTAGTGAATCTGCTCGAAAAGATCTTAAAGATTGGGTAAGAAACGGTGGTACGTTAATTGGTACAGAATCGGCCGGTGCTTGGTTGAGCAAAGAGCAATCTGGTATTTCAAGCGCTGAATTATTTGAGCCAAAGGATGACAAAGAAAGCGATGAGATTAAAGCCAGCGCTTATACAACCTATGCAAATAGAAGTGATTCCTCAGGATTAAAGAGAATTCCAGGTTCAGCTTTTAAAGCCATTGTTGATAATACTCACCCACTAGCATTCGGAATGAGAGATAAGCTATACTCACTAAAATTTAGCACTAATGGATTGAAGCCAAACGATAGCTTCAGTACAGTTGGTTATTATATTAAAGATGGTGAGCCAGTTTTAGCGTCTGGTTATGCATCTCAAGAAAATCAGAAAAATGCTCAAGGGATGGCTTTTGCTGCCGTGCAAAATGTAGGTCGCGGTAAAGTAGTTCACTTGCTTGATAACACTCAGTACCGAATGTTTTGGGTTGGACCATCAAGAATGATGCAAAATGCTGTAATGCTTTTATCTGGGTTTTAATACTAGAACCAGATTTAAAATATGGAAGGAGAGAGAAGGCTGGTTTTTAAAACAGCCTTCTCAAACTTCTTAAAAACTACTTTCTCTTAAGTTCGAAAATATCGGTTCTACGATCTTTTAAATTTCGAACACTTCCCTTTTCATGAAGCTCACGAAGTAAATCGATATCCACATCTGCTATTAGTATCATCTCAGCATTTGGAGTGGCTTCAGCTTTAATCCCATTGGTTGGAAAGGCAAAGTCACATGGCGTAAATACCATCGATTGCGCATATTGAATATCCATATTATGCACTTTTGGTAAATTACCCACACTTCCTGCAATGGCCACATAGCATTCGTTTTCAATGGCTCTCGCTTGCGAACAATGACGAACTCGAGAGTAACCGTTTTGAGTATCGGTTAAGAAAGGAACAAACAAAATATCCATGCCTTCGTCGGCTAGTATTCTACTCAATTCTGGAAATTCTGAATCATAACAAATTAAGATTCCAATTTTACCGCAATCAGTTTCAAAGGTCTTGATTTCACTACCACCTTGCATTCCCCAAACTTTGGATTCATCAGGAGTAACATGGATTTTCTCATAACGTTCTGTTTGGCCATCACGCTTGCATAAATAGCCAACGTTGTACAGAAGATCGTTCTTGATCTCTGGCATGCTTCCCGTAATAATATTGATATTATAGGAAATGGCTAATTCTGAAAACTTCTGAACGATGGCCGCAGTATGTTTTGCTAATTCACGAATGGCATCAGCTTCTGAAAGGTGATTGTTCTCAGCCATCAAAGGAGCATTAAAAAACTCTGGGAAAAGCGCGAAGTCAGCGCGATAACCCGAAACTGCATCCACAAAGAACTCTGCTTGCTGTAATAAATCGTCTAGGTTATCGTATGGCCTCATTTGCCACTGAATCAACCCTAAGCGAACAATTTTCTTGATAGTAGAAGCTTTCTTATTGGGTTTTTCATAGTAAATATTATCCCATTCCAGCAATACTGCGTATTCAGCGGATTCTTTATCACCTTCTAAATATCCCTTTAGGACTTTGGTAGGGTGGAAGTCGTTAGAAATTTGAAAACTGAGAACTGAATCATGAATCTCTTTACGTTTTACTTTGTCGATATATTCTTTTGGAGAAAGCTCGCCAATGTAGTTGTGATAGTTGGGAATTCGACCACCAAAAGCGATTCCTCGCAAATTCAAGCGTTCACACAATTCTTTGCGGTATTCATAAAGTCGACGAGCTAGGCGAAGTCCACGAAACTCTGGCTTAATAAATACATCAATTCCATATAACACATCGCCTTTTGAGTTGTGTGTATCGAAGGTGTAATTCCCAGTGATTTCTTTGTAAGTGTGATGTTCTTCGAAATCATCATAATTCACAATTATAGAGAGGGCACAACCGGCAAGCTGACCATTCGCTTTAATAACAACTTGCCCATCCGGGAAACGGTCAATTAGCGAAGCCATGTGACTTTCACGCCAATAAGCATCAGGCATGGCAGAGTAAGAGGCTATCATGGCAGTTTTAAACTCTTGATAGTCGCTAAGACTTAAATAGGTTAATTCAATGTTTTCTATTTCTTGCATGGTATAAAAAGGTGAGGGATAAAAACGATGTAAGAATGGGTAAGCTATTCTTCAACCTAAATATACGAATAGAAAACGTGCTATTATATAACTACTAATCAGTTGTTAATATATATTTTCTAGAATCTAAATAGCCTTTACTCGAATTTTCTTTTTCTTGAGGCGTGTTTGGTCGGTTAGTTTTATAACAGCCTGTGTTTTCGATATTGGAACAGCTACAAAGGCACAATCTTGTTTTAATTCAATGGAGCCAACTTCATCTTTGTTGAGCTTTCCTTGCTTAAAAAATAGTCCAGCAATATCACCTTTAGAAATCTTGTCTTTACGACCACCCGAAATGTAAAGCGTTTGCCATTTGGTACCTAGTGGCTGACTGGATTCTTCGAGTTCAATAAGTTCTTCATCGGGATGAATAAACTCGGGCAATTTCTCGCCTTCCCATATCAAGACATAAGCGGTACCGTTGCTATTCATTCTAGCTGTTCTACCATTCCTATGCGTAAATTCTTCGTTCTTTATAGGCAAGTGGTAGTGGATAATAAAACCAATTTCAGGAACATCGATTCCACGAGCTGCTAAATCGGTTGCTAGCAAAATATGGTGTGTTCCATTACGGAATTTGATAAGTGCGTTTTCACGGTCCTGCTGTTCTAAATCTCCATGAAAGCAACCGTGACTAATATTATTATCGCTCAAATAATCACTTACACGCTGTATAGAATCTTTGAAATTGCAGAACACAATTCCAGGTTCATTCCCAATGTGTTTTAGTAAGTTGCCTAACGTTTCTAGTTTGTCTTTTGAGGGCGAAATTACCGTTTTTATTTTTAGAACCGAGCTTCCAACATCGCTAAAATCGACGGTAGCTGGGTTTCCCAATTCCACAAATTCAGGGATTTCAATCCGGTTTGTAGCCGAAGTTAAAATCTTCTTTTTTATATTCGGAAGTGCTGAAATTATCTCCATCATTTCAGCTTCAAAACCTACTTCAAGCGACTTGTCAAATTCATCTAAAATAAGTGTTTTTATACTCTCTACTGAAAAGGATTCTCTTCGGATATGATCGGCAACTCTTCCTGGGGTTCCCACTAAAATAGCAGGAGGGTGACTTAAATCGGCTTTATCCTTCGACATTGCTCTTCCACCATAAACCGCATTTACTTTATAGCCAGTTCCCATCTCACGAGTAACTTGCTCAATCTGTATAGCTAATTCCCGCGAAGGAACTAATATAAGAGCTTGAACTTCAGTGTTCTTTTTGTCTAAGCCTGCTATGGTTGGAAGCATAAAAGCAAGTGTTTTACCCGTTCCAGTTGGGGAAAGTAAAATCACTTCGTCGTTTGAATGTATGGCGTATTTAGCCTCTTCTTGCATGGCATTGAGTTGCTCAATACCGAGTTTAGAAAGAATGCTTTTCTGATTTTTTATAGTAGATGTAGACATACCCCAAATTTACAACTAATTAAGATGGAATATGTACGTTTATTATTGATAAAAGAAGAGATGATAATGGATGGAACTCATTATCCATTATCAATAGTTTATTGAGCGGCTATTGATTTAGGGCTTTCTGTAAAGCTTCTTCAAGAAGTGGCGCCATAACCGCATAACCAGCTGAGGTGGGGTGGACACCATCGTTAGAATATTCAGCTTTTAATCCATCTTTTTCGTCAACCATGGCAGAGAAATAATCTAAATAGATGTGATTGTGCTGCATAGCGTACTTTTTAATCATAGCGTTGAGCTCGATAATTTTAGGAGCGGGATTGAGTCCTTTTTTCCAAGGATAATCATAAACAGGGAGCACCGAACTAAGCACTACTCGAATTCCACGCGCTTCAGCAAGTTCTGCCATCGAGAAAATATTATCTGAAATCATCTTTAAAGTAGTAGGTCCTGTGTTTTCAGCGATGTCGTTGGTTCCTGCTAAAATCACAACAACAGTTGGATGCAAATCAAGAACATCTTGTCGGAAACGAAGAAGCATTTGGGGAGTTGTCTGCCCGCTAATTCCACGATTTATGAACGGCTTATTCTCAAAGAATTCAGGAACCTTATTCTTCCATCCAATTGTGATGGAATTTCCCATAAAAACTACTCTTTGTTCATTCGGGCTAGGCTTTTCTAGTAGCGCATTCTCTTTTTTGAAACGGTTTAAATCTGCCCAATCTTGAGCTTTAACGGTAGTGCCAAATAGAAATGCCATTGAAATAATCCCGAGTACAAAAAATGTCTGCTTCACAATAGGTCTATTATGTGGATTTAATATCCTTAAAACGCTTACGATTTTTTCGTTTTGAAAGGTAGGGAACAAGAAACAAATAAATTCCTGTAATCCATAAAACTAATACGATGATGCTTGAGGGAAGGAAAATCCAAAGCTTGGCATTATCATGGAACCAAGTTCCGTCATGTAAGGATTCAATAATATTTGTTCGGCGGAATTCTGTTTGAAGGATTTCACCAGTATAAGTATCAATTTGAACCTCCCAATTGTTAACCGCTCGAACTTTTACAATGCCTTTAGTAGGGCGGACGTCAAGCCGATCGATATCAGCCCAAGTTTGAATTTCTGCTTGGGGTACAGTTTTAGCCGTTTCAAGAATTTGTTCAAAACTTATCTCAGGTGAGGGTTGAACTCCACTCTGAGTGATGGGTTGAATCCAAGGAACATCTTTCTTTAGCTGTAAAAAGATTCCAGATATTAGTACAATTAAAAAGGGGAGCGCAATAATTATCGCTCCCCATCTATGAATTTTGCGAGAATCTCGCCTAGAATGCCATGCCATTTGTTACTGTTGAATCTAAGTTCTTAAAAGAAATATCTCACACCCATTGAGCTGCCAAAATAAAAGGCGGTGCTGGGTTGTGCATTTAATGTTGGAGCTACATCCATATAGATTTCAAGTGGTTGGTCTTCTAGAGCGTATTCAATTCCGATTGGTACTCTTAACCCGATGGTAGCATCACCGAACTCTCGAAACACTAGATTTAAACCAAGCCCGTAATAACTTCTAAGTAAACCAGATTCCAAATTGAATTGATCTTTTGCACCATTTAAAACAAAGTTAGCCTGTATGGTGAAGTAATCATTAAATTCGTTCAGGTTAAAAGTAGCCAAACCTGTAATTGCTGAGGATTCAGAAATTGCGTATTTCGCTGAAATACCAGTTGGGCTAAAGAGCTGAGCGCCAAGGGCAAAACCTTTGTTTTGTGCTTGAACCGAAACGGTTAGTAGTGTAAATAAACCTGCGATAAGTATCTTTTTTAAAGTCATAATAGTTCTCAATTAGTTAGTAGTATTAGTCTAGTGGTACTCTATTTCAACTAGTCTGTTCCGATGTAAAAAAAGGTAATTATTATACAACAGACGTATACATGAACTTTAGTGAAAGTTACTTAAAATAAATATTCATAGCCGTAAAAAAGCGTTACAATAAAATGGATCCCTCATGCTTCAGTAACCATTCTTTTCGTTCTCTACCACCAGCATAACCAACTAACTTGTTATCGGAGCCAATAACGCGATGGCAAGGAATAACGATAGCTATTGGATTCTTTCCATTAGCATGCCCTACAGCTTGAGCAAAATTCTTATCACCGAGCTGTTGTGCGATATTGCCATAGCTTGTGGTAGTGCCATTCGGAATTTCGTTTAACTTATCCCATACAGAACACTCGAAGTCGGTTCCTTCTGGTAGAAGCGTAAGACTAAACTCATTTCTCAACCCGTCGAAATATTCCTTAAGCTGGGTTTTTGCCGACTCGGTGTGGATATCCGGATCATCAGGCCCATCATAATCCAGAAACTTAATCCCAGTAATTCCAGCCCCATTTGATATTATTCTTAAGTGTCCGATGGGAGTTTCTAAGTAGCTTACGTAAGTCAAAGTAGGAGTTTTATTTTTACTTTAGGATATCAACAACTCCGGATTTATCAAAATCGAAAGCTGAAGTTTTAAATATTGGTAGGGAAGAGCCAACATCTGCATTTCCAGTAATGCTGTATTCGAATGGTTTTCCATCAACTAATGCTTTTCGAACTTCAGAACCAAGTTCAAATAAATTAAGGCTTATTGGAAGTGTAAGTTTAGAACCTGATTTTTTAAGAACGTTAATGGTATTCTCTGATTTTCCAGAAATTGCTTTAATGCCGTTTAATGCAAAATTGTAGTTCAAGTTATCAAAGTTAAGATCAAAAGAGTTCGGGTTATCGATATCTACTTGAACTTCTAAATCAATTTTTGTGAATGACAATTTTGAAACTTTTACGCTGCCAACATTGATACTTGGAAATTTAACAACAGGCAATGTACCTGTTTTGTTTACAGGGATGGTAATTTTACCAAGTATAGGAACGTCAATCTCTGCATTGGCTGCAAAGTTAAAATCAGTTTCGTCCTTGTCTTTTAAAGAACTAGCAAGGTTGTATAGATCCTTAAATCCGAATGAAACGGGAATTTGTACAACGCTTTTTGCAGAGGCTTCAACACTCGAGTTTGTTGGTTGGCTACCTTTTACCAAAGATTGAGAGTTTAGCTGTAAATCATAATCGTATTGCGAAAGAGCGACAGTAACAGGATTTGGATTGTCTACTTCCATATCAAAAGTTAGCTCAATGTCCTGTAACGAAAAATTTGTAACCTTAAAATCACTGATTCTGGCAGTAGGCTTTTGCATACTAGCAAATTCTTTAATGGTAGCACAGCTAAGTGACACAAATAACAGAAATAAAAGTAAAAATTTTTGAGAATAAAATTTAAAAGACATTGTATTTATATATTTATTAATAACTTACACAAATAAATAAACAATTTATTTATTTGTAACATAATCAGTTTAGAGTTCTCCTTTAAGTTGAGAGAGATTTACTCGATTACCCGTCGAGTAAAAATTAAAAGAGCTACTCCTTAAGCTATATTATCAATGGACCTCAAGACTGATTGTTTTGAGGTCCTTTTTTTATGCTAGAAATATACGCGATAAAGCAGACTAATATTCCTTCCTGGTTCAGGTCTTAAATCTTTTATTCTAGAAAGGTGATTTTGATACTCAGTATCTAATAAGTTATTAATGTTAAATGAGATTGAATGCAGTAATTTTCGGCTATTAAATCGATATTGGCTAAAAATATCTACTGTAGTGTATGCATCGGTTGGGGATTCAAAATCGCCAGTTTCATCTTGTTTGGCAGCATGCTGAACTTGCGATCCTATTTCAAACTCATCCTTCACATATTTTAAAGATAGTTTCCCTTTTAGCGGTGGAATTTGTGGAAGAGGCTTTTTAACAACTTCGCCACTAATATTGGTAACTTCTTGCTCGCCAATAGTTTTACTTAAAGATAACTGAGTTAAGAAGTTTTTTGTAAGCTTAATTTCGCTAGAAAATTCGTAACCATATAACCATGCTTTATTACCTGTAAACTGATAATCTTGGAGATCAGATCTTGTAGGATTTATTCTTCCCGTATTTTGAGCAAAGAGGTAATTATCAAAGCCATTATGGAAAATCGCAGCGGTAAGATTTAACCGATTCACTTGGTAACCCACAAATACTTCTTTAGCCCAAGCTCGTTCAGGATCCAAATCAGGATTTCCAATTTCAAAAGAATAAGAGGCAAGATGAGGACCCTCAGAATATAATTCTTCCATAGATGGCGCCCTAAAAGAGCGTAAAACGCTTGCTCCAAGTGAGAGCCCTTTACCTAAATTGTAGATTGCTGCTATTGAGCCAGAAAGAGCTCCAAAACTTCTGTTTTTGTATGATGTAGAGTCTATAGTTCCAGATTGTACACCTATTGAATAAAATACACCAGAAGAACTACTTCTTGTATGTACCAAATCATAACGCAAACCAGCTTCTAAGTGTAAAGTATTGATGTCTTTTTCTTGAATGATATATGCACCTAGGCTAAAATTATCTGATGGAGGAGTTCCTGCACCTTCTACAGAGTAGTCTTCAAACTGGCCAGACAACCCAAAGGTTCCATTTTCAATAAACCCAAAATGGTTGTTTTTAAAACGAACATCAGCGTTAGTAGTTTTTAGGTTGAAGAGAGTTCCAACAACATCGTTTCCATTAAAATCTTTTCCCTCAATTTCTTTGTGTTCATAATCTTTATAAGAGGCGTCAATCTCAATCACCTTTATAAAATCTTTATTTACTACAATTTCAGATTTTGCATCATATTGAAGTTTGAACATTTTGATATCTACTCCACCAGCGTGACCGTTGGGATCAGGAGGGATACCATAATTACTTGCATAAACACTAGTTGAAAAACCTGCATATCCCCAAGTACGTAAATAACTTAGGCCGATAGCATCGTTAGTAGTGCGGAAATAAGAGTTGTCAATTCTGCCAGCTGGAGTTTGTGTATCGCTAGAAAAACGTCCATTTATATCAGCTTGAACAGCAAAAGTACCAACAGGAATGGTTGTACTTAGTGCACTAGATAATCCATTATTTACAGACTGACCATTTAGTGTGAAGGTTCCATTAACTTTGCTAGGTAGAGTGGTTGTAATCTGATTCTTAACCACGTTAATTACACCACCGATGGCATTTGCACCAAAAGCGAGAGCTGCTGGGCCACGAGCTATTTCAATCTCATTGGCTGAGGCGGGGTCTATGGTTACTGCATGATCTGATGATTGTGCAGAAATATCTCCCGAACTCATTCCATCTTGAAGAATTACTACTCTTTCATCGCCGAGCCCCCGAATTACAGGTCTTCCAGGAGCGGAGCCATTTGAACGTTGATCAAAGCCAGGTAAGTTGCTGAGTGTTTGGGAAAGAGTACTACCGAGATTTCTACGCAAATCTGCACCAAATATTTTCTTCGAAGCATGGGCTAAATTAGCTCCAGATAATTCATTTTTCTCGCCGATTACTTCAATCGCTTCAGAGCTAAAAACAGAAGTTCGTAACTCGATTTTAAGTTCTACGTCGGCATTATCTATAAAAATTTTGCGCGACTGTGTTGCATAGCCAATTTGATGTATGGTAATTGTGTATACACCTTGAGGTATATTTTTTAATTCAAAATATCCGTCAACAGTAGAAACGGTAGTTCTGTTTAGTTCTTCAAGATGAACGTATGAAAAGGGGATGACATCTTTTGACTCGTCATCAAATACATTGCCTTTAATTGAATAAGCTAGATTCTGTCCTATGGTTGGCATTGCGCCAACCATTAGGAACAGAATGGTGAGAAATAATTGATTTCGAACCATTATAATAACCTGTTATAAATCAATTGTAACAGGAAGGTCTTTTGATACAAACTCAGCAGAACCTTGGTGTTTTAGTGTAATGGTAATCTTTGCAGATGAACCTTGGACGCCTTGCAAACTAAAATCCATATTTTGATCGGTAGATGAAGGGCGTGCAATGGTGAGGTTCGATCCGTTTTCAGAGGCAGTAATATCGATAGTGTGTTCATCTAAATCTGGAACATACTCGTCACCATCTTCTGCTACAAAAAGAACAGTGTAATTGGATATTTCACCTGTAATTGTAAATGTTCCAGTAACACCTGATAAGCTTTGTTCTACAATCAGTTGGTTAGGTACACCAAGTGAAGTAGCTGAGTAAACTTTAAAACCAACGGCTTCTTCTTCTTCATGTTCATGGTCGTCGGTAGGTGAACTACATGCTGCGAAGAATGTGGCTATAATAATAGCAAGGGTATAAATAACCCTCAATGAGATATTTTTTTTCATGGCTTATGAAAATTATTTTAAAATTTAATAGAATAATTAGTTGAATAATTGTGTGTAATTAAGCCAAGAATGGAGGAGAGCGTCCTAAATTAGGATGGGTGTAACCGTGATTAATTTTCTGTTCAGCTTGAGGAAGTACGGTATCAAGAATAATAAGGTTGATACTACTACTAAGTGGTGTAGAAAAATCATAACTAATAACAATAGAACAAAGTGGGCAAACATCTTCATCAGGGGTGAAATGCTTTTCACCTTGATGTTGCAAGCACTCTAGCGATTCACTATGATAGTGAATGGTAGACATGAACATTCCCAAAATAGATAGGAATGAAAGAAATGCTACGATATGTTTTTTAGTTGATAACACAGGGTGGTTCTGATTTTGTACTAAAATAGCACTTCAAAAGTATTAAATGCACAAAACTAAATCATTATTGCAAAGTATTACATCAAACTTATAAGTGTATATTTAATGACAGAATTTGTAGAAATTGTTAAAGATTGGTTTTTTGGTTTAGGTGAGAATTATGGGGTGAACCCAATAATTTTTGGGGCTATATATGTAGGTGCCATTCCGTTTTTTAGTCTTTCGCTAGCATGGTTGGTTAAGAACATTCGTTCAAAAAAACCTATAGTATTACCTGTTTTGAGTACGACATTCTTTTTTGTATCAGCTTATTTGTACTTAATTATTGCAGGTAAGAATGTGCCTTGGTGGGTGTATTTGGTGGTGTTTTTAATGGTTTTATTCGGGGCATACTCAACTTTTGCAAAAATTAGGAAGAAAGTTGAGGCTTGAAATATAAGTATCAGTAAAAAATGAACACCTTGATTTACAAAAGTGTTCTACATTGAGTTAATAAAAGAAAAGGAAATAAGTGGCTAAGTTCGATTTTGATAGTATAGTTATTGGCGGGGGTGCAGCTGGTTTAACGGCGGCAGGAATAGCTGCTAATTTTGGAGCTAAAACGATGATGGTGGAAGCTAATTTATTAGGTGGCGATTGTACTTGGACAGGCTGTGTGCCTAGTAAGTTGCTTCTTAAAGCTGGTAAAGTAGCGCATCAAATAAAGAAAGCGAGTCAGTTTGGCTTGCTCGACTCTGAACCCAAAATAGATTTCCAAAAGGTAATTGAGCATGTACATTCAGTAAGAAATGAAGTGTACGAAGAAGCGGATCGGCCCGAGATTTTCGAGGAAATGGGAATTGAAGTCGTTTTTGGGAAAGCTCATTTCATAGATGCACATACAATTGAAATCCAATTAAAGGATGGAAAGTCTCGAAAAGTTAGTTCGAAATACTTTTTTATAGCTGCTGGAGCGAGTGCAATGGTCCCGCCAATTCCGGGAATAGATTCTGTAGACTAT
This sequence comes from Balneola sp., assembly GCA_048267905.1. GTDB lineage: Bacteria > Bacteroidota > Rhodothermia > Balneolales > Balneolaceae > Balneola. Next base: position 238,025 of record JBLWWM010000004.1, read on the forward strand.
TTAACCAATCATAATTTATTTGATATAACTCAGCTTCCTAAAGAGCTAATCATTATTGGTGGCGGGCCAATTGGAACTGAAATGAGTCAAGCATTTACACATTTGGGGAGTTCAGTTACCGTAGTGGATATGGCACCTAGAATAATGATGAATGACGATCCCGAACTTGTAGAAATTCTTTTTAAAGAACTGAAAGAGCAAGGGGTAAAGTACGAGTTAGAAACTTCTGTGAAAGAAATCCAGAATCATGATTCCAAAGTCAGAGTTGTAATTGAACGAGATAGAAAACTTCAAAATATTGATGGCGATAGTTTGCTAATGGCAACAGGGCGGAAACCCAACTTAGAAGGCTTGAAATTAGACGCTGCTGGCATTGAATACACTAGAAAGGGAATTACAGTAAACGACTCATGCAGAACGAATGTGAAGCATATTTACGCGATTGGAGATATTAGCGGTCGCTACCAGTTTACGCACATGTGCGAGCACATGGCAAAAGTGGCTACATCTAGGGCATTACTGAAAGTTCCTATGAAAATTGACAGCAAACATGTGCCATGGGTTACTTTTACTTCCCCTGAGTTGGCTCACGTTGGCGCTTCAGAAAAAGAGCTTCGAGAAAACAATGTGAATTTTGAGGTTTATAAATTTCCGTACTCCAAAATTGACCGAGCTATTACAGAAGGTGAGACCACCGGACTTATAAAATTGTATGCCAAAAAGTTATCTGGAAAAATTTTAGGAGCATCAGTAGTAGGCGCACATGCTGGCGAAATGATATCTGAATATGCTCTAGCAATGAAAAATGGAGTCTCCCTAAGAAAGTTCGCCGATACCATTCATCCATATCCTACCTGGAGTTTAGGCGCACGTAGAGCGGCCGACCAATGGTATATTAAAAACCAAAGTACTGGAACAGTAAAATGGATTAAACGAATTTTCGGTTACAGAGGCGAGATTCCAGATTACAGTGATAAAGATCGCATTGTTTAGCTTCTTATTCCTCTTTTTGAGTACCTATCTCTTTAGGAAAGCCAAAGGTAATTAATAGCAAATAAAGCAGTTCTAGAAACCCTGAAAGCCAATAAGTCGGCCAACGGAGTAAAATATACAGGCCTTCAAACCCATCAGTATTTTCATCTCTAAGAAAGAGGTTAAAAAGATATCGTTCTGTTAATGCGGATATGAAGGGAAGAATGAAAGAGAAAAGAATGAGGCAACTAAAAGAGAGTAAAAGCCATTCTTTTTTTTAAAAAGGCTTCAATTTCCATATGTATGTATTTAGGAATAGTACTCCGTAAATAATAAAAATATCAAGTATACCGATTAACATAGGCCTATTTCTCTAGCATACTGTTTATGAGTTCTAAATCAGAACGCAGTGTTGCATCGGAAGAATTGAAGCTGAGTCCTTCTAAGATATAACCTTTAGCTTTAGGGTAATTCGCTTTTCGGATTTGTTGCATTGCTAGTTCATGAAAAACAATAGATGAAAAAGATTTTAAGTAGATGTTTTCGGGATGAATGGATTTTGCTAATGCCAAGTCATTCGAAAATTCATCCGCATTGACTTCTGTTTTATGGAGAGGAACTAGTCCTGCAATAATAATCTGAACACGAGCATCAGCTACAACAGGGTAATCGATTGGATACTGAACATGTAGGGAATCGATAATGTTGCGGGACTTCTTCAATTGCCCGAGGTGAGCTAGTTGAAGTGCATAATTACTTGTCAGGGAAACAGAGTAATTTCGTAATCGCGTATTTAACGGAGCAAACTCCATTGCCTGATGTAGATACTCCAAAGCCAATCTCGTTTCACCTTTTAGAGCTGCATTCTCAGCTTTTGAAGTATAAAAAAAGCTCTTTAATTCTGTAATTCTTTCGGAATTTAAATCAGATGTATAAATTTCATTATCTGCGAGATGTATAAGTTTTTCGGCATCATCAAAATTATCCTCATTCTTAAGAAGTTTGTCTGTTAGGGCAGCGACATGATAAACCAAGTTTTTTGATAAAATGGGGTCAGTTCTTGTTGATTCTAAATAGAGTCTCATTAACTGAACTTTATCACTATCTGAAAGGCTGAAATCGTTTTGTGAATTACGGAAACCAGCTTCATAAGCTTTAGAAAATTGAGGATTCTGATACAATTCTAAAGCCGTTTTAAATTTGAGAAAAGATTCTTCATATCGTAATTGGGACTGGAGAATCAACCCATCGTTATAGAATTGAATAGCTAATAATTCTTTTTGTGAGATTGGGAAAGTATCCTCCACATATTCTCGAAACAGTTCGTTTTCACCTTTCTGTTCTAATTCATCTCTAGAAATGAGTTTACTATTTACCAGTGTTTGAATGATTGATTCAATATTGGCTTTAAAATCGAAACCTGTTTTAGGAAGTGTTAATTCAATAATGGCTTCATCGTCACCGTCTATTACTGAAGCATACACATGCATGGGTGACTCATAAATTTTGAACGGGATGTCAAACTCCTCCGCCATGCTTACAAAAAAAGAAGTAGCCGTTACGCAATTGTACTGTTTATTGTTAATGAGGGAAGCTACAGTAGAGTGTAGGTTATAGGTTCCAAAAACTTCACTGTGCAGGTGCTCAAAAATGATTTTCGCATTCTTTATATGAGAGTTTCGGCTTTTAATTTTTTTACCAATCTGCTCTTTATGCTGGGTATAGAATTCAAAAAATCTCACAGAGTCGATTCTACTTTTTGCCGAAGTAGCTACAAGCTGAGGAAATGACTGAGGGTAAATATGGCTGAAAGGTGCCCAGTCAAATGAACCTAAAGCATTTGATTTAAACTCAGCTTTTTGGGCTTGAACAAGATTTCCCTTTGTAAACATTAAAGCAATAAGTAAAAGTACAGAGAGGTGTTTCATACTTATCTACCATGTTTAGGAAATTAACTATTTTGAATTTCTTTCAGTTTGGATAAAGCTCGTTCTTTTAAATTTCCAAATTGATCTTCTGGAATTAAGCCAATAGTATATTGATGGTATAACCACACAATGTAGGTTGCAATTACATCTTCGTAGCAATAGTGCTCTATCAAGTCTAATTCATTCCGGTTAAACATAGCAAGTACTTCATTACCCTCGCCTGTTTGCTTAAATGGTATTCCGATTAGTTGGCCTAAATGCTTTAATTTTGGCCAAGAACTTGCCCCATAATTACTGAATTCGTCAACTAAATCAATGTTATGTTTACTGTAGCGATAACGAATTTCATAATCATTCATCCGTATGGGCATTTGAAGACCGTGCTTCATCGCTCTATAAATCAGAACAGGAATATCAAAGCCTTTACCATTGTGGTGAATGAGTCCAAAGTCTTTAAAAGAACCAATTGCCTCAAAAATTTTGGAGAGACCTTCTTTTTCATCTTCACCACTCCAGGCTACTTTTTGGCGAGGTTGTCCCGAGTTTTCAATCCAAAGTCCCACCCAGGAAACCATACGATGATACATTGGTGGAAGAAAGCCAGATTTATTGCGAGCTAGTTCTTCACTCGCAATTTCTAATAAAGTCTCGTCGTCAGCCTCGTAATTGTTCAAAACTTTACGGACAAATTCAAAGTCGGGGATGGTTTCAATATCAAATATAAAATACATGCCAATATTTGTTTTGATTGAGTATAGTTAAACCCATGGAAAAAAGCATAGTTCGTTAAGAATCTTGTTAAACAGTTACTTCATCAGCTAAAGAAAGTTGAAATTGTTCTTCAATCTCCGCTTTGGATTCATATCGAGCTAATAAGTACATCATTTTTGTAAGCGCGGCTTCTAAGGTCATGTCTCTACAAGAAATGGCGCCCACTTTAATAGCCTCTCGCCCTGCAGGATATTTACTAAGGTCTACGGCATCAAAGTCAGCTTGAGAAATTATTGCTACAATAACGCCGTTTTCTCTACATTTTTCGAAAAAGGGTAGGAGGTTGAAAGTTCCTTTTATTGGAATGTTACCACTACCAAAACTGCGAACAATAACAGCTCGTAGTTTGGCTAAGTTTATACATTCTAAAAAAGCTGGATTCATTGACGGATGTACAGTTAAAATAAAAACCTCGTTCGAGTACATGGCGTTATTATAAAAAGGAGCTTGAAGTTCTTTAGGGCTCACTTTTAATTCTATATTGAGTCCAATTTGTGCAATAGGTGGAATATTTGGTGAGGTGAAAGCATCAAAGTCGCCAATACTCATTTTTGTAGAACGATTAGCTCTAAAAACGTGATCGTTAAAACAAATTGCTACTTCATTAAGCGGCATAGTTGCCATTTCAATAGAATTAATGAGATTCCGTTGAGCGTCGCTTCTAATACTACTCATAGGGACTTGGCTTCCTGTAAATATGACTGGCTTAGCGAGGTTCTGTAATCCGAAAGAAAGAGCTGATGCAGTATATGCCATTGTATCGGTCCCATGAAGAACCACAAACCCGTCGTATACCAAATAATGACTATCAATACATCGGGCTAAATTAACCCAATGGTCGGCGTTTAAATCAGAGCTGTCTTCAAAAAATAAAGGGTAAGTATGAATCTCAGCTAATTCAGCTAACTCAGGAATCTGCTTATATAGCAAGTCCGACCATGAATCAGGATCAAGTTCTACACCCTCACCTTTAGCGCTCATAGCAATAGTTCCGCCTGTTTGAATGAGTAGTATTTTTTTCATCTTGATTATTACCTGTAGTCGCTTAAATTATTTCTTCATATTGTTTTCATTTAACAATGCCAAGTTCATTGACAAATATAAGTGCAAAAAAGGAAGCACTTCAATTTTATTAAGAAAGTGCTTTCAATTTAATCTTTATTAATTCAAGGAGAATAGCCATGAAAGTATACAATCCTGACCGAATTCGTAATGTAGTTTTGTTGGGGCATTCTGGCTCCGGTAAAACAACACTAGCTGAAACAATGTTGTTTGAAGCTGGAGCCATAAATAGAAGAGGGAGTATTGAAGAAAAGAATACTGTTTCAGATTATGATGTTTTAGAGCATGAAAAAGGGAAGTCTATCCATTCCTCTTTTATGAATTTAGACTGGAGAGGGCACAAAATTAATCTTATCGATACTCCAGGTACCTCCGATTATATTGGAGAAGTTGTTGGCCCACTTAGAATTGCAGATACAGCATTATTTACCCTGAACGCAGAAAATGGGGTAGAAGTAGCTACGGATGCACTTTGGAAATACGCTGAAAGCTTTAACATACCGTCTATGTTGGTGGTAAATAAACTGGATAACGAACGTTCGGACTTTTGGAAAACCGTAGAGGAAGCAAATGAACATTATGGCAGAAAAGTGACTGTAATGCAGTTTCCATATAGTGAGGGGAATGACTTTCATGCTATTGTTGATGTATTGAAAATGAAAATGTATGAATTTCCTAAAAGTGGGGGAAAACCTGATAAATTACCTATCCCCGATTCATTAAAAGAACGTGCAAATCAACTTCATCAAGAGCTGGTTGAGATTATTGCTGAAAATGATGAGACCTTAATGGATATCTATTTTGAGTATGGTGAACTGGATGAAGAACAGATGCAAAACGGTTTACATCTTTCAATGGTAAATCGCCAAATATTTCCGCTGTTTTGTGTATGTGCAACACGCAACATGGGTACCGGGCGAGTAATGGGTTTTATTGACAACGTTACTCCAAATCCTTTAGAAGTAAATCCTCCTAAGACTGAATCTGGAGAAGAACTAGCTTTAAACCCTGATGGAAAAACTATTCTTTTCCTCTTTAAAACGCATTCAGAATCTCACGTTGGGGACTTGATTTATTTTAAATCCTATGGTGGTTCAGCGGTTCCTGGAATGGACTTGGTGAATAGCTCAACTTCAAATTCAGTTCGTTTAGGAAATTTATTCCTTACTGAAGGCCATAAACGTATTGAAGTGAGTGAAATCAAAACAGGTGATATTGGAGCTGTTGTTAAACTCAAAGATGGAGCTGTAAACGATACGCTAGTTGAGAAAGGGGAATCTGTTGTATTAGAAGGTATTAAATTTCCTTCAACTACAATTAGAACAGCAGTTAAGCTTACAAATGAAGGAGATGAAGACAAGCTCGGTAGTGCTCTAAATCAAATTCATAAAGAAGACCCTTCTATCGTTATTGAGCATAGCCAAGAACTTCGTCAGCTAATTATTCATGCTCAAGGCGAAGAGCACTTAAACGTTGTGGAATATCTACTACGTAACCGCTATAAGCTTGATATTGAATTTATAGCTCCAAAAATTCCATATCGAGAAACAATCACCAAACCAATTAAATCTAGCTATAAACATAAAAAACAATCAGGTGGTGCTGGGCAATATGCTGAAGTTCAGATTTTGATTGAACCTTATGAAGAAGGAATGCCAGATCCTGCGGATATGAAAGTGCGAAACACCGAAGTTCATGAACTTCCTTGGGGAGGAAAATTGGTGTTTAATAATTGTATTGTAGGTGGAGTAATCGATAACAGATTTATGCCGGCAATTTTAAAAGGTGTGTTGGAAAAAATGGAAAACGGTCCGATGAGTGGTTGTTGTGCACGAGACATTCGTGTTTCCATTTTTGATGGATCGATGCACGCTGTAGACTCAAACGAAGCAGCGTTTAAAACAGCAGCACGAATGGCTTTTAAAGATGGGTTTCTAAAAGCTAATCCCCAATTATTGGAACCTATTTACTCTGTGGAAGTAATAGTTCCAGCTAATTATATGGGTGATGTAATGGGTGACTTGGGCACTCGAAGAGGGCATATTCTTGGAATGGATACTGAAGGAGCTTTGCAAAAAATTAAAGCTACAGTTCCATTGGAAGAACTGGATCATTACTCAACTCGCCTAAAATCTATGACTCAAGGAAGCGCAACTTATTCGCGTGAGTTTTCTCATTATGCATCTGCGCCGTTCGATGTTCAAGAGCGTGTAATGAAAGCAAATGTGGAACTAGATGAGGCTTAGTATTGTACTTTTAAAAAAACAGAAACCACGTGATTTAAAGCACGTGGTTTCTTATTCAGCTTAATATTTTGCTGGCGTCCCTAAAGGAGGGAGTGAATTCTTGATAAAATCTCGAATGTCATCGTTTGCATTTTTCAAGTCTTCAGCTCTTAAATACATCATGTGGCCACTTCTGTAGCCTTTAAAGCTAAGCCTATCCTTTAATCGACCACTTGGGTCAAGATTCCACATCGTATACTTGGCATCAAAATAGCTTGTAGCGCCATCATAATACCCACTTTGAATCATTGTATGGAGATAAGGATTTTGAGCCATTGCTTGGCGTAAATTATCTCCGGTTCTATCCCCATCATTATTCCAAGGATGTACAGGACCAAACATATTATATTTAAGATCTGTTTTGAAATTTAAGTCATTTCTGAAATAGTAATTAATGGCAGGGGTAAAGGAATGTAGCCAAGCAGTAAGTTCTGCGTTGTAGTCAGGACGAATGCCAGCTTCCATTTTATCAATTCCTTTGTATCGGGAATCTAATCGACCAACAGTATAACCTTCGTCTCTAAGCAAGTCTTTCCAAAAGAAAGAGGTTGGGACATCCAAGTTGTGTTGATCTATAACGGTTTCGCTAAGTCCAGAATAATAACTAAACTTTCTTATAGCTTCGGATTTCTCATTTTCTGTTGCCCAAGCACCTTTAGCCATTACCGGCAACAATGAATTGATTGCATAAGTCTCAGCTTCTTCTAAAACTTCAATTAAGTCTTTACTCTGGAGTGCTGGAGCAAGTTTTTTGTGAAACCAAGCTGATGCCGCGTAATATGGCAAACGATTTGCAGCTTCAACAGGGCCTTCTCTTTTAATTCCTAATTCAGTAGGCGAAACTAAAATCACACCATTTAGATACATCCATTGTTGATTTTGAAGAGCTAGCGCAAGCCCTGAAACTCTAGTAGTTCCATAACTTTCACCAATTAGATATTTTGGAGAATTCCATCTATTAACACGAGTAACAAATGTTCTAAGCCATTCAGAAAGGTACTTTATATCTTCATTAACGCCGAAATAGTCTTTACGGTCGGCATCTTTATCAAAAAGACGAGAGTAACCAGTATTAATAGGGTTTACATATACAATATCGGCAACATCAAGCACGGAGTAAGGGTTGTCTTTTACCCCATATGGTTGAATTGGGTAACCTTCCTCGTCGATGTTTAGGACTTTAGGACCAGTGTATGCAATGTGCATCCACACAGAAGCTGATCCAGGGCCGCCATTAAAAGATATTAGTAAAGGACGACGGTCTGTATTCGAAACTCCTTTCCGTTCATAGTAAGTGTATAATAAGGTGGCTACAGGTTTACCGCTATTGTCCCATACAGGTTGAGTGCCAACTGTTGCCGAATACGCAATTTTCTTCCCGTTTATTACTACTTCATGGTCGGTTTTTGTAGCAGAATCGATAGCAATTGATAACTTCCCATCTTGCGCTTGAACTTGACTGAAGCCGAATAGTACAATTAATGCAATCGAAAATAATTTATTCATGTGGCAGAATGTTTTAGAGTAATTTAATAGGCACAAATTTGCTAAAACAAAAGGAGAGTTTCTGTAAAAATTAGTGTTTAAAACTGCTTGTTCTGAAACTCAATAAAACGTTTTGGAAGTGAGAATGGGCGTTCTAAAGGAATCGGTGGGAACTTTCCTGATGGATTTACCGATGGACGCGAAGGCCTAAGTTCGGGAGTCCATACAAAACCTTCTAACCTACGGGTAGCTAAATCGGTGTATTCAGGTAGAAACAGCCCCTGATTTTTACCCATCCAAGCTCTAACCAATGCTCCATCTTCGAAGGAGAGAATAGTTTTTGGGGAAGTATTCTCCATAGCTCCATCAGGCTTTCCATTACTGTCTTTGGTATGGTAAAGAATTTCACTGTTGGGATAAACTGAAATTTGAGATATATCACCATTTGTGAAATCAGCGATAAGGGTATCACCTTTAATTTGGTTTAATCGCCCAGATATAGAGTCTTCTTGTACAGCAATAGTTTTGTAATATGAAGTAAGTTGCTTTACACTGCTACTGTCCAATTGTACTGAAATGAAAGGACCTGTAAGTTGAATCTGCTTATGCCAAGCTTTCGGATTTTCTCGTAATTGGAAAAGTTCCTCTTTTGAATTGTAAAGTAGGGTGTCAGATAACGACGAGAATTTTTGAGACCACACTTTAACTTTTGTATATGCATTAATAAAAGTGGTAGAATCTTGCTCTTGTAAGAGTATTTCGTCCGCAAATATATGAGTAGTATCTGTTGTATCTGAAGTAATTCTTCTCAAATAAGCATTTCCATCAATAAAACGGCGACCTGAAGAGTCTGCCTCAAGGTAGTTACCTTGAAGAATGGAGTTGTTTACACTATCGGCTACAAATATGTTACTGAAAAGGCGAGTTAGTTTCTTTTTCCGATTTATAAAAAGGCTATCACTTTCTGCATATTTCGCGGAATCAGTTAGCTGGACATTTCCTCGAAACTCAGCACTATCTTTTTGTTGGTAATAGTTACCAGTCTGAGCAGTTAAAGTGCCTTCAGTATCTTCTAGGCGAATATTATCGAGGAAGAAGGCTTCTTTTGTTAAGAAATTGTAGTCAACTTTATTACCAAAAAGTAGGGTGCTATCTTGTTTAATAATTACTCTTCCACGAAGTTCACTCAATTCTTTATCCGTAAAATAATAAAGTGTATCTGCCCAAATATGCTCTGTTTTGGTATCCACTTGGATATTACCAAAGGCTCTTACTTCATTCCTATCAATAAACTGCCAGGCGCTATCACACACTAAAGTTACGTTACCCGTACTTAAACGTGCATCATATAGTTTACGAATAGACTCTCCATTCATAGTTATATTTTCTATAGTTCTGGAACGCTCAATAGTTATTACATTTTGAGATAAAGCACTTGTTGTTGTGAAAAAGATAATCACAATAAGGAGTAAACTAGAGTATAATTGAGTGAAAATTTTCAATGGATGACCGTTTGCCCAGTTACTTCATTCAAGGTATAATTGGTTAAGTCAGCATTGCCAACTAAGCCCATGGCGTTTATACTATCAGTAGGTGTAACAATAGTAACATATTCATTGGTGCTAATCATGTCTTTTGCTCTTTCCCATTTAAGATACTCAGTGCTGAGTCGCCGTCCCGATTTGGTAAACACTTTCACAGCTCCAAACAATTCGAAACTAGAAATAGATGGTCTATATAAAGCGCTGTCGGAGAAAACTTCGGTTTGAAGTGTGTCAGTTTCAAATATTTGAATACTTACAGGTCCACTTAAGGTGGTGTACTTAACATCATTTTTTGAATAACTAACAGCTTTTGAACTTTTGAGATTTAGAGAAATAAACCCGTCTTCGATAATATCCATCTCAATATCCCAGCTAGATGAGCTAGAAAGTAAAGAGTCTCCAAGAACTTCTTTTATGCGTTGGTTGTCAAACTCAGTGAGTTTTGAACAAGAAAAAGTGCATAGAAGAATTATAAATAATAGACAGCTATTGCGTACCAAAATAACGATCTCCTGCATCTCCCAAACCAGGTACAATAAATGCTTGTTCGTTTAATTTTTCGTCTATTGCGGCTGTAATTATCGGAACGTCTGGATGGTCACCTTGAAGTCTTTTGATGCCCTCTGGTGCAGCAATTAAGCAAACAAAGCGGATATTTGTTGCACCTGATTGTTTCAAGTAGCTAATGGCATGCGAACCACTACCTCCGGTGGCAAGCATTGGGTCTACAACAAGAGTATAGCCATGCTTTATTCCATTTGGAAGATTGTCGTAATAGTTAACTGGCTGATGTGTGGTTTCATCTCTGTACACACCAACGTGGCCAACTTTTGCCTCAGGAATAAAATTTATAATACCATCAACTAGGCTTAAGCCAGCTCTAAGAATGGGTACTACAATAACATCATTTGCAGGGATAAATCCTTTAGTTTTTTGGATAGGAGTTTCTACTTCAACTTCCTGAAGGGGTAAGTCACTTAAGGCGTGATAGGCCAAAATATTGCCAATTGTTGCCATTGCGCGGCGAAAAGAAGCCGTATTAGTAGTTTTATCTCGTAAAACGGTGATATATCGACGAACTACAGGGTGATCAACTACTAATACGTTTTCCATAATTTTATTAAGACTTAGCTTCGTTCATTTTTTTGAAATAGGTCTTAGTTGATGTTGCAACAACACCAGAAAGAGCAAATAAAGCGATTATATTCGGGAAAGTCATAAGACCAAGTGCAATATCCCCAATGGCCCAGACGGTTTCGAGCGTGAGAATGGCGCCAACAAAGTGCATTGCTACATATACAAATTTATAGTAAATGATGGACTTATCGCCCGCTATATACTGAATGGCTCTATCTCCATAATAACTCCAACTAATAGCCGTAGAAATTCCGAATAAAAGAACACAAAGTGTAACGATATATTTACCTCCAGGGAAAAGAGGGGCAAGACCGTTCTCAAAAGCTAGTGAAGTAAGAGGCGCTCCATTTTCTACAATATCAGCATGTAAATCTTTAACTACAGCACCTGCCTCTGTAGTAATAAGCGTTTTGCCATTGTCAATTTTAATAGTTCCAGTAAATTTTTCCTTAGAGCTACTACCACCAACAAAGATAACACCAGTCGTTGCTTCGTTTACAATAATTTGGCCATTAGTTGGAACACCTTCATCTACTATCAAAGTGGAACCAGACTCAATATTATAGCTCACTTCCTTACCATTTGGATTGAAAGGAATGTCGTGGCGTTGTTGGTAAACACCTGTACTCACAATTACAAGGCCAGTCATAGTACAAACTACTAAAGTATCAATAAATGGCTCTAGCAAAGCAACCACACCTTCACGAACAGGCTCTTTGGTTCTTGCAGCACCATGCGCGATAGGAGCAGAACCTTGTCCAGCTTCGTTGGAGAACAAACCACGCTTAATACCCCAAACTAAAGTTGTAAGGAATGCTCCAGTAACAACCCCGTACATACCTGCTTGAGGATTGAAAGCGCCTACAAAAATTGTTTTGAAAGCAGGAATGATTTCTTGGAAATTTATAAGTAAGATTATAAGTGCCCCTAATACATAAATTAAGGCCATAAGAGGCATTAATCGAGCGGTAACGTTACCAATTCTTTTAATTCCACCAATAATAACAACCCCAACAATAGTAGCAGTTACAATACCTGTAATCCAGCCAGGAAGGGCGAAAGTACTGTAAAGTGTGTCGGCAACAGTGTTTGCTTGAACTGCATTACCTGTTAAGAAGGAACATATCACTGCCATTACAGCAAAGAACATGGCTAACCACTTCCAGTTTGCACCAAGACCTTTTTCGATATAGTACATTGGTCCACCAGAAACAGACCCATCCGCATTTTGTACTCTATATTTAACAGCAAGAGTACATTCTGTAAATTTAACGGCCATGCCGAAAAAAGCGGTTACCCACATCCAGAATAAAGCACCTGGCCCACCATAATGAATTGCGATGGCAACACCAGCTATATTACCAATTCCAACTGTAGCTGAAAGAGCTGTTGTGAGAGCTTGAAAGTGATTTACATCTCCTATTGCGTCGGGATCGTCAAATTTACCCATAACAGAGAGTACGCCGTGTTTGAACTTTCTGATCTGAATAAATCCCAACCGCAGAGTTATAAAAATCCCAAAACTAAGTAGAAGAGCTACCATTAGTGGGAATTTAGAAGGTTGAGACCAAACCATATCGTTCAGCCAGTTAATTACATTTTCAAACATTTCCATAAGATTTGCTAGATTACTTTGTATTTACACATTCAATTTATGCATGTGAAAGTAAAAAAGATTTAGCAATAATTACGAGGAACATTTATAGAAGTCCAAAATATCATACATTTGAGCTCTGGAACGATTTATTGAGTTCTGTGTTTTAACTTATTGAACAGAGAAAAATTAACATAAAAAACCGCCTATTATGACTAAAGCAGACATGGTCGATATTATTTCGGCATCAGTTGGCCTTACAAAAGTAGAAACAGAAGCTGTTGTAAATGGTTTTCTTGAAACTGTTATCGACGCAATGAAACGTGGCGATTCTATAGAATTAAGAGGTTTTGGGAGTTTCAAAGTTGTTAAAAGAGCGCAACGAGTAGCACGAAACCCAAAAACTAATGAAGAAGTTATAGTGCCTGAACAATTCGTTCCTGTGCTCAAAATGTCGAAAGAATTTAAAGAAGCAGTGAACGTAAAAATGATGATTGAAAATTGATTTAGAAAAGCATCAAAAAAGTTCTTATTTTTGACCCGTTCGAACAAAAAACAACAACTAGTAATTTCTGGTGATCATCAATGCCAAGTGGTAAAAAAAGAAAGCGCGCTAAAATTGCAAAACACAAGCGTAAAAAGCGCCTGAGAAAAAACAGGCATAAGAAGAAAAAATAGATTTTCAGGCTTCGAGTTACTTCGAAGCCTTTTTTTTGCTGTTTAGTTTAGGTTTTGCACTAAAACGTAAGCAAAATTTTATCTGATTGAACGAGGCTGGAAATGCAAAAAGGAAAGGAGCCGAGTCTATGTGTGTAGCAAATTAAAAGTATCGGAGTGGTAATCTGAGTTCTGAAGGTTTATTGGAAGAGAAGATGAACAGTACTATTCTATCTCCTAATTTATGCTCTTCCTCGCTCAGAAAATTGATTTACTAGCACAGAAGAGTTTTGAAAAAGCTTATGCGGCGATGGTTTCATTCAGAATTTCATCAGCAATATAAAGAACTTTGTTTGCTTTAAGCAGTAAATCGTGCAATCGACGGCTAACATAATGCTTCACCTCATTAAGACTTTTTGGAGTGTCAATTCTGTATTGAAAATACGAAATTAGGTTAATGGCAGATAGATACTTTCCGTTCTCATCACCTTCAATTTCTATATGCCAGCGTGTAATGATGTCGTCATTCACTAATAAGTGGTTCACTTGGCGGTTAATAGACTCCATCCAAGCGCTAGCTTGTTCAATTCTATAATTTCCAGAAAGTTCTGGGATTTCGGGCTGGCACAAATTCACATCAAAAAGCCAAGCCATCTCTACGTCAATGGTGGGAACTATACTACTTTCATTTAACTTATCAATCTTAAGAAAAGGGTGCGAATCCATCCCTTCAAGTTGCTTCGCAAGAGAACGTTCACGAAAACCATCCCAATCAAAATTGATTGATAGTGATTTCATATATTGAGAAACTTTTGATAAGCCAATTTCTAACTCTAAACCGGTGGCATTAATTTTACTATTTTCCCAAGTACTGAATGCTTCGGCAGAAATTCCACGCTTTTCGAGTTGCGTATCTACCGTATTTACGATGGAACTGAATATTGGATAATGCATAACTTTCTTTATTTATCTCCCTTTCTTCAATGAATTACTACGAACTAATATATTTAAAGAACGTCTTAAAACACAATTTGATAGGTGCTCAAATTGTATTGTCTACCACAAGATTCAAAAATCTAATAGAGTTTCATGTGGAATCAGAGCGGGAACGAGTGAAGCTAGTTTTTAGTACTGCTCCTGGAAATATTGCGTTATTTTTGGATGTGTATTCTCAACCTAAACAGAAAAATAGACTAACCTTTTTTGAAGAAATTGACGGCCTAAATATTTATGATGTTAGTATTGCAGAAACAGACCGAATACTCACAATAGTTATTGAGAATGATTATGAATTAGTCTTTAAGCTATTCAGTAATCAAGCGAATGTATTTCTCACAAAAAAGGATGTTTTTGTAGAAGCTTTTAAAGGAAATTCAAATGATTTGCCGAGTTCAAAGCAAATCACACTTTATAAAGAACCAAGTTCTGATTTAAGTATTAAGGAAAAAACCACTTTTATAAATCCTTTACTTCCTAGAGCACATTTAGCGGAGCTTATCGCAGAGCATAAACTTTCTGAGTTGAGCAATACAGTGCTAATTCAGAAAATCGAAGTGTTAACAAATAGTATTCTCGAAGAGCCTTCATTTAGGTTGCTAGAAAATGGGAACACAACTCTCTTTAAGCAGAGTATATTACCTATTTCAACAGAACGAAATTTTAACTCTGTTAACGATTTAATTGCATTTAGGTTTAAAACCTATTCGCATACTCAACGATTAAGACAAAAAAAGGGGGAACTACTTAAATCGTTAAAAAGGCAAATAAAGAGAACTGCATCGGGCTTAAAAAATCTTTCTCTGGCAGACAAAGGATTAACTCGTTCTGAGGATTATGAAAAATTTGCACACTTGCTGATGGCAAATGCTCATATAAGGAAAAATGTAGGTAATAAAATTGTAGTTGAAGATTTATTTGATGCTGGAAATAAAATTGAGATACGATTAGATTCTAAATTGAGTATCGTTGAAAATGCCGAACGGTATTATGAAAAGTCTAGAAACTCTGCCACATCTTATAAAGAGGCGCTAAAGCGTATTCCTCTTTTAGAGGGGCGGAAAAAGACACTTGAGATGCTAATTGCTGAGTTTCAAGAAATACGAAAACTTTATGAACTTCAGGATTGGGAAAAAGTACACAGGGAACAACTTCATGAGCTGGGAGTTGGTATAAAAGAAAGCAATGCTGCTTCCGGGCACCCATTCCATGTGTTTGAGGTGCAAGGTTTTACTGTTTGGATAGGGAAAAATGCCCGGAATAATGATATTTTAGTGCAAATGGCACATAAAGAAGATATTTGGCTACATGCACGTGGGGTTTCAGGTTCGCATGTTATAATTCGGATGGGAAATAATAAAAAACTTCCACCTAAAACGGTTATTCAAGAAGCTGCGGCTTACGCAGCCTATAACTCTAAAGCAAGGGGTGCAGAATTAGTTCCTGTTATAGTTACAAAGAAAAAGTATGTGCGTAAAGTTAAAAAAGCATTGCCTGGAGCAGTGATTGTTGAACGTGAAGAAGTGGAATTTGTAGCACCAAAGAATCCTAATAATGAATGAACATCGATTAAAAAAGTATGTTGATAGCTTCTATTTATGTGGTTTTATGGCCACTGGCAAAAGCAGTATTGGTAGTATACTTTCAAAGAAATTGGAATTACCATTTCAAGATTTAGATCGCTATTTAGAAAGAAAAGAAGGACGATCAATCTCTGATATATTTAAGGATGAAGGAGAACCGTATTTTAGAGAAAAGGAGCGAGAGTTCCTGATGGATTTATCGACTAGCTTTAAAGGAATTTTAGCTTTGGGAGGCGGGTCTCTTCAAAACCAGAATATTGTTGATCATCTTAAACTTCACGGACTTCTGATTTTTATTGAAACACCAATAGATGTAATTGTTAAGCGTGTTCTTCGTAATAAAAAAAGACCAATTGTTCTTGATAAACAAGGAAAAATAAAATCGAGAGAAGTCCTTCTTAATGAGCTTAATATGCTATATTCCAATCGAGAAAAATTTTATAAGCAAGCTCAAATACAAGTTAAAAGTGATGGCTTTGGCACAGAAGAACAGCTTGTAGATATTATTATTGATAAGATAAAAAAACATGTTTGATCCTTTAATTCTTAGCACCACTACTTCTGATTCGTATAAAATTAAGGTAGGCTATAACATATTGAACGAAGCAATTAGCTTTATTAAGTCTGAATATTCTACACTGAAAGTTCTTGTTCTAATTGATGAGAACGTAAATAGTTTACATAGCGAAACTATTTTTAGGGA
Source organism: Balneola sp. (assembly GCA_048267905.1). Taxonomy (GTDB): domain Bacteria; phylum Bacteroidota; class Rhodothermia; order Balneolales; family Balneolaceae; genus Balneola. The sequence continues at coordinate 254,742 of JBLWWM010000004.1, forward strand.
ATTAGATACAGCTTTTGATACGGTAGTAAAGCATGTGATCCCAGCAGGAGAGAAGAGTAAATGCATGAACGAGTACTCTCGTATTCTAGATGTAGTTCTGAAAGCTCAGATTGAACGTAAAACGCCATTGCTTGCAATAGGTGGTGGTGTAACAGGCGATTTAGCTGGTTTTGTAGCAGCTTCAGCGTTGCGAGGTATTCCTCTTATACATATGCCAACTACACTTTTGGCTATGGTAGATAGTTCCATTGGAGGAAAAACAGGGATTAATCACGCTACGGGTAAAAATCTAATTGGAGCTTTTTATCAACCTAAAGCTGTCTTTGCAGACCTTCAATTTTTAGAAACTCTACCAAAGCAAGAATGGATTAGTGGTTTAAGTGAAATACTAAAATATGGCTTCATCCAAGATAAATTGATATTTGATGAGCTTAGAGAATTGATTATTGATGAAGAGTTTAAAGAACCAAAAGCTTGGAAGAGTCTAATCGAAAAAAGTGCGGCAATAAAAGTTGCCGTTGTTTCTCAAGATGTGAAAGAAGCTGGTATCCGAGAGTTTCTAAACTTTGGGCACACTTTTGCACATGTAATTGAAAGAAAAGGCGATTACAAAAAATTCACTCATGGCGAAGCAGTTTACATGGGTATGTTGGCAGCTGTGTTTGTGTCCAATGAAATTGGTGCTGAACTTGATATGTCTGATTTATTACGTTTTAAATCTCTGTATAATTTGAGTCTAGATAACTCGTTACTTCCAAAAGAATTAACTACTCTAATGTTACACGATAAGAAAGTTGCAAATTCAACCATTCGCTTAGTATTGTTGAAAGATTTAGAAAAACCGTTTACAATGAAGTTCGAACAAACACAGGTAATTTTAGAAGCTTGGAAGTTTATTTTGAAGGAGTTTAACTAAGTGCCCTTATTACGTTGGTTACATAAAAGTTGGAATGCCTTTTGGGTCTCATTTGGGATTATAGGTTTGGCTTTGATTGTTATTGGAGCAATCGGCTTTGGTATTCTACAATTACAAGTAACAAAGACGTACATTGCCACTCAAATAGAAAAGAATTTTAGCTCGAAGTACGAAGGCGTTTTAACTATAGGGCAGCTTCGTGGTATTGTCCCAATGAACTTCGAACTTAAAGAGGTAAACCTATACCCAGATTCCTCAAGTACAGAAGCAGTGTTCCATGCCGATAGCCTTTCTGCAAGTTTGGATATTTTCGCTTTACTAAGGCAAGAGTTTATTGTAACAGGACTAAGCGTTAATGCACCAACAGTTATTATAGATGGCACTAAAAAGGATGCTTTTTTAGCGGCAATAAAAAAGAAGCCTGAAATTGTTCTTACTGATAAAGAAGAGGCTGAGAAACCATTTTTTGAAATCTTGGCCCCCAACGTTATTGTACATTCTGGTAAGGTTATTATTAGACATTTATTTAAACCTCACCAAACATTTTCGTCAAGCGATAGTCTTACCTTTAGAGATATCGACCTATCAATGTTTTTTGAGTATAAAAGTAGTCAGCGCTTTTTAGATATCAATAATCTAACCATGAGTATCCCCGAACTAGACGTTCCTAAAGCGCAGATTTATGGGCAGATTTATAACAATAACCGATTTTTGGAATTTAATTCGTTCAATTTAAATACATCAGATACCTACTTAAAGTTTAGTGGAAAATCTAATGATGTAGATTTATTTAAAGGCGAACTATTAGCTCAGTTAAGGGCGGCCTCATTAGATATTGATTTAAATGAATTAATTGTGGCTCCAAAACGGATTAAACAGTTTATACCAAATGCGCCAATATTAGATAAACCCATTTTCGCTGCCATGAATATTGAGGGCGATTTGGATTTACTTTATGTTAATGATTTAGCTCTTCAATATGGGAACTCTGGATTTAAAGCTACAGGTGACCTTAGCAACCTACTTAACAGTAAAGAGTTTGGATATAATTTAAGCTTGAGAGAAACCATTTTTGATAAAGTAGATGCTAAATCTTTGTTAAAACAAATATCACAAACTCAATTAAATGCGCTTAACAATTTAATATTAACAGCAGAATTGGAAGGTAACCTGAACAGACTAAATGGGATTGTTGAGGGAGTTAGTGATCGAGGGTATATCAAGCTAGAGGGAGAACTGGGACTACAGGGTAATCGTGATTTGAACTTGAAATTCCGTACCGACTCTTTAGATCTTGGTGGAGTGTTAGCAGGTAGAATTTCTACATCAAAGCTTACTTCACAAGGTTCTATTAAACTAAATGATTATCGTGACTTTAATACTATACAAGAGTTGAGAGCCAATTTCCAAAAAGGGCAGTTTAATGGCATCCGTTTTGATATGTTTGACATAAATGCGCCAAGTAAGAACGGCTTAGTAACCCCAATTTTTACACTAGTTACAAAGAATGCAACATTAAGTGGAAACGGTGTACTTGACCTGAGAAATGATACAAAAATTCTAAAACTGGAAGGAAATGGTGCTAATGTTGATCTTAAAAATTTAATTCAATTAGAAGCTATGGCAAATGCCATTGTGGATTTAGAGTATGTGATAGATATTTCTGGTAGCAGTATTGATAATGCCTTTGGTAAATTAAGTATAGACATTCCAGAAGCAATAGTTGGTAGTGATACTCTGTTACCTCATTTAATTTATGCAGATTTATCAAATAATCAGAACGGAACCAAGTTGCTTCGGTTAACAACATCCGCATTAGATATTACCTTAGAAGGAGACTATTATCCATCACAACTGCCTGAGTTAGCGATATACTGGAGTAAATTTTTTAAAAAGAGATTTAATGATGAATTGTTTTTTGATGATGAAGGCAAGGCCTTGTATAAGCAAACTCAATTTGAGAACCACGATTTTAAGCTCGTTGCTCAATTAAAGAACCTACAGTATATAAAAGCATATTTTCCTGATACGCCAAATTTTTATAGTCTAGCAAAAATCACCTCTAATATTTCTGCAAATAATAATAGGCTCTTATTCAATGTAGATATTTATGACAAACTGCTGAGTTTTAACGACAAAAGACTTGACAGTGTTCGAGCTCAACTTACAGGTAGTTTTAGACATGACGAGAGAATTAGAGACTTTTCAGGTTTTGAGCTACAAACAAATATAGAACGCCTTACTTCTAACCTGTTTGAAGCTGAAGGTTTCGAGTTGCTAGCATCCCTAAATAGAGATTCGTTATCTATTTCCCAGAATATTAAAAGAATAGGTAATGATGTTTCATTTAATATGGAGGGAACGGCTGCGATTCAGGATACATCTGTTACTATGAAAATTAACGAATTTAAGCTAGGTAGCGATTTCTATAACTGGGTAAATAGAGCAACACCTTCGGTAACATTTACGAATAAAAAAGAATGGATTGTAAAAGACTTTGTTTTTGAGAGTGAACAACAATACTTGAATGTAGAAGGAATTTTTAGTGATAATGTAGATGATTCGGTGAATTATCTGATTCGTGGGGTTGATTTAGGCAAGATATCAGACATTATTAGAGGAGCAATTAGTTTTTCAGGAAATCTTAATGGCACGTTTACCACACGTTCACTTTCCACAATTCCGTCAATAGAAGGGTTAATAGATCTTCAGCGATTTTCAATGAGTGGGAATGTAGTAGGAGATTTGGAGATATCAAGTAATTTTAACAACCCTCTTAATCGATTTGATACAAGTATAAAAGTCAAAACAGACTCAGCAAGTTATCCTGAATACTTTGCTCGAAATGATAGAGAAGGTCAGAATATTGAAATAAACGGATATGTACTAGCTCCCAAAAATGGAGAGTTTCCAGCTGTAGACTCTTTATTTAACTTCGATATCGATTTAAACTCCGTTGATTTATGGATTATTCCTTATTTAGCGCCTAAGGTTTTTACCGAAATGGCTGGGATAGCTCAGGGTAAGGGGAAAATTTGGGGGAATTTAGAGGATTACGACTTCTATTTAAATTTTGGTATCGGAATGGAAGACGCCGTTTATATGAAGCCACGATTTCTCGATACTTATTATTATGGACAAGGGCCTGTTAGTTTTTCTAGAAGGGATGGACTGGTTTTTAAAGATATATTTCTAATTGATCCATCAGGTGGGTTAGCAACATTAGATGGCTATTACAATTTTAATGATTTCTCAGGTGTCCATAGTATGGATATCAACATTAAGGCAGATGAGTTTCAGTTTTTGAATAGCCAGTTTGCTGCCGATTTACCATTTTATGGTAAAGCTTATGGGAGCGGATTAATTAGAATGTACGGATCAAACCTTAAACCAGTAATAGAAACAACCACGCCATTTGTACTTTCAGACTTCTCAGAGATTGGATTGCCTCTGCTAGAAGAAACGGAGTTCGATGAGGATAGTAAATTTATTCGTTTTGTGGATTCCTTTGATGTTTTTAATAGTGACTCTACAAAAGCGGGAAACAATTCGGTATTTAATAACTCGAAAGACGCTGACCCTTCGAAACTAACTTTTGCACAGCGTTTTACTTTAGATTTACAGTTTGTGGCGAATAACCCAATGACGGTGAAATTGGTTTTTGACCCAGTTACAGGAGATGTTATTACAAGTGATGGAACTGGGCGGCTAAGAATTAGGCTTCAAGATCAGGACTTAAGCATCTTCGGCCGGTTTGATATTACGGGTGGTACATACCAATTTGTGAGTGGTGATATTTTTACCCGAAAATTTACGCTAGAATCAGGTGGAAGTATTGTGTGGGAAGGAGAACCCGCTAATGCAAGAATTAATCTTAATGCAGTATTTTCTGCAAGGCCAGATATTCAAACGTTAACTTCAGTTCGTACCGAAAGAGATCCATCAACCGTTCAGCGAGTTCCCATCGATTTAGTACTTAATATTGGTGGTTCACTATCAAGTATTCAGAATAACTTTTTTTTCAGGTTACCTAATAATTTTGAATCAAGACAAAATTCTACTTTGTTAGCGCAGATAAATGCACTTAATCAAAATGAAGAAGAAAAGCTCTTACAAGCAACAAGCTTTCTTTTACTAGAAGATTTTATTCCTTCTAATTCTTCAGTGAGTGGCGCAGGGTCATTAACAGATAACTTATCGAGCAATGCTGGCGCTGCAGTATTAAATCCATTGCTCTCTAGTCAAGTAATAAGTCCGTTACTTTCTAATCAAATAAATTCGCTCTTAAGAAGTGATTTGAGTACGTTAGATGTAGATTTTAGCTTAAATACGTATAATCAGATTGATTTAGGAGTTGCACTTAGGCTGTATAACGATAAAATTATATTACGTAGAGATGGCCAGATTACTGGAGCACAATCGAATATTGGAGACATTGGAGCAACCTATAGAATAAACAGAACACTTTCAGTATCTGCTTTTCATAGGCAAGATCCTACCTTTAGTGGTAATGAAAGTGGACAGCAAACCCAACAAACTCAAGATATTAATGGAATAGGTATTGAAACCACGTACGGGTTTAATTCATGGAATGAATTCTTCAAGAAATTGGCTATTCCTTTTAGAAGGATTTTTGGGATAAAAGAAAACAAAGATGTTGCTAGTAATGAGCAAGAAGAGAATCCAAGTTAATAGTAAAGGAACTAATGAGTAGAAACTCAAGACTGAGTAGTTTAGAAGAAATTGTAATTGACCTTGTTAAGAATAGCGCTGATAAGCGGCTTTCCACTGATGTATTGGCTAATGCTATGGCCATGAATAGTAACAAAGACATGGCTCGCCTTAAAAAAACAATTACCCGATTAGTTGCTAGAGGCTTACTTTTTAGACAAGGGAATGTGATTCATTTCAAAGCTGCACTTAAAAAAAAGAAAGTAGATCGTAGTTTAGTAGAAGGGAAAATAGAGATAACCCAAAGAGGGACTGGTTTTGTAATTGTCGAGAATCTTGATGAAGACATTATGATTTCCCGTCATGATACGGGAGTAGCGTTACCAGGAGATAGAGTGGCTGTTAAAATTTCTGGAAATAAAAGAAATGGCCAGCCAAAAGGGAAAGTAGTAGAAATAATAAAGCGTGGTAAAGAATTTTATGTAGGTACACTTAAGAGTACAGGGGTGAACACTTACATTATTGAGCCAGATCAAAAATCTGCTCATACTGATTTCTTTGTATTAGAAGATTCTTTGAACGGCGCCGAAGATCAAGAAAAAGTTATTTTTAAACTCAAAAAATGGATTCATGCTTTAGCGTTACCTGAAGCCGAAGTAATGTCGAGATTAGGTAAAGTTGGTACTAACGACGCTAACATCCTTTCTATTTTAGCTGAAAATCAATTGAGATCTGATTTTCCAGCAGAAGTAGATAAATTTGCTGACCAAATTCCGTTAGAAGTTCCAGAAGAAGAAATTGCTCGCCGTAGAGATATGCGCAAGGAAATTGTATTTACCATTGATCCTGTAGATGCTAAAGATTTTGATGACGCTTTAAGTATTTCGACCTTAGAGAATGGTAACTACTATTTGGGAGTTCACATTGCAGATGTTTCTCATTATGTCCGTCCAGATACACCTTTAGATAAAGAAGGGTATAGCAGAGGAACTAGTGTATACTTGGTTGATCGAGTGATACCTATGTTGCCCGAAAGGTTGAGCAACGGTGTTTGTAGCCTAAGACCAAATGAAGACAAGCTAACTTATAGCTGCTTTATGGAGCTAGATAGAAAAGGGAACTTGGTAGACTACTCGATTGAAGAGACCGCCATTCATTCTAAGCACAGATTTAGTTACGAAGAAGCTCAAGAAGTATTAGATGGTAAAAGCCATAAGATTAATAAAGAACTTAAAACAGTTGAAAAATTAGCTAAAATACTTCTAGAAAAACGTTTTAGAGAAGGGGCCATAGATTTTGATACGCCAGAACCAAGGTTTATTCTCGATGATAAGGGCAAGCCAATTGAAGTTGTTATTAAAAAACGGATATTTGCTCATCGTCTTATTGAAGAATGCATGTTAATGGCTAATAAAACCGTAGCCGCACATATTGAGAATCTCAGGAAAGAATCAGGTAAAAAGAAAACTAAAGACTTATATCCATTCTTTTACAGAGTGCATGACAAACCAAATTTGGAGAAATTAGCAGGCATTGCTGAACAAGTTAGCCCTTTAGATATTCATTTTGAAGTTGGCGACAACATTTCCCCAAAAAGGCTTAATGAGCTATTACAAAAGGTAAAAGGCACTTCTGTAGAAACCATTGTAAGTGGCCTAATGCTTCGCGCAATGGCTAAAGCAGAATACAGTCCTGCAAATCTGGGACATTTTGGTTTAGGATTTGAACATTATGCACACTTTACAAGCCCTATTCGCCGTTACCCCGACGTTATTGTTCACAGGCTACTAAAAGGGTACGCTGCTGGTACAATGGCTTATACATTTGATGCACTTTCAAAAGATGGAGAACATTGCAGTGAACGTGAACGAGTAGCAGTTGATGCCGAAAGAGATTCTATTAAATTGAAGCAAGTTGAGTTTCTAAGTGATAGAATAGGAGAAGCTTTTGAAGGTGTAATAAGTGGTGTTACAGAAAGAGGTATTTTTGTAAACCTTAAAGATGTACACTGTGAAGGAATGATTAGAGTTGGAGATATGAAAGGTGATTATTATCTATATAATCAGTCAAGGCATGCTTTAGTTGGAAAATCATCTGGCAAAAGTTTCCAACTTGGCGATACGATTAAAGTAAAAGTGCAAAGCACAAATTTGCAGAAAAGACAAATTGATTTTGTTCCAGCTTAACTATTGATGGAGAAAATATGAAAATAAGACTGTGTTTAACTCTTCTCTTAGGTTTGTTTATAATGAGTGGGGTCTCGGCTCAATATTTCCCGTTTGGGAAGAATAGAGTTCAATACGACGATTTCGATTGGCGTACAATTAAATCCAAGCATTTTGATGTTTACTACTACTCAGCTCAGAATTATGAATTAGCTGAGTTTGCTGCGATGAGTATTGAAAGCGCTTATAAGCAATTGGAAGAGGACTTCGACCATGAGATTTCAGATCGTATCTCTGTAGTTATTTATGATTCCCATAACGACTTTTCTCAAACCAACGTAGTTACACTTCCAACAAGTGCGGAAGGAATTGGTGGGGTAACGGATAAGCTCAAAAATAGAATGACTATTCCGTTCTCTGGAGATTATGCAGATTTCAGGAGAACTTTACATCATGAACTAGTGCACGCCGTTTTTAACGATATGTTTTATGGTGGTACCATTCAGTCTATTATTCAAAATAATATTCAGCTGGTATTCCCTCTTTGGTTTGAAGAAGGTCTTGCTGAATATACTGCTCTCGGTTGGGATACAAATACTGATATGTTTGTACGAGATGCCGTTATAAATAATTACTTACCTCCGATTCCATACTTAAGTGGTTATTACTCTTACAGAGGTGGTCAATCTGTTTGGAACTATATTGTTGAAGAATACGGTAGAGAGAAAATTGCTGAAATATTGCAGCGTATTAAAACAAGTAGAAGTGTTGAGTACGGGCTTACACTTTCTTTGGGATATTCTTTAGAAGAGCTTTCCAACAAGTGGCAAGATGCTCTTAAAAAGCGCTACTACCCTGAAGTAGCAGAAAGAGAAAGTGCGGATAATATTGCTACTTTACTTACCAAAAGAGGTATTTTTGGAACATATAATACAAGCCCTGCAATTTCTCCACAAGGAGATAAAATTGCTTTTATAACTAACAAGCGGGGTTATTTTGATGTAGTAGTAATTAACACCATTAATGGACAAAAGCTTAAAACTCTTATTCGAGGAGAAGACAACCCTGATTTTGAAGAGTTAAATATTTTAAATCCGAATCTTACTTGGTCTCCAAATGGAAGGAAACTAGCTCTTTCAACAAAGTCTAAGGGAAGGGACGATATTGCAATTATAGACTATGCAACAGGAAAGTTGGAGAAACTAAAATTTCCAGACTTAGATGCAATTGGGTCTGTAGCTTGGTCCCCAGATGGGACTAAAATCGCTTTTGATGGAAATGTAGGCCCATACCAAGATATCTTTGTTTACAATTTGGAAACAAAAGAACTTATAGATTTAACTCAAGATTTTTTCTCAGACCGCGAACCTGCATGGTCTAGTGATTCCAAGTCGGTTTATTTCACATCAAACAGAGGTGCCAAAACCGATTTAAGCACTTATACTATTGAGTATAATTTGCTCAATAATGAGAGTTTGTACCAAACCGATATTTACCAGGTAACACTAAACTCTAAAAAGGCAATCAGGTTAACGAGTACGCCGAATTGGAATGAAATGCAGCCAAGTTCAACCTTAGATGGAAGGATTGTTTTTATATCAGATGAGAATGGAATTCAGAATATTTATACACTAGACACGGCAACTAGAACATCTACACCGTTAACGGATTTACAAGCAGGAATTTCACAGCTTTCCATTAGCGCAGATGGGACACGAATTGCATTTGGTGCAATAAACCAAGGATATATTGATGTTTTCTTGCTTAAGAGTCCTTTCAATAGAAAGAAAAGCACTAACTTAAAACAGAACTACTGGGCACAACGGAGAGACTCAGAAACGGAAGAACAAAGAGTTCCTGCAACGGCTTATGCTCGTCAGATGTTCACCTCAGGAGTAGTATCTGTTGCAAAGATTGAGGAAGAGCAGGAAAAAGAAAAAGTTGTAGAAGATGAGGCAAAAGCGGAAGAAGGAGTTATCGATTTTAGAAATTATGTTTTTGCCGATGATGTAATTCAAGACACAACATTAGTACTTAAAGACGTCATAAATTTTGATGTAAAAGACAATATAACCGAAGACGGTAAATACGTACCTGAAGAGTATCGATTGAAGTTTGATGTCGATATTGCATATAGTCCAACTTTTGTAGCATCTACATATGGTTCTTCAGCTTTGGCTCAGTTTTTAGTAAGTGATTTACTTGGAGATCATCAAATCGCTTTAGGTACAAACTTTGTATTCGACCTTCGTGATAGTGATTACTCTGTACAGTACGGTAATTTCAAAAATCGTATGAATTACTTTGTAAGCTATTTTCATACTGCTAGGAAATACCAAACTTATTATGGCGAACTAATTCGATATAGAACTTATGGATCGGGGATGACTCTTCAGTACCCTATTGATAAATTCAAACGCTTCGATTTCAATTTAACAATGATTGGCGTAATTCTCGATTATAATACGGTTTATGGAGTAATTGATGATACTGGTGCTTCCTCCAATACAAGTAGAAATCCGAATGAGAAAAGTCAGTTTATCAACCCAGAGATAATATTTACAAGTGACAATACCCTGCCTGGTTTTATAACACCTGAAGGCGGCTCACGTTATTCTATTGGTATTAGCGCAAGTCCAGCGTTTAATTCTTCGTCTCCACAGTTTGCGTCTATCTTGGGCGATTATAGGAAGTATGTAGATTTAGGAACTCGTTATTCTATAGGGCTAAGGTTTTCAGGAGGAGCGTCGATTGGTAAAGATGCTCAAAATTACTTTATGGGAGGTAAATTAGGGTGGCTAAATCAGAAATGGGCAGATAATGGTATTTCAATAGACCGATTGGCAGATTCCTTCTTTACTGTTCCAGCAGTACCGTTACGTGGCTTCGAATACAACTCTATCTACGGTAACTATTTCGGATTAATAAATGCTGAATTTAGATTCCCAATGTTTGCAGCTTTAGTACCAGGTGCTTTGCCTATCTTACCACTGTATAATATTACTGGGCTCGCATTTATAGATGCAGGTACTGCTTGGGGAGAAAGTATTTCTTACAACTTAGTAGATGCTAATAATAACCCAATATCCAACAGTAAAACACTAGACTTTACTGTGGGTAAGCAACGAATTGGTTATGCACCAATTGGTAACAATCAGTTTATCGAAGTTCCTTACATCGATGGAGATGTATTGATTGGGGCTGGTTTTGGTGTTCGGTCGATTCTTTTTGGTTTGCCGTTTGGCTACGATATCGGATGGGCTTATGATCGCACAGGCTTTAACCCCAAAGCAGTTCATTACTTTAGTATTGGAATAGATTTCTAATCGTTAGAATCGAAATTTGTTGTAATGAGTAAACGCTGATAATTATACTCTGGGTCTCTATAATACACAAAACCAAGGTATTCTTGTTTCACATTTGTTATGGCATCATTTAAAGGGACAAAATCAGAATCGGAGTATTCACTTTTAAGAAAGTACTTATAGCGATATTTGCCCTGCTTCATAATTACACTAGCTTCCCAAAGTCCTGTTTCACTATTCTTGAAAAGCTTGTATTGTGAATCTGTTCGCCATTGGTTGAAATCACCTGAAATATAGACTTCTGGATTGGAGTTATTAATAGCTCCAAGATCTAAGCTAAATGTGACATTAGCATATCTATCAAAATTACTGGAACTAGGATTCCCAAAGCTAGAAGAATAAGAAGGGGTTGGGCTGGCCGAGAAATTAATAACATCTTCTTTAAGAATGATACGAGGAGGGGTAAACTCTGGCTGCCAATCAACAATTTTTCTATTATTAATATTAAGTTCGGAAAGATCTAACGGAATAAAATCAAATTCAGAAGAAAATGAATTTCTCCTAGCTGTATAAAAACGAATTTTACCGGGCTTGCTTACATCTTTTTCTGATGGAGAAATAGTATTTCCCCAAAATCTATTTTGAACGTACGAAAAAGTAAGGTCGAATTGAGGCATAGTAATATCCTCAGGGTATTCATACTCAGAGAAAAGCTGATTGATTGTGGAGTTTCCAGAGCCACTATTATAAACAGTTTCACTATTGCTGTTTATGGAACCCACGTTTTCTGTAATGAAAAAAGGTAAACTGAAAAGTTCAGTATTAGATGAAAAATCATAGACATGAAGCAGATAATTTCCACTTGCTTTAAATTTAACCTGCTGATTTGGAAACTCAGTTTTATATCGGTAGAAATTTGGATTCGAAAGCCGGTTAGCATCTCCATTTTGCACTAACAAATCATTAATACCATCTAAAAACCAAACATCGGGAATGTTACTCGGGCTCCAATCCTGATTATGATGGGTGAATCGAATAGTATATTGACCGCTTAGCGTACTGAGCTCATCAAACTCCAAGACAATACGAGCCGAAGTGCCAAGTGATATAATGGGAGGATTCTGCTTATTTCCCTGTCTATATAATTGAATGCTTTTGATAGACTGTGGCGCAGGAAGTTGGCCTTTAACTAGCAATGGGTTATGAAAGCTGTAATCGGGAGCAACAAAACTGGAGCCACTAAAATTAGTTCGTTGTAAGCCGGAACATGAAAGAATTAAAATACATAAAGCGATTACGATGTGAAGTCTATGCATTAAACGTACCGCTGAATACAAAATTAGCCGGACCTTTGAGCTTGGTGTGTTTGTAGATATTATCTGAGTTATCAAATTCAAATAAAACCTGAAGCGCTCCTCCTTTCACATTTACGTTTGTTATAAATGTTCCAGCAATGGAGCCATTTTCGTGATGTGTAGCAATGGCAGAGGCAATAGCACCCGTTCCACAAGCGAGCGTTAAATTCTCAACACCTCGTTCATAAGTTTGTAAATCTATATTGCACCCATCAATCTTGTGGACAAAATTTACATTCGTTCCCGGTGGATTTAAGGAATCATGCCATCGAATTAAACTTCCTTCACTAACTAAAATTTTTTCAAGGGCAAGTTTTTCTGAGGGAACAAACTTAACAACGTGTTCGGTGCCCGTATATACTTGAGATAGGTGTTGATCATCAATCGTCAAATGAGTCGGATTTTTTACATCAGGAAAGCTAATTTGTACTGTTTGCTGCACCTCATCTACTTCTGCGGTATAAATTGCTTTATGGACATTAAAAGTATGAACACTATTAAAGCCTTTAGTTACAGCGTAAAGTGCAAGGCAACGACTACCATTACCACACATTCCAGCGTCGCTACCGTCTGCATTTCTGTAAACCATCGTATAGTCAACATTAGCGATTTTCGGATTCTCTAAAACCAAAATCCCATCCGCACCAATACCGAACTTTCTATCACACAGCTTGGGAGTCATCTCAATAATTTCATCAAGACTAAAGAGGTTACTTCGGTTGTCAATAACAATAAAGTCGTTACCTGCACCTTCCATTTTATTGAAATATATTTCTATCATTACTCTACAAATGCGGGTAAATGTTTCCAGTTTTCATCACTTGCTATCATAGGCTCATTACCTCTCATTAAACTCGAAAAACGTAAAGCTAAAACTACAAAAATAAGTTTTGCCGATACATTCTGGCGTAACATGGGGCGGCATTCATTTAAATGCTTAATCATCTCTTCTAATTTTGCATTTTTTAAAGCACTCACAAATTTAGATATAGAATCTATTTGGTCAATATTGGTAATAAGCTTGGGATTCTGTGTGGTTTTGTAAACCATAATATCCCGAATATACATCTCCATTAAATTAGTGAGTGCAATCATTCCTTCAATATTATTTGAACTTTGCCAATCTTGGGTGAGTTTGGAAAGTTGTGTTGCATCTTGGCTGAATGAAAGCCGAAGGAAAGTTATGATTTCTTCACGAGTCTGTTTTAACCTACTAATATCAAAAAAACGAGTGTTTGCATAATTCCCTCCTGAAACACGAGCCAGGTATTTAGCATCATCAGGATTTATACCATCCACGTGTATTAAGCCTTCTTCAACTTCAGTAGGGGTTAATGTTGCCATGGGAATGTGTTGGCATCTGGAAGTGATTGTTGGAAGAAGGTTTTCATAACTTTCGGTGGTAAGTACAAACATAAGACGATCAGAGGGTTCTTCTAGAAGCTTTAAAAAAGCATTAGCCGTTTCTTTTCGCATCGTTTCAACTTGTGTCATAATAATTATAACACGAGAGCCTTCATTTGGTCTTAACTTAGCAAGTGGACGGATATCGTCTCTAAAATAATCAACGGGGTAAAAAGCTTGTAGGTTTTTTGAAGATTGACTGTCGTTTACTGAAGGTCGTTGGGAGTAATTTATAATTTCGTATGGATCTTTTGCCAGTAACTCTAACCTGCTTCTTAAATCCGAAATATCAACCGAGGTTGGTTTTGGAATAAAGATGTGTATATCTGGATGTGTAAACCAAGACGATTTTTTTGAAACCGTATCTTCACCCAAGTCAGTTAGGTTGTTAATTCCATTAATAACCTCTGCAAATGCAAGCGCAAAGGCAGTTTTACCTACGCCACTTGGCCCAGATATTAAATATGCATGGCTTATCCGTTTAGATTCTAAGATTCGTTCAACCTGATTCTTGGCTCTTTGTTGGCCAATAATACGCCTATTCCCAAATGCAATATTCAATCTCATTCCTCCCAAATATATTCAAAAAGTACAATTCCTGCGGTTATAGTAACTCCTATAAAACCTACAAGAGCCATCAAATCGTTTGTTACTCCTGTACTCATTCCATTTACAAAAGCCGCTTTAGTTAAATTAGTAAGTAATAGAATAAATGGAATAAATAGAGGGATGGTAAGTACTGAAAAAATAGCTCCTTTACGATCAGCCTGCGACACAATAGCTGCTATCATTGTAGACACACTTGATAACCCTGCCGTTCCCAAGAATAAAATCATTATAAATGCCCACCAAGAAACGACAATAATATTTGCCAAAAAGATATAAAGCGTAAATGTTAAAAGGTTGACAGCCAAAGTGAATAGCATGTTATATACCATTTTTCCGGCAAAAACGGATGAACCTTGAGCGTAAATACGTAATACATTATAGGTGTTTTTATCCGTTTCTATGATAAAACTACGGCCTAATGAGGAGAGCGCTGAGAAGAGAATAATAATCCAGACCAAACCACTTTTAGGTGTAGGGTTTAAATCTTGAACTTTTAATGTAAACATGACAAGGAGTAAGGAGGCAACAACAAAAGCTAAAACCATGTTTAGGGCATGTTTTGTTCGGAGCTCTATCCTTAAATCTTTCTTAAAAACGGTAATGGTACTTGCTATCCAATGCATCCCTAAGTTTACGGATTTAGATGATGAAGATGTAACAGTAATTGAATTAGCGAGTGAAATTTTAGTATCATTTATAATGAATCTCTCAGCTCCGTAAATTCGATCAGTCTGAATGAATCAAAAAGTTAAAAACTCTCAAATTAAACTTTGATAGAGTAGGCAAGTCATTCATATATTGCAGGCCTAATAATTCACTCTTTTGGACACGGCATGCCTATGAACTTATTCTCACTTCTGGATACCACAACCACTTTATCTCAGCTAAAGGTAAAGAATAAAAAAGAGCTGATTTCGGTGTTGATAGATACGCTAGAGCCTAAAATAGGCATTGATAAAATTGCTGAAGTAAAGGCAGCTGTTCTCGAAAGGGAAAAGGTGATGTCTACAGGCGTTGGAAAAGGTTTAGGAATTCCGCACTGCAAAACAAAGGCTGTTGATGAAAATTTCGCGGCATTTGCCTTGTTAGATGAACCTTTACCATTCGATTCGATTGATGAAGAACCTGTTCGAATGGTTTTTCTTCTGGTTGGCCCAGATTCCAGAAATAGCTTACATATTAAATTATTAAGTCGAATTTCAAGACTTATGAATAGTGGTTCATTCCGTGAACAGATTTTATCTTGCCAAACTCCTGCGGAAATTCTTGAAGCTTTTCAGGCTGAAGAAGAGAAATATTTTGTAAACTGATTATGAGATACATTAATCGTAGTGGTCTTTTTTTTCTATTCTTTATCTTTATTAGCAGCTCAAGCTATGCACAGTCTCTAGATGAGGTAATAAGTCAATTACCAAACCAAGAAGCATTGTGGAGCGTAACTATTCGCTCTGAAGATGGCACCATTTTAGAAAGCCTAAATTCAAAAAAACTAATTGTTCCGGCTTCAAATCAGAAATTGTACACCACGGCCGCCGTACTAGATCGATTAGGCAGTGATTTTAAGTACACTACCAATATTTATAGCCAAGGCGAATTGGTTGATTCAACTTGGAAAGGAAAATTAATTATTCGCGGTTCAGGCGATCCGACAATTAGTGGTTTCCTTTACAATGAAGACCGTGAGTTTGTGTTTAAAAGCTTCTTAAATCAGTTTCGAGCCAAAGGCATTGCTACTATAAGTGGAGAGCTTATAGCCGAAACAAGCTACTTTGACCAAGATGTTTACCCAAAAGGGTGGGACTGGTACGATTTGAATTTTTATTACGGAGTTCAAATAAATGCGCTTTCATTTAATAACAATGCGTTCGATTTGGAAGTTTTTGCTGATGGGAATGTTGGAGAAACTCCTCGTATAGATTGGTACCCAAAAATTGATGCCATTGAGATTGTCAACAATCAAACTATTGTTGAACCAGAGAAAAAGTACGACGAATATTACAGAAGGATGATGGGACGTAATCACTTTACTCTTGCAAGTAATCTACCCCAAGGTTATTACGAAACTGAAGCGCTTTCCATCGATGGAGGAGAGTTTTTTTTTCTCGAAAGCTTTGTGGATTTTTTAATCAGAAATGAAGCTAGAACAAAGAAGCAGGAAGTTTTTGTATCACAAACGTTACCTACTAATTACTCAGACTATCAAATTCTAGCTACACATACTTCAAAGCCGTTGGCTGAGCTTATTAAATGGGCGAATAAGGAAAGCGATAATTTCTATGTAGAAATGTTATTGAAAACCTTAGCTGCAGAGAAAAAAGGTATTCCTGGTAGCTTTGATAATGGAATTTCAGAAGTAAGAAATTTTTTAGCTGAGCAGAAGCTAGATACCAATTTTGTGCTTATGAACGATGGTTCTGGTTTAGCCGCAGGAAATTTCACCACAACAGAGAATATTTCCCAACTTCTATCGAGTATGCAAAAGCATAAAGAGTTTGAAGTGTATTACAATAGCTTACCAATTGCGGGCATTGATGGTTCGCTTTCATATAGATTTAAAACCTCGCCGCTAGCAAATAACTTGAGGGGAAAAACAGGTTACGTAGGAGGGATGAGAACGTTAGCAGGTTACTTTGCTTCGAAATCTGGAAAGATGATTACCTATAGCATTGCTACAAATAATTTTACGGGAAAAGTTTCAGTGGTTGATGCTTCTCATCAGCAAATTCTTGAGTACCTGTATGCTAAATATTGATTAGTTTATTGCATGCCCAATCAAAAAGCACATATCTTAGTTACGGATGATGAACGTGGAATTCGAAATACGCTCAAAGAAATTTTAGAGTTCGAAGATTACGAGGTCACCACCGCCGAAAGTGGGAGTGAAGCTCTTGAACTAATCTCCCAAAATAACTACGATTTGATGTTCCTAGATATTAAAATGAAGGGAATTGATGGTATTGAAACGCTAAGACAACTTCGAACTGCTGGCTTTGAACTTCCTGTAATTATGATTTCTGGACATGGTTCAATCGAAATTGCAGTGGAAGCAACAAAAATGGGGGCGTACGATTTCCTTGAAAAACCACCAGATTTAAATCGTCTCTTGCTAACGGTTAGAAATGCCTTATCTCAAAATAACCTAGTAAAGGAAGTAAAACAGATTCGGCGTAAACTCCCTATAATCCAAGAAATTATAGGCGAAAGCAAAGCTATTTCGCAGATTAAATCTATTATTGAGAAAGTAGCTCCAACACAGTCGAGAGTTCTTGTTACGGGTGAAAATGGAACAGGCAAAGAGCTTGTTGCAAAATGGATTCACGAGAAAAGTTCTAGAGTTAACGAGACTTTTATTGAAGTAAACTGTGCGGCCATTCCCGCTGATTTGTTAGAAAGTGAATTGTTTGGCCACGAGAAAGGGGCGTTCACTGGTGCAAATGAACAACGTATCGGAAAGTTCGAACAAGCAGATAAAGGAACTTTGTTTTTGGACGAGATTGGCGATATGACTCTCGACGCCCAAGCCAAAGTTCTTCGTGCACTCCAAGAAAATAAAATTACTCGTGTTGGTGGAAATGCAAACATTCCTGTTGATGTAAGAATTTTAGCGGCAACCAATAAGGATCTCAAAAAAGAAATTAAAGAAGGGAAATTCAGGGAAGATTTATTTCATCGAATTAGTGTCATTCCTATTCATGTGCCCTCACTTGCCGAGCGCAAAGAAGACATTCCGCTTATCGCCCAAGCTTGTTTAGAAAAGTTAAAAATTTCTGATATAAGTTTTTCTGGTGTTAGTATCTCCAAAACAGGATTTAAAGCACTTCAAAAAAGAACTTGGTCGGGAAACGTTCGTGAGTTGCAAAATGCGATTGAACGGTTAAGTATCTTATCTCAAAGTGATGTTATAGATAAAGAAACAGTAAATGAGATTCTAGAGTCCAAATCAGAACCAAATGATTTGGAAGGCTTAGGCTATAAAATTGATAATTTTCAAGATTTTAAAGAAAAAGTAGAGCGAGTATTTTTAGTAAATCAGCTTGAAAAAAATGATTGGAATATTTCACAAACTGCAGATGCAATCGGTTTACAGCGTAGCCACATCTACACGAAAATGAAAAAATATAACATAGAGCGATAATAATGAGTGCAGAAATAATTGATGGTAAAAAAGTAGCTGGGCTTGTTCGTGAACGAGTTCGTGAGGATGTTGCAGATTGGATGAAAAAAGGAAATAGAGCTCCATTTCTGCAAGTGGTTTTAGTTGGTGATGACCCAGCCTCGCTGGTTTATACTGGTGCTAAAACCAAAGCCTGTCAAGATGTGGGAATCGAAACAAATACAATGATTCTACAAGACACCATTTCTGCGAAAGAACTTAAAAGCGTTATTAGAGAACTGAATACCAACGACAATGTAGATGGAATTTTGGTTCAACTTCCGTTGCCTTCGCATCTTTCTTCACATGATGTTATTGAGACTATAGATTATCGTAAAGATGTTGATGGTTTTCATCCTATGAATGTTGGACGATTGGCGTTAGATCAACCTTGCTTTAAAAGTTGTACGCCAGCAGGTGTGATGGAGCTTTTTAAACATTATAGTATTCCTGTAAAAGCAAAACATGCCGTTGTGGTTGGTGCCAGCAACATTGTTGGCTCGCCTATGGCAACTATGCTTTCCAGAGAAAACTCTACGGGTAAAGCTACAACCACTATTTGCCACAAATACACGAGAGATTTAACCTTACATACAATTAACGCGGATATCTTGATTGTAGCCGCAGGTCAACCTCACCTTATTAAAGGCGAAATGGTGAAAGAAGGCGCTGTAATTATTGATGTGGGTATTAATCGTATTGCTGATGAAACCTCAGAAAAAGGGTATAAGCTTGTTGGTGATGTGGACTTTGAATCAGTAAAAAAGAAAGCCAGTTGGATTACTCCTGTTCCAGGTGGGGTGGGCCCGATGACGGTCGCGATGCTCATGAAGAATACTCTTCTTGCTGCTAAAAAAAGTGTATATCCTGAATAACACTCTCTTTTATGAAGCTTTAGATAGTTCTGTATATTAATTTTTAAAAGGGTGACACAATGATGTCACTCGGTGTGATTAGCTTTGGGTAAATCAAAAAATAAAACCCAACTATCATGACACCGAACGCAACTACCAAATCACATGTAGCTCCTCAAATTGAAACTACTCTTTTTGTAACTCCACTTTTAAATCGTATTAAAAAAGAGAGTAGAAAAGAGTTTGATGAAATGCAGCAAACTTTTGAACTAATGGGCTGGGCAAAGTTGCCTGAAGAACTCAAAATCGAAATCTACAACGATGTTAAGTTTATGGTTCAGGAACTCAAAGGTTATTTCTCATCGTGCGATCCATACGTTCTACGCCGTAGAGAAACCGTTCACTATTGGGTTTCTTGCTATCAAGATGGAGTTTGCTCACTCAATACCGCTGTAAAGGCGCTTAAAATTAAGCAACTAGCATGATTGGTCTGATTAAAATTTCAGCTTAGAAGAGGAGATGTTTGATGTTTCAGCCAAATCTATTTCCTCTTCTATATGAATTCTTTGAGATTTACTGCTTCTTATTTTCTTGGAAATAGATTGTACAATATTCTGAAGTTTTTTCTTTTCTGAATTGAAATAAAATTTTAAAAATGTCATTCCAAAAGAAAAGCCAATAAGCCCTCCCAGTGGAGCAAAAAGGATTCCTGTTCCCTTTAGGTATCCCAAACCTTTCATAACAACTAAGGTGAAAACCGCAGATAGAAAGGTTGTCATGAGTAAAGTCATGAACTTTAAAGGCGACCAATTAGAAACATATTGAAATTTCACTTTTCCATTTTGTGGAGTGAGTGAGATATGTTTATATCCAAACTCTTGCTTCCTTTGTTCCCATTCTAAAGACTTACCAGTGCTACTTGATTTCCCAATCCCACCAGTAATTCGTCGTATTTCCTGAATAATTTCCTCCCAAAGTTCAGGTGTAATTTCACCATCAATTATTGAGATGTCTTGAATCCTACTGCTAGCACTTAACCACTTAAACGTTGATTCAAACTCCGGTGCGTTAACATTGTTAAGCGCTTCAAGAAGAGAGTCTTTGTCTATCCCAACCTCTTTTGCTAATTCTAAAAGTTCTTGTTCCGTCAATCCATCTTTATTTCCATATAAATCTTTTTGAGTCTGGATCTCTGAGGCTTTAGATAGAATTTTTGAAATTTCTTTTTTAGAATAGATATGATTCGATGTTTTCAAACTCGTGCCCTGTTATGTCCTTTATTCAATATAGTATCCTCATCTTCAATGGAGACATCTTCATTTATAGAGATTTTCTTTTCGAATTTTGAAGATATTAGTTTCGAAGTATTATCAATAAATGTGACATAAAAATTAGATTTCTTTTTAAGGAAACGTTTTAAAATAGATGAACTAGATAGATATCCAAGTCCAGCTCCAGTAAGATTTAAAGCGAGTGGTACAAAGTTAGATATAGAGTCTAAGTTCAGTAAAGATGAGATAATTGCAAAGGAAATAAATCCTGCTAATGAAGCAATTATTTTAATTTTGGATGAAATTGAAGAGTAGTCTACATGAATTTTTAGCCGGCTTATATCTTTCCCTGAAGAAATAGAAATATGGACAGCGGTCTTGTTTTTAGTTTTTCCAAACCATTCAAAAGTATTACCGAAATGATTTGTCTGGCCTAAATCATCAAAATAAGTTCTACATTCTCGAACTATGCGCTCCCAAATTTCAGGAGTAACATGATGCTCTATCAAACGTTCCTGTGAAAAAATGGTATCTACCTTAGGTGCTAGGTAGTCGTTGTCTTCGCTCTCAAGGAAATGTACAGCTGCTTCAATTTTTTGTAAAGAAATACCAGATGTTTCAGCAATCTCAAGAATATCTGCTATTGAGAACTCTTCCTCTTTATTATCAGAATGGTTGCTCTGAAGTTGAGAGGCAACTTTTATAATAGATTTAACCTCGTTTAAGGAATATTTTTTGTTTGAAGGCATAGATTATAAAACTTGAGGACTTTGAATGATGTTAAAAGAGGATAATAAACTCTGAGCGAAAAAAATCAAAAAATGTGGAAGAACGGTTCTAAATCCTCTGCAGAAGTTCGTATCTTTGAAAAACTGCAAGCCAAATATACTGTTCTATGCCTAAAATGAACGAATCCTCACCGTTTGATCGAATCACTCGGCAAGGGCTCACCTACGATGACGTTCTTCTTGTTCCAAACTATTCTCAAGTGCTTCCACGCGATGTAGATACTAGCGTTCAGCTCACTCCCTCATTAAAGCTAAATATTCCGATTGTAAGTGCCGCGATGGATACAGTTTCTGAGTATCGATTAGCTATTGCACTTGCTAGAGAGGGAGGAATTGCAATGCTCCACAAGAATATGACTATTGAGGAGCAAGCCGAGCAAGTTCGTTTGGTTAAGAGAAGCGAAAGCGGAATGATTGTAGATCCCGTTACTCTACATAAAACTGCTACTATTAATGACGCTCGAGCGCTAATGAGTATGCACAAGATTGGTGGGATTCCGATTGTGGATGAGAAAGGTTTACTTATTGGAATAGTAACCAATAGAGATTTAAGGTTTGAGTCGGAACTAGGTCGCAAGCTGGGCGAGATAATGACTCACGAGAATTTAATTACCGCCAAAGAAGGAACTACGCTAAAACAAGCGGAGCAAATTCTACAGAAGTATAAAGTTGAGAAATTGCCTATTGTTGATAACTCAAATAAATTAGTTGGATTAATTACATTCAAAGATATTGAGAAGAAAATGAACTTCCCTAATGCTTGTAAGGATGAATTAGGGAGATTACGAGTAGGTGCAGCTGTTGGTGTAACTGCAGACACCCTGGAGCGTGTAGATGCTTTGGTTACTGCCGGCGTAGATATAATAACTGTTGATACGGCTCATGGCCATTCTGATGGAGTATTAAAAACAATTACTCTTATAAAAGAAAAGCATCCAAATTTGAATATCATTGGTGGTAATATTGCCACTCGTGCTGCTGCAGAAGCTTTAGTAGCTGCAGGTGCAGATGTTGTGAAAGTGGGTGTGGGGCCAGGTTCTATTTGTACAACACGAATAGTAACAGGAGTTGGAGTTCCTCAGCTTAGCGCAGTAATGGAAGTGGCTGAGTATTGCAACGCCAATGGAATTGGATTAATAGCTGATGGCGGAATTAAGCAAACAGGAGATATTCCAAAAGCAATTGTCGGTGGTGCCGATGTTGTAATGATGGGATCTATGTTTGCTGGCGTTGATGAAAGCCCAAGTGAGACTATTATTTACGAATCCCGGAAATACAAATCATATCGTGGCATGGGAAGTATTGGAGCTATGAACAAAGGTTCAAAAGATCGATATTTTCAAGATGTGGAAGACGATATTAAAAAATTAGTTCCAGAAGGCATTGAAGGAAGAGTTGCGTACAAGGGAACTTTAAGTGAAGTTGTTCATCAAATGATAGGTGGGTTAAGAGCTGCAATGGGATATGTTGGTGCAAAAAATAGCCAAGATATGCGAAAGGCTGAGTTCGTTCAGATTTCAGCAGCTGCCTACAAAGAAAGCCACCCTCATTCTGTGCAGATTACCAAAGAAGCACCCAATTACTCTTTATGAACCAAGCTGTCTAAATGAGAAATGTTCTTTTCATTGCTTACTACTTTCCTCCAATGGGGGGGAGTGGGGTTCAGCGCCCACTTAAATTCGTAAAATATTTACGCAAATCTGGTTGGAATCCGATTGTACTTTGCCCAGAACCGGGAGCCTATCACACTTTCGATGACTCTTTGGCTAATGAACTAGAACAATTAGATATTGAAGTTCATAGAGTAAAAGGAAATACGCCTTTTCATAAAACTGGAACTCAAAAAAAGGTAAGTCTACCAAATTGGTTAACGCAAATACTACGCAAAATTTCAGTTTTCTTTTGGCTCCCAGATAATAAAAAAGGGTGGATTGAACCAGCTCAAAAACTAGCTCTAGAGCTTATTCAGAAAAAAAATATAGAAGTAATTTTCTCAACGGCGGCACCTTATAGTAATTTAATGTTAGCTGGTAATTTAAAAAAGAATACTGGGCTTCCTGTTGTTATGGATTTACGAGATGAGTGGCTTGAAAGTCATCTCATTAAATATCCAACAAGTTGGCATAAGCAAAAAATGAAGAAAATTGAAGCTGAGACTCTCTCGCATGCCAATATTTTAACAGTTATCAATGCCCCATATAAGGAATCTATTGGTGGTAGATATCCTACACTAGATATTAGAGTAATCAATCAAGGATATGACCCTGAAGATTTTGCCATTGAGTCTATTGATGAACGCAAATCTGGTAAATTGACTCTTTTTTATAGCGGTTTATTCTATGGGGATAGAAAACCGGATCTTTTTCTAGAATCTATTTATGAGTTGTTGTCAGAAAATCCAAACTACAAAAATAAGCTAGAGCTTCATTTTCAAGGTGGTTTGGACGCTCAAACATTAAAGCTAACCGAGAAGTATAAGCTCCAAAAAGTGATTAAAGATTATGGATATGTAAACCATAAAGTGGCGGTTAAAAATATTATGAAAGCTGATGTACTTTGGCTGATGGTAGGGCATATGAACCATTCAGATAAAGTTACAGTAGGCAAAATGTTTGAATATTTTGGCACAAAGAAACCTATTTTAGCTCTTGTACCTAATGGTGGCACACGAACTCTACTAGAGAAGTACGGGGCTTTTTATGCTGCCAACCCAGATTCGAAGAAAGAAATAAAGTTGGAATTACAGAAAATATTCAGAGATTTCGAAAATAAAACATTTCCGGTTGCGGATAATAAATTCGTTACGCAATATGATAGGAGTAGAATAGCAGCTGAATTAGCTAAATTATTCACAGAAGTTATAGATACCAATCAAGCCAAGCCGGTGGAATCGTAGAATGAAGGCATTTCTTAAAAGACTTTTTAAAGAGCGTCATAGAACTATAAAGGTATTACTACTAGATGACTCTAGTCCTGGTAAGGATAATTCTTATATCTTAAAACCTAATTCCTTATTTGGAACTTGGGTATTTACCTCAATAGCATTGGCTTTTTTAGTGGCACTTATATTTATGCTCACCCCATTAGGCGGGTTACTGTATAGTTCGGATGAAGCCGAAATTAGAGGGGAGATAGAAAATATTTCTGAAAGGTTGCTAGCACTGCAAGATTCTCTCGATGTTAGAGATCGACAGTTATTAGTTATTAAAGATGTGATTCGCACAAATAAAGATACAACATTAGCTCAAGATCAAAAGCTTACGGATGCGCTTGTTTCAAGAACACTGCTTGAAGGAAGTAATGTTCAATCTTTTGAGAATGTAAATGTATTTGATGAGGTTAATAATAGCGATTTCTTAACTTCAAATATTATCAAAAGTGCTTCAGATTTCCCTTCACGATATCCGACTCAAGGAACAAATACAAGAGGTTTTGAGCCTAGAAATGGACATTTTGGGATTGATATCGCTACTAAAAAAGATCAAATTTTAGTTAATGTCGCCGATGGAACTGTGATTTCTTCCTCTTGGACGCTAGATTATGGTTACGTACTATCTATACAGCATAGCGAGGGACTTGTTTCAACGTATAAACACTGTTCAAAGTTATACAAGCAAGAAGGAGATAATGTGCTAAAAGGTGACATGTTGGGGTTAATAGGTGATACTGGTATTTCAAGCTCAGGCCCGCACCTACATTTTGAAATATGGAAGAATGGAGTTCCTCAAAATCCATTATTATACTTAATACAATAATCAGGTATGTTTAACGCAAATAAAAAGAAGAAAGTCGTGAGTAATAGTTCTACAAGTAATACAACACCATCGGTTAATATCATTAGTGAAGGCACTAAAATTAAAGGGAACATTCAAACTGGTTCTGATATAAGAATTAGCGGGTCTATAACTGGTGAAGCTGTATCTAAGGGAAAGATTATCATTACAGATAAAGGACTAATTAAAGGAAATGCTACCTCAAGCGACGCCGATATTGCGGGAAGAGTGGAAGGCGACATTAGAGTAACAAACAAATTAGTGCTTAGACATAGCGCTGTAATTGACGGAAATATATTTACTAAAACTGTAATTGTAGAAGAAGGTGCACAAATCAATGGTTCATGTAAAATGGGCGCGGGATCATTAAATCTATCTTCAGATAGTGATGCTGAATTTGTACAAGAAACAAAAATGAAAAGCTCTTAGGTTTAATCTTGGCAATATCCGAAGAATATGCTCAATACCTAAGCTTAGGCAGTGAAATTGCGGCCTCACTGCTAATCCCAATAGGGTTAGGGTATGGGGCAGATTACTTTTTTGGAATGTCACCTTTCGGAGTTCTAATAGGGGCGGTTGTTGGAATTGTTATTTTTTTCTTAATAATTATGAGAATCTCAAAGAGGTTCGAGAACAATAAAAAAAATGACGATCTCGGATAATGGTTTTAAGCTTTTTGAAATTAAATATTCCGCTCCTGATTCTTATCGGGGTTCTGTTCTTTTTCGTTCAAATTCAGCTAATCGGCTCAGGGCTACTTGGTTTCTTGCTAAGTTTTGTTTTCGTTTTAACTAGCGCTTGGGTTAATGAAAGATTAATAGATAGCGAATGGGGTACGTTTACAGAGGTTTTTTTCTTTGCAATGTTCGTTCGGTTCATAGT
Source organism: Balneola sp. (assembly GCA_048267905.1). Lineage (GTDB taxonomy): Bacteria > Bacteroidota > Rhodothermia > Balneolales > Balneolaceae > Balneola. The sequence goes on from JBLWWM010000004.1 coordinate 280,888, forward strand.
AGTGCTAGTAGCACTAATCTTTTTTCTACAATTAGAAAAAATTGACGAAATCTTCTTTACAGTTAGTTTTATAATTTCCTATCTTTATCATTCTGTAACGGAAATGATTTTATTCAACCAACTTTTACACAAAAAAAGTAGCTAATAGTAATGATTCAGACGCTTCGTCGCTTATTCCTCACATTTTTGTTTATTTCAGTGAGCACGTCAACCACTTCTGCAGCTGAAGAGAAGAGCGGTGGCTCACCTTTAGATGTAATGGGAACTGTTGCAGACCACGATTATTTTAATTTATTTAGTATTCATATTCCTCTTCCAAGGTTAATTGTTTTGGAAAGTGCAGAAGGTAATGTGAGCTTTGAAGTTTCAGGAAGCACGCAAGCTGCTATTGAAACTGGATTGTTTGAAGATGTTGATCATGTTTTAGTACCGACAAATGGCGGGCATATTTTGATAGATTTTTCAATTACTTCTCATCTAGTATATTTCTGGTTGGGAATGGGTTTAGCAATATGGTTTACCGTTGCTATGTCTGGTAGGTATAAAAAAGGTGTTGGGCAAGATGTTGAGCCAAAAGGCTGGTTGCAGAACATGTTTGAAGTATTATTCTTATTTATTAGAGATGATGTTTCAAGGGCTAATATAGACGATCATAAGGCTGATAAATACGTTCCCTATCTCTTTACAATGTTTATGGGTATCGCTTTTATGAATTTATTTGGCTTGTTACCTTGGGCAGCTACTGCCACTGCAGATTTAACGGTAACAGCTACACTTGCGGTAATTACATTTTTTGTAACTCAATTTAGTGGCACAAAAGATTATTGGGGTCACATCTTTTGGTTCCCAGGTGTTCCAGGTTGGGTAAGAATTATTCTTACTCCAGTAGAGGTTTTGGGTATGTTTACTAAGCCTTTCGCATTGGCTATTCGATTATTCGCTAATATGCTATCTGGTAAAATTATGATTATCGCCATTTTGGGCTTAATATTTATATTTGCAGAACTTTTTGGATCAATAGGGGCTTATGGAATCAGTATTGTTTCCGTTTCACTAACAGTAGTGTTATACGCACTCAAGGTTTTTGTAGGGTTACTACAGGCTTATATATTCACCCTATTGTCAGCCGTATTCATTGGTATGGCTGCAGAAGATCATCATCATGACGAAGAACATTATAATGCTGAACACGTAGCATAATATTTTTCACTCATAAACTTAAACAACAAAAAAAATAATACTATGGGACTTTTAGCAGCTGGCATCGGAGCTGGAATAGTAGCACTAGGTGCTGGAATTGGAATCGGAATGATTGGTAAAGCAGCTACAGAAAGCATCGCTCGCCAACCAGAAGCAGCTGGCGATATTCGTGGCGCAATGATTCTTACAGCAGCATTCATCGAGGGTGTAGCTCTTCTTGGTGCGGTTATCTGTATTCTTCTTGCTCTTGGAATTGGCCAAAATTAATTAAAAGCGATAAAAGATGACTTTTCTTTTAGCCGGCGGAGGAGGTTTACTTTCATTTAACCCAGGGTTTGCGTTATGGATTTTAGTATCCATGATTCTATTCATTGCGGTGATGATGAAGTACGCTGTTCCACCAATCATGTCTGCGCTTACTGCTCGCGAAGCTAGCATCAAAGACTCTTTGGAGTCTGCGGAAAAAGCTTTAGCAAGAGCAGAACAAGTATCGAAAGATAACGACAAAGCGCTACGTGATGCAGAAACTAAAGCTCAAAAAATCCGAAAGGAAGCTTTAGAAGACGCGGAACAACTTCGAACCGAACGTATTTCGAAAGCCAAGGATGAAGCGGCTCAAATTATTGAGCAGGCTAAAGCCTCTATTGAGCAAGAAAAGAAACGTGCTCTTTTAGAACTTCGTAATGAAGTTGCGCAATTAGCTATTAAGTCTGCTTCTATTATTATAGATGCAGAATTAGATAACAATAAGAATAATAAGCTTGTCGATAATTTTATTAACGACTTGTCTAACAACTAAGCATAACATTAATGTTGGTATCAAAAGCAGCACGCCGTTACGCTATAGCATTTCTTGAGACGTCTAAAGAGGGTAAGTCTGTAGAGGCTTCGCTTGAAGACATGCTTACCATTAAAGCTACAATTGAGGGCTCTAAAGAGCTTTCGCTTTTTCTAAAAAGCCCAATTGTTAAGCCTAAGGATAAGAAAGAAGTGCTGGCCTCAATATTTGATAGTAGAATATCAAAAGAGGCTGCTCAGTTTGTTTCTCTTATTACGGAAAAAGGTAGAGAAGATATTCTATATGATATCGTTTCTGCCTTTGTAATAGAGTACAATAAGTATGCAGGCATCATTTCGGTAGAAGTTAGCACGGCACAGGCTCTTGATAAAGAACAGCTTGCTAAGCTTACTGACAGTCTTGAGAAAGCAACTTCTAAAAAAGTTGACCTTTCACAGAAAGTACAAGCAGATTTAATTGGTGGTATTTCAGTGAAAATTGAAGATACCGTCATAGACGCAACAGTTAAATATAAATTAAATCAGCTCGAAACGCTGTTCCTCGAATCATCGATGGAATAGAAATTGAACAGATTCAGAAATTAAAGTAAAACAATGAGCCAAGTCAGACCCGACGAAGTTTCAGCCATTCTGCGTAAGCAGCTTGCCGGCTTCGATAATGAAGCAGAAGTTTATGATGTAGGAACCGTACTTGAAGTAGGAGACGGTATCGCTCGCGTATACGGACTTTCTAAAGTACAACAAGGAGAGCTTGTAGTATTACCTGATTCGAAAGATGAAGAAGGTAAAAGTGTTACAGGTATGGTACTTAACCTTGAAGAAGACAACGTGGGGATCGTATTATTCGGTTCATCAAATGCTGTTGAAGAAGGGCACACCGTAAAGCGTACTAAAGATATCGCTTCTATCAATGTAGGTGAAGGCGTTTTAGGACGTGTTATTGACCCTCTTGGAGTTCCAATAGATGGTAAAGGACCAATATCTGGAGATACAATCAAATTACCTCTTGAGAGAAAAGCTCCTGGTGTAATTTATCGTGAGCCAGTAACGGAACCTCTTCAAACTGGTATTAAAGCTATAGATTCTTTGATTCCTATTGGGCGTGGACAGCGTGAGCTTATTATTGGTGACCGCCAAACTGGTAAAACTTCTGTAGCTGTTGATACTATTATTAACCAAAGAGCAACTCAAGATTCTGAAAAACCAGTTCTTTGTATTTATGTTGCAATAGGGCAGAAAGGCTCAACGGTTGCAAATATCCAAAAGGCATTAGAAGATAATGGTGCTATGGATTATACCGTTATTGTATCAGCACCTGCGAGTGCTACAGCTCCAATGAGATATATTGCTCCATTTGCTGGTGCAGCCATTGGTGAGTACATTCGAGATACTGGGCGACATGCGCTAGTTATTTATGATGATTTATCGAAACAAGCTGTTGCTTACCGTGAAATGTCATTATTATTGAAACGTCCTCCGGGCCGTGAAGCATATCCTGGTGATGTGTTTTATTTACATAGTCGACTTTTAGAGAGATCAGCAAAAATTATTAGAGATGATAAAGTTGCTCAGGCTATGAACAATATTCCTGAAACTTTGAAACCTTTTGTTAAAGGTGGTGGCTCATTAACAGCGCTACCTATAATTGAAACACAAGCTGGTGATGTTTCTGCTTATATTCCAACAAATGTTATTTCTATTACGGATGGCCAGATTTTCCTAGACACTGATTTATTTAACTCTGGTGTAAGACCAGCAATTGATGTTGGTATATCTGTATCACGTGTGGGTGGATCTGCTCAAGTTAAATCAATGAGAAAACTTTCTGGTACACTTAAGCTAGATTTAGCACAGTACCGGGAATTAGAAGCATTTGCTAAGTTTGGTTCGGATCTTGACGCATCCACACAAGCACAGTTAAGAAGAGGTGAAAGAACCGCAGAACTTCTAAAGCAAGATGTATATAAACCACTTCCAGTGGAGCAAGAAATTGTTCTTTTAAAAATTAACAGTCTTGGTTTATTAGATAAACTTCCTGTTAAATCAATTAGTGGTTTCCAAGATCAATTCCTTGAAACTGTTGGGATGAAGCATGATTCGGATATGAAAGAACTAGCTAAATCTGGCCTTATATCTGATGAGTTTTCTGAAAAAGTAGTTGCTATAGCAAATACTGTAATTGATCAAATATTAGCTACTGAAGAAGCATAACTTATGGCTAATCTGCGCGATATACGTAATAGAATTGGTACTGTAAATAATACACAGCAGATCACAAAAGCCATGAAAATGGTTGCTGCTGCAAAATTGAGAAAAGCTCAGGAAAGGATGACTAAAACACGTCCTTACGCGGCTAAGATTCAAGAAGTTGTAGGGCGTTTAGCAGGTAGTAACTCCGATAATAATCCTGTTATGGAAGTTTCTGAAACCAATCAAAATCTATTATTTATTATTGTAGGTTCTGACAAAGGATTATGTGGTGGTTTTAATAACAATCTTTTTAAGGAAGTAGAAAAAACACTTCATTCTTCTTATTCTAGCCAACTAGAAGCTGGTACTGTTTCATTGATTACAATTGGAAAAAAATCTACAAATCATTTCTCAAAGAGAAATTATAATGTAGTTGAATCTTTCCCAGGGTTCTTTGATAATATAGAATATGAAAACTCATCAAAAATAATGGAAGCCGCTACAAAGCAGTTTGTAGAAGGTGTTTATGATGAAGTATTTATTGCATATAACGAATTTAAAACTGTTATTGCTCAGAACAGAAAAATAGAAAAAGTTCTTCCAATAGATCCAAATTCTTTAATTTCTGTTAAATCTGATAGTGCTTCTAATGATGTTAATGATTATATTTACGAGCCTAATTCAAAAGCGATTTTAGACAGGTTGCTTCCTTTGCATTTAAACATGCAAATATGGAAATCAATACTTGAATCGAATGCATCTGAACAGGGCGCTCGTATGACAGCAATGGATAGCGCAACTGAAAATGCAAAAGAATTAGAACGTACTTTGAAGCTTAAATATAACCAAGCTCGACAAAGTGCCATAACTACTGAGATTTCAGAAATCGTATCTGGTGCGCAAGCACTTAGTGGCGATTAAAAATAACGGAGAGTTGGCAGAGTGGTCGAATGCGGCGGTCTTGAAAACCGTTGAGGCGCAAGTCTCCGGGGGTTCGAATCCCTCACTCTCCGCAAAACAAATAGCCCCTTATGGGGCTATTTGTGTTTTAAATAAATGGTGAATTACTTCGTTACTGGTTCTTTAAAATCGATTAAATTAGATATGAAAATACTTAGTATCCTTGTCCCAATTATTATATTTTGCTCCTCAGCTGTCCAATCCCAAGATACTTTAAAGATTACATTTGAAGAATTCGTAGACAAAGCAATTGCCAACTCAGGTCAAATAGATTACGAAAAATCTAAAGTTAACTTGGCCAATAATCGAGTTGAACAAGCCAAAGATCAAAGGTATTTACCTAAACTTTCTTTTCAATCAGAACATTCTTTAGTTCCAGGTGTATCATCTCCTAACAATTTCCCAGAAGAAGAAATTTATCTTGACCCTGATGCCATAAATGATTGGGATAAAGTAGGTCTTTTTACAAGGCTTAGGGTTTCTGGAGTTCAACCCGTTTTTACATGGGGAGCGATAAACAAAGCTGTAAACGCTGCACAAATCGGTGTTAAAGCAGCTCAACAAGAATTTCAAGCTTCTAAACAAGATTTTGAGCTTAAATTACATCAACTCTATTATAGCTATGTACTAGCTCTTGAAATTGAACGACTAATTAAAGATGCAGACGACAAAGTAGGGCAGATTGAACGTGCTTTGAATAAAAGGCAAGACGATGCGGATACAGACGAAAGTGATATCTTTAAATTCAAAGTATTTAAATCTCAATTCGAAATTCAAAAAGTAGAAGTTTATCAAAGCTTAGAATTTGTTAAAGCAGCATGGAAATATGCACTCAGGAACGATCAAAACACAATATATGAGCCTCAAACTAAATACCTTGACCCTGTTTCCGTAGACTTATTAGGTTTAAATTATTATCAGAATAGTGCTTCTATCAATAGACCAGAACTGCGCGGTTTAGATTATGGTAAGGAGGCTATGCAAACTTATATATCTTCTTTAAAAGCGCAGAATTTGCCAGGTTTATACTTTGGATTTACAACTACCCTAGCTTCAACGCCGATTCGACCACGCCAACCAAATCCATTTATAAGTACTCCTGAGAACACATTTAATACTGCGCTAGGATTTACTATTCGACAAAACTTAAATTTCTTCCAAGCAAATACTAGTTTAGAGCGAAGTAAGATTGAATTACGTAAAATGACTAGCTTAAGACAAGCGGCCCACGATGGAATAATTTTACAAGTGATTGAAGCTTTTAAAAATGCTACTATTGATGAAACTAGAGTTCATAAAACTAATGAAGCACTAGTTACCACAAAAGAGTGGCTTACAATGGAACAACTTGATTACGATTTTGGTATAGGTGAAGTAAAAGATTTAATAGATGCAATGAAAATGGAGCTCGAACTTAGACTTAAGGAAAAAGAGTCTATCTTTGATTTTAATTCTTCAGTGGTGAAATTAAATATATCGGCAGGATTACCGTTAACAGGTTCAACGATAAAAAATTAATACTATGAGATTTTCAAAAATTATTTTCGGGATGTTATTAATGGTTATGGCTGCGCCCTATTTGCAGGCTCAAACAGCTAAACAAGATATTAAAGGAATGTTGGAGCAAAGAGACTTGGAGATTAAAACTCTTCTTGGTCCGAAGGATTCAGAGTATACCGATGCACAACGCGACAAACTGAAAGACATCGTTAATGGTATAATTGATTTTAGAGCAATGGCAAAATTTGCTCTAGAAGCTACTTACGATACTATTGAAGTGAAAGAGAGAGAAGAGTTTGTAGAACTATTTGCTACAATAGTTCGCGATCAGAGTTTAAATAAATTAGATATTTATAGAGCGAAAGTAACATATAAAGATATTATTGTAAAAGACGATAACGCCGATGTAAGCACATATGCCGAGTTAGACGATGTGCGAACTCCTGTTAACTACGCAATGGCCTTAGAAGGGGAAAATTGGGTAATTACTGATATGATTATCGATGATGTGTCTACTGCTGAGGCATATAACCGTCAATTTCAAAGAATAATTGGTAGAAAAGGGTTTGCTTCTCTACTCGAAAGTCTTAGAAAACGCGCTGCTAGAGCTTAGTGCTAGTTCAAGCTTCAATAATTGTAAGATCGTACAATAGGGTACACGCTTTATGTGAGCTAGTGCAAAATTTGCTCAATCAAGAATTTGATTCTTACGAAGTAATAATTGTTGAGCAATCTACTAATTACGATCAGAAAGATTGGGAGCAACTTCTAACGCTTTCACAAGACTCTAGAATTAAATTGCTAAAATACGAACCTTTAGGGGGCCCAAAAGCCAGAAACGAAGGCGTTTCTAATGCTGTTGGTGAGATTCTTATTTTTGTAGATGACGATGATTTACCGGTTAACAACCAGTGGATTAAGCGACACGTAGACGCTTATAAGGACGAATATCTAATTGGTTTTACGGGAAGGCATATATTTCATGGAAAAAATCATCAATGTACCTATTCTCAATCAATGAGACCCTTTATAAGAAAGTGTTGTATGTCTTATAACTGGTTGAAATTTCCATATACTTTTGCCCAATTTGATGAAGACGTAGATAATGTTGGTTGGCTTCATGGTACAAACTCCTCAATAAGAAGAGGTTGGGTTTTAAAAGTTGGTTTATGGGAAACAAATGTAGTAAACCAAGACGAACATTCTTTTGCCTTCAAGTTGCATAAACACCTTAAGAATGGATACCGATTAGACTTCAAGATAGAACCAGCTTTAATACGAAGAATGGATATTGAGGGGGGGATGGGGAAAAGAAAATTTAGCATGAAAAGAAGCTGGAATAATCACTATTCTTATATGAAAAGTACTATTTTCAATTTTCATCCCAATAAAAAGATTCTGTATCCCTTTATGCTTTTGTGGATATCATTTAAAGTATTTGGTGCAAAGTTTAAAGACTTTAGTAAGGTATAAATGAATATATATTTCTTGTCAGATCAGTTTTTCCCAAGAACCTCCGCTGATTCTGAACAAATTGTTTCCTCTTTATCTGGGCTTGCCGTTTCAAATCAGGTTACCCTTGCATCATCGAAGTATAAAAGTAGCCCAAGTGTTAGCATTAATGAACTTAATGCATATTATAAAACAAAAGGAAAATTTAATTTAGAGTTCATTTCTTACTGGTTCAAGAGTATAAGAGGATTGGAGAAAATCTTGTTTGCTTGGTCTGCAATCAAGTTTTTAAAACAATCTAAACCAGATGTTGTTATAACTAGGAATATCCCTGTATTAATGTCGGTACTTCTTCGGACTAACATTCCGGTAGCATTTGAATCATATAGACCTTGGCCTTCAAGGAATATATTTGCAAAGAAATTTTTTCAAAAATTGTCCAAAAAAAATCAATTGTTAGGCATTATCCTCCATTCAAAATTTGCAGGCGAAAGTTTTAAGAGTGTTGGATTTATTGAGCAGAATTTATTGGTAGCACACAACGCCTTTGACAGTAAAGATTTTTATATAGAAGGTTTATCATTAGTCCAGATTAGAGATAAGTACGGGTTACCCAAAGATAAATATATAGTTACTTATTCGGGTCGAGTTTCTCCACAGAAGGGATTGTTTCGTTTAATAAAACTTGCACAAGCATTCCCTGATGTCTTATTTGTTATAATTGGAGTAGAAGGAGAAGGAGAAGGAGAAGGAGAAGGAGAAGGAGAAGGAGAAGTTGAGAAGGAGGCCCGAAAACTTGACAATATCAAACTAATTGGGTGGCTCGACAGAAGAGAAGTATTTCAAATTCTAAGAGCCTCAGACATACTTTATATACCAACATCATTAATGGCTAGAGAGAAAGCTGGCAATACCGTTTTACCACTTAAGACATTTATGTACAAAGCTAGTGGTACTGCAATTCTCGGTCCTGATATTGATGATGTCAAAGAAGTTTTAACACACTCTGAAAATGCTTTTCTAGTTCAACCAGATTCTTTTGAAGACGAGAAGAATGGTTTGAATGAGCTAATTTCCGATAAGAGTCTTAGAAACAAACTAGGTGAAAAGGCTAAAGAAGAAATGGATAAATTGACTTGGGGTAATCGTGGGCAATTGATCACATCATTCCTACAAAACAGACTAAAAGATCTTTCTTGATTGAAACAAGAATAATGAGAAAATTAGTATTTATACTACTTATTACGATAATCTTTGTGCCATTGAGTTATTCACAAGAGGTGAGCTATGAATTTGGTTTGCATTCAGTTCTGTCAAAAGACACACCATTTTGGATTCAAAGCAATGAGTTTGGTAAAATAGATAACAAAGGAATTAATACCATTGTTGAGTTTAAATCGAATGTTTCTTACGAAATTAGTTCATTAATAAGCATTGGTTCTGAACTGAATCTAGTTTCAAGAATTTCAGACAAAAGCACTTTTTTTGCTCCATTAGCTAATGCTTCAGTAAAAGCTGGGAAATTTCAACTTATTGGAGGACGCTTTCATTTTGAGCGCACTCAACAGCTCGAAGAACTATCAACGGGTAGTTTAACGATGAGCCAAAACGCAGTACCAATTCCTAGAATTTTACTTAAAAGTGATTACTTCTCTTTTCCATTTACCAACGATATTCTGCAAATCAAAGGAACATTTGCCCATGGTGTAGTTGATGGGAATAGAGCAGTTTCTAAACCTTATTTACACGAAAGTAACCTTTATGGAAAACTACAGTTTTCAAAATTTTATTTTTATTTAGGTTTGCAACGTTATGCATTCTGGGGAGGGCGTTCTGAAAATCCAGCCTACGGTAAATTACCAAGTTCATTAGATGACCTTTTCCGTATCATTTTTTCGAAAGAGGGAGGAAGTAATGCACCTTTATTAGACCAAGATTATAAATTGGGTGACCAATTTGGTAACTATGATGGGGGAATTAGTTGGAATGCTAGCAGGTATAAAGCAGAAGTATATTGGCAGAATTTTTTTGAGGATAAAGATGGGTTAATTCTTAAAAATTATACCGATGGATTATTTGGTGTTGCTATTAAGCTTAAAGAGTTGAGCTTGATTGATTCCTTTGTTTACGAGCATATATACTCAAAAGACCAAAGTGGGCCTTTAGCTGCAGATGGGACAAGAGGAGGGCCTGGTGGACAAGACAATTATTATAATCACTCAGTCTATTTAACTGGGTGGTCTTATCATCAAAGGTCTGTAGGTACTCCGTTTTTTACTAGTTCAAAAGGGAGACCCACAGACAATTTCTATTTTGAAAATAATAGAGTTGTTGTTCATCATATTGGAATTGGAGGGAGCTACAGTTCAAATCTAAATTATAGTTTTAAAATTTCCACTTCCAACAACTATGGGAATTATAAAGATCGTGATTATGCTAATAATAATGGATATCCATATGAGTTTAGTCCACCAAAACGCCAAACTTCAATGGTAGCTATGGTTGTTTATACGCCTAAAAGTGATGCCCGATTTAATGTATTAAGTAAAATAGCACTAGATAAAGGAAGTTTGTATCCGAATAGTTTTGGGCTGCAACTAGGTGTAACGTTTAAACCTACTAACTCGAAGTAAGTTTAGTTTTTACTTTTGAAATAAGACTTTTTCCAACTCCTAATGCAAAAATGCTAAGTGTAATCCCCGAAAGCACAATTTGAGTAATAAAGGTTGACGTAAACCAAGGAATGTTTATTAGTGCGAATGCTAGAAAAGAACCAGCCGCTAGTCCAGATAGGTGTGGACGGATTATATCTTTGAAATAAATCTTAGTATGAGCTACAAGTCTTGCTTCAATAACTTCAAAAATATTTAAGATGAGCATTGCAATAGTTGAGGCAATTGCAGCTCCAATCAGTCCAAAAGCTGGTATTAGGAGTATGTTTAGAACAATGTTAGTAGAGGCTACGATTATGCTGTTCATAAGCGTTAAACGTGAATGCCCAGTCATAGCAACAACATTACCAGCTAAACTGAAAGAACAGAATAGATAAGGAATTGGCAATAAGAAAAACATAAAAGTAGTATTGTCGGTATAGTCTGGATGAATTATGCCCAAAAGTTGTGCTTTAAAAATAGTAATAAGTAGTATTACTGGAATAGCTAAAGTAGCTATCCAACCAATTGTTTTAGAGAAGTGATGAGATAATTCTTCAAACTTTTCTTCTTTGTGTAAGCGAACTATAAAAGGGGCAAAAGCAGTGGAGAAAACCATTTTTATAGAACGTATTTCTCTAATTATCATTGAGCCCGCACCATAGAAACCAACCACAGTAGGGCTAACTCCGAATAAAGGTAACATCAAAATATCAATACCTGTTATAAAACGATTAAGTGTCATATTAATGCTTTGAGGTATTGCAAAATCAAGTAACTCGGTGTTTATTTTAAACCCTAGAAAGGCGTGAAATAGTTTAGTCCAACTTAGTTCTCGGGTGTAATAATAAACAGAGATACAAAAGAGCAACATTTGAGAAGTAAAGTAGGCTAGAGCCATCCCTAAAGCCCCTGGTTCAATTGTCCAGAAAAATATAGAAGTGATTAACAGTGAGATGGGGCGCAACCAGCCATTACTAATGGCATCGTATTTCATAATTTTTAAGCCTTGTGTAGCGGCAAGTACAATGCGCTCAAAAGCCATAAAAGGAATGGCTAGTATCATATATTTAAACATGATGCTTAGCCCCGTATTAAACTCTTCTTTATAAGCAATATGGAGGAAATCGTCCCCAAATAGTATTGAAATGATTAGTACAATGATTGAGATTCCAATACTCCAACTTAAAGCGTTAGCTAAAGAAATGTATAAGTTGTGATGCTCATCATCATCCGCATACCGGGAAACGAAAATCATAGCGCCATCTTTGAAACCCGAAGTTAAAAATGCGATGATAATTTCAATGGCGATGTTAGCGGTAATAAAAAGCCCAAAAATATCGGTGCCATATAAACGGTTTACAACCACCAGAAGAATTGGCGCAGCCATTTTGCCAATCACGCCAAATAAATTGACAAGAGCGCCCGCTCTAAGTTCTTTACCTACGCTCATTGAACCTCGCTAAGCACTTGTTCGTAGTATTTTTCAAGTAAAGAAACCTCGTTATTAATATCAAAATCAGCAATTATTCGTTTTCTCCCATTACTCCCAAATTCTTTAATAAGGCTTGGGTTTTGGATAAGTAAGGTCATTTTTTCTGCGAGGCTATTAATATCTCGTTCAGGTACTAAAAACCCATTTTCGTTATCTGTTATCAGTTCCGGAATACCTGCATGATAGGTTCCTATTACTGGAACTTCTACAGCCATTGCTTCTTTAATTACGGTTGGTAGACCTTCTCTATCAAAATTTGCAGCAACAACACTAGGCACTAAAAGAACATGAGTGGAATTTAGTTTTGCTGCAATTTCTTCCGAAGGTAACACTCCACTAAAAATTACTGAATCAGTGAGATTATTATCGGTAACATATCGTTTGCATTCTGCAAGTAAATCTCCATCTCCAATAAATGTTAATGTAGCTTTATGTCCTTGACTGATTACTTCCTTAAATGCTCGTAATGCGTAAATATGTCCTTTCTTTTCTGTAAAACGCCCTATTAATAGAAAATTAGTAATATCGCTTTTCTTTACAGAAGTAGGTTTAAAGGTTGAAGTATCAATGCCTAGCCTAAAATGCTGCATTTTATCTTCTGGGCAGCCAATATTTTTGAGAAGTTCCATCAACTCTTTACTCACTACTAAGCCGAGACTCATTTGGCTAATAATTTTTTTAATAAGAATGTTATATCGCCATTGCGAAGGATGTTTACTACCTGGGCCAAATAAACATGCTACATCATTTCCGTGGAAGGTTACCACTAACGGGATATTAAACTTTTTAGCATAATGGAGTGCGTACACAGCCCCTGTTCCAAAATGAGCATGAATAAGATCAAATTTATTCTTTACAAATACTTTTGAAAACGGAGGCCAAAAACCAGCGTTCTCGTAAAAAATTTTTGAGAATTTATTATTAGGGCAGTGAAAGTTCGAGTAGGGGAATCTGGCTTCATTCATCCTATTCTTACAAAAAACCTCGATATTATAATTCTCAGAATGTGCTTTTATCTCGTCATAAATGAACGTTTGCGAATAAGCTAAAAAGCTGGTTGAGAATAAAGCGATGTTTCTAGTAGCGGCCATCAATTATAATGTATTTATAAAGTGTTTGCCTAAAGATAAAAAAAGGCTTTACAAAAGGAGTTTATATTTTAACTGTTAAATACTGTATATTTGCGCCCGAAAATTGAATATATCCACGATACCTTCTTTAATGAAAATTCTGATTAAAGCAACAACTTTTGGTGCAGATCTATATTGGCTTACCCACTATTTGGATAAGATACCAGGCGTGACTGTTAAAATATTGCTTAAAGATCCTGAGAAATTTGAAGAAGAGGCTATTTTTAACATCTTTCCTTTACAGGCCGAACTAATAAGAAAAAAGCTCCTTAGTTATATTTTAAAACCATCAGGTTTTACACCAGATATAACGATAATGGACAATAAACTGCCTTTAAAAGCTCAATCTTCTAAAGGCTTTATGTTATGGCATGGCTTTGGTTGGAAAGGTCCGAACGATATGGAAGAGTTTAGCTGGTTACATCGTGCTATAAAAACTGCTTGGGGAAGTGCGCTGGTACCAAACCCAAATTTTGTATGGCAATGTTTTGGGCAATGGGACTTTGAGCATCGTACAAAAGTAAGTGGGTTTCATCCTGATAATTGTAGAATTTTAGGTGCTGCGAGTCATGATTTATTACGAAATCCAGTTCCAAAAGAAGAACTTCAACCATATTATCCTTTTGATATAATAAACCGGAAAACGGTTTTAATTGCTCCCACATGGCATTATGGCGAAGTGTTTGCACATTGGGGTAAAGATAAAGAATTGTTTGAGGCTCTGTTCAATAAAATTGATGAATACGATGCTAATGTTATTTTAAGACTCCACGATTCTTATCGCTTTGATAAAGAGTATGTCCGATTTCTGGAAGAACTTTCTAAAAAGCACCCTAGTGTCATGCTCAAGTTCAAAGACAAAAACCCAGATAATCTTGCAGATTTAATGGCATCGGATATTTTGATTACTAATTTTAGTAGTATTGCCAATCTATTTTATGCAACACTGAGACCAACCATCCACATATATCCTGTAAAAAGTGAGGACGAAGAATTTTATTGGAGACAAAGTACTGTTGTTGGAGTAAGAGGTAGAAAAATTGATTCCGTAAAATATATCTGGAAATTGCCACCTGAAGAAAATGGGGGCTTGTTAGCCGAGAATTTTCCAATGCTCATTGAACAGTTAGAGCAAGCTTTTGAAGATCCCACCTGTTGTAAAGAAAAATCGCAACAATTCTTAGACAAATATATGCTTGGGGCCGATGGTAAAAACTGCGAAAGAATTTGGCAAGCCATCCAAGATCAGGTAAACGAAACAAGTTTAAGTTAGTATTACTTTAAGTTCATATTTAGAGTAAAAATCCTTAGATTTGGGGGATTAAAAATAGAATTTCTCTGAACAGTTTATTTATAAAATAATGTCTCAAATCAAACCCCATGAAGGCAAACTCTTGGTTTTAACACCAGGAATGGGAGCCGTAGGAACAACATTTATCGCGGGAGTAATCTCAGCTCGAAAAAATCTTTCAAAACCTTTTGGCTCGCTCACGCAAATGCAAGCTATACGATTAGGAGCACGTTCGGAGAATAGGAACCCTTTAATTAAAGATTTTCTAAAGCTTCCAAACCTAGAAGATATTGTTTTTGCTGGTTGGGATGTTGTTGGTGATAATGCATATGAAGCTGCAAAAAGAGCCGATGTTTTAAAACCTCAGGATCTGGATCCACTTAAAGAAGAGTTGGAAAAGATAATTCCAATGCCTGCTGCTTTTGACCAACGATTTGTGAAGCTACTTTCAGGCACTAATGTTAAGAATATCGATAATAAAATGGAGTTAGCTAACGCTCTTCGTGAAGATATTCGCAATAAAATTAAAGAAACAGGTGCTTCCCGTGCTGTAATGGTATGGTGTGGTTCAACTGAAATTTACTTACGCCCAGCTGCTTGCCATGACTCTATCGAAGCTTTTGAAGAAGGCCTAAGAAACAACGACGAAGCTATTGCTCCATCGCAATTATATGCATATGCAGCAATTAAAGAAGGCGTACCTTATGCTAATGGTGCTCCGAACTTATCAGCTGATTTTCCAGCTCTTGAGCAACTTGCTGAGCAAGAAGGTGTACCTATTGCTGGTAAAGATTTTAAAACTGGGCAAACTTTGATGAAAACCATCCTAGCTCCAGGCCTTAAAACAAGAATGTTAGGAATTAGAGGCTGGTTCTCTACTAATATTTTAGGAAATAGAGACGGCGAAGTACTGGACGATCCGGATAGCTTCAAGTCTAAAGAAGTAACTAAGTCTGGTGTTCTAGATTCAATTTTACAACCAGATGTTTACCCTGATTTATACAAAGATCTCTACCATAAAGTACGAATCAATTATTACCCACCAAGAGGCGATGCTAAAGAAGGTTGGGATAATATCGACATCTTTGGATGGATGGGGTATGACATGCAAATTAAAGTAGATTTTCTTTGCCGTGACTCCATTCTAGCTGCTCCTATTGTTCTCGATTTAGCTTTATTTTTAGATATGGCAAAAAGAGCTAACAAGTCTGGTATTCAAGAATGGTTATCATTCTATTTCAAGAGCCCACACGTAAAAGTTGGACATATTCAAGAGAATGATATCTTTATTCAGCATTTCCGTCTTAAAAATACTCTTAGAGTGTTAGGTGGCGAAAAGCCAGTAACGCATCTTTCGGAGAATTTTGAAGAAGAAGCGTTAAGCTAATACATGCAGGATAGCTCACATAGAAAAGGTCTCATACTTGCTGCAGGTTATGGTTCACGGCTAGAAGGAGTAAGTGTTGTTACAGACTTTAAACCACTTACTCCCATTGCTGGAAAACCTCTAATTTTTAGGACAATTGAAAGTCTTGAGAAAGCGGGGTGTTCTGGAATTGTAATTGTGCTTGGGCATGGATATAAAGAAATAGAAGAAGCTATTCTTAGTGATTATAAAGGCGACGTTCCTTTAGAGTTTGTTTTCAATAGCCAATTTGAGTTAAGCAATGGGGTTTCTGTTCTTGCAGCAGAACCCTTGCTTACAGATACTTTTATCATGACAATGGCAGATCATGTTCTTGGCGACTCGCTTATGGAAATTGCAGGTAGTTATAAACCGGTAGAACATGGAGCAGCACTTTTAGTTGATTATAAAATCGAAACCATCTTTGATATGGATGATGCTACCAAAGTATTGTCTGATGATGGAAGAATTGTTGCTATTGGAAAGCAAATAACAGAATATAATTGTATCGATACTGGTGTATTTGTATGTACAAAAGGCTTGTTAGAGTCTTTAACCGCACATTACAAATTACATGGCGACACTTCCATCTCAGATGGAGTTCAAGAGTTATCTAGTACAGGTAGAATGGTTACCGTTGATATTGGTGATGGTTTCTGGCAAGATGTTGATACTCCTGAAATGTTGGAATACGTAGAAAAGGTTCTTGGATTAAATCACTAATCTAAGAGTGTTGTGCTATAAAACACAGGGAAATTATTATTAATTAGAGCGGAGCCTCGTAGTTCAATAATATCTCCGCCAAGAAATCTCTTTGCAAGCATCTTTTTAAAGCCGCCTAGCTCATCTAGCATAGATATTTTTTCGTTCATATTTTTTACAGTGATAACTTCACATGGCTGTTCAAGATAGCAAATTTTGATTTTGCTATAGATTTTCTCTCCTAGGAATTTTTTTGAATCGAGTTTCTCAAGAGAAACTGGTTTTTTCAACACAAATTCCGAGTTATTGATTTCATACGCATAACCTACAACTTCGCTCTGGCTATCTTTTGGGATAAGGAAATACCCAGCACTTATTTTTCCATTGTTGTGAGAATAAAAGCGAAAACTATCTTGAAAGAGCTTAGTTCCAACATTTGTTTGGTAAGTTTGATTCATTGATGCGATGCCAGAAACCTTAACAGTATCACCATTTAAAGCTACAAAGCCTGATACACGCGCAAAAGGGATTGGGGTGAATAATCCAGCCTCATCATCATTACCGAGCGAAAATTTACCGTTGCCCCAAGTAAAGCCAGGCTTTATATCTTTGAAAGATAGTTTGATATCAAAAAGGGTACCGTTCTTTTTAGTATTGAAATTAATAAGATGTTGATCTGGCAAGCGGCCTTCAAACCAAATACCTCTTTCAGGGTTTAAATCGAATTTGTAAGAGTCTTCATTGAATTCAAATTTATCTAGGTTGTATTCTCTAGCAGCATCATAATTTTTTCCATTCCAATTGATAAGAGAAAAACGAGCACCACTTACGGCATCTCTAACACCACCATAATGAGTTATAGAATAGTTAAGATAGATTTCAGATCCGTTATCTAGTGCAATATGATAGTTCCAAAATTCATTGTAGTAACCACCTTTCTTCTCATGCTGTTTAATATTGTCGCTGTCAATAAACTCTATGTTACCATTTGGAAAGGAAACATAATCTTGACTTATAACATTGTATGGAATCAAGAATAAAATAATCAATAAATTAAGAGAAATCGAAACTCTACAAATCATATAACGATTAATTGAGGTGATGAATAGTTGGCAATATATTAATGTTGTAATACTAAAATTGTTTCGAGAGATTAAATAATAAATACTATTGATAATGATTATAGTATGTATCAAAGTAAAGAATGTCTAAATTTCTTATACTTGCCGTTCATAAAATCTAGTAGATGAAGAAGCTTTTAAATTTATTTCGCCCACTCCTTAAGTTAAACATAAAATATCCGTTTTTAGTATTGGGTATTTCACTAATTCTAGCAATAATAAGTGGTTTTTATGCTGCCAAGCTAAAAGTTGATACCGACATTGCGAATTTACTACCTGCGGATAATCCCAATGTTTTGGCACTTGAGGATTTAAAGAATCAAGTAGGCGGTGAAACTGAAATGCAGGTGGTTATTAAGTCGCCAAGTTTTGAAGCTAACAAAGCTTTTGCAGAAGCCTTAATCCCTAAAACTCTAGAGCTAACATATGCTCGATATAACGATAAGTATTTTAAGCGTGCAGAGTTTAGAAAGAATACTGAGATACTTAAGGACAATGCACTGTACTTAGCTAGTAACGAAGAAATTGGTGAAATTACATCTTGGTTAAAGGATGAGATTACTAAAGCCAAAGAAGATGCGAATCCTTTTCTGTTAGATTTTGGAGACGATTTTGATGATGAGGAAGAGGAACTAGAAGAAGATAAGTCTGAGAAGTTTAAAGAAAGTTATGATGTTTTAGTTCCTTCAGAATATCCTGTGAATGAAGATAGCACAATTATGGTGCTTAAGTTTTTCCCTACAGGATCAAAAAGTGACATCCGTTATCTAGAAGATATGTTTGTGGTTTATGATTCACTTGTAACGGCGATTAATCCAGCATCATTTCACCCTGATATGGAAGTTAAATTTGGTGGGCGCTTAGAGCGACATCTCGAAGAGCTAACATCTATCATGAATGATGTAATTGGAAGCTTTGCTTCAGGTATTAGCAGTGTAATTCTTTTAGTAATGCTTTATTTTTTCATCAAAAAATACCTTCATTACCGAAATGGTGAAAGTGAGGGACATACCATATGGAGCCACGTTATTCGAATTCCTGTTCCAGTTTTAATTATTGGAATTCCTCTAATTATAAGCCTATTGTGGACCTTTGGGATTACCTATTTTTATCTCGGGATGTTGAATACAATGACCTCAGTGTTATTTGTGATTCTATTTGGTTTAGGTATTGATTATGGTATTCACTATTACGCAAGATATATAGAGCTACGATCTTCTGGTTTGAGCGTAGAAGAGGCTATTTATGTGACGAATGAAAAAACTGGCGAAGCGATTTTTGTTAGTGCAATAACTACAGCTGCTGCATTATTTATTCTAATGATTGCAGAGTTTAGGGGGTTTTCTGAGTTTGGGTTCATATCTGGTACGGGAATTATTCTATCATTTCTAGCAATGCTTTATGTACTTCCATCACTACTTGTAATTTTTGAGAGATGGAATTGGATTCTTTTTACTAAAAATGAGCCACAAGAATCTGTAACTGTTCATAGATATCCATTTGCAAGAACAATTGTAGTTGTTGGGTTAACTATTTCAGCTCTGGTAATTGGGTTTAGTGGGAATTTACAGTTCCAATACGATTTTGGTAAACTAGAACCTACATTCCCAAAATATGAAGCCTTTAAAAAACTTTCGGGACAAGTAGGGGATTCTGACAAAAGAAATCCGGCCTACATAATTGCAGAAAATGATGGGGAAGTTGATGAGCTTCTTACCGCAATTAACAAAAAGATTGCATTCGAGAAAGAGAGTGGTAACCAGACTATCCAAAGTGTTGAGGCTTTACAGGAACGTTTTCCTTCGAGTAAAGAAGAGGCAGATGCTAAGCTAGAATCCATAGCCAAGATTCGAGAGCTTCTTAAAGATCCGTTTATTATTGGTAAGAAAGATGAAGAGCTGGATAAACTGCGAAGAGCATCTAAAACAACAAAGCCATTAAATATTGGAGACATTCCAGACTATCTAAAATCCCGTTTTATAACCAAAGACGGAGAAGTTGGACGTTTTGTGATTATCTATCCTGAAGGAAGTTTAGCAGATGGCAGAAGATCTATCGCTTTTAAGGACTCGATTGGCGAAGTAGTGCTAGATAATGGTAAGGTATACTACGCCGCTAGTACATCAATTGTAGCAGCTTCTATGTTGGATTTAATGAGAACAGAGAGCCCGTATATGGTTGGTGCTACTTTTATTTTCATTTATATCTTTATGTTATTCACTTTTAGATCATTCAGATGGTCTATGATTGCCATGCTACCACTTTTTGTTGGGCTACTTTGGCTATTTGGAATAATGATGTTATTTGGTCTACAGTTCAATTTTTACAATCTAGTAGTTTTACCTGCAATTCTAGGAATTGGAGAGGATAGCGGAGTTCATTTAGCACACAGGTATAGAGAAGAAGGGAAGAACTCGATGTGGAAAGTGTTGTCTAGTACAGGCCAACACATAACGATGGGATCTGTTACGACAATGCTTGGTTTCGCCGGTTTACTTTTTACTAATCACCCAGGCTTACAGTCGTTAGGAGTAATGGCAGTAGTTGGAATTGGAATGACCCTGTTGACATCTATTACGTTCTTACCTGCACTCATTCAATGGATGGAAGATAAAGACCTGATTAAATTCTGATTGATAAACACTATCAGATTTAAGTTGGCCCTAGACTCCACATGGGGTCGGGTTCAGGTGTGTATTATTTTAACTGGGTTTACCCATTGCTGCTTGGTTTTAAAAATTGATTGTCTATATTCAGGCCAATGGGCGAGGAAGTCCTTGCAAAAATTGTAGATATTATCCGGACTAATTTCATCAGATTTGGTTCTGATAACCTCTCAAAACATTAGTTTATGCTGTTGAAAGAGGGTTTTCTGGATTTTATCGGGACTAAGCAGCAAAATCCTTGTTCGAATAATATAATGTTAGCCGCCTAATAATCCTGTAGATAAAGCAATTGTATGAAAGTTTTTAAGTATTTACATGAAGACAGGATTGATGTACTAAAAAACAGGTTAATAAGGTTCAATCAACTTGGAAATTTTAATGATCCTTTTGAAGCACTACCATCAATTGAATCAATTTTACCAAAGGGTCAAGCAAGTAGTATTTTTGGGAATCTCATCAATATGGTTTCAAGGGATGAAATGAATGAGATCTATCAAAAAGAGATACAGAAATTCATCGATTCAGGTGATTTAAGTGACCAACAAATAGAACAATTAAAAGATATCAATTTCGATGTTGCTCTAAATTTGGGATTGAGCTTTTTATTACCAAGTTTGGATTCAACCTTTGATCTTGAGGATCAAGAATTAAAAAAATCGATCCCACATAAATTTCGAGATGGATTAGATAAAACATTAGGCATCCTTTCTTTATCTGAAATAAATGATAATGTTTTGATGTGGTCTCATTATGCTAATTCACATAAAGGTTTTGTATTAGAATTTAACTCAGAACATGAGTTTTTTGATCAAAGAAAAAATGATAGAGATCAAGCTAGGGTGTTGCGAAAAGTTATTTATAAGAATGAGAGACCGGAAATCATATTATATGATCCATCATATTCTGAATCAGAATTCATTAATTATTTTATTGAAAATATTATTCTTACAAAGCACGAAAAGTGGAGTTATGAGAATGAATGGAGAATGGCACATATGCTTAAAGCAGCAGCTAAAAATTTTAATATAAGTGGGGAAGATATATACTTATTTCATTTTCCAGTTGATGCAATTACTAGTATCACTTTTGGCAGTAGAATGAGCGATGAAATGAAAAAATCAATAATTCGATTGGTCGAAAATGATAACGAAATGAACGCCATTTCTTTTTTTCAGGCTGATTTAGACATGAAAAATTATAAAGTTAATATATCCAAATACGTAGGCGGCTAACAAGCGTTTCAAGTCTGACGCAGGTAGGGATCGATGGTAAGCTTGTGGGCAATAAAATTAAACCGTTACTTCAACAAAAACCGAGAACCTGCGCCGCTTAAACGCCGGGTCGTTATACACACTTATGAAATACCGGCTAATCATATCGCTTTTTGTTTTTGGAAGTTGTGCTTCTACTTCTCGTCCAATGGTTGAACCAACTTCTTATTCAAAACCAGATTTTAATGGTGTTGTAGATTCTTATATAACTACAGATTTAGAAGCTCAAGCTCCCGACCCAAATGTTATTCTAGTAAATCCAAGTGAATCTGGTTTTGAAGGGCCAAAATTCATTCAACCTTTATTACAGCAATCAACCGTCAAAAAAGTTCTTAGCGGATTCACTTGTCCAGTTCGAGGAAAGGTAGCAGTTGCCGTAATTTTGGATTCTGATGGAACTGTAAAAGCTCCACAACTTCGAAGAGGTATTCATGAGCAATGTGATCAAAAAGCAATTCAAGCGGTCAAAGAAGCTTATGTTTATCCAGCAAAATATAATGGCAAAGCTGTTGCTATGGTTTTAACTTTCCCTATAGAATTCAAATAGTTAACCGTGTGTATAACAAGCGTTTTAAGTCGGACTCGGTTAGGGTTCGAAACTTTAATAATTTTAACTCGACTCGCCGCTTAAACGCAGGGTCGTTATGTGCCTGGTCAGGCTCGCTTTTTCCGTGGGTAAATGTGCGGTGCTTTTTCTCGTTTCTTTGCTCCTAAAGTAATCCGCCCGTTGTTTGTGGTTTGCCACTTTTTCATTCCTAATCTGCATCATTACTTTTAAATATTTCTATAATGGTTCAGCTTTCTATTCTTTTCAGAAACCCGTTTGTGCTCGGGGCGTTGGTCAAAAAGCTTATAGTACATTCCGAGTGAGCCTGCCCAGTCAACATCCAAAATTACAGGTTGCAACAATGCATTGCTTTTACCACATTTAGCGCTAGTTCGTGGGGCGTCAGTTTTCACATAACAAGCGTTTCAAGCGGACTCGAACAAGGTTCCGAACTTTAATAATTTTAACTCGACTCGCCGCTTAAACGCAGGGTCGTTATGTGCCTGGTCAGGCTCGTTTTTTCCGCGGGTAAATGTGCGGTGCTTTTTC
>JBLWWM010000005.1:0-275892 GCA_048267905.1 Balneola sp.
CAAATTCAAAAAGAAGCTTTTTGGGGTTGCAAGAGGTATAATTGGTTCTAAATTCTATAAAAGAGGTAGGGTAGCGGTAAAAATAATTTCCTTACAAACTTAGAAATTGTGCAGATAAGAGAGTGAGGAATAAAATAAATGGGAACCTAGAATAGGTTAATGCAAAGTGAATCAGGAGTTTGGGTTAAGCGCATAAAAGCTTGCGGTCCTGATTTAGCGCGTGAGATTAATTCATTAAAAAATAAAATAACTGAAATGAGAGTATTTGAATTAGAGGATTTTAGAAATTTATATAATGCCAGTCATGAAGTGCTGTCTAGCGAATTAAGTGAAGAGAAAAGGGAGTTTCTTTTAAACTCGGAAGAGGTAAAAGATAAGATTGTAGAAGGGTTACTCAAGAATTTGAGCGGTGGAAAGTAAAAACCCCTTCCAATGTCAATCGAAAGGGGTTGGTCAAGAGAGAGTCATAAAAACTCTTAGGGGATAAAAAATGTGATTCGGGAGGGACTCGAACCCTCGACCCACGGCTTAAAAGGCAGTTGCTCTACCAACTGAGCTACCGAATCAATCCATTCGCATTTGCGAAAGGCTCCAAAGATAAGGCTTTTATTATGTAGATGGCAAGCTAAAATATTCATAAAGAGTTAAAAATTTCACATTATCTATTTTTAAGTGCAGTTTGGATTATTATTGCCAAATCCTTCTCTATAGATTGTTCAGGTTTTTCTGTAATTCTTCCAATTTCTACACTGCCTTTAAATACAAGAATTGTTGGATTAGACTTGAGTTTGTACATGTTATATGCATTAGAAGGGTCTTTTTTGAAATAATCCACCCCAATATATTTTGAGTGGAGCATCGGATTGTCGGCAAGCTGTAAAGTTTTAAACAGTGATGGTATATGTTTTCGGCTATCTTTACACCAAGTTCCCATAATAGTTATAATAGAAATACTATCGGTTACAGAACTTAGGTATTGAATTGAAGTTGAATCCGGTTGATACCTTTTAGTGTACAAATCAAAAATTCTGAATGTTGAGCGTATTTCAGTCTGGGTTGTTTCCCCAACTACGTGGTCTGGTTGTGCTATAACTTGGCTAGGTTGGGCAAGCAGCATTATCAAATAAAAAAAGAGAATACAATACTTCATTTAATGGGTGTGATTTCTCTGAGTGAGATAGTATCTTCGATTAAAGATATAGTATTAAAACCATAATAAGATGGCTAGCATATTTACTAAAATAATTCAAGGAGAGATTCCTTGTTATAAAATTGCCGAGAACGATCGCTTCTTTGCGTTTCTGGATATCAACCCTATTGCAGAAGGACACACATTGGTGGTACCAAAACATGAAACAGATTATATCTTCGATTTGGAAGATGAGTTGTTTGGAGAATTAACTTTGTATGCGAAAAAAATAGCTAAGGCAATTGATGAGTCGCTAGGTACAATTAGAACAGGAATTATTGTTGAGGGCTTAGAAGTACCGCACGCTCATATCCATCTTATCCCAATATATTTTGAGGAGCAACCATTCACCCTATCACGTAAAATTGAAGTGAAACAAGAGCGGATGGTTGAGTTAGCTAAATTGATCAGCAAGGCGGTAAAACAATGAATATTTTAGTTATAAATGGCCCGAATTTAAATTTATTGGGAACCAGAGACACGAGCACTTATGGAACGGGTACGCTAAAGGATGTAGAAGAATTTATTAGCGCTTCGTTTCCAAACCACTCATTCACATTCTTTCAAAGTAATATTGAAGGCGAAATCATAGATCGAATTCAGCAGGCAATGTTGGATGGAACGGAAGGTCTTGTAGCAAATCTTGGTGGCTATACACATACTTCTGTAGCATTAAGAGATGCTTTAGATCCAGTTAATTTCCCTAAGATTGAAGTTCATATTTCTAACATTCATGCTCGCGAAGAATTTAGAGAGAGGTCTATAACTGGTAAAGTGATGAATGGAATAATTACGGGTTTTGGGAAACACAGTTATATTCTTGGAGTTCAAGCGATAGAACATTTATCAAAAAATAATTGAAGCAGCTTAAAGAACTATTTTCTGACACTATTATTTATGGCATAAGCAGTGTCCTAGCCAGATTTATAGGCTATTTACTAGTTCCAATTCATACAGGTGTATTTCAGCGGGATGAATACGCCGTTGTAAGTTTAGTGTTCTCTGCAATCGCCTTGTTTAATGTGTTTTTCACTTTGGGGATGGAGTCTTCTTATCTGAGATATGGAAAGGATCGTGAGAAAGCGCAGGATTTATTCAAAACACTTCAAATATTTCTTCTTTTAAGCTCGGCTATTTTACTAGCCATTGTTTGGTTTGTTAAACCTCTTCTTCTGCCTCAACTAGGCATTACAAATGGAACAAACATTTATCTCATGATGATGGGAATCCTTTTGTTTGATACGCTTACTATTGTCCCTTTTGCGGAATTAAGACTCGTTCAGAGAGCAAAACTGTTTGCTGTTTTAAGAACTGGGAATGTGGTAGTAAATTTAGGGCTGAATGTGTACCTGATTTTATTTCTAAAAATGGGTGTTGAAGCTGTGTTCATAAGCAACCTGTGCGCTTCAATATTGACAACCATTGCTGTTTGGGCATACACATATAAAATGTGGTTTGGAAGCTGGAATGTTGAAATCCTGCAAAAATCGTTACGGTTTGGGTTGCCATTTGTCCCTGCTGGGATTGGTTATGTCATCAATGAGATGATTGATCGATTTTATCTGCTTGAAATCCCAGAAAGCACTATCCAAACATTATATGGAACAGGTTTTACTGCTGAGGATTTAGTAGGAGCTTACAGTGCGTGTTATAAGCTGGCGGTTTTTATGCTACTACTAGTGCAAATGTACAGAATGGCTTGGCAACCTTTTTTCATGAGAAAGTCTGATGATGCCACGGCTCCAAAAATATTCGCAGAAAGTTTTAAATACTTCAATGTGGTAGCGGCAGGGATATTCCTATTTGTGTCACTTTTTGCTCAACAAATAGTTGGTTTAAAAATTCCATTTACGAATTTCAATTTAGTAGGAGAACAATACTGGATTGCATTACCCATTGTACCTGTACTATTGGTCGCTTACTGGTTTCAGGGGTGGTATATTAATTTTTCAGCAGGAATTTTTATAGCTGAAAAGACCAAAGAATTAGCAAAAATTACACTGATTGGAGCAACCGTAACTTTATTAATGAACTTCATTTTGGTGCCAAAATTTGGTATGATGGGGTCAGCTTGGGCAACCTTAGCGAGTTACTTTATTATGGCACTTCTCATTTATAGATATTCAGTTAAGTCGTTTAAAGTACCATATAACTTAATGCTCTCTTTTGGTGTTATCTTAATAGCTTCGGCTGCAGTGTATTCAAAATCTTACTTAATGGAGATTATTTCTTCGGAACTGGGAGCATCATTAATTTTGTTTGTTGTTACAATCATCTTAATAGGATTCATTACTGTTGGAAAAGGTATTAGGCAAGTTTCTTCAGGCAAATGATCATCACAATTGTGAAAGGTAGTAACTATGAAATCTGGACAAAAAGTTGGCATCTATGTTGATGCGGTAAATGTAACCATGAATGGTGGTTATGGACTTAGGTACGATATCCTTCGTAAATTTGCTTGTAGAGATGGAGGGACGCCTTCGCGACTAAACGTATATCTTTCTTACGATGAAGAGCGCCTAAAAACAGACAGAGATTACCGGCGCAAAACTATGAGATTTTGCGAAGTTCTTCGTGATTTTGAATACAAGGTTACCGAAAAACCGGTGCAGACCTACAACAACCACGAAACGGGCGAAAAAATAACAAAGTCGACCATTGATATGGACATGGCTGTTGATATGCTAACACAAGCTGAGCACCTAGACAAAATTGTGCTTCTCACAAGTAATGGAAGCTATTGTAGCGTTGTGAATGCCATTCAGAATAAAGGCTGTAGAGTTGAACTTTTAGGTTTTGATAATATATCGGGAGTACTTAAAAAGTCAGTCGATTCATTCGTTTCGGGATATTTAGTTCCTGGATTGCTACCGGTAGATTCATCGTGCAACTGGGGAAAAGTAGGCTCCAGAGTTCGTGGTGTTTGCTACGATTTTTCACAGAATGATGGATATGGTTTTATTCGGTTTATGAAGAAATTAAACGATACGCTCTGGATTACAGATTCCAGAGATTGCTCCTCTCCTTACGAAACGGTATTCGCTCATATCTCCCAATTTGAAGACGATTTGGATCCAAGCTTTTTACCAAGTCGGGAACTTATTTTCGAATTTAACCTAGTAGAAAATGAAAAAGGTCTTATTGCAGAAAACATTGTGCTCATAAGCGCTCCGTAAAATCACTTTGTTGACGTATTAGGCAGTTCTTTGAGACTCGGTCTTGAATGTGGAAAAATGCGAACGTGGACCTTTGGAATAATTGAGTCGATGCAATGAAGTTCGCACCAATAATTCTTGTCGAGAGCTTTTGGTACTCGTCTGCCCGAGCATTCGGGGGCGGAACAAAAGTATACACCTCAGCGAGGTGTGTGTGATAACGAGCACGGAAATAATGTGAGGCTACGGCCAGATATCACCTTAAAGCAAAACTATTGCTTTAAAATAGCTGTGAAGATCCTTCAAAAGTATCTTCAGGATGACAGTGAGCGTTGTTTGATTTATTAAAGCTGTCAACGAATACTGTAACTCTTATTTTAACAAAAGCTACTAACCAAATCTTACGCTTTTAGAATTTGATCAATCACCCAGTTTGCTTGGGAGCCTGTTGCTCCAGTACTAGCACACTTCTCAATCCCGCGTAAATGGTCTACAATGCTCTGAATGAATGGTTGTTGTACATGTGCTGGATATGGGAGGTTGAACTCCTCTATGCCCGCGCTAGTTTCTAGCACAATAGGAGCGTTTCCATCAAAACAGCTAAACTGAATGCTTCCTTCCGTTCCGTGGATGGTAACTAAATCTTTGCGTTGGTTTTCTGCAGCAACAAAATTCCATAAGCCAGAACCAATAACACCTGAAGAACAGCCAAAGCTTGCAGATACAATATCTGGAGCATTGTATCTAGCAATAGAATCGGAAGAATCGCCCGTAGCGTAGGTGATATCGCCGAGCAAAAAGCTCGTAATATCTAATTGGTGTGAAGCTAAATCGTGAAAATATCCCCCGCCAGAAATATCAGGTTTGGTACGCCAGTTGTCGTGTTCGGTTTTAAAATCGTCTGGTTTTGGGGGCGATAAAAACTCAATCAAAACAGAAGTGGGAGTGCCAATGGCAGATGCATGAAGTAATTCCTTCACTTTCAGAAAGTAAGGAAGAGCTCTTCGGTAATAGGCCACAAAAAGCGGGACTTGATATTTCTCGCAAATGGCAATCATTTTTTTGCACTCGCCAAAAGTTCTAGCCATTGGTTTTTCAACGTAAACGGCTTTGCCAGCTAAAGCAACTTCAATAGTGTAAGGCAAATGCATGTTTGGAGGAGTAGCAATGTAAATCGCATTTATATCTGGGTCGTTTATAAGCGCGGTAGCATCTGTATAAGCTTTAGGAACATTATGCCGATGTGCAAAATCTTCCACCTTCTCTTTGTTGCGCCGCATTACGGCTACTAAGTTTGAGTGCTCAATTTTATTAAAGGCAGGACCACTTTTAACTTCGCACACGTTTCCGCAGCCAATAATACCCCAATTAATTTTTTCCATTAGCGTAAGAAAGACAAATCTTATTGTTTTGTTTTTAGGTGATTTTGGATGGCTTCTTCTTTCTGTTGTTCGGTTAGATCTCTTTCGAAATTAAACAGGGCTTGATCCCAAGAGCCATAGATAGGATTGGCAAGAACAAACCATTTCTTTCCCCAATTATCAGAATATTGAGTTACTAAATTATCGCGTTGTGCTTCAGTGATGTTTTTGGCGGGAAGGAAATCATTTAAGTCATCCCCAAAAAGCATAATAACACGGTATTCAGAAGCAATTTTTGTGCGACGTGCAACCTTGGAAGAAGTCCAATTTTCTTGTTCACCTTTTAGCAGAATTACATCCGTGTTTTGTGAAATCGGGAAACCAAGTCGCTCCATATTATTTCTAGTGGCCTCTTCAGTTTCTGCATCTCGGTTAGTTACATAAAAAACGGTAATGCCCATTTCAGAAGCTTTTTGAGTGAGGCTTACTGCACCAGCAATAGCATCGGCATTTTCCTCAAACACCCATTGGTTCCAAGCTATGGGATCAAAGCCAGAGTTTTTCTTAACCTGGCGCGCTTGATAAGGCGAGTTATCTAGAACAGTTTCATCAATATCTAAAATAATGGCTGTTGGCAAAGATGCGATGTTTTTACCTGATTGCTCTAGTGATGCCGACCACGTTTTGTCGTCTAGAGCTTCTTGAAGATAAACCCCAGCTGCATTGTAGGCTTGTTGACTTAAAGCATCGAATTCGGCCGCATTTTGAACCCACAGTGTTGCTTGTTGAGTGTGGTGAACTGGCTTTGTTGTTGAGCAAGCGACAAATAATAAAGCGGGGACAAGAAATAAATATTTTTTCATTCTAAAAGGTCGGGTTGATGAAGTCATTAAAGCTAAACTTCTGAGTAAACTAGCATAAATTTTGAGAACAATCTATGTTTTGAATGTAACCAAAAAGAAAAAATTTCTTGATAGGGGAGACTTGGTTTTTTTAAGAAAAAAACAGCTAAACTTAAGGTGTATGTTATAAGAATGGGAAGTTTTGAAAATGCCTGGAGATTAACTTAATTATCTAAATATTATGAACATGCTGCTTATACTATTAAATATACTTTTTAGCATTTACAGTGCGAATGTAGAGTCGAATTCAATTAAGAACGTTTCGACTACTATAGATGGAATGGAAATGGGTGTATGCCCAGATTCAAGTGCTCTTAATAAATCGATTGTGGAAGATTTTTTAACAAAGCCGTATTGGTCTTCGGAAAGAGCGGAAACCAACACTGGTGGTTTAACAGTTTCACAAATTACGTTATTAACCGATTCGAGCTATAGTAGTGTTTGTAATTTATTTTATAATAAATACGAAGAAGCTTTTGACGAAAACAATGGAATTGGAGAAAAAGCATATACCATAACCTACTATAAAGTTGATACTTTTTATTTTGTAGTAATTTCAGTTCGCCAGTCTGATGTAGCAAATTATATATCTTCAGGTATAAATTTTATACATGTCTACAATCAGAATATGAGCTTGGTTAAAGCCTACGCTTTTTAGGCTATCAATAAACTACGTTGTATTGCAATCTCAGTAATTTGAGAATTTCTAAACCGCTAAAAAGCCCTCCGAAATTTGAAAGGCTTTTTAGATGCAATTAGTAAAGACCTGAGTCCTCGGTTGTTTATTTATCTGTTATTGCTAAAATCACAACTAATTCCCTGCTTTTCTTTCCGCTGCGAGAATAAGTGAAGCAGCTTTATCTCTAGCCTCAGCTTGTAATGTTGATGCCTTTTGATCAGCTTCGCGTTCCAAAGAAGTCGCTTTTTTGTCCGCTTCTTCTCGGATTTTTTTAGCAGCCTCTATCGCAATCCGTTCCCCAATCATTCCTTTTTTCTTGCCTTCTGCAATTAACTGCTCTGCCCTTTTATCGGCTTCTTCCCGTAACTTTGTGGCCGCTTTTGTAGCTTCCTCTCGAATAGTTTTTGCAGTAGCATCGGCTTTTTCTATAAGGCTTTCACCTTGCTTCCGAGCGGCTTCCAATGCCTTTGCGGCCTCGGCTTTAGCTTTCTCTGCTAAGGCCGCTTTTTGCTTTTCAATTTCCTCTTGTGCCAAGCGATTCAAATCTGCTTTTACATCGTTAGCGTAGTCTTTATAATCAAGACTTACCTTGGGATTGGTAACCAAACCTGAAATTTTGGCTTTAATCTGTACATTGGTTTCAGGCTTTAGGTTTGCTTTGCTCCCTCCGATACTATTTACCAAGCTTACAATACCATCGCTTACCGTTTTCCCTAACTTTCCGTAAGGCACATTTAGTAGAAGATCATAATCCAAGGATTGATCAAACCCTAAACTACCACTCACCGTAGCATCAGAGCCTGAAAAATTAAGACCGAATGGTTTTTGATAAACTCGGCCGTTCACAAATTCAAATCCAACATCAACGCCATTAGAGGTCAGTTTCCGGTAATCTTCGTTACCAAGTAAAGACGAAAGTTTATTTAGTGCGGGTGCAGAATCAACCTCAACTTTAGTAGTGGATAATTCTCCACCACCTTGCAAAGTGCTGAAAACAGGCTCTAATTGTTCGTCAATTCTGCCTTTAAGATTAAAATCGACCGAGAATTTACCCGTTGTGTGTTCGGCAATAGGAGCTGCTGCTTGGAAAAGTTGTATGGCTTGATATGCAGTAGGAATATCAAACTTGCTAATTTTAAAATCGAAATTGAAAAGTGGTGATTTTTTATCAATCACATCAATTATTCCCAACATTCTTACTTCGCCACCAAATAATTTAGCCTGCAAAGGATTTAATTGAATTTTATTATCGGCAATGCCAATATCGGCTCGTACTTCTTTTAGTTCGTACTGTTCATAGGTAAGTTTCTGAATAGTTGAAATGAACTGTAAATCCATTCTATCAGCCAAGCTTAAGTCTATGGTTGTGGTATCGCTTGTATCAGAAGAAACAAATTGCATTAATTCATTGACGTCTACATTAGAGGAAGTTAGTTTAAATTGCCCTTTCAGCACGCCATCGCTTAAGAAATATCCCAAGTAGTTTTGAACATTTCCAGAAAAGTTAAAATCACTTTTGCCCAGCGTTAGATTTTGAATATTTGTATTGATAGCCGTGGGAGCAAATTTCAAATCTACTTTTTTGATGGCTAAATTTTCACCTTCGATTTGTGTTTTAAACTCCGTCAATATCGCTGAACCCGAAGCTCCAATCTGTTCAAACTTTTCCTGCTCAATGGTCGATAACTTTGTTTTAAGAGCCATGTCTAAATCAACAATGCCACTAATTACGGGGATTTCCGCATCAGGGATTAAGGTAGCAATTTCTTCAAGCAACAGTTTCCCATTTAGCGTCGCATCGATTTCGGGATCACTCACTGGGGTTTTAACAGTCAAATTCAATTCAAAGGGATTCTCCTTCATACTAAATTTCAGGGGTCTAACTTCAACGAGTGTATGATCAAAATCGCCCGATTTATTATCTACAAACAAAGCTAATTGGATGTTTTCTAGCTTTTCAGGAAGGTTGGGGGAAGTAATGGTGGCTTGGTCAACTTTTAACTCGGCACCAAAAGCAGGGAATTCTTTTTCACTGAAATTACCCTTAGCAAAAGCATTAAAACTGAAATCTCCCGTTGTATTCAAATCGGAATAATTATTTAGATACTCTGCTGGAACGAGAGAAAGAAGTTGTTTAAATGTGCCTTGTGGGGCATCGAATTTAAAATCTATCCCAATAGATGAATCGGCTAGGCTGAAACGGCCGCCCATCGAAAGTTGTAAAGAATTAAGCAACAGCTTCTCTATATCAAGGTCAAAGATATTTTCGGCCAGATTAGCATCAATGGAAACATCGGTCTTCAAGCTAAGAGATTTCATCATGGTCATTCCATCGTATACGGATGTTATATTTCCAATCTCTAAAGCAGCTTTAATCTGAGTTTGATCAAGGCTGAAATCGCCCGCCAAAGTGGTATTAATATCATCCATCGAAAGCTTAAGTGGTAAGCTTTGATCCTTGTAAACAACTCTACCTTCTTGAATAGTGAAAGACTTGAGCATAATTTTGAAAGCTTCGGAATCAGTTGCTTCATCTTCAATCAATTCAGAACTTTCTGATATTGGGATGATGTCCCAATTTGTGAGGCCATCATCTAGAGTTATCAGCTGTATTAAAGGGTTGCCAACCTGAATATCTTTTATAACATACTGGCTGCCTTTAAAAACGGACATCAAATCAATGGTTATATCAAGGTTCTGAGAATAAAAGAGAGTATCGTCCTCAAAAGGAGTATTCCCCAGCACCGATAAATCACCCAAGCGAAGTGAGAAATCTGGGAAGTTACGTATTAAACTCAGGCTGATATCCGAAAACCCAACTTTGGCGTTCACACTCTCGTTGATTTCCTTTTTTGCTAACTCGGTAATCTTGCCACTAAAAGCGAAAGGAAGTACCAAAATAAGAATCAGTAGAAGAGAGAGAGTAGCAGCTAGAATTTTTAAGAATTTCATATTGAGGAGTTTTTTTAACTAGTCCTTTTTGAGAAGCAATTTTACAGCAACAGAGAGTAAAGTGAGTTTCTGGCAACTTCATTACATGATATATATATCTAATAATGAATAATATAGTTCCGCTAAACTATTAAGAAAAGTCGATTCTCCTCTTTCAACTTAACAAACTGTCTATATACAAAAAAAGCCCTCCGAAATTCGAAGGGCTTTATAAATGCAAGTAGTGAAGACCTTAGTCCTCGTTGGTTTACTTATTCATTAGTTTTTTGAAGTCATCGACAGTACCGCGAACGGCTTTCGCTGACTCATTCATAAGTTCTTGTTCGTCAGCGGTTAAATCAACCTCAATTATTTCTTTAATACCGCCTTTACCTAATTTTACAGGAACGCCGATATAAAGGTCGTCAATGCCATATTGGCCATCGATATGCGCGCAAACTGGGAAAATTCTGTTTTGATCTAACAAAATAGCTTCCACCATTTGTGCGGCTGCAGCACCAGGTGCGTACCAAGCTGAAGTTCCCATCAAGCCAACGAGTTCGCCACCGCCTTTTTTAGCACGGTCTACGATTTCGCCAAGACGTTCTTCAGAAATGAAGTGAGTAATAGGCATTCCTGCTAACGTTGTAAAACGAGGAAGAGGAACCATTGTATCGCCATGGCCGCCCATTAATAAAGCTTGAATATCTTTTGGAGAAACATCGAGTTCATCCGCAATAAAAGCACGGTAGCGAGCAGTATCAAGAATACCAGCC
This sequence comes from Balneola sp., assembly GCA_048267905.1. Lineage (GTDB taxonomy): Bacteria > Bacteroidota > Rhodothermia > Balneolales > Balneolaceae > Balneola. Next base: position 10,994 of record JBLWWM010000005.1, read on the forward strand.
ATACCCATTACTTTTTCGTAAGGAAGTCCACTTGCGTCTTTAGCAACTTGAACCATTACATCGAGAGGGTTAGAAACCACAATGATGATAGTGTCTGGAGAGTACTTAACTAGTTGTTCAGAAACACTGCGTACAATATTTGCGTTAATTTCTAACAAATCGTCGCGGCTCATGCCTGGACGACGAGGTACACCTGCGGTGATTACACACACATCAGAACCCGCAGTATCAGCGTAATCCGTAGTGCCTTTTATACGCGTATCAAAAAGATGAATGGGAGAAGCTTCCCATTGGTCAAGCGCCCGACCTTTTGATGGATAAAATGTTTTTTCTCCGTCTTTACGCTCAAGATCTACTGCAATTACTTCTTTTGCAAAATCGCGTTGTGCTACACTAAGTGCTACGGTTGAACCTACGTTTCCTCCGGCTCCTACAACTGTTACTTTCATGGGGAATTGGATTTATTGTTGATACTCAATTAAGTCTCATCTGGATGATGAAATTGTTATGCTTTAAGGTACTAATTCAGAATTAAGAATGTTAGGAAAAAGCTATAAAAAGCTTGATTTTTGCAAAAAAAATGGAGCTAGTTTTTTCCTCTGCGCGAGTCTTGTCCCCACATTAGTTTTTTCCGCAAAGTCTCGAAATAATTTTGCCCCGGTAAGTGGATGAGATTAAATCCGAGTTTCGATTTAATAATTTCTACTTCAAAGGGAATTGTTTCAATTTCTTTCATAATTCCGTCATACGAAAATAAAACTTCGGTGGCTCGCTGTTGGTCAATGCGTACTTTCAGTGGCCGGTCGGAGCGTACGACTAATGGGCGTGTAGTTAGTGTGTGTGGATTTATAGGCGTTACAAGCATCACGCCAGTTCCTGGAGCTACAATAGGGCCGCCAGATGATAAACTATATGCGGTGGATCCTGTTGAAGAAGCTACAATTAACCCATCAGCCCAATAAGTGTTTATTAAATCACCATCATAAATAGCGGTGATGTTAATCATAGAAGTTGAATCTTTCCGAGTGAAAAGAAACTCATTAAGTGCATAAAAGACGTTTCCATCTAAATCGGTGGCTTTTAAATAATGGCGCTTATCTATCCTGAAGTCCCCTTTTAACAAGCTGTTTAAGGCTTTTTCGAGATCTTCGGGTTGAGTGTTGGTCATAAATCCGAGTCGGCCACTATTTATCCCCAAAATGGGTTTATTCTCTTTTGTGGAAATTCTAGCGGTGTAGAGAATGGTTCCGTCTCCACCAATTACTACAACGTAGTCAGCTTCAGCAATGGCTTGTTCGTCAGTATCCGTTTGAATGAGTGTTGGAGATGCGGTGATTTCGGTAAGTTTGCAGACTTCCTTCGAAAGAAGAAGTGTAACGTTATTTGCACTAGCCCACTTTACCGTTGAAGCTAGAATGTCTTTGACTTCATATTTATGTGGGTTTACAATTACTGCGAATTTCATTTAGAATCCTTCATGGCAGATGAAAAGCCATTAAAGCTAATGTTCCAAGGTGTGTGCGAAATTGAAATTCCCTGAAGTTCTTTTTCCTGCAAAATGTGAATTGGAACTTTCCATGTTAATGCTGGAACTAAATCACCATGTGGAAATAAAGAAAAAGCGACGTCCTTATTAAGAGCGTATGATGCGTTTAAGCTAAATGTAGCACCGTTTGCCACAAATTTTGAAGCTAGCGCGTTTACTAAATATTCCTCAAAAGGATTATTGGTGTGAGTAACTTTCACAGATAATCTACTGATATCAAACGTTTGGTTTGAGGGAGAAATAGTTGATACGTTTCCAATTTGTCTGTTGTTAATTTCAAAAACAGAAGTTAGCGAAGCAACGAAATTTCGTGCACTGGGTTGATTCGATTCAGCATTGTAATAAATACTAAATTCGCCAAAAACAGGTTCCTTTTCTAAAACAGTACTAGATGTGAATTTTGAGTTCAGATGTCCCAATGAATCTGTTATTTCAAGCAGAGTTTTAGGCCCGAGTTCAATGAGAGCGTTTAGTTCTCCGATGGTGAAGTTCTTCAGCAGTTCCGTTTCATCTAAACCAGAAACAATATCAAGGCGATCTGGGAGGCTAATGGCTTTAAAATAATCGTTGTTAGAAGCGAAAATAAATTTATTTAGTTCTTTTTTCGCAAAATAAAAAGCTCCAGTTCCAATAGGCTGCATAATTGGTCCGCCTTCTTTAGGTAAACTCTCTTCTGCATAAATTGATGCATGAGGATGGGCTAAATTTAGCAATAGATTAGAATCTTTTCGAGCTAGAGTAATGGTGAGTGTAGAATCGTTTTTAATCTTCAATCCTTCGATTGCATTTATTATTCTTTTGCTTGGATTTTTAATTGTGTTCTGTTCTCTTGTGTAGTTCTCAAAACCCAAAATAGATTGAAATTTCTTAGCAGCCATATCGGGAACGAGTACCGAACCCATTCTTAGAAAGCTTTTTTCTACATCTGTTGCGGAAAGACGACGACCAAGCCCACTGGAAAACTTGGAGCTGTTATGAAAGTAAACATTTGTTCGTAGATGGAAGGTGTATTGAAGTGAATCGGTACTCACTTCCCATTTTGAAGCGAGTGCTGGAGTTATGGAGCCATCTTCAGAAAGTTGAGTTAAGCCGTCATAAACAAGATGAATGGCTCTTAATTCACTATTGTTTTGTGCAAATAATGGATCGAGACTTTGAATTGAGCCAACTTCACCAATATTCAACTGTGTGAAATTATCATTGGCAGCGACTTGGTTTTTCCCAGGAAGTGTTGAAGAGCTCTGGTTTTGAAAAAGGCCTGCTTTAGGTTTAACGATAGTGGTTTCCGTACTTTTACCGCAGCCAAAAATAAGTGCCGAAATGCTGAAAACGAGAAGAGAATATTTAGTATTCATAAATGGAATCGTTAAAAATTAGAACATTCTTTAAACTAGAACTGATACGTTATAGCTTTTTATTTAGTGCCTTTTAATCCTTTAATACCTTTGGCCGCTTTTTCATTCAATAAATTAGTCTCATAACTACGAACTCTGCCATTCCTTGCCAGATGTCTTGCTATGGCAAGGTTTATAAGCTGGTGTAATAACTCAGTGAAGTTAATGTCCGATTTCTCCCATAAATAGAAAGAAAATGAGCCCGGGATTGTATTAATCTCATTAAAATAAACTTTGGAGGTATCCGAGTTCACAAGGAAATCGAGCCGAGCAACACCGGCTGCACCAAAAGTTTTAAAAGTTCGAATGGCAAGTTCTCTAATTTCAGCAGTAAGTTCATTTGAGATATCAGCGGGTATAATTCTATCAGCCGAGGCCATCCCTTTTTCGGCACTTCCACCACTTTGGTATTTATCTTGAAATGAAAGTGTAGCTGAAGTTCCGATAGGTTTCTCACATACGCTGGCAGAGCACTGCTCGTAAGACCCTAAAACGGAGCAATTAATTTCCATTAGTGGATGAATGGCTTCTTCAATAAGCAAATGGGCATCGTAGCGGAATGCAGTTTCTACAGCCTCAATAAGTTCGTTGCGACTATCTGCTTTGGTAACGCCAATGCTACTACCTAGCGATGCCGGCTTTACAATCAATGGATAGCCAATAATTTCGGCTTCCGAAAGGATAGTGTCTTGATCAGTTTCCCAATTGCTCTCGTAAAAATCTAAACTATCGGTAACTGGGATTTCATTGGCAACACAAACTTGTTTTGCTTTTACTTTATCCATCCCAATTGATGAAGACAACACGTCGCTACCAGTATAAGGCACATTAAAAGTCTCACAAACTCCTTGAAAGGAACCGTTCTCACCGTCACTACCATGGAAAGCACAAAGTACAGTATACACAGGCCACGACTTAGGCTTTGCGAACAAACCTTTTACCGATTGTTGTTTAAGTTGAGTACGACCAATTTCATCTTTCACAAAAGCGCAAGGTTCTGCAAGGTGCTCTAGCTTTGAAAGATCCTTATAGGTGCTCAAGTCCAGTAGAATTTCCCCTGTAAACCACTTTCCTGACTTACTAATGTAAAGAGGGAGAATGGAGTATTCGGTACCTTTAAGAGCGGCAATTGCTTGCATGGCACTAAGTACGGAAACTTCATGTTCTGGTGAAACGCCACCAAAGGCTACAACAAGATTTTTATAAGGCATATAATTATGTATATATATGATTCGATGTAAAAATAGTAAATTGTTAGGCGTTATCCGTTACCATTTTCTATTTGTGATTTAAGAATCTTGAATCCAAAATTTTGTTCCAGAATAACTATTTTCATATTCTGAATTCTTGTAATACCCAACTATAAAGCCATGCCTAAAGTAATTTCTTCAGTAGAGGAACTCGATTTTTCGATTTCTGATTTACGAGCTATGCCAGCTCCATCTAAAGTAATGCTAGTAAAACCTACTTATTTCGACGTGGAGTACGTAATCAACCCACATATGAAAGGGCATATCGGCGATGTAGATAAATTTGCAGCTCAGGATGAATGGGCTCATCTGAAAGCAGCGTACGAAGAGCTGGGGCTTTTTGTGCATGTAGTTGACGGAGTTCGTGGCTATCCAGATATGGTTTTTTGTGCCAACCAAAGTTTGCCAAACATAAAAGCTGATGGAACGAAAGAAGTAATAATGAGCGTGATGCATGCGCAAGAGCGCAAAGGTGAGGTGGGTTTTATTGAAGAAGTCTATAAAGAAAGTAGCTATGAAATTCTAAAGCTTAACGAAAGCAAGTTCACCGACTTTGAAGGAATGGGTGATGCAATCTGGCACTTCAAAAAAGGTTTACTTTGGGGCGGCTATGGTTTTAGAACCTCGAAAGAAGTATATGAAGTAATTTCAGAAACCTTTAATGTGCCTATTATTACTTTAGAATTAGTAAGCGAAAAATTCTACCACCTCGATACCTGTTTTTGCGTGTTAAATGAAAGCACAGTACTTATTTATTCCCCTGCATTTACAAAGGAAGGTAGAGCGATTATTGGCACAGTTTTTTCTAACGTAATTGAAGCTTCTAAGTATGAAGCTGAGGAATTTTTTGCTTGTAATGCAACTTGTCCTGATGGAAAGAATGTATTCATTCAACAAGGTTGCACCGATGTAAATCAGAAGTTGAGAGAAGCTGGTTTTAAAGTAAACGAGTTTAGTACTGGTGAGTATCTTAAAAGTGGTGGCAGTGTTTTCTGTATGAAAATGATGCTCTGGTAGAATTATAATTATAAATGTTTAGCTTAAACGACGAAATTTATTTAGACTAAAATCATTTTCTTAAATTTTCTTTGATGCAATATCTCAAACCTAGCTTAACTCTTGTACTTCTTGTTGCGATTGTTTTTACTTTAAATACGAAATTTGGTTCAATCCCTCCTCTGGGTAAATTTTTCGAACCCGATGCTGGTTTTTGGGCAAATGCAGAGACAGCTGTTCCAGAATCAATAGAAGTGGAATTGAATGGAACCAAACAGAGTACTTCTATTTTTTATGATGAACGAAGAGTTCCACATATTTTTGCTGAAAGTGATTATGACTTGTATTACGCACAAGGCTTTATAACTGCTCAGGACCGTTTATTTCAGATGGAATTACAGACTTATGACGCTGCAGGAAGACTGTCCGAAATAGTTGGTAAACAGACATTGAGTAGAGATAAAGAAACACGTCGACGTGGAATGCCATACGGAGCGGAAAAAGCCTTTAAAGCAATGGAAAAAGATCCAGAAGTAATAAGTGTGGTTAATGCATATGCTGATGGTGTAAATGCATACATCTCTAAACTGTCTCCCAAAGATTATCCTGTTGAATACAAAATTCTTGATATTACTCCCGAAGAATGGACTCCAATAAAAACAGCTCATCTTCTCAAAAACATGACCAGAACACTTGCGGGTGGAAATAGCGACGACAGAACGAGTAATACACTAGAGTACTTTGGCGCTGATTTCATTGAGAAATTTTTTACCACCAAGCCTGCTTTAAACGACCCAATCATTCCAGCGTCAAAAAAATGGGATTTCAAACCAATTCTTGTTCAAAAGCCAGAATCGTTGTATGTGCCAGCATCAGCGGTAGAGCTGGGCGAGTATGAACTTCCTGAAGGGGTTGGAAGTAATAACTGGGCTGTAAGTGGTGATAAAACCAAATCAGGATTTCCAATTTTGGCTAACGATCCCCATTTATCACTTTCTTTGCCATCAATTTGGTATGAAGTTCAGCTCCACGCACCAGGCGTAAATACTTATGGAGTTTCCTTACAAGGTGTGCCAGGCGTTATAATTGGCTTTAATGAGGATGTTGCTTGGGGAGTAACGAATGTAGCTGCTGATGTTATGGATTGGTATGAGATAAAATTCAGAGATAAATCCCAAAAAGAATATTGGCATGAAGGCCAATGGAAACCAACTACGATGCGCATCGAAGAGATTAAAGTGCGTGGCGGAGAAACTGTGCTCGACACTGTAGTTTACACGCATCATGGGCCTGTAACGGAATCAAAATCTAGAATAAATCGAGAAAGAGAACCTGCCTATCATGCATTAAGATGGATTGCTCATGAACCATCGGTGGAATTAAAAACCTTTTACGGGTTGAATAGAGCAAAGAATTACGATGATTACGTTTCGGCGTTGAGCTACTATGTGGCTCCGGCACAAAATTTTGTATTCGGAAGTAATGAAGGAGATATAGCTATTTGGGTGAATGGTAAATTTCCTAATAAGTGGGATGGACAAGGTAGAACGGTAGGTGATGGAACGAACCCGCTTTATGATTGGCAAGGTTGGATTCCCCATGATCAGAATCCCCACATAAAAAACCCAGAACGAGGGTTTGTAAGTTCAGCAAATCAGGAATCGGCAGCGCCAAATTACCCGTATTACATAGATGACGATTTTGCACCGTTTGAGCGAGGTCGCCGAATCAACGATCGTTTACGAGCGATGAATGATATCACTGTAAAAGACATGCAGAATCTACAAATGGACACCTATAGCTATCATGCCGCTACAATTTTGCCAGAAATGTTAGAATGGATTGAAGAGGATAGTTTAAATGAATCCGAACTTGATAAACTGAAATTTGTAGATGAGTGGGATTACTATAACGATGCCGAAAAGATAGCACCTAGTATTTTTAAGACTTGGTGGAGAGCACTTGTAGCTTCAATTTTCAATGATGAGTACGCTACCACAAAAGCAGTGTTGCGCTATCCCTCAAGAGACAGAATTACTGAAGTTCTTAAAGCAGAGCCTAGTTTTGAGTTTATTGACAACATAAACACTGAGGAAGTTGAAACCTTAAACGAGCAGGTAACAAACTCTTTCAAGAGAACCATAAGTGCAATTGAAAAAGCATTGGGCGAAGAAAATGAGCATTGGAAGTGGGGGTATTTCGTAAATAACGATCTAGATCACTTAGCTTTAATTCCTGGTTTTGGGGTTCAGAATGTATTTGCTGGTGGAGGTTCTGAATCGGTAAATGCAACAAGGGACGGATTCGGACCATCATGGAGAATGGTTGTTGAGCTTGGTCCTGAAGTGAAAGGCTATGGAGTGTATCCTGGGGGAGCGTCTGGAAATCCAGGTTCACCAAATTACGATTCCTTGTTAGAAACTTGGCGCACTGGAGGTTTATTTGAACTGAAATTTTTGAAAGAAAAGCCTACCGACTACCTCTACAAAATTGACATAAAGTAACAGAGTGAAACTGAAACTATAAACACATTGAATACGGAGTATTTCGGGTTTCAATCTTACATCTTAAAATCATGCTACTAACACTTATTTATATTATTGCAGCGTATTTAGTTAACCTTTTTCTACCGTGGTGGAGTGTTTCGATTCTAGGGGTTATTCTGGGATATACTTTTAAGCTTAAACCTCTCGCTAGCTTTGGATGGGGTTTTTTGGCTTTGTTTATCCTTTGGGGTGGTCAAGCATTGTACATAAATATTGCAAATGATGGCATAATGGCTAGTCGAATTGCAGAAATGTTAGGAGTGCAATCATCATTGTTAATGGTGCTTCTTACTGGAATAATTGGTGGAGTTGTCGGTGGACTTTCTGTTTTCTGCGGTTCTTTGTGGAACTTTAAAAGAAGTAGAAGTACAATGAAGAGGAAATAAGCTAAGGATTCAATTTCCCGCCGCAATATTTACAATACTCAGCATCCTTTTCATGTCCTTCGCGAGAGCAATATCTACAAACCTCGGTAGAAATTTTCTTTGCTGAAACTTTACCTAATTCCACGGTTACAATTCCAGTTGGTACTGCAATAATCCCGTAACCTAGTATCATAATTACTACGGCAAGCATCTGTCCAAAAGGTGTTTGAGGAGAAATATCACCATAACCCACCGTTGTGAGTGTAACTACAGCCCAGTAAATGCCACGCGGAATGCTAGTGAATCCATTCTCTGAGCCTTCAATTACATACATAAGCGAGCCTACTAAAACCGAAAGTGTAATTACCGTAAACATGAATACGGTAATTTTTCGCCGCGACATCGCCAAAGCTTCTTTGAGTTGATCTAGTTCAATAAGGTATTGTGTGAATTTCAACACTCGGAAAACTCGTAGAACTCGAAGAATTCTAATGATCATGAAATAATGAGAACCAGGGAAAAAGAAACTGATGTAGGTTGGCAAAATTGAAAACAAATCCACTAAGCCAAAAAAGCTAAATATGTAGCCTCGAGCACGCTCAACTGCAATAATACGAAGTATATATTCTACCGTGAAAAGAATCGTAAAAAACCACTCGAGGGTGTAAAATATAGTTCCATACTGCAGGCGGAGGGAAGCCACACTGTCTAGCATTACTATCAAAACACTCAGAACAATGCTAACAATCAGAACGATGTCGAAAGCCTTACCAAGTTTCGTATCCGCCTCAAAAATAAATTCATGGATACTATTTTTCCATGTGTTCTTAGGTGAGTCTGTCATTCAATACCCTTTTGTAAACGATGTGTTTTCATGCGGTTTAATTTAAGAATTTAAACGTGATTCCAAGAATGGATAATTTCAGACCATAAAAGTTGATTTCATCTGAGAAAGAAGAGTTAAAAGGACTTATTTTACCACTCAATTTGTTCTGCAAATTAATCACCAATATAATAGAACTTGTATGATTTTTATTGATAATGAAGGCATCACAGACCCAAGTATCAACTTGGCTATTGAAGAATACGCATTAAGGAAATTAAGCTACGAACATGATTACTTGTTATTCTACATAAATGAGCCATCCATAATTATTGGACGCAACCAGAATACGTTGGAAGAAATAAACCATGAGTATGTGGAAGCCAATAACATACATGTTGTGCGTAGGCTTTCAGGTGGTGGCGCCGTTTATCATGATTTGGGCAATTTGAACTTTAGTTTTATTACAAACTACGACACCAAAAGCCTTCATAATTTCAAAAAGTTCACAGATCCTGTGGCTCATGTATTGCGCAAAATGGACGTGAATGCAGAGTTGAGTGGTCGCAATGATTTATTGGTAGATGACCGAAAGATTTCAGGAAATGCTCAATACTCAACAGTAAAACGTATGTTTAGCCATGGCACCTTACTTTTTGATAGCGACTTGAATGAAGTTGGGAATGCACTAAATGTGAAAATGAGCAAGATTCAATCCAAAGGACATAAATCAGTGCGTAGCCGGGTTGCCAATATCACAGAGTTCTTGAAAACCCCAATCACTATCGAAGAATTTAGAGCTGCTTTGCTTACAGGCTTAACCGAAGAGCGGGAGCATTTTGAGATTTACCACCTATCAGAAGAAGATTGGGAAGGCGTCCATAAAATTAGAGAAGAACGTTACGGAAATTGGGATTGGAATTTCGGACGATCTCCAAAATTCGACATTCAACGCGTTCGCCGCTTTTCTATCGGGGAAGTTGATTTGCGTTTAAATGTGGAAAGTGGGCATATCAAAGACTTGAAAATTTACGGTGATTTTCTAGGAAAAGGTGCTATGAAAGATATTGAAGAGCTTTTGCTAGGAGTTCGTTACCATTTGGATGACATCACTACCGCTTTACAAAAGTTAGATATTGAGCCTTATTTTGGTGGATTGTCTAAAAATGATTTTATTGAATTAGTGTACGGGTCTGATATAGATTAAAAACCATCGCCTATTTAGTATAATCAACAAAACCTTATCTCGAAAAAAATGAAGATTAGCAGCTTAATTGTTTTAGCCATTTTATTTATTTCTTGTCAAAGTACACCAGTTGAAACGGCAGATGTAGAACCTGAAGTGAACCTGGGTGAAAATTTTGCAATTAAAATTGGTGAAGAAACACAGGTAAAAGGTTCAGATGTAACAATATCCTTTAAAGATGTGAGTGAGGATAGTCGTTGTCCTACATCGGTAGATTGTGTTTGGGCAGGAAATGCGAAGCTTAGCATTTTAGCTAAAGGTGAAGAGTTAGAGTTTAATACAGTCTCAGACCCACAAATAATTTCAGTTGACGGTTATAGTATCGAACTAGTTACTTTAGCCCCATATCCCGAAGAGTTTGGGGATATTTCAAAAAACAAATATAGAGCCACTCTTGTAGTTAATAAAGAGTAAGGTTAGTTCGGGAATATTAGATATGCCAAAAAGATTTGGACTAAACGGCGATTGAGCTTATAATTATCATTCAGGACATTAACGACTGGGGTTTAGGAAGCGGAGGTTAATGATAGAGCGTAGAATGGACAGCTCTAATCTGGGTAAATAAGAAAAGTAATTAATTTAGCATCTTTGAAATTTAAAGGAATTAAAGCACTCCTTGGGGTTATAGTGTGCTTTGTAGGGGTTAGTTCGGCGGTTTATGCGCAGCACGGTTATTTTTATACGGGGAAAAACTACGGCTCAGAAGGAGCATTTTCTCCACTTACACAAATACTAAATGGCGGTTTTGATATGATTGAAACCGCTGATAAATCGAATTATATAGCTGATTTCCATTTAGGAAATGGCTTTCGAAAAGTATTTTATTCGCTGGCTCACCCAAGAGAAGCAATTGATCAAATTGGATGGAAGAAATTTGCTGAATCTGAGTTAATCCCTTTTGGGATCTCTAAAACTAACAATCAATGGATTCCAAACTATGGACTACACTTTATCGGTGGAGGAATGGAATACGCTCGGCTAATTGATTTCTATGATTATCATGGGGTGAAAAGCCCTCGTGTTGTCGCTTTTTTTACTTCGCTTACCGACCAACTTTTTAATGAAGCGGTAGAACACAACAAAAAACCATGGCTAAGCTACGACGCCGTTTCTGATATTTACTTTTTTGATATCCCAGGAATGATTCTTTTTAGCTTTGAACCCGTTCAGCGCTTTTTCTCTCAAGACTTAGTGGTGCGTAGTTGGTTAAGTCAGGCTGCTTATGTGCCTACAAATCATTCATTACAAAATGTAGGCCAGTATTACTCCTTAAAATGGAAGCCTCCCATTTTAAAGAACGCTTCTGTGTTTTGGTATTTAGGTTCTGGATGGCTCTTTGGTGGAGGCTACGATTATAAAGGTTATACATACTCTTTGGGGATTGGTACCATAACAGAAGAAGTAGTTATTATTGATAATAAAACAAAACAAGAAAATATTACTTCCAGGCCTTCAGTTGGATTATTTGTAGACAAAAATAACTCCCTAATGGCATCTATTATATTTGTAAGTAGTAAAAAATATGATGAGAATATTAAGGTTGAAGTTTTCCCAGGGGTTATAAAAACAAAGAAGTTTAAATTGGGTGTTTGGACAAATATCAGTTTTTATAATCGTTCTTATATGGGGATAACCTTTGGTTGGATGCCAAGTTTGGGCTTCTAGAGAAAGAATAATCTTGAATCCTCGAGGCTATAAATATTCTTAAAAGAGCTCGCCTCAGTTTTTTTAGAAATAGAATAACGGCATTAAAAAAATTGGGCTACGTTCTCAAGTAAAAAATCCCCATTTTCCTATTCGCTTGAGCTGACTTCTTTTTTAGCTAAGCCCATCAATTTTAATGAAGAAGTATTATACTGAAGGGGCTACAAGCCGTTATTTATTTGGCGTTAGTTTACGTCCCTTTTGGATATATTTTTGGCATCATAAAGAGTTCTAATTTTAGTTTATAAAAGAAGCGAATGTTTAAAAAAATCGGATTAGCAAAAGAGAATGAATCGCCAGAAAACCCAGGCGCACTCGAAAAAAGAGTAGCTTTAATTCCCGATGATGTAGAAAAGCTGGTGAAAAAAGGATGTGATGTTTCGGTTGAGTATGGTGCTGGTGAAGGCGTGGGATTTAGTGATGATGAATATCTAAAAGCTGGTGCAACGCTTCAATCTACCGATGAGCTGTATCAGGATAAAGATTTAGTGGTGAAGTTTAAAGGTCCAGCTATGGAGAGCATTCCTTTAATGCAGCCAAAAACTACGCTCTTTTGTATGGCCCATTTTCATTCATTTCCAGAAAGAGCTCAACTTCTTCAAGGCCATAAAATCAATGTGATTGCTATGGAGAATGTGGTGCAATCTCCCGAAACTTTGCCAAAAGAGTTGGTTTTGGGATTGATGGCGGCAGACAACTGTATAGAATTAGATTTGCGTAGAGCAGGCGTTGATCAGGATGAATTTCATGTGATTGGCTACAACGAGCGGATGTCTGGTGTAATTCGTAGACTGATGAATCATGCTCCTGCGAGTCTAAAATTGTATCCTATCAATGTTAAATATGATGCTTTAGGTGAGCTGAGTCACAATTCCGTGATATTATACGATTCTAGTGTTTTTGGAAATTCTAAGAGCATAATTGAGGGTATTAATCACGAAGGAGTACGATGGTATGATGTGCATACTTTTGTAGAAGAACATGGATATGAAGCATTAAAATATTACAGACATGTAAACCCCGCTCCAAAATTTGGAAAGCGCAAAATTGAAGCCTTGCATGAAACTGGACGAGCCGGCGCACGCTATGGTTTACAGTTATTACAAGAAAAAAGCACCAAAAAGAAAGAACCCAATCAAGCTAAGGCTGTCATTCTGGGCTATGGAAATGTTGGGATGGGCGCTATCCATGAATGTTATTATAATGGTGTGCGGGAGATTAACGTTCTTGGTAAAACTCATACAAAGTCAGGTATTATCGAAGGGTATTTAGCTGATGCGGATTTAATTGTAAACGGAGCCGAACAGCCAGAGCATTTGCGAGGTATAAATTTCTTGATAACAAAAGATCATACAAAAAACCTCCTCGAAAAAGGAACAGTGGTTATTGATTTGGTAGGCGGAAGTGCAGCGAATCGCAGTGCAGTAGAAAATGTGATAGAATGCACCTATTTAACGAATCCGTATTTTGAGGAAGATGGAATTTTGTTTTCGGCACTTTGGGGTTGGCCTATGATGGGATTCATGAGGGAAACAGCTATAAAATACAGCGGACAAATAACTGAGATTCTACTTGGTCCAGATAAATTCATTTCAGGGTTAGAAAATCTCGCACCTGGAGTTGAAATAGCTTTGGTTTGCGGTAAATTTTAATGTCTTTGAAGATGAAATACATACTCATTTTTCCGTGTCTATTTATATGCATATCTACTGCTATATTTTCACAGGGAACGGACGAAATTGTTAAAAATGTAGAAAGTTCAGTCACATACACTGCTGATATTTTTACGAATCTAGCGGGTGGAGCTAAACAGGGAATCCGAGGTCTAGATAATATCGATGTGGATCTGAGTTTCAATATGAATGACTTCAAGTTCTATATCTATGGGCTTGGAAATCAAGGACGAAGTATTTCAGAGCTATCGGGCGATATACAAGGTGTTTCAAATATTGAAGCGGAGAATTCTTGGAGATTTTATGAAGCTTGGATTATGAAAGCCTTTCCTTCAGTAAACAGCTCAATTTTAGTTGGGCTATATGATCTGAATTCAGAGTTTGACGTTGTTGCGAATGGAATGTTATTTATGAATAGTTCACACGGAATTGGTCCAGACTTTTCAGCAAGCGGTGTCTTGGGGCCGTCCATCTTTCCAATAACTTCGCTTTCCGCACGTACCAAAATCATCCCAAAGCCAGGCATAACTATAAAGCTTGCTGTACTAGATGCTGTTCCATCCAACCCCGCAAATACTCAGGGTACAACAGTTCTGTTACGCAAAAGTGAGGGGGCACTCCTTGTGTCTGAAGTTGCATTTACAAAACCGAGTACAACAAATGATAATCAGTATTCAGAAAGAGGTATTGAAGAGAATAGCCCTTATCGAGTAGTAGTTGGTGGGTGGAAGTACAGTAAAGAGCGAATAGGTTGGGAAGGAAATTTAGAATCTGACCATGGGCTTTACGCAATCGGGGAAATGAACGTTAGTAAGAAGATGGCGACTTTTACACGTATCGGATTTACGTAACAAAAAGTAAGTCGGTTTCATTCTTATGTGGGAGCTGGAATAACTTACACTGGGCTGGTAAAAGGTCGCGAAATAGATGAAGTTGGCTTTGCAGTTGCACTTCCCTTAAATGGCAATGATTTCATTGAGTTCGAGAACAATCGTGGATTTGATTATTCGAAGAGTGAATTGAACGTGGAACTCACATACTTAGCAACTATTTCAAGTCATGTAAGTTTTCAATTCAATACTCAATACATTATTAATCCGAACCAAAATCCAAGTTTCAAAAATTCTTTAGCAATTGGGTTAAGGTCGGTATTTTCGTTTTGATGGGATATTCCTAAAAGGAGGAATAATTATGGTGAATGATTTACAGAAGAAATTGCAACTCAAACAAGAATCTAAGCTGCTTATTCTAAATGCATCATCGAGTGAGACGAAGCTTTTTTTGGGATTAGATGTGCTGACAGAAATCGAGCGTAATTCCAATTTCGAAACCATAATTGTATTTATAAAAACGGCAGAAGATATTTCAGAATGGTTGCCTAAAATAGAGTTGTATAACTCGCCAAATACAATGAATTGGCTCGCCTATCCCAAAAAAGCGGGTTCAATTTCCACAACATTAAATAGAGATTCTACTGCTGAGCAACTTGCGAATTGTGGTTATGAACCGATAAGGCTTGTTTCTTTAAACGCCGATTGGTCAGTATTTAGGATAATTCACAAGGATTTACGAAAGAAACCCTCAACGTTTGGGCAAGACCCACCAGGCGTAAATAGAAAGACTAAAACTGTAGAACCTCCGAACGATTTATTGGCGGAGTTGGAGATGAATCCCAAAGCCTCTGCCTTTTTTGATAAACTCGCTTTTAGCCATAAAAGAGAATATGTTCGATGGATTCACGATGCTAAAAAACCAGAAACTCGGCTGAGAAGAATTAAGAAAACAATAGAGTTGTTACTCTCGAATAAAAAAACAAAGTGATATGAGTACGATTGATACCTCAACATTCGACTTTCTAAAAGACTTGCGTACTCATAATAATAGGGAGTGGTTTACTGAGAACAAGGAGAAGTATCAAGCTGCGCATCAGAATATGATTGGCTTTATGGAAAGTCTGATTGAAGAGATGAGTAAAGTTGATCAGATAGAAGATACTTCCGCTAAGAGATCATTATTTAGAATTTATAGAGATGTCCGATTTTCTAAAGGCAAAGAACCGTATAAAACCCATTTTGCAGGACGTTTAACTCGAGCTACACAATGGTTACGAGGTGGATATTACATTCATATTGAGCCCGGAAATTCGTTTTTGGCAGGTGGCTTTTTTAGTCCAAACCCTGCAGATTTGAAATTGATTCGAGATGAGTTAGCCCATGATGCAAAACCTTTGAGAGAAATTTTAGCGGATGAAGATTTCAAGAATACTTGGGGGACTTTTAATGGAGAAGCGGTGAAATCGGCGCCTCGAGGTTTTGAGAAAGACCATCCCAACATAGATTTAATACGCTTTAAGCAATTTCATGTAGCGCATTCCATTCCCGACGACATAATACTTTCTGAACAGTTGATGTTCGAAATTGTAAAATCATTTCTCATCATCCGTCCATTCTTTGACTATATGAGTGAAATCCTAACCAGGAAATTAGAGAGATAATATGTGTACAAAAGCAGTGTTTATTATTGGTATAATTTTGACACTATTTGTCCAAACGACAACTAGCCAGACTTTAAGTGATAGTCACTTAGATTCAATTATCGAAGAAGGACGCTTCCTCTATGCACTAGAATTATCCTCATGGTACTCTACAGATATACTTTTGGAGAACGAAGAGCTGTTACCCCGTATTGGGGGTTATACTTCATATAAAAATGAAGAGGGTGGATTTTCGGCAATATATTTTTCAAATAAGGATACAGATGAGATTTTGCTGACTGTGAGATTTCCAGCTATCCCTACTTCAGAAAGCTCAACCATTGATAAATCTCCAAGAAAGGTTACTTCTTACGAAAAAGAGTTATTAGAACTAAGAAATACTGCACTTGCTGAAATTCAAACTGACACCACCGGATTTTTTTCTACGTACCAGAATTCAAATCTAAACTTAATTCCTCTTATAAGGTCAGATTCTAAAGACGTGATTATTCTTACCGGACCACAATCGAATGGAGTAGTAATTTTTGGGAATGATTATAGGCTAACGTACAGCAAAGATCTAAAACTAAAAACAAAGCAAAAGCTTCATAATGATATCCTAGTATTTCAGGTAACTGAAGGTCAAGAGAGTTCTTTTCACTCCCATAAATCTCCAACTTCAAACAGTATAACCTCTACAGATATTTGTACACTTCTCCTTTATGGTAGATTTACACCTTGGGACGCTCACTATGTTATTTCAGATGAGTTTGTATCTATTTGGAGTGTTACTAACAACGAACTTGTTAATACGATTACTCGAGAGGTTTGGGATAAAATATCCGACCAAAAAAAATAGAATTTAGTACAACCTAGGCAAGTATCTCATTTGTATAAAACGTGAAGGCTTCCTTTGAATCATAGACATAAAAAAACCCTGCCTTTTTGAGACTGGGTTGCTTTGTTTTTCAATCAACTTCCACCAAGATACGACACTGAGAGTACGTTTTCCAAATCAAAGTTGTATTGTATAAGTAATGTTATCTAATAATATATAGAGTGTTCCTAAGATATAAATAATGGATATTATTATGATTCTAATTTTGCCGAAGAGTTTGAAGGTGTTAGATAATTTGTTAACTGGTTTGGTAGTTTTTTAAGTCTCGGTCATCCCTATAGGAGTTAGATAATTCGTTGACAGTTTTAATAAATCAATCAACGCTCACCGTCATCCAGATCCCGAAGCCTCGGGAGAAAGATCTTCACAGCTATTAAAAAGCAATGGTTTTGTTTGTAGGCGATAGCTGACCGTACCCTTACATTATTTTCGTGCACGCTAATGCATTCATCTCTTTGATGGGTGTACTTTTGTGCCGCCCCCGAATCTCGGGTTTAGCACGTACCAAAAACTCTCGACAAGAATAATTGGCGCGAACTCCATTCCATCAACTCAATCATTCCAATGGTCTTCGTTCTTTTTTGTTCACATTCAAACTCGAGCCTGTGTGGAATGATTGCTCCTTGCGGAGACGTCGATTCCATTGCGTTCTTTCTTCGCCAATAATTCTAAACGTCGATGTGGTTTGGTGGGCGTATTGACACTCTGAGGGTAATCTACAAGTTATTTCTGTCAACGAATTACTTAGCATCTACAATCCCGAATTTATTTCGGGATCTTAAGGAATGGCTATAAATTCTGGAGTTAATGCTGCTTCTTTTAAGGCAATGAATACCACTTTTAATCTTAGCTAGTACTTTTTAAAAGATTCTATTCAACTTACTCGCTATTGTGACTCAGACGTTGTCTGGTTTAGTAGAAAACGCTGAGTGATATAACGAGAGCGGAAATAAATAATTGAATGGTACGGTTAAATTGAAGATTCATCGTCCCGAGGCTTCGGAATCTGAATGACTCTACCTGTTGTTTAATTTATTAGATCCCTCAAAAAATTAGCTGACATCTACAGGGATGACCGAGATGTTACACTAGTCGAATAATCTCCAACCTAACTTGTCCCATGATAACCTAAAAGTCCTAGGCATTTTTCCGAACCAATTAAAAACTGGGAACAATATTCTAGTTAATCTCTATACAGTATTGAACTTACACTAAGTACAATACAACATGAAAAAAATTATAGGAAATATTTTAGGGGCAGGCGGATTAATTGGAGTTATCTATTTTGGATACCAATATTTTCAAAACTCAGAATCATTTGAAGCGTTTGGCGCTGATGTAGCGGTGAGTACAGGTGATTACGTGCCCGTTTTAATTTCAGCAATTGTAATGCTAGCAGGTGTTGCAATAAGCAGAATGAAATCTTAACTAATAGGAGTCGTTATGTTACGATGGAGTATAACATTCTTTTTAATTGCTTTAGTAGCCGCAGTATTTGGCTTTGGAGGCATAGCTGGAGCCGCAGCAGGAATAGCTGAAATACTATTTTACGTATTCATAGTGCTATTCATTGTTTCACTTATTTTTGGAAGGCGCGGTAAAGCACTCTAGCTGCTTTAGCATACCAATGATTTCTCGAAACTCACCAGATAAATTTATTTGGTGAGTTTTTTTGTTTCAGCTAAGCACTCATTGAAAGACTTAGAAGCATGCCATTAATTCATTCAAGAGTTGGTCGTTTAGCTACTGCTCCGTTTCTCGCATAGACACTAGGTAGAATTGCTTTATTGTCTGCTAATCTTGAGTTGAAATAAGGAAATCGTTGTTTTTTGCATAATCTTCAATGTTTTCTAATCCAACTTTTGCCCTTCTTTGATTTACTGTTTTGTAATCAGTTATAGGCCAAATTACATTTTTTCTTTTCTCTTTATCCCAGAAAGATTGGGTTCCATAAATCTGGTTTTTCTCCTGTCGCATTAATATCCTATCCTGTAAAAAGGCTAAATACCTAGCTTTTGATTCACCTTTTTTTACTGATTCTTTTAAAAGAGGGAGATACTCTATTTGTACTTCCAATGGTGCGTGTTGAATAACAAGCCATAAAGTTTAATTTGCCAATTCGCCAATTTCACTTATTCCCATCCAACCATACGTTGAAAGAACATCAGTTATTTCGTTAAGTACGAAACTATTATTTCTTGGCATTAACTCACTACTAAACCATCTATATTCGTCTGAATCTCGACCGAATCTTTTTTCAGCATCGGGTAATATTAACCGAATCGTTTGGTCTTGCATTCGTAGATGTTCTAATTTCTGTTTCATTTCCGTGTTCAATGAACCGAGATATTCTTGTCTAAGCTCAGGGATATTCGTAATAAACTCTGACCACATGGGTGATCTTTCAGTGATGCTAAGTCACTATCTTTTTTCATCCAATCAATGTCTTCCCAACCATTTATTATAGCCTTTTCTAAATGGCGAAAAGCTACATCGTTATTTCCAGCTAATGCGTTCGTACAGGCTGAATTGTAATAGTCAGAAGAAAATCCACCTTGAATTCTGAAAGCTTTATCCCAAAATAATGACGATTCTTGATATTTTTCAGCGTGATATAATTCAGTAGCTTGTAAGGTGTATTCATCATAAGTTTGACTAACAACGTCAATAGGGCGTAGGGCAAACAAAAAAATATTAATTATAGAGTTCTCAAAAGATTTTATCTTTTAACCCAAAAATTCCATACTACAAAGTAGTTTAATTGTATGATTGGGACAGTTATTCAATACTCCAAGAAATTGAATTTTTCAAATCAGAAACTGTTTTGGTTAATTTCTTGGGAGTTAGAGTTGTTATTTGTATTACGTTTTTAATAAAGTCAGATTGGTTATAAAACTGATTGGTAGCAATTTCAGATAAATTAATACTATTTGTCTGAAGGTAAGTTTCAAGTGACTTCCTAAAAGGCATAATTTTCAGAAACTTACATGGATTACAACTGAGTTCCCGATTAAAGATTCGATAGAGGGTCTTTCTACTTAAATGATATCGTTTTGATAGATTTTGGATGGACTCAACACTTTCTGAATTTATACCATCATTGATGACTATATCAAAATGCTCATTAAAGCTGTTAGTTTTCTGAGTGTTTAAAAAAGACTCCAACAATAAAATTCTTGCGCTGATATCTTGAGTCTACCAGATTTTTCCTGTCAAGTTAAGAAAAGAGGGATTCCATTCTTTGAAATTGGAAACTGTTTCGTTGTGAAATTCTATTTGTAAATTTAGTTCTGAGTTTGGATTATTAGAAACAAAATTCTCCAATTCAATCATTAAGATATGCTCTGGTCTTTTCAGGTAAATTAGTGGCGTTGTATTCAAAATCAGAAAGCCAATCAAATTCACAGATGTTAAAGCCGTCAAAACATTCGGTAGGTATTAAACCAAAAGCTTTTAATGTTATCAAAAACCGTTCTGTACCACCAAAGGGGTAGTTGCCTGTAGAAAACTTAACGACACCAGAACGCTCGTTTATCTTTTCGAGATGATCTAAATCAACCTCAAAGTCGTACTCCAAATAATTAAATACAGAAAGCACATTTTGGATGCCAAGTGATTCTAATTTTTCATTATCAGCTTGGATGTATTTATCTAGAAGTACCGCTACATATTCAGGAATGAGTTCTTTACATCTATGAGATTCTGGTTCTTGATCTAAATAGGCTGATAGTTCTTTTACTGCAGCATCAACCTCTTTCTGTGTCTGCATGCTGTCCCAGTCAATTTCAGGGTCGTTTTCAATGAACTTAAAACCAGGCTGTCTTACATTAACCATATGTTCATATAGCCTTAGAAAATCTTCGTACTTTGAAGTGTCCTTAATATCGAATTTGATGTAAAGCATTTAGAAATTGATGAGTTTAACTCTATTCTTTCTGGATTTTCGCCTGGGCCAACGCTTAGTATAATAGGTTATTTTGAGGCACTTTATAAAGTGTTATTCGCTTTTTCCACGGCGTAGAATTTTTATAATACGATTATATACAATTTGAGATAGATTCCAATTGTACCCATTAAAATTAGTTGTATTCATGAATTGAACTACAACCATGTCCATGTCTTTGTGATACTTTGCAAGACTCTGATAACCAGGAAGTAGACCGCCATGTTCGTATAAGTAAATGGAGGAGTAGATTTCCTGTTCACCTTCTTTGAACACAGAGCCATCATTCAATGCTCGTAAGAATGTACCAACGTCTTGGGCCGTGGCAATCATTAAACCTGAATAATCTTTCTTTATATCTTCCTCAATTCCCACGTAATATCCGCTCATCACATCGTCAATATTTACTTCTTTGAGCGAACCGAAGGTGTTGTTGAGTTCGAGTGGAATCAAGATTTCTTCTTTGATGTATTGCTGATGGCTATAACCCACTACTTTATCAATGAGATCTGAAATCAGCATATAATTCGTATTTGAATATTCATACCCCTTATCTGGTTCGAAACTAGCTGGTAAATCTAGAGCCAATTCAAGCTTTTCTTTACGACTTTCGGGTGGGTTCATCCAATAATTAGGATAATCGGTAAAATTGGGAATGCCACTGCGATGTTGCACCATCATTCTCAAGGTGATTTTATCAGCATTTTCAATTCTTCCCACAAGTTCGGGGAAGTAATCTGCTAGGGTTTTATCCAAAGACAAACGATTTTCATGGACTAATTTGGTGGCAGCAACAGCGACATATAACTTGGTGATACTACCAATCTTGAATAAAGAATGTGGATTGGCAGGTACTTTATTTTTTCGATCATTCCAGCCACCAGCATAAAATTCAGGTGGTTTTCCAGCTTGGTCTACGTAAACAATCACCCCATCAACCCCGTGATTGATAGTTTCATTTACTTGTTCTTGAACGGTACTAGGAAGTGGTAATATCCAAGCCCAAACCAAAATCCAAGGTACAAAAAACAAGGAGGTTACGGTTCCTATAAACAATACTATTCTGAGTATTCGCTTTCTTGATTTCTTCGTCATGCTATGTTAAAGTGAGGTGTTTCTATAAATAAAAGTCTTGCCTACGTCTGGAATTTCGTGAGGATTCAAAGATGCTTCCACAAAATCCTTGCTACAGATATTTCCTCTAAATGTTATGTTTGGCCTTAGTGATGTTTATTTTCGTATATATTTTCTTAAATCAGAGCGTAGTATTTCGTTTAGTTCTTTCTCGTTTCCTTCACTTGTTTCGGTAAATATGATTCCAAACGCAGGGTAAATATTAAAATCTAATTCTCTGATAACTAATATATTTTCTAAGTCCTGCGAAAGCATATCGAAATCAAAGCTCGAAATTTCTGATGGTTCAATACCTGAATTATTGTTTAATAAAACAATACTCGTGATTTCATTCTTCTTAGTTTTGAAAATTTCCTCCCAATTCGGTTTCTTATTTTGAATGAAATATTGGTAGGAATTAAAATTAAACGCATACCACCCAAGATCCCCAGTTGTACACCAGCCTCCAAAGCGAAGAGGGTTTATTTCTATTGGTTTTATATTTCCTTTTTCATCAATTCTAACCTCAAGGTGTAGAGGGAAGTTTTTCAAATCCGCTTTTTCCCCTATGGGTTTTAGAAATGCTTCAATAGGTTCTTTAAGCGTTCGAATTATGTTTTGAGAAGTGGAGTAAACTCGGTCGCTCACATCTAATCCAGAAGAAAACTTATGATTTAGGATATTTAGAATAACAGCTTCACCTTCATTATTAAAATAGGCATCAATGGCATACTCCTCTCCTTCAATATATTCTTCAATAATAAAGGTAGAAGAGTCCATCACATCTTTAGGATAGATGCTTTTTAGATTCTCAAAGTTTAGTTCTTTTTGTGCAGCAACCCAGTCAGATTTGGTATGCACGATATGTACTCCAATGCTGAAAAAACCTAACGAAGGCTTAATGACGAAGGGTAGCTTTAACTCATCAACAACTAAGGTTTGAGTTTCATCCAGATTAACTTTTTTAAAGAGGAAATCAGGAAACAACTCTTTAGTAAGCTCTCTAAATTTAAACTTGTCCTTAAATAATCGAATTTGGTCAGGTAGCGTAGTTTCTTTCAGATTATTGAACACCCATGTTAGTGCATTTTCAGAATTTGTATACACAAGAGGATTTGGGGTGTTAAGAATTATATCCCTAGCATCGTTTTCAGAAATCCAATTCAAAGAATCATCACTAATTAATGTCTTTGCTTCAGGGGTAGCAATTATTTCAAAATTATTCTCTTTAATAGTTCTAACTAGAAAATCTGAAACGTAGGGTTGGTCTATAAGTATCATTTATTATTACAAAGTCCTTCTATTAATTTGGATAGCAGATTTACAAGAGCAACTTCTATCTGCCAGTCTTTACTTTTAGTGCTAAAACGGCCAAATATTAACACGACAAAGTACCTTTTTATGTTTTATAATAAAAAAGTGAAGGTCGCTACATTGGGCAAGAGTTATTAAAAGGATTAGACATCATGAATACACTAAAAGATTTAAGATGGGGCATTATCGGTTTGGGAAACATTGCCCATAAAATGGCAGATGCACTCAGCTTGACTCCTGGAAATCAACTTTATGCAGTAGCTTCAAAAACGTATTCTAAAGCAACAGATTTTGCAAACAAGTACAATATCGAGCATGCTTTTTCTTATCAGGAAATTGTGAACTCTAAAGAAGTTGATATTATTTATGTAGCCACCACGCATAATTTCCATTTTGAGAATGCCAAACTAGCGCTAGAACACGGAAAGCATGTATTGATTGAAAAAGCTTTTACAGTGAATGCGAAGGAAGCACGGGAGTTAGTCCGTATTGCTCGCGAAAAGAAGCTTTTTTTGATGGAAGCCATTTGGACACGATTTCTCCCAAGCTTTAAACTTCTGAAAGAGAAAATCATTCAGCATGAAATTGGAGATTTGAAGCAAATCACGATTTCATTCGGAAAGTTTGTGGGGCCCGATTACGAAAGAAGACTGAGAGATCCAGAATTAGCAGGTGGTGCAACCTTAGATTTAGGCATTTATGCCATTTCCTTTGCTTGTTATATGCTTGGAGAACTTCCTTCCGATATCAAATCCATGACCAATTTTGGCGATATGGGAGCGGATGAATTATCCAATTACATGTTTAAGTTTCCTTCAGGTTGTTTAGCAAATATTATGACGAGTTATAATTTGAACATGATAAACGAAGCCGTCATGTATGGAACAACGGGTTATATCGTTTTTCCGCAATTTACCGTAGGCGAAGATTTTGAAATTCATAAACACGAAGGGACAAATGAGATAAAGAACGTAGACAACGTTTCTGAAAAGAATCATGCGAATGGATTTGTTTATCAAGTGGAAGAAGTATCTCGTTGTATTCAGGAAGGCAAGCTAGAAAGTGACATTATCCCTTTAGACGAAACCGTTGGAATAATGGAAGTGATGGACAAAATGAGAGAGGAATGGGGATTTAAATATCCATTTGAATAGAGGTTAAGACTCCTATGAGTAGATGAGCATTCTTTGGTTCTAGTTATTCGATAAAATAAAGCTCTTTTTTAAATTGCTAGCTTAGGGTAATTGCTAAAACCGCGATACAGTTTTAGCAATAGTACTTTCCTTTTCCCATTTTTTGATAATCAGAATCCATATAATGATTGATACGCCCAATACTATCAATTTTTCGATTCCGTCAATTCCGTTTTTTATTAATGCGTTGAACATCATAATCTGGATAATCAGATGAAAGCAAGCACTTGCTAATATAGATTTTGTCGATTCTGCGACTTGACCAATTCCCCAGCTACCAAAAACCATCATTGCTAAAAAGAAAAGGTTATCTCCAATGGATGCACTTGTTAAGAAACTCAAATGCCACAAGTACCAAATAAAGCCAATAAGAAGATATTTTAGCCAAGGTTTTAACGGTTTGAATTCTTCTTGTAAGTAACCTCGCCAGCCATATTCTTCCATGATACAGTAAAGTAAAGTCCCGATAGAAGCTATAAGTCCGTAAAGTTGTAAATCAAGTTCAAACTCATTCTGTACACCAATTATTGATAAAATAATGATTGGAACAATCGCCATTAGAAGACTTTTTGATTTGGATGTTCCGAAGAACGAAATATCTGTTTTTCTGCTTTTTTTCAGCATTGAAATGACTACCAACGCACCAATGAAAACTCCACTTCCTTCAAGAAAAAGAGAAGTCAAGATGTAGATCCATGTTGGCAATTGTTCTATTTCAGATTTGAGTTCGAAAACGTCAAATCTAAATATATTAGATACGGTAGTTGCGATGATAAAAAATAGTAATACCCTTACCCAGCCGATTTTATTTTGTTCGATTGTGCCTGCCATAATATTACTTGGGGTTTCGTATAAACTTCAGTTACTACATTAAATTTAATATATCTCGATTATGCAAAATACGTCGGCAATTTGGTAAAGATTCAATAGAATTGGAACCCACTTACCGAAGGAAAAGAGTGAGCGCTAATAAATCTGGGTCGACTAATATTATCTCCAAAGGTTGGTTAATTTTACAACGACATTTGGTTTCATTAAAAGTCTAAACCTCTCTCTGTAATATTTTGATATCTTTTAGAAGCTGTTCCATATCTAATTGTAGAGTGCCGTTATAAATTCCACGAATCCTTTTTGACTTGTCTACTAGCAGTATATGTTCTGTGTGTAAAAACTCTGTATTGTCTCTACTGAAACCAATGTCTTCTTCTGCAAAATAAGATTGCCGGGCTAATTGGTAGATTTCGTTTTTTGAGCCTGTTATAAATTGCCAGTTAGTATTAGTGATACCATAGTGTTTTCGGTATTCCTTTAAAATAAATGGCGAGTCTAACCAAGGAGTAATAGAAAAAGATAGAAAAACAACGCTGTCATCATTTTGTAAGCTATCGTTCACTACTTTCAGATTGCCAACCATGGTTGGGCATATATCGCCACAGGTGGTAAATATAAAACTGGCAACGTGAATTTTATTGTCAATTACACTTTGGTTGATCACCTCGCTATCCTGATTTAGGAGTTCAAAGTCAGCAATGGTATGCGTAACTGTTCCTGGAACCGCTGATTTATCATTAATAAATAATGGTGTAAAAGAGGGTTTATTGTAGTAGGGTAATATTGTTTTACTAGTTGATGAATTTCTAGTACAACTAACAAATAATAAACTACTTATTAAAAAAAAGACTATCCGATACATTTACACAATTTTTAGTTCCTAACAATCCAAATCTTCTGCCATCTTTGATCACATAGTTGGCTCTTATTGTTCCATTATCGTACCACAGTTTCTGCGAACCTTCTTCTTGTCCGTTTTTATAATTCGCTTCATGAAGTAATAATCCATCTACATTCCATTCTTTCAATTCACCTTCGTACGCGTCATTTTTTGCAGTGAATTCGAATCTTTTATTACCATTTTCCCAGAAGGTGACTTGCTTCCCGTTTTTTTGTCCGGAAGAATAATGGCGCACTTCCATTAATTGGTTTTCAGAATACCATTTTTTAGAAACGCCTTCTTTTAATCCATTCAGATATCCTTCTACTAATAGCGTATCCGAGGTTTCAGGATGTAGTTCGTAAACAAATCCAGAATATTTTTTGTCATCTAGATAAAGCGCATTTCCTTTTGTAGCTGTTGTTGATTTAAAAACAAAAACCGCTGGAATTTCTTTGACTGATGAAGCCTCATTTACGGTGTTTTTAAATGAAACTATACACAAAAGTAAGAAGGGTAAATAAGCGTATTTCATCACTGCGTTACTGTGCCTGGTGTACCATAATACCCGTTCCCGTTTATGTAAGGATCGGTGTCTGTAATATGATAATGATATATGCCATCTGGATAATCTTCGGTTATTGAGGTATGACCATGAAAAGCATCTAACATTTCATTCGTAACGGTTGCTCCATTTTCTTCAGGGCCATAAACCGGAAATCCATCCAGTAAAAAACCGAGTAAAGCCGATTTGGTTGCTGTTACGGTTGTTAAATAAATGGGCTCAATGTGATAGTGATAAGCTCCATATCCCGTTGGGTGTCCCCAATATTTATCAAAACTCTGTATTTCTGTAGTTAGAGGCTGATTAGGACCAGCATACTGATTGAAAAAAGGCACACCGTTTAATGTAACCCCTATTGGGCCAAGCGGTGTAGAACTATGATTAGTTGCTTCAGTTGGGTTTAACGGAATTTTGAAGGTGTAATCAAACGAAGCTATTGTGTTGGGATTTTTTCGGAAAGTATATCCACCAAAAGTTGTACCGCTAAAATCTTCGTATAAATCGCTTGAAGTTGAGTAGTAAACGCTCTTCGAGTCTGGTTGACCACTTGTATGAATGGTAATATAAGTGCCATCGCTTGTGATGTTTGTTGCACCATAAATTTTAGAATACACAGCCGGTATTTCTGTGGATTGAGCTATCTCATCATCATATTCAATACAACTAAAAATGCTAATTAAGACCATTATTGACATGAGGCTTTTAAAATAAATCATGTTTTTCCTACTTTTTTTCCTCAAAAGGATTAATTGTGTAATGAGTTTTTAGCTTCGTATCTGAGCTAATTCATCTTCTAGTGATTGCTTTTCTGCTTGCTGAGAAGCAGTTAAAGTTCCGTTTAATAAATTATGAGTTTCGTAAGGGTCGGTGGTTAAATCGAACAACGCTTTATCGCCATTTACATAGGTGAATAGTTTGAATGATCCGTTACTGATAACCCAATAATCGGTAGTTCCATCATTAGATTCCGAATATTGAAAATTTCTATGAGTACCAGATGATTGCAGTAATGGTTTGAAGCTTTTACTGTCGTTTATAGTAGATACTGAAGCTCCCGCCAAATCGGCTATTGTTGCAAAAATATCTGTACCGCTAATCAAATTATCGTCAGTTGCACCAGCCCTACTAACATTTGCACCAGTAACAATAAGCGGTGTATTTATGCCACCTTGATATAGCGTCCCTTTTACCGTTGTTGGTGTATATGGTGATTGAGCAACAGGATTTGGCGTACCGTTATCACCTATAAAAATAATAACGGTATTGGCTAGTTCTTCATCAGGAATGCTTTTTAGTAGCCTTCCAATTTGATAATCCATAGCCTCAATGGCTGCCAAATAATAGGGTAATGGATCCATGGCATTTGAGTATTCAGGCAAATCACCTTGTGAATGCATTTCGGATGGCGGAAGGTGATAAGGAGGATGTGGTGCTGTATAAGCCAGCCATAAAAACCAAGGTTTGCTTTGTTGTTGCACCCAATCAATAGACAAATCGGTGAATTTTTCGGTAATGTAACTTGTCTCGTTGGTGAATGCTCCGTCGCTTGTTAATCTCCATTGGCTATAATTTGCAACACCACCATTCATTAACCCTGCGTAATAGTCCATCCCTAAAGCTTCAGGATTGAAGGTGTTATTTCCATTTCCTGCCAAATGCCATTTACCAATTACGGCTGTAGCGTAAGCATCATCGGTTTGTTGATTGATATAATTATGTAGGATGTTTTCGGAACTACTAAGCACGTCATTTACATTTTTCACACCCGTTCTATATCCATATTTCCCCGTTATCATTGAAGAACGAGTTGGAGAACAGGTGGGGTTAACCCAATTATTGGTAAACGTAACGCCAGAATTTTTAAAGCTATCAATGTTTGGGGTAGAAGGTTTTAATCCTCCTTCTGAAAAGCCTGAGAGTGCATCTTTCCCCAAATCATCTGCTATAATGAATAAGATATTTGGTTGTGATGAGCTAGATACTTCACCTGTTGTATTATAGGCTTTTGAACAAGAGCTTATTATGAAGTTAATGCTAAAAATGAATGCAATAGCTACATACTTAAACCTTATCATAACTTTTAATCCGTAATAGTTCTTACAGCTCTTACATAGTTATAAACATATCGCGCATCGCTAAGTGGACAGGGAAAATTCAAATCAATCTCACTTTCTTAATTTCTCTAATTCAGTGTAATAGGCTCCATTAGATGAAAATACTTGCGAGAAAATTTCAATTAATTTTGAAACTCAACTTTATAGGCGAATTTATTTTCTTCGCTAAATCTCAGTTTCACGAAGTAATTATTTGACTCTAATCCCTCATTTTTTTGTGAATGCCACCAACGGATGATGATAAGAGTACTAGCGCCGAAGGAGCTACTACTTCTTATCTATTCTTTCCGAAACATCTCAACAGAAGCCATAAAAGCTCCAGTAAAGTCTGGTATTATTCTAAATTTAATTCACTTCCCAGAAATTTAGCAATCTCAAACATACCTTCAATTGAGACCTTAGACTTGCTCTCTGCTCCCGAGTTATAATTGGTGTTTGTGTTAACATCATATACCCACTTATTACCGTTGATATCTTCTACATATTCTAAAGCTCCAACACTTATGTCATTTGCTTTTAGAAATGTAGCATATTTTTCAAGATCAGCATTCTCGTAATTATCCTGAATTATAAACTTATTTGTAGATTCACTTTGATCGGCAGGGCAATAATCACTTCCAATATTGCAAGCATCTGCTGGGCATAATTCAAAACCGTTTTGAGCATCTATACTGACAGCATATAGAAACTTATTTCCAACAAACTCTGCTCTGACAATTCGCCCATCGGCAGGTTCTATATACTCTTGCACCAACCAAATACCATCTAGGGATTCACCAATTTGATTATTATCAATCGACTGGATCAAGCTTTCTTTTGATTTAAATAATTGTACTCCTGCTCCTTTTCCACCACGATTTGGCTTTAGTATAAAAGGAAATTTATCCAGCTGCTCAACTGCTTTTGGTAAGGAATTCACATTATTTGAAATAACAGTTTCAGGATGTGTAATACCAAATTTCTGTAAGGATAGATATTGCTCTGATTTTCTTAATTCCAGTTGCAAAGCCCTACGGCCATTGATGATTTTTCGTCCATACCTTTCTAACCAAGCCAATATATTGGCGGTCATCTCAGGGGCATAACGATGCTCTCGTGTATGTGCAGAGGCGCTCATCCGATTATAAAAAATACCTTCTGGAGGTACAGAACTCAAATCCAACGTCATGTCATCAATAAACCATTCCTCATAAGGGAGATTTAATTTTTTAAAAGCAGCCCTCAATGGAATAACCCAATCATCGTTTTCGTGAATTATATAAATCTTTTTCATCTCATTAATTTCTTGTTAATAAAAAAAGAGCCTTCTACGTTAGCAAGAAGGCTCTTTATATAAATAAAATATTATCAAATAATTACACATGCCGTTCTCTGCTAAGTACAAGACTTAGGCAGCAGCAACAAAAAGCGATATGTAATTTTATATTCTGAATCATTACAAAGACAACTTAATCATTATAAAAACAAGTTTAGGAAAAATTATTAAAAGAATTAATAAACCTTAGAATTATTACCAATATCCCTAAGTAATGTAAAAAGGACATGACACAGAACGGTCTAGATTAAGTTCACTTGGTTTTACTCATTGAGTTTAGTTAGGCTTGGGATGAGTTGCTAAACAAGCTTGCACAGGAATCTGATTATTTATGCTCTCTAATAGCATCTTCTTTTTTCTTTGTAGCAATAATCTTAATTAAAACTTCATCGTCCTTTGGAGCTGACTTTTCAGCCGATTCGATTGTTATTTGATTAGGTAGCAATATGTTCGGCGAATTGCAGCTTTCATGAGTTATCTATTTTGTAACCCCTCATTCCATCGCCTCATAAACTCGTCAGACCAAGCATCCCAACCAATAGTAGATAAAGTCCAGATTGTAATACCTACTACTATTAGATTCAATACTATTCCTATTATCGCGATAATCTTGCCTTTTTTAACTTTCTTGATATTATCATATTCATCAGGATTTTGAACATATATACCCTCTGATTTTTTAGCAAGAAAATATGAAGTTAAAGCAAAAACGATTGAAAACCCTCCAACCCAAAAAAGAACACAACTAAGTATTGCTAAGATGTAAATTAAACTACTATTGGGTAAGTTTTTTCGCTGCATGATTAGTTTTTATAGAGTTAAATATTCAAAGAACCTAAATAGTAGCTACTTCTTTTAAAGATGGTTTAAAGCAAGAAAAGCTAAGTTAGACTAAATTTATTTATAGAATTTAAAGAGGCTTGAGGTGAATTGCATCATCTTTTCATCAATCTAGAAATCTTATACCCGTCATCCTGAACTTGATTCAGGATCTGTAGTGAAACCAATGATAAAGTGGATTAATCCTCCATCAAAGCCATGTTTTTAATCCTTGCTCGAGTAATCATTTGGAAAGTTTTGTAAGGTTTGGAGCACGAAATTGTCTTACCGAACATGAGTAAAGGATATGTATATATATTAAGTAATATCGAAAGAACCACGCTTTATATAGGAGTTACTTCAACCATCAATAAACGTATTTGGGATCATAAACAAGGAGAAGCGTCAAAAATCACTACCAAGTATAAGTGCGTAATTCTTTTATATGCAGAAGAATACACTTCCATTTCGGATGCTATTGCTAGGGAGAAACAACTAAAGAATTGGAAAAGAGCTTGGAAATGGGCATTGTTTAAGAAATCGAATCCACATTTGATAGATTGGTATCCTACTTTAAGAGAATAATTTGACACAGATGCTGAATCACGCTACACTTTGTTACGCTGTTCAGCATGACGTACTTCTTGTTGTTAAATCGTTCTGTCAACGAATTACCTAGCAATTACCAGTTAATTATCTGTCACAAAGTTACTATAAAAGATGCCTTGGTGATTCATGAAAGTTCCATCTTTTCTATTTAAATCAAGTTTCTTCCCTTCAAAATTTGTTGCTGTTAATCCCATTTCCTGGAAGATGCAGGCCGTAGATGCAAAGTCCCAGATGCTACCGCCTCCGGTTTCATTTTTTGGGAATTTAATCATACATGCAGGGCCATTTTCCAACACCCAAATACCATTCATAACAGATGCACCGCCTGATATTACTTTGAATTCTGTTAATCCATATTCAGCGACATACTTCTCTATAAGAGATTTTAATTCTTCTAAACGAGGAGTATCCTTTAGTTTCTTATCAGTCACATAGGTTAAATAGTCGTTCTTATGCTGGATATTCCAAGGAGATCCATTTTTAAAAACTCCATTTCCTTTAGTGGCATGGTATATAGTATCTGTTGTAGGATCGTAAACTACGCCAATGTATGGCGTTCCATCTTTGGCAATTAAAGCTATGGAAACCGAGAAACCAGGTTCCTTGTTTATAAAATTCAGTGTCCCATCTATAGGGTCAATACACCAGAAAAAATCTTTGCTAAATCGACTCCTGTCATCTTCAGTTTCTTCAGTTAACAATGCTAGATTATATGTTTCGCAGGAGGGCAGCAGCTGAGAGAGGATGATGTCCTCGCACTCTTTATCAACTTTTGTAACTATCTGTGAGGCATAACTTACTCCGCCTTCTTTTGCTTCGAAGGCGACATCTTCATTCATGTACTTTTTGATATGTTGCCCGGCAGATGTTGCTGCTTTTATTGCAATTTCGGTGAGTTTTAAAAAATCCATTCTATAAATTTTCGATTACTTCTCTTGTTACTCGTTCGCTATAGCTATTAATTTTCCAGTGATTTGGGCTCCAGCCTTTTAGAAAACGATGGAAATCTGCCCAAGCTACTCTGTATAAAGATCGCCATTCCTTTTCTAGAGCTTCATTTGGCTTTTCAAGTTCACTTTGCAAAAATTCGAAATAGCTATCTAAAATTTGATCTTCTAACCGTTCGCAGTCAATTTCATTGAGACAACTTCCTATAAAATAAGCCAGATCTTTCATACCACATCCGCCGCCAACGTACTGAAAATCTACTCCGGCAACTTGTCCATTGTTAGCAAAACAGAAATTAGCCAGTTTAGCATCTCCATGAACAAAGGTTTTAAACTTACAGTTATTTAGTGTTTCATTAATCATAGAAGCGGCTTCTTTCAACTTTTGGTCATCTAACACCGCTAATTCCTGAGGTCGAGTATCCAAATGCCAATAAGTGCCTACTTCCCAAAGCTCTTCAGGAACCTTGCCGAGATAACTTGCATGAAATTTTGCCAACCACTGCAAACACTCCGTTATTTCCTGCCAATTGATAGTGTTCTTCCGTAAGGGATAGCCAGCTTCATTCAAATCCTCCAATAGAATTAGTACCTCATCATTTTGTTTCTCTATGGCCAAACAGTGGGGGAGACGAGCAGTACTTGTTTTGCTGTATCGATCATACCAAGTGGTTTCTACTTTATATGATTTTAGCTTTCTTTGATGACCTAGATCGGTATTCCATCCTCGAGGGTGGTTTTTTTTGTCGGATAATTGAATGTGCTTCACAATTACATTTTCTACAGAAGCATTCTCTAATTCAACGCGGATGATTTTTCCGTATCCACTCCATAATTCTTGTATGATTTCTTTTTCACTTAAAGAAGAAGCACCCGTACTTTCTAAAACAACCGACCTAAAATATTCATTCATAAGTCGCAAAGATAACAAAGTATTGTTAGGATGGTAAAATGGAAATGATCAAAAGTAGCGTTTAGTAATGAGGGTAAATGAATTACTTTTCAGATTGCTTGAGACGTGTTTGTAGGAGAAAGAAGCGGAGCGAATTTTTCTCTAACGGTTAGCGCGTATTCCGTAGGGTATACACTATTTTAAATCTTTAAGAAATGTTTCTAATTCAGTAATAACCCATTCAGGTTCTCCAAGATGGATGTAGTGACCACTTTTAGTAGTGGTCAATATTTTTACATTGGGCTTATCTTT
The DNA here is from genome assembly GCA_048267905.1 of Balneola sp. Classification (GTDB taxonomy): domain Bacteria; phylum Bacteroidota; class Rhodothermia; order Balneolales; family Balneolaceae; genus Balneola. The sequence continues at coordinate 44,755 of JBLWWM010000005.1, forward strand.
TTGCCAAGCTAAATACTGCTCGTTCTTAATTTTAGCGTTTTTCTCTGTTAGAAATGTGCTCCTTTGATAAGAAGCAAGAATGGTAATTGGAATTTCAGTAGGTAGTGGATACTGTCTCATTAATTCATCAATATTGTAAGCTTCTATCCATTCATTATAAACTCCAATTGGTTGTTTGTTATAACTATTATCCCATGCCGTCTTCATTGAATCTGCAGATTCTGGAGACATTTGTTTGAAAACCTCTTCATAGATGTATTCGTTGGTTGGATCGACTAAGAACAAGCCTGCAACTTTGGATGGAAATAACTGTTGGTACTTTCTTACTATATGCCCTCCCAAAGAGTGTCCTACTAAAACAATAGGTCCATCAATTTTATTTTGACTGATTAAGATATCTAAGTCGTTCACTAAATTTTCGATAGTCCTTGGACTATCTGTGGCTGGTGATTGACCTATTCCTTTTCTATCGTAAGAAATCGTTTTGTAGTTGTCAGAAATTCTTGTTTGAATGCTATCCCAATTATTCAAAGGAGTTCCTAATCCTGACTCAAAAACGATAGTAGGATTTCCAGTTCCTTTGATAGAAGTGTTAAATTTTACTGTTTCATTCTTTTCGATTTTATCTTCTGGGTTTAACTTACCACCCTGTGCATTTATCGCCTTTGAATTCATGCATGATACCAAGGAGATAATTAGTAGAAGGCTTAAGTTCGATATTCTCATAAAGGTTTTGTGTATGATTAGCGGCGTGATAAAACACCTAATTTAGTAAATAAAACCGACCCTACCTGTTGGTAGTCAGGTAGAAAATCCGTGAGGATTTTCGTAAGTAGGCGAGAACTAGCAATAAATTATTTACGTTGTAATGTGTCCTTAATTCGTATTTATTTTTTATTCAATCAGATTATTTTCTAAGTCAAAGTTTTGTGTACCAAGATATTTGCCATTTAAATCATACGTATAGATAGATTTAGCTATACCATTGCCATTCACGGTTCTTTCACTGAATCTATCATAGTAGGTAATACTCTCCCTAGTCATGTTAGGGCGATATTTAATAATACCATAGGCTCTTTTTTCGTGTGGATAACCCAAATTATCCATATAGTAAATTCTTGAAGGTTTACCATATTTGTTGAATTCTCTCCAATTTATTTTTGCTAAATCAAATCTTGGGTGTAAGAATAAGTTATTGTTTTCATCCAAAAACTGCTCCTCAAAGAACATCCCATTCTGGTCAAATTGAAAAACAACTGTTGCATAGCCTTGGTTTCCGTTAACGATTTCTCCGTTTTCATTTTTGTTTTGTCGATATAAAGTCAGTCCATCCGCATTGTATATATAATGAATAATGTTGAATCCATTTCCATCGGGAATTGTATCCCTTGTAGCCGAGAATTGAATTTCAGTTGCTATCTCATTTTTTTCATTTCTTGTTACTTCCGAGAAGGCAACACCATCCGATATAAGTTTTCCGCTATTATAATTTTCTTTCCTTATCCAGTATCCTTCCGTATTTAGATGGTATTTCTTTTCATGTATTTTGCTGGAATTTTCAATGAATTCTCCTTCTGTGTTCTTATATTTTTCTATGAAATAACCTGAGTAATACTCTCTAACTAATTCAAATGCACCATAATTACTATAATTACTAGGCTTGCCAGAAAAGTAGAACTTCACGCTCAATAACCTGTTGTTATTATCAAATTGAACTAAGTAGCAATTAACTGTTTTTGCATCTTCTTCAGAAATGGGAATACTTGGCCTTACAAAAGTTTCAGCATGATTGATATCCCAATTAATATAATAACCTGATTTCCCTTGTGAATAGGCAACTGTGGGAAGAAAAACAATTAGGTATATTAGGTTTACAAACTTCATTCTATCTCTTTTAATTTTGTTAACGCTCTATTGTATGAGCCGTATCCCAAATGGTATGGCTCATATACCTTGTTAGCCTCTGTTATTTATTATTTAACTCTTGAATTCTGTTTATATAGTATTCATTATCACTTAGTTCAGCAGCTTTTTGCACAAATCTTACTGCATTAGAAATATCATTTTGTGCTTCATAGAAATCTGCCATTGAGTTATAAGCATTTGGGCTTTCTGGATAAAACTCAACAGCAAGTTCAAAATACATTTTCGCCTTTTCTGTCTTTTGCATGTCCATATTCATATAACCTGACATACTCAAGAGTTCTTCCGGGTAAGGTGGCTCGTTATATCCAAAATGTTCTTTGAGCTTTTGTTCCCTATACTTTATTATGTTCAAAAGCTCTTCTTTTGGCGTGTCAAATGAGTTTATTTTATCTGTATTTTCCATTTGGTACCATTCGAAAAGTGAAACTAAGCCGTCCTTAATTGAAGGAAAAGGAACGGTACCATGTATGTCCTTAGGATAAAATTTCCAATCAAAAGACAAACCGTTATATGTATTTTGTTTAACTATATTTGAAAAGGTAATATTAGATCGTGGGAATAAGGTATAATCTGTGGTGTCTTGCATTACATTGTCTATTGTTATTTCTGAGTTCTGCATGTGCAATTGTCCACTTAATGACATAAATAAAGCTTTGTTTTCATAATTCTGGGTAGCAATTATTTCTTGTGCTTCATTCAATAGTTTTTGGTTGTCCCAATCAAGGCTTGGGTCGATTGCCAAGTAATTGGCAAATAAATTTGGTTGATGTATCAATGTAGAAATCGTAAATAATCCGCCATAGGAATGACCAATAAGTGTTCTGTAATTAGTGACAGGGTATTTACTTTCAACAAAAGGAATCAGTTCTTCCTGAATAAACTTTCTAAAATTGTCAGCCTCTCCGTTCTTTTCGTTGCAAGGCATCCCGTATTTTGTAGTTATTGTTGATGTAGTGAGGTCTCGAACTCTATTTTTATCATTAGCGATTCCCACAAGAACCATCTCTGGTGTAAAACCACCACTATAATAATTTTGAACATCATTTACAGTTGGTAGAAAGATTTCTCCATCTAAAATGAATGCTACAGGGTATTTTTGATCTTTCTCGGCATTATAGCTAGAGGGTACTTGAACATAAAACTTTCTTGACTCTTCAAGTATTTCAGAGTAGAGGCTATCCAAAACACCGATTTTTTGTAAATACTGTTGATTTTGATTTGCCTGAGCTTTTACGAATTGTTGTGTGCAAAATATTAGAGCAATAATTAATAGATTTCTTAATCCATTGGTCATTTTATTGTCCTGAATCATTTTTGTTCTTCTTTTTAAGTGAGGCTAACGAGTTTGTGTATGATTAGTTGCGGATTTCGGAGCTTCTCGCTATCAAACCTTGATACTTATTTCATTCCCCGCCAATAGGTATGACACACTGTTAGCACCAGTTGTTTCTCTATTTGTAGTCTTGCACAATTGGTGCTAACGGGTATGCATTGTTAGGTGCTGGCTTTATTCTTTTTTATCTGTATCGATGATTATTGCTTCTGTTAATTCTTTCTCTCTTGGAATTTCAAACTCACCTTCCATAAAATCAAACATTCCTGGAGTTACTTCGAAAGAAAATGTTTCACCTTTTTCAATGTTCCTTTCTAAAACCCGATTTCTTCTTATCCCATGTGATGCTTTGATATAATGTATTTGTGTAGATATATTTTGCTCTTTAGCTAAAGATGAAAATAATTCTCTTTTTTCGAATTTAGTAAAACCAAGATCAAGGACTACTTCAACACCACAATGAGAAATGTTTTTAGCAGTTTCCCAAATTTGTTTTTCACATCTATCTACTCTTTCCATTATCCATTTTAGATTCATTGATTTGGGTAAGTCTTCCCCAAATAACTTCCACATCCATTCATCAATAGAGAAATGAACTCCGTTAACTTCCTTTGATAGTTTCTTTGAATATGTTGATTTACCAGCTCCTTGTGGACCAAAAACTAAATGTATTCTACCCATTTCTATTTCTGTTGTATGTAATTTATTATTTTTGCTTGCACTTAACGGATCGAATATGCGTAGTTGCATGGTTTAGCAATTATTTTGTCCGTTCCGTAATGATTAAAAATCTCTTTTGGCGAAACATTCGGTACGTTTTCAGTCGAAACAGTTGCAAGCCAACAACAGAGTAAAGTGAACTCTATTCACTTTATCCCTATTTCATGTTTAAGTTTTATTCATTTTATTCTTAAATAAGTTGGAGTAAAATGAGTAAACCCAGTTTAATATCAAAATATGAAAGTGCGTTTATTCTGGAAAAATATTGGGCTATTTAAGCCTAAACAACTTTGAAATTGTTACCACAAATGTTCTATAAGTTTTTTCCGTAAAGCTAGAACCGAACAAGCTTATAAATTCTTTACGCTGATATTATTTAAATAACAGAGACTGAGTATTGAGCTTAGCAAATCAACAAATTTCCCAAGTCAAGAGAAGATAGAGTAGGGGAGGTTTAGTTAGAATGGAAGTCAGAGACTTCCTTTTCTAAAACTTTTAAGTTACAAACTTAAAATATCGGGGGGCTAACGTTCCGGCTATGAGTAGTTGCGTGGTTTAGCACTTAACTTTGCTAGTACTAGCGATGGATTATATACGTTGTTAGCAAAAGTTTTTATTCCTTATTCAGAAATTCAGTTACTAAATTATTCTTTTCAGATTCCATTTCGCAAGTCCAACTATCTATCCACCATCTTCCATTTTCATAATGTAGCTGGATGCTATTTAGTCCTCTAATATTGGATTCAGTTTTTGGGTCAGTTCGTATTTCAAATGCACTCCAAACTTGTGCAATATTTCCATATTTACTTACTATTCTTTTAAGTTCCTTTTCGTAAAAATCCTCTTTAGGTGATAATCCTATTGGTATATATTCTGCTTCAAGAGTATGCGATTCCGCTTTTCCATTTTCGTCCAGTCTTGTGATTACAGCACTTTCTGAATGAATAAATTTATCTCTTTCGAATTCCCAAGGGTCACTACTCGAACCTGAAACAACATCATAATATGCATTAATTATTGCATCTATTGATTTCACATCTTTCGTGTATTTTTCTTCATTAGTTTGTCCGAAAATTGAATTAACAGCAAAAATTATACTTAATGATGTTAGAATTATTTTTTTCATTTAGGTTGGTTTTAAATTTTTGCTATAGCCGATGTTGGCAGCAGTTTTTTTTATTCATTTATTCCAAAATAGTTTAATTCTCGGTCCTTTTTTGAAAGTTGAAGATAAAAGTGAAATGTTCCATCTTCTTTTTTTTCGTCAGTGTAATACTCTCTTTTTATTTGATTTTCAGTCTCATAGTTCAAAGTGTCTGAGGATTTGTGGTCTGCTGAAGGAATTTGACTTGCCGAGTTTGTGTTAATCCGCTGAAAGTTTTTGGAAGATCTTATGTCGTTGGCAATTCGGTCAAAGTCCGATTGGGAAATTTTCAAGGTGAATGATTGAGCATAGTCTGTAAAACCACCACTTTCATTGTCAATGACTTCAAAGTCGTCTTTGAGTTCAATTTCTTGCCATGACAGAATTTCTCTTGCGTTCTTTTCATTAAATGTCCAATCTACAATCCAAGGTTGCATTGCGAGAACCAAGAAAATAACTGTCAAGATTGTTGCTGAAACTATTCCTGTTTTTTGCCTTCCGAAATTTCTAAATATCCAATAAGCCAGAAAGATAATTTGGAATGCGAGGATTATTGGATATATGAAAATTACCAGGAAATCTAACTCGCCAATTAACGTCCAAATAATTGTCAGTCCTAGAAGTAGACTTACAAAGAGACCTAACTTCTTATGTCCGTTCTTGAATGGCAACCAAAAACATAGTCCTGTCAGACTTAAGAGAACTAAACTAACTATGATTGTAAATGGTGTCATTTTTCAAATTGCTGCCAACGGTTTGGCTATGCGCAGTGTCCCGCAGGGCATTGCGTATAGGCGTTGTTGTGGTGTCGTTTTTTATTCTTTTTCATCTCTAACCGCTTCTCTCGCTTTCTTTACGATTTCTTGATAGTCCGCTCGAAATGGTTCACTTAATTCTTTTTCTAAAATACATTCTATATCCCATAGAACTCTTTGTTCAGCTTGGTCTTCAAACTTTTCCAGATTATCATTCTCATTAAATCTGCCAAGATATTCGAAAAGGACTATTGCTTCTTCTTTAGTCAGTTCAATATTTACTTTGTTATTTGTCATTTCAATTTCGGCATTGTTTTATGAATTTGCTGTACTCTTCCGTTCCTAATTCCCATTCGAGTCAACAAGTCTATGTATTCTGAAAATTGTTTATTGAATTTTCTGTACTCGGTCTGGTTTTCAATATGAATTTCCCATAATGCTCCGGACCCACCAAAAAGTTCTCGGCTAATAACAAGTTTTCTAAAATCCTCCTCATTCTTTTTGTCTGCCGCAATTCGGATTTGTGAAAGGTAGTCCACATAAAAACCCATTCCATTTTCAATTAAAATCTGTCCGAGAGAATCTGATTGCTTAGTTAATTCCGATACATTTTCGTCTGAAAAGTCAATCGGTATTTCCTTTTTTCGAAAAAAATCAAATATTCCCATGAGTTAATTTTCTAAATGCACCACAACGTTCTGCGCCTAAACTGCGTGACAGGGTCATCCGAAGGATGGGTCTGTCCGCATACCTAAGCGTGTATAAAGTTACTAAAGTTTGCAAGTTTTGCATACCTGGCATGCTGTTTTAGGCGTTGTTAGGGCACGTTTAAGTTGGTCGTCTTAAAGTTGCTTTAACTATACTTTTTCTTTTGAGTATAATATGCTTGTCTCATAAATCCACCAATTACAATAAATGATATGCCGATGAGGAGTCCATATTCTTTAAGTGGGCTTTCCGGAATTATGTCCGTCAATGCAATAACTAAAGCAAAAAAATTCGCGATAAGTAACAGTGTCCCAATTATCCAGAGTGAAGTCCTAAGTGTTTTGTTCATGACTGTGTTAATTATATTCTTATACTAGATTAATGTGCCCTAACAACAGAGTAAAGTGAACTCTATTCACTTTATCCCTATTTCATGTTTAAGTTTTATTCATTTTATTCTAAGTATAACTAGAGTAAAATGAATAAAAGCGAATTATTATCCAAATACGAAAGTAAGCTTATCCTGAAGAATTACAGTGATAAAACGGTTGAAGTCTATAAAAGCTCGCTTAGTGTTTTCATTGATTATTTGAAGAATAATAATATTCAAAAAGTGACCCCTACTGTGCTTGAGAATTTCTACAGGTTTGCACAAATAGAACTAGGATATGGTTATTCTATGATGAAGCAACTTTTATCGTCTGTTAAGTTTTTATATAACGAGGTTTTGAAAGAAGACATTAATTTTGATTTTAATATCAAAATGAAAAAGCCTTCAACTATTCCCGAAGTTCTATCGGTAGAAGAGGTACAAAGGTTGCTGAATTCATTTACCAATCTAAAACATAAATCCATTTTTACGTTATGTTATTCAGCTGGTCTTAGGCTAGGGGAGATTCTGAATATTAAGATCAGCGATATTGACTCTGATCGAATGCAAATCCGTATTCATCAAGCTAAAGGCAAAAAAGATCGATACTCAATTTTATCACCAAAAGTGCTGGATTTACTGAGAAAGTATGTGCAAGATTACAAACCAAAAGAATACTTGTTTGAAGGGCAACATGGAGGGAAATATTCAAGCGCTTCCGTTCAACAACTGATGAGAAAACATCGTATAAAAGCCAATATAAAAAAGAAAGCCACGCCACATACTTTACGCCATTCTTTTGCGACTCATTTATTGGATAATGGAACCGATATTCGTTTTATACAGGAATTGTTAGGGCATGCTCATATTTCAACTACACAGATTTATACCCACGTAAGTAGCCGTAACTTAAAGGACGTTAAAAGCCCTATAGAAAATATTGATATCTGAATGATCTAAGGTATTTCTATTACCTTTCTACATCAGGTGAGTGTTTAAAGATGATGTATGTTTGTTCGGTTATCTTCGAGACATCACCAAACTGATAACTGTTTGATTGGAGCCACGTAGCATTTTCTTTGCCTTGAAGTACGGGCTCAATAGGACCTAAATTTTTTGGTTTTCCTGGGCCGTCTTCCAAATCTGGATGCTTGTAGTGCATCGGTATAATTACTTTAGGATTTATAGCTGTAATCATAGCTTCAGTCTCATCCTTTTTCAAAATGTGGTAGGTGCTATCCATCGGAATCATGAGGATATCAACTCGACCAAAACTTTCAATCAATTCATCGCTAGCAGGACCGTTATCTCCCCAATGTAATAAACGAGTCTCTCCAGCTTCAATCATCCAAATTGTATTCTTTTGGCCAAATTCTTTTCCGTAAGGTTCCGAATGCTTGCCTTTGAATCCCGTGATTTCAAAAGCTCCAACCGTATAGCTTCCTGTATCCTGATAAAGTGGGATTTTATTCTTCCAATAAGGTGTATGTTCAAGAAAAAGTCCGCCATCGTGATCGTAGTGAGGATGCGTGCTAAAAATGGCATCTGCAGTTACTCCTTTGGGAAATGAATATCCTAACCAAATCTTGTCGGCAAATGGATCTAGAAGGATTTTCGTGCCCTCATACTCCAATAGAAACGAAGCGTGTGCAATGTATTCAACATTCAGTTGATTGCTTTGAACTGGCCCAGAGTTTTTAGCGGAATTTTCGGAGTTGAAGCCCAAAAAGATTAGAAGGAGAGAAAAGAGACTGAGGCTAGCTGTAAAAAAAGATTTCAAAATGCAGGGTTTATGTTCGGGAGAGATTAAAGAGTGCCTAAAGTAACTATTCTGCTTTTGATATCGAAACTAGTCTTGATTAATTACAGTGCGGTGACTGTCATTCTTGTATATGTTAGATAATTCGTTGACAGTTTTAATAAATCGATCAACGCTCACCGTCATCCTGAAGATACCTCTGAAGGATCTTCCCAGCTATTAAAAAGCAATGGTTTTGTTCGCAGGTGATAGCTGATCTTACCATTACATTATTTCCGTGCTCGCTAATGCATTCATCTCATTGATAGGTGTACTTTTGTGCCGCCCCCGAATCTCGGGTTTTGCACGTACCAAAAGCTCTCGACAAGAATAATTGGCGCGAACTCCATTCCATCAACTCAATCATTCCAATGGTCTTCGTTCTTTTTTGTTCACATTCAAACTCGAGCCTGTGTGGAATGATTGCTCCTTGCGGAGACGTCGATTCCATTGCGTTCTTTCTTCGCCAATAATTCTAAACGTCGATGTGGTTTGGTGGGCGTATTGACACTCTGAGGGTAATCTACAAGTTATTTCTGTCAACGAATTACCTGCCAAATACAAAGATAGCTGTTATATAAACCGTTTTAATGGCTCATATAACAGCTATTTCTTTTGTTTAATGGATTTTTTTAGTGCCGAACATTGGCAGCTAAGTTTTTTACCAAATCTTTATTCTTTCTTCAACTGGTTTGTAATTGGCATCGCCAGGTTGAACGTTAAATGCTTCGTAAAACGGAGTGAAGTTCATCAATGGTCCGTTTACACGCCACATTGGTGGTGAATGGGAGTTGGTTTTAACATAATTGCGTAAATACTCGTCTCGTGTTTTAACACGCCAAATACGAGCAATCGACATAAAGAAACGTTGGTCGGGCGTATATCCATTAATGGTTGTAGTGTCCTGACCTTGCTTCGTTAACTTAAAAGCTTCGTAAGCAATTGAAATTCCGCCATTATCGGCCGTGTTCTCACCAACCGATAACGCACCTTTTAGGTGTAAACCGTCTAAAACTGTGTATGAGCTGTATCGGTCGATAACCAACTGTGTTTTAGCTTCGAACTTTTTATAATCTTCGTCAGTCCACCAGTTTTTTACATTTCCATCTTTATCAAATTGGGCACCTTGATCATCGAAGGCGTGAGTTAATTCATGGCCAATCACCATTCCAATTCCGCCGTAGTTGATAGCATCATCAGCTTGTAAATCAAAATAAGGGAATTGTAGAATTCCTGCTGGAAATACAATCTCGTTTAGTGGAGGATTGTAGTAGGCAGTTACCGTAGATGGAGTTGTACCCCATGCATCTCTATTTGGTGGCTGATTCAGTTTGTCTAAGTTATACTGATAATCGTTTTGCTTTAGAGCCACTACATTTTCGAAGTATTTGTCTTTATCGATGTTTACGCCATTGTATTCTCTCCAAACATCAGGGTATCCTACTTTCTTTGTAATAGCGTATAATTTCTCTTTAGCTTGAACTTTGGTGACGTCGCTCATCCAATCAAGTTCATCGATTCTAGTCTCAAATGCTTTTTGCAGATTGTTTACCAAATCCAACACTCTGCTTTTTGCTTCTTCATTGAAGTATCGTTCTACGTACAATTTCCCAAGAGCAAAACCGAGCTGTCTGTCTACCTTTTTCACCATGGTTTGAGCTCGAGATTCTTGAGTCGCTTGCCCAGATATAGTTTTCGAGTATTCGAATGAAGCTACCTCAAAAGGCTCGCTTAAGATATCAGCATAACTAGTCAGAATATTTGCTCTTAAGTAAGACTTCCAATCTTCAAGAGAGACAGAAGTAAGCATGCTATTCAATTTTTGATAATATGCTGGTTGTGCAACATTAACAGACTCGGCATCAGCGCCTAAATGAGCCAACAATTTGGACCAACCTATATTTGGCTGGGTTTTATTTAGGTCTGATACTGCTAGTTTATTGTAATTAGCTTTTACATTTCTACGTTCTATTCTAGTTTTATGAGCTTCTGCTAACTGCTTTTCAATGTCGTAAACAGCAACTACTTTTTCTAAAGGATTGGTAGTTTCTGTTAACACAAACAGCGAAACCAAATAGGACTTGTACGCTTTTTGAATTTCAAGTGTCGACTCATCTGTTTTAAAGTAGTAATCACGATCTGGCAAGCCTAAACCGGTTTGCCCAAAATTCAATATGTTAACACTACTATTTTCATTGTCAGGTGAAACACGCATACTGACAAGAGAACCATTACCAGATTTAAACTCGTCAGCAACAAATTCCATGAGCTCTGAAATGGAAGCTATAGAGTTAATTTTTTCAAGCAAGGGTTTAATGGGTTCATAACCACGTTCATTGATGAGGGCGGTATTCATTCCTGAGCTGTAAAAGTCACCAACCATTTGATCAGGGCTTCCCTTTTCATGAGTTCCGCTAGAAACCTCTTCTAAAATATTCTGTAGCAGTTGTTTTTGAGGGATATTTAAGAAACTATAAGAACCTACGCCAGATTGGTCGTCAGCTATTACCGCATTATCATACCAGATTTTGTTTACGTGGTTAAAGAAATTATCCCCTGGTTTTATGGATTCATCAATTCCTTCGAATTCAAATTTAGTGGTGCCTGCATTATTTTCCTTCCCACATGAAACGAATGTAAATAGGACTAACACGAGGTAAAATAGTTTTTTCATAGGTATGGGTTTTGTCGAATCTTGGTAATAGGTTGTGATTTACTTTTTTGATGAAGGCTAACGTATCAAACTAAGTTCAGTTGGTTTTACCCCATGAATGTAGAGATGGTTGAGGTGAGTTGCTTCGCTATTTTTGTAAATATAATGAACGCAGGAGGATTTAAAATATCTTGCTAAACACCTCGTCATTAAACTTATAAACTCCACCATCTTCCATTCCAAAAAGCAGATTGTTCTCATTGTCGTTATAGATACACCAAGCCATCTGCGACGAAAGTTTGTCATCTATAGTGTAGTTTGTCATTGTTTGACCATCATATTTCCAAGCTCCGGTGTCTCGGTCTCCAAACCAAATATTACCTTCGGAATCTTCTTCGATAGCAAAAACATGTTCTAAGGTTCCCGCTGGCGAGCGATTTCCATCTTTACTGCTGTTAGCGTTAATGAGACCGTTTTTACCCGAAAAATTTATTGCAGAATTTCCTTGGATTAGTAGAACTCCAATTCCATTATTTCCTACCCAAACTCGTCCTTTTGAATCTTCGAATACGCTGCGAATGTGCAACACTTCGCCCTCTTTAAGTGCCAATTTACTTTTATCAAAAAAGCTTAGTGCACTGCCATCGTAATGGAATAATGCGGCATAAGTTCCTTTCCAAGCGTTATTATCGGCGCCTTTTGATATGGTTGTTACTCCGTAAGAATTATTACGACTTTCGTTACTTGGAATTGGGAAAGGTAGATAGTTTAGGTTCGTTCCATCAAGCTGGTTAATCCCTGGGTTTACATCTGCACTGAACCATAAATAATCGGACGTTTGTTCAAATCCCACATATTGGCTGGAAGTTTTTGCTGTGTAATTGGTGAAAATTTTGCCATCATAACTGCTGATGCCATTTCCTGTTCCGAACCAAATAGTTCCATTTTTATCCTCTTGTATGGAGCGAATTTGATTATCTGGTAAGCCTTCAGCTTGGGTGAAATTCTGAAATGATTTCCCATCAAAATAAGCAGCTCCTTCTTTACCACTTCCAATCCAATAATTCCCTTTGCTATCTTGAAAGACAGATCGAATTCCAGAAGTGAATGTTAAGGAGTCGGTTTTCGGAGAGCTTAGAACTTCAGGCTTACTAATTTCTTTTGGGGAAGATTCCTTTTCATCACAGGAAAAACTCAACGCTAAAAATAGAAGTAGACCAATTAGTTTAGATAGTTCATTCATGTGGTCTTTTTTAGAAAATTAAAAGAAGCTGAGCCATTTTAAGGATAATTGCGAAGAATCTTCAGTATTAGTTTTCATTCTAAACCACTGGAAGTAGGAGCTTCCAGACGGCATTCAATAGCAGAGCTACGGGACGAGAAGATCACATCAAGATTACAATGATTCTAGGTAATTCATTCACGGGTCGAGATTAGAAAAAACTCGATCATGCTGAACTTGATTCAGCATCTTTGTAAGGAATAGGTTTTTAATCCATCTTCCAGATTAAGAACAAAGACTATGTATTGTATACTTTCTTACGAATCATAGAGGAACTGTCATAAAGATTGGTATTAAACCTTAAGAAGATTAATAAGTGTATCAACTCACTAGCTTTTTCGTAAGATCCCGAAATAAATTCGGGATGACCGAGTTTCGTTTGTTTTTTGTATCCTAGAAACAAAACCATTGCTTCTTACTGGCTTTGAAGGTTCTTCGTAAGTATCCTCTGAATGACCTAACTCGACCTATGGAATTAGAAGAAAAGGTAAAATCTGCTATCTGACTTGTGTCTTTAATTAGATTCAGTGCTATATGAAGCAGTAGAGTCCTTGCACCAGCCAGCGTAACCTTCTCTATCGCATGCAGGGTAGTCGATACTTTCATCATCAACTTCAATAGAAGAAAGGTTTGGATTATCAAAAGCCCACATTGAACTCATGGTTGCATTATTTCCATTTCTGATATTCAAAGTTGTTAGATCGTTTTTGTAAACATAGGCGATTCTAAGTTCTTTGTTTTGGCTAAGGTCAAGACTTGTCAATTTGTTTCCGCGGATACCCAATTTAATGAGCTTTGTATTTTTGGTTACATCTAAACTTGTTAGTTGGTTATCATAGCAAAACAAATCTTGTAGCTCAGTGTTCTTTGTTACATCTAAACTTTCTAAGTCATTTTTAAAACATTTCAGGAATTTGAGATTTACAAACTCTTGAATTCCCTCAAGCGATTTTATGTTGTGGGAACTAACATCTAGAAATTCAAGATTTTCAATTTCGCTTAACTGTATTTGATTATCGTTGTTTGTATCCGCATCGCTATCTCCTTTTCCATCCCCATCGGTATCTATAATATTTGAATTTAGCAGAGCATTTTTAAAATTAGTATCAGGGATATTTACATTCGGCTCACCACAAGAACTTACAATAAGTAAAAGAATGCAGGTATAAAGTGTTTTTGTAAGAGTCATTTTTTTCTTCCTTTTTTTGTTGAAATAATAGATTTATTGGTGCGAAGGATTATTACAAGTTCGTTACCGTTGCAGAACTACGGAATGAGAAGAAGCTTACCAACTCACTAGCCTTTCTGTAAGATCCCGAAATAAATTCGGGATGACCGAGTTTCGCTTTTTAATGGCTGTGAAGATCCTTCGGAAGTATCCTCAGGATGACGGTGAGTGTTGTTTTGTATAATAAAAATATCATCGAATACCCTGATGTTATCGCGGATAACTTTCCCACATACATCTTAAAAATTCGTTCCGCATAGTTCATTACTGATGTCCCATAGTTTATTGGCAGCGTCCATGTCTCGGGCAATAGTTCGTGGAGCGATGGCTTTTTTATTCTTAAAGTAAGCGCCGTTTGCTTCTTCAACGTCATCAGAGGTTGCTAAGTAAATGGTGGTTTGGGCGCCTTGTTCTGGCGATATCATAAATGGAGCTGCGATTTTCCAGAACGTACGAACTAAGAAATTACTTCCACTTCCAAAATTAGAACGGATTACACCAGGATGTAAGCAATTTGCCGTAATTGTGGTGTCTTTAAGTCGATCGGCAAGTTCTTTAGTAAACAGAATATTGAACAACTTCGAGTTGCCATAGGCTTTCATGGCGCTATAACCTGTTTTCAATTGGATGTTGTCTGGATTGAACTCACCCGCACGATGTGCATCAGATGCTACATTTACAATACGAGCTTTTGGAGCCGCTTTTAATTTGTCTAGTAACAGGTTCGTAAATAAGAAATAACCGATATGATTTACCGCAAAAGTTTCTTCGAGTCCATCTACGGTTTCACTTCTTTCAGCCGCAATAAAGCCGTGATTGTTAATCAGAAGGTCGATGTGGTCGTACTTAGTAGATATAATTTCCGCAGCTTTTTCGATTTCACTTTGTGCCGAAAAATCACACAGTACAATATCAATACCAGCACTTGGAGTACTGGCTAAAATACTTTTTTTGGCGGCTTCAGCTTTATCTTCATTTCTGCAAACCATTACAATGTAGGCGCCTTGAGAGGCTAAGTCTTTGGCTGTTTCAAAGCCAATGCCAGAGTTAGCACCCGTAATTACACATAATTTGTTCTGCATGTCCATAGTATTAAATTTCTGAAGGTTCTAGAATTTATGATGATAACTAACATTTGAAGCATCAGAATTCCGTATTTTAGCCACTTATTTTTACCTGTTGATGATACAAGAATATCGTATCTCAAACGATATTTTTTGTTGGCAGAAAATCGAGCTTTAAACTTGACGTATTAAAGAGCAAAAAGTTTGAAGTATTAATCCCGAACAATACTTGAGGTATAGTTATCAAAAAAGACGCAATCGATGAACAGCTAATCAAAGAAGGTATAAACCCTTCCATTAGAGAACATTCTTTATTCGAAGATATAATGTCCATATCTGTGGCTTCAATCTTGCTTTCTTTTGGGATTGCTTTGTTTTCTTACAAGGGCTTTTTAATTGGAGGAACGGCGGGCTTAGCTTTCCTAATTCAATATGCCGGTGGTTTATCTTTCGGGAAAGTTTTCTTTCTTATTAATATTCCGTTCTACATTTTGGCACTTTGGAAGTTAGGGCGAGTTTTTACGCTAAAAACATTTATAACCGTATTTTTGGTTTCTTTTTGTACCGATTATCTACCAACCGTTTTTGAGTTTGGAGAAGTAAATCCATTTTATGCAGCAGCCTTAGGTGGATTTTTAATTGGAACAGGCTTGTTGATGCTATTTAGACACAAAGCGAGCTTAGGCGGGCTTAACATCGTATCTATATATCTACAAAAATATCACAACATAAGTGCTGGTAAATTCCAGATGGGAGCCGATGTTTTAATTATTGTTGCCGCCTTTTTCACCGTAGATATTTATGCAGTGCTATATTCTGTACTTGCAGCTGTGTTTTTGAATCTTATATTAGCAGTAAACCATAGACCAGGACGATATCTAGCTATGGACTAGTTTAATTTCACCAATACATCCATTATGAAGCGAAGTGAATTTCTTTTAAACAGCACATTATTAGCAGCATCTGCTTTTTTGCCACTCAAAGAACTCAACAAATTGTGGCAATCTCCTTTTACTCCACTTCGTAGAAGTGTGGGTTATTTTACGGGTAGAGGTGGAAGTATTGGTTGGTTGGCGAATAAAGATGCTTTAGTAGCAGTAGATTCACAATTTCCAGATTCCGCAAAAACTTGTATTGAGGGTTTGCAAGGGATGACTAAGCACCCGATGGACTTATTGATAAATACGCATCATCATGGTGATCATACGGGTGGAAACTCGGTTTTTAAAGGAGTAGCTAAACATATAGTAGCTCATAAAAATGTACCTGCATTACAGAAAGCAGCTGCTGAAAACCGTGGACAAGAAATGTTAGCCCAACAAGCATATGCCGATCAAGTTTTTGATACGCGATGGAAACAGGCTGTTGGGGATGAAACGGTTCATGGAATGCATTTTGGAGCGGCTCATACCGGTGGAGATGCCGTAATCTATTTCGAGAAAGCAAATATAGCACATATGGGCGACCTCGTTTTTAACAGAGCGTATCCATTTATTGATAGAGCGGGAGGAGCTTCGATTACGAATTGGGTGAATGTTCTTGAAAAGACAGTAAAAGAATTAAACAACGACACCATATACATTTTTGGGCATGGAAATGCAGAATTTGGAGTTTCTGGCAGTAAAGATGATGTGTTATTGAAAGCTAGTTTCTTGGAAGCGTTGCTTGAGTTCACGCAAAATGGAATCGATAAAGGTATTAGCAAAGAAGTTTTGATGGAAACCAAAATGCTAAAAGGTTTTGAAGTATTTGACGCACCTGGTTGGAGTCTTTCTCTAGCTAATAATATTGATGTGGCTTATCAAGAGCTAACCGAAAAGTGATTTGAAACCCACTAAAACAATCAATAACGTTTCGACTTCTAACTCCGCTGAAAAAGAAAAGCGAAGGTGTTTGTTCTGTGGACAACAAGCGGAGTTAATTTGGGTGCACGGACATGGACAATGTTCTGCTTGTGGGACAAATGCTGAAGAATGTTGCAGAGGCGAAAGCTGTGACAATTATCAATAATCACGTTTCCAGCGAATATCAATACCTTGCCGGCTGTTATCGCCCTGAGTAATAATCAAATCTAGTTCTTTTGTAAGTAGATATTCAAGCAAGAATAGTGTTTTCGGGCTGGAGCTACTGATTTCATTCACAATTGCAAAGAACGTTCGTTGGTTAATGTACCATCCCGTTTTGATGGATGTTCCTGATTCGGTTCCTGATCGGATATTATCAATTTGAACCACATCTATTCCGAGTTCTCTAGTTGCCAAAGATTCCACTTCATCCAATAAAACATCTACAAGTATATCAGAGGCTTTGGAATTGCTACCACCACTAACTACTTGCTGCCAAGAGTCTAATGCATAAAATGGGCGACCAAATACGGTGTAAGCAATAATATCTTGCTGCTCCATTGGTGGATCACTGTCAAAACGGAATTCGGGATTTTCGCCAGTTCCTTCGATGATATAATAGAGCGTTACGGGATCCTGATTTTTGTTTGGTGTATAAGAGCTTTTGATGAATAGACTTGGATCTTCAATAGGTCCGCTGAATGTAAATTGGGCTTCATCTAGATTGAAAAGCTTACCCAAAGGCTTTACATAGCCTTTCACTCCGTTCAGAGTTCCAAAAAGAGCAAGGTCTTTATTAGTTTCTTTCTGGGCATCTAAGTTTCCATTCAGTTCAATTTCCATGTCGAGGTAACGCTTATTGCGAACAAAGAAATTTCGCTCAATGATGAATTGCATCTCCATAGCCAAAGAATCATACGGACTGAATGAATCTGCTTCGCCTTCTAATTGAACATCTTCGATATATTTATCTCCGAAGTCCTTCAGAAACACAAAACCATTTTTAACGGTTAGTTTACCCGTGGCTTTTGGGCGAGTAGCTTTACCCGTTAGCTTAGAATCGAGGTCGATGGTGAGGTTATAATCTTGAGTATTAGCCAGTTTAAACTGATTAGCCGTTGCCTTTACGTTCATTGAAGTTGGACGAATACCTTCCATCGCAATGGTTCCAGAAGCTTTAAAATCGCCCTTGCCACTTTTGGCAGACAATTCTTTTATCGTAATTCCGCTTTTATTAAAAGCTAAACTCGACTTAATGCCATCTAGCTTAACATTTGCGATTGGAATTTCTAACTCGGCTTGGGTTAAATCCATATAGCCATTCACTTCAAGATTCCCAATACTTCCTTTTAAAGAGAGATCGCCATTTAGAGTACCCTTTAACTTATTGGTGTATGTTTTATTAAGGAAATCGTTAAAAACAGAAAGATTGAAATTTTCTGTTTTTACAGTGGCAGAAATTGCTTGGCTGTCATCGGGCGTAGATACTTCGAACGTTCGGAAGTCGTATATAAAAGGTACTTCGATATCGGCAGTGGCGGCTTTTTGTTTTGTAGCAAGTACCTCAGAGCGTATTTTAAGCTTACTGCTACTATTATCGTAGCTGAAACTTGCGAAGGTGGAATCGACAGCAATTCCAGAAAGAACTGGCTTGGAAAGCTGAAGTAATCCCTCAAAATCAGGATGACCTGCTACACCAGAAAGTTTGACATCGAAAGTTAAAAGCCCGCTTGTTTGCTGAATTTCGAAGGTGTTTAATAAATGCTGAAACCGAGAAAGTGCAACAGGAGCAATGGTTAGTTTTCCGTCTACAGGTTGGTTGAAAAATTCATCGGAAAGAGACTCTCTAGCTGCTAAAACAAAAGGTACGTCAATATCTCCTTTAATGATTTTCTCTTGGCCGATGGAAATATCACCATAAGCTACAAGTCGTTCGTTTTGAACATCAAAGTTAAGGTTTAGTGCATCGGCTTCCATTCCTTCATAATTCAATCTATCTACAACAATAGCGCCTTGTGTTACGAGTTTTTCACGTGAGCGATTGAATATAATTTCACCAGAAAGGACACCGTCTACAAAGCGTTCATCAAGTAGAACATCTTGAAGAAGACCGAAGTCAAAATTTTGACCTTTTAGCCAACCGCGCTGCTGTAAACTATCGGCATAAGGAATTGAAAGATTAAAGTAGGCGCTATCAGAGGATGACAAATTTAGCGTATCCGTTTGGATGACGCCACTATTTACAGAAACATGAAATGGACTTTGAAGCACAAGTTTTTTATTTCGAGCTATTATATCAAAGGAGGATAAATCTAGGTTGTAAATTTCTTTAGTAAGATTAAAATTATAACTACCAGTTTGATTAATTCGACCCCGCTCGCTTCCGACAATGTTAAGTTCATAATCCCCGCGCGTTGAGTCGTGGTCGACCACTCCTTTTGAAACTAGATTGATGTCCCGTAAGGTGGTTCCTAAAATAAGAGGCTGAGTAAAAGAGAGGTTAAAATCGAAGTCGTTTTGAGTTGATAAAATGGCCGTAGCTTCACCAGAGATTTTTTCGGCAAAAAGTAACTCATCAACTTGTATATCAGATAAGTTGAGGGTTGTTTCACACTGCAGAACGCCTTTTTCATTCTGAATGATTTTAGCTTGAAGTTTCCCAGAGGCTTTAAAAACTTCCAAATTTACTAGTGGCGCAAGTGGCTGTAGATTTTTCAATTCTAAATCTAAAAAGAAGGTATTGTTTGGATCAGTAACATCAAGAAGATTCTTTTGGCCCGTAAACGTTCCATCCACGATGTCGCTAAGAAGTTCGCCTTCTGGAATAATAAGTACACCATTTGTAAGCGTAAAACGGCTTTCAATCTTTTTCAGTGTGGCTTTGTTAATGTAGCTAGAATCAACTTTTACGGTACCAGACATCACTAGATTTTCTAACGAACTTCCAGCACCCTCACCAACTAGCTCAACGTTCATAGAGGTTGGGAAGTCTTCTTGCCCTACAATTTCAGCAACATTAAAATCGGTTGTATTTAGAGCATACTCAAACTGAGGGGCTTCGGAAGTAAACTGATGGGCTAGTAGCTTCAAATTCATTTTACTTTCTACCAGCTGAAGAAAACCATTTAGGCTAATTGTTTGTTTGTTTACAGCTCCCTTAAAATTAAAATCGGAGATAGTTTGCTCTGCGATAACATTCTTTTTTGGAGGTGCCGTTGAACGAATGCTATAGTTCCATTTTTTATCGGAAAGTTCAAATCCCGATCCTTTCATGGTTCCTGCAAAACTAAAATCACTTATAAGAGCAGGATCCTTCACCCAAAAATCTAAATCAAGATTTTGAACATCCAGTAGGGCTTCCCAAGTTGGCATCGTTGAAAAGAGATTAGCAATAGTAGCATTGGCCAGGAATCGTCCTCCTGCACCTGCGTTGGCTGAAATTTTACCTATCAGTTTTTGTTGAGCAAGGGTTCCATTTCCAGAGAGTTGTTGGAGGTAGTAATCCTCAAAGCTAATGCCCTGGAAAGCAAGTTCCCAAGTAGCGTCGGCAGATGTGTAATCGGCAGCGACATTCCCTTCAAAAGAAAGGTTGAAGCTATCAAGATGGCCTTTTAGTGAATCGTTAGTAAGGCTTGTGATATTGAGGTTTTGCCCATTTGCTGAAAAACGCTTTAGAGCAGGCTCTTCAGAAAGGTCGACAAGTGCGTTCATTTCAATGTTGCTCAAGCTCGAGCTTTTCACATTTAATTGAAGGTTCAAAGCTTTCTTGCTTCCATTCAGGCTTAATTCCATATCGAGGTTTTCACGAGGAATGTTTTCATCTAGATAGAGTTGAACATCAGCTAGTGATAAAGGAAGTAAGGTGGCTTCAGCTCTTATTTCTGATAACTTTAAGTTCGATTTGGCTTGGGCTTTCAAAACAGTTCGACCTGTTTCCACAACCAATTTTTGCAGGGTGATGGTTTCATCCTCAAATGATGCCGTGGTTTGAATTTGAATTGCTTCAGGAAAACGTCCTTCTTTCACTAAAAAGTTAAGATCTGAAATGGATGCAGAAATAGACTCTTCGGAAGCGAAAGAACCAGAAAAATTCAAGTCTTGTATTTTTAGATAATTATCAGGTAGATATGTTGGTGAATATACGCTCGTGTTCAGGCTATTAATCAGTATCTGTTGCAAGTTGAAATAGAATGGTTCGCTGCTTGTGGCTTCGGCAGTGTCTTCCACTAAAATTTGCTGGAGATTGAATGTTGTAGAATCAACCTCTTTAATGTTTGCATCGGCCCCAGATATATAGACTTTGTTAACTTGGAATGTATTGCTAAGTAAACTGAGGACATCGTACTCTAAAGCTAAGGTATCGATGCTTAACAGTGTATCCGGATTGGAAAGTAGAATGTTAGTGAGTTTTGCCTCACTCCATAAATCTCCGCTCAAATCGCCGATGCTAAAAGTAGTATTGAGTTGGTTTTTTGAGATGCTTACAACTTTGTTTTTAACAAATTGGTGGACAAAATTTGTTTTAAGTGAAAGACGGAGTCCTACAGCAAGTAATATAATTACCCCAAGTACCCAAAGTGTGCCTTTGAGAATACGAGTAGTGATATGTTTTTTCTGTTCTACCATATCTGCTAAAATGCTTGCCCAATACTTAAATGAATTCCCCATCGGGACCATTTATTTCCGTAATCCACTCCGTTATAAATATTCAAATCCTCGTCGGTTGGATTGATTTTATATGCTAAATCAATTCTTATAGGTCCAATTGGAGATTGATACCTTAATCCTCCTCCCGTTCCAAATTGGACGGAAGAGGTAGAAGCAGAGCTTAAATTTTTCCAGACTTGCCCTCCGTCAAAGAATGCAGCTATCCCAAAACCTTTTATAAATCGGTCTAAGTTTTGGCGAAGTTCGACGTTGAAATTAAGGAAGGATTTTCCACCTGCAGGTACATACCGTTCGAAAGCACCTAGACTGTCAGTGATTACTTCTTTAGGTCCCATTCCTTGCCTATTCCAGCCACGTACAGAACTAGTTCCGCCAGTAAAAAAACGAATATCTTGAGGGAGGGAATCCTGGCTTGCCGAAAAAATTGCCCCGCCACTTACTCGAGCGGCTAAAACGAGTTTTTGATTAATAGCAGTATACTTTCGAACATCTAATGAGAGCTTTTGGAAGCTATACGTTGCTTCATTAAATAAGCCAGAAAGTTCTAAATATGGTTGCACAACCCACCCTTCGCGTTCACCTTTTAAACCCTTACTGTAATAAGCATTTAGGTTAATTGAAGAAATATTGTAGTTCAACACACTATCAGGAAGGGTTGTTTTAGTTTTTCGTGCAACCTCATAGTTTGTTGTAAACTCGTATCCAATAGTACCGGTAAGATTCTGGTTGTATTGATAAATAAAGTTATTGGTAATACCACCTCGTACAATTTCATACGAACTTTCAATCTTGTGTTGGATAAATGGAGCACTTACCACACTACTTTTGGTGTTGAAGAGGTAAGGAAAAAGGTAGTCGAAGCCAAACCGCTGATCGTATCCAGAAACTCCAAGCGATGTGCTAAATCGTTCGCCTTTTTGGCGCACATTACGATAAACCCATGTTGCCTGTCCTCTAAAAATACGATAGAAATTATTCGTACCAATTGGACCCTCAATGCGGTCAAAATTTCCAATTCCGAATTTTAATTGAACAGAACGGAGAGGCATTTCTTTAATTCTAACGAGTACATTAAGTGATGTGTCTTGAGGTTGCTCTGGCAGAGAAACAATGGCAAACCTGAATAAGTGATGATTGAAGATTTCACGTTGTGCTTCACGCATGGTTTTTTCAGTATATAATTCCCCTTTTCTAATACCTGTTTCACGGTGAATAAACCGTTCGGGCAAGGTTGTCTCGCCTTCTACTAATACAGAATCAAAACGTGTTTGTGGGCCCGTTGCTAATTTTAAATTGATATCTGCGGTTCCGAGGCTAGAGTCGACACTAGCTTCAACTTTGGTGGTAGCATAAGCAAAACCTAGATTTCTTAAAGTTAGTGACACATTTCCTTCGGTTTCAGTAGCTTCAATCGATTCGTACCGGCGCCCTTTACGGTATGGAATACGACGAAGAGCGGAGTTAAAACGATCGTCGCTAGTAATGAGTAAGCTATCTTTTTTTGAGGCTGAGAGCTGAATGTTAACAGTATTGATGATGGTGGGGGCATTTTCAACGATATCGAACGTGAGAATTTTCTTCCAATAAGTTTCACTTTCTTCAAGACGATAAGAGACCTTTGCGTCATAAAAACCACGCCTTTGATAAAACCGCTGAATACGTATTACATCTCTTTGAAGTTCACTTTCGGATACGTAGTACCCTTTTTCGTTAAAAAAAGTTAGCTTTTTCCAGAAAGAAGGAGATTCCGTAACAATAAACTTTTTTATTACGATATCTTCGAAAGTGGTGTTACCTTCAATCTTTACTTTCCAAATACGATCTAGCTTGGCTTCTTGTCGAGCGGTTATAGTAGGCGAAAGAAGAAGTAATACTCCCAATGCACAAAAAAAGTGTGTGATATGTCTGAAATTAACTCTAATAAAAATCGTATTTAATTCCCCTAAGTATAAGAGTAAGAAAGTGTACTTAAAAAGCATTTGAACAATATTTATTGTGATTTCTTACTATTGAGCAAAATTTGAATTTATATATGTCTAAGTACCAACTTATCGCCTTTGTTTCCTTGTTATTATTCTCTTGTAAGTCCGCAGAAGAATTTACTGGTTATTCCTATGATCCACCGGATGTAACTAATACACTAGATAAGGAGATAGAGTTTCAAAAAAAACGCACTATTGGGGCTGGTACACCAAAAATATGGGTAAGTAATGAGTACGACGGCGCTAGGATGAATGACTTTTATGCTGTAAATGATACGGTATTTGAAGTGATGATTAAGCCAGAAAGAAGCCCAATAAATAATAGCGCTTGGTTTGGATTTAGAATTTGGAGTGAGCAGCAGCGCACCATCACTCTTCGAATGAAATATGAAAACGGTAGACACCGTTACCAACCGAAAGCCTACTTTGAAGCGAACATATTTTCAGATACTCCAATTGATACCATCTATAATAAGCCTATAGAAATAAGTTATGATACTTCAGGTGTGGCTTCTTTTGAGCTAACTTTAGGTGAATTGCCTATAATTTTAACAGCTCAATGGCCATTTAATACTACACTTTTTGATGATGCGCTTGCATCGCCATTAATTAACAAGTTTGCGAATAAAAGTGTTGTAGGATATTCTCATCAGCAAAAACCAATTTATGAGCTTGAAATAGATGAAACCGACCCAGAAAAACCAGCTGGAGTACTGATTATTCTAAGTCGACAGCATCCACCTGAAGTAACAGGATTTTTGTCGTCCATGTTTTTCCTAGAAAATATGCTGGGCGATAATGACTTAGCCAAAGAGTTTAGAAAGCATTTTGTTATTAAAGCTTACCCCATGATAAATCCTGATGGAGTTGATAATGGGCATTGGCGAAATAATCTGGCTGGAAATGATTTGAATAGAGACTGGGAATTCTTTAACCAACCAGAAACAAGAGCGGTAAGAGATGCGTTGCTTCCTTTACTAAAAGACTCTAAAAAAAGAGTGTATTATGGAATTGATTTCCATTCAACTAACGAGAATATTTTTTATCCCATAGATGAAGAGGTTGTAACATTCCCGGATAATTTCACCCAACGCTGGCAAGCTTTGGTTAAGGAGAGTAACACCGATGTATTATTTAATACAGAAGAGTTTCCAACAGACTCTCCGATTTCAAAAAATTGGATCTATAAAACCTTTGGCTCAGACGCTGTAACCTTTGAGGTAGATGACGCTCTTAATATTTCGGACAACGAAGAAATGTCATATAGCGCATCTCAACTTTTAATGCAGCTTTTACTAGAAGAGTTTAATAAGAATAATTAATAAAAAAATTAAGCTTGCTTTCGTATACTCCATAAAGGAATTAATACTATGGAAGGAACAAAGATATTAGCCCAAGGCTTAACAAACTGGAAACTCAGATTAGTTCTGAGTGCGGTTCTCTGCATAATGGGGCTTGCAGGAATGATAAGTATGCTACTAGGCTTGTTTGTGGATTTATCAGTATACGATAAATCCATTGTTGCAATAGCTATTTGGATGGTTGGTATCCCCGCCTATTTGATAGTAAGCGGATTAGCTAATATCACACCTCATACTATCACCGGTTTTTTAAATGAGCGCCTTACTGAATTAGATACGGACACCTCGTTGCTTTTGGAAGATGCAGATGAGCTAGATGATGAATCAAAGTCCAAGCAAGAGTATTTAATTAAATTCTTCCAAGAAACTCCACTGTACCAATATTTGCCAGATAAACCAGTAAAGCAAGCATACTTATTAATGCTAATTTCTATGGTTGGTAGCTTCATGATCTGGTTTTTAGGCTAGTAGTTTAAAGTAATTGGTAAAAGTTTAATTCTTACTACCTGCTTAGCACTAGAATTGCTACTTTAGTAATTCCAATTATTACTCATAAAAACTTAGGTTCAACCTAAGCCTCTCTCCATGAAAAAATTAGTATTTTTTGTATTTGCAGGCGTTTTTTTTGCTTGCAATAGTCCCAAGATAATAGACGATTTAAACGACGCTTCTTTTGAGATGGTAAACCAAGATAGCGTGACTATAAATTTCCCTGATGATTATAAAGGAAAGTATGTAGTGTTGGGGTTTATCTATACTCATTGCCCAGATGTGTGCCCAATTATAACTCGGAATATGCAAGAGATGCAGGAAAAACTGGGAAGTCCTGATGACATCCAATTTGTGAATGTAAGTTTTGACCCTGCGCGTGATACCCCTTCAGTTTTAAAAAAGTATAAAGAAGTTCGAGACATTGGCGCCAATTTCGATTTTTTAACGGCCGATACTACCGTGATGAATGCTTTTCTAGACTCTGTTAGAGTCCGAACTCAAGTTTCACTTTCTACTGTAAATGAAAATGGCGAAAAATTCTATTTTCTGAATCACTCGGATAAAATCATGGTGTTGAATCCAAAATCTCAAGTGATTTTTGAATATGGTGGAAGCATGACTCGCCCCTCAATGATAGTTGAAGACATTAAAACCGTATATAAATAATAAATATTCAGAGTTAAAAATGAAAATCCGATTACTAACATTATTCATTCTAATAGGCTTCGTGGCTTGTACTAACAATAAAACTGAAGATAAAGCTGAGGTTGAAACTCAGAAAAAAACGGTTGTAACTGATTGGGCTCGTCCTGCAGCAAAAGGCACTATGAGTGGTGCATATCTTAGATATACTAATACATTAAACACTACTGATACTCTTTTATCTGCAATTAGTGATATTGCAATGATGACTCAAGTTCATGAATCATATACTACCGAAGACGGACTTGCAGGAATGCGTGAAAAAAAAGATGCTAGTGTTGCTCCTGGCGAAGAACTAGTTCTTGAAAGAGGTGGGTTGCATGTGATGCTTATGCGCCTAAAACAAGATCTTGTTGAGGGAGATAGTGTAAAGGTAACGCTAACTTTTAAAGTAGCTGGCGAAGTAGATTATAAAATGCCCGTTCTAACATCTAACAACTAGAACAACTGTTTGGTTAAAAAAAAGCCTCAACCATAAAATGATTGAGGCTTTGACACTCAAATAATAGCTTTTAAAAAGTTGCTGCTCCTATTTAGTGAGAAGCGAAAACGCTGGTTGTACCATCTTTTGCAACAAGGTAAACGTCATAAGGCTGTGGGTTTGGGCCTTCCATGCCAGGGGAGCCAGTTGGCATACCAGGAACGGTAAGACCTAAAGCATCAGGGTTTTCGCGAAGCAAACGTTGTACATCTTCTACAGGTACATGTCCTTCAACAAAATAACTACCAACTACTGCGGTATGGCACGATTCAAAACGAGCAGGAACGCCAACATTTCGTTTAACAGTCATTAGTGCGTCGGTAGGCTCTTCAATCACAAAGAATTCTTCTTTGTTCATATGGCTAGCCCATTTGGTACAACAGTCGCATCCAGGGTTCTTATACATTACCACTTCAATCTTTCCTTCAGGAATGTCACTGACATTGCCCTGAGCTTTTGGCCAAAAAAGGAATGCGGCAACGCCAATTGTGAAAATGGCACCAATTACTAAAATCTTACTATTACTCATTATTCTGTTATTTAAATTCTTAAAACTTAAAGTTAACCAACTTCTTTGTGAAATTGTGCAAAAAAGGGATTAATTATTTCTTCAATCGTCGAGGGATATTTTAGAAAGGTGTTTTGAGTTCATTACTACATTAATAGAACTAAATGCCATTGCAGCTTCTGCAAGTAGTGGATGCAATAATCCTAGTATTGCTAACGGAATCATTATCAAATTGTAGAAAAACGCCCAAAACAAATTCTGCTTAATCTTTTTGAAAGTAGCGTTGCTCAAGTTAATAGCTCTAATTAAACCTGTTAAACTACCTTTTACAAGCACAATATCACCAGACTCAATAGCAACATCGGTTCCTGTTCCCATCGCAATCCCAACATCGGATTGAACTAAAGCCGGTGCATCATTAATTCCATCGCCAACCATAGCAACAACTTTTCCTTCCGCTTGGAGCTTTTTAATTACTTCTGATTTTTCGTTGGGCATTACTTCAGCAATAACTTTGTCAACGCCCACTTTATCTCCAATGGCCTGTCCTGTTTTTGCATTGTCGCCAGTTAGCATAATTACAAAGAGTCCCTTTTTCTTCAATGCTGAAATTGCTTGGGCGCTGTCGTCTTTAACTTCATCCGCGATGGCAATAAGACCAATTATTTCTTGTTCTCGTGCAATAAGAACTACAGTTTTGGCTTGTTCTTCCAGTTTTTCTTTTTCTGTGATGATGGAATCCGAAACTGAAATCCCTTCCGATGTCATCATAGAAGTGGTTCCCACTCGAATTAACTTACCATCAACTTGAGCGTGTACACCTTTCCCCGTTGTAGAACTGAACGAGCTTGTATGGAGTAATGGAATGGACTGGTTGTTAGCAAAATTTAAGACTGCTTGTGCTAATGGATGTTCAGAATTTTGTTCTACTGAAGCCGCATAAGCAATCAATTCTTTGTTTGATGTGTTACCAAAAGGAACTACATCAGTAACTTCAGGTTTTCCTTTTGTGATGGTTCCTGTTTTATCCAACACAATGGTGTCCACATCTTTCATTATTTGGATGGCTTCGCCTTTGCGAATCAAGATTCCATTTGCTGCTCCTAGTCCAGAACCAACCATCAAAGCCGTTGGTGTTGCAAGGCCAAGTGCACACGGACAAGCAATAACTAACACCGCGATAGTGGAGTAAAAAGCCAACGCGGTTGAGCTCCATTCAGGATTTACCCAAGGAATAAAAGAGGCAGCCCAATCAACAATTCCTCCAAAAAAGTCAGGGAAAGTAAGCCATGCCGCTAAATTCAAAAGCGCCATTCCTAAAACGATAGGTACAAAAACAGCCGTAACTTTATCGGCGAAAGCCTGAATTGGAATTTTGGATCCTTGTGCCTCTTCAACCATACGGATTATTTGGCTGAGGAACGTATCGCTCCCAATTTTGGTAGCTTTTATTTTTAAAGCGCCAGTTGTGTTAAGTGTTGCACCAATCACTAAATCAGAAACTGTTTTGTTAACTGGCATAGATTCGCCCGTGGCAATAGACTCATCCACACTACTTTCGCCTTCAATAACTTCGCCATCGGTAGGGATTTTCTCGCCAGGACGAACTACCATGATGTCGCCCACTTTCAATTCCTGCATGGGAATTTTAATCTCGTTTCCATCTCTAAGAACAGAAGCTTCTTTAGCACCTAATGTTAGTAACTGGCGGATAGCTTGAGATGCGCTACCTTTTGCTTTGGTTTCAATAAAACGACCCGTAAGATGGAAGGCCATAATCATACCTGAAATCATCGCAAAACTTTGAAACTCTGGTGCGTAACCAAAAGCATTTAGCAAGGTTACAAAGCCAGTTGAAAGCGCTGCTAGTGTTCCCATTGCTATAAGCACATCCATATTTGGACTCAGGTTTTTGGAAGATTTAAAAGCGCTGATCATGGTTTCACGACCAGGTACCACAATCACAAAGGAGGAAAGAAGAATCATTCCTATTTCCATTCCTGCTTTTCCAAGAAACATAAATCCGAATAGCCACATGGGGAGCATCCATAGAATCATTGGGATAGTAGCAGCCCAAGACCAAACCATATTTCTTTTAGCTGTTCGGAGCTTTTTTTCTTCTCTTTCTTCGATAAGATCCGCTTTTGATTTCGCTTCCGAGGCTTCTGGAATGAGTCGATAACCTGCTTTCGAAACGGCTTGCTCAAAATCCTCAAGCGCAAGTTCGCCTTCATATTCAACCAAAGCGGTGTCGGTTGCAAAATTGACCGAAGCCGACTTCACACCTTCTAAAACCTGAAGTTGTTTGTCTACTGCGTTTGAGCAACCGGCGCAATGCATGCCTTCGATTTGCAGAGTTACCTTTTTCATAATGATCCTCTCTTTAGGTAGAATGGAATATTTGTTACTGCGCTAGATATCCAGCGCCTTGAATAGCTTGTTTACATTCAGAAATTGAAACTTTGTTCGAGTCAAACTCAACCGTTGCCGTTGCTGATTCTAAATCAACGAGAGCTTTTTCTACGCCATCAAGTTCTGTAAGTGCTTCTTGAACGGTATTCACACAACCGCTACATCCCATGCCTTGAATTTTTAGTGTTGCTTGTTCCATGTCAGTTTATTGAGGTTAAAAAGTTGACTAAATGTACCGATTAGCCAACCCCTTAAAATGCTGAATTCTGATAGATGTTTATAGAATTTAGTGGGTGAGGTTGTAGATGTTGTTTAACCTATTGACAGGTCTAATAAATTAAACAACGCTTAAAGTCATTCAGATCTCGAAGCCTCGGGACGAAGAATCTTCACAGCTATTAAAAAAGCAATGGTTTTGTTTGTAGGTGATAGCTGACCGTACCTTCTCTGTCTCTCGTTCCGTAGCTCTGCTGCGGAATGCCGCTTGGAAGCTCCTGCTTCCTTTAGCCTTTATATTATTTCTGTGGTCGCTATCACACCTACCTCATTGGAGTAGATATTAGGAGTTCGGTCATCCCGAATTTATTTCGGGATCTTACGAAAAGGCTTGTGAGTTGAATAGAGTAATTACGTTCAATAAGGTTTCCCTCCAAGAAGAATTATAGGTTTTTGAAGATTCTTCGTCCCGAGGCTTCGGGATCTGAATGACTGTCTCCGCTTTTATCATTCTAAATGTCCTCATTCTTAGCGCGTTAAATCACATCAACCAAAACCGAACACTCTTTTCATATTCCTTGTTATATTGTTTCAAACTAGAGTTATTTCTGAATGGCAGGATTTTTTAAATAATGAATCAGCATTTCCACATAAAAAACATGGTGTGTAACCACTGTGCTGAAGTTTTAAGAGAGAAATTAATTGAAGCGAATTTCGAAGTTTCCAAAATAGAACTTGGGGAATTGACCTTATCCGAACCTGTTTCTCCTGAGAAGCGTGATGAGCTTATGAGTGTTATTAAAGACAATGGCTTTGATGTGATTAGCGACCAAAGCAGCAAGCTCGTTGAACAAGTTAAGCAGCTTATCATTCAGTTAGTTCGTTCCGATATCAAACTGGAAAGCAATCTCTCCGATTATTTAACTAGGCAGGTTTATAAAGACTATCAGCAATTAAGTCGCCTCTTTTCTAGTGTGGAAGGAAAGTCGGTTGAGCGCTATTTCATTCTCCAAAAAATTGAACGTGCTAAAGAGCTCATCGTTTATGGGGAAAAAACCTTCAGCGAAATAGCTTTCGAATTAGATTATAGCAGTCAGCAACATTTTTCACGTCAGTTTAAAAAAGAAACGGGCTTATCGCCTTCTCATTTCAAAGACATTAAAGAAAATCGTCGTATTTCTATCGATCAGATTTAGAAAAATCTTTCCTCATCCCTTTACAAAAAGGTGCACATTATAAACAGAATGGTGTAAGAGCCGAAAGCGATAAAACCGTAATTTGGGATTGTATATTAAACCACACTCCAGATCAATGATCGCACTTCTAAAAAAATACAAAGAGATCTCAGCGGGCTCAGTCTTCCTGATTGGAGCGTTGCTCGTTGAGTATGTATTTGAGTTTCCAAATAACAATTATGTGTATTTGCCACTGTATGTGATTGCCTATTTATTTGTAGGCGGTCCTGTTTGGATGCAAGCATTTTCATCTATCCGAAAAGGAAATATTTTTAGCGAGTTCTTTTTGATGGGAATTGCTACCGTTGGGGCTTTTGTTTTGGGCGAATATGCCGAAGGTGTGGCGGTAATGTTTTTCTATATGATTGGGGAGCACACTCAGCACGGGGCGGTTCATAAAGCAAGACATTCAATCAGTAAACTACTCGACCAGCAGCCAGATTCTGCTACTGTAGAAAGAAATGGAATAGAAATAGAAGTCCACCCATCGGAAGTACTAATTGGTGAAGTTATTTTGGTGAAACCCGGTGGCAAAGTTCCGTTAGATGGAGAATTGATTTCGGAATCTGGTTCGTTCAACACCGCTGCTTTAACGGGAGAATCGAAACCCGTAACGGTTAGTTCTGGTGATAGTGTGTGGGCAGGTTCCATCAATCAAAACAGCGTAGTAAAGGTTAAAGTAAAAAGTGCGTTTAAAGATTCTAGACTAGCCAATATTTTAAAACTTGTGCAGGAGGCAAGTCAGCGCAAAGCACCTACGCAACGTTTTATGGCGAAGTTTGCCAAGGTGTATACTCCCATTGTAGTTTGGTTGGCAGTAGCGCTTACATTTCTACCGTTTCTTATTGTGGATGAATACGTATTCCAAGATTGGTTTTATCGTGCGCTAATTTTCTTGGTGGTATCATGTCCTTGTGGGTTGGTGATTTCCATTCCGCTTGGTTATTTCGGGGGAATTGGAGCAGCTTCTCAAAATGGTATTCTGCTAAAAGGCTCCGACTTTTTGGATCAACTTCGCAAAATGGACACGCTGTTCTTAGATAAAACAGGAACACTCACCGCCGGTACTTTTGAAATCCAGAATGTTAAAACGGCGAATAACTTCACGGAAGAAGAATTACTGAAAGTAGCGGCTTCTCTAGAAAAGTATTCTTCGCATCCAATTGCTAAAGCCATTATTCAAGGAGCTGGCTCACAAAGTTTTTACGAAGTGGAGCAACAAGAAGAAATTCCTGGTAGAGGATTAAAAGGAAAAGTAAACAACGAAGACGTTTTAGTTGGGAAAGCAGAGTTGCTAATCCAGGCTGGGGTGAAGTTCTCCCAAGAAGAATTCACACAGCCATACACCTTTGTGCATGTTGCGGTGAATGGTGTGTATTCTGGCACAATAAGCATTGCTGATAGCATCAAAGAAGATGCAAAGCATGCCATTGCAACGCTCAGAAAACAAGGTGTAAAGAAGATTGTGATGCTTTCTGGCGACAACCAAAGAGTGGTGGATTATGTTGCCAACGAGCTAGGAATTAGCGAAGCGCATGGTGGCTTATTACCTGATGGCAAATACGCATATGTTGAAAAAGCACTTGGCGAAAATAAGATTGTTGGTTTTGTTGGCGATGGCGTAAATGATGCACCTGTAATCACTTTAGCAAATGTGGGAATTGCGATGGGCGGTGTTGGCTCTGACGCAACCATTGAAACAGCAGATGTTGTGATTCAAAACGATCAGCCTTCCAAAATTTCGCTTTCAATAGAAATTGCACGTTTTACGCATCGCATTGTTTGGGAGAACATCGTTTTTGCACTCGGTATAAAAGTGCTGGTGATGGGCTTAGCAACCTTTGGAATGGCTAATATGTGGCTAGCTATTTTTGCTGATGTGGGTGTGGCTCTAATTGCCATTGCTAATGCAATTCGAGTTCAGAATAAATTCTCGGAGAAAAAAGTGCATCTGAATTTTAAAGAAGAAGTACCTGAAGAGCACAAGCAAAGTTCTTGTGAAACCTGCTGTTCATAGATAATCTAAAGAACTTCTAGGCTACCAAACGCCTTCAATGCCCTTGCGGTCTGGGTTGTTTAGTTTTTGATACTCGCTCATACTCAACCCTGTTAGTTCTTTAAACTGACGTGAAAGATGCTGAAGATTTTTGTATCCGAGCTTGTAAGCAATCTCACTAAAAGAGAGTGAGGTGTCTTGGGTGAGTTCTTTTGCCTTTTCAATTTTTAGGCGAATGAAAAACTTCTCTATGGTAATTCCTTCATGCTTAGAAAAAGTACGAGAAATAGAAGCGTAGCTTTTAGCTAATTCTTTGGAGAGATAATCGGACAGCGAGATATCTTCTAAACCATTTTCATCCAATAATGCCAATAAAGAGTGCTTTATCTTTTCGCTGAGTACAGATTCTGGTTCTTCAATTAGCCCAAAGTTGAAACGCTCTAACTCCTTTTCAATTTCTTTTAGAGTTGGATGATCTCCATCTCGAGAAACCTCAGCAGAACCCAGCTCAACATGTAGCACTTTAAGTCCTAGTGCTGAAAGCGCCGTCTCTATGACTAAACTACAGCGCGAGCAAACCATGTTTTTTATATGTAGGGAGATTTTTTCTGGCATTTCAGAATGTTAGAGATTGAGGAATATTCTATAAGTTTATAACCATGTCTAGCTAAATTTTCATTCCAAGCTAAGGCAGAGATCTTAACTTTCCCAAAGTTAAACTACTATTCGGATAGCTAATAAAACAAACTCAAGCCCACCTACGAACTTCATCTTTATATTCTAAAAATTCTTCGTTGAATTTTAGTTCTAACACAGTCTCTTCGGGTTTTATCTGAAATTGATTCATGTAGTAAACGAATAATGGAAGAATGAGAAAACCGAATAAACTTCCCCATTTAAAAGCGGCCGCACCTAAAACAATGAGTAGGGCAAAATACATGGGATTTCGCGAGAAAGTATAAATACCTGATGTCACAAGAGCGGAAGTGTTATTAGGTTTGTGAGGATTTACAGTGGTCGATTTCCGTCTGAATTCAACTACTCCCAGAATTCCAACCAAAGCTCCAATAACGAGCATGATAATAACGATTCCAGTTTCTGTCTTGAATCGTAACCCTTCAATAAAAGGCCATTGGTTAACAACCCAAATCAATCCTAAAAAAATAAGAGATACCACAACTGGTGGAATTTTTAGTTCAAAATATTTCATTAAAAAATCAGTTTTTGATTGGTTGGTATATAGATAGTTTATTTGGACTCCAAGCTCATTTAGCATAACGGAGCTTTCAAAAGGCAGGTAGAATATCCCTAAATGTCGTCGTTTCTACTTATACAATTCTGACTAATTGTTATATAAAAAGGTGATTTCTTTGTGCTGGAATTTCAGTCCAATTTCATGAAAAGCACTTCCCAGTAGATTAAATAGCGATTATCGAATGAAATAAGATTGTAGAAGGCATGTCAAAAAGAGGTGGTAAATAATATTGTATTTATGTTGGTCAGCTAATTGATTACTTTTTGATGTGAAAAAATTGCGAAACATATCTCAAATACTATCGGCCGTACTCGGTCTTAGTTTTCTTATTGGCATTTTGCCTTCTATGGGGCTGTCTGCAAATCCCATGGAATTATGCGAGCAAATGATGGAGATGGGCACAATGTCATCTAGCACTATGAATCATGATGCTATGATGGATGATGATTGCCCGATGACTACTGGTCATGACGGCATGCCTACAAATTCTGACGATTGTGTGTTTCTTACCGATTGTTGTATAATTAGAGCAACAGCTCCCGCTACAATACCGGCTCCTTCAACAGTGAAAATTAGTCAAGTTCATGTATTGTTTGCGGTTTTAAGCGTAGACGAAAACCTATCTTCGGTTTCAGAAAAACCAATTCCAATTCACCTCTCCAATTCCTATTCGCCTCCACTACTCTTTTTGGCGAACTCTTCTTTCTTGATTTAGAACACTTCGAATTTATAGGTTTGAACCAATCCTAGCGGGAAAATTCCGTCGTTGGGTTAGCGGTTCAAACTTTAGAATAAATCAAACTGTGCGAGCAGTTCATCGAAGTATTTCTAACTCAGTAAATCATGCTTAATAAAATTATTCGCTTCTTTTTAGAGAACAAACTAGTTGCTCTATTGCTAGTTTTAGCACTCGTATTTTGGGGAATAGCGACCTCACCGTTTGCTTGGAATCTAAGTTTCATTCCAAACGATCCTGTTCCTGTTGATGCAATTCCGGATTTGGGAGAGAATCAGCAAATTGTATACACCGAATGGACTGGCCAATCTCCACAAGATGTGGAAGATCAAATTACCTATCCATTAACAACTCAACTTCTCACCGTTCCAGGCGTTAAAACCATTCGTAGCACTTCGATGTTAGGTGTTTCGAGCATCTTTGTGATTTTTGAAGAAGGCGTAGAATTTTATTGGAGTCGCTCACGCATTCTCGAAAAGCTAAATTCGTTGCCCGCAGGAACGCTTCCTAGTGATGTTCAACCAGCGCTTGGCCCTGATGCCACCGCACTTGGGCAAGTTTTTTGGTACACCTTAGAAGGGCGAAATGAAGAAGGAGAACCTGCTGGAGGATGGGATCTTCAAGAATTACGAAGCATCCAAGATTTTTATGTGGGCTACGCTCTTTCTGGAGCCAGCGGAGTTGCTGAAGTTGCACCCATTGGTGGCTACGTAAAAGAATACCAAGTTGACGTGAATCCCACAACGCTTCAAGTGTATGGAATTAGCCTAAACGAAGTATACCAAGCTGTTAGAGAAAGTAATGCCGAAGTTGGGGCAAGAACCATAGAATTAAACAACGCCGAATATTTAGTTCGTGGATTGGGATATATAAAAAGCACTGAAGATTTAGAAGAAGCCGTAGTAAAAGTGGTGAATAATGTGCCCATCAGAATTAAAGATGTGGCTTTTGTAAGCATGGGGCCTGCAATGCGGCGCGGAGCTCTAGATAAAGCTGGCGCAGATGCGGTAGGCGCAGTGGTGGTGGCAAGGCAAGGCGCAAATCCACAAGAAGTGATAAACAACATTAAAGCGAAAATCGCTGAGCTTTCAACAGGATTGCCTTCTAAAAAGTTGGCAGACGGAAGCACTTCAAAGGTTACGATTGTGCCGTTTTATGATCGCTCAGAATTGATTGCCGAAACACTAGGTACACTAGAAGAAGCTTTGGCGCTCGAAATTCTGATTACCATCATTGTGATTGTGGTGATGGTAATGAATCTAAGAACGTCGTTTCTGATTGCAGGAATGCTACCAGTAGCGGTACTCATGACATTCATCGCCATGAAATATGCTGGAGTTGACGCCAATATTGTGGCGCTTTCGGGGATAGCCATCGCCATAGGAACTATCGTGGATATGGGCGTAATCCTTTCGGAAAATATGCTCAGGCATATGGAAGAAAAAGCTGAAGGCGATTCACTACTAGAAGTTATTTACAACGCCACAACGGAAGTTGCATCAGCAGTGATTACGGCCGTTTCTACAACTATTGTAAGTTTCTTGCCAGTATTTACCATGATTGCTGCCGAAGGTAAACTTTTTAAGCCACTTGCTTATACCAAGACATTCGCGCTTATTGCTTCCATTGTCATTTCAATAACGCTAATTCCGCCTTTTGCACATTGGGTATTTTCAATAAAAATCAGTAACCGAATTGTGAAGTTAATCTGGAATGCTTTACTAGTTCTGGCGGGAATCGTTGTTTTATTTGTTGGACCTGTTTGGGCCGGGCTAGCATTACTCGGTTTTGGAATAATTAATGGTGCACCCGTTTTCTTCCAACATAAGCAGATTCAAAAAACGTCCTTTTATAACAACCTGCTCAGCGTAATAATAGTTACTTGGTTACTTACGCAATACTGGTTGCCACTTGGACCAAGTGTTGCGCTAATCTGGAATCTGTTTTTCGTAATTATACTGATTGGGAGCATCTTAGCTATGTTTTGGTTGGTTATTCGCTATTACCATAATCTCATATCTTGGTGTCTAGATCATAAAATTGCGTTTCTATCTATTCCATCGTTTCTGGTTTTATTCGGAATAGTTATTTGGCTAGGCTTTTCGAGAGTGTTCGGTTTTGTGGAAAGAAGCTTTGAAAGTGTTGGTTGGGATATTAAAACAACCAGTGTTTGGAGCGCTACATCACATACTTTCCCAGGTTTAGGGAAAGAGTTTATGCCGGCTTTAGATGAAGGCGCTTTTTTACTGATGCCAACAACGATGCCTCATGCGGGAATAGAAGAAGCCAAAGACGTGATGCAGAAAATTGACATGTCTGTGGCTTCCATCCCCGAAGTAGAAACCGTAGTTGGTAAAATGGGACGAACGGAATCCGCGCTAGATCCCGCTCCAATTTCCATGTTCGAGAATGTGGTTATCTACAAATCAGAATACAAAACCGATGAAAACGGACGAAGAGTTCGCTTTAAGGTTGATGACGACGAAAATTTTGTTCGTGATGAAAACGACAACCTCATCCCCGATGCAAAAGGAGAGTATTTCCGCCAATGGCGAGATCATATCCATTCTCCCGATGATATCTGGAATGAAATTGTGGCCGCATCTAAACTTTTAGGCACAACATCTGCTCCAAAACTGCAGCCTATTCAAACACGATTAGTGATGCTTCAATCGGGAATGCGGGCCCCAATGGGAATCAAAGTTAAAGGCTCCAGCTTAGAAACGATTGAAAAATTTGGGCTTCAACTTGAGGAAGTTTTGAAAGAAGTTCGCGGAGTTAATACTCCTTCTATTTTCGCGGATCGAATAGTTGGAAAACCTTATCTAGAAATTAACTGGGACAGAGAAAAATTAGCCAGATACGGACTTTCTGTACTGGACGCCCAACAATTTGTAACCGTTGGAATTGGAGGAAAACGAGTATCAACTTCTGTGGAAGGAAGAGAGCGTTATCCGATTCGAGTTCGCTATGCAAGAGAATTACGAGATAGCCCCGAAGCAATAGCACGAATGCTTATCCCCACAAAACAGGGAGCGCAAATTCCGCTAGAGCAATTGGCAAGCATTGAGTATAGACAAGGGCCACAAGCTATAAAAAGTGAAGATACCTTTCTTATCGGCTTCGTGATTTTTGATAAACTAGATGGATTTGCGGAAGTAGAAGTTGTAGAAAATGCTCGAAATCTTATTTCAGAATACATCGAAAATGGTCAGCTTACAGTTCCAGCAGGAGTGAGTTTTGAATTTGCTGGAAACTACGAGAATCAAGTTCGCGCCGAGAAACGATTAGGCATCATTTTGCCCATCGCTCTCTTCGCCATCTTCTTGATTATGTATTTCCAGTTCAAATCGGCGGCAACTACAGGAATGATATTCACGAGCATTTTTGTGGCTTGGGCAGGCGGCTTTCTCCTTCTCTGGTTATACGGACAACCGTGGTTTTTAAATATTGATCTTTTCGGGCAGAACTTGAGAGATTTATTCCAAATGGGAACCGTGAATTTAAGTGTGGCTGTTTGGGTCGGCTTTATTGCACTCTTTGGAATTGCTTCGGATGGTGGCGTGGTAATGGCTACGTATCTCGATCAGCTTTTTGAGAAAGTAAAACCCACAACAAAAGAAGAAATCAGAGCCACAGTTATTGAAGCGAGTACACGCCGTATTCGCCCAACTCTGATGACAACCGCCACAACCATTCTTGCACTAATTCCAATTTTAACCTCTACAGGGCGAGGCTCTGATATTATGGTTCCGATGGCTATTCCAAGTATTGGGGGGATGATGTTGCAGATTGTAACCTTGTTTGTAGTGCCCGTTTTATACGCTATTTGGAAAGAATTTCAATTGAAAAGGAGCTTGAAATGAGACGAATATTTCAACATATGAAAAACAGAATGGACGACACCCCTCAGATTAAATCGGGAGCTGCCGAATTAATCATCTCCCCTCAAGGGGAAACTTATCAATGGGCTAATAAAGCAAATTTCCTTCCGAGGAATAGGTTTTTAGTTACATGCTTGGTCATGTTAATGAGCTTGGTTTCAATCTCAAATTTAAACGGCCAAAGCCTTCAAAACTATCAGCAAGAGGCAGCTCAGAATAATCCAGAGTTATATGCTTTATTTCTAAACTATCGTTCGGCATTGGAAAAGCGGTCACTAACTGGAACTTTACCAGATCCAGAAGTTGCTTTTGCTTATTTCATCAGCCCTATCGAAACACGTCTGGGGCCACAAAAAGCTCGAGTTTCAGTAACCCAGATGTTTCCTTGGTTTGGGTCTTTAGCAGACAATCGCGCTATTTCAACAGCAGAAGCTAAAGCTAGATTCGAACAATTTCAGGAACGTAGAAATCGGCTTTTTTACCAAATGGAAGAGCTTTGGGGAGAGCTGTATGTGATAGATCAAAATATCGAAAGCGTAAAAGGAAATCTTTCCATCATAAACACATTGCTTGAATTGAGTCTTCAGCAATACGAGAATGGACTTACTTCCCAAGTAGATGTTCTGAGAGCACAAATTGAGCAAGAAGATTTGAAAACAAAACTTGCTCTCCTTCAGGATAACAAAAGCCTTTTAATTCAAGAGTTTAATGAGTTGAGAAATATGGAGCCGAACGACAAAGTAGCAACACCATCAGAATTAAATAATTCAGAAAATTCGGTAGACCTTGAAGTTAGTCGGCTAGCTCAGAATCCAAGCTTATCTAAACTTCGATATACAAAAGAAGCTTCTAGCAATGCTGTTGATCTGGCGGCAAAAGAAGGTAAGCCAGGATTTGGAATCGGCTTTGATTACATCGCCACAGGGAAACGAACCGATGTTGTTGGGTTAGCGAATAATGGAAAAGACGCATTAATAGCACGGGCGAGTTTTAGAATCCCTCTCTTCAGAAATAAATACAACGCCAATGTGCGCCAAGCAAAGCTGAATTTGAGTTCTGTTCAACAAGATATAACAGCGTTAGAAAACCAACTTGAAACCAGTTTTTTAACTGCTCAACGAGATGTGAAAGATGCCCAACGCAGATTTGAATTATACAATGAGAAACAGATTCAACGCATTGAGCAGGCTATCCGAATTTTGACAGATGCCTATTCAACAAGTAATGCTGGGTTCGAAGAAATATTACGATTGCAGCGCAAATTACTCGACTACCAGCTGAAGCGAGATCAAGCCAAAGCGGATGAATTTAGAGCAATGAGCTATATCCAGTATCTAAATGGTGTAAACAACATCTCACCAAACGAAATTAATTACTAAACCATCTACCTATGAAAAAGTTAAAAACATACTCCATTTATTTAGT
Source organism: Balneola sp. (assembly GCA_048267905.1). Lineage (GTDB taxonomy): Bacteria > Bacteroidota > Rhodothermia > Balneolales > Balneolaceae > Balneola. The sequence goes on from JBLWWM010000005.1 coordinate 84,933, forward strand.
TATTGGGCTCGTTGGCATTACGTTGGGAGCGATTTTCTTTGGAAACTCAGCACCAGCCACGCAAAGCATAGATGAGCACTTAACGGAAACGCATACCGACGAGGAAGGAAATATCGTATACAGTTGTAGTATGCATCCATCGGTTCGCCAAAATGAGCCAGGAAATTGCCCGATTTGTGGTATGAATCTCATTCCTGTAAACGACAATAATTCTGAGAATGAAGATCCAGATGCAATTACAATGTCGTTTGCGGCTTTAAAACTAGCTGAAATTGAAACCACAGAAGTTCGTATTAGCAGTGCGCCAATCGAAGTACGTTTGCCAGGAAAAGTAGTAATTGATGAACGTGAAATTGCACAGATTCCGGCGCATTTTCATGGTAGAGTTGAACAACTATTCGTCAATTTTACAGGAGAGTATATAACCAAAGGTGAGAAAGTGGCTCGGGTATATTCACCAGAGTTGTACACTGCTCAAAAGGAACTTTTTGAAGCCTATGCTGCGAAAGATAGTAACCCAACGTTATATCAAGCGGCAAGAAAGAAACTCATGAATTGGAAAATTCCAGCAGCTCAAATTGATGAAATTTTAGCAAACGGAACTCCAGATTCAAATATTGATATCCTTGCACACACAAGTGGTTATGTTTTGAAAAGATTCGTTTCAGTAGGCGATCATTTAATGCGTGGCGATTTGATGTACGAGATCAGTGAACTTAGCTCCATTTGGGTGCAATTTGATGCGTATGAGTCAGACCTTGGGAATATTTCCAAAGGAGACGAAATCACATTTACGATTCCATCATTGCCGGGGCGCACATTCACCTCAAATATTGACTTTATAGATCCAATTCTCGACAACTCTTCCAGAACGGTGAGGATTAGAACGAATATTCAGAATAAAGATCTTGATCTAAAACCAGGAATGTTAGCAGAAGGAGTAGTTCGAGGTAATAAGAGTTCTACACCGGCGCTACTTGTCCCAAAATCTGCTGTTATGTGGACGGGAACTCGCTCCATTGTTTATGTAGAAGTGATGGAAAGCGATAAACCCACTTTTAAAGCCAGAGAAATTATGCTAGGTAAAAGAATCGGCGATTACTATGAAATATTAGATGGACTAGAAGCTGGTGAAACCATTGTTAAAAATGGAACCTTTAAAATTGACAGTGCAGCTCAGCTTGCCGACAAGCTTAGCATGATGAACAGAACCCCAGGCACGGGAGCAAATAGAACGGGGCATGAAGGTCATATCATGACTGACGAAATGAAAGCTGACGTGGTTTCTAAATCTGCATCCAAGGAAAAGGGAAATACTAGGAAGTTGGGCGCGGAATCTGTTCCTGTAGAATTTAAACAACAGTTAACCGGAGTAGTTGATGCATATTTGGAACTTAAAGATGCACTCAATCAAACCAATCCCGAAGCTGCAATGCGTGCTTCGAAGCAAATAAATACTAAACTCACTGCGGTAGATATGAGTTTAGTACAAGGGGATTTACACATCCAATGGATGGGGCAATTAGGAAGTTTAAATAATTATTCAACCGCGATAGCCGCCGAAAAGAATATTGAAAAGCAAAGAACAGTATTCCTCTCGTTATCAGAAAAGCTTATAGAAAGTGTTAAAATTTTTGGCATTAATGGAGTGGTTTATCAGCAGTTTTGCCCAATGACAAACGGCGGTAAAGGGGGTTACTGGTTAAGCGATTCTGAAGATATCGCCAATCCATATTTTGGCGATAAAATGAATAACTGTGGCGAAACAATTTTAAAAATCGAATCATAATTTATAAATCAATTATATAATGAAAACGTACATATTTACACTACTAGCACTATTTCTAAGCGCAGCTACCATTCAGGCTCAAGAGAATAAAGAGCACACTCATAATGAACACTTATCTACATTGATAAATGAATACTTGGCAGCTAAAGATGCTTTGACGGTCGATAACTTTGGAGAAGCTCAAAATCACATTTCGAACTTTACGAAAGAAGTGAAGTCTAATAATGAAATGAATGAGCATAAAGAACATCAAAAAAAGCATGAGGCTCATCACTCCAAAATGCTTGCAGCGGTAGAAAAAGCATCTTCCGCAAATAATATTGAAGAGCTTAGAAATTCATTAGAAGGAATAACGGAAGAACTCTTGGAAGCAATTGAAAATCAGGGCTACGATAAAAGTGTTCTTTACGTACAGTTTTGTCCAATGGCGAATGATGGTAAAGGCGCTAAATGGATGAGTGATAAAGAAGAAATCAGGAATCCCTATTTCGGTAAAAAAATGCATAAATGCGGCGCAACAGTTAAAACTATAAATTGATTGAATTATGGAACATGAACATCACCACAATCACGGAAACGATCACAAAGAACATAATAAGAAGCATGGAGATCACAGTAATCATCATGCGCACATGGCTCAGGATTTCTTAAAACGGTTTTGGATTTCCCTAGCTTTAAGTATTCCTATAATAGCACTCTCTCCTATGATTCAGGTATTTCTTGGATTAAGAGAAAGTTGGTCGTTCACTGGTGATGTTTATATTTCCACAATTCTTTCCAGTCTGGTATTCTTCTATGGCGGCTGGCCATTTCTAAAAGGGTTGGTTGACGAGCTAAAAAAGAAACAACCAGGAATGATGACGCTCATCGCGATCGCTATTACAACAGCCTATGCATACAGTATGTTGGTGGTTTTTGCAGTGGAAGGGAAAATATTCTTCTGGGAGCTGGTTACGTTAGTCGACATTATGCTTATTGGGCATTACATCGAAATGAAGTCGGTGATGAGTGCATCCAAAGCATTGGAGGAATTAGCAAAGTTGATGCCTTCTGAAGCTCACTTAATTCAGGAAGACGGCACAACCAAAGACATAGCTTTAGAAGAGTTGAAGATTGGAGATCGGGTACTTATTAAACCTGGCGAAAAAATCCCCGCTGATGGCTTTGTAGTTAAAGGGAAAAGCGCGGTGAATGAATCACTAATGACGGGCGAAGCAAAACCTGTTTCAAAAAGTGATGGCGATGAAGTTATTGGAGGCTCCGTAAATGGTGAGGGCTCGTTAACTATTGAAATTGATAAAACGGGGAAAGACTCATTTCTGTCGCAAGTCATAAACTTGGTGCAACAAGCTCAAGACAGCAAATCCAAAACTCAAGATTTAGCGAATAGAGCTGCTTTTTGGCTTACAATAATAGCTCTTGTGGCAGGAGCAATTACCTTTTTTGTGTGGACATTCCTTACCACTCAAGATTTTGTCTTTGCGTTAGAACGAACCGTTACGGTGATGGTGATTGCTTGTCCGCATGCACTTGGGCTAGCGGTACCGTTAGTAGTTGCGGTGTCAACCAACCTAGCCGCACAAAATGGATTTCTAATCCGTAATAGACCAGCTTTTGAAGAAGCTAGGAATATTGGAGCCGTAATATTTGACAAAACAGGAACGCTTACAAAAGGTGTTTTTGAAGTTACCGAGGTTTTGAATTTTACTGAGGAATATGACAAAGGCAGATTGTTAAAAATCACAGCTTCACTAGAACAAAACTCCGAGCATCCCATTGCTCAAGGAATCGTTAAATCGGTAAGTTCACTTTTTGAAGTAAATGATTTCAATTCTATTACCGGAAAAGGTATTGAAGGAACTATAGAAGGACTTTCGGTGAAAGTAGTAAGCCCAGGTTATCTCCGAGAAAATGATATTGAAATACCAGACGATCAATATCAGCAACTTTCGGAGCAAGGAAAGACGGTTGTGTTTGTTATAATAGATGACAAACTACACGGAGCTATTGCCTTAGGCGACACCATTAGAGAAGATTCCAAGGTGGCTATAAAGCAGCTCCATGAAATGGGTATTGAGTGTATCATGCTCACTGGAGATAACAAACAAACCGCCGCCTATGTGGCTAAAGAGCTAGGTTTGGATGACTTTTTTGCTGAAGTACTTCCCAACGAAAAAGCTGATAAAGTGAGAGAAGTTCAGAAACGTGGGCTAAAAGTAGCAATGACAGGCGATGGCGTGAACGATGCGCCAGCTTTAGCTCAAGCCGATGTTGGCATTGCCATTGGAACAGGCTCTGATGTAGCAGTAGAAACGGGAGACATCATTCTTACACAAAGTAATCCCAAAGATGTAGCTGCACTTATATCGTTAGCCAAAGCAACGTATAAAAAAATGGTGCAAAATCTGTTTTGGGCTACAGGTTATAACGCGGTAGCCATTCCCTTGGCCGCGGGAGTGCTATTCTCCTACGGAATCATTCTTAATCCAGCTGTTGGTGCAGGTTTGATGTCTATAAGCACGGTGGTTGTGGCTATAAATGCACGATTGTTAAAAATTGACCGTTGAAATTTTTAAATCAAAACAGGAAACTTATGAACAAAGAAGAGAAAGCCACCACTAACAAGATTAGCAGAAAAACATTTTTTCGCTATACAGCAACTATTGGAGCTGTCGCAGGATTGTCAACCATTCTTCCGGCATATGCTTTTTCAAGTTTCAAAGAAAGAGATGTGCTGGAACCAACCGGTGCAGAAAATATTCTGGATTTGATTATAAGTGAGATTCCTATAAACATTGATGGAAAAAAATCTACAGCCATCGGGATAAATGGTACAGTTCCTGGACCACTTATTCGTTTAAAAGAAGGAGAAGACGTACTTCTTAGGGTTAAGAATGAGTTGGATGAAGATAGCTCTATTCACTGGCATGGAATTATTTTACCGTTTCAAATGGATGGAGTTCCAGGTATAAGCTTTGACGGTATTAAACCGGGAGAAACTTTTGAGTATAAATTTCCTGTCACCCAAAACGGAACCTACTGGTATCATAGCCATTCAAAATTACAGGAACAACTCGGGCATTATGGGCCTCTGATCATTGAGCCAAAAGACACGGATCCGGTAGAGTTTGATCGGGAATACCCAATTCTGCTCTCAGATTGGACATTCGAGAGCCCCTATGATGTGATGAAGAATTTGAAAAAAATGGATGGCTACTATAATTTTCAGAAACGAACTTTTGGGGAATTTTTCAAAGATGCTTCGGAAGATGGTTTTGTAAGTGCATTTAAAAACTATACATCATTTGGACGAATGCGTATGAGCGCAACCGATCTTGCCGATGTAACAGGTGCTACGTACACTTATTTAATGAATGGTCGAGGGCCAGAATCGAACTGGAATGCTTTATTTAAAAAAGGCGAGAAAGTTCGACTACGATTTATCAATGGCTCTGCAGGTTCTATTTTTGACGTTCGTATTCCAGGATTAAAAATGACGGTAGTTCAGGCAGACGGTCAGAATATTGATCCGGTATCTATAGATGAGTTTCGTATTGGGATTGCCGAGACGTATGATGTAATTGTTGAACCCAAAGAAGAAAAAGCCTTCACCATTTTTGCAGAGTCTTTGGATAGAAGTGGATTCGCACGGGGTACATTAGCTCCAAGTGAAGGAATGGCTGCTGCTGTTCCTATTCTTCGTCCACGCCCAAAACGCACTATGAAAGATATGGGCATGAACATGGGCGATATGAAAATGGACGGTATGGAAAAGAAAGAAGATTCCATGAAAGGAGATAAGATGGAGGGAATGAATCATGGTGATGATCAAAAAAAAGAGGAAATGAATCATGACATGATGAGTATGTCAGGTATGAGTTCTGAGCCAGTAAAACATGGACCAGATCGGCATGGACTTGGTGCCGCTGCTATTGCCAACAACCAGTTTAATCGATTAAGTGAGCCAGGAATTGGTTTAGGAACGGATGGTCGAAAAGTGCTGGTATATAATGATCTCAAAAGTCTGGAACCTAATATTGATAAAAGAAAACCAGAGAGAGAAGTAGAGCTGCATCTTACCGGAAATATGGAGCGGTATATGTGGTCTTTTGATGGTAAAGAGTTCAATGAGGTAGATGGCCCGATTGAATTTACACAGAATGAACGACTGCGTTTAATATTGGTAAACGATACCATGATGGAACATCCTATACATTTACACGGAATGTGGATGGAGTTGGAAAACGAAAACGGAATTTATAATCCGCGTAAGCACACATTATTGGTACAACCTGCTCAACGAATTTCCGCACTTATTACACCAAGAGATAAAGGAAGATGGGCGTTTCATTGCCATATTTTATATCACATGGAAATGGGAATGTTTCGTGTTGTACAGGTTAGCGATAAAAATGGAGGGATCTACTAATGAAATCATTAAATGAAATTGTAAAGCGAATCCCAAATATTTTCAGCTACAATATTTTGTTAAACATAAATTTCCGAAAAATAGCACTTATTCTGTTACCCCTACTGATTTTTACCGGTAATTCAGTGAAAGCTCAAAAGGCTCCGGAGTTTAGTAATAAGATTCTTCCCGATAACAAAACCTATTTCTACTTCGCGGCAGACAGGCTTGAATATTATTCTATAGTTGGCCTTAATCCGATAGTAGGTGATGTTCAGGGATATATCGGAAAAGACTACAATAAATTCTGGTTTAAAGCAGAAGGGGAAGCTCTTACTTCAGAAAAAGAAGGAGAAATGGAATTTCAGGGACTCTATAGTCGTCCTATAACTTCCTATTTCGATGTTCAGGTAGGGCTTAGATACGATGTTGCCTATAACAGCATTACTAGCAATTCAAGAGGTTTTGCAGTGTTAGGTTTGCAAGGTTTAGCTCCCTATCTCTTCGAAGTGGATGGAAGTATCGCAGTAAGTGAAGATGGAGATTTATCGGGTAGTTTTGAAGGTGAGTTAGACTTGCTGGTTACTCAAAGGCTTGTCATTCAGCCCCGACTTTCTACAAGTGTTGCTGTGCAAAAAGTAGAAAAATTTGGAATAGGTTCTGGGCTCAATAATATACAACTCGGCTTGAGACTTAGATATGAAATTAAACGCCAGTTTGCTCCCTATGTTGGAATTTCATGGAATAGAAAATTAAGTGAAACTGCGGATCTTGCAAAATTGGCAGGAGCAGATATAAGTGTATTCGGAGTGGTAGCTGGGGTAAAGCTATGGTATTAAATAATGATGACAAAGAATTCTATAAATAATAGTAATGATAAAAAAGAGGTTTTATGAAATTAATAAAAGCTTACATACGTCCAATTTTATTGGAAGATGTTTACAAGTTACTTAGGGAAAGAGGGCATAATAATATTACCGTGTTCAAAGGAGAAGGAGCCGGTAATTATTCTGACCCAACTCATGTGCACGGATCACTTAATTTTCCGGCAATGCATTCTCATGTTGTGAAAATTGAAATTGCGGCTCAGGAAGCAGATGTGAATTCTATAATTGAAACAATTATAGAAAGAGCTTCCAGCAATTCTACAGGAGACGGAATTATTTTTGTTTCTCCCATCGAATATGCTGTACGAATAAGAGATGGAGAAGAGGGTGCGAAAATTCTTGTTTAACTAATAAATTAAGGTAACGATATGAAATCACATTTCTTTTGGATGCTAGTAGGTTGTGGTGTTCCACTTCTGCTCATCTTTCTAGCACCAAGCTTTGGACTCGATAACTCAATTACATTCTTTTTGTTCATTATAGTCATGTTTGGAGCGCATCTCATGATGCTCCGCTCTCATGGTAATCATGATCAAAACGATACTCACTAAATCAAAAATACAGGAGACACAATGGAAAAACTAAGCATAAAAAAACTTGGATTTGCAGTCGGATCAGTAGGTGCACTTCTTTATGTAGGATGCACCTTGCTCATGGTAACAGTAGGCCAAGAAGGAACAGTTAAGTTTTTTAACAGCTTACTACATGGATTAGATACTTCAAGCATAATCAGAATGAACGTACCAATTTGGGAAGCCATATTGGGTATTGTTCAAACCTTCATACTTGGTTGGTTGATCGGCGCATTTATAGCTTCAATCTATAACTTTGGATGGAAGTCAGAAAAGAACTAATAGATGCATTTATAAAGCGATTAAGTATTTAATTTTGTTAACAAAATAGCAGTAAAAATTTTATAATGGAAATGATGTAGAAAATGAGAATGTCTATGGAAACATAAACCTGATAATTCTGTTTGCTTTAATTGTACCAATTGTCCCGTTGCGGATTATTTTGAAACCAGAGGGCTTTCAGAATTCTGTGTAAAGACTTGGTGTGCATTGGACTTCTCTTTGGACAATATGTGGAATGCACTATTGGAGCGTACCAATAGTATCGCTGGAGGAGCAAAAATTTGTGATTTTAAATGGAAACCTAATAATTAAGATTTAATAAAATGAAAAATATACTCGTACCCACAGATTTTTCTGAAAATTGTACCAAAGCCGCACATTTTGGCATTAAAATGGCCAAACTGTACAATACTGAAATCCATTTTCTACATTTAATGACTACACCTGTAAACTGGGTTAAATTGAGTAAAATCAATGAAGAACGCTATCCGGATACTGTAAAGCAAATTGGTATGGCTAAAGCTAAATTACGTGAATTGGAAAGAATGGCCGAACATCAAGGACTGGAGTGTCGGACCTTTCTTCAGTTCGATTCAGGAGAAAAAGATATTTTGGAACATTCAGGTCATTTTCATCATGATTTTATAGTTACCGGAAGTAGCGGTACAAAGGGTGGTGTAAGGGAGATAACGGGAAGCAACGTAGAGAAAATTGTTAGAAAATCTGATGTCCCGGTCATTGTAGTTAAGGATCAGGAAATATCTTTCCCCTTTAAGGGTATCGTTTTTGTTTCAGATTTTCAGGAAGATGTAAGCGATGCATTTAAACATGTTATTTCTATTGCTGAGAAATGTGAAACAAATATCCATTTATTGAGAATCAATACTGAAACAGACTTTAACAGTATTGAGCAGGGATTAAATCCCATTAAGGATTTCCTGAAAAAATTTCCCGATTTAGATAACTATTCGATGAATGTATATAACGAACCTGCTGTGGAAACAGGAATAAACAATTTTCTGGAGTATAAAGACGCCGATCTGATCGCTATGTGTACTCACGGACGTACAGGCTTTTTAAGCCTATTTTCCAAAAGTATCGCTGAAGGTGTAACTAATCATTCCGAATTGCCAGTGATGATTATTAAAGTGTAACCATGAATAAATCAGTTTTAATAAAAAAATATTCTGGTGAGTACGAAGCTTTTGATGTAAGCAAACTGATCAATTCACTGCGGCGCGCACGGGCAGATGAGGATATTGTTCAGGATATAGCTCGTAAGGTACAAGAGCAGATTGAAGAAGGGGTGTCCACTAAAATAATCTATCAATTGGCATTCAAGATGCTAAAGGATAAATCACGTATAAGTGCCTCAAAATACAAACTCAAGAAAGCCTTGATGGAACTGGGACCTACTGGTTATCCTTTTGAAAAATTGGTAGGTAAACTATTGGATTACGAAGGGTTTGCAACAAAAATTGGAGTGATTGTAAAGGGCAATTGTGTGCAGCATGAAATAGATGTAATCGCCCAAAAAGATAATATCCATTATATGATTGAATGCAAATACCACAGTGACCAAGGTAGGTTTTGTAATGTAAAAATTCCCTTATATATCCATTCAAGATTTTTGGATGTTGAAAAACAATGGGCGCAGCAAAAAGGTCACGAAGCTAAATTTCATAAAGGTGGGATATACACAAATACGCGATTTACAAGTGATGCGGCACAATATGGTAAATGTGTTGGATTATTATTGACAAGCTGGGATTATCCAATGGGAGAAGGTTTAAAAGACAGAATAGATAAATCGGGGCTGCATCCATTAACAGCATTAACAACGCTTACCAAAGCCGAAAAAACAAAATTATTGGATAAAGGCATCGTGCTCTGCAAAGAAATTCACGAGGATCCTAAAATATTGGAACAAATTGGAGTGCCAAAGTCAAGACATAAAAATATACTCCGCGATTCAATAGCGTTGTGTAGAACGCATTAAAACAAAAAAGCAAGATTCCTGCCTTTGTAAAAATGACAATTAGTAATCCAGAAAACAATACAGATGAAAGTAAATGAAATCCAAAAACAGAACAAAATTGATTTAGAACCATTTTACCAAGTATTGGAAGATGACCGAAAGCTACTTGAGGAATCTTTTGAAATACTGCTTGAAATGGTAAACAACGAGCCCGAATCCATCAAGAATTTGGCAATACTTATCAAAAACAACTATCCTAATTTATACAAGGAAATAGCAGATTTGAGCAAATCAGACCAAGATATTGGAAGCGCGCCTTCCTGCTGTGGTTGATATGAAACCAATACTACAAAAATGAAAAATAATAAAACAAACATCCATTTTTTGGGAGCAGCAGGGACAGTAACTGGCTCAAAATATTTAGTGGATACCGGAGATAGAAAGATACTGATAGATTGTGGGCTTTTTCAAGGCTTAAAGGAATTGCGCCTTAAAAACTGGGAATATCCACCAGTTGAAGTTTCAGGAATTGACATGGTACTGCTTACCCACGGTCATATGGATCATACAGGTTATCTGCCAAGATTAGTAAAGCAAGGGTTCAATGGGCCCATATATGGCACTAATCCTACTTTAGAGATAGCCAAAATTATTTTGAACGATAGTGCGAAAATCCAAGAACAGGAAGCCGAACGTGCCAACAAAGAAGACTACTCCAAACATAGTCCAGCAGAACCACTTTACGATTTAAAGGATGTAGAAAAAACTATTCCACATTTTAAGGGTATTCCACAAGCACAATGGATTCCATTGTTTGATGGTATCAAAGCTCGTTTCCAATACAACGGACATATTCTGGGTGCAACTTATATTGAGTTGGATGTACAAGGAAAACGTTTTGTCTTTTCAGGAGATATTGGTAGAACCAATGATTTATTACTCTATCCACCCCTGAAACCAAAAAAAGCAGATGTGCTTTTTATAGAATCTACTTATGGAGGAAGATTTCATCCAGATGAAGTAGAAGCTCTTCCGCAGATTGAAAAATTGGTCAACGACACCATCAATAGAGGTGGCAGTCTTTTTATCCCAAGCTTTTCGGTAGAACGTGCCCAATTAATGATGCTGATTTTCTGGAGATTACTCAAGGAAAAGAAAATACCAAAAGTACAAATGATAATGGTCAGTCCAATGGGAGCCAGTGTATTGGAACTCTTCCACCGTACAAGAGATTGGCACAGATTAAAAGATAATGAATGTGATGAAATGTGCTCACACTTTACGGTCGTAAGTAGTTATCGGGAAACTATGGAATTGCGAACGGATAACAAACCAAAAATCGTGATTGCAGGAAGTGGAATGCTTACTGGTGGGAGAATGCTCAACTACCTTGAAACCCAAGCGCAAAACCCAAATAACACTTTGCTTTTTATAGGATATCAAGCTGAAGGCACTCGAGGAAGAAAGCTATTGGAAGGCGAAAAAGAATTAAAAGTGTATGGGAAATGGGTGCCGTTTCATATGGAAGTTGCAAATATTGAAGGCCTTTCGGCACACGCAGACCACGCTGAACTTGTGGATTGGATGAGCAAAATAAAAAACAAGCCAGATAGAATTTTCATTGTACACGGTGAAAAAGAAAGTGCAGAAGCACTACAGAAAGGCATAAAGGAGACCTATGATTGGGATGCTGAAATCCCACAGCTTTATAGTATTGAAGAAATAAAATAGGTTGTGGGAGTCAAAAAAATAAAAACTATGGGACAACACTCAAATATAAACATCTAGGCACTTACCCGAATTAGGATATCCAATAAAACTACATCAATTGTTGCAAGTCTCAATGTTATAAAATCAAATATGCTTTTGCCTAACGAGATCCATTAGACATCTTAAAAGAAAGGTTTGTATGTGGCGAGGTTGAAAAGAAAGAATTTGAGGAAAGAAAAAAGATTTTAAAGAAAAATAAATAACAATAAAATTATTTAGAATTATGCAAAAGATTAAGGTAGCAATAAACGGTTATGGAGTAATAGGTAAAAGAGTTGTTGAGGCCGTTACTTTACAAGATGATATGGAATTGGTAGGAGTAGGAGACGTTGCCGCTGATTGGAGAATAAAAGTTGCTGCTGCAAAAGGCTACCCTTTGTTTGCAAATACAGAAGAAGGCCGAAAAGCAATGAATGCACAAAACATTCCTGTTGCTGGTGATCTTGACGATATGTTAAGTAAAGCCGATTTGGTAGTGGATTGTGCTCCTAAAAAGTTTGGAGCTCAAAATGCTGAAAAATACAAACTAGCCGGAGTTAAGTATATAGTGCAAGGTGGAGAAAAACATGAAACTACCGGTCATTCTTTTAGTGCAGAGAACAATTATAGTACAGCTATTAACCGCGAGAGTACACGGGTGGTGTCTTGTAATACAACATCTATCGTTCGCACCTTAAGTGCGTTGAAACGAGCAGGACTTCTGGAAAAAGCGCGCGGAACTCTGCTACGTAGAGCTACAGATCCTTGGGAAAGTCATAAAAATGGGATTATGAATACGTTGGTGCCCGAGCAAGATATTCCCAGCCACCAAGGACCGGATGCACAAAGTGTAGATCCTGAACTGGATGTAGTTACGGCGGCGGTAAAAGTACCTGAAACATTGAGCCACTTGCACTATTGGACAATTCAATTAACGAAGGAAACTACTAAAGAAGAAGTTCTGGCTGCTTTAGCAACTTCAACAAGAACCGCTTTTATTAGCATGAAGGATGAGCTTTCCGCTAATAATGCTGTAAAAGAACTAATGCTTGATCTCGGACGTCCACATGGAGATATGTATGAAGTAGCCATTTGGGAAGATATGCTAAAGGTAGTAGGTAATGAACTTTATTACGCATATTTGGTAGACAATCAGGCGATTGTAATTCCCGAAACGATTGATGCTATTAGAGCTTTAACCGGAATAGAATTAGATGCTCAAAAATCGATTAATAAAACTAACCTCTCGCTGGGAATAAGCCAACGCTTCTTTTAAGCAAAGCTATTTTCATCTTAAACATATTTTAAACTAAACGGAATAATTACATGGAAAGAGGAATTGAGCATTCAGGTGCTTGGGTAATAGCGCTATTTGTTATCGTTATTGCTTCCTGGCTTTTGTGCAAATATATGGCCCCTAAGACATGGAGGGAGTGGACAGGAGTCGGGTTGATTCAGGCCTTTATTATTGCATTATATGCAGAAATGTACGGGTTCCCTCTTACTATTTATCTAATGGCTCGGTTTTTGGGATTGGATAGTGGTAATCTAAACGCCAATCTTTGGTCTACCTTAGTAGGCATCGGTGATACAGGGATGATGGTCTCGATGATTGTAGGTTATCTCCTTCTTTTTGGTGGATTTGGAATTTTTATACAAGGGTGGCGTGAACTCTATCGTGCTAAAAAGGAAGAACGAATGGTAACAGATGGATTGTACGGCTTGGTTCGTCACCCACAATATACGGGTTTGTTTATAGGGCTTTTTGGAGAAGGTGTAATACATTGGCCCACCATCTTTTCGGTGGGGCTATTTCCAATTATAGTACTGGCGTATGTGCTTCTTGCCCGGAAAGAAGAAAAGAAAGTAATTGACGAGTTTGGAGAGGAATATCTGGAGTATATGCGGCAGGTTCCGGCATTTCTTCCCGTGAAGGGCAAGTGGAGGCAGTTCATTCAACGACCCAAAAAGTCTAACAATTCAGAATAGCCAAATTTAATTCTAAAGTATCCTAGCAGTTTAAAATTAGGCAGTTGACCGACACTCGATATAGCCACACTATAAAACTGATTAATCAAAAACAAAAGAACGAGGGTTTAATCATGAGAACTAATGAGCTGAGCAAACAAGAACCAATGCTAATTATTTACTGTAAAGTATGGTGTAACTATTTAAAGAAGTTGACAGCTTTTTTGGAGGAAAAACATTACTCATTTATGTTTATTGATATACGGTTTGATACTGAAAAAGGAAAGCGCCTCGCTCTGGAATTAAGTAATTTTTTTCTTTTACCAGTTATCGAGATTAATGATATGCTCTATGAGAAGCCATCAATCTCTAAGATTGAGAAAATTCTTTCTGACATCAAAAACCAGAATCCGTCATATATAAGTATATGAATAATAATTTGTTATAAACTAAATAATATATGAATCATATCTTTTATTATGTACGTTGGTATTTGTAATTATAGGATACGATTTTTTTAGACTACACTATTTTTTACTGGGGCAATTTGGGTTGTTGAGCAATTGATAGATGGAACTGGGGAAGATATAAATTAAACAACTAATCAATCCTATTTTGAGATTTAGCATTCGGAATCAACCTTTAAACAAATCAGTTATAAAAAAAGAGATCAGTATCCTACTTTTTTGTTTGTTTTTAGTGATGATAGGCTACGGACTCACTCTTCCTATTCTACCTTTTTTAGTTGATAATGCGGCAAATTTCGGCGCACTTTTTGGGTTTTCACCGTCCATTCATGTAGGCTTAATGACGGGTATTTTTCCTTTAATGCAATTTATTTCAGCTCCATTTTGGGGGCGTTGGTCAGATACTATTGGAAGGCAAAAAATATTAATGATAGGAATGGGTGGCTACGCAATTTCACTTATTACATTTGGTTGGACTGATTCTCTAGAACTCTTATATATACTTCGTGTCTTAGGTGGGATATTTTCTGCATCTGTGATACCAGCAGTGAACTCTTGGATCACAGATGTAAGCTCAATAAAAAATAGGGGTAAGTTTTTTGCGTGGACAGGTGGGGCTGCCAGCTTGGGTGTTATTTTCGGACCGGCTTTAAGTTCTTATTTTGTGGGTATAAATTGGTTTAATGAATATTCATGGGGCATACTAAAATCAAATTCATACACTCTTCCATTTATGATTGCGGGTAGCTTTTCTTTGATAGCTTTTTGTCTAGTTACATTATCACTAAGAGACAGGCCTTCTGAGCTGCACATTGGCAAGAGGGTGCTTAAGAGCTCTTTTATTTCGAATTTAAATCGTACAAAAGTATTTCCTATTCTTCTTTTTGCATTAGTTGTGCAAGGTTCGCTTTCCGTATTTGAGAGCACTTTTGCCCTTCATGCACAAGAAACCATGAAATATAGTGTCTCCGAAATGGGATATATTTTTATGGTGTGCGGGCTTGGAATGAGTATTAGCCAAATAGGATTGACAGGATTTCTTATTGATAAGTGGGGAGAAGAAAGGTTGCTTCCTTTGGGCTATCTTTTATTGGCTGTCGGTCTCTCTTTATTAATGATTATGGATACTTTTACTCAAATTGTACTCTCTGTTGGAGTACTCGCATTTGGCGTTGCTTTAATAACTCCAAGTTTAGCCTCTTTAATAAGTAAAGTAAGTGAAAACGGGACAGGAGAAAGGATGGGAGTTTTGGCTTCTATAAGTAGCTTAGGACTTGCTATGGGTTCTTTTTTGGGAGCAGGGTTATACTCAATAAATATCCATCTACCGTATTTTTCCTTTTCTATAATTGCTTTAGTAACTGCAGTATATTCGATTAGAAAGTATAAGACTTAAATTGGCTTAACATGGAAATGATTTTATCTGATAAGTTAAAAATGCTCAACAAATTTAAGCTTGCTTTAAGTTTAGTGGTGGTATTCTGTTGCTTAAAGACACAGCGTAATCCGAATCAAATAAAAAAACTAGCTAACTCACCCTATAAATGTTAAACGCACAAAAAAGTAAAGAAAAGCTATCTCTAACTAGCTCAGTGTCACTTGGAACGGGCGTAATGATAGGCGCAGGAATTTTTGTTCTCATGGGACAAATAGCTGAATTAGTAGGCGATTTGTTCCCTATAGCATTCATTGTAGGTGCGGTTGTAGTTGGATTTAGCGCGTATTCGTACGTTAAATTTTCAAATGCTTTTCCTTCTTCCGGTGGAGTAGCAAAGTTTTTAACAAAGGCGTACGGGCCAGGTACAGCAACTGGGTTATTTTCCTTGCTAATGTATGTATCCATGGTTGTGTCAGAAAGTTTGGTTGCTGGAACGTTTGGTGCATATACACTGAGATTATTTCCAGAACAATATGCAGGCTACGCTCCGGTACTGGCTGTAGGTCTCATCAGTATGGCTTACATTGTAAATATATTGGGGAATAAAGTAATTGGAAAGACAGCAACAATTACGGCAGTAATTAAAGTGTTGGGGATTTCCTTGTTGGCCATTGCTGGTCTAGCAGCTTCTGGCTTTGCAGATATAACTGGAAATTATATACCTGAAAGTGGACAAAATTTACCCAAGAGTTTAGGCTTTATAGGAGCTCTTGCTTTAGCAATTTTGGCTTATAAAGGCTTTACTACTATTACTAATCAAGGCGATGATATTGAAAACCCGCATAAGAATGTCGGTCGATCGATTATTATTTCGGTCATCATTTGTACACTTATTTATGTGGCTCTTGCTTTGTCAGTTGCTGGGGGGTTAAGTATTCCAGAGATTATTAAAGCAAAGGATTATGCATTAGCTGCTGCTGCAAAGCCTGTTTTTGGGGAATGGGGAACCTGGATTACTGTTGGAATTGCTATAATAGCAACAGTTTCAGGGGTTATAGCCAGTGTATTTTCAGCATCTAGGTTATTGGCAATGTTAAGCAATATGAAACAAGTTCCCAGCTTGAATGTAATTGAAAAACTAAAAAACCCTGCTTTACTGTTAACGGTTTCTCTGGCTATTATACTTACCATATTCTTCAACTTAACCAGAATAGCATCTATTGGAGCAATTTTTTACCTAATAATGGATATCGCTATTCACTGGGGACTTTTCCGCTATCTTAGAGAAGAAGTAGAATTCAAGCCCATTATTCCACTAATTGCGATGATTTTAGATATCGCCATACTAACTGCTTTTGTTTACATCAGATATCTAGACGATCCTTTTGTATTGATTGTAGCGTTTGCTGCTATCGTTCTTATAATAATTGCAGAGCGTCTTTTGATGTTATCGCATACCGATAGTGATGGCAATATGCATATGGGAATGAACGACGATGAAGACGAGATGATGTAGTTTTCGAGTCATTGGGAAATAATGAACTAAACCTGAGTTCATTTTATTTATAAGTATTAAGAGTTATGAAAATTTTTGCTTTACACATGTCTAAACTTAAGTGTTCAATTGGCTTAGCTGCTATTTTCGGTTTTATTTTTTTGAATCCTCGCTTAGTCATAGCTCAGGACAACACGATGTTGTTATTTGAAATTGACGGCAATAATTATGAAAGTCGTAGCTACAGCAGACAGGGAAATCTAAATTCTTTTAAAAAATTCTTTGTAGGATTGATAGAAAAAAAAGAAGATTTCTATAAACTTCCGGTTGATGTGTTCTCCTATAATTCAGAAGGTCTGCTTCAGGATAGCGTTAGAACGACTTACATCTGCAAGCCAGGAGAACAAAACGTATTTATAAATATCTTCCCTTTTTCAGATTATAAAAATGAAAATGAAATAAAAGTACGTCTGTTGGATACAAATTCCTTTTATCCAACTAAACCAGAAATCGGTTGGGAAATTAAGCCCATTGAGTTTGCCCTTAATATTGACAAAGGAGTCGTAGGTTTTTTAGGTGGGAAAAGTAAAATAAGAATTTTTGACAGGAGGATAGTACAAAATGATACACTTCAAGTTGGTGAATACGAAATTAATTCAACAGTAGAATTTGGAGTATATGTATTAGGAATAAAAGTAAAAGGATTAACCTACAAAGCAATAGAAATCATAGATCCAATAAAAGGCATCATTTATCAAAAGTTTACGAGTAGTGACGGTAGCTTTTTAACAAACCGGCTATTAAAAAATAGTGGGTGCTAAATAATTAAAACCGACGATCTGTCAAAGGAAACTGAACCTTAAAAGTGCTTCCTTTTCCTATTCCTTCACTGGTTCCGTTAATACTTCCATTAAATAATTCTACAATAGTTTTTACTAAAGAAAGACCTAATCCACTTCCGGATTCTTGTTGGATTAATGGTTGATTAGATCTGTAAAAACGATCAAAAAGGTGTTTCTCTGTATCTTTATCAAAGCCATAACCTTCACCTGAAATAGAAAATAAAGCAGATTCAATATCTTTTTTAAGTGCAATGTGGATAGAAGATCCAGGGCTACTATATTTCACGGCGTTTGAAATAAGATTTCCGAAGACCTCTTCCAGATATCCTTTTCGTGCTTTGATTATAATCGCTGGCTCAATATCTACGACGAAGGTAAGATTCTTCTCCTCAATGAAGTCCTTAAACCTGGACACTGTTTCAGTGAGTACATCACTAACATTTATGGACTCAAAATCAAGGTGCTCACTAGCTTCAATCTTTGAAAGCTGTAATAGTGATTGAATGATAGTAGTCATTCGAATTGTTTCCTGATGAATATTGTCCAAAATGGATTTGTATTCTTTTGTATCTCTGGTTTTGCGAAGCGTCACTTCAACTTCATTCCTTATGGAAGCGATAGGATTTGATAACTCATGAGCAGCATCAGCCGTAAATCTTTTTTCTCGTTCGAAAGCTTTTTCCAAACGGCTTAGCATTGTATTAAATGTATGAGAGAGTTCTGTAAGCTCATCTTCCACTTCAGGATTTACAGAAATTCTTTTCTCTAGTTCGGAGGCTTTAATAGAATTTACAGATGCGGTGATAGAGCTGATTGGAGAGAGAGCCTTACCTGAGAGCCAATAACCTCCAAGTATTGAAAACAAAACGCTTAATACAATCAAAAGAATAAGATATTTCCTTAATCGTACTAACTCTTCATGTAGCGTCCACTCAAACCCCGAAACCTCAAGCCATCCCGTTAATTCATTCTTAAAATTTATAACAGGATGATAATAAGTTCTTAAAGGGAGATTCTGCCAGTTTGTGCTCAATGATACTTGTACTGCTGAGGAAGGTATTTTGGTAGGCAATGTTGCTTGTTGGAAAAAATTTGGGCTTTGGTAGATTAGATTTTTTTTTGCATCAAATAGACGAACGTAAGTCCCGAAGTCTTTTTCTTCCTGAAGAGTTTTTTTACGGCTGTAAGTGCTGAGATTAATTTTCAGACTATCGGTAGATGTTTGTATAAACGGAAATATTTGTTCTACTTCATATCTAAGATGTCGATCATAATTATGATGTATAGAAGAATGAAATGCCTGATACAAAAAGTAAGCAAATACACTTAAAAGAATAAAAAGGCTTAAGCCGTACCAAAGTGACAATTTTTTAGAAATGGACAGCCTCTGAAAAGCAGTAAAAAATGAATTACTCATTTGTATAACTCAAGCTCTTAAGTATTCTGGTATTCAGTCTATATCCTGCACCACGTACTGTTTCAATTAGATATGTTTCATCATTAATTTGGATGCCTTTATTCTCATAAACTTTGGCCAAGCTGTTTCTTAACGTAGATATCGTTGCTTCAATAGTGTTATCATTAACTGTATCAGACCCCCAAACACGCTCAGCAAGCTCATGTTTTGAAAAAACTCCTTCTTCTACACTTACAAGAAGTTGTAGTATTAAAAACTCTTTGGCTCTCAGAGAAATAGAATTGCCAAAAATAGAAATTTCTCTTTTTCTTTTATTGAAATGAAGAGCCCCAATGTCGATATCGTCAGTATTAGAATAATCCGGTTTTCGACGTAAAAGAGCTCTTACCCGAGCCAATAATTCATCAAAAGAAAATGGTTTGCTCATATAGTCATCGGCTCCAGAGTCTAGGCCAATAATTTTGTGTTCAGTATCGCCTAAAGCGGTGAGCATTAAAACAGGGAATTCTACACCAGATGCACGCCATGATTTAAGCACAGTTTGCCCGTTTTTTCTTGGAAGTCTCCAATCCAATATTGAAAGGTCGTAAGTATTAGACTTTCCCAGTAACTCTGCTTCTTCACCGTTTCCAGCTAATTCTACCACAAACCCTTCTTCTTCTAATCCCTTTTTTAGGGATTTGGAAAGAGAGACTTCATCTTCAACTAATAAAATCCACATAAATTAGCCAATTCGATTATTGATTTCATGTAAATATAAACTATTTGCAACTAGTTTAAGGTAGTTTTAAGGTTGGGTGTTGTATAATGACTTTAGAATAAAAAATAGATTCACTTAAACTAATTAAATCTGACATTACTATGGAATTTATACCAGAATGGGCACCAAACTTACACCCCATGATCGTCCACTTCCCAATAGCACTGTTTATGCTCGCTATTCTTATGGATGTGGCGGGCTATGTTCTCCCTAAAGATTGGTGGGACGAAAAGAAGAACTTAATATTGTATGGGCTATCAGGAATTGCAGCAGTGGGAACTTATTTCTCAGGAAAGGAAGCTGCAGATAGTGTCTTTATTGAAGCTGGAACTCAAAATTTATTAACGGCTCATGCAGATTGGGCTGAGTACACTGTTTGGTTTATGGGATTATATGCCTTCTTGAGGATTGGAGTGTATTTTTGGAATAAATCTGAGCTAAAAATAATAAGAGGTGGGTTAACCTTGCTTTCATTCGTTGGGGCTTTTCTATTATTCCAAACGGGAGATAGAGGAGGGCAGATGGTTTATCAACATGGAGTAGGTGTTCAGGCTGTTAACTTAGATAACCCGGTACAGCACAATCATGAAACAGATCATGACGAATCTGTCGAAGATGCAGATGTACATGATGAATCAGAAGAGCACAGCCATGATGAAGGCATGGAAGAACATTCGGAAACTTCAGAAGCAAGTCATGATGATAGTTCGATGGGAAGTTCTACCGCTTTTAAAATCACAGAAAATGGAAATTGGGAATGGAACATCGACAAAAATGCCATTTCTGATATGAAGAAAAATTTCCATTGGTTAGCAGGGAATTTAGAAGAAGTAAATGCCGAAGCAGTAAAAACTACGAAAGGTAGTTATGCACTAATTTTGAGTGGAAGTAATTTAAATGGCTTTTTTGTAGGGCACGAATCCTATAAAATGGTTCAAGTAGATTATTATATAGACATTTCAACACTTAATGGAATAGTGATGCTGACAAACAATGTGCAAGACGAGCTTAACTTCGACTTTGTATCAATTTCTTCAAATGGTGCTGTTAAGCAAGGCCGAATGTTAAAAGGAAAGGAAGAAATATTTGAAGAAGGAACTACAGATGTTTCAAAGCCTATGTTTGTTCGGGTTGTAGGAAATGGAACTCATTTTAGAGGTTATGTGGATAAAAAAATGATAGTTCACGGACATAGTGATGCTCCTAAAGCAGGTGGAGTAGGGTTGAAAATTAATGGGAGTGGGACCGTAGTTTTAGAGAAAATGAGCATGACCAAGCTTTAAAGTTAAATTCAAGTCTATAAACCAATAAAGAGTCTACACGATTATGAAAAAAATTATATTAATATTTCTTTTATTATCACCTTCTGGATTGATATATGCTCAGCATAATGATCATAAAGAAATGATTTCTTCCGAAGAAACAGTAGCAGTAAAGAAAGTGCTGAAGGCTTACAAGAACGCCCTTGAAGCTTTGGATGTATCCGGCACAGAAAAGCTTTTTACTGAAAACTCAGCAATTTTTGAGAATGGGAGCCATGAAGGGACCTATAAGAAATACCTGGATCACCATATTGGACCTGAGTTAGGGCAGTTTAAGGAATTCTCTTTTAGTGACTACATGGTGGATGTGCAAATAGAAGGGAATGTCGCGGTGGCTTTCGAGACGTATAATTATAAAATCGTGACCGGAGGAGAGGAGAGTAGAACCATAGAAAGACAAGCGGTGGTTACTTCAGTACTCAAAAAAACGGAAACAGGTTGGAAGATTATGCAGAATCATGGCTCATCCAGAGCTATGAGAAACTAATTTATCTTCTTATACAGGATGATGGGAAAAAATAAAATGGCCAGAGTAATTTTTTGGGCATTTCTATTAAACACAATTTGGGAATTTACTCAATGTCTGTTTTTTTATGAGATGTGGAGTTGGGGATTTTTGAAAGCAACTCTTTGGATGTGGGGGGCGGTTTTTGGAGATATACTAATTGTGCTAGGCCTTTGGCAAGGATTGAAGAAATTGATTAAATCAACAGGTCTACTTCAAAAAACAGTGATAAAATACCTATTATTACTAGCACTAAGTTTTGGAGTCAGTATCTTTCTTGAATGGATGGCATTATACTTGGAGCTTTGGACCTATGATACAAGTATGCTTACTCTCTATGTATTTAATTACAATATTGGGTTGGCGCCGATTCTTCAGATTACTTTTTTACCCGTTCTGAGTGTTTATCTTACAGAAAATCATCAAATACCCTTTATCAAGTATAATAATGACACATAGAAAAAAAGTACTAAAACTATTTATTTTCGCTTTAATAGGAGTTTCATTTACTAGCTGTAATAAAGAAGCAAAAAAGAAGTCAGTCAGCTCAGAATCTATTTCCTTCAAAGAAAACAGATGGTTTACCGAACAACAGTTTGAAGTGGGAAAACAAGTGTTTGCTACAAATTGTGCTGCATGTCATGGCAACGTTGGTCAAGGGTTAGTTGAAAATTGGAAAAGGCCCGACGATGCGGGGAATTTTCCGGCACCACCTTTAAATGGAACCGCGCATACTTGGCATCACCCTAAGTTTGTACTTTTAGAAACCATCGATAATGGGGGTATTCCTCTTGGCGGAACGATGCCAGCATTTAAAGGAATACTTAATGACGAAGAAAAAGAAGCTGTAATAGCCTACATACAAAGTATGTGGGATGATGAAACCTACGTAAAGTGGTTAAAGATGGATAACATGGATTAACTATAAGGTAGTTGTGCTTCAGCTGTCATCGCCTATTTGATTTATACAACGAGTGTCACAAATCAGTAGTAGTTATTTTATTGGACAGTGAGGAGTGGCCTTTTTTGGTTTTGTGATTACTAACATAGCAAAAGTAATTATAGCATTGAACTAACATCAGACGCCATGGATGGATAAGAGTAAATCAAACTCTTAAGAGCGCTACTTTTGATTTTGCTTTTCATAGCTAATGCAAACAAATTAATGGTTTCTTCTACATGTGGACCAATTAAGTGTGCTCCTAAGACATAGCCGTCTTCACTTAATAATACCTTATAGGCATAGGTTGATTCATTAATTCTCTTTGCATTATACCAGTTTTCTGCTGAACCGGATTTTACTTGGTATGGAGTTTCTTTTTCCTGTAACTGTTTTTCTGTGAGTCCTACAGATGACAAAGTGGGTAATGTAAATACAGCGCTTGGCATTTCAGAATAATTAGGAACTTTAGAATTCCCACGAATTATGTTTGCGGCAACAGCATGACCCTCCATTACAGCGACAGGTGTGAGATTTAAGCCCAGACTTGCGGCTGAATCGCCCGCTGCGTAAACCGAAGAATTGCTAATGCTTTGGAGAAATTCGTTTACTACAATTCCCTTTTTATTATATGAAACGTTCGCCTTATCAAGCTGCAGTCCATCCAATTCGGGAACTCTTCCAGCAGCATTAACTACCAAGTTAGTGTTAATAGTTTTAGTAGCGTTATTTGAATTAACAACTACAGAAAAATCAAAGCCCTCTTTCTCTATGCGTACGACTTCTGATTCCAACTGAAGGTCGATGTCTAGATTTTTGGTAGCTTTTATAAGATGTTTTACGATATCCTGATCAAAGTTCTCTAAAGGCATATTACCGCGGTGGAAAATAGTTACTTTACTTCCCGCTCTTGCAGCTAGGTGGGCAAACTCTAAGGCTATATAACCGCCACCAATAAATGTGATATGTTCAGGTAGATGTTCGAGATCTAAGAATTCGGTACTGTTTATGGGTAGGTTTCCACCCGGAATATCTAGTTTAACAGGTCTCGCACCGGTACTAATGACAATTTTTCCTCCTTCAATAATTTCCTTTCCAATCTTAATGCTATTAGCAGATTCAAAACTTGCAGCACTATGATACATGTCAACCCCGTTTTTTTCATAATTCTTTTCGACACCGGGAGGCATTTTGGAAACAAAATCATTTTTATATGCCATAAGAGCTTGCCAATCAATAGCTATATCTCCGGTAATTCCAATGTTGTTCATTTTATTGGCACGGTCAATAATCTCAGCAGCACCTACTAATATCTTTTTTGGGTCACAGCCTCTTAAAGCGCAAGTTCCGCCATAAGGCCGTGAGTCAGTTACAGCAGTTTTCAAACCTTTTTGAGCACATTTGTTAGCTATGGTCATTCCAGCCATTCCTGATCCAATGATTATTACATCGTATTTCATAATTATTCAATCTTTGATTTCGATTTATTGATACTTCTAATTCCAAGTAACAGAATCCCAATAAAAAGAAGCAAAACAGGAATCAGAATATAATCTAGATAGGTTGTTAATGCGGCAAGCCCAAAAAAGGCAAATGCCCAAACAAGTAATGGGGTGAAGCAACAAACACCAGCTACTAAAACTCCCCATAATCCAATAAACGCATATTTATTTGATTTAAGGTCTTTATAATCCATAATTAACAGCAAATTGTGTCTTGCTGAATAGGTGGGCAGGCAACATCTCCGTATGAGCAAAACACGCAACAATCACCTTGTTTAGGTTTAGCTACCGCAGTACAAGAAGGACATTCCCAAAAGAATTGGCATGAATCCGTGGGCATAGTTTCTGTAGATTGGTTCCCGCAATTCGGGCAAGTAATGGTTGATTCAGGTATGTTAGTTGTCATGTCTAGTTTGTTAAGTTTGTAACTGTATAACCGGTTTTGTTTATAGCTTCAATAATATTTTCAAGATTGGTTTCTTCTTTATTAAATTTGATGGTTGCACTTTGATTCTCATAAGAAGTATTGACTTCAAGGACACCATGAACTCCCATTGCTGCATTAGAGACCGTAGCTTCACAACCTGTGCAAGTCATTCCTTTTATATTTAAGGAAGTAGTTTGCACTTGGCTTTCCTGAATATAGATGACCTTTTGTTCTTGCTTTGGGAAAAAAGCATCTGAGTAGTAAGGAAAAGACATTAGAACTATTGCAAATACGGTCACGACTCCTAAGAAGCTTTTTGTTTTCCAAAAAGAAGGATTTTCTTCGCAAGCACAAGTTGGATCCCAATTTGGTTTTAACTTCTGATACCATGCAAAACCAAGTATCAAAACAGTTAGTGCAATTAAATATGGACGAAAAGGGTCCATCCATGAAAAGGTAGAGGCTACACCGCTTATACCAGCTAAGAAAGCGGCAACAGGTGTAATGCAGCATAAAGAAGCAACAAATGCAGTAAAAAGCCCAGCACCTATCCACTTAGCATCTGAGTTATTTTTTGGGTCTTTCATGCAGCTAATACCTCAAGTAAATTATTATTTTTGATTTGTTCAAAACTTGAAGAAAGGATTTTTTTAAATGTTGGGTTTAAGGAATAAAAAATTACCTGACCTTCTCTTTTTGTGTCAACTAACCCTCCGTCTTTCAATTTTCTGAGATGTTGAGATATTGCAGGTATACTCATTTCCAAAATATCACCTAAATCACAGGGGCATAGCTTCACTTCATTATCTAACAAGAAGAGAATTTTAAGTCTTACATCGTTAGCTGCTAATTTTAAAATGTCCGTTAATTTATAAACAGAGTTTTCTACCTGATTTAAAGAGTCTATACATCTATTGATTTGAACCAAATCCGCAACATCACGGATACATTGTTGTTTACTCATAGTATCATTTTTTAGTTGTCTAGATTATATACTAAATTTAGTATTTAAGCAAATGCTTAAATATAGGATAAGCAACTATTACAAACTTACAATGGCTTTTGGTATCTCAAATCGAGTAATCTATTCCATATTAGTTCTTTGCTTTACGCTCATCGTTTTATATTATTAATTCCTTTCAAATTAATTTATACATCCGTGAGATTTAAAGCTCTATATCTATCAGTAGCAGTATTGTTGTTGGGTTCATCGGTAACAATGGCTCAAGTTTCTAAATTTAAAGCTGTTTTTATGGAGGCTAAAGAAAATGGGCAAGAAGTGTTTGTAACCCTTACCAACGGAAATACATTTTCGGGATTTGTGGAAGCTGTAGGCGGCTTATCTGCAGGTGTTAAGACTAAAGATGGTGTGTTTAATTTCAATTACGATAGAATTAAATCTGTAGAGCTAGTAGATAGTAAGGACCGAACCACAAGGTGGTATAAAAATCCCGCAGCTAATAAACTATTTATTACTCCGAGTGGTCGGATGACAGAAGCGGGCTCTGGCTATTATCAAAACACCTATATATTCTTTTCAACTCTGTCTTATGGAGTAACTAAAAATGTTACTCTTTCTGGTAACTTTAGTATGATTCCAGGTTTAGGTGTCAATAACCAGCTTTTTTCTTTAAGTGCAAAAGTGGGAACAAACGTAAGTGATAATTTATCAGTTTCTGGAACGGCTAGTTACTACTCAGTATTTGATTCTGACTATGGATTCAGTACTGTTTTTGGAGCAACTACCTATTCATGGAATCAGCTTGATTTAACTGCTGGATTAGGTCTCGGAATAACTGATGAATCTACAAGCGATTTGATTTTTATTCTAGGAGCTCAATACAGAGTTTCAGAGAAATTCGCCTTATTAACTGAAAATTTTGTTTTCCCAGGTGACGGTGGTGATTTAATTCCAATCGGTATTTTAGGGGGTAGATTTATTGGACAACGTATAGCTGCTGATTTGGGGTTCTTAGTAGGTGATGATATTGGCGCTATGGTTCCTTTTGTTAGCTTTATGGTAAAATTTTAGAATTATGGAATCAAAGAAATTCACGTACGAAAACGACGAAATTAAAGTAAGCTGGGACCTAAAACGTTGCATTCATGCCAAAGAATGTGTGCTTGGTTTACCTGAAGTTTTTGATATCACTAAAAAACCTTGGATTAACCCAGACGGAACTCAAGATATAGAGCAATTGAAAGCTGTAATCGAAAAATGTCCAACGGGAGCTCTGCATTATGAGCTGCTAAAAGAAGATGTTGTTGAAGAAATTCCATCTGTAAATAAGTTAGTCATCTCCGAAGATGGACCAATCTATTTAAGTGGCAACATCGTACTTACAAATAGTGATGATGAAGAAATTATGCGAGATACACGAATGGCTCTTTGCCGTTGTGGAGCTTCATCTAACAAACCTTTCTGCGATAATTCGCACATTGAAGCTGACTTTAAAGCGAATAGCTTATATAATCCAGAGCGATTAGAGCTAGAGCCAACAGAAGAATTAGGCGGCGAGTTGACTGTAAAGCTAGTAGCAAACGGCGCTTTTCTTGTAAATGGAAATTACGAAGTTGTAGGCTCAGAAAACTCTACAGAAACTTCCAAAAAAATGAGTTATTGTAGATGCGGAGCTTCATCTAACAAACCATTTTGCGATGGTTCTCACCGAAAGATTGATTTTAAAGCGTAATGGAAAGATCGAATAAACTAATTGCAGTTGGTGCTATCATGGCAGCATTGGCTGTTATGTTGGGTGCGTTTGGTGCACATGCTGTAAAAGACATGGTAAGCCCTGAACGGTTAGGGAATTGGGAAACTGCAGCTCAATATCACTTTTATCACGCAATAGCTCTCGTTTTAACAGGACTCGTAGCTCGCGAAAATGAAAGCTCTTTGTTGAAATGGTCAGGGATTTTATTCTTTAGTGGAATTTTATTCTTTTCCTTTAGCCTATACACGTTGGCATTAACGGATATTACATGGCTCGGGGCGATAACTCCACTTGGTGGTGTAGCATTTATACTTGGATGGCTTTTTCTAGCAAAGGAATGTATTCCCTCTAAAAAAGATTAATACTACAAAGTTATTAATCAAAATTTGAGCTTAGTATGAAAGCAGTTTGGAATGGCAAAGTAATCGCCGAAAGTGAAGACACCGAAGTAGTTGAAGGCAACCACTATTTTCCTGAGGATTCAATTAAAAAAGAATACTTCAAAGGAAGTTCACATCAATCCGCTTGCCCATGGAAAGGAATGGCAAGTTATTATTCCCTAGAAGTGGACGGCCAAACAAACCAAAATGCTGCTTGGTATTATCCTGAACCAAAAGAAAAGGCTTCACAAATAAAAAATTATATCGCTTTCTGGAAAGGTGTTGAAATAGAAAAATAGAAGCATTGTTTGCCTTATTATCTTGGCGCTTGTTTCAACAAAGCTGTAGAGAAGGAAGTTTTGAGTTTGGGCGAAAATTATTTTAACATCGTTTGTGTATTTATATGCCTAGGAAGGTTATGTGGCCGAAGGTATTAATTGCGGGTTATCTCACCTATCTGCACAATTAAAAGATTCATAATAAGTAATGTTAAGATGATGCGTGTTTTTGTATGTTTTTGGTTAATTTTGGTGTTGGGATGTTCGCAGGAAACACCTCCTCCAGTGGATATTACCTATGATATAAAAATTGAAAATGCTCGGATTATAGACGGAACGGGTGGGGAGGCTTATCAAGGAAGCGTGCTGATAAACGACGGATTTATTGTGTATGTAGGCACGTTAGATTTGTCCGCTTATCGCGCAGAAGAAACAATTGATGCACTAGGAAGAGTAGTTGCACCAGGTTTTATAGATCCACATTCCCATGGCAACGCCGAAGTAGATCCCGCGTTTAGAAATTTTTGGTCGATGGGCGTAACCACAATTTTATTGGGTCTCGACGGATCGAGCCCGGGAATTGCCAATCTTCCCGAATGGATGGAAAAAGTTCAACAGGCAAGTCCGGGTGTAAATATTGCTCATACAGTTGGGCACGGAACGGCCCGCCGATATTCTGGCATCGGGCTTCAGCGTAATCCAGATAATGTACAACTTGATAGTTTGGCTCACATTATAGACACACAGTTGCGTAATGGCTCTTTTGGGGTATCAACAGGTATTGAATATATTCCCGGTATTTTTGCAAATCGAGAAGAATTAGCCGTTGTTAGCGAAATAGTTTCGCAGTACGATGGTTTGATTTTGAGCCATATTCGTAATGAAGACGAAGATCAGGTTTCTAATTCAATTCGGGAATTAATACAAATGGGGCACGACGGAAATGCTCGTGTGCACGTGTCGCATATTAAAGTAGTCTTCGGAAATGAAGCTGCTGGAGCCGATCGGGTTATTGCTGTAATGGATAGTGCCCGTGCAGCAGGTGTTTCCATTACGGCTGATGTATATCCTTACGCAGCAAGTTATACTGGAATCGGAATTCTATATCCCGATTGGGCGCTACCGCCGAATGATTTTCAGGAAGTTGTGCAAACACGCCGCCCCGAATTAGCTCAATATCTACGTGAACGGGTGCAACGTAGAAATGGACCATCGGCAACACTAATTGGAACAGCGCCATGGACCGGAAAAACTCTTGCCCAAATCTCAGAAGAAATGGATAAACCCTTCGAAGATGTACTTATCGATCACCTTCCACCAAGTTCAGCAAGTGGAGCCTATTTTGTGATGAATATAGATGTGATGCGACAATTTTTGATGGACGCAAACGTGATAGTTTCGTCTGATGGATCGCCAACCATGGAGCATCCTCGTGGGTACGGCTCTTTTGCACGTATTATTCGTCAATTTGTGGAAGATGAGGGAGTTTTATCGTTGGAAGAAGCTATTTACAAGATGACAGGACAAACAGCAGAGCTACTTGGGGTTGATCGAGCGCGAGGAGCCTCTGGTGCCCTAGAGTTTGCCCCCAGAGGAATATTGAAACCAGGTTTTGCCGCAGATGTATTGGTTTTTAATCCAAGTCATATAGTGGATAAGGCGGTTTATGAAGAGCCTCACCAGTATGCCATCGGTTTTGATTATGTTGTTATAAATGGGGAAATGGTGCAGCAAGAAGGCGAGTTTACAGGTGCACGTCCAGGGGTTGTGCTGAAAAAACGGTAAACACATCACAAGCTATTCAACATTATCATTCAGGTTATCCAGTGTGCATGAATACTCGACACAACGGTCGAAGATTATCGTGTTCGTAGCCATTCTAATAAATCCTGTTTCCTTGTTTTAAACTTCTTTCTCTTCAAAAGTTTTTAACTCTAAAATTTATCTCATTAGTAATATGAAGACGGCATGTTGTCTATTAATGCTGAAAAGGCACATTTTTCTACGCTCTTCACATAATCTTCATAAAACTTCATTTTATTTGGACTGATTCTAAATAAAGTCATGAAAAATTTACGTGAGATATATCAAACACTTTCTTTTTGGAAGTATTCTGTGGGGGTTATCAATTTCTACATTTGCTCAATCCGCAACTGTAAAAGGGCGAGTAACATCAGAGAAAGGTATATCAATTAGCCAAGCTCAGGTGTATTTGTCTGAATCTAAATGGGCGCTAACTGACGAAAATGGAAATTTTTCTTTAACGGACATTGCAAAAGGTGCCTACACTCTAAAAATTACTAGAATTGGTTATTCAGAATACAACCAAGATTTGGTGTTAAAAGTAGGAGAGAATAAAACTCTTGTAATTCAACTAGAAGAAAAAGTGTATGAAGAGAGGCCTGTAGTTATAACTGCTTCTCGAACACAAAAAGATTTAGAAGATGTAAGTGTTCCCATCACTGTTATTGGCAAAGACGAGATTGAAAATTCGGGAAGTTTGAGACTCAGTGACGTGCTGAATGAGCAAGTTGGGCTAAACATCGTTTCAGATCATGGGACAGGTATTCAAATACAAGGCTTTGATCCAGAATACACTCTTATTCTTATCGATAATCAACCAGTTATTGGCCGTACTGCTGGCACATTAAACCTAGATCGCCTTGCTATTGGTGATGTAAAACAGATTGAAATTGTTAAAGGCCCATCTTCTGCACTTTGGGGTAGTGATGCGCTTGCGGGGGTAATTAATATAATTACTGAAAAAGGCAGAGAACCTTTTAGTTGGAATACAACGGGGAGGTATGGCTCGAATGAATCGTACGATGCGTCGTCAAATGTGTCGTTTAAGTCAGAGAAGCTAAGCGGTCGCTTTTTTGGTAATGTAAATGGATCGGAAGGATACGACTTAAACAAGAGTACCTTGGCGCCCACCATTCCATCGTTTCAGAATTATACTATTTCTAGCGGAGTGGATTACCGTCTGGCAAAAACGGTAACTCTTGGCATAAGTGGTAGATATTATAAAGAGAGCCAAAACTACAAAGATGAAATAACAGAATCGGGGTCTAGAAAGAATTTAGATGGGAAAGATTCTCAAGTTGATTATAGTTTAACGCCAGAGCTGAAACTGTACTTTGGAAGCAAGCAATACTTTGAGGTGACATCGTTTTTAAGCCATTTTAAAAATGAAAATAACTTGAATTACTCTGAATCTGGCGATGTTTACTTCACTGACTCTTTCGATCAAACCCTAAATAAATTTGAAGTAAAAAGTTCCACGTTTTGGAGTCCAGAACAAACTACAGTGTTTGGGACTGGATTGAATCGTGAAGGGTTAAACTCGGATATTTATGCCTCAGTACCTAGTTTTGATAGCTATTTCGCTTTTGGCCAGCATGAGTGGCGACCTTCAGATAAGTTGTCTTTAACGGGTGGATTTAGGTTTGATATGCATAGCGAATATAAATCGCAATTAAGCCCCAAATTTTCGGGGATGTTTAAACCCAATAAGTATGTACATGTAAGAGCCTCAGTTGGTGGTGGATTCAAAGCACCAGACTTTAGACAACTCTTTCTGAATTTTACGAATCCATTAGCAGGATATAGTGTATTTGGCTCTTCTACGGTAGGCGATGGGATACAAACTTTTCAAGAGAATGGACAAATAGCAGAACTTTACTTTACACCTGAGCAAATTGAAGAAATTAAAGCAGAGCATTCCTTCTCATATAACGCTGGTGTAGATTTATTCCCAACAGATGAGCTTCAACTGCGTTTTAATCTGTTTAGAAATAATGTTAGAGATCTTATTGAAACACAGCGAATAGCCACAAAAACAAACGGGCAATCTATTTTTTCATATTTCAATCTAAATAAAATTTATACACAAGGGTTAGAGACGGAAATCCGTTTTAAGCCGAGCTCAGTAAAAGGATTAAGGTTTGCCCTGGGCTATCAGTTTTTAGACGCTCAACGTGAAGTAACCACACAAATGGATGACGTTCAGAATGGTGAGGTAGTTTCGATTACTAGAAAGGAATATGTGCCACTATTCAATCGCTCTAAACACACTAGCAATCTGAAAATTTTCTACACCCTTGAATCTTTAGGGCTGGATGCAAGCCTAAGAATGCAATACAGAGGGAAGTATGGATTCGCAGATATAAATGTGAATAATCGGATTGATGACGAAGAATATACCGATGCATATACCATTGTAAATACCTCGATAGCTAAAACATTCTCTAATCGCTTCAAGCTACTTTTTGGAATTGATAACATCTTGAACTACCAAGATTCCCAATTTCTCCCCTCAAATCCAGGCATTACTTTCTATACCCAACTTAACATCAAGATATACTAAAAATAAATAGATCAAATGGACAACAAATACACAAAATTACTAGCACTAGCTTCTGTATTAATTCTAAGCTTTGGTGCATGTAAATCTAGTGGTGGAGACGACCCCGCACCGACTACGGCTCAAATGGCAGAAGATATTCCTGCAAATGTGAACACATTGATAGGTGGTTTAGCCGATGATGTACAAGACCACCCTGGGGAAGCAGGGAAGTTTACTTTCTACAATCTAGATATTGGTAATACAGTTTCTGATTCACTTTCGGCAGATTGGGACATTGCGTTTGATGGCTCAACATTAGTTGCAAATAGTGAAAACGGTGGCGGAATTCAACTTATAGAAGAAGCTTACGCATCAGTAACCGAAGCTCCTACCACTGGTTTTAGTAATACAAATGCTAGCTGGTACAATTACACTGGCGAAGCTCCTTCAGGCCCTAAGCACGCTATTCTTCCAAAAGAGAATACTACACTAATTGTAAAGACTTCAGAAGGAAATTACGCGAAAATCGAAATCTTGAGCTACTACAAAGGTAATCCAGATACATCTACAGATGAATTTGCAAGCTTAGCTACAAGACCTGCTAGCGGATATTTCACGTTCAACTACACGCTTCAAACTGATGCTACTACAGAACTTTTTCATATTGATAGCTACACGTTTTTTGACTTTGAAACAGGTGAAATGGTAGTAGATTCTCTTTCATCACAGTGGGACTTAGGTTTCAATGCTACAACAATTATTGCTAATAGTGGTAATGATGGTGGAGTTCAGTTGTTGAACATCGAATTTGAATTAGTAGATGAAGCACCTGTAGGTGGTTATGCGGCTACCTTGGCAGAGAAATGGTACAACTACACTGGTGAAGCAGCTTCAGGCCCTAAGCATGCTATTTTGCCAATCGAAGGGAAAACGTTATTAGTTAAAACTGCAGACGAAAAATACGCTAAAATTAGAATTATCAGCTATTACAAAGGCAATCCTGATACTTCAAGTGAAGATTTCGCAAATTTTATTCGTCCAACTGATAGATATTATACTATCGAATTCGCTATCCAAGCTGATGGATCACGATTCTTTAATTAAGGTTTAGTTTTTAAGCTTGATTTAAAAACCCACCGTAAAAAAGTGGGTTTTTTTATGAGAAAAGCTCTAATTTAGAATTGGTCTAAATTAATATAAACTATTTCTCAACTCATGAACTCAAAAGAAGCTCTCAAAAATTCTTGGTCAAAACTCAAAGAAGAAGAACCAAAACTACGTATTAAAAATGCAGCCGATAAATTAGGTGTTACGGAAGTTGAACTATTAGCTACTCAAGATGATGTAATTCGTTTGAACGAAGATTGGCCTGGTATTTTTATAGCAGTGGAGTCTCTTGGTTATGTAATGGCACTTACCAGAAACGAATCGGTAGTGCATGAGCGTAAAGGTGAGTATCATAATATCAGCTTTAACCCTCATGTAGGTTTAGTGCTCGATCCTAATATCGATCTAAGAATTTTCCCAGGCCGTTTTGGCTCTGCGTTTGCCGTTCCAGTTCAAAGCGCAAGAGGTGTCCTTCATAGTATTCAGTTTTTCGATACCTATGGGGTAGCCGCTCATAAAATCTACTTATTGAAAGAAGAGAATCTGCCTCAGTACAATGAATTGGTAGAAACTTTTAAGAATGATGATCAAGAAGCAGAGCTTATAATTAAAGACGCTGAAGCACCTAAAGAGTACGAGCTTAATCTAGATATAGACAAAGAAGCTTTTCTCGCGGATTGGGGGAAACTTAAAGATACCCACGACTTTTACCCATTATTGCGTAAGTACAAACTAGAGCGAACTCAAGCCTTAGCAATTGCTGAAGGCACTTTTACTCAAAAAGTTGAGAATTCTGTTACCGAAACAATGCTAAATCGCGCTGCAGAACAAGAAGTGCCAATTATGGTGTTTGTAGGAAGTAAAGCGGTTATTCAAATCCATTCAGGAGTAGTTTCAAATATCAAAAAAATGGATAACTGGCTAAATGTGCTAGATCCAGAATTCAATCTTCATCTACAAGCCGACCACATCACAGATACTTGGATTGTACGTAAGCCAACTGAAGATGGAATTGTGACCTCAGTTGAAATTTTTGATAAAGATCACAAAGACATCGCTACTTTTTTTGGGGCTCGCAAACCAGGTATTCCTGAACTAGAAAGCTGGAAGAGTTTAGTTGCAACACTTGAAGAAGAGTCGCAATTAGCATGAGATATATAAAGTTAGGTTTGCTAATCCTTGGGATTAGTACAGCCAGTTTATCAGCACAGAACTCAATTCAGAGTTCTGATGGTGTAACAGTAACTATCGAAAACACTTCAAGAATAATTACACTTGGAGGTTCTGTAACCGAGACCGTGTACGCTTTAGGAGCCGGCGATCGAGTAATTGCCACAGATCAGTCGAGTACATTTCCTAGTGAAGTGTTTAGGTTGCCAAGAGTTCCTTATTTAAGGAATTTGACTTCTGAGGGTCTAATCTCATTAGGACCATCCTTAATTATTTCCAGTGATGATGCAAACCCAAAAGCCGTAATAGACCAAATACGAAGTGCAGGTACCGACTTTCTTCTTGTTGAAGAAAAAGAATCCTTACAGGGGATGGTTGCTAAAATAAGAACCATTGCAAAAGCAGTTGGAAAAGAGAAAGAAGGTGAGGTAGTAATTGAAAAGAATAAGCAGGAATATCTTTTAGCAGATAGCTTACGAAAAAAGCTAACATCATCTCCAAAGGTACTATTTGTACTTTCAGTAAGAGGAGAAAGTACGTTTATGGTTGCAGGAGCTAATTCAAGCGCCAGCGTAATGATTGAATTAGCGGGTGGGCAAAATGCGGTTACAAATTTTGATGGTTATAAAACCATATCAAACGAAGCAATTGTGGCGGCAAACCCCGATTACATTTTAGTTATGGAATCTAGGTTAAACGAAATTCGAGCTGGAATTGAGAAAACACCTGCAGTAAATCTTACCAAAGCAGTTGTAAATAATAACGTAATCGGTATGGACGGGAATTACTTATTAGGTTTTGGCCCACGTTTTGGAGCTGTAATAATTGAGCTCATGCAGAATATCCACCCTTCAATTACTTTATAAGTACGAGTTAATTGAGTTTTGTAAAGCAAAAATTCCGGCAGCATAAAGCATATAGAAAACCATATCTTACTTTCATCGTTTTACTGATTGGTTTGATAGCGTTTTCTATAATGGCAGTTGGAATAGGTCCAGTTTCGATTAGTAGTTCTGAGGTAATACGAATCTTAGCAAATAAACTAGGGTTTATTTCTTTTGAAGATGGAGAACTTGTTCAATTTCAAGCAATAGTGCTTAGTATTAGACTTCCTAGGGTTATCATAGCGATTCTAATTGGAGCATCATTAGCAGTATCAGGTGCAGCGTTGCAAGGTCTTTTCAGAAATCCTCTAGCCGACCCAACATTAATTGGTGTTTCTAGTGGTTCAGCTTTAGCAGCTGCTATTGTAATTATTCTTGGTGTGAATGTGGGAGTTCTTCTTCCGTTAGCAGCTTTTGCAGGTGGTTTAGGTGCAACTTATTTAGTGTATCTAATTTCGAGTAGCTCTGGAAAAACCAGCGTGACTACAATGTTACTTGCTGGAATTGCCATAAATGCCCTTGCGGCAGCAGGCATTGGCTATTTGATATTTAATGCCGATGATAACCAGATTAGAGATTTAACCTTCTGGACTCTTGGAAGTATAAGTGGAGCAACTTGGGAAGTCGTTTATAAGTCGGCCCCGTTTCTAATTATAAGCTGTATTGGATTGCCTTTCTTTTCTAAACAGATGAACGTAATGCTATTGGGAGAAAATGAAGCTAAATATCTCGGTATTGATACAGAGCGAGTAAAGAAAGTTATCATATTTCTATCTGCATTAGGGATTGGTGCTGCCGT
The DNA here is from genome assembly GCA_048267905.1 of Balneola sp. Taxonomy (GTDB): domain Bacteria; phylum Bacteroidota; class Rhodothermia; order Balneolales; family Balneolaceae; genus Balneola. The sequence continues at coordinate 121,298 of JBLWWM010000005.1, forward strand.
AGCTGTGAGTGGAATTATCGGCTTTGTTGGTTTAGTAGTACCTCATTTACTTAGGCTTATTATTGGGCCAGACCACCGATTTCTAATCCCAAATTCAATACTTTTAGGCGCGTTACTATTGCTGGCTTCTGATCTTTTTGCGAGAATGGTAGTTATCCCTGCAGAATTGCCTATCGGGATTGTAACCTCCACCATAGGAGCTCCATTTTTTCTGTGGTTATTAATCAGAAATAAATCACTTTCGAACTTCTTATGATTGAAGTAGAGAATATATCGGTCAGTTTATCAAGTGGAAGAAAGATTCTAGATGAGGTGAGTTTCAATCTTGAGCTAGGGAGATTGACTGCTATTATTGGAAAAAATGGCGCTGGGAAATCTTCAATATTAAAATGCATTTGTGGAGATATCGCTTACCAAAAAGGAGGGGTACGATGTGAAGGAAATGAAATCAGTGAAATTGATTTAAAAGATCTAGCCACAAAAAGAGCAGTTGTTAGCCAAAAAAGTTCGTTGGATTTTTCTTTTACAGCTAGAGAAGTTGTGAATTTAGGCCGATCGCTATCATCTAGTTTTATTACATCAACAAAAGATGAAGCAATAATATTGAAATGCTTAGAAATGGTTGATGGATTAAGCCTAATAGATCAATCCTACACCACACTTTCAGGCGGTGAGAAACAACGTGTTCATTTTGCTAGAGCTTTAGCTCAAATCTGGGATAGAATAGAAAGTGACGAACCAGCGTATTTACTACTAGATGAGCCGTTGGCAAGTTTGGATGTTGCTCATCAACACGAAATGATGCACATTCTACAACAGCTTTGTAAGAAAAACATAGCGGTTATGATTGTCATTCATGATTTGAACCTTGCTGCCCAATACGCAGATTATGTGCATATTTTAAAAGAGGGAAAAACAGTAATACACGGAACTCCATTAGAAGTGTTCAAAGAAGACATCATAACTCATGCATTCGATTACCCCGTGAGTGTTATTCCTCATCCAAAAATTCAATGTCCCCTAATTATTTCTACAAGCTATATGCGGGGCTAATGGAAAAATCATACTTTATGGTATTAAATACTCACTAATCTATACTTATGGATATAGAAAGCTATCGCGATTATTGTTTGGCATTACCAGGAGTTACAGAAGATTTCCCTTTTAACGAAACTGCCTTAGTTTTTAAAGTGTTGGGAAAGATGTTTACTTTAACTGATGTGGATAAATTTGAGAGTATAAATCTGAAATGTGACCCAATTAGAGCAATAGAGCTACGCGAAGAGTACGAAGAGGTACAGCCTGGTTACCACATGAATAAAAAGCACTGGAATACCGTATCAGTAGTTGGTAGCCTTGAATATGATTTGATTTTAGAGCTTGTTCAACACTCCTATGATCTGGTAGTCGAAAAACTTCCATCGAAAGAAAAAGCGAAACTTAAAAATACTTAGTCTTTACGAAATCTTTTGGGAATTAGGCGGCCCATCGTTTTTTTAAGAAAAATTGTAAAAAAAACTCTTTGTCCAAATATAGTTCCATAAATATATAGGAGAACATTATAGAGAGGAAGGATAGTAACAATCCAAATAAGAGCACGTTGCCAGAATGGCATTTCAGGAGGAACCCCTAAGAGGTGAAAAACGAGTTTTCTAGCATACAAAGCAGTAAAACCAGTACAAGCAAAAACGATTAAAATTATAAATACCTGTAGAGTACTTTCAATACCCCACCTTACTTTCAATTTCTGTATAATTTCCATGCAGTAAAATAAGAGATTATTAAACTCTTTTCTTCTCAGAATAAGTATAAATACTTTTTATTTTACAAAAACAGAAGAATAAAAGAACAGAATTAGTTTGCAATTACAGAAGCCGTCAATTAGCTTGCCAACTTACATACAGAAGGACATTTTTTAATAGAACGATGGGTATGCGAGAGAATGCGATGGAATGCTTAGGCACTTTTTTTGTTGTCTTGGCTTTTGGAATATCTGGAGAACCACTATCAATTGGGTTAATGTACGCCGCAATGATTTACATTGGTGCGCATATATCTGGAGCCCATTATAATCCAGCAATCACCTTTGCCTTCTTTATTCTAAAAAAAATAAAACTTAAGAAAGCGCTGTCTTATATGTTGAGCCAAATTGTAGGTGCTTTTTTGGCTAGCATCGTGTTGCTCTATATATCTACCGTTGTGTTCTTTGTTGAAGCTCCAGGTAACACTAGCTTATACCAACAAGCAATATCTGAGGTTTTATTTACCTTGGTCTTAGTTTTAGTAGCTATTTCAGTATCTAGCTCAAAAGCTTTGTCTGGAAATAAAATGTATGGCTTTATTATTGGTCTTACTCTAACGGGAATTACATTTTTAGGGCTTCCAATTTCTGGGGCTGTTTTTAATCCTGCTATATCAATCGGATCTTCTTTGTTCGACTTTCTATTTAGCGGAGCTTCCTACTACTCCATACCACTATACACTATTGCTCCTTTTACTGGTGCAGCATTAGCGGCGGTTGCTTATAAATACTTAAACAACTAAGCTTTTTCTAGTCTAAAATAGAAGTTGCTACCTACACCAGAGGTACTGGTTACATGTATTTCGGAATTGTGTGCGTTAAGTATACTCTTCACAACAGCTAAACCTAAGCCAGTTCCTCCTTTATCTCGAGATCGCGCTTTATCAGTTCGGTAGAAACGATCGAATAAACGATCGAGATGTTCATCACTTATTCCTATTCCAGTATCAGACACAGAAATTAAAACTTGGTGTTCTTCTTCCACACAAGAAACTCTAATGCTACCTTTGTTAGTATATTTAATTGCGTTTGAAATTAAATTATCTAATACCTGTTCCATCTTGTCTGGGTCGGCAAGTACTTTACAGGTACCGGTATTCTCTAGGCCAAGATTTATATCTTTTTCTTGAGCAAAAGGCTCGTTAACACCAATTGCCTCTTCAATCACATCAGAAATAATAAATGCCTTTTTATTGATGAAGCTTTCGTCAAAATCATAACGCTGTAAGCTTTTGATATCCTCAAAAAGGCGAACTACTCGTTGAATCTGTTTTTGAGCTACAACCATATATTGGCTTTTCTTCTCAGGGGATAAGTTCGGCAACTCTATCATTTCTAGTGCGCCAGAAATCGCATGTAAAGGATTGCGTACTTCATGGGTAATGTCAGCAAAAAACTGATTCTGCTTTTCATTTAAAATTTTAAGTTTCTCATTATCAGCTTTTAGATTTCCTGCCATCTTATTTAAGGAGTCAGCCAACGTACCAAATTCATCTTTTCGATTTACGTTTATTTCGCGATCTAAATTTCCATCTGCAATATCAAGTGCAGCTTCATTAAGCTGCAAAATAGGCTTCGACATATATCTTGCAAAAATAAAGCTTACAATTAAAACAGCTCCAATTGAGAAAAGCATTCCTGCATAAATGATATGCCTAATACTTGCAATTGACGCGTAATACGTTTCTTTATACTGGCTTATTCGAAGAAAGCGTGCTGGGTTTTCTAAAGCTGGTAGGTTTATATAAGCAACCAGCTTGGCCGCCCCTTCATCGTTTACAAGTAGTGGTGCTTCTGCCGAAAGTTTAATTTTCTGGCGAGTTTGAATGTTTAAAAAAGGTTCAGTATCAAAAACTAACGTATCAGGGAAAGCCGCAATTCGGAGTCCATCTTGATCATAAACGGCCAGTTCGTAGCCCGAATAATTTGCCTCAGCTTCAATATTGTCTATAAACGAACCATCGCCTTTAAAATTTGAAACGGCAAGTTTTAGAGCATAAGAGTCATTTTCGAATTGCGCGATACCTTCTTTAAGCAAAAATGCACGTATACTTAAAATTGCGTACGAACTAATCGTAATTACCCCGATGATTAGAAGAATGTTATAAGTCCAAGCTAGTTTTGCATGAATTTTCATTAGCGGAGATAAAGTCTATTGAAACCGTAACCCACGCCACGATAAGTTTTGATAAGCTTTCCTTCGTCTTTCATTTTAAGTCGAAGGTTTTTGATGTGCACATCCACCGTTCTATCGAAAATGTATTTTTCTTCATCGGTGATATGTACTAAAATATCTTGGCGAGAATAAACAATTTTTGGGTGTTGAAAGAATAGCTCTGCAATGATGTACTCGGTGTGTGTTAGGTCAATCAACTCTTCGTTGATGAACATCTGCTTTGAGTCGATATCTAGATAAACATGATCATATTGTAACCAATGTGTTTTTTCTGGACTAACTCTACGCAACTTGGTTTGAACGTGAGCTTTTATCAAGTTTAGGCTAGCAGGCTTTTTTATGTAATCATCGGCACCTAAACTAAGACCTTCAATTTCGTCCACTTCTTCATCTCTAGCAGTTAAAAACAAAACAGGAATTTCATTTATCACTGGATGCTCTCTAATATGCTTGCAAATCTCTCTTCCATCAAAATAAGGCACCATAATATCTAAAATGGCAAGGTCTATAACATTGGCATGCTCTTCAATCAATTGCATTGCCTCTTTGCCGTCTTTTGCCCAAAAAACTTCAAAGTCGTTCAATTCTAGGAAATTTGAAAGCATTTCTCCAGATTCTATTTCGTCTTCAACTAAAAGGATAGTGTTATTGGTGGTCAAAGCGTTGTAAATTTGGTTTATATTGTTGCTGAAAGTAAGAAGAATGAACTTGGAAGTGTAATAGAACAGTGAATATTACAACAAATTTAAAGTAATTAACAAAATGCAGTATACAGAGAAAGTAGTTTGGATAACAGGGGCGTCTTCGGGAATAGGGGAAGCTCTTGCAAAAGCATATTTTAAAGACGGTGCAAATCTTATTTTATCCTCAAGAAGAGAGGAAGTCTTAGAAGAAGTTAAGAACAAAATTGAAGCAAATTCTCCACGTATCAAAATTCTTACGCTAGATTTAACAGATTCAGATTCTTTTCCTGTTAAAGTTGAAGAAGCCATTGCGTTATTTGGTACTGTTGATGTGCTAGTGAACAATGGCGGTGTAAGCCAGCGCTCCTTGCTAGAAAAGACAAAATTGGAGACCATCCGTTCCTTAATGGAAGTGAATTTTTTCGGTTCAGCAGGGTTAACACGGGCACTTTTGCCACACCTGATTTCTAGAAAAAGTGGCCACATTATTGTAACGAGCAGTGTAGCTGGTAAAATGGGAACTAAATACAGAACAGGTTACGCGGCTAGTAAACACGCAGTGCAAGGTTTTTTCGATTCGCTTCGCCAAGAAATGTACGAATACAATATTGCGGTTACCTTACTTTGCCCAGGGCCTATAAAAACCAACATCACCAAAAATGCATTAACTGGCGATGGTACTTCTTTTGGGAAAATGGGAGATTTGCACAAATCGGCTATGGATGCTGATGAAATGGTAGCACGAGTTTGGAGTAGAATTTCGGCTCGGAAGGAAGAAATCATAATTTCTGGTTTAAAAGAACGCTTCGCCCTCATCTTAAAAAGAGTCTCCCCAACATTGTTGAATAAGATTCTTAAAAACAGCAAAGTGGTGTAGAGTGGTTAGATTAATAGATGTGGCATAATTTGTTGACAGTTTTAATAAAATAAACAACGCTCACCGTCATCATGATACCGATAGCTCTGGAGAAATATCTTCTCAGCTATTAAAAAGCAGTTGTTGGACCTCGTTACGTGGTTCTGCTAATAATGCAGTATGGAAGATCCAGCTTCCAGTGTTTTTGAACTTTACGATATTTACTAGCTCGTTATCACACTCATCTCGTTGAAGTCTGTACTTTTGTTCCGCCCCCGAATCTCTGGTTTAGCACGTAACCAAAGCTCTCGTCAAGAATAATTGGCGCGAACTTCATGGCATCGACTCAATCATTCCATTGGTCTTCGTTCTTTTTTCGCCAATAACTCTAAACGTCGATGGAGTTTGGTGGGTGTATTGACACTCTGGGAGTATAAATCTCTAGGTGCTTAGTGAGAAATCTATAAGTTATTTCTGTCAGCGAATTATTTGACGTTCAGAATTCCTGAGGGGTAAGAATCTAAAGTTACAGTTCAAACATAAATCCTCACTATTAACCTAGATCTCGGGCATATGCCACGAGATGACTTCTAATAAGGATTACAAAAAATCAGCCTAATCTTTTACGTTTGTTGAGATAAGCGAGCAAGGCAAAGTCGAAATCTGCTTCTGTATCAATTTCTTCATAATCTATGCCAAACTCGCTACATGCCAGCATAAATTTCTTAGTATACTCAGCAACTTTAGTTTGATAATCTTCACGTACTTGAGATGGTAGAACTTCAACTTCAGCACCAGTTTCCATGTCTTCAAACACAAATTTGTTATCTGAAAAAGCTAATTCACGCTCGCTTCGTTTCTCTAGCGTATTAAACAAAAGTACTTCATGTTTGCGGTGTCTTAGGTGTTTGAGAGAAGAGATGAGCGCTTCGTGTTCCTGAACATTTTCAAATAAATCGGTAATGATAACCACCAAACTACGATGAGTAAGTCGTTCAGCAACCTCATGAATCACTTTAGCAGATGCCGTTTTGCGTTGTGCTGGTTTTGGATCATTTTCGCGAATCAATTCACGCTCAAGCTCTAGATAAATCTGTCGTAAATGCGAATAAGTGCCTTTTGCAGGGATGAAGGTCTCAACTTTATCAGAAAAGGGAATAAGCCCACAAGCATCACGTTGGCGGTGCATTAAGTACATTAATGAAGCTGCAAAGTGAGTTCCATATTTTAATTTTGACCACTCTCCAAAATGTTTAAAAAGCATTGAAGAGCTGGTATCTAACAAAACGTAGCAACGCAGATTGGTTTCTTCCTCATACTGCTTTACGTAAAACCGTTCTTTTTTACCGTAGGCTTTCCAATCGATGTGTTTGAAATCGTCGCCAGGATTGTAAGGACGGTGTTCTGCAAATTCTACACTAAAGCCATGATATGGACTTTTATGCAAACCAGATATAAAACCCTCTACAATTCTTTTTGCACGTAGTTCAAGCGATGAAAGTTTGGATAAGATGTCTGGTTTTAAAAGCATGATGGATGTTACAAGTTCTTGAGTAATGGTGAAAGCAAAATTCCGCAAAACTATTCGTAATAAACGGATCTAATTCACAGAAACTTCTTAAACAATGGAGACCTTAAGCTAAACATTCATTTACAACATAATATGATGGGGTTTCTAGCTAATCATGAATGTATTAGAACTAAAACGCTGCCGTTTTCTTTTTTTTGTATTAGTAATTATTTCGAATAGCGTAGTTGCACAAGAAGTGCCAACAGTACTGTTTTCACCAGAAAAAGGCCTTAGTTTTACAACTACAGATGGTTTTATGTCGTTTAAACTAGGTATGCGTTTACAACAACAATTTTTTGGAGTAATTCCGCTAGAAGGAAACGATCCTTTTGATGGAGATTTGGTGGTAAGAAGAGCTAGAGCGCAAATGAGTGGCTATATTCTTAATCAAAAGCTGGGTTATTTCCTTCAACTAGAAATGGATAAAGGAAATGTACAGTTATCGAATGCAGAGTATAGATGGCGCCCAAACTCGAAAACTGAAATCAATTTTGGACAACTTCGTCCGCCCAGTGGTCGCCAATTTCAAACCACTTCAAAAAACTTACAGATGGTAGATCGTTCAGTAGTTTCTCGCTTCTTCGCTGTTGGTTACGACCTTGGTCTTACAGCAAATACATTTGTTGGCTTAGGAAATACAGCTGGAGTTATTATTTACGGTGGTATTACACATGGTGAAGGAATCAACAAAGCAAAAGCGAGTGGCGGATTGGCATATACCGGACGTGTAGATGTTTTGCCTTTTGGTAAATTTTCAAATCATGGTGATTACATTGAAAGTGATTTATACAGAGAGCCAACTCCCAAGTTATCCGTTGGGGTAGCTTTTTACCATAATCAGGATGCTGCAACAAAACTAGGAAACGCTGCATGGAATAATAATTCTGCAAGTATTACTAATTTTTATATAGATGGAGTATTTAAATACGATGGTTTATCCCTGTTAGGGGAATATATCCAGCGAACTATTTCTGACGATGGAATTCTCACTTTAGCAGATAATAGCACGATTTATTCCTCAATTAATGGTGGGAAAGGCTATTCATTTCAAGCAGGTAAATTCTTAAATGGAGAATTGGAATCAACCATCCGCGTAAGTTACTTGAACCCTGATGATGAACTTAGGGTGGTAAAAAATAACTTCATCGAACAACGTAAATATGGTATTGGGTTGAATTATTTCTTTATTGGTCATTCCATCAAAATTCAAAGTGAAGTGAACTTAGTTCAAGAAAATTCCGCACCTTTTGAGGAGCATTCGTATGTTGATTTTTTAGTACAATTCAGTCTCAGTTTTTAGAACATTAAGCAAGCAATAGGCAATTGCAATGAAAAGCATAAACAAACAAACAATCGGAATATTCGTTGGCATCATCGGATTAGTTATTCCTTTTTTTCTATCCATAGAAGGCTTATCGCAAGCTGGTCATGTAACTCTAGGTATTTTCTTTTTAGCGGCCGCATTTTGGATGTTAGAGCCTGTTCCTATCTTTGCGACCTCAATAATGGTGATTCTACTTCAGGTGCTGTTACTTAGTAAAGAAGGCCTCATATTCAAGACTGTTACAGAAGAGTATGCTCCAGATTCATATACGATGTTTATGGGGACGTTGGCGAATCCGATTATAATATTATTTCTAGGTGGCTTTGTACTCGCGGGAGCTGCTATTAAATACAATCTCGATAAGAATTTAACAAGAGTACTTTTAAAACCTTTTGGAACCAATCCGAAATACATTTTATTGGGATTGATGGTGGCAACGGCGTTCTTATCTGCGTTTATGAGTAACACCGCAACTACAGCTATGATGATGACGGTAATTTTGCCCATTATTGCTCAGATTAGTAAAACTGATCCACTAAGAACGGGATTAGCATTATGTATCCCATTTGCCGCAAATATTGGTGGAATTGCAACTCCAATCGGAACGCCTCCTAACGCAGTTGTTATTGGTGCGCTTTCTCAACAAGGAATTGATATCCCATTTGGGCAATGGATGGCTTTAGCAACTCCGCTAGTTGTTGTTGTTTTGATTTTTGCATGGTTTCTATTGTTGAAGGTGTTTAAACCAAATACTACAGTAATAACCATCGATATGGCAGGGAAACTCAACAAATCAAAAAATGCGATTATACTTTACGCTGTATTTGCTATAACAGTAGTTCTTTGGATAACTGAAAGTTTTCACGGAGTCAAAAGTGCAATAATTGCTTTAATCCCAGTTGTGCTTCTAACGTTAACTGGAGTTGTATCGAAAGAAGATATTAGAAAATTGCCTTGGGAAGTGTTGTGGCTAGTAGCAGGCGGTATTTCTTTAGGAATTTCGATGAAGAGCACTGGCCTTGCCGAATGGATTGTTCAAAGTATTGAGTGGAGCGCTTTTGGTCCTGTGGTTCTTATTGCTTTATTTGGTATAGTATCGTTGCTAATTGCCAACTTTTTATCACATACGGTTACAGCAACATTACTCATTCCGTTAGCAATTATCATGGCTACTTCTGGAATAGCGGGAGATGGTTTTAACTTAGTTATTGTAAGTTTGGTGATTGGTATTAGTGCTAGTTTAGCAATGTTACTTCCAATTTCAACACCCCCAAACGCCATTGCTATGAGTACCGGAACTATAAGAACAGTAGATATGGCAAAAACAGGATTTGTAATCGGATTATTGGGTTTCTCTATTGTAGTGTTGTACGCACTGTTTTATTGGCCATTATTATTAAACTGAGAGGTAAATTATGGATAAGCAAATCTATATTATTGTTGTAGAAGATGAACTGGAAGTTATGGATGCTCTTGTTGGAGACTTGGAGTTTATCGAGCCTGTGTTTCCTGTTGAGACTGCAAACAACACCGAAGAAGCAAAAGAGATCATGCAGCAGATTGAAGAAGCGGGAAACCAGATTGGGTTGATTCTGTGCGATCACGTTTTACCTGGCAAGAATGGAGTTGATTTACTCATAGAACTACAAAGCCATCCATCTATAAAAATGAGCAAAAAAGTTCTGGTAACAGGTCAAGCTGGTCTTGAAGATACCGTACAGGCAATAAACAAGGCTGGGCTAGATTACTATGTAGCAAAACCTTGGCAAAAAGATGAATTGCAGCAGGTCGTAGTTAATCAGCTTACCGATTTCATAATTCAGCAAAAGTTGAATCCACTTCCTTTTATGACCGTACTTGATGCAACACGACTTGCAGAAGTGCTTCGTAACAACACCCTAACAGATAATTAATCAGCATGAATAAAGGACTTATGCTGAATGATAGAAAAGTAATCCTCCGCTTTATTCAACGAGCAATACGAGAATCAGAGGAATTGCAAGAGCATGTGGTACGCTTTAAAAAAGGCGATATTATCTTCAATCAAGGAGAGTCGCTTCATTATTTATATTTATTGCTAAAAGGGAAGGCTAAACTTAATCACACCCGAACTGACGGCTCCTCTTTAGACTTGTTAAAATTGATTCCTGGTCACTTTGTTGGTTTGCTATCATTTACTACAGGGAACCCTTCACTCACAGCTTGTATTGTGCAAGCAGATGTTCAGGCGCTTAGAATTGAACAGAACGAATTTGAACAATATGTGAACGACAATCCACGCCTTCGTCATCCTCTACAACAGTTGATGATGAGTAATATGGCTGATCGTTTTCTGAAGAATTTGGAATTAGAGTCGGAAATGAGTGCTTTAAATAAAAAGCTCGAAAAAGAAAGAGAAGACCTTAAAGAAGCATACGAGCAACTCGAAGAATCTTATCAGAAAATTATCCATCAAGAAAAAATGGCAACATTGGGCGAGTTAGTTGCTGGTTTCGCTCATGAAGTTAACAACCCTGCAGCGGCACTCATTCGCTCTGCAGAAGCACTTAAAGAAAATTTCAAGGATCTCTCAATAAGTGAGCCCTTAGCTGTGATGTTTAAGAACGGATTGGAAGCAGGGCCAATAAGTAGCAGTGAAGTTAGAACTCGGATGCTCGAAGTTCAGAAACGATTTCCGTATGTAGAAGATAGAGCTGCGACACGGAAATTAGCACAAATGCCAGAAGAAGCATTAGCGGTGGTCGATTCAAACCGGAAAAAAATACCAGTGACACAGCTTTTGCAACAATTTGAAGCAGGAAAACTCATCCACAATATTCAACTAGCTAGTGCAAGAATTGCCAACTTAGTTAAAAGCTTAAAAAGCTACAGTCGCCAAGATAACAACCAAGCAGATATGATTGATGTGAGGACGGGAATCAAAGACACGGTTCTTGTTCTAACCAATCGCCTAAAATTTTTGGATGTAAATCTAGAATTGAATGAGGTTCCTGAAACCTGTGCAAGAATGGGTGAACTCAATCAAGTATGGACAAATATTCTCGTAAATGCTTGTGATGCTTTAACTGATGGCGGGCAAATCAGCATAAAAACATGGAATGACAAAAAATCTATATTCGTAAAAATTTCTGATAATGGCCCAGGTATACCCGTTGATATACTCGATCGCATTTTTGAACCAAATTATACCACCAAAAATCAAGGTGCTAAATTTGGCTTAGGCTTAGGTTTGGCTATTTCTAACCAGGTAATCGGGAAGTTAGGCGGTAAAATTGAAGCCAAAAATAACGAGGAGAAAGGAGCTACTTTTATAATTTCAATTCCAATTACAAAGTGCTAATTTAAAACAATGTTCTTGTTATTAATTGTTTTAATTATAATTGAGTTATGAAAAAAATCTTATTTCTCTGCTTTGTTCTCTCTCCAAGTTTATTAGTGGCTCAACATAGTATTGGTATAGGAGTACACTCTTATCCAGAAGGGATTATTCCTACCCTTCGCTTTGATTATGAACTTCAAAACAATTCTTATTTGAATATTCGTGCGGGATACAACTTTACAGACCGTGAAGACTGGGGTAAACACGATAGCGAAAAAGGCGGAGGTTTCGGCTTTGGCTTAGGTTATGAATATCAATCCTTTTTCATTGAAAATTTAAGCCTTATGCTTGGTACTGATCTCTATTTTATGGAAATTGATTGGGAAGACACTCGACGTCAATGCGGGGTTGTACCTCCTTGTACTGATATACAAACGAAGAATAGCACGAATATAACCATGTTACAACCTGCCATCGGGTTGGCCTATCAACTGAATTTAAATAAACATGTTTCTCTTAAACCTAACTTTTCTTTTGGCTACGAGTTTAACCTTATAACGAAAGGTGAACCAGTTGGTGAGGGTTCTATCATACTAGTTGGATTAAATCTTAGCTATTATTTTAAACATTAAGTATCGAATAAAAGCCTACTCAGCTTAATAAGGTTTAACTATTACTTACATAACCGTACTTTTTTTGCGGTCACGTTTTATTAAATTAGCCGTAATAGAAAAATTCACATCCCCTTCATAATTTTATCAGACATTTAAGACAAATGAGTCTTAAAACACTATATATCAAAACGATTACTGTATGCACCCTAATGTTGATGCTATGGGATACCTTTGGTTGGTTTGGAAGTAATCTGCTCTTCAAACATAGCCACGCAGAAAAGGGGGAACATCATTGTGTAGTTTCGTTTTGCACGTGTATTACAGAAGGTGATAATTCAATTTGTACCTGCCACCATCCAGAGTTACATAGAAAAATGCAGGCGAATACTGATGGAGAAATGAGCGACCATCATTCAGGAGGTGAAACTTCTATGGATATGTGTTATTTCTCAACTTCACATCCAAAAGAAGACAGTTCAACAGTGGTTGTGGTGTGGTCAGATTATCATGCGTTATTCTTTTTAGAGGATTTAGACTTTGGTATTCCTCAGTATTCTGTTCAATATAAACATAGTAATAATAGGGTTGTTTCGGGTTTTGAACTCGAAATATACCACCCACCTCGAGTATAGTTTTTGTAGCCCTTTCTTATACATTGTAACAAAACTATAAAACACATTTTATTATGAAATCGACTTTTAAACAAAGCCATATTTTGGTTGTGGCATTACTTTTTATTGCCTTTAACGCTTGTAGTACCTCAGATTCTGACGATAACGATTTAGTATTAACATCTATAAACAGCGTTGTGGTAGACGGGTACACTGTTAAACTATCATCAGATACTGAATTAGAAACAGGAGCAAACTCACTTTACTGGGAATTAGAAAAAGGTGGTAAAAGTGTTGAAATGAAATCAATAACTATGATGCCAATGATGGACATGGGCACAATGATGCATTCATCTCCATATGAAAACCCAGTTAAGTTTGAAGAAAACGATAACTACTTTAAAGGTATGGCCGTATTTATCATGCCTGGTGGAGAAATGGGTTCATGGAGTATAAACTTCACAATAGTAACCGAAAACGACGAAACCATCGAAGGAACAATAGATATTGATGTAGCATCTTCATGGAAATTGACAAGTGTTAAAGATAGCGCTGGCGATAGTTACTTTATTTCTTGGGTAGAACCAAGCGATCCAGTGGTAGGTTCAAATGAACTTTCTTTCATGGTTCATAAAAGAGCAACAATGATGTCGTTTCCAGCTTTTGCTGATGCCGGAGTTATCATTTATCCATACATGGATATGGGTGGTGGCCAAGGTCATTCCACAAACTTTACAGCTCCTACTAATAAAGGGAACGGTGTGTATTCTGGCGACATCAACTATAGCATGAGTGGAACTTGGACTACCTCTGTAGAACTTGTTGTGGCAAACGATACTTTACCAGAAGTTGTATTTGAATATAGTGTAAAGGCTAAGTAAGGATTAAAGGCCTCAATCTTAATTGAGGCCAATTTCTAACGCTATTATTATGAAAATTAAACTATCCTTTTTGCTTTTATTTTGGTGTATGGCTTTAAATGCTTTTGCTCAGAATAGAACATTAACGGTTCTTGATAAATCTAGTAATGAGCCTATTATAAATGCTCATTTAATGGATTACGAAGAAATCGTATTTGCTGTAACGGATGTAAACGGAACAGTAACTATTCCTGAGAGTAGAGAGAATTTTCAAGTTCATGCTCTTGGGTACTTACTTTCTCGATTTGTTCTTAGCGAAGTGGCAGATACTCTGTTTCTAATCCCAACAATTCTTCACACCGATCAAAGTGTGGTAGTTTATGCATACGATGGAAATAAAGCGAATGTCAAAGATTACCAAAGCACGCAATCTCATCATACTTTAGATCACTTCCTCAATAATATTGATGGGGTTTCAATGATTCAACGAGGAGCTTTTGGATGGGAACCTTCCGTTCGTGGACAAAGCGATCAGCGTATGAATCTTACCATTGATGGGATGCAAATTTTCAAAGCTTGCGTAGATAAAATGGATCCTATTTCATCGTATATAGAATCTAACAATCTATCAAAATTGAAAATAGATAAAAGTGGTTCTGGAGTAGCAGAAAACGGTAATGGAAACAGTAGCATTAATTTGATTTCCAAAAAACCAGAATTTGCGCCTTTTAAACTAGATGTAACCACAGGCTATCGCGTACCCGACGAATACAGAGTTGTTGCTGTAAATTCAAACTATTCCAAAAAAAATACAGCCTTTCAACTATCTGGGAGTATCAAAAAAGCAAATGATTTACATGCCGGCCAAGACTCTGTTGTTGCTAATACTCAGTTTAGTAAAATGAACCTGAATGTAGGAATGAAACATGTATTCAGCTCAGATAATTCTGTTGAGGTAAATTTCATTACTGATAAAGCAATTGATGTTGGTTACCCAGCATTGCTAATGGACGCTACCAAAGCATTGGCGAACATACTTCGAGTTCAGTACAACTGGAAAGATTCAGGAAGTCCATTTCAATTAAATTCTGCGATGGTTTACGGAAACTCCATTCGCCACTGGATGGATGATTATAGCAGGGATGTTTCTCAACGACCAGTAATGACGGGAATGTACATGCCAATGTATGGGTCAACGGCAACGTTAGGGTCAAAGTGGAGCGGTAATGCTACTTTAGCAAAGCATAAGTTTGAATGGTATCTAAATGGATTTGTCTCAGAAGCGAAGGGTGATATGCTTATGCAAAGCTTAGACACTAGCATCGAAGACATGTTCATTTATAATATGGATGATGTTATTACGAAAAATGCGAGCCTTGGTGGTAAACATAATTTTATGCTCTCACCGAGATTTCTCATAAAAGTAGAAGAAAGTGTGAGCTTTACTTCGCTTGCCACAAACAGTGATAATTATGCATCCATGTTTGAGTCGTTGTACAACAAAGAATACAAGCCTAGAAATAAGTTTCTCCTTTCTGGTTCAGCAACTGCTGTTTGGCTCGCTAAAGAGAACTGGAGTTTGAGTTTTAGTTCTATTTATTCAGAACGTCTTGGAAACCATATCGAAATGTTTGGCCACTATATTTACAATTATGTAGATGGCTATTTTTATGATGGAAATCCTTGGCTTAAACCGGAAAAAAGCTTGAATCTAGAACTCAATTCCATATTAGAACTAGATAATCATTCTCTTTCAGTTTCGCTATTTCACAAACAATTTTCTGATTATATCTCAGGAATTGTTGTGGGTGATGTTAGTAATAACAACTTTCAGTTTAAGCAATATCAAAACTTAGGGAATGCAATTATGCTTGGGGGTGAAATTCGTGTGATAAACTCATTCTGGAATAATCTAAAAACCGAAGTTAGAGCCGCTTACACGTACGCGCAGAATACTACCCTTAACGACCCTTTGCCTCTCATCCCACCATTAAAAGGGATGAACTCTGTTACTTATACCTTAGCAAGTAACAGTTTTACAGCAAACATGGAATGGGCGCTTGCACAAAATAGGATTTCGAATATTTCTTCTAATGAGGATAAAACGAAATCTAATGCAATTTTCAATGCTGTTTATTCTAAGATGTTTTTTAATGGAAATCTTACTTCAATTGTTGAGGCAAAGAACTTATTTGATGTTTATTATAATCAACACACAAGCATTGCTAATATTCCAGAAGCTGGACGCAGTTTTATGCTTACGCTAAAGTACAATTTCTAAAAACCATTTATCAAGCGCTCTATATTCAAGGAGTATAGAGCGCCTATTAAACTTATTTATTTGTGGCCATGTAATACAACTGCATGATGCGAAGCTCATCGTAGCCAATTGCTTTGTTTAACTCGTCATAAACTGGGCGCAACATCAATGGACCTTTCTTTTTGAAAGCCGCCATCACATGGTCTTGTTGGCGCTGAGAAAGCGTTGTAAACTCCAAAAGTCCTTCCAAACGTAATTCATTTCCTTCATCAATAAAAGTTTTTAAATGCGCCAAGATGGTTACTTCTTTTACACCATGTGCTTCGGCTAATAATGGAATAGATTCTCCATCATTAAAAGCCTCACCCACTTGATGGTGCTTTTTATTACCAACGGATTTCTTAACCTTGGTAGCCAAAGATTTCTTCCTTTCTTCTAAGCCATTTTCTTGAGTGTACTTTTTGATGATGCCTACAAATGCACTACCAAATTTCTCTTTCTTAACAGCCCCAATTCCGTATAAATGCTCTAAATTATCTTTGTTCTGGGGAAAGAAATAAGCCATTTCAACAAGGGTTGTGTCTGGGAAAATAGCATATGGAGGAACATCCTGATCATCAGCAATTTCTTTTCGCTTAATTCTTAACAGCTCGAATAATTTAACATCGTAATCTTGTTCAATTTCAGAAGAAGTACGAACTACTGCCTCACCATCAACAGAAGTACTAGTACGATCTAGCATTCCGAATACATTTTCATCTCCACTAAGCACAGCTAGAGCACTTTTTTCGAGCTTCAAACTTCCGTGTTCGCCTTTGCTTAAATAACCTTGTCGTATTAAAGAACGCGAAAGTTGTGTCCATTGGTCTTTATTCCATTCAAGACCAATACCATAAGTTGGAAGTTTATCGTGTTCAAATTCTAGTACTTTCTTAGATTTTGAACCCCTCAAAATATCTACGATATGGCTAGCACCGAACTTCTCACCACTTCTCACTACACACGAGATAAATTTTTGAGCAGGGATGGTTAAGTCTTCAACATCGGCATCTACAGAAAGGCAATTATCGCACATTCCACATTCTGCTTTTAGATATTTCTCGCCGAAATAACTCATTAAAGGTTTGCGTCGACAATCAGTAGTTTCTAGGTATTTAACCAATTGCTTTAAGTGATTTTCTGCAACTTCTTTTTCATTTCCTTCTTTCTGATTAATAAAGTATTTAATCTTTTGAGTATCTGAATAGCCGAATAAAAGCAGACAATCGGAGCGTAGTCCATCACGGCCAGCTCGACCAATTTGCTGGTAATACGATTCGATATTTTGTGGCATATCGTAATGCACCACATAACGCACATTCGGCTTGTTAATACCCATACCAAAGGCGATTGTTGCTACAATAATGGAAATATCATCTCGAATAAAAGCGCGCTGGTTAAAAGCACGTTGCTCATCATGTAAACCTGCATGATAGGGTTTAACTGAATATCCTTCTTCTTCTAGAATTTCAGCAACCTCATCAACTTGCCGGCGCGAGAAACAGTAAATTATTCCAGATTGTTTTTTACGAGTATACAGAAAATCCAAAAGTTGATTGTGCGGATCTTTTTTATCTGCAATCTTGAGGAATAGATTTTCTCTATCAAAACTTGAGATAAACGCTTCAGATTCTTTTAAAGAAAGAATGTTCTTAATATCGTCTTGAACACGAGGTGTTGCCGTTGCAGTTAAAGCTAGGCAAACAGCACTTGGGAAATCTTCCTCACGAACAGCTGCCATTTGGCGGTATTCAGGTCTGAAATCATGGCCCCATTCCGAAATACAGTGGGCCTCATCAATAGTAAAACAGTCTACTTTGATGGAGCTAAGTAGTTCGCGTGTTTTCTCCATCATTAATGTTTCAGGAGCTAGATAAAGGAGCTTTACTTTGCCACTTTGAATGCGTCGTACATTAAAAGCATAGGCTTCAGGTGTAAGCGAGCTGTTTAGGTAGACTGCAGGTACATTATATTCGCGAAGCTGCTCTACCTGGTCTTTCATTAATGAAATAAGCGGAGAAACTACAATGGTAAGCCCATCAAAAATTAGTGCTGGTATCTGATAACAGAGTGATTTACCGCCGCCGGTAGGCATTATTACCAGAGCGTCTTTGTTGTTAAGTACATGGGTAATTACTTTTTCCTGTTGAAGTCTGAAGCTATCATAGCCAAAAACTTCCTTTAAAATACTTTTTGCTTGGTTAATCACGGATTACCTTTGCTACTTTTTATACTGATTGGATATTTTTAAAATGACTTACACACATCAAGGAGTATGACCTTATTAGGACATACTCCTTACATAGTCTATAGAAATTAAACTTCAGGGTTCGTAAACCTAACGCTTAATTACTTAGTTAAATATAGATTTTTAAACTCAAACGGTTTTTTGAAATGCTCGTCGTCAAAATCCTTAGCAAAGTAAATTGCTTCGCCTGTTGATTTCATCTCTGGGCCAAGCTCTTTCTTAACACCAGGGAATTTATCAAATGGGAAAACAGGCTCTTTTATAGCCCAGCAATCTAGTTTTGAAGTTAAATCAAACTCACTAAGTTTTGCGCCAAGCATCACTTTCACGCCAATAGCTGCTTCAGGGCGCTGAGTTGCTTTGGCCAAAAATGGAATAGTTCGTGTGGATCTCGGATTTGCTTCTAGGATATACACTTTCTCGTCTTTAACGGCATATTGTACGTTTAAGAATCCCACAATTTCCATAGCTTTGGCAATACGCTCCTGAAACACTTCAATCTCTTTAATTACTTTATCGCTTAACGAATAAGGAGGAAGTACAGCTGTTGAATCGCCAGAATGAACTCCTGCAGGCTCTATGTGTTGCATTATTCCTGCAATGTGAATTTGCTCTCCATCAAACACAGAGTCAACATCTACTTCAACGGCGTGTTCTAAGTATTTATCGATAAGGAATGCATTCTCGGGATGCGTTTTAAGAATACGATCTACATAGCGGCGTAATTCTGCTTCTTTAACGGCAATACGCATGCCTTGTCCGCCTAGTACATAACTTGGACGAATAAGTACGGGATAACCAATTCTACCAGCTACAACAAGCGCTTCGTCTACATTGGTAGCCATTCCGTATTCTGGAAAAGGAATCTCGAGTTTAAGAAGTAAATCGGAGAATTGACCACGATCTTCGGCAAAGTCAATCATTTCAAAAGCAGTTCCGAAAATATGGATTCCTTCTTCTACAAAACGCTTGCCAAGTTTTAGAGCTGTTTGCCCACCCACTTGGAGGATTACACCTTCGGGCTTCTCATGCTCAATAATATCTAATACTCGTTCCCAATAAACAGGCTCGAAATAAAGCTTGTCAGCGATATCAAAATCAGTAGAAACTGTTTCTGGATTACAGTTAACCATAATCGCTTCATAGCCCATTTCTTTGGCGGCAAGCACAGCATGCACACAAGAGTAATCAAATTCAATTCCTTGGCCAATTCGGTTAGGGCCACTACCAAGAATAAGTACTTTTTTCTTGTTGGTAACTACACTTTCATTTTCGCCTTCATAGGAAGAATAATAGTACGGTGTTACCGCTGGGAATTCTGCTGCACAAGTATCTACTAGCTTAAAAGCTGGCTTGAGACCTTCGTTTTTTCTATGAGCACGAACTTCATTCTCAGTAACTTTAGTTCCACTTTTACTTAGCAACCAAGCAATTTGATAATCCGAAAACCCAGCTTGTTTTAGCTCAAACAAATCATCTTTGCTGATGTCTGCTAAACTTTGTCCCTCAGTTCTATTCTCTAGAGAAACCATGTAACGGATTTGCTGAAGAAACCATGGGTCAACCTTGGTGATGTCGGCTATTTCCTCAACCGATGTTCCAAGTTTGAATGCGTTTCTGATTTGAACAGAACGATCCCAATATGGTTTAATGAGGCGTTCGCGAACTTCTTTTCGGTCCAATTCTTCGTAGCCATCAGCGCCTAAACCGTGGCGACCAATTTCTAGTGATTGCCATGCTTTATTCAATGCTTCAGGGAAATTTCGCCCGATGCTCATTACTTCTCCCACAGCTTTCATTTGGGTAGAAAGTTCTTCATCTACACCTGGGAATTTATCGAAGTTGAAACGAGGAACTTTAACAACTACGTAATCGATAGAAGGCTCGAAACATGCTGAAGTTGTTCCTGTAATTTGATTCTTGAGCTCATCTAAATTGTATCCTACTGCAAGTTTGGTAGCAATTTTAGCAATTGGATAACCTGTTGCTTTAGATGCTAGCGCCGAAGAACGACTTACTCTTGGGTTAATTTCAATAGCCACAAAACGATCGCTTCCAGGCTCCATTGCAAACTGCACATTACAGCCTCCAGCAAAAGTCCCGATAGAACGCATCATCTTGATTGCCGCGTTACGAAGAATCTGAAGTTGTTTATCTGTCAATGTTTGTGTTGGAGCAACAGTTACTGAATCACCAGTGTGCACGCCCATTGGATCCATATTCTCGATAGAACAAATTATAACCACGTTGTCGTTGCTATCACGGAGAAGCTCTAGCTCATATTCTTTCCAACCAAAGATACACTCTTCAATAAGTACTTGGTGAGTTGGGCTCATTTCAAGGCCGTGAAGTACTTTTCTATCAAAATCTTCTTCGTGCCAAACAATACCGCCACCAGTTCCACCAAGGGTGAAAGATGGACGAATTACGAGTGGAAGTCCACCTAACTCTTCCTTAATCTCTTTTGCGTCTAAAATGGAGGAAGCTGTTTTACTTTTACATTGCTCAATTCCGATTTCTTCCATCAAATCGCGGAACTGCTGTCTGTCTTCAGTAATATCTACAGCAGCGATATCAACACCAATAATATCGATGTTGTTTGCTTTCCAGAAACCTTCAATTTCTAAATCGCGAGCAAGGTTAAGAGCCGTTTGTCCACCCATTGTTGGGAGAACAGCGTCAGGCTTTTCTTTGGCAACAATTTCTTTGATGGAAGCAGTAGTCATGGGCAGCATGTAAATTGCATCTGCCATGATTGGATCGGTCATGATGGTAGCAGGGTTCGAATTGATAAGTACAATCTCGTATCCTTCTTCTTGTAACGATCGGCATGCTTGAGTTCCAGAGTAATCAAACTCGCAAGCTTGACCAATTACTATAGGTCCTGAACCTATGATGAGAATTTTGTGTATATCGTCGCGTCTGGGCATTTATTTTGTTCTTTGGTTGAAGGTTTTAAGCCTTCAGTGTTAAAAATGTTTTACGTTTTCCATTGCGAGCGCCCTAAAAGCGCTCTTTTTATCCATGAGTTACTTTGTAACAGTTGCTTTACCCTCTTTCATCATGTCGATGAATTGATCAAAAAGATAAGCCGAGTCGTGTGGTCCTGGTGAAGCTTCTGGATGATATTGCACTGAAAAACCAGGGAATTTCTTAAACTTCAACCCTTCAACAGTTCCGTCGTTTAAGTTGATGTGCGTAACCTCAGCTACATCGTCTTTTACACTTTCTTCGGTAACGCCAAAGCCATGGTTCTGAGTTGAAATCTCTACCAAACCAGAGGCGAGGTTTTTAACAGGATGATTTGCGCCACGGTGGCCTACAAACATCTTTCCAACATCAATACCTTCGCTTAGCGCCATTAATTGGTGACCTAAACAAATTCCAAAAAGAGGCTTTCCTGTTGCTTTCGCGTATTCCACAATTTCAAGCGCATATTCTGCGGTAGCATTTGGATCTCCAGGGCCGTTAGAGAAAAAGAAACCATCTGCTTCCCATTCTTTCACTTCGGCAAGTGATGCTTTTGCTGGAAAAACTCGGAGTGTGCAACCGCGAGCGTGCAAACTATTAATGATATTCTGCTTAATCCCATAATCGATAGCAGCAACTTTGAAAGTTCCTTCGCCATTTACTGTTTGGGCTTCTTCGCGACTAACTTTAGAAGCGAGTTCTAAGCCATTCATATCTTCCCAGTTATTGGCCATTTCCACCAATTTGGCTTCATCCAATTCTGTAGACGAAATCACAGCGTTCATCACACCCTTTTCTCGGATGTGGCGAACAAGAGCTCGTGTATCAACACCAGATATTCCTACAATTTCGTTGTCAACAAGGTAGTCTTGAAGACTTCGGTCTGCCATTGGGTTGCTAAATTCCCAACTAAAGGCGCGTGTAATCATTCCAGCTACCATCACCTTCCGGTGTTCATCATCACGAGACATCGTTCCGTAATTACCGATGTGTGGGTAGGTCATCATCATAAGTTGGCCGTAATAACTTGGATCGGTGAAGATCTCTTGATAGCCAGTCATGCTTGTGTTAAAGCAAAGTTCGCCACCAGTAATTCCTTCGTGGCCAACTGCCCAACCGTGTACAACGGTTCCGTCGCTTAATGCAAGTATGGCTTTCTTTCTTGGGTACAAAGACATGTTTAGAATTGAGTTTGAGTGAGTTGAGGGTCAAAAAAAATCCGACTACGAGAACCGTGTCGGATTTTAAAAATGATATAGAAAATCGAAAATGACATCAGTTACGCACCTGTTGTTTTAGGTGGCGCCGAGTGGATGCCTCAAAGCTATGTAATAGAAGTTGGTAAATCGGTCGAGAAGCTTTGTTCAAAGTTCAGAGAAGATAAGCAAGGAGGAGCTTGGATTCAATGCAGAATTATGGATTCTCTTGTAAAAAATGTTGTGAGTAATGAGTTTGAACGTGAGTTGAAAGTGATACCTCATTTTTAACTCCTTTACGGTAACTTATTTTTGAAACCAATCGAAATCGGTTTCAGTTTAAAAAGTACCATCTCTTCCAATTCTCGAATATATATAGTTATCTGAGATAGAGAAATCTAAAACAGGAGAATCTTCAACCTGTTTATTTTTAAGTAACCTTATTTTCGATTTTATTTCAAAAGAAGGGTATTCTATAATCCAGATAATATTATCAACTAATACCATTAAATGCTCCTTATAGAATTCTATTTTAGTTATATAGGGAGTAGCGCGGGGAGCCTCATGTGGGTTTGAGACTTTAAAAGGAGCGGGTATATCTTCACTTTTCCCTAGAGTAAGTTCTCTTTTAAGCTCACCTTCTGAACTCAAAATGTATACTTTTCTATCACCAATGAACGAAATTGCGAATCCATCAGGTAGAGGAGTTTCTCCAAGTAATTCGTTTCTTATAGAAGGTTCAAATCCATAAGGAACTCTTGGTGGAAAAGAATCATAAACGAGACTTTCGTCTAAATCATAGATTTTAAACAAATACTCTTTTTGAATAGGGCTAAAAGTTGGAATTAACAACCTCCCATTTCCGTAGGAAAAAGAGAATCCAAAATTCATGATTTTTCTCGACGCAAGATCGAAATCCCATTCTGATACAGCTCCATTTTGGTCAACTAAGAGCATTTTATCAACAGGTGAGGTGAACATGAGGGTATCGCCCCCTAATGTTTTAGAACTCATCATCAACAATTCGATTTCATTTGGCCCTCTTCCATCCCTGACAACACCTTCAACTCTCGTAGCTTCTTCGTCAGGACTTAACGTATATCGAAATAATACAAAGTCATCAACCTTGGTAGACGGAGTAACATACAATCCACTATTATTTGCCTGTATAAAGCTGTAGTTGGAGTAATTAAACTCGTCTTCAAGGTTCATTTTTGTTACTTCTATTGAAACCTTCTTAGCCTCTATTTCTGAGATATCGGTGTGCAGACTTTCTAAAGATATATCGTTTTTACACCCAACTATAAGTACTAGAATAACCAAGTAAAATGCTTTTATGGAGTGCAACATAAGGGGCTTTGTAAATGCATGTTTTTAAAATTAATGGCAGGAACTACCGAGATTACTTGCTGTTATTATGAGTTTTACTATAAATAATAACAGCTATTTAGTTCAATACAAAATCCTTTATATAATCGACCGTTAAGCTTTTGTAGAAATTTCTATTTCCTCAGATGTCGGGACATATGGCTATTTGCAAGCTCTGCCATGTATTGGGTTTGAAATTCTTTGGGGGCAGATTAAGGAAAGGGGCCATCCTTGTAGAAGTCAGATAATTTGCTGACAGAAATAATTATTTGATTCCTCACAAAGCACCTAGTTATTTTTAAAACCCAGAGTGTCAATACGCCCACCAAACCCCATCGACGTTTAGAATTATTGGCGGAGTAAGAACGCAATGGAATCGACGTCTCCGGCAGGAGCAATTATTCCACACAGGCTCGGTCTTGAATGTGGGAAAAAGCGAACGTAGACCTTTGGAATAATTGAGTCGATGCAATGGAGTTCGCGCCAATTATTCTTGTCGAGAGCTTTTGGTACTTTTGGCGGAACAAAAGTACAACCCTTAACGAGATGATTGCGATAACGAGCTAGGAAATAATGTGACGGCAAGGTCAGTTATCACCCGCGAATAAAAAAATTGCTTTTTAATAACTGGGAAGATCCTTCAGAAGTATCTTCAGGATGACTTTGAGCGATGTTTAATTTATTAAAACTGTCAACGAATTATCTAACATCTACAATCCAGAGGATACTTCCGAAGGATCTTCAAAATTAACTAGCCATCAGCGTTTTAATATCGTGCATATTATCACGAATGCCCTTCAATCATAATTCAAAATCTAGATTCCTGCCTACGCAGGAATGACGGCTTAATATTGGTTGAGAGTAAAAAATCTCACAGTCATCTCGCGGCGTATGCCCGAGATCTAGATCTCTAGTGAGGGCTGCGTTGTAATACTAAATCACGCATTCTTCTGAGAAATTTCAATCGACGTACTTATTTCGGAGCTTAAAATGTATTGGTTTTGCAGAAGAATGCCTTGTGTGGCTTGCATCACATCGGTTCGAATCTCGGAAAGGTTAGAGTGCTCAGAATGTGTGTTGATCCAAAAGTGAATTTCTAACTCGACATAGTTTGCGGTGAATTCAGATATTTGAACACTTGCCTCGGGGATGTCTAGCACACCTTCAATTTTAGTGAGTTCTTCAAGGATAAGCTCACGAGCTTTTTTAACGTCATTTCTATAATCAAAACCAATTACAAAGCGAGCTCTACGCAAACCGTCTCTAGTAAAGTTATGAAGTGGGTTTTTGTAGATCATGGCACTGGGGATGAAAATATCGACTCCATCTGCAGTTCGAACATGCACATCTCGGATATTGATTTGCTTCACCACACCGCGTGTGCCGTTACTCTCAATTAAATCGCCCACATCAAATGAAGGGCTAAACGACATAAATAAACCTGCGAGAAGATTTTCGCCAATTTCTCTAAACGCAAAACCAAGCACTACAGTTAATATTCCTCCAGCCGCAATAATACTACTAGCAGCTTGGCTTAATCCCATAATATTTAGTGCAATGGTGAAGCCAAAAGCATAAAATGTCCAACGGAAAAGTCGACGGAGTATCCGAGATTTTTTGGAAGAATCGTTACCAGAACCTACTACTTTTCTTAATGCACGAGTGGATAGAAGCCCTAGTAGAATAAAAACGATTAAAACTATTATCCCAGCTGCAATCTGTGGGGCAGAGTCTAAGACCTGCGAATAAAATTCTTTAAAACTTTGTGTGATTTGGTCCATGACTGAAATATGAGCTTAGTACTAAATAATACAAAAGTACGAGTTATTGTAGGTAGTTGTTTGATAATTCATTGACTGAAATAACGTTCGCGCCAATAATTCTCGTCGAACGCTTTTTGTACGTATAGAACCCGAGATTCGGTGGCGGTACAAAAGTACAGCCCTCAACGAGATGAGTGTTAGGTCTCACATTCACCTTTTTTAGCTGTATATGTATTTGAACTCGTTCGAGTTAAAGACAAGAGATCAAGTGCAAATAAAAGAATCCTTGTAACTAACTTTTATTATCAATAACTTATGCGAACAAGTTAAAGTTCAGGTATCGGCAAATCTTCAGTACAGTATTTAGTTTCCCTCCTCTAGTTTGTATAACTAATTTTTAAGTTCACAGCCGATTATGAAATACGGCTCGCCAAATAAAAAAAGCGATCAACACTGTACCTGTGAGCAACACATAACATATATTTTAAAGAATGGAATACGGAAAAGTAAAGTGGTTTAATGAAGAGAAAGGTTTTGGATTCATTGCTCCCGAAAGTGGTAACGAAGATCTTTTCGTTCACCGAAATAATATCGAAAATCTTGGTGCTAATGAAGGCATTAAAGACGGCGAAGATGTGGAGTTTTCAATCAGTGAAACCCCAAAAGGACTGTGTGCAGTAGAAGTTTATATTCTCGAGTAAGTTTTTCTTTTTAAATCTCAAAGCCATGTATACACAGTGTACATGGCTTTTTTTAAGTCTATCTATTTTGAATTAGAGGTAGTTGTTTTTGTTGGAACATAGTTACGCTAATAACCTTTAAAATGATGTAGATTAACTTAGAAAGCGAAAAGTATGATAGAACAAAGCTTTATCCTGATAGATGTTGCTATTGCTCTGATATTGGGTGGGATTTTAGGACTAGAACGTGAATGGAAAAACAAACCTGCGGGACTACGAACGAACATGATTATTTCAGGTTCTGCTGCCTTACTTGTTTCGTTAGGACGTGTTGTGATTTTAGATTTTAATCAGATAACTGAGCCAGGTGAGATTGGGGTTGATCCAATTCGTATGGTACACGCAGTAGTTGTTGGTGTGAGTTTTATTGGAGCAGGAACCATCCTCAAAAGTAGCTCAGATCAGATGGTGCGTTATTTAACAACGGCAGCTACTATTTTGATGTCGGCCGGAATTGGAATTGCGATTTCTTTAAAACAATATGTGCTGGGGATTGGAGTGACGATACTCTTGGTGATTGTGAATTACTCTTTTAGTTATTTTAATAAATACATTAGCGAAATCTCAAATGCGGAAGACTAAATCTCTTGACGAAGCACACTCCAGCTCGTAGTTACAGCTAAAAATGCCTTGATAGTGCTATTTTGATCTTCTGAATTGGTGATTTCAGATAATTTTAATGCAGCTCCCTTAAGATGTTCAGGCAGCCAAGCTCCTGTCTTTAGCTTTGGTGCGGTAGAATAATCGATGGAATTATCTTTTCTCCACTGAGTCACATACAAGTATGGTTCTGAGATAATGGAATCTGCAATTGCATATCCCACACTAAACGATTGTTCAACGTTTTTCTCGTCATCGAAACCAAAAGGAATATACACTCCGTGATCAAAGTGATGGGGCCAAGTTCTTACTTCGGAGGCGTGATTAAATTCCAGCGCAATTTCTTTACAAAAAATATCAGTGAGGGTGCGGTGTGTTGCAAGTTCCTCAAGAATCTCTTTAGATATTTCAGGGAATGCTTTGCCGTTATCAACAGAATGTTGTGGAATGTTGTAATGCAATTCTGGTTTTAAATCTTCAGCATCAATTTGTTTAAGGAGCAATGCCTGTTTTAACCAGTTGAGGGCTTCAGTTTTAGTTTTTCCGAATAGTGAATACGAAATAATTTCTAAATTGGTAGGGCCTAAAATTTTCAGAGATAAGGTAGGGAGGTGTAAGGCTACTTTTGCTCTACTTTGGACTTCTTTCCCTACAAAACAATATTTTTCTACATCCCAAGCCATATTAGTATGGCTATCATCAGCTTGTTCTTCCAATAAATATTTACCTGCAATAGCTATGAATTGAGCTGCATGATGAACCGTGTTTTGTGCGGAATTCAATTCAGAAAGTTCAATTTCTGAAGATAGTTTTGGGAGTGGATACTGTAAGTCCATGAAAATAGTTAATTTTTATTCTACGCTACTAGTTGTAACACCACTGTCGCTTGAATAAATCCAAGTGCTTTGTTACATCTTCAATCGTCAGAAAAAGTTGCTATTGAGCTTTATAGGGTCCGTGAACTGATTTAACAATCATATTCTCATTGGAGTTTTCTAAAATGATAACATGGAAAACATCACCTTTTGTAGAAACACGAACTAGAATGTGGCCATTATCGCTGGCTAATTCGTCGAGCCCCACCACTACGAGTTTGTTGGCTTCATGCATTCCCGTTGCAAAAATATCTCTCTTCCCTGGATACAAGAATTCAGATCTTAACCTACGATAAACCATCGGGCTTGGATGAGCAGAATCCCAAACAGGAATGATCCAAACTTGAGGGCGTAGTGTTTTCACAAAAAACGCATTTTGAGAATCTATATAGCCGTGGTGATTCAATACACTTACTTCAACAGGCCCGATAGCTTGTGCGATAGGCGTTTCAATATCGTACCAGCTAGGTTTTCCTTCTAGAGCAATACCAGCAATGTCTCCGCCTGTGAAATAATCAAATTTCCCGTAGCTAAGTCTTAATGCTAGGCTACTGATGTTTTCATTTGGATAATCTTCCTTTACAAGCGTATTGAGTGGTGGGAAATGATTGCGTGTGTTGGTTCCCACTCCTGTCCAAACTTCGCCATTGGCGGCGAGGTTGCGAACTTCAAATTCTGGATATCGTTCTGGATTGTTTTTGAGTACTATCTGAGAGTTGCTTCCTGGCTTAAAACGCTCTGCAATAAGTTCATTATTTTTAACCTGCCACTGCAAGAAAGCTTTGTAATTTATTAGCGTTGCATCGTTTGGATCGGTGAGGTAGTCATAATCAGGCCAGCCTCTGTCGAGTACTTTTCGGATGGGAATACTATCGCCAACCAAAGTCATTCCAGCAAGAGCATAATCTCCATTTTTTGATTTTGGAGATGAAGAGGTAATCTGCCCCATGTGATCCCGATGAAAGTGAGACGGCATTGCGTAATCTATCTGCTTATTTGAACTTTGTTTAAGAAGCTTCGAGATATATCGAAGAATCCATTCCCCAGCAGTGCGTGATTCATTTGGTTTTTCAGCGATGTATCTCGGAATGCGCCAAGCTTGATCGGTTTCAGTGAATTCGCCTGCATCAAACAGCATTGTGGTGCCATCGGGCAACATCATGAATGTGGAAACTCCGCGGCCGGTGCTTATCTCGTGGATGTCGAGAGTGCCCTCAGTCCATGCAGGTAATGCTTCACCCACAGTTTGAGCCATTCCCGAAGAAATAGTAAAGAAGAGTACGGCAATAGATAAAACTATTCTTCGAGGAGTGAACTTGGGTGTTTGCTGGGGCATATAATTCTCTGAGTTAGATTATTTATCAGTGGTTTTTGGTGGATTCCCAAGAATGACTTCTCTTTCGATGTAACCTCCACGTGTGGATAGCACTTTAAGCGTTCCTTTTGCTCCTTTTACACCATTAAGCTGAACTAGGAACGTAGCTTTTTGGGTTTCTCCTGCTTCGGTATATCCAGCATAAATAGTTTTGTCGTAAGTTGTTGGAGTAAGGATTTTAACCTGAGCTTTTTCAAAGCCCTTAGTTAAATCTTTATCGAACTCGAGTTTTAACCGATCTTCTTGAACGATCTTAACAAGCTGTGCCTGTTTTAAAGCCACAGGAAGTTGGCCCGTATTCGTCCAAGTAACACTTATTTCATACGTATTATCTTTTTTCTTATTAATGGAAACATCATCAATATTAAGTTGAGGAAGCTCCATGGCCATCGCAAGATTGAAGAGCGCTTGTTTCTTCGCCCAGTTTTCGAGCTGCCAAGCAGGTCCGTTTTGGCTAAAGAATTTAGGATGGAAACCTCCAATTTCAACTTTGCCTAGAGTTGGGTGATCAAACGGTTCCCAATTTCTAAAACCACGACTTTTATTTTCGCGATCATCCCAAGTTAAGCCATCAAAATCATCGTAAATGCCATCTTTGTTATAATCTTCCATGGCTCCGTTATTCCAAAGTTCGTCGCCATACCAGATGGAGCCGAAATAGAAATAACCAAAATCAGGCCCATGACCAAAAAGAGGGGAAGCTTTTGTAGAATCTCCCGTCACACTGTTTGTTGGGTAGCGAGTCATATAAGTTTCGTATACATCACCAGCCCAGGGGTAGTTGGTAATTTCGAGACCCATTTTATCGTACTTTTCGTAAAGGTTTAGATCTTCAGGGTACATCCTTTCTTCACTTTTTGATGTTGAAGGTGGGCGCAAATGCATAGGAACTCGTGTATCCATTGAATTAACTACAGAAATATTAGGATGTGTAAGCATCCACATTACAACCGATTTTGATTCTGGTTCGCTTAGTGGATAAGCGCCCGCTCCGTATTGAGTGTAACCTCTTCCTGTGGCATCTTGTCCAGCATCTGGACGCCAATTTTCAACATAGTTTCTATGCAAATCCAATCCACCGATTCCGTCTTCGTTAAAATCGCCGTCGCCGTCGTTATCAATACCTTCTGAATAAAGCAACCACTCGCCTTTTCCGTTAAGCACTCGTTTCATCAATCTGCCTTTTGGGTCGCGCGGGTCAATGATGTAATTAGCCTTCTCCAATTCCTCTTCGCTAGCTTTTTTACGGATTTGATATATAATTCCATCACCATCTAAATCTTCTTCAGGATCTTCATCAAACAAACCATCTCGGTCATTATCGTGGGGGCGGACGGAACTACGATTTCTTTGTGCGGTATTCAAATATAAATTAGAACCGTCTGGGTTATTCTGTGGACGCAAATAAATTGCTTTTGTATCTATAAGATGAGTGATTGCGTCGTCTTTGCCGTAGTTTTCTAATAAATGATTGGTTAGCCAAAGAATCGATTCACTACTTGTGATTTCTCCGCTGTGTCGGCCACCTTCAAAATAGGCAGCGGGTTTATCGGTGTCTTTTCCAGTTTCTTTATTGGTGATAGTCATTTGAAGAATAGGGCGACCTTCAAAACTTTGTGCAACTTCGTATAAGTCAACAATATCAGGATATTGTTCAGCCCATTTTTGGTACCAAGCGTACATAACATCTACGGTGTGATAACCAGAAAAACTAAGGGTTTCCCCTGCGGTGTAAATTACTTCCGGAAACTCATGTTGCTTGAAGAAGCTAACACCATGACGTTCTCCCTTAACGGTGTAGGTTGTCGAGTCTTTGTCAGACTCTGGCCAACTTTGCTGTTGTAAAGGGCGATAGTTTTGAGCGAAAGTAGATACACTGAGAGTTAGTATCAGGCTGAGAAAAGCGAAAAACTTCATGTACTTGTACCAATTTAGAATTATTGCATTAGTTTAAAGTAAATGAAACAGAGAGGAAAGAAGAATAAATATGGTAAAAAAAAGCTCTCCGGGTTTCAACCACGAAGAGCTTGGGGGTACAATAAAGATACTCCTTATAAGTAATCTATAGTGGTTGTAAGAGTGCCTGAATAATTACCTCGTGTATTGAGTGTAGGAGTAGCATTGCTTTCTAGCGCAAAATATCGGCTTCCAGTTTCTTTATTCTCGCTTACACTGCTATTCGTATAAATAGTAACCGTTTCACCAAATTCATTTGTTACCAACACCGATTTTGGGCAGTCAAAGTCTAATGCCGTATTCTTGGCTGTGGTAATTTGAAACATTTCTTGGTTTGCTGAGGCTGAATTACTGCTAAGGCTTAAAGGGAGTTCTACTTTAGATGCTTGTGTTAAACTAGCTCCACTTATAATGGTAACTTCTACTCTCATAACAGCCGTTGCTTGTGCTACTATGTTAGTGCTGCTAGCTATTGTGAGTAGAAGTAATAAAGTTAAATATGTGGAGGTAGTTTTCATGTCAATAAGTGTTTCATTACTTATCGACAAATATTAGAAAATCTTAATATTAAAATATTTTAATATTAAATAATGCGGTTAAACATGCGTGGAGTGCGAATCTGGAGATTTAGAGCCAAAAATAACGTTTAATTTTGAGCCTTCTAGCTCGTCTTTTGAGCGAAGAAAGAGCATCGTTAGAGATAGGGATAGATATAAGATTTATTTCAGTATCAATTAGGGACTGGGTGGGAGTAAGAATGCCAAGGTTGTTTATAAATATTAAGAAATTGGAGCGAAGATACTTTTTCCGATTAAGTTCTAAGTGGGTTAGAATTTCATCCCAATCTTCAGGTTTGGAAGAATATTCAATAGCCAAGCCGATTGCATCAGCATTTACATTGCTATTAAGGCATAGTTCAAGTTGTATTCCTAAACTTTTAGGAAGAGGTTCTGGCCGTAGAAGTTTAGGTCCTCTATTTGATCCCTTTCTTTTGGGGAAGAAGCTTTTCCAAAGTTCACCCGTTTTAGGGTCGTGATAAAAAACTTCCATGGTTTTATCATTCTTCCTAAGTGTTACCATTTCTCGAATTCGCTCGAGTTGCCGCTTGTGTTGAATTACATACATGAGATGAGAATAGTCTATTTACTCTCTTATAGATGAGCTTATGTATATAGTTCCAGAAAAAGTGATAGAAACAGATGGAAAGTATAAGCGGGAGTAACAGAGCTTTTTATTTTATTTTATGCTTCATTAATTCAGCTAGGCTTGCAGTAAAGGGCTTTGCTGAAGCTCTGCTAGTTGAATAGTTTTTTAGCTTTCTAAAGTCCCATGAAGCATTTTTAAATTCGGGGTCTAATACCGGTTCGATTTCAAAAACTAAGTAATTATCATGATTATCATGAGACGGAGATGGGTAACCTTTTTTGATAAGGTCCAATTTTGATAAAACTCGAGGTCCTTTACTAACAATTTTCCATAGATCTCCCGAGGTATTATGATCTGTTGTGTGAAGGAGGAGATATTTTGAGCTGACGGTTTCCTTATCGAGGATTAATGAGCCTTGCCTAGTCCCCATTCTAAAATTGTAAAGTCCTTTCCTCTTAATCCACTCAAAATGCTTTTCCGATTTGAAAAAACCAATTAGTACAAAGGTCTCTGAGGGTATTATTTTTTTTCCATCATGTGAATATTCAGGAATTGGTTCATGTAAAGCATCCGCCTCTCCATCTTTGGTTATTTCATAGGTTTTGGTAGCAATGTTTTCACGTTGAGATGCTCTGTTTACTAAATGATAAACAACTTCATCTATAAAATTGGACAAAGCTAAAACATCAGCTTTTTCATTATCAGGATTTAAAGAAAAAGCTCCTAAACCTGGTATAACTTCATGAAAACCTTTAAATCTAGATTCATTATTTCCCGGATATAAAATATAAGCGCCTCCTGTTCTTCTAATAGCATCTTTGTAGGCATGCATTTTTAACAAATCAGCATTTTTAAATATCCCTGCACGCTCTTCTTCTTTTTGGACATTTAGCTTTTCGGTTTCATCGTCTTCTCCATCGAAATTATTCTTAACTGTGAAGTGATGCACTTTATACTTTGCGTCAAAATGTATATGAACTATCTGTTCTTCTATTTCAGCTTTATTTTGAGATAATTCTTTTGGCCAAACAGATAATGTATAATCTGGTCGCAAGGAAGTAGTCCAGCTTCCCGATTTTGGATAACTGTCTTTATTTCCAGAAAATGTTCTATTGAATGAGAATTTAACATTTAGGGCTCTACTCTTTATAACAGTTTCACCTTCTAAAGCGGTATGTTGGCCCGACTTTATAATTAGGTTAATTCCATTTTCGGTTTTTTCAAATAAGTGGGAGTAGGAACTTTCTTTGTGGGTTAGCTTGGTTAGGTGAAATTTATTTTTAAACAAATCGTATAAGACAAAGAACAACCAATACTCATAAAGAGAAGCAATATCGCGTTTGCCTGCTTCATAGACATCATTGCCACCAGTCCACGTTAATTGAGAAGCTAATTTAAACATTAACCACGACTTTAAAATTTGCCGATAGCCGCCCTTTCTTTGCAAAGTAGGTGAATTTAATTTTAAAGTAGCAGGACGTGAAATCTCTTTAAAAAAAGAATGATTTAGAAAGCTCTCAATTTTGTTGGCAATAAAATCGACTTCTTTTTGGTCTTTAGAATCCTTTTTAAATACGGAACTACAATCTTCACAGAACTGCAAATACACTTGGAGCGCATGCTTTATAAACCTATTCTCAGGATTATCTAAAGAGGGCTCTTGTTTGTAATTATTAATTTTTGAGGGAATACTTTCCAACTTAGTTATTTGAGATAAATGATGTTCTCTAGGGAGAGCAATTCTATTACTACCTCTTAAAATCTCTTGAATATTTTTGTTCGTAAATCGTTTTATGCTTCTTATATCAACTTTTTCTTCTTTGCTCTTCCAACTAATTTTTGGCGAAGAGAAAATTCTTAACATTGCTTCTTCAAAATCACTTCTATTAATAACAGACTTTACGAAGCAAAATTTTTGATATAAGGTTTCGTTTTCTTTCTCAAAATTAGGTTCAAAGTATTGGTTAACTGGAGAATTGGATTGCATTAACAGTTCAGTACACTTATCTGTTATATCTTCTACCATCGAACGATAGTTTTGCCTATAACTTTTATCATAATCTCCAGAAGCATCAAACTTTGTAGCTAATACTTCTACATGTGTCTTTAAACACTCATTTTTGGAAAGAATATTAAGTTCTAACGTGCCTACATAATTACCAGGAGCAATAATCCCTCTACTACTGTTTGTATTTTTGGAAGGGATACATTCTTTAGTTGCTTCAAGTTGATACTCCTTATTAGATAATTCGTATTCGTAACGTTTAGCTTCTAAAATTTGAATAGGAGCTTCCCCAAACTCTTCCGCCTCAGTTGGGTCGATTTCAAAAATTTTAGAATGATCCCCTATAGGATATAGGGTAAGGGTAACATCCTTATTTATTTTTATTAATTTTTGATTGACTTCCTGTTTCATTACCGTTTAAGCTTCGGCATAGCTTGTAAAGCCATTGGCTATAACATTTTTATACATACGTGTTATTTTCTCAAGTGAGATAGGATAGATTATATTGGTTGAAATCTTATACTCAGGATTAAAGATTTCTTTTTTATCCTCATCGCTTAAGGCTGGATTTCCATCTTCGCCTATTTCATAACACAAACTAGCTAGTAGTTTTAAAACAGATGCTAATTTGCTTCTACTGCCATGCAGTTTGGGTAATAACTTTTGCATGATGGCAAAATCTATTTTTGCATCTAATTTTTCTGGAGATGCAAATTCTGGATTTATCGCATCTATCTTACTAAATAAAGTTTGAATTTCTGAAGCAGTTCTATAACCAAACTCAGCACCTACTTGTTGAAGCTCAATAAAGAAGTTATTTAGAGCTTTAGATAATTCTTCTGGATTTGTCTTTGTTTTATCTTTAGAAATTTCTACAAAATTGTACGCCATAGATGCCCCTTCACTATTTAGTTCAGTAATTTCAACGGGATTTTCTAAATAGGTAGACATTTCATCCTCACCTATTCTAAACTCGATAACATTAGCTCTGTCTAAAACTTTAGGACTAAACATGTAGGTAGTTTCGTCAATATTTACGGTGCCTATTACAAAAAGATTTTTAGGCCAATTATATGATTTAGCAACCTGAATGCCATTTCCTCCATCTAAAGGGCTACCCGAAGTGTGTAGTTTAAACTCGTCTTTAGTTTCCATTACGCTTAAAAAGTCAGCAAAATAACGCTCTATATGGCTTAAATTCATTTCATCCAAAATAAGGAAGAAAGGTTTATTTTGGTTCTCCTCATTATTTGCGTTTATGATTAATTCTAAAGCTCCATTTTCTGGAAGTACATATTTTTCGGGTTCTAAAGCATTTACATAACCAAGTAGCGGCTCTCTATTAATCCAATCTGCACCTACAGGCACAATACAATATTGCTCCTCACTTTCACATATCCATTGAGCAAAGGCTTGAGCTAATTTAGTTTTTCCAGATCCCGATAAACCACTAAGTATAACAAAGGGTTTTGTGGCAAGGGAAGATATGTACCTGGTGATAAGTTCTGATTTGAATTTTAAACCTGAATTGGTACAGGCCTCAATAAAACTAGAAGGCTTAAAGTATACTTGGTCTAGGGATACCGATATTGATTTTTTATTGTCATCATCTACTTTGGTTTTTATTAATTTATCTGTTGAGAAGTATTTTTTATCGTCACTTCTTATTGTGTTCTCCTTATTAGAAGAGAGAAACTCAAAAACCTCAAGGAAATAGAGAAATTCATTTGCCATTCTTAAACCCTTGTCATCTATATAGGACGCTTGTGGGTTTGGCCAAGAAGAATAATTATTGGAGTTTTTCCTAAACTTTATAATTTGATTTGTAATATTTTGGATGCTGAATCTTTCTAAATCATAGGAGCAAGGAATTACAATTTTTACTAGGTCCTTTTCAGAAATATAATGTTCAGTTTTGGGATAATTTTTGTGGAGATTTAGAAAGATGTTTTGAATTATTTTGAAAGGATGAATTTTTATATTGAAGGCCTCCCATTTCTTGATTTCAGCAGCTTTATAAGAGTTGTTTGGAAGTGTATAATGATTAATTCTATTTAATATGAACTCATCATTAGATATAGAGCCATTTAAGAACTGCTCTCCAAGCCGACTAACCTTTGCATGCTTTCCTGTTGTCTCTAATAAGCCAAGATGATACCAATAATTAGAAGAGTTTTCTATTATATTTTTTTCTACTCTTGGGTTACTGAGCTTACTAAGTTTATCACTTTCTTGTTCAGAGAGGCTATATTTATTAATTGCTAATTTCTTGATTAGAGTTTTAAACTCTATTGTGTAGTTATCATTGCCATTGCCATTAATTAAAATAGCATCTAAAACTATTTTTAATGACTTTGGTTTATTCAAATGTGATGCTATTCCTGTTGTAGCCCATCTCCAACCAAATGACTTAAAGGGTAACTGAGGTACTGTAAATTCATTTTTCATAAATTTTAAAAAATTGTTTAAAGAAGCAGAATACATGTTATTCCCTGTATTATTCTGAGCTAAAAAAATTGAATTTTCTTTAATTTTTCCAGCATATTTTTCGGCATTAGAAAAGTCCCACTTTTCTAAGCTGGGTAATCCAATTTCATTGGCAATGCGGTTGATAAATGTAAATGCTCCAATATAGTTCTTGATTGTATTTTCACTTTTACCTAATTCAATTAAAAATTCTTCAAAACTATTTTTCATTTACCTTCTTTTGTTCGTTTTTTTCTACTAATGAATAATGAACTAGTCCACTTAAAGTCTCTTCTTTCCAATTATTTAATATTGTTTTTTGTATTGCATTAGCAAAAACTTCAGCAGCCATTGGGGGAAATGCATTCCCAACCTGTTTACATTGTTGACCATGATTTCCTAAAAATTCAATAGAATCAGGAAAGGTTTGTATTCTAGCGGCTTCCCTTACTGTTAACTGCCTGTTTAACGAAGGGTGAATTGGAAAAGCACTATGACCAGGAACTAGTGTATGACTTGGTTGATTCCTGTCTAACCTAAATAAAACTTTACTAAAGCTTTTTATAAGCTTACCTGATCTGCTATATTTTAAATGTTCGGGTAAATCATTTGGATTAATTTTACAACCTTCTTTTATGTATGAAAAACGCTCAACTACTTCAGGAGAGTGCTTCATTGGAATGTGATTCTTGTATTTTGATTGCGAATCATGTGTTTCAAGTCCTGTTAATACTTGATTTATGCTTCTGTATGGTTTTTCCCAGTCTTCAGGTTTTGAATAAAATTTTGGTTTAGGCCATGGTATAATATTACCTGTTCTGTTAGCTAAAAAAATAAACCGTTTTCTTTTTTGTGGAACCCCATAGTCCGCTGTGTTAATGATTTTGTAATCATAATTATTGTAGCCAAGTTCATTTACCCTTTCTATAAATTTTTCTAAAAAATACCCATTAGCTAAGTTGATTAAGCCAGCAACATTTTCCATCATAAACCATTTTGGATTAAATTCCTCAACATATTTCAAGTAGGTAAAAATTAAGTCATTTCTAATATCATCATGTGGGTTATGTGATTGGGATTTCACAAACCGTCTTTTCCCAAACATCGAAAAGCCTTGACATGGAGGGCCACCAACAATAATATCAATTTCTTTGTCGGCCAATGCTTTTTTAACATTTTCAAAAATTGATTTATCTGACAAATCCCCCTCGATAAAGGGGACGTTTTTGTGATTATGTCTAAAGGTTTTTGCCACAGCAGAGTCAAAGTCGGCACTTAGAAGATGCTGATATCCTGCTTGTTCGAAACCTATTCCAATTCCACCTACTCCAGAGAACAAGTCGATGAAGCTTAGCTTATTTTCAGGTTTTCGATGCGTATTATTTTTAATAAAGTCATTTCTCCTTAACAGTAAACTCTTTTCCGAACCCGTATAATTTTTATCTAAAATATGCTTCTTAAGTTCTCTTGCAATATGCGCGGCCATTAAAGGTGGTACTGCATTTCCCACTAAAATACACTGTTCTTTTCTTGCACCAGTAAAAATATGAGTATCAGGAAAAGTTTGAATTCTAGCGGCTTCCCTTGGAGTTAGACTTCTGTCTAGTGTGGGATGAACTGGAAAAGCATTGTTGCCTGGTACCATAGTAGGTGCTAGTTCTTTTCTATGTAATCGGACATATGTATTTCCAAAATTTTTGCGTCTTATTTCCTTTGGTAACTCTTCAGGTGGTGGTAGTTTTCCTCCTTCAGGGATTAGTTTGTACCGTTTAACAACTATCTCCCCATGGGATAATGCTAAATGATTAGGGAAGCTCTCGTCTTTATGAACTAAATCACCAATAGCTTCTTGTACATTCTTTTTAGATTTTAAAACACCTATTGAATCGTTGCTATGCGGAGGATATTTGAAAAGCTTATTTACCTTAGTGCCTACTATTATGACTCTTTCTCTTTTTTGAGG
The DNA here is from genome assembly GCA_048267905.1 of Balneola sp. Classification (GTDB taxonomy): domain Bacteria; phylum Bacteroidota; class Rhodothermia; order Balneolales; family Balneolaceae; genus Balneola. The sequence continues at coordinate 160,082 of JBLWWM010000005.1, forward strand.
AACCCCGTAATCTTTTGAATTCAAAATTTTTAGATAAATATCGTATCCAATTTTTGAAAAACTATTTGCAACTCTGTCTAAATATCTTCCATTGAACATGGATTTAATTCCTTTTACATTTTCAAAAACAAAACATTTAGGCTTTAAATCATCAACAAGACGAACGTAAGATTCAAATAATTTATTTCTTGGGTCGGCTGAATTCTTATCCCCCATTACAGAAAAACCTTGACAAGGTGGCCCTCCAATAACAATATCAGGTTTTATACCATTTGTACTTTCTAATATATCATTTGAAGTTAGTGTTGTAATATCCTGGCAAATAAATGGAATATCTGGAAAATTCAAATTCATTGTTTTTTGACTTTCTTTCCAGATATCGGAAGCACCGATAATTTCGAACCCAGCCTCTTTGAATCCGATATCCAAGCCACCACCGCCAGTGAACAAACTGTATACGGTCAATTTTTTATTTGTCATCCTTAATATTCCTTAATGCTATCAATTCACTATTTTTAATATTTAAAATACTGCAATCTTATTAAGATCTTCAATATTTGGCTGACGCATATTTTAGTCGTTAAACTTCTAGAGTTTCTCTTATTGAGTTTATACTTAAAATACAAACTCGTTCAAGCTAGTATTCTAACCTTAAATAATTCGAAGTTCAATATATAAATACTTCGGGTTATTGTCGTCTATAGTGCGTGAGTAGGTTTAAGCTTTGGAGACTTCACCAAAAGCTTTCACCTACCCCTCAAAGTAATCGTTGATTCCAGTTGTTTTGGTTTCAATCCATTTTAGGATTTATAGCCATTTCGTAAGATCCCGAAACAAATTCGGGATTGTAGGAGTTAGATAATTCGTTGACAGTTTTAATAAATCAATCAACGCTCAACGTCATCCAGAGGATACCTCCGAAGGATCTTCCCAGCTATAAAAAGCAATGGTTTTGTTTGGAGGTGCTATCTGACCATACCTTCACACTATTTCCTTGCTCGCTAATACATTCATCTCATTAATGGCTGTACTTTTGTTCCGCCCCCGAATCTCGGGTTTAGCACGTACCAAAAGCTCTCGACAAGAATAATTGGCGCGAACTTCATTGCATCGACTCAATCATTCCAATGGTCTTCGTCCTTCTATTGCCACATTCAAATCCGAGCCAGTGTGGAATGATTGCTCCTAGCGGAGGCGTCGATTCCATTGCGTTCTTTCTTCGTCAATAATTCTAAACGTCGATGTGGTTTTGTGGGCGTATTGACACTCTGAAGGAAATCAAAAAGTTATTTCTGTCAACGAATTACTTAGCATCTACAGGGATGACCGAGACTTAAAGAACTGCAATATCCATCAAAGAATTATCTGACATCTTAGATCTTTAACCCTTCGCCTAACTGGGGTTTTAAAAATTCATACTTCGTAAAAGCTCGACTCTTCTATTCATTCAAAAAAAATTAGAATAAATCATTTCTACCCGAAGGATTTTGGTTTACTGGTGGTCTAATGAGGAAATTAGCTTTTAATATTTCTTATGAAACACTCATTATTTTCCTTTTTCCCTGTTTTACTTATTGGATTTCTTTTACTACTAAATTCCTCGTGCAAAGATGAGGGAATTACATCTGTTGATGAATCAACGAATGTAATTGATGTAGATCAATCTTATTTCTTAGCTGCAAATTCAAATACTACTGTTTCTAAAGTGTCTTGCACACTTTCTGATGGCACCGAAACTGAATGCTTCGAAATAATAACTAATAGTGTGCCAACCGATCATAATATGGGGCCGTGGTGTCCTAGTAATATCGCAGATGACGCAAGTGCTGGAGGAATATGGCTTGAAAGCGGTGAAGTTTATGATGTGGATGGAGCGTTTATCCAAAATATGGCTTCGTTTTATAACGATTCTAAATGGAAGATGTATGACTCTAACGGAGATGTCTACATAACTAAAACTGAAGAGGACTGTATAAATGCTGCAAACCCAAATGTTGGCGCAGAATATGCTAATTACTGTGTGGAGTGTAGCGCTTCCTACATTGATGACGTTTCTGTTAGTTACTTAATACCAGTCACACCTGTTATTCAAAAGAATCCTGCTTATTTCGCAACGGGACCAGGTGGCCCAGGAAGTTCTATTCCATCTACAAGAGGTATTGCATTGAATGGAGTGGAGTTTTCCGCACCAGCACCGGTTAGCAATATCCTTAGTGCGTACACTTTAGCTCCTTTCGATGACGCTGGCGGACATATTAATATTCATCAAGGTTACCACTTTCACGCTGCCACAGGTGTTAGTTATTCTGTTGCCCAAGAAGATGGTCATGCTAGCCTAATTGGGTATGCATTGGATGGAATAGGTATTTACGCACAGTTAAATGAGGATGGTAATGAGCCAAATGATCTTGATGGTTGCCGGAGCCATACAGACGAAGAAAGAGGATATCACTACCATGTAGACGCCCCTGGGAATAATAATTTTATCAACTGCTTAAGTGGGGCTTACGCTAACTAAACTGAGAGTAATTATGAAATTAGTAATCAAACTTTTATTAACAACGGTAATATTTCTAGTTGCGTCAACGGTTAAAGCGCATAACCCAGACATTTCATCAATCATGCTAATTGAGAAAGAGCCAGGGCAGTGGCTCATACAATTAGATGCCTCTTTATCAGCCTTCGATCAAGAGATGATTTCTGTGTATGGTGAAAATGCCTATTCCACACCTGAAGAGTTCAAAGAACTCGTAATAAATCACTTCAGAAAGCAACTATCACTAAGCATCAATAGTAACAATATTAAATTTGGCGATGCTTTCTTAAAACTAGGACATGCTTCTACACTAGTATTTAATTTGATAGATGTTCCGGTTGAGATGATTGATATAATAATTGAAAATAAAGGGTTTAAAAGCTCTCATCATAGCAAAAGTATGTTCAAATTAGTAAAAGAAGGTGTAAGTGATGAACAATTTAAACTCAACAATGCAAACAATTATAAGGTTGAGTTGACACTGGTGGATAATCAACTTCTACCTGCTGAGGAGGCTAGTACGAATACTTTGGGCCAGATGTTTATCGGGCTATTGGTTGCTGGATTTGTAGGCTTCCATTTGGTAAAAAATGGTTTTTTAAATAGGCTTAGACCGTTAAAGACATCGCCAGATTTCCAAAAGAACCTTTCGTCAGATTAATACAGAAGTAGTTATAAATCGAGTAACTGATTCTGCTTTAATTACTGAAATTAAAAATTATAAACTGAACAAATAAATCAACTTAAAACAACTAAAATTTAAAGCCATGAATAAAGTAATTAGAACATTTGTATTGGGAGCGATTGCTCTATCAATGAGTGCTTGCGCAACACAAAAAGACCAAGCTGGTAATAACCAAAGGCAGGGTGGTCGTCCAGATTTTTCTCAGATTTTATCTGAAATGGATGCAAATAAAGATGGTAAGTTATCAAAGAGTGAGGCTAAAGGACCTCTTCTTGAAGATTTTTCAAAAATAGACACAAACGGTGATGGTTTTATAAGCAAGGAAGAGTTGGAAAAGGCCCCTAGGCCGCAGCAGGGCAGATCTCCTCGTGGCTAAGTAGTAGCATCACTTGATGAAAGTAAGGTTAAAAGTAATGATAACCTTTGGATGACAACTCCCATTCATTGGATTATCGATTAAGCACAAATGGCTCAGCATATAGTTGGGCCATTTTTGTTTCGCAAATTCCCAAATTTAAGTACAAATAAATACTGCTGTGTAGGCTTTGTGTTAGAATGGAAAAGGCAATATAGTAACAGAATTTGTAACGCTCGATGATAGCAAAAGCGAACCTAAGGGAGGAAAGAATATCATGAAAGATTAGTATAAATCTATCTCAAAAAGTCGGGATGACAGGATTTGAACCTGCGACCCCTCGACCCCCAGCCGAGTGCTCTACCGAACTGAGCCACATCCCGATTATTTGTAACGCACCAAAGATACAAAGGAGAGGAACTCAATCTCAATTAGATTCTTATGGAACTTGAGCAAAGTGTATATGAGTGAGTTGTACAAGAATTAACTGACAAAGGTAATTGCATAAAAGTATTAGAAAAGCGCTTTTTTAGTGGTAATTATGTAAAAAATCAGAATTTTTCCTCAAACAGTTGCAATAAAGGGATAGATTGTTAAAATTAAGGGAATTGATAGAGCCTTAAGGCTGCTAGAATTTGGGTATTTAAGAAAGTAGTAGAAAAATAGAAGTTTTTGGTGAGCACTTAAAAAATAAGTGCGTTATCGGGTAAAAAAATAAATGGGGTTATGAGAAAAACTAAGAGAAAGTTGGGCGCAATAGCTTTGTGCGCGATAGTAATGCTATCAATAAGTGTAAGTGTACAAGCGCAAACCTTTTTGGTGAAACCTGCAAAAGCAAAGAATACTGATGGAGATTTTGTATCTAAGCTTTTACTAAAACAAAGTGAACCTTTCAAATTAGAGTGGGCAACTTTAGCAGGTGGAAGTTTAAATTTAGCCGGTAAAGGTGCGAAATTATTAATTGGGAGATCTTCTAACTCCTATAATGTACTTGAAGTTGCCGCAACAGGGACTACCCAGAATTTTACGCCTAACGCAATGGGCTTAAGCGCAGGTAGGTATTACGCACGTATTACTAACTCAGAAGCAAGAACGGCAGATGGAATACAAAGCGACAGCGAAAATAATCCTTCTAGCATCATTTATTCTAATGAAATTCTGTTGCTTATTGAGGCAAAGGAAGCACCTTCAATTATCGGGCCTCGTGGAAAAAGCTCAAACGCTACACCAACATTTCAGTGGTCTGCGGTTCCTGGCGTGCCATCCTATTGGTTAATTGTATCGAGTACGCCTTTTGATATAGTAGAAGATGAAGACGCAAATATCAGTATTGAAGGCGCCACCGTAGTTTGGCAGTACATCACCAAAAATACAACGGCAAATTATGGCGCTATAAACAGAGAGTCGCCTTTTACCGACGAAGCCCCACCGTTGAATGCCGGCGAAGAGTATAGCTACACGATTCTGAATGTGTACGAAGAGAATAATCCTGTTTTTACAAGTCCTGTTTTTGGTGGAATTGTTCCTTTTACTTACACAAACCCGGATGCATTGCCTAAAGCGACTCTGAAAAAACCGATAGTTGAAGAAACATTTTTTGGGAAAGAGACGATTGTTTTTGAGTGGGAAAAAGTACCAGCGGTAGCAAATTATACCATTAACTTGCTGCAAATTGTGAAGCAGCAGGGTATTGATGTAACGGTACAAATTTGGTCGAGTACTACTACAAATACATCCATCGAATATCCTGCCTTAGAGAATCTGAAAAACGGACGGTATCAATGGAACGTGATTTCCAACAACTCTTCTGGTGGTGGAACAACTAGTGCGAGTCGCTATTTTAATTATAAAGTAGATACAGGTGAGTTTGGAGCAAAAGTTCAATCAAAATCAGATAACTCTAGCTTATTAGGGGTAGAACTGAAAGCGAGAGCAATTAATGGAGGGGTAACTCCTTCAATTCCGTATTTTGTGCAATCCGAAACACATTACGATAGTTTGGTGGTTGGTACGTATGAATTTACCGCCGTAAAAGCAGGCTACGAAGATGCTACTGCAGAAGTAGTTATTAAAGCGAACAAACAAACTAGTTTTTCAATGAAGATGACACCGCTTCCGTCATCAATTGGGGGAACAATCTTAGATAATAATGGGGCAAAGGTTTCGGAAGCTAAGATTTTGGTAACCGATAGAGCAACTGGAGCGGTTAAAGAAGTGAGCTCTAATGTAAATGGGCAGTTTTCAGTATCGCTGAATAAAGGCTCTTACACTCTATTAGTTTCAAAGTCTGGTTATATAAGCCCAGCTTCAAAAAGCATAACGTTGAGTTTGAACCAACAATTAGTTTTGTCTGAGTCGTTGGTTTTGGTAAACGATCAGGCGACCATTTCTGGCTTTGTATATAACGATAGTAGACAGCCAGTACAGCGTGTGGCAGTTACTATAACAAACGGTACAAGAACGTATGAAACCAAAACAAATGGTTCGGGCTTATACCAATTTACAGTTGCCAGTGGCTCATGGACATTGAAATCAACTAAAGTTGGTTTTGTTGAACCAGCTTCAAAACAAGTTTCACTATCTACTGGAGATCTGCTTCAAAACCAAGATTTTACTCTTATTGGGAATGCGAATCAAGTTACAGGTTTTATAAGAGAACGTATTACAAATAGCGATGGCAGTATTGGTACTGCACCCTTTCAAGGAATAACGGTTACAGCGGTGCCAAACGTGGGTACGCCAATCTCGGTAGTAAGTTCAAAAAACGGGCAATTTACATTGAGTTTGAAAAGTGGTGCTTACTCTATTCAAGCCAATAAAGATAATTATACTTCCAATCAGGATAGAGAGCTGGTTATTGGTATTGCTATCGGGGAAACAATATCGGGAATGGATTTTGAATTGATTCCAAATCCAAGTTCTATTTCAGGAACGGTAACTTTACCTAATGGAAATGGTGTTGCCGATGCAAATGTGACTATACAAGGTGTTGGCTCAACAATAACTTCAAGTAGTGGATACTTCACTCTTAGGGTTCCGCAAGGAAGCCATAAAGTTACTGTGAGTAAAACGGGTTTAGTTTCCCCATCACCAAAAACAGTAACCGTTATTGCTGGGCAGAAATTAACGGGTGTAAATTATGAAATGACACCTAATGCGGGTACAATTTCAGGGAAAGTTTCATCAAGTGGGGAGGCGTTATCAAACACCTCATTAATAGCCTATAATGCAACAACAGGCAAAACCGTAGAACTAATCAATAAACTAGATGGAACCTATAGTTTTAACTTGCAATCAGGTCGTTGGGCTATCAAAGCTGTTAAGTCAGGATTTATTTCAGATTCACTTTCGTCATTAAATATTGGGCCAGGCCAATTGCTTGTAAATCAGAATTTCTCTTTAAAAAAGAACCTTACTACGATAAGAGGAACGGTTACCGATGGTTTTTCTCAAGTTCGAAATGCTCAGGTTACTATAACAAGAGGTACTGATTTTAACCAAAGTACGGTTACGCAAGTTTCGGGGGTTTACGCATTTAGTATACCAGCTGGGCAAGCATACACAATCACTGCTAGCAAAGATGGCTTTCGTTCGGCAACGGTTAATACAGACAAACTAGTAGCAGGAACAACAGTTGCTAACGACTTTGTGATTTCAGCGAACCCAAGCTCGGTATCGGGAACGATTAGAATTACAAACGGTGGGATTTTGGCTTCTGCTAAGGTGATTGCTTTCAACTCAGATGGCACAGCTATTGATAGTACCATTTCGAAATCTGATGGATCCTACTTGCTAGGCTTAAATCCTGGTAACTATAGCTTAAAAGTATCTAAACTAGGTTACACCGGGGCAACAAAGTCTACCACATTAAGTATTGGGCAGAAGTTAACAGGCATAGATTTTAATGCTGCCGAGAACTTTGCATTTATTAGTGGAACTGTAAACGATTTAGGCGCGGAAGCGTTAGAACAAGTATTTGTGAATGTGAGCAAACAAGGCGGTGGCGGTGCTAGTTCGGTAACAGATGCAGGAGGATCTTTTAGTATTTCTAAGCTAACAGCTGGTGTATATACAATCGAATTTTCCACTTCAGGATATATTAATCAAACCGTAACTAAAGTTATAAAAGATGGCGATTTTGTGTCGCTTACTCCAGCCTTAGTTCCTAAAAACGGAATTATAAGCGGTAAGATTTCTGACGAGGACAACTCTGCCATAGATGACGCTTCGGTTACACTTACACATTCAAATGGCAACCAATACGCTGCCGTTACAAATATAAACGGAGTATACACAGTTGGATCTTTAGAACTTGGAGATTATGTGGTTACAGCTTCCAAAACGGGCTATTCCTCTTCAGCAGAAGTAGAGGTTAGTTTAATTGAAGCTGAGCTTAACAAGAGTGATGTAAATATCTCAGATTTAGTAGTGAATAATGCTACCATTACTGGAGTAATAACAAACGAAAATACCAATGCTACATTAAAAGACGTGGAAGTTTCGGCACTTGGTGAAAGAGGATCTGGTTTTGCATTAACAAATGCAGCGGGTCAGTTTGAGCTTACCAATTTATCACCTGGCGATTTCACTTTAATTACGCTGTTCGACGGCTATAAAGCTGATACTACTTCAATTGTTATTGAGCCGAGCAATTTGAACGTGACTTCGAATAGGACAATGATCCCAAATAACGGGAAGATTGTTGGGAAGATTACTAACCCAGATGGCTCCTCATTACCATTTAGAGTTACTGTTACTGCAATTTCTGATGTAAATAATTACACTACTCAGACGAGTGCAACTGGTGACTTCACAATTGAAGGAATTGAAACAGGAGTAGAGTACACGATAACTACCGATATTTTTAAAGATGGATATGAAAATATTCAAGAAGTGGTTGATGTGCCTTTTGGTGCAGCAACTACCGAGCTGGAAGGCGATTTAGAAATTATAGTTAAAAATGCTCGAATTAGTGGAAATGTGAGCCTTAGTGACGCAAGCGTAACACTTATTAATCCTACAACAAGTCAAATAGTTAAGATTGCAACATCAGCTACTGATGGGAGCTATGCATTTGACTTTTTGCCTGCAGGAGATTACAGAGTTGAAGTGCAAAAACAAGGTTACATTTTTACACCTCTTGCTTCATCTGTTATTACTCTAGCCTATGACGGAGAGAGCACTCAAAACTTTAGCTCCCAAGCGAATGTTGCTACTCTCGATGTGCTAGTAAAGGTAGGAGGAAAGGGAGTTTCAAATTCAGATGTAACCATTATTTCTGCGGATACTACAGTAATCCTTACTCAACGCACTGATAATTTAGGAATAGCACGGTTCACTAAGATTAAAGCTTCTACTGAGTATTTAGTTCGTCCGGTTCTAGAAGGATATTCATCTTCGCCAGAAACGAAAAGCATCAGCTTAAATTCTGGGGATTCTTTGTCCACTTCTTTCACTATGGCAGCAAATAGTTCGTCTCTAGCAGGTGTTGTGAAATATGTAACATCCTCAGGTAACAAGGTTTTAAATAATACAAAAGTAACCATTGTTAAACAAAGTTCAGGTAGAACAGAAGAAGCAACAACAAACAACAATGGGAAATATACGTTTGCTAACCTTTCGTCAGGTTCCTACACGGTAATAGCGAATAAAGTAGGTTTTATTCCAGACACACTCTCTATCACAATTAAGAATGGAGAAGACGGTGTAGCTAGCGATTTAGTACTAACTGCATCTCGAGTTACGGTTAAAGGATCAGTTAAGTTGAACGGAGAACCTGTTAAAGATTTGGAGGTAACGGCTCAGTCTAGCTCTACATTCACTACAACTACAAATTCTAATGGACAGTTTACTTTCCAATTACCACTCAAAGAAGGCGCTGCTGATACCACTGTTTATCAAGTAAAAATTAGTTCTGGTGTGTTTACTAAAAGCTACTTATTAAGCTTAACAACAGCAGATGTAGGAAAGACAAAAACAGTTTCTGCAGCGCATTTACCTAGTGGAAAAATTCAACTTTCTGTAAGTGATGGAATTTCCCCTATAAGTGGTGCAGAAATTAATTTTGGAATTTTAGGCGGTGCTGCTGAATCAGAAATAACAGGTGATGACGGTATCTACACATCGGAAGGAAATCTCCGCAAGGCCAAATATGTTGTAAGTGCATCTAAAGAAGGATATTTATATCCTAGCAATACTATTACAGTTGATTTAGCCTCTGACACTACCATTTTAGAGAGAGATGTATATTTACCATATCAGCAACTAAGTGTAACTGAAATTCTGGCTGATCAAAAAACAAAAGTACAGGTTGTTAATACTGCTGGCTATAACAACTCAAGAGCCACAGGAGTTTTATACTATAAACAAGCATCCTCAGCGCAATATTTGGCTGTAAATATGGTAAAAAATGGAGACAGCTTAAGTGCGAGCCTTCCAGTCTTTGGCTCTGTTGAAGAGGTAAGCTTTTATACAGCCATTACCGATTCAAGTAGAAATAATACTTACTTAAGCTCTCAATCTACTATAGCACCTTTGGCGAGTGGTATTTTGAGTAGTATTAGAATAACCCCAACATTAGCGGGGCAAACTATTAGGGCTGGAGATAAATATAATTTAGAGTTATTTGTTCGAGATGGAATTAATAAGTCGCTTGAAGACAAGTTTGATGGCGAAGAAGCTCTTGGAGATGTAACATGGAGTGTTTTAACTGAAGAAAGTGGAATTAATCTTACAGAACAGGAAGGCACAGGGGTTAAATTGTTAGCTTCCAAGGCTGGAACTTACAAAGTGAAAGTATCAGTAAATCTAGAAGGTAAAACGATAAGCCAATCGCTAGACCTTGAGGTCACTTCGGTACCAATAAAAGAGATTTCGGTAAGTAGCCCAGCGAAACAAGTTGCGAATTCAAACACTCATGTTTTTAGCTATTCTGCGGTAGATACTTCTGGTGGTAGCGTTATGTTAGGTGAAAGCTTGCAATGGAATGTTGTGCCAACAACGGCTGGAGCTATTAACAGCAGTGGATTGTTTGAACCAGCCAGTGAAAATGCAATTGGCTCCTTCAGTATACAAGTATTAGACCCCGTTTCCGAAACTATTGGTTTATCTGATATAGTTGAACTGACTGCTCAAATTGAGCCCGACAAAAATTATACGCTTACAAATGGCAATGGCTTACAAGTTTCGATTCAGGAAGGTTCAGTAGATGTCCCATCTCAGCTTTCTTTAGGAGAAACAGAGCCCGCTAAAACCAAAAAATTCGTATTTGCTCAAGGAACTGATATAAGCTATACCGTGGCGGATAAGATTTATGTGCTATCGTTTTCTGGCAGTGATTTAAAAAAGAATGCAACACTTTCTCTACCAGAAGATTCTTCGTTAGTACTAAACGAAGGGGCTAAAGAAATTGGCTACTTCAACTTTACCACACTACAATGGGAGATTTTAGATAAACAATCTTCTAAATCAGTTTCTGGATTCAATAGTGCAGGTTCGGTAGAAGTAACATCATTAGGGCAGTTTGCGGTACTCGCTGAAAACGAACCTCTTGGTATTAAATATGCGGCAGTGTTACCTAGTCCTTTCTCACCAGATATTGCGCCTTTGAGGCTAGGATATTTCTTGAACACTGCGTTCCCTCCTGCAAAAGTGAACATTAGGATTTTCAATATCAAAGGAGAATTGGTAAGGACATTACTTGAGGATGACTTACAGCAACCTGGTAGGTATGGCTCGGCTTCAAGCTTACAAGAATTGACATGGGATGGGTTAACCGATGGGGGTAATCTAGCACGAAATGGGCGGTATGTTATAGAGATACGCGCTAAAGACCAACAAGACGAGAAAGTTAAATTACTCCAAGTAGTTTTAATTAAATAGGAATTATATCATGAAAAAACTTATAAGAACTATTCTTCTTTCGGCTACTTTGTTAACCACTTCTTTGGGTTATGCACAGGAGCTATCACGAATCTCTGGAGCCTTCGCAGACGTTGGCTTTGGAACACGTCCTGTTAGTATGGGCTATGCTTTTGTAGGCTTAGCTGACGATGAAAACGGCACCTTTTGGAATCCAGCAGGATTGTCTCAAATCGACACCTATAAAGTGGGGTTTTCGCAAGCCGACCAGTTAGGACTTATTAAATACAACTACTTTAGTGCTCTAATACCATTACCGTTTAAAAACCAATCGGTGGGAGTATCTGCAATATCATCAGGCGATGCAGCTCTTAAAGAGCTCTCATTCCATGCCGCTTACGGAGCGAAATTTGATTTTGTAAGCGTTGGTGTTGGTTTGAAATATCGAAATGCATCCTACGGTAATAACACACTAAATCCTGATGATTACATCGTATTTGACCCCAATGAAATCTCTATTGGCTTGGGGCAACAGGTTTATGGAAATGCGAATGGCTTTGGCTTAGATATTGGCCTGATGTTTTTCCCATCCAAAAGGGTGCAGTTTGGAGTCTTAATCCGAGATTTATATGCTCCTATGAAATGGGATAGCAAAGCGAGAGATACCGAGAATAATACACGAGGTAGCTACGACGAAGGAATACCAATGGAAGTAATCTTTGGCTCAGCATTGAAATTGAATAAGAACATACAGTTTGTTGGAGATTATCAGCCCGCATTAAGTGACGAGCTCACCAATTGGGTTAGACTTGGTGTCGAAGGCCGGCTTGTAAATGTACTTCTTTTACGAGCAGGTACAGAACAGGGAATAAACGATTATGACGATGAAAAATTCACGTTGGGTACAGGGATTGATTTATCGATAAAAGATAAAGTTAGGATTCAGGCTGACTTTGCTTACGTCATCAATTCAATTCACAATTCACAACGTATTAGTTTTTCAATAAGTTTTTGAGGGGTATAATTATGAAATTTAGAATATTAAACATATCGACACTTCTGCTATTAATTCTTTTCTCAGTTCAGCTTGTTCAAGCTCAAGAAACTACTGAAGGGGAAGATGCTAGCGAAATCCATCTATTTAGAGGTGGATATATGAATTTGGGCTTCGGGCTCAATCTAAACACCGTGGGTAGTAGCTTAGGTTCGGGCTCAATGGGAGGCTTAATATCCTCTAGAGTCGCAAATAACTCTAGAAATGTGAACCTCAATCCGGCACTATTAGGTTATATGAAAACGGCCCATCTTTCTTTTAGTAGCCGTCTTGGAATTGGTTCTAATATGAATTCAAGTTTAAATTCATCACTGCTATCCACCGTAAATGATGAAATATCATCCGCAACAATCGACGAGTTTAACAATACTGAAAGTTGGACCAAATTTCCTGAAACTTACATCAAACCAACTGAGGTAAGAAACTTAGATGTTGGCTTTACTGACAATATTTCGTCCATTTCTTTTGCAGCTCCAATTTATGATAGGCTTGTAATTGCTGGTGCGTACACGTATCCCACAACAATCGACTTTAACCTTGGTGTTACAGGGATGGCTGCTAAACTTGCACAAGAGCAAGGTACAGATGAAGTCTCGATCCGTTTTGATGTGCTGATGAATATTTCCTTACTTACTCAAATGAGCTTTCAAGTAAATGCACTATCTGGTGGGTTTGGGTATAGCTTTTTTGAAGAAGATGCAAAACAGAAGCTAGCTTTAGGTGCTACATTTACTCGATATCAAGTAAACAATACACGAAGTTTACTAGCGGATCTTTCTGGAATGGTTGTAGTTGGTGGTGCCGATGAGCGCTACTTTAACAATCCATCGGACCCGAATCTTAATTATGAAAATGGCGAATCAAATGCCTTTTATATGAACGCTAATGGTAGCTACCAAGCCACCGAATATGGTTATAAGATTGGTTTAAATTACAGCCCCTTACCTGTAGTGAATTTCTCTGTAGTTTATGACAATGTTCCTGACTTCAAGTTGGAAGGCTCTGATGTGGTTTCTGAAGCATATCTCCCAGTTTTTATTGTGGGCTCGGGTTCTGATATACTTGGTGGCGACATTGAGATAGCTCTAGATAGCTTGCAGGCTAATAAGCCAAACCTGACTACCTTCAGAGATATATCAGACATTACCGATAACGGAAGCTTGAAAATGCCGTCTTCAATAAAGTTAGGTGTTGATTTAAGCATGGGTCGACATACAGCGGTATTGAATTACACCAGTTATTTAAGTGAATTTTCGTTTACGCATGGTGGTAATACTATTGGGAAAGATTTACAGCACGGAATTGGTGTAGGTTTTGACTTTCAACTAAAAGATCGATTAAACCATTGGTCACAAATATTTGGAATCCCAGTTCGTCTTTTATTCTTAGATATTGATGGATACCTATTTCAGATATTTGGCAAGTACACAGGATACAAAGACTCTCACTACCGTTTTGGTGGAAATGTGTTACTAGGTGAAGGGATTGACTTCTCTGATGAAAGCCGAAAAGATCTTCTTGGAGCGCCATTACCTCAGTCTTTTTCAATGGGTAGACAGTATACTATTTTCGAAAATTTCGAAGTAGGAGTGTCAGTACTCGCTATTCCAGATTTGATGCTTAAGTATTCTGTCGGCGTGAAATTCTAAGCAACTCAACTCGTTTTAAAGCCCATCTGAAAGTAATTTTGGATGGGTTTTTGTTTTTGCTAAGCTGATAGCGTCTTAACAAACTAAACAACGCTCATGGTAACCATGAAGGGTTTGTAAGGCTAACTTTTCGCTTATTTATTTTCCTTACTTGTTATTAAATCCAAATTTAATCCAATAATAAACCTACTAGTTATTTACTCTGGCACAGCTCTACTAGAACTCCGTTGTTGTCTTTTGGATGAATGAAGGCTACTAATTTATTATCTGCTCCATCTTTTGGCTGTTCGTTTAAAATTGTGAATCCCTCTGCACGAAGACGTTCCAGCTCCGCATGAATATCGTGGACTTCAAAAGCGACGTGATGCAATCCCTCCCCCTTTTTTGAGATATATTTAGCGATTACGGACTCAGGCGAAGTAGCACCTAGTAACTCAACTTTAGATTCACCTGTCTCAAAAAAGGCAGTTTCAACCATCTCACTTTCAACACGTTCTTTCTTTGTACAAGGTCGATTTAGTAGCTTTTCATAAACCGCTATAGCAGATTCTAAGTCTTTTACAGCAATTCCTATGTGGTCTATATGCATAACTGGGACGGATTAAATCTTAAAAAGGAAGTTCTATATAAGAATATAAGAACCGCTTAGCTCATCATAAAAATATAACGCTAATTTTCTTATGCGAATCAGTGCAAATATCCTATTTTATTCCAAAATACCTCAATGAGTTAATTACTTTTTCAAAATTAGATCGATGAAAAAAACAGATTCACAGACCCAGTTCCCGTTTTGGTATAAATCTTCTATCATTCTTCTAGGTTTAGTACTTATTGTGGTGGTAATGAGCTATGCAAAATTCATTTTAATGCCATTAGTTCTGACCGCCTTTCTATCTATGCTTTTAAACCCCATTGTAAGTTGGTTAGAAAAGAAAAAACTTGGAAGAGTGCTTAGCATAATAATAACGCTGCTCTTAGTAATTGTGGCTTTCGTGAGTATTATTTCGATTATTTCGGTACAATTTGTTCAGTTCTCAGATCGGATTCCAGAAGTTACCGAGAGATTAAAAACAGTAACAACTCAAGGCATCGATTATCTAGAAGGAACTTTAGGCTTTACTGAGGAGCAACGTAGTGACTATTTTGAAAAAGGAGTTACAAATCTAATTGATCAAAGCGGGGAGTATTTAAAATCAATTGTAAGTGCTACAACTAGCGCCTTTACGCTGCTCTCATTAGTGCCCATCTTTGTATTTTTTATGTTGTATTACAAGAAAATGTATCGAGTGTTTATTCAAAAACTCTTTGAACGAAAAGGTGATAACGAGCAAATTGACGAAGTACTTGGCAATGTTCAAGTAGTAACACAGAATTACTTAGTGGGTATGCTCACTGTAATGGGAATACTTGCAATACTGAACACATTAGGTCTTCTTTTAATTGGTTTAGAACACGCCATCTTTTTCGGAGTGTTTGCTTCTTTACTGGCAGTTATACCATATATCGGAATTATAATAGGAGCCATTCCTCCGTTACTTTTTGCTTTCCTCTTAGGCGATTCTCTATTAACTCCACTGTTAGTTATTGCAGTTTTTAGTGTAGTACAATTTTTGGAAGGTAATTTTATTACGCCACGAATTGTAGGCTCAAAAGTTTCTATTAATCCATTTATGGCACTATTGGCTTTAATTATTGGGGGAGAAATTTGGGGCATTTCTGGTATGATTCTTTTCGTGCCATTAATTGGAATTCTTCGCGTTCTTTTTGAAGAGATCGAAAGCCTAAAACCGTATGGATATTTACTTGGTAACCGTATTGAGTATAATGTAAAAGAAGAACAGTCTATCTCTTAGTACATCAAATGTAGTGAACCAAAAATTTTTTAATACTGCCTAATAATAAAACTTTACAACGGCTAGAAAGCGTCGATAAAATAGAGGTCTCTATAAAACAAACGGACAAAGAGCATATGCGTTGGCGGCCTTTACATCTTGACTATATTCTAAGTTTAAATAGACCTTTCAATACTCAGGTTGTAGGGATACTAACAACATGGATACTAATTATTGCGGGCTTGCTTTGGCTTTCTATCTTAAATTCGCCTATCTCAACGCTCTCATATTCAACGGATAGCAAAGAGATACTGCGACTTTTCGTAATCAATCCCCCAATGCTGGTTGGTTTAATCCTACTTTTTTGGCTAGGCTTTGAATGGGCTTTTATACCTGTTTTTCTGTCGATGTTTGTAATCGGCCTATTTGGGCAGCTTCATTTTATATGGGCTATTCTGTTTGGACTATCTTTCGTTTTTGGGATATCAATTTATGCGATTGTTTATCAATGCATCGTAGTTAGATACGATCTACGAAGTATAGGAAGTATCATTGTATTTGTAATTACTTCTTTTGTGGCCTCTACGGCTAGCTCTTTGGGTGTTTTTATTTGGAGTTTGTCTCAACATCTTTCTGCGCATGATACTGCGATATTATGGAACGGTTGGTGGTCAGGGTCACTTTTACAGTCGGTAGTTATAGTTGGGCCAATCTTATTCCTTTGCTCACCAAGAGTAGAAGAATTAAAGCAACACTGGTATAATACTCCAAAAAGAAGAGAAATCTCCACAGGTTGGATTTATAGTGCAATTGCTGTTGTAACGGGTGTGATTGTAGTGTTTATATTTTCAGGAGATTATCTTGGAAAAAAACAAGTTTCTGAAGAGTTGGCAGGTGTTCAAAATCTTTCAAAAGAGGCTATAATTAGCTCTTTAAATTCTTTTGGCATTATAACATGGGTATCTATTTGGATAATTATTTGTGTAGGAGTTGGTGCTGTGTTATTAATTAGCAGCTGGAATAAAGAACTAGAGAAAAAGGTAATAGAGAAAACAGCATCTCTAAAATCAGCCAAGAAAGAGATAAAGGTATCGCTGAAAGAAAAAGAGACTTTGCTAAAAGAGATTCACCACAGAGTTAAGAACAATCTAGCAGTTGTAACGGCTCTTTTAGAGCTGCAGCTCTTGCGGTCTGTAGAAACGAGTACTCAACATGTGCTCAGTGACGCTATTGCCCGTGTTAAATCTATGGCCTTTGTACATGAGACCTTATATCAAACCGAGAATTTTTCGGTAGTTAATCTTCACGATTATATCGAAAGGCTCTGCAACTCAATAAAATCGGCGTACAAAACAAGAGATCAAAACATTGAGTTATCTGTTGATGCGATTGGGTGCAATATGGAAATGGAAAAAGCAATTCCGCTGGGCCTTATTTTGAATGAGCTATTGGTAAATACTTATAAGCATGCATTTGTTGGTAAAGAAAAAGGCAAAATTATGGTAACACTTAGAATAGAAGGACAAAAATTAGTACTTAGTGTGTCAGATGATGGAGTTGGTTATTCGGAAGCTAAGCTTCAGCAAGATGGTAAAAGCTTAGGTATGACAATCATTCAGACCTTAGTTACTCAGCTGCGTGGAGTCCAGACGGTTACTTCCAAACCCGGGAAAACAACATTTTGCTTACATATCGACTTGGGGAATTCGTAAAACATCATTAAAAAGTAAATTATTTTCATAAAAAGCGCTTCCATTTAAAAAAATTTAAGTTCTAGTATTGGAATTAAAAAACTGATTCCTTTTCTTTAGACCCATGCAAAATACAGCTGCACATAGGATTGACTCGAGACCACTACGCCGGATTCCGCGGCGGCGGTAACATATGTCTTTTAGCCGGTATTATATTACGGCCCCATCTTTACCAACGTCACTCCTAAATTTCTGCCTAATTGCAGATAAATTCACTTAATACACAAAAAATGTCCGTTACAATTCAAATTGCTTCCAAAAAGCACGCAAGCTACGCCCAAGCTATATGCGATCTTATTGAATCGGCCGCTAAATTGCGGGGCACCGGTATTGCAAAACGTGATCCAGAATATATCAAAAAGAAAATGACAAATGGCAATGCAGTGATTGCTTTAGACGATGGTATTCTAGCTGGCTTTTGCTATATAGAGATTTGGGAAAACAAAAAATATGTTGTTAACTCTGGTCTAATAGTACACCCAGATTATAGAGGGCAGGAACTTGCGAGACGTATAAAAACTACTGCTTTTGAGCTCTCGAAAAAGAAGTATCCAGAATCTAAATTGTTTGGTATTACTACCAGTTTACCAGTTATGAAGATTAACTCTGGCCTGGGTTATAAACCAGTTACATTTTCAGAATTAACGCAAGACGAAACCTTCTGGAATGGCTGTCAAAGTTGCCCAAACTATGATATCCTCACTCGAAATAATCGTAGAAATTGCCTTTGTACTGGCATGCTTTACGACCCAAAACATCCAAATACAAACCCCAAAGTTGTACGCGAAGAGAATGTGAACAAATTCTATCGCTGGGTGCAAATGAAGAAACAATCGTTCCTAAAAGCACTCAATAACGTAAAAATGTTGTTACCATGAAAAAAGTATTATTAGCCTTTAGTGGCGGATTGGATACCAGTTACTGCGCAATCCATTTAGCAAAAGATAAAGGCTACGAGGTATTTACCGCAGCTGTAAATACCGGTGGCTTTGATGCAAACGAACAAAAAGTACTAGCTCAAAAAGCGGTCGACTTAGGTATTAAAAATCACGTTTGTATTGATGTTGAAAAGGAGTTCTATGAAAAAGGAATTAAGTATTTAATCTTCGGGAATGTTCTTAAAAATCACACGTATCCACTTTCGGTGAGTGCAGAGCGTATTTTTCAAGCAATTGCTCTGGCTGAATATGCCAAAGAAATTGGAGCTGATGCCATCGCACACGGTTCAACGGGCGCTGGCAACGACCAAGTTCGTTTCGATTTAGTATTTAATGTACTTGCTCCAGAAATGGAAATTATTACTCCAATTCGTGATATGAAGATTAGTCGCGAAGAAGAAGTAGAATACCTAAAAAGCCATGGCATTGATAAAGAATGGTCGAAAGCAAAGTATTCTATCAACCAGGGTTTGTGGGGAACATCGGTTGGTGGTGCTGAAACGCTTACATCGCATAAATATTTAGCAGATGAGGCTTGGCCTACAAAAATTACCAAAACAGATGATTCTATTATTGAGCTAGAATTTAAAAAAGGTGAGTTAATAGGTATTGATGGCGAAAGCTTTACTCCAGTTGAGGCTATCAAAAAGCTTGAGCAAATTGCAGCGCCTTACGGAATAGGACGTGATATTCACGTTGGTGATACAATTATTGGTATAAAAGGTAGAGTTGGTTTTGAAGCTGCAGCTTCCCTAATTACTATAAAAGCACACCAGTTGCTTGAAAAGCATGTGCTTGGAAAATGGCAGTTATATTGGAAAGATCAACTGGGCGAATGGTATGGAATGTTGATGCACGAAGCTCAATTTCTTGATCCTGTTATGCGTGATATCGAAGCGTTCTTAGAAAACACTCAAAGTAAAGTAACCGGTAAAGTTTTTGTGAAACTAGAGCCAAAACGTTTTGAGTTGCAAGGTATTGAATCAAAATTCGATTTAATGGCTTCAAAATTTGGCCAATACGGTGAAATGAACCAAGGCTGGAGTGGCGATGATGTAAAAGGATTTACCAAAATTCTTGCCAATGCAACACTTATCCAACAATCGGTACAGGATGATGATTAAAGTTGGAATTATAGGCGGAGCGGGTTACACCGCAGGCGAGCTAATTCGTATTTTGCTGAATCACCCCGAAGCGGAACTTGTTGCCGTTCAAAGTAGAAGTCATGCCGGCGAAGAGCTTTATGTGGCTCATTCAGATTTAGAGGGCGATGTAAGCCTAACTTTCTCTGAGAAATTACCAGGTGGATTGGATGTAGTATTCTTTTGTTCTGGTCATGGTAAATCGAAGCAAATTTTGGATGATGGACTTGTTCCTGCCGGCGCCAAAATCATCGATTTGAGTAACGATTTTAGGATTGAAGATGATTCGCATAATTTTATATACGGTCTGCCCGAAATCAATAAAGCAGAAATTAAAAAAGCACAAAATATTGCCAACCCAGGATGTTTTGCCACTGCTATTGAGCTTTCACTACTTCCTTTAGCTAAGGCGGGTTTGTTAAACCAAGATGTGCATATTTCGGCAATTACAGGAAGTACGGGCGCAGGACAAAATCCTTCCTCTACTACGCATTTTAGTTGGCGAAATAATAATGCTTCGGTTTACAAAGCATTTACACATCAACATCTTGCGGAGATAAAGCAGAGTTTAAAACAGCTCCAGCCAAACTTTGATAAAGATGTGAATTTCATTCCAATGAGAGGAACATTCACTCGTGGGATTTTAGCAGCTTGTTATCTGAAATTAGATGTTTCAGAAGAAGAAGTGAAAAAGCTCTACACAGAGTTTTATGAAAATGAACCTTTTGTACACATCACAGAGACAAACCCTGATGTAAAACGAGTTGCCAATACTAATAAAGCACTTCTCTACATCCAAAAAGAAGGTGAACAAATATTAATTGTTGGCGTAATCGACAATTTAGTGAAAGGCGCTTCTGGGCAAGCTGTTCAAAACATGAACCTCATGTTTGGCTTGGATGAAACCACTGGCCTTAATCTTAAATCTGTTGCATTTTAAGTATGAATATTAAAGAAAATATCGCGGTTTTAGGTTCGGGAAACTTAGGACTATCCATCGCAAAAGGCTTTGTGAAAGCAGGTGTTTGCGATGCGAGCCAAATTACACTTACACGCCGAAACGTTTCTAAATTAGAGAAGCAAAAAGAGAATGGCTTTAAAGTAACTACCGATAACAAAAGCGCTGTTGTAGATGCTAAATATGTATTTCTTTGTGTGCAACCTAAACAATTAGGTCCTTTATTAGCTGAAATTGAAGAAGTGCTAGATTCCAAAAAGCATGTACTCATTTCTACTATTACAGGTGTTGGTTTAGATGTGATTTCGAGTTATTTAAATACAGATTATGCCATTGTACGTTCTATGCCAAATACGGCAGCTGCAATCGCAGAATCTATGACCTGCCTTTGCGCTAATAAAGAAGCAAAACTAGAAGTAGAAAAAGTGGAGCATCTTTTTAAAGCTTTAGGCGATACTTTAATTATTGAAGAACGCATGATGAAAGCGGCAACCGTTTTGGCGGCAAGTGGAGTTGCGTTTTTTCTTCGATACATTCGTGCAGCAACACAGGGTGGAATTCAGCTAGGATTTGATTCAGCGGAAGCTCAGAAAATTGCAGTTCAAACAGCTCGTGGCGCAGCTTCATTATTGATGCAAAGCGAAGCTCATCCAGAAACTGAAATTGATAAAGTAACTACACCTGAAGGTTGTACCATTGCAGGGTTGAACGAGATGGAACATCAAGGTTTAAGTTCAGCGCTTATTAAAGGTATCGTTACTTCTTTCGAAAAAATTAACCGTATCACAGAATGAAACTATTTGAAGTCTATCCATTATTTGATGTAGAGCCTGTTAAAGCGGAAGGTTGCTACTTGTGGGATGAGCAAGGAACTAAGTATTTAGATTTCTATGGCGGTCATGCGGTCATTTCTATTGGTCATACACATCCTCATTATGTTAAACGCATCAGTGAGCAACTTGGTAAAATTGGCTTTTACTCAAATTCAGTGCCTATCGCCATTCAAAAAGAACTGGCAACAAAACTGGGCGAACTTTCTGGATATGCCGATTGGAATCTGTTTTTATGCAACTCTGGCGCTGAGGCGAATGAGAATGCGTTAAAAGTAGCATCAGCCTATAATAAGCGCAGAAAAGTTCTGGTGTACGAAAAAGGTTTTCATGGCCGAACATCGCTTGCTGTTGCCGCAACTGATAACCCAAATATTCTTTTTCCAGTAAACGAAGGTGCTGAAATTGTTCGTTTGCCATGGAATGACTTAGAAGCGACCAAAGCTGAACTAGAAAAAGGAGATGTTTGCTGTGTGTTGATTGAAGGAATTCAAGGCGTTGGTGGTATTCAAGTTCCAACAACAGCTTTTCTACAAGAAGTGCGTCGACTTTGCGATACTTACGAAACGGTTCTAATTCTTGACGAAATCCAATCTGGTTATGGTAGAACAGGTGAATTTTTTGCTCATCAACATTCAGGTGTTGAACCCGATTTGATTACCGTTGCTAAAGGAATGGGGAATGGGTTTCCTGTAGCAGGCGTGCTAATTCATCCAAAATTTAAAGCCGTTCATGGAATGTTAGGCACCACTTTTGGTGGTAATCATTTGGCCTGTGCTGCATCTCTAGCGGTGTTAGAAGTTATTGAAGAGGAAAATCTTTTAGAGAACACCAAAGAGATGGGCCGTTATTTAACTGAGCAACTTGGCGATATTTCAGGGATAAAAGAATTACGCGGCGAAGGATTAATGATTGGCGTTGAATTTGAATTCCCTGTAGCAGAAATGCGAAAAAAACTGTTGTTTGAGCATCATATATTTACAGGCTCATCATCTAACAAAAACACATTGCGCTTATTACCGCCATTGAATGTTAGTAAAGTGGAGATTGATCTCCTTATTGAGTCACTTAAAAAAGTATTGTAATGAAACAGTTCTTAAATATACATGATGTCCCCGATTTGCCGAGTTTATTAGCTGAGGCAGCAGAAGTAAAAAAAACACCTTTTGCATGGAAAACCTTAGGCACAAACAAAACAATTTGCCTGCTATTTTTGAACCCTAGTTTACGTACTCGGCTCAGTTCACAGCGTGCGGCATATAACCTTGGATTAGAAGCTGTTGTGCTAGACATTGGCAGCCAAGGCTGGAAGTTAGAATTTGGTGATGGCGTTGTGATGAACGGCGATAAGGCAGAACATATTAAAGAAGCAGCAGCTGTAATTGGCTCTTATTTCGATATGGTGGCAATTCGTGCTTTTGCAGATTTAAAAAACAAAGACGATGATTATAGCGAGCCGATATTAACTGCTTTTGCAAAGTATTGTCCTGTACCTATTATCAATATGGAATCTGGAACGGGACATCCATTACAAGCTCTTGCAGATTTAGTTACGATTGAAGAGCATAAAAGAATAGCTAAACCAAAAGTGGTGCTAACATGGGCTCCTCATCCAAGAGCTTTACCGCAAGCAGTGGCTAATTCTTTTGCAGAATGGACTTGTGCAGCAAATTATGATGTAGTAGTTACGCATCCAGAAGGATATGAGTTGGATGAGCAGTTTACTCAAGGCGCTAAGATTGAGTACAATCAGAACAAAGCTTTTGAAGGTGCTGACTTTATCTGCGCAAAAAACTGGAGTAACTTTAAAGATTATGGACAAATCTTATCTACCGATCCAAATTGGATGGTAAGCCAAGAAAAGATGAATCGTACCAATGGAGGAAAGTTCCTCCATTGTCTTCCGGTTCGTCGCAATGTGATTGTAGAAGATGCCGTTTTGGATGGTGGAAGTAGCTTGGTGATTGAAGAGGCAGGAAATAGAATCGTTTCAATGCAAACAGTATTAAAGAGATTATTGGAGAAGATGAATGAGTGAAATACTCAAAGTCATTAAGGTTGGTGGAAAAGTTGCAGAGCACGATGCGACATTAGAAAGCTTTTTGAGAGATTTTGCCGAAATAAAAGGCCCAAAATTATTAATACATGGCGGTGGCGTAATTGCTACTAAAATTGGTGAGAAATTGGGTATAAAATCAGAAATGGTTGAGGGAAGAAGGGTAACTGACCGCGCTACTCTAGATGTAGTCTCGATGGTGTATGGAGGCTTAGTTAATAAAAAAATTGTAGCAGGCTTGCAAGCTTTGGACATCAACGCTATTGGATTAACAGGTGCAGATTTAAATATCATCCAAGCAAAGAAAAGAGATGTGAAACCTGTGGATTTTGGATGGGTTGGAGATATTGAAAAAGTAAATGGTCCTGCATTGTTTAGTTTAATTGACTCGGGTGTAGTGCCTGTGTTAGCACCCTTAACACATGATGGTTTTGGGAACATGCTGAATACAAACGCAGACGCAATTGCTTCTTTTGTAGCTTCTGCGTTAAGTAAAGAGATGGAAACCGAATTACTACTCTGTTTTGACCAACCAGGTGTGCTAAACGAAGGAAAGGTGATTCCTGAAATTACAAGAGAATTTTATAAGCAGCTGAAAGAGGCGAAAATTATTACGGACGGCATGATTCCTAAGTTAGATCTTGGATTCCAAGCTTTAGGGCAAGGAGTTGCAAAAGTGAAAATCACTGCATTTGACGCTGTAAATGAGAATCATAAAGGGACCGTACTGTTATAATGAATAACATCGAGTTTATATCAGAAAAAGCTATAGAGTTTTTAAAGAAATTGATTTCTATACAATCGTATA
The DNA here is from genome assembly GCA_048267905.1 of Balneola sp. Classification (GTDB taxonomy): domain Bacteria; phylum Bacteroidota; class Rhodothermia; order Balneolales; family Balneolaceae; genus Balneola. The sequence goes on from JBLWWM010000005.1 coordinate 184,536, forward strand.
GTAGTGAGGAAGACAAAACTGGCGACCTTATTTTCGATTATTTGAAAGAACACGGATACTCGCCACAGCGGAAGTTGAATAATGTTTGGGCATGGGCTGGCGAACGAGACCCTAGCAAACCAACTATTCTACTAAACTCTCACCATGACACCGTAAAGGCTACATCAAAGTGGACATTCGACCCTTTTTCACCAACGGTAGTAGATGGGAAATTAATCGGCCTAGGTAGTAATGACGCAGGCGGGCCGCTTGTGAGTTTGTTGCATGTGTTTTTGGAGTTAGCTCAATATCCTCAGCCTTACAATTTGGTATTCTTGGCTTCTGCAGAAGAGGAAACTTCAGGCAAACAAGGAGTTCCTATTGTGCTAGACGATTTAGGAGATATCGATCTAGGCGTTGTTGGCGAACCAACGATGATGGATATGGCTGTCGCAGAGCGTGGTTTAATTGTTCTAGATTGTGTTACACATGGCGTTAGTGGGCATGCCGCTCGTGGCGAAGGTGAGAATGCAATATACAAGGCGTTAAAAGATATCGAGTGGTTTAAATCCTTCGAATTCGATAAAAAATCGGAAGTTTTAGGCGGGATTAACATGACGGTTACGCAGGTTGAAGCAGGCTCGCAACATAACGTAGTTCCTGATGAGTGTAGATTTGTTGTTGATGTACGCCCGAACGAATTTTATTCAAATTCGGAAATAGTCGAAATTATTCGCAAATATGTTAGCTGCGATGTGAATCCACGTTCGCTAAATTTGAATGCTTCTGGAATAGACTCGGACCATCCGATAGTAAAGAAAGGTAAAAAAGCGGGAATCGTAACTTATGGTTCCCAAACGATGTCAGATCAAGTACACATGCCGTTTCCTTGTATCAAAATGGGACCTGGAGATACGCATCGCTCGCATACAGCCGATGAGTATATTTATTTAAAAGAAATTAGTGGTGGAATTGAGATTTATCTTAATCTGCTAAACGGATTAAAAATTAGTAAATAATGGTACTTTAAAACCCATTTTTATCAAAAAATAGAATAGCGTTCAAGAAGTTTTAAAACGAAGTGATTATGGCCAAGAAACTGTGGGAAAAAGGAATTAAAACAGATGCTTTTATTGAAGCATTTACCGTGGGTAAAGACCGCGATCTAGATTTAGAGCTTGCTAGATATGATGTGCAGGGCACCATGGCGCATATTACGATGCTTGAATCTGTTGGTTTACTTGAGAAATCCGAACTCGAAATTCTTACTAAAGAACTACAACGTATTCTTGATGAAGTAATCGACAAAGGTACTTTTGAAATTGAAGAAGGTGTGGAAGATGTGCATTCTCAAATAGAGCTAATGTTAACTCGTACCTTGGGCGATGTTGGTAAAAAAGTACATTCTGGTCGTTCAAGAAATGACCAAGTTCTTGTAGATCTTCGTTTATATCTAAGAGATCAAATCAAGGAAATTGCGACTCTTTCAGAAACACTATTCAACTCGTTAATAGAGCAAAGTGAAGCTACTAAAGCGATTCTCCTTCCTGGTTATACGCACACTCAAGCTGCTATGCCCTCAAGTTTTGGGTTGTGGTTTGGCGCCTACGCAGAAAGTTTAGTTGACGACTTGGTGCTACTAGAATCTACCTATAGAATCGTGAATAGAAATCCGCTCGGTTCAGCTGCTGGATACGGTTCTTCATTCCCGTTAAACCGAACATTGACTACGGAATTACTTGGTTTCGATGGCATGAATAGAAATGTGATTTATGCACAAATGGGACGTGGGAAAGTCGAACAAACGCTAGCTTTCGCAATGGCAGGTTTAGCTGGAACACTAAACAAGTTTGCTTCGGATGTATGTCTGTATAACAGTCAGAATTTTGCTTTCGTAACACTGCCTGACGATTTAACGACGGGCTCAAGTATTATGCCACACAAAAAAAATCCGGATGTATTCGAGCTTATTCGTGCTAAAACAAATGTATTAAAAGCACTCCCAAATCAAATAATGATGGCCATCGGAAATTTGACATCTGGCTATCACCGCGATTTTCAGTTGCTCAAAGAACTGCTTCTTCCAGCTATTAAAGATTTGAAAGATTGCTTGTTCATTACCGAATATGCGGCGAGTAAGATTACAGCCAATGAGAATATTCTAGAGGACCCTAAATACAAACTCACTTTTTCTGTGGAAGTTGTGAATGAGCTGGTTCTTCAAGGCGTACCTTTTAGAGAAGCTTATGTTCAGGTTGCAAAGCAGATTGAAGATGGGACTTTTGAGCCACCAAAAAACCTAAATCACACCCATGAGGGAAGTATCGGTAATTTGGGGAATAAAGAAATATGTGAACGTTTTGAAGGTGTGGTAAAGAGTTTTAAATAGATTTTAAAATCACCTTTTTACTACATTATTCTTTAATTCGCTTGCCAAAAGGCTTGTAAGGAATGGTTTCATCTAGAAGCAGAGCTTCGTTTATAACCTCAAGAATTTCTTTTTGGGGAATATCATCAATACAAGCAAAATCTATACTCAAAACCTGCTTTCGCCCTTTGCTTTCTAAGAGTTTATATTCATTTGAAAGTTCATATCCTCGTAAAAAGCAGAGCGATATTTTGCCATTTTTTTGTGGGTTCAAGTAGCAAACCCAAGTTTTTTGGTAATAGAATGGAATGTGAAACCGGATCTTTGAGGTTACACCAGGAAAGGACGAGATAAGCTCGTGAAAGTAAAGAAGCACCTCCCGTTGGTGACCTTCTTTGTCAAAAATGTAATCTTCTACCGTTTGCATTCGGAGTCTTTAAAGTTCGTTGCTTATAAAGAGTACAAAAAAAGGGAATGGCTAAAAAACCATTCCCTTAAAAATTCTGAAATTATAAGTCTAAGAACTATAGAGTAGACTTGTAATGGTGGAAATACTCAATGGGATCAATTCTGTTAATTCGCCCGTGGCCAACAATGTCGGTATGTAGCTCTGGAGTTCCAACGTAAGTTATTTCGCCGTCGTTGATGATTTTAGCGTATAAAAAGTCATGTGCAAGTATGCGAATTACACCGCCATCGTATACAGAAACGAACATAGTGTCGCTACTAACGTTTGTTAAATCAACAAAGCCACCGCCATGTACCGCAACGTCTCTAACTTCTGGAGCTTCAATAATTACCTCAACAATGCAGTTATTTGTGTCTGAGTTAGAACGCAAGTTTAGCGTGTTTGAGCTAACTGTAGCTTCCATATTGTCTACGCAATTTTTGTGCCCTATTAAAGTGATACTTGGTGTTTCAGCATATAAAACTTTAACATCTCCCGAATAGTGAAGCACCATGTCTTGGAAGGTTTCCAGATTTTCTTTACTGATGATGAGTTCATCCTTTCCATTGAAAGGACTTCCAACTAAAGTTAGAGGAATAATTATGGTAAGTAATGATAGTGCTAATTTCTTCATGGCGGGTTGCTCTTGTTTTTAGATTCTGAATGTTCCACGTTATTAGACGCAATTGGTTGCAAGAAATGTTTATTTATCTTGTTAAGAATTTGTAAAATGAACTAGCTAACCAAGTTGTTCATACATGCCTCATTCATGAAAGACCTTTCAGAGTACTCTAACGCAGACTTATTCGGAATGCTGGACCATCTCAATTTCTATAAATACCCTGAAAAGGTGGTAGCTGTCGAAACTGAGATTGAGGAGAGAAGAAGTACTGGGCATATTCCCTCTCAAATAATTCCCAATATAAATTGGAGAGATTTGAAGGTGAAAGGAAATGAGTTTCGGATATTTGGCTCCATTCAAATGCTTTTAGCCCTAATACTATCCGCAATTCTTACTGTAAATATTCAGTCTACTTTTTTTACTGAGAACGGATTTGAACTGCAACCAATTCAAATAAGCACGGTTCTGTATTTAGCCTGCATGGTTAGTTTAATTGTTGGTGGATTATTATTAATGACGATGAAAAATAGAGTGGGCGCTTTAGTTTCTCTGCCAGGTTATTTATTGCAAATAATAACGTTCCAATTAGCGAACATTAAATACCAGTTTATGGTATTAGTGGGCGTTTATGTAACTATTGGTAGTGATGGAATTAGGTTGGCATTTAATATGTCAACTTATGAACCCGCGCTGTACTTGAACCAAAACTCTACGGAATGGCTAATTGGCGTGAATGTTGTCGCGATAGTCCTAGCGGGAATTATGATAATCTTACTATTTCAGAAAAAGAAGGATTGAGTGCTTGGAATAAGGTTCTTTAAAGAATTGTCACTTTTTATATACTCATGCGTAGATTAGGTTTATTTTTAACTCAAATTATACTGCTATGAAAGAATCGAGTCAATTTTCAGTATCGCCCATGCTCCTGATGTTGTTAATAACCTTTGGAGCTTTTGGTAGCACAGAGCTCAAAGCACAAAAAGGATATGAATATCTTATCCCAACTTTGGAAACGGCCAAAACATTTACTGTACAAGTCTTGGAAGCAATGCCAGGTAAGGATTTTACGTTCCACCCAAGTGATGAAGTTAGAACATTTGGTGAGCAAGCATATCATATTGCATACAGTTTGGAATGGTATAACTCGAACCTCGGTGGTTCGCAAGTGGATTGGGCTCCCGGTGACGAAGCGAGGTTAAATAAGGAAGAGCTCATTCAATATGTAACCGAACAATTTGATGTATTTATTGAAATTGTAAGAAGTGCAGAGGGAAGTGAGGAGTTTACAGTTGGTATAATGAGTGCACTTCAGCATAACTCACATCATCGAGGACAAATGGTTGCCTATCTAAGAAATAATGGAATTGTACCTCCTGCGTATCAATAAGTTTAATTTAAGTGCTACTGAGTATTTCAGCTAGCACTTAAACTTCTTCTCCAGAGGGTGAGGGCTTTAAAACTTTGCACCATCCCTGAGCCATACCAGCTAAACCATTCTCCATTAATCAGCTCTATCTTAGCACTTGGGAAGTATCTATTTATCTCTGAAATATGTTTCTCTTTAAAGGGATAAGGCTCAGAACTTAAGAGAATTATATCAGGTTCTGATTTTTTGGAGGCATTCAAATCAACTTCTGGATAGCGGGACTGTTCATCAAACAAGTTTTCTAAATTCCATTCCCGCATAACATCGTGAATATATGTTTGCGAACCTGCTACCATCCAAGGTTCTCTCCAAATAAAATAGGCCGTTTTTAAAGATTCAAAGCTTGGTTTTTGGCTAAGAACTAGGTTTATGTCTCTTATTATCTGATGAGCGGCCTCTTCTACACCCAACTTTTTTCCAATTTCAGTAATAGCAGATAATGCATCTGAAATTGTATTGATATCTGTTAAATGGACATTGCAGTGTTTTTGAAGTTCCTCGATGTCCTCTTGTCTATTCTCTTCTTTGTTTGCAAGAATGTAATCTGGCTCAAGAGAAATTATCTTTTCAATATTCGGATTTTTTGTCCCGCCAATGATGGGGATTTGAGAAACTTCGTTTGCAGGATGGATACAAAAGCGAGTTCGTCCAACTAACTTATCGGATAACCCGAGATCAATCAGTAACTCTGTAAGACTTGGAACTAGACTTACTATTTTTTGAACGGCCATCATTGGATTATGAATGTTAGTATGGGAATGACTAAACAAAAATAATGATTACCCTTAAGAATCCGATTATTAAATGAGCAAATATGGAATTAGGTCTTTTTACTTTTGTCGATAATACCCAAAACCCCGAAACGGGAGAAAAGCTTGATCCTGCAGTCCGTCTTCAAAATTTGATGGAAGAAATAGAACTAGCAGATCAGGCTGGGCTTGATGTATTTGGTATTGGTGAGCATCATAGAGAGGAATATGTAGCCTCAGCACCAACGATAATTTTAGCTGCGGCTGCTGCTAGAACGAAGCAAATCCGTTTAACAAGTACAGTTACGGTGTTGGGTTCTGAAGATCCAGTTCGCGTTTATCAGCAGTTCGCCACCTTAGATTTACTTTCTAAAGGTCGTGCTGAAATTATGGTTGGTCGCGGTTCTTTTATAGAGTCATTTCCACTCTTCGGTTTCGACCTCAATGACTACGAAGAGCTTTTTGAGGAAAAGTTGGAACTGCTCCTACAGCTACGTGAAAATGAGTTTATAACTTGGTCGGGTAAATATAGAGCAGCAATCGAAAACAGAGGGATTTATCCGCAGCCCACCCAAGAAGAATTACCCATTTGGAGAGCTGTTGGTGGAACACCTAAGTCTGCGTATGTAACGGGAGTGCAAGGTTTGCCGATGGCGCTGGCAATAATAGGCGGACAACCTTCTCGATTTAAAGAATTTGCAAACTATCATAGAAGGGGAGCGTTGGATGCCCAAAAGCCCATCCCCAAACTGAGCATCAATTCGCATGGTTTTATCGGAAAAACAGAAAAGGTAGCTATAGAAACAGCTTTTCCTGCATTTAAGCAAACTATGGATAAATTAGGAAGAGAAAGAGGTTGGCCCCCAATGAGCCTGGCTCAATTTGAGGCTTCTACAAAGGTTGATGGAGCAAATTTTGTTGGAAGCCCTCAGCAGATTATCGACAAGATTATGTATCAATATGAAATATTTGAGCATGATCGATTCTTAATGCAGATGAGTGTAGGTACACTTCCACACAAGAAAATGCTAGAAGCGATTGAACTTTTTGCAACTAAAGTGGCTCCTGTAATTCGCAAAGAGGTTGGCAAGTAGCTGTAGATTCTTGGAGTGATAAAACTAGTCCTTTGGTGGTTTAATAAATTAAACAACACTCACTGTCATCCTATGCTAAGGAACGAGTGTAAAATGCAGGTATCAAACCTTAAGAAGGTAAATGAGTTATTTAATTCACTAGCTTTTCCATAAGATCCTGATTAAAATCCTATTCCTTACTAAGATGCTAAAACAAGTTTAGCATGACAAAGGTCTTTCCAAGTCTCAAGCCGTGAAAAAATATCAAGCTCCTTACTACTTATCTCTCCACATAAGGCAGAAGCTTGTTCAGTAAAGTAGTGCAGCTACGATCTATCATCTGAAAAACATTCTCAAAGCCTTGTTCGCCTCCATAATATGGATCTGGAACTTCACCATCCTCGGGAGTTGGGTCGAAGTGGCGCATCATTTTAATTTTATCATTATAACGTCCACGCGTATCTATATGACGAAGATTTGCAAAATTTTCAGAATCCATCGCCAAAACTAAGTCAAAGTCCTCTAAATCAGCATAAACAAATTTTCGTGCAAGCGATGGCAACACAACTCCATGTGAATTCGCGGTGGCTTGGCTTCGTCGGTCGGCAACATTACCAGTGTGATACGCAGCGGTCCCTGCGGAATCAATAAAAAAATAACTAGCTAGCCCAGCTTCTTTCACTTTATGGATGAAAAGCCCCTCAGCTGTTGGGCTTCGACAAATATTACCAAGGCAAACAAAGCATAATTTGTATGGATTTTCTTTCGAAATGGTGCGCAGATATGAGTTCATGGAATAAGTAAAATTCTAATTTTTGCAAAAGGTATAATCAAGAATAAGCTTAATGCATAGTATAGAGCAACAAAAGGGAATATTCTACGGGAATGTACAAAGATGGACGAAATAAAATGACTGATGAAAATGTCTGCTTTTCATCAGGTTTTTGTATATTTGAGGCTTAAAAACTATTTGTCGGACAACACACTTTTTATGTCGAAAAAGTTTGAAGAAATAAAGCAACTGAATTACCCCAAGGTAGAATTAGAGATTCTGAAATGGTGGAAGGAAAACCAGATTTTCAAAAAAAGTCTGGAAACCCGTGAAGACGGTATACCTTTTACGTTCTATGAAGGACCTCCAACGGCCAATGGAAAACCTGGAATCCACCATGTAATGGGGAGGACTGTGAAAGATATGTTTTGTAGATACAAAACATTGAAAGGGTTTAAAGTTGAGCGAAAAGCTGGCTGGGATACACACGGGTTACCCGTAGAAATTGAAGTAGAAAAAGCGCTTGGGCTTAAAGGTCGTTCTCAGGTTGAGGATTACGGGATCGCTGAGTACAATGCAAAATGCCGAGAAAGCGTACTCAAATACAAAGATCTTTGGGACGATTTAACCTCAAGAATGGCTTATTGGGTAGATCAAGAAAACCCATACGTTACTTTTAAAAACGAGTATATCGAATCTGTTTGGTGGGCCTTTCATAAGTTGTACACCAAGAATTTGGTATATAAAGGGTATAAAATTCAATGGTATTCACCTGGTAGCGGCACAGTTCTTTCCTCTCACGAGGTTAGTTTGGGATATAAGGAAACCCAAGACCCATCCATTTTTGTAAAGTTTAAAGCTGACGCCGAAGAGAATACTTATTTCTTAGCCTGGACTACCACGCCTTGGACTACTATTTCAAACATGGCTTTGGCGGTGAATCCAAAACTAGAATATGTTAAAGTTGGGCATAACAATGAGAACTTTATTGTTGCCAAAGCATGCTTAAATCAAGTGTTTGGTGACGAGTATGTACTTATAGAAGATATTTCTGGTGCAGACTTAATTGGCAGAACTTATCAGCCAATATTCGACTATGCTTTTGCTGAGATTGAAAAATCACAAGCTTGGAGAGTAATTCCTGCCGACTATGTAAATACTGAAGATGGAACAGGAGTTGTTCATACAGCCCCTGCTTACGGCGCTGATGATTATGAGTCGTGTAAGGTTGCTGGCATTCCAATGTTCAATCCTGTAGATCGTGACGGTTGTTTTACAAACCAAGTGGCTGACTTTGAAGGCCAATGGTTCAAAGATGCAGACAAAGAAATTGCTAGAGCCATAAAAGAAAAAGGGCTCATGTTCCGCCATGAAACATGCATTCACAACTATCCATTCGATTGGAGAAAAGGCACACCGTTGATGTCTTATCCTGTTGAGTCTTGGTTTATTAAAACAACAAGCGTGAAAGACCGCATGGTTGAGCTTAATAAAAAGATAAACTGGAAGCCGGAAAGTACAGGTTCAGGACGTTTTGGAACTTGGCTAGAAAATAATGTGGATTGGGCTGTCTCAAGACAAAGATATTGGGGAACTCCTATTCCAATTTGGGTGAGTGATAAAGACCCAGAATATGTTGAGTGTATTGGTAGTATTCAAGAACTTCGTGAAAAAGCTGGAATTTCAGAACTTGAAGAAATGGACTTACACCGTCCTTATATAGACGAAATTACATGGGCAGGTCCTAATGGTGCGACCATGCGTAGAATTCCAGATTTGTTGGATGTTTGGTTCGACTCTGGAGCGATGCCGTTTGCTCAATGGCATTATCCATTCAAAAACGATCACGAATTTAGCTACAACTACCCAGCCGATTTTATTGCGGAAGGAGTAGATCAAACTCGTGGGTGGTTCTATACGTTACATGCGTTAGGAACTATGCTTTTTGATGAGGAAGCATTTAAGAATGTGATTTCAAACGGACTTGTGCTCGACGAGAAAGGCGAGAAAATGAGTAAGTCGAAGGGCAATACTGTTGACCCATTCGAAATAATTGGTACTTATGGAGCCGATACCGTTCGCTGGTATATGATGAGTAACTCTTCTCCGTGGGAGAATCTCAAGTTCAGTGAAGATGGCTTAAAAGAAGTTCAAAGAAAGTTTTTCAACACCATTGTGAACACGTATTCATTTTTTGCGATGTATGCTAATATTGATGGATTTACGTACTCTGGAACTCAGATTTCAATAAACGAGCGCCCAGAAATTGATCAATGGGTTATCTCAAGATTGAACACCACCATTAAGTTGGTTGAAGAGTTTTTAGAAGATTACGAGCCTACCAAGGCTGCACGTGCTATCGAGGATTTTGTAGAAGAGTTAAGTAACTGGTATGTGCGCCGTAATAGACGCCGATTCTGGAAAGAAGGTAATACGCTCGATAAAACAGCGGCTTACCAAACTCTTTATGAGTGCTTAAAAAGCCTAAGCAAAATGATTAGTCCAATTAGTCCATTTATTGGAGATTGGCTATACCAAAACCTAAATAAGGTAACTGGGCTAGAAGAAGACTCTGTGCATCTGTCATTTTTTCCAACCGTAGAAGAAACGGCTATTTATAAGAGTTTAGAACATAAAATGGATATGGCTCGTCTGATTTCTTCCATCGTGTTGAGAATCAGAAACCAAATCGATATGAATGTTCGTCAGCCACTGCCAAGAATAATTCTACCGATCAAAGATGCAGCAGAACGCGCAGCTATTGAATCGGTAAAAAGTATTATTCTTGAAGAAGTGAACATAAAAGAAATTCAGTTTGTAGACGACGACTCAGGTATCGTTCACAAAACGGCTAAGCCTAATTTCCCAGTATTAGGGAAAAAATTAGGGCCAAAAATGAAAGCTGTATCTGCAAAAGTTCGTGATCTTGGAACAGAAGCATTATCAGATTTTGAGAAAAATGGCGTTATCGAAATAGACCTTGGTGATGGCGACATTGTTAAGATTGAAGCCGATGGCCTAGATATTATAAGAACTGGACTAGAAGGCTGGAAAGTTGAAACGGAGCGTGGGTTAAGCGTTGCGGTAGATACTGAGTTAAGCCATGAACTAAAGCTAGAAGGTTTGGCTCGTGAGTTTGTAAATCGCGCTCAGAACATGCGTAAGGAAGCGGATTTCGATGTAGTAGATCGTATTATCATAGGTTTTGAAGGTTCAGATGAACTTAAAGAAGCTGTTGTTTCGATGAAAGATTACATCAAACAAGAAACATTAGCGGAAGAAATAGATTTCGAGTTGCTGGATGTTTCAGATTTTATGAAAGACTGGGAAATTGGCGGTGCTGATTGCAAAATATCAGTTCGTAGAAATGTTAATTCTTAATAAGTACGATGATGGCTAAAGATTCAAAAGCCCAAGAAAGGGTATCTCCATATAGCGACGAAGATCTAGAGTATTTCCGTGGTATTATCACGAAGAAGCTTGAAGATTCTACCGAAGAGTTAGATAATTTACAGCGTTCTCTGCGTGAAAGTATGGAAAACGCTTCAGATGAGTCTGCATATTCTTTTCATATGGCTGATGCAGGTACTGATGCACAAGAACGCGAGAAAAATTACGTACTTCTAAATCGTACTCGCAAATTTGTTAAGTATCTTGATGATGCACTAAAGCGCATTGATAACAAAACCTACGGGGTTTGTAAAGTTACTGGCAATAAAATAGCGAAAGGTCGTTTAGAAGCCGTTCCTCATACTCAACTTAGCATTGACGCAAAACTGAAGCGTCGTTAACATCTATTAGTTTGAATCGAAAAAAATTACTAGCACTTTTTGTACCCGCAGTACTCGTTCTTGGATTAGATCAACTTACAAAGTGGATTGTTCGGACATCAGAAACCCTTCAAGATTATACAATTATTGAAGGGTGGCTGGAATTTTACCTCGTTAAAAACGAAGGTATGGCCATGGGTATTGATATTTTACCCACTTGGGCAATTAGCGTTATCGCAATTCTTGCAACCGTAGGTATTCTAATCTATCTCTTCAAAACAATGAAGGAAGCCAAAATTGGTTATCTGATTTGTATGGGTTTGGTTCTGGGTGGCGCCTTCGGAAACATTTCCGATCGTTTATTTATGGGCTATGTATATGGCTACGGTGGAGTACTTGAAGGTCATGTAATAGATTTTATTCACTTTAGTTTAAGAGTTTGGAATAAACCCGTTTTTCCTTACATCTTTAATGTTGCAGATATTGCTATTTCTGTATCCATTATTGTCCTATTTGTATTTAATAGAAGGCTATTGAAATTAGAGTCGGACGAAGAAATGATGGAAATTGAAATGAATAACGATGAAGCCAATGGCGATGACGATTTAGAAACGTTATCCCAAAAAGTTATTGGTGAAGGTAAAGACTAGTACTTGAACTAAAAAAGAAAGCGTATCTAGCTTTCTTTTTCGAGCTTATATTTGTTATTAGCAAAGTCGAAAGAGTGATCTATAGGAACTTGCTCTACAATCTCTAGGCCAAAGCTGTTAATCCCAATTCTTTTTACCGGGTTGTTAGAAAGCAATCGAAGTTTTCTAATTCCTAGAGCACGTAAGATTTGAGCTCCAATTCCGTAATCTCGAGAGTCACCTTTTTTAGGATTATTATTCTCCTCTTCTTCATTCTCAAAATTACCTTCCTGCATCAACTTCAAGGTTTTTAGCTGGTTTACAAGAACAGAACCACGTTGGTTTCTATTCATGTAAAGTACCACGCCTTTTCCCTCGCGTTCAACTTGGAGCATAGCTTGATGCAATTGTTCGCTAGTATCTGAATTTCTTGCCCCAAAAATATCACCAATCAAATTCGAAGAATGAACTCGAGTAAGAACAGGCTCGTCTTTTGCCCAAGTGCCTTTGGTTAAAGCCAAGTGAATATCACCAGATAGATTTTCTTCAAAAGCGCGGAGTTTGAAATCACCGTACATGGTTGGCATTTTGATATCCATCACCTCATGAACAAGGGATTCATTGTCGTTACGGTAAGCAATAAGGTCTTTGATGGTGATGAGTTTCATATCAAACTCTTTCGCCATCTTGATGAGATCTGGAACACGAGCCATATCGCCGTTTTCGGTCATAATCTCACAAATAATACCAATAGGTTTAAGGCCAGAAAGTCGAGCGAGATCAATAGCAGCTTCGGTATGGCCAGCGCGACGGAGAACTCCGCCTTCAACAGCTAGCAAAGGAAATACATGACCTGGGCGACGGAAATCAACAGGTTTGGAATCATCGCTTGTAAGTTCGCGAATGGTATTTGCACGGTCAGCGGCAGAAATACCAGTAGTTGTTAAGCGCTTGTGATCGATAGAAATTGTGAAGTTGGCTTCGTCAGGGTCAGCACCTTCCGTAACCATGTGGGTTAGCTTGAATTTTTGCGCAATGTCTTTAGTAACAGGTGCACAAACTAAACCACGACCATGGGTAACCATAAAGTTAATCGCTTCAGTAGTAACTAGTTCGGCTGCCATGAGGAAATCGCCTTCATTTTCGCGATCCTCATCGTCAACTACTATCACCATTTTGCCATTCTTGATATCTTGAATGGCTTCTGTTATTGTGTTAAAGCGAAATGCTTCTTCCATGGTGTTGGAGATTTTATTTTTCTTTCTTTTCAGGCTTGTTTGGATTCACATCAGTGATGGCCGTTGTTAGAAAACGAATTTTCACATTGCCGCCAACTTCAACAAGAACAGAATCATCTTCAATAGCATTCAATACACCGATAATACCTGAAGAAGTAACAACTTTGTCGCCTTTTTTCATTTCAGAAACTTTACGCTGAATATCTTTTTGGCGTTTGCTTTGCGGACGAATGATGAAGAAATAAAACACTACGAAAATAGCGCCTAAGAAAATAAGATTCATGAATCCGCCATCCGCTCCACCTTCAGCTGGAGGTGTCAAAAATAAAAATGTAAGTACGTTCATTGATACAGTTGTCTAAAAATTAATTTTAAGTTTTAAAGATACTGTTTTCTAAAGTGAAACACATTTAGAATCGGAAGAAGGTGTAAACTATTAACAACTACTGTTCAGAAGGTTTCTTTCTGAAATACGATGCGATAGTTCGAGGAGAAATACCAACTTTATTCTGGTATAGCGAGGGTTCCTCAATATAATTGACGAACATATTTGGATCGTATTTAACTTTATTAATGTACCAGCTATAAAGGAGAAGGCCGATAATAAGCGTGATGATTACATCAATAGAATAATGCCATTCTGTAGTCAAGAGACCAATCATTCCTAAGGATGCGAAAATCCAAATAATGGCTTTAAAGCGTTTACCAATCACAGCTGAGCAAATTATTAAAGCCAATACTAAAAGCATAGAAGTATGCCCAGAGATGATGCTATCGCAGCAAGTCATTCCTGAAACACCAATGCTATGCCATCCATGAGGGACACCGATGGCTCCGAGAGTAAGCGAAATACTACGAGAAATGATGTTCGCCGAATCCATACTTCGTTCAAAGCATAACGAGGTTGGACTTGGTAGCGTTGTGAGCCAAATGAGGACCGCCCGTATTAGAGACATTGCTGAGTGAAATACCAAAAAGCGACGGAAAATACGTTGCCGTTGAGAATGGCGAATCAGGATAAAAACAAAAATCAGCGTGAGAACAAGTATGATTTTGTTGTGATCGATAAAATGGAATAGAGTAAATGGCCAAACACCTTCAGCGGCGTAATTATGAATTACATCAAACAAAGGTGCGCCGTTAATACATGCATCACGAGCTTCCCCACTCGCTAAAAAAAGCGAATGGATAAAAATAACCACTAAATGTAGCGCCAGAAAAAGAGCCGTACGGAATGAACCGTTAATTTTCACAGAATAAAAGTTAATTCACAAAGTGAGCAATAATAGTTGAATAACTAAACATGCACAAATTGCGAGGTTCTATTCATGAAAATTTTTCTTTTGGGATTCATATTCAACTAAAATGGTTGCTGGTTTGAATCGAGGACCAAATTCTTGAGCAAAGGCATTCATCTTATCTACCAAAACTTGAGCGCCTAGCGAATCGATATAACGAAACGGTCCGCCCAAGAAAGGAGGGAAGCCGAGTCCGAGAATTGCTCCTAAGTTACCATCGGTTGGCGATTTGATAATCTCATCTTGCAAACAAAAAGCAGCCTCATTAACCATTGTAAACGCCATTCTAAGTTGAGCCGTTTCTTTGTCTGGGGCAGTGCGTTTTGAACCACCAAAGTGAGAATAAATGGCTTGGTTAATTTCCTTTTTCTTTCCCTCGCCGTAAACAAACATGCCCTTTTTATTCTTGCGGCCTAAATATCCGGCCTCAAAAAGCTCTTTGGCTTTAGTAGAAGATTTTGCTCCACGAGCCGAGAACATCGGTTCCATGGTTTCCCCAACATGAGCGCCAACGTCAATACCAACTTCATCCAAAAGAGCCATTGGTCCAACAGGGAATCCAAACTCTTTCATCACGTTATCAAGAAACTCTATGGAGGCGCCTTCTTCAAGAAGTAGTAATGCCTCGTTCATATATGGAGCCAAAATTCGAGTGGTATAAAATCCAGGTCCGTCGTTTACCACAATTACCGTTTTTCCTTGTTTTACTCCGATGTCGTAAGCGGTGGCTGTTACCCAATCTGCCGTTTGGGGCGTGGTTATAATTTCCAAAAGTGGCATTTTTTGCACAGGCGAGAAATAATGCATCCCAATTATATTCTGTGGACGTTTAGCTTCTTTCGAAATTTCTGAAATGGGCAACGACGATGTGTTAGTGGCAAAAATGCAATGCTCTGAGGTTACCGCTTCAACTTCGGCTACCATTTTCCGTTTTAAGCTGATGTCTTCGAAAACAGCCTCAATCACAACGTCCGTTTTAGTAAAACCTTTGTAGGAATCTGTTCCCGTAACTCGGCTTGCAATCTGATCTCTCTCAAACGAAGTTATAATTCTCTTTTTCGATTTCAGGTTAAGAGCTTCCCAAATTGCTTTCTCGCCTTTAGCTGCGGAAACAAGATCGCGGTCTTTCAAAAGAACATCAAAATTTCCTTTATTGATGCTCACATCTGCAATTCCTGAACCCATCAATCCTGCACCCAAAACAGCAATGTGCTCTACGGGTTTAACAAGTTCAGCATGTGGATTCTTTTTTGCATCAGTAAGCCCGAAAAACAGGTTTACAAGCGCTCGCGATTCCTTTGTGGCGCCTAGCTCACCAAAAAGCTTTGACTCGTGCAGAAGCCCTTTTTGTTTGCCATGTTTAAATCCATACTTAACTGCTTCGATGATTTTTGGAGGAGCTGGATAGTTTCCTTTAGTTTGTCGGAATGCCTGTTTGGCTGCTTGCTTAAAAATGATGTTCCTACCGATGGGATTTCCTTCAAGTAGTTTTTCTGTGAAGGAACGAGTGTCTTTGCGAACAACTTTTTTGGATGAAGAAAGAGTGTGAACTGCTTTGATGGCAACTTCTTCTAAAGCGTGCTGATGTGTAATTTCATCCGCTAAACCCATTTTTTTAGCCTGGCGAGCAAAGATGTTTTTACCTGTTAGCATGTAGGTCAATGACTTTTGAATGCCAATGAGCCTAGGTAGACGTTGTGTGCCACCTGTGCCAGGTAGAATTCCCAATTTAACTTCTGGCAAAGCAAGAATGGTTTTGGGATGTTCGGATATGATTCGGTAATGGCAAGCCAGCGAAAGTTCCAATCCACCGCCCATACAACTTCCATGAATAGCCACTACAATGGGTTTGGGGAAAGCTTCGATTCTATCTAAAATAGCATGTCCGTCTCGGCTTAATTGTTCGATTTCTTCAGCAGTATCACGAGCTTTAAACATTTCAATATCAGCGCCCGCAATAAAATTGTCTTTTTTCCCGCTGATTAGAACCGCGCCTTTTAGCGATGCATCTGACTCTAGCGTATCTAGGAAATCAGAAAAGGCTTCCATCATCGCTTCATCCAGCGTATTTACTTTAGTATCTGGTTGATTGAGCGTAATAATGGCAACTTCATTCTTTGTAGAAATTTCTAAATAACTCATGCTGAATACCTCTCTAGAATAATTGCGTGTCCTTGTCCACCTGCGGCACATGCGGTTACCAATGCGTATTTCCCACCTTCGCGGATTAGGCGATTAGCGGCTGTAGTTACCAAGCGAACGCCCGTTGCACCAAAAGGGTGACCAATTGAAAGTGAGCCGCCAAGAGTATTGAGTTTATCCATCGGGATGGCTCCAATCTTTGAATCTTTACCCAAAGAGTTTTTAGCGAAATCATCAGAATCGAGTGCGGCAAGAACGGCTAGAACTTGTCCTGCAAAAGCTTCGTGAAGTTCAAATACGTCGATATCTTCCAAAGAAAGATTCATTGCGTCGAGTACTTTGGGTGTGGCATAAGCGGGACCAAGTAACAACTCTTCTCCAGGGTCGCAAGAAACAAAGTTATAAGCTCGGAGATAAGCTTTGGGCGTTAAACCGAGGGCAAGTGCCGTTTGTTCTTCCATGATGAGCGATGCAGAAGCTCCATCGGTTAGGAAGGAAGCGTTGCCCGCAGTTATGGTTCCATGAGGTTTAATGAAAGCAGGTCGAAGTTTAGCAAGTCGCTCCATCGAAGTATCTGCTCGGAAACCGTTGTCGTGTTCAACAACCGAGAATTTTGGTGGGATTTTAGCGGGAATGAGTTCTTCATCTAACAAACCTTCGGCGGTTGCTTTAGCGGCTAAATGATGAGAACGCATTGCAAATTCATCCTGGTCGTTACGTGAAATGCCAAAGCGAGCAGCCATTCGGTCGGCACTTTTCCCCATCGTCTCTCCCGTTGAAAATTCAGCGATAGCTGGGAGTTCGGGTAAAAAATCTTTGATGCCGAGCCCTTTAAAGAACTTCAAAAATTCTAAAGGTGATTTGTACTTTCTAGCGGCAAGGATGTTTTGGCGAAATTTCTTTTTGAAACGCACGGGGATATCCGACATCGTTTCGGTTCCACCAGCAATAATTATTTTTGCTTGTCCCGATCGGATTAAATCCATCCCAGAAGTAATAGCTTGGTTGGAGGAGATACAAGCCATTGCAACCGTAAAAGCAGGAACTGTATTAGGGATGCCAGCGCCTAAAGCACTTTCGCGAGCAACGTTACTGGTGCGAACTTCCTGAATTACAGAACCCATTATAACTCGATCAATCGTTTTTGGGTCTACATTATTTCTAGCTAGCAAACCTTGGATAGCCATTCTGCCAAGGTCGTAAGCCATTAAATCATTATAGTCGGTTCCCGATTTTAAAAAAGGAATTCGGCATCCGTCAACAAGAACGGGTGTAAAGCTAGAATTTTTAATAGTATCCATAAAATAATTAAATTAAACGCTGCCTAAAGTTAACAGTGTTAACCAATAAAACAACAAATTTGTGAAATTTTTCTTTGTCCCAATTTGAAATGTTACTATATTTGTCGCCCTTCTAGGGGCGATTAGCTCAGTTGGTTTAGAGCACCTCGTTTACACCGAGGGGGTCGGGGGTTCGAGTCCCTCATCGCCCACATTACAAAGGAAGTTAAGACTATAAATTATAGATACTTAACTTCCTTTTTTTATTAGAGCTGTGTAACTATTGTGTAACAAAGTCTCTTTTTACTCCTTCCTATGAATGCAATTTTTTATGAGCTTATGCTATACAATTAGATGTATTATACATATAATGGATTAGATTTTTTCATTAAAAATTTTCCATATGCCTATTCCAGTTTATGATGCATTAGTAGCTAGAGATTACATGAAGGGAGGGAGTACTAAACCATGGTTAGTTGATGTTAACGCAAATGGAACCATTAATCCATATGTGATAAAATTATATAAACGAGAAACACTTGAACAGTATAACGCAGTTAGAAATGATCTAATAGTATCAAGGCTTTGTGAAGAATTTGAGTTAAACTCTCCAAAATATGCTTTAATACGGCTCTCAAATGATTTTATAGACAGTTTAGATCAAGAGAAAAGAGAACAATTTAAATTTGTAGATAGTAGGGTAAAATTTGGAACTGAATTAATTAGCAATAATTTCCCATATCTTGAGAGGTACTATTCGAAATTAGAAATTCATGAACTTGGCACTATTTATGCTTTTGATTGTATGATATTAAATGTAGATAGGAGAAAAGATAAACCAAATCTTATATTAGATTCTAGCGACAATATATACCTAATTGATCATGAATTAAGCTTGAGAGATGATATTCCTGATTTGAGATATAATCATTTTATTAATTATTATAATTATAAAAACCATCTTTTTTATAAGCGCATATATTCTACTCGATTGGATTATAATGCTCTTTTTGATACATTTGAATACTTTCTGAACTTATTGAACGTAGACATATTAGATGAGGTTTTTGACAGCTTGGCAAATAATGGATACGATATGACTCACTCTTTTAGAGTTAAAAATTACATCCAAGATGTAAAAGATAATAGCCGTTCATTTGTAGATTTATTAAAAGGAACCTTAAGTAGATGAAAAAATTCGAAATAGCTTTTTTAAAATATAGACATTCATACGATTTACAAGAATCGATTAATATTGGTGCGTTAATACTTGATGAAGTTAACTCCAACTTATATTTCATTTATCCGAGTAAACTTAAACGATTAAGTGATCTTTATAGAGATATATCTTTATCCACCATTAAAACATACCTTAAAAATCTAAATCATCTTGTTTTCGAAGCGAAGAGTAAACTTCATAGTATAAATTCAGAATCTCTATTATTTAGCCAGCATGATGGAAAGGCTAGAACTAGTCAGCTTGAAGCAATTATCTCAGCTTATATTATAAAAGAAGATTCTAGTTCGTTTTACTTTACAACACCTCAGGTTGCTATTGGCAATGATTTCGAACTTCTTAGAACGTATTATGAGAATAAAATCTTAGATCTTTATGAGTCAAAGGTTACAAGAGATAGAAAAAATGAGGATTATATTAATAAAAAGATTGAGTCCAAATTAAATACAAAGCCGTTACTTAAAAGTGAGTTCAAACCTATTTATATTGAAAATGCATTCTTTAATGAAGAGTTTGAGTACGGGTGGAAAAATGGAAAAACCAATATTATAACTCCAATTAGCTTTGATTACTCTCAATCTAAATCCATTGATGATAAAGCTTATAAAACTCACGGTAAAATTGGTTCTTTTAAAGATGTAGCGATTCAAAAAAATTATAATTTTGACCTTATTTTAGCTGAGCCTCTAGATAAAAAACTATTTAGTGAATTTAAAAATGCACTTGGGTTTTTAGAAACTATTGAAGTTCCGAAGAGAATCTTCATTGATAATCAATTAGAAGAATACCTTGATAGTGCATTTATTTATCTAAGCAAATAACACTAGAGTTAATCCTCATTGAATAGCCTAAATCATTAGGGAGTAATGTGCTTTTCTTGTTTTAATCTTGGATAGTGTGAAGTGTGCAATAGATATAAAAAAGTTTCCCACCTTTGCCCCTATTAAGACGCACTTATTACACACATTAACTTTATATAGAATGAGCTTTTAAGGTAAGTGGGAAATCAAGTTTTTGGATTTTTATTATATAGGGGTTTTTGGGGTGCAATCTGGTCAAAATAGTCTATTTGAAGGTGTACCCCCTATATCCGAGAGAGAAATTTTCCTATAAGTACGATTGACTATACATAGATGTTGAAGGGTAAGACCCCCTATACAAAAGCATTTATAAATCAATTTTCTAGCCCTAAAAGCTAAGCATTAGAATACATTATTTATTTATATTATTCCTAAAGCTAACTATAATTAAACATATAGAAATGATTGATTTTGGAAAACAGGCTATCTTTAAAATGAAGCCAGTTGAAATAAGTAAGACCAATAAAGAAGTAGATAATTTCTTAATCGACGGAGAAAACGTTTTAAGTACATTCGCTACTAGAAGAGATCAAATTGTTTTTACCAATAAAAGGATAATTGCAATTAATGTTCAAGGGTTAACAGGTTCTAAGACAGATTATACTTCTATTCCATACAGTAAAATTCAAACCTACTCAATCGAGACAGCGGGTACTTTTGATAGAGATGCTGAAATCGAAATTTATTTAAGTTCAGTAGGGAAAGTTAAATTTGAAATAAATGGTAGTTCTAACATTATAGAATTGAATAAAACTATAAGTGAATTTATACTATAAACTTATTTTGAATCTGTCTTTATCAAACCAAGTAAGTCTCCCGAACTTCATTAATTAATTTATCAATGGTTAGTTCAATTTGACCGTTATGGTCTTTTAGGCTTTCTAATGTATTCTCTATTAACAAATGAGGTTCTGTTATTTTTGCTTCAAAAAGATTATTCGCTAATCCTTGAACTTTCTTTATTTGCTCATGTTCAGTTGTAGAATTATCCCTGTATAATTGTTGAACTATATTTTTAGAGAGTGTGTAAGGTGAACTACCTTTACTATCACTTTCACTAGTACTACTACCCTTACTAATAGACTGTCTATGGCTAGTACTATTATTCTTACTATGACTATTAAGGCTTATGGAAGGTTTGCCCAAGGTTAACTTTTGATGTTCAATAATAGTCTGAAGCATTGAATCGTAATCGGATAGAGCTTGATCTTTCTTCTTTTTAATCGAATATGATTTATTGCTAATTATGCCTTCATTAATTCCATACTCAAATAATTTACAATCTGGGTGAAAGTAGTCTAACTCGATAAGTACATCTAAAAGCCCACAATGTATTGCTTCTCTAACTTTGCCAAGATCAGGATTAGAAGTAGGTTTTATTTTTGTACCTCTCTTATTCTCCTCTTCAAGAAACTTAGTAAGTAAAAAAGCATTTTCATCATCTAGCTTTCTAATTCTCTCTTTCTTTTGATTAAACCATTCTAAAAGAGAATCTTCATTTATGCTTTTACCACTGTGTAAGCTAAACAGCTTATCAGAGTGAAGATAAACCCCAATTTGATTGCAATTAGTATGAACGTATAAATAGGTTAATTTTTGTTCAGGTTCTAAGTCAATAAACCAAGGTTGAGACCATATTTCTTGATTGATATAGATGTTTTTGCTTTTGCCAGTCATTCTACTTCCCCCAATTTATGATTGAGATACGATTCGACTAAAACCGCCTTTTCGAATAGGTCATATTTCGATTCTAAGCCTCTAAATATCTTAGTGAATAGTTCGGGGTGGATAAAGGATTTAACCCCTAATTCAGCTAATATTCTACCATCATTTTGAGCCTTGATAAGTCTATAAGAACTTTTTACTTTCTCGTAGTTAACTTTTACTAGTTGACATGATTGGTTGCTTCTTTTTGCGAGGGGGCAACCTTTTTTTATTGGAGTATCTTTCATTTTTCAACTCCGTTTACTTTTCCTTTATTTAGGAATGTTTCAACCTCGTTTATATCATAACGAATGGTTCTATTGTGTTGGTGGTAGGGTAACTGTTCAGAGTCTCTTAAATGTTGAATATGACGTCTAGAACATTGTAGAAATTCCATTACTTCTTCAGTAGTTAGGAATTGTTTTCTAGTAGCTTTTCTTATGGCTTCAGGTAAAGAGTTTTTTACTGTCTCTTGAATTGCTTCGTTAATGAAGTCTTTTAAGTCTTCTTTGGTGGGTATATATGCTTGCATTTGTAATTGCTTTTGTTAAAAATTTCAAAAGCAATATTATCGCAATAAGCACATTATCAGAAGGAAAAACCTTTCCTACTATTTCCTACTCTTTCTTGATTTGTGTGGTGAAGTGTTATTATTAACAGTTCTTGCAAAACTATCCATATCACTTATACTAAATCCAAATCGATCTTTTATTTCTGAATCAGTAAACCCCAGTTTATCAATTAACCAGTTTCTAATTTGATCAAATACTAATTTTCGACTTGTCCCTTCATCATAGCTATTTTTAGCCTTATTAAGAATATCCATTCGTTGAATGGTTTCCTTTTCATTTTTTGGTAAGAATTTAATTTTATTAAATACTAAATAATCTTCTAATAAGCTTTCCAAGATATAGATAGTGTCTGCTAGTCTAATGCCCAAGTTTAAAACTGGTTCTCTTTCTTTAAATAATTTCCTCAATCCTAAATAACAGCCATTCGTCAAAAAGTCATCCATAAAACGTGATTGTAATTTATCTTCACTTAAATTGAAGATTCTTATATTTTCAAGAAATATGTTTATACCCTGAATAAATGAATTAATTTCTTCCTTTAATGTTATAGATAACTCATTATCTAGGTTTTTTGCTATTTTATATGCTTCCCAAATATATACTTTTGCTATTTCTATCACCCTTGCATCAATAATATCTAAATACTCTGATTGTCTGTTTAATTGACTTAAGTAATTATCTCTTAGTAAAGTAATTTTATTAAATTGTTCTACTTGAATTTCATTTCCAAATTCTAGTTCTAACTGAGAGAGTATATTTTTATAACTCTCAATTTTTTCTATATGAGATTTAACTGTTTCAATCTTTTTGAAATAAGTTGTTTCTGATCTGACAAACCCAGTATTTA
Source organism: Balneola sp. (assembly GCA_048267905.1). Lineage (GTDB taxonomy): Bacteria > Bacteroidota > Rhodothermia > Balneolales > Balneolaceae > Balneola. Next base: position 207,550 of record JBLWWM010000005.1, read on the forward strand.
CTAAGTTTTTTTTAAATTCTCTTGAAGTATAATTTGAAAAGAATGGCTCAATGATTTTAACGCCTGTTCGTTTGGGCTTTATAAAGTATGAATCCAAATCGAGTTCACCATTTACTTCTTTATTTGCCTCTTTACTCCATTTTGGGAAATAGATTACTTCATTAATAAAATTAGAATAATCCCAAGTATATATAGAGTATTTACCATTTCCGTCTAATTGATCGAAGTCAATTGGGTTGGGAGTACTTTTCATTATTTAAACACCTGTTTCATTGCCTTATCGGCTAATTCTTCATCTAAGCCTTTAAGATATTGTTGAGTAGTTTCAATATTGGAATGTCTAAGTGTATGCATTAAACCATAAACATCTAAGCCTGATTCGACTGCATGTTGTGCGAATGAATGTCTAGAAACATGAAAAGAAACACTTTCTTCAATTCGGGGCGCTTTTACTTCTCCTTTATCAATTTTTGTATTTAATAGCTTCACTAATAGTTTAAGGTTTTTGTTCACTAAAGCATTTTTAGTTCCAATATCTTTACGTAATTCCATTGGGTCTGCATATTCTTTATTTATATGTAAAAAAGGAAAAATAAATTTAGAATCAGAATTAGAATATGAGGCTAGTATCTCTTTTTGTTGTTTGTTTAGCTCGGTACTAAATCCTTTGTCATTCTTGTTCATGGTATAGTTTAATTTATTCCCTCTCACGTTATTCCACGTTAAACAACAAATATCACCAAAACGAATACCCGCACTATAAAAGCTAAATAGAAAGGCATTTTTTGCGTGGTATATACCTGAGTTTTTTTTAACCTTTAAAGCTTCAATCCCTTTTACCTGTTCTAAAGTTAATTTAGTCTTACCACTCGATTTTTTCTTTTTAGCTCCTTCAAAATGATAAAAAGGATCGGTATTAAGTAAATGATGTTTCAAGGCTCTCTTAATTACTTTTCGAAGTACCTTAAAATCTTTATGTATGGTATTAGGTTTGTTTTTGTATTCAGATACTAAGAATCGTTCAAAATTTTCAAGGTAGGCAGTATCAATTCGCTTAAGGGATAGAAAGCGAACTTTTTCAAATGCTTCTAATTTTTTAAGTACAACCTTGATGTGTTTACTTGCATAAAATTTACGCTCACTTTCAAATTCACTAGCAATGATATCAGCTATTATAAAGAAATCAGCTTTATTTACTGATTGAAGTCTTTCTGTTATAGCGGTTGCAGTATCATTGCCATTTCTACTTAAATCGAGTTGTACTTTTTCGGCTTCTCTAATTTTAAGCTGTAACTGTTCATTAATGGTTTTATAGTTACTATGAGTTTTTCTAGCTACTTCTCTATCAAAATTCCAATCCTTCTCTTTAATTGAAATACCAGTACTCATGTACTTATGCTTTCTATCATAGGTAAGCCTAAGATAGATGGGATATTCTCCGTTTTTCTTTTTGAAGTCTTTCCTGAGATATAAATGAAATGTCGTAGTCATGTTACACAATTAGTTTTACTGTGTAACTAATGTAAAACATTATTAGGTTTGTTGTGCATTACGGAAAAGAAGAAAACACAAAAAAATGCATATAAAGTATTATAAGTGTACTATTGAACTATTACTTTGTGAAGTGAATGCATAGTATCGAGTCCCTCATCGCCCACCACTAACCCATGTAAGTCATTGATTTACATGGGTTTTTTTTGTTGGTATGTACTTAAACACTTCCAAGAACGACTCTTTTAAAGCCAGTTGCATTGAAGATTGTATTTGCATTGAACAAATAGATAAACTAATTGTACTTTTTTTAAGTTTGAAATATATAATTCAACTAAAAAATATATATAACAGTATTTCTTATTATCTGATATGAGTGCAATATTTGGTATTTGGAATAGAAATGGAAAACCAGTTTCTAATGAACTGGAAATAATGTTTCGTGGAATCAGACATTTCCCACATGAACGTTATGATTTCATTGTAAAAGGTAATTTTGCCATAGGGCACATGCTTACCTACAATACTCCAGAGGCTGTACATGAGAAGATGCCTAAGAATTTGGAGGAGCATAATCTAATTTTTGTAGCAGAAGGGCGTATTGACAATAGAAAGGAGCTATTCTTGAAGCTAGGCATTCCTTCCAATCAACAATTAAACTTTCCAGATGGGGATTTAATTCTTAATGCGTACTTAAAATGGGGACGCAATTGTGTGGACTATTTATTGGGGAAGTGGTCGTTGGTGGCCTTTCATACCGATAGCGAAGATCTTTTTATTGCTCGTGATCAATGGGATTATACGTCCATAAATTATTATATGGATGAAAATGTCTTTGCATTTGCTCCCTCAAATAAAGCTTTATTGCCCCTTTCATTTGTTGATAAAGAGATAGACGAGTTTATGATACTGCGTTTATTAATCGTTTGGCCTGGCGATTTTCATAAAACATCTCATAAAAATATCAACCGATTACTCCCCTCGCATTATATAGTTGTTTTAAAAAAAAGAATCGATATTCAGCAATACTGGGACTTTAAAGAGATAGAAGTTAAAAAAGGGTTGAGAATTGAAGAATATACAGAAGAACTACTTGAAAAGATGAATTTGGCAGTAAAAGCCAGACTCCGATCCTATAAACCAGTTGCAGCTACATTAAGCGGTGGAATGGATTCTAGTACAGTTTGTGTACTTGCAGCATTACAACTGGCTGAAGATAATAAATCTCTTCAAACTTTTAGCCATGTTCCTTTTTTTGAACCATCCCAAACAATAAGTGACGGGCTATTTGGAGATGAACGTCCTTTTATTCATTCGATTACAGAAAAGTATAACAACATATACCTTAGCTTTCTTAACTCAAAAGCTATTTCTCCGCTTGAAGGAATAGATATGTCACTAGAATTATTTGGTGAGCCACTTCACGGTGCAGGAAATGGCTTCTGGATGTGTGATATTTTTAATACGGCATCCAAAAACTCTTTCGGATCGGTTCTGATGGGAGAATTTGGTAATGCTACTATTTCCTGGAAAGGGGTTAATAAAAATCTTCCACTACCTCTTTATTTAAAATATAATGGCATTCAGGCTACGCTTAAAAAAACGATATCATCGATTATCTTTAAAAGTGATATCCTTGGAGGTGTTTATAAGAGGCTAAAATTTGGAAGTGATCCAATCTCTGAGCTTTCTTACTGTAATAGCTCTTTTGAGTCTTCTTTAAATGTCAAAGAACTCATGAAAGAAAAGGGTTATGATGAGTATAGTAATAAATATCGTAGTTATAAGTCCGCTAAAGAAGATGCTTTTCTAATACTTGATTACGGAGTAACTCGGTTGCCTTTCGGTGCTCATATTGGACATGAAACAGGTTTAGAGCTCCGTGATCCAACGAATGATATTAGGGTAATTACAACATCATTAGCAATACCAAATGAGATATACACTGGTAAAGAAAGCAAACAAGTATTAAGAAAAATGATGGATGGAATTTTGCCCGATAAAATTCGGCTAAATAAAAAAAAGGGAAAACAGAGTTCTGATATTACTACTAGACTAAAAAGTGATGCTCTTGAAATGGATTCTATTATTTCAGAAATGAATCATTCTGAATTTAGAAATATTGGTGATGTAAAACGCATTTCTAAGGAGTGGGAAGAACTAAAAGCTTCGCCGGATTCTTTTAATGTGAATAACGCTATGCATTTGTTAAAAGCTATAGGAGTTTATAAATATTGGAAACAGTTTTCCTGAACATAAGCGCAAGCTAATTGTATATATATGTTAAGCGTAGCAGGTCATCTTTGAGTTTCTGAGATACCATTTTTGCCCCTTCCATATTCAGATGTTCAAGATCATAGAACATCGTATCGGCTTCTATTAAATTCTGATAATCCAATATAAGCACTTTTTCTTTCTCTAAGTTTCTCAAAAGGGCTTTCATATTCTTATCAAAAACATCCTCTTTCTTAATTTCTTCTCTCAAGAGTTCAGGCATAATTAACAGCACTACTTCGGCATTGTCTTCTTTTATCTTATGGATAAGCTTTTTTAAAAACTCTAACTGAGTATCGAAATTGTCCGATAACTCTGGGTAAGAGAGTACTTTAGGTTTTTCTGTTTTAGGGTATGGCGTATATCCATTATAGGTAAGTTCTGTTAATTCATTACAATCTTTTGCCCGATTTAACAACGCAGTTCGCTTTAACAAGGATTCTTTCCAATTACTTGAATGAATTGTCAAATTTATGAACTCAGAAAGAGGATAAAATCTGCTATCCTGTTCTATTTTTCTAAAACTGAACTCAGTAAACATGGACCAATTTATATCCAAAATTACAAGTCGGGGCTTTGGATAGTACTCCCTAAAAAAGTTTGTATACCAGTTATAAGTATATTCTGGCGAAGCAGCTTCAATACCAAAATTATAAACCGAAATATTATCCTCTTCCAAAATTTTGGGATCTAACGCTCTTTTTAACTTAGAACTTCCAAATATTGCAATGTCTGCTTTTATTGAGGGATCAAATAATTCCGCAAACTTTATCTCATTTAAGCTTTTACACTCGTGTTTCTGACTATAAAAATCTGCCACCTTAAATATGATTAAGAAAAAAAGTATAAAGAGAACTAAATCTAGAAGGAATTTTTTCATACTAAAACTGGAAATAAATAAACTGTTGCTCTTGACCTACAAAAATCATGCTAATAATTACTAGCGCTGCGTAAAACGCCCAACGTATTACCCTAGGCCAATTCAAAGCAAAAGATTCCAAAGCATGTTGAGTTTTTCTTCCTATCCATTCTAATGAAAAGCAAAAGATTATAAGAAGGAGTAGTATTTTAAACTCCATTCCTCCTTCTAATTGAGGTTTCTGAAACAAAGTAGTAGAGAATAACCCCTTAAAGTAACCAAGTGCTTGTGACATACTTTCAGCTCGAAAAAAAATGGTTACCAACATCCAAACTAAGAAGGTACGTCCCATTAAAAAAAATTCTTTTACAGATGGAAAGAAGGAATCTTGAGCTACTACACCTTCATAGCGCTGCTTTTGCCCTATAAAAAATACCAAGAGTAAAAGGATGGCATGTAAAAATCCCCAAGAAATAAAAGTCCAATTAGCCCCATGCCATAGACCACTTACAATAAAGATGATGAATGTATTTCTTACTCTAACCCAAGTACTTCCTCTACTACCTCCCAATGGAAAGTATAAATAATCACGAAACCAGTTTGTTAACGAAATATGCCATCGATTCCACATTTCATCGATATTTCTCGAAAAATAAGGGAAAGCAAAATTCTGCTTTAATTTAAAGCCAAACAGCCGAGCCGAGCCAATTGCGATATCAGAATATCCCGAAAAATCGCCATACACCTGTATTGAAAATAAAAAAGCACCTGCAGCTAAGGTACTGCCATTCATTTCAGAATAATTAGCAAAAATATGATTTACATATTCGCCACAGTTATCTGCAATTACCATTTTTTTAAAAAAGCCCCATAACATTTGTCTAAGCCCATCTGTAGCGTGCTGATAACTAAAGGTTCTTTTTTTAATAAATTGAGGGAGTAGATCTTTGGCTCTTTCTATAGGGCCAGCCACTAATTGAGGGAAAAAACATACAAAACCCGCAAAAGCAATAAAGTCTTTGGTTGGTTCTAACTTCCTTTTATATACATCAATGCTATAGCTCAACGTTTGGAATGTATAGAAACTGATACCCACAGGTAATACTATTTCTAGCGTGTTAGCCTGTATTGAAGCACCAAAAAACGAAAAGGCACCTGTGAAACTTTCTAAAAAAAAATTGTAATATTTGAAAAAACCTAGAAGCGAAAGGTTTGCAAAAATACTTACCCATAGTAGAGCTTTTCTTTTGCTTGGAGAACTAGAATTTGATAATCCAATGCCCACCGAATAATCTACTATTGTGCTAAAGGCCATGAGCAACAAGAATCGCCAGTCCCACCAACCATAAAATACATAACTAGCAACTACCAGTAGTAAATTTTGAACTTTTAACTTCCTATTGGTGGCAAACCAATACAATAAAAAAACTAGCGGAAGAAATAAAGCGAAATCAATGGAATTAAATTTCACTGACTATTCCAATAAGATTAAAAAATAAATAAGCCGGCATAGTATTACCCATGCCGGCTTACTCGTAGAAAAATTTATTTATGAGCCTGCTTCTTCGTAACCACTACCATCATACGTACCCGAAGAACCAGCCAAGGTTTCTTCAGTTGAAAGTACAGTAGCTTGTGGAGTTACCCATTGTTCTTGGGTTGGCTCTAAAGTTTCTTTTTTTGATTTGTTTTCTTGAGTCATAGTATCATTTTTTATTTACTACTGAATATATATTTTTTTTCTGAAAAAGTTTAGTGTAAATCAAAAATAGTATCTATCTAACAATCATTTTACAAACCTACCTACAGTGGTGTAATCTGAATTATTAACCCCTCCTGTTACTGTAAATCCTGAACAAATAAGCCATGCATGTGCTTTCATAGTTTCTTCTTCATTGTAATGCCTGTTTACACCAAAAAAAACTACACTTTTTATATTTCTAAGACGCAGCATTATCCGGGCAGTTAATGCTTGTTCAAAACACATCGTTCTCCATGGGCTTCTTTTTGCGGCTCTCCAAATAGATCGCTTTATAAGTAATAATAATTGTCTATCAGAGATGTGTTCTTCTAAAATACCATTGGCTGTTTCTTCATCTACAGATTTTCCTAGAATAGGGGTAAGTGCTTTAAAAGGTCTGAACAAGATTAGAGCTCGTGAAAATAAAAGAAGTATCCATGCCTCCATAAAAAAACAATAATCGTTTACACTTCGTTTTTCCATAGTTTAATTTAATTTTTACTGAATAAGAGATTCTTCAACATCAAGCAAAGTTTTAGGATCACATTCTGATGGTCTTGTAATTCTAAAAACTTTGCAATGGTTCGTTAATGAAGCAATTATAGAAAAAGCGTTGGTTAACTGATCATTTCCAACCATTAACATAGGACGATATATCTGCTTGTATACTTCTTTGAACGCCTCAGTACCCGATAACTTTTCTATGCTAGGCTGACTAACGTCTCCTTTTTTTAAAATTAGAATTTTCGAAGCCGAATACTCGTTTGTGTTAAAAGACTCGTGAAAAAAAACTCCAAATTTCTCTATTTCTTGCCTAATTCTAAATGAACGATCTGAAAACAAAGTATGATTCATCTTGGTCATAGTATCATCCCAAAGCTTTATCATCGGATAAGAAGCCTGAGCCAAAACTCGATCTCCAGTATTCTTAAGAACAATTACATCATCACTAAAAATAGTGTATCCCCTTTTCATTAATCCTGCTACTGATGTCGATTTACCAGCCCCGGAATCCCCACCAATAAGAATTAATGAATTTTTATGAGCCAAGGCAGAAGCATGAAATGGGAGTCTTTTTTTTTGTTGCAAAACTGATGCCATAACTGATGCCAGTACATGTAAACGAACTCCTCTCCAATCTTCAACAGGTTGTTTTGGAGAAATGATAATTAGTTTGCCATTAGTTGTATAGTAGTGTGCAACATCTATTCCCTCAAAAAGTAATTCATGCTCGTTTATAGTGTACGATAGAGAAGTTCCAGTAAAGGTGTTACCATTTATTTGTTCCGGAACTTTTCCAATTCTAATGGTGATATCGGGAGAGGATCTAAATTTATATGGAAGTAACTCTGGAAATTCAATTTCTGATGAGATTATAAGACCAAATCCCCAGTACAAATAATGCATTAATTATAATTTTTTGGGTTAAGACAATTTAGATGATCGCTGTGTGAATGATATATCCAAGAAGTAAAATAATACCTATTTTGATTTTTTAATAACAAAAAGACAATACACCCTGATGTTAACACTTTCTACCATTGTAAAACGTAATGAAGATAGACTCCTGATAAGTAAAGTAGACGACGAATTAGTAATGATGGATATTGATGAAGGAGCCTATATCAGTCTGAATACAACGGCCACCATTATTTGGGAGAGTATAGAAGAGCCTGTTAAAATAGAAGATATAGTTCAATATCTAACTGAAAGGTTTGGCATTGATACAGAAAGATGTGCAAAGGAAACTCTCTCTTTTCTAAATAGCATAAATAGTCTAAAAGGGCTCGAAATCAATTCTGATTGAAAATTGCAAAATCAAAACTTTAATGTACCTATTACATAATGGATTGTCTGTTGTATTATCCTACTATTTTGTCTTATTCATTTTAAAATATCGCGGTTTGATTTCTTGAAGTGCTGAAGGTTTTTTAATGAGCAGGATTCTATTTCATCAACTTAGACAGATAAGTAAATAAGGTGGTATGAGGTTTCAATTGTTTTAAAAAAGTATCAAAACAGATTGGCACTATATCCAAGTAATTTTTTATAAATAATCATAAATGGGCGTAATGGGAAATATAACCAGAATAAGGAAGGGGGCAATTTTATGAGTTTAAAATCATCTTTTGTAAGGAGAAAAGTCCATAAATAATCTTTTAAACCACCAAAGCTATAGTTTAACTTTTTATACTGTTTCATCCGATTATTAATAGGGTCGCTTGCTAAGTTCTCATCGCTAAGAGTATGTATTGCATTCTCAGTTAGGTTTATAATCGTTTCGTCCGAGAACTCATCTATTTTGAAAAACTTCGGAATGGGGATATTAAACAACAAATGAACTAATAATAAAGAAGATGCAAGAGTAGGATAATTATTATTTCTCTTTGAAATATCAGAGATTTTCTGCCAGTCAATTTCGGATACTGAATTAATTAATATCTGTCGGATATCAAGTAGCCATTTAATTCTGAACCAACTGTGTTTTGTACCGTGTATACACAAATATAGCAATTCATCTTCATTCGTTAAAACAACTATCTTATCTATCTGACAGTTTGATTTTTGGGCATCTAGAAAGATTTCCGCTGTTTTTTTGGGATAAATACCAGATTGGTTGAAAAAAGACCAATGTAGCTCAACTTTTACTTTATCCTGCTTTCTAATATATAAAAGATCCGGGGTGATTCTTTTCAGCCATTTAACATGCCAATCTTTCCAATTCTGTATTTCTAGCTCACAAGTAAATCCTTTTCTTTTTAGTATAGCATTTGCTAATAACAAATCTTCAGAGTGGATTAATAAGTCTATATCTTGAGACTCTCTGAAGGTATAAGAGTTAAACAGTTTCTTAGAAAGAAGCTGTCCCTTAAAAGGAATTACCCGTATACCTGATTCATTAAATGCGGATATTATACTAAAAGAAGCCTGAGTTAACTTCATTTGATTAAGTAAAAAAGGTGTGCAAATCACCTTTATTTGTTCTAACTCTTCTGTGGAAAATACTGCTTTAAATTGATCAATCTTCTCTAAAACGGATGGTCGTATTCTATGCCTTCTCAGTAGTTTTAAGAATGTTTTAAAGGAAAAATCATCAGTTCGTTGTAAGGGAGTAGTTCTATCGTAATCAAAAAGACTTAGTAGCATTCTAAACTCAGTACTTATTTTTTCATCGAGCTGTTCTTTCAATTCATGGATGAGGTTTTGCATCTTCTCTTTTTTCTTAAACTATGATATTAATCAGAAAATACTCATCTGGAGTACATAATGTCGGTAAAAAAGTCAGCTTATTTTTATTAATAATTAAGTTATAAAGCTCCCACTCTGATTTTTCTTAATTCACTATTTTTTAATAAAAATGGTTTTTAATAAGCCTATTGTAGCCCACCCACCCCAAATTATAACTTATCGTTTACATTAGAATATACATTCTAGTACAAATATATTTGCATATTAGCGTGTATGAATTATTTTTAAAGCATGGCTTGTTGTGAAAGACATTGACCAGCACTTGGAATTAAAAAAGGGTAATAAGATGGATATTAAATTTGTAAAGCGTTCGAATATAAAATCTTCAAAAAAGAGAACGTCTAAGTTTAAACCTTTGTTAGAGGCTTTAGAAAAGCTTAAACCAGGTGGGCAAGCTATTGAAGTGGCATACACAAACGATAAGAATATCAACTCTATGCGTACTGCTGTATATCAATTTAGTAAGCTTCATGATATTTCTATAAAGAGTCGTAGAGACTCAAGTACAAAGAAAATCTATTTTTATAGAGATAGATAACGGACCATTTAGCAAGCATATCTAGCACTTAAAATTACTGTTACCATTTCAAGAGAGCACCACAATGACTACTTCTATTTCAGCATCAGAAATATCCAAGAGTAAAATAAAAGAGCGGTTCTCAAAATCGCATATTCTAAGGCAGTTCAAAGCGATTAGAAGTTTTACTCATCATATTGTTGCTCCGCTTGAAACGGAAGATTTTGTAATTCAAGCAATGGAAAATACGAGCCCAACAAAATGGCATCTTGCCCATACAAGTTGGTTTTTTGAGACTTTTGTTCTGGGAAAATACCAAGAAGGTTTCAAGAGCTTACACCCTCAGTATGCCTACTTATTCAACTCGTATTATATACAAACAGGCGTGCCATTTGCTAGAGCCAGTAGAGGAATGCTTTCTCGTCCCACGGTAAAAGAAGTGTTTGAATATCGCGCTTATGTAGATGAGCAGGTGGAATTGTTTATAAATTCCGTTTCTGACAAAGCTTGGGAAGAAGCTAGCCAAGTGCTAGAAATTGGGATGAATCATGAACAACAGCATCAGGAATTGATTCTAACGGATTTGAAATACTTACTTGCTCAAAATCCTTTATTGCCTGTGTACAAAGCTTCCACACTTCCTGAAGCAACCGATTCCGGCGAGATAACGTGGACAAACTTCAAAGAAGCGGTAGTAGAAATTGGGAATGAGGGCAACGAATTTACTTACGACAACGAACATCCCCGCCACAGAACATTGGTTCAAGATTTTGCCTTAGCCAACAGGTTAATTACCAACAAAGAGTATCTAGAATTTATGAACGACGGTGGATATTCGCGTTCGGAGTTTTGGTTGCAAGAAGGTTGGAATAAAGTGAATAGCGAGGGATGGGAAGCTCCATTGTATTGGTTCAAGAGAAATGGAGAGTGGGCTCAGTTTACATTATCAGGGGCACGAGAAATAGCCGACTTTGAGCCTGTTACACATATTAGTTATTACGAAGCGGATGCTTTTGCAAAATGGAAAGGTCTACGGTTGCCAACCGAACAAGAGTGGGAGCATGCTTGTGGCGATTTACCTATTGAAGGGAATTTTGTAGATAAAGATGTAATTCATCCAGTTCCGCTTTCCAATCTTTCGGAAAATGGATTACACCAAATGTATGGCGATGCTTGGGAATGGACACAAAGTAGTTATAACGCTTATCCAGGTTATGCGCCTTTGCCGGGGGCTTTGGGCGAATATAACGGAAAATTTATGGCAAACCAGTACGTGCTTAGAGGCGGATCTTGCGCTACTTCAAAATCTCACATCCGTAAAACATATCGGAACTTTTTTCATGCAGATGCACGTTGGCAGTTCAGTGGAATTAGACTGGCTAAATAAAAATTTATGACTGATATAGAAATTGGGGTGCAGAAAATGAGCATGATGGAAGAAGTGTTGGCAGGGCTGACTTCTCCCCAGAAAACATTGCCAAGTAAATATTTTTACGACGAAAAAGGCTCGGAAATTTTCGACCAAATCACCGAGCTAGACGAATATTACCCAACTCGTACCGAACGCCATATTTTGGAAACCTACGTTCATGAAATGGCTACCGTTTTAGGTGAAGAAGTTGAACTTATAGAACCAGGGAGTGGTAGTAGCGACAAAACCAGAATATTGCTCCAGAATATGCCCAATATTTGTTGCTACATCCCCATGGATATTTCAGGGGATTATTTGTTCAAAGTGGCGGAGCAGCTGCAGGAAGATTTTCCGAACATCAAAATTGTCCCACTTCAGGCGGATTACACCAAAGAGTTCAAATTGCTAGTAACAAATCCAAAAGCAAGGAAAGTTGTATTCTTCCCTGGTTCCACTATCGGCAACTTCAGAAGGAAGAAAGTAGAGCAGTTTTTAGCAGTGATTTCGAAAATGGTAGGTGATGACGGTGCTCTTTTGATTGGGGCAGATCTTAAAAAAGAAGTTTCCGTTTTAGAAGCAGCCTACAACGATAGTAAGGGAGTTACAGCGGCATTCAATAAAAATATTTTAGTGCATTTGAACCGCAAGTTAGGAACTGAGTTCAATCCAGATTTATTCGAACACAAATCTATTTGGTATGAAGAAGAAGGTCGAATTGAAATGCATCTCTTTGTAAAAGAAACGCATCAAGTTTTTGTAGGTGGGAATGAAATCACGTTTACAAAAGGTGAATCCATTCATACCGAAAATTCCCACAAATATACCTTAGCAGGTTTTGCTGAAATGGTCTCGAGTTGGTTTGAAGTCAAAAAGGTTTGGACTGATGACAAATCGTATTTCAGTGTACAGTATTTAGAACCTAGATAATTAGCACCTCCAATTATACCCTGATTCGGGTATGGTGAAACTCCTTTCATCCCTCTTTCTTATGTAAGCTCAGTAAATGCTGAGTTTATATTATTAAATAAGGAGTGATATGAATAAGAATTTATTAAAATACGTATGGGTTATTGCTGTTTTAACGGCATTAATTTGGGGACCAAAAACCAGTTTCGCACAAGAAGTCACGGGCATAGATACCGTTAAAATGGTGGAGGGAAGTTGGCAGTTCTATGATTTTACGAGTGGTAAAGCCTTCACCATTGCCGATACAACAACCTACACCCCCGATTTTATCGGAAGTAGCAACGAGGGTGTTAATTTCGGGAAAGAGTTTAATAGTCTCATTCCAGATAGTCGGCTTCTGTTACTAGGAACTGGGAATATAGACACCGTTGCTTCTGTACCTGTTTGGGACGGAAATGGCCCGTGGGTAGACACGAGTTGGGATTTTAAATACGGAACACAAGGCGCACCCATTTCAGTTGGGCAACTTTGGGTAGTTTATACGAGCGAAGGTTTGTATACCGTAATGGAAATTATTGATTTACCAGATGGTGACTTCGGTGGAAGTTTTGTGTTTAAGTATAAATATATGAGCGAGGGTGGAACTTCATTTCCAAATGCAGCTTTTGCTCAAGTTAATGGCTCAGGCACTAGTGTTTCTGGTGAGGGATTTGATTTTTCTCAACAGTCTGATGGTGGGAAGGAAGATGACGGAGACTATCAGCCCGATTTCGTTTTTGTAAATAACGAAGGTGTTAATTTTGGGAATGAAGGCAGTACTTCGCTCAACGCTACAGGGCGCCGTTTTCTCCTTTTGGGTGAAGGAGATCTAGATACATTGGCATCAGTTCCAGAAAGAGTTGATGCATCCCCTTGGGTAACTGTTTCATACGATTTCTCTGACGGAACTTTAGGTGCGCCCATTTCAGTAGGACAGCTTTGGGGCGTTTATACCCGAGATGGAAAGTATGCCGCAATGGAAATTACGAGTTTGCCAGAAGGCACTTTTGGAAATTCGTTTACCTATGATTTCAAATATCAACCAAACGGAAGCAGAACTTTTAGTGCAACAGAACCAGATCCTGAGCCTGTATTATCCATTGCTATTGAAAGTGGTGATAACCAGACTACATCGGTAAACACAGCAGCTAGTAGTCCATTAGTAGTTTTAGTAACTGATGACAATACTAATTTGATAGAGAATGAAGAGGTTAAGTTTAGGATTGTTCAAGAGCCTAAAGGAATTGGAACATCTGGCTCGGTAACAAGTTCGGCACTTACAAATTCTGCAGGATTGGCTCAAGCTGTTGCTACCACTGGAGACATTGGAGGCGAGTATCACATCAAAGCGATGATAGCTTCAGATACTACCAAATTTGTAACCTTTATTGTGAATGCAGAGGAAGAGCAAACAGGTCCACAACCAACAACGCTGGTAATTACGGGTGGACAGAACCAAACAGCGTACCTAGGCGATACAGTTGCAACAAATTTTGAACTCACTTTAATTGATGATATCGGTGAACCAATAAATGGTTTAACGGTTACGTTCGATGAATTATCGATTCCCGAAGGAGCTGTTTCTGGGAAGTTTTTTACACCTGATGGAATAAACGTAAATCAAGCGGATATTTTTAATAATCGGGCTAAAATGAGTTACTCTATTGGCGATAAAGCTGGAGAATATAAAATCAAAGCGTATCTGGCAGATTATCCTGAAGTAGATTCAGTGGTATTTACCGTTACCGGAGAATTGGTAAAAGCTCCTTTAAACGTAGTTGCCGAGGGCGGTGGTGGAATAAGTATCGAATGGGATGAAGCCGAAAGCGCAGATATGTATGCTGTTTATAGAGCTCATAATGATGATAACCCCGCAAGTGCTTCGTTAGTGGCAACAGTAGCTACAACCAATTATCAAGATGATGGAGTGACTGCGGGCGAAACTTATTTCTATTGGGTGGCAAGTAAAGATCGATTTGGAAACGAAAGCGAATTTAAAACAGGTCCAGCTATGGCTACAGCAGTTGCCATTGGAGACGTAGTAGCTGGAAATGCAACGATAGAAAAAGTAGAAGGATACTGGCAATACTTCGACTTTTCAAAAGGGTTGGCTTCGCATGAAGCAGACACAGGTTCTTATGAAGCTGATTTCAGAGGAACCTCGAATGAAGGTGTAAACTTTGGAAGCGAACGAGCTCCACAAATTGAAGGGAAAAGAATTATTCGCCTTAACTTTTCAAGCCTCGATCAAGTTGTAAGCATTCCAAGTTGGACGGATGAATCCCCTTGGGTAAGTGTAACTTGGGCTGGTACGGGGCAACCAATCGCTGTTGGTCAAGTATGGGGCGTTTACACCAGAGAAGGTCATTACGCTGCTATGGAAATTACCAGTGTGCCAGAAAATTTTGGTACTGAATTTTCATTCAAATATAAATACCAGCCAAGCGGTTCTAATCAGTTTGAAGAAGTAGAGCCTGTTACACCAACTGTTCTATTTGTTTTTTCGGGAAATAACCAAGTTGGTTTGCCGAACGCTAAAGTTGCTTCATCGTTAAAAGTGCGTGTTCAAGGCGATGAAGATATTCCTGCTACAGGTACAACGGTTACTTATAGCGTTACTAAAGTGCCAGAAGGAGCAACGGGATTTAGTTTGGAATCGAGCTCTGTAATTGCAGATTCTAAAGGTTTTGCAGAAACTAATTTTACGTTAGGTGATAAAATCGGCGAATATGAAATCACAGCTTCAGTAGATGAATTGGAGCCTGTAAAGTTTACCGTTACTGCAGCCAAAGCAGAAGCGCCAGAACCAGTAACACTATTAGATGTTAGAGATGGTTTCCAACCTAAAAGCTTAATGCCAATATGGACGCAAAGTAAAAGCGAAAACTTCCTTCACTATAAAATCTATATGAGTTTTGATGAGGGTGAGTTCACCTTAGTTGACTCTACAAGAAGTGGAGAGAGCTTTACTCAAGACACGGCAAAGGTGATTGGAGATTTGGAAGATCTAAAAGAGTATACTTTTGCGGTTTCTGTTGTAAATCAAGATCTACAAGAAAGTGTGCTTTCAAATGCATTATTAAACTTCCCGAAACCAGTTCCAGATGAACCCAAAAATGTGATGGCAACTCCAGGTGATGGTGCAGTTCAATTAACATGGGCACCAAATGATAGCGCATATTTTGACTATTATTACGTGTATTCTGGCAAAGATGGAGCCGAAATTCAGCCAAAGGATACGCTTTGGAATGTAATGGATACGACTTTAGTAATTGGTGGACTTAAAAACGGGGAGTTGTATCAATTCTATGTGATGGCAGTCAACCGATTTGGAAAGGAAAGTTCATTCCCTCCAAAAACGACGGAAACTCCAGTATCATCGTATGTTGAAGAAACCACAACCCTACCAAGTTTAATCAATGGCTCAACTGCTTGGGGCGATGTAGATGGTGATGGCGATTTGGATGTAATACTTACAGGTCAGGTTGATGGAACGAGCGATCCGCTAACAAAGCTTTATCTAAACGATGGAGAAAGTGGTTTTGCACCAGCGGAAGATGAGTTTGTGGGTGTAATAAACAGTAGCGTTTTCTGGTATGATGTTGATAGCAACGGTTCCATTGATTTAATCATTACCGGAACTTCTAAAGAAGGTCCACTTTCCAAAGTTTACTTAAACGAAGAAGGCTCATTTACGGATGCAGGATTTACTCTTCCTGGTTTAGGTGAAGGATTAATTTCGCCAGTAGATTTTGATCAAGATGGCGATTTGGACTTATTAGTTGCGGGAGATGCTGGAACTAGCTTACAAACCGTGCTTATTGAGAATAATGGTAGTGGAGATTTCTCACCGCTAGCTATTCCATTCGAAGGTGTTAAAGACGCCGCTGCCGCATGGGGAGATTACGATGGAGATGGGTTTCCTGACTTACTTCTTACTGGTTTAAACGGTTCGGATGAAATCATTGCAAGAATCTACAAGAATGATGGAGAAGGTTCTTTTGAAGCTACGAGCATTGAGTTGCAAGGAGTTATCAGCGGAACGGTAGCTTGGAGCGATTTCAACGTTGACGGCCAAAAAGACATTCTCATAACTGGTTTTACGAATACCACAAAAACAGAACTATTTACCGGGTTGTACACCAATAATAGTGGTGAATTTACTCTGTTTTATTCATCAACTAGTGGTGGCCAAAGTAAAGCCGTTGCCTCAAACCTGAAAAGCAAAGCCACTATTGGTGACTATGATAACGATGGTGATGATGATGTGCTAATAAGCTCAGGAAGTGATGCATCTATTCTTAAAAACAATAGAGATGGCATTACTTCAGAAAATCTGGATCTTGGTATAGAAGGCTCAGTAGTTTGGGCAGATGTAGATGGCGATGGCGATTTGGATATTGTTGCCACAGGAAATAGTAAGAGTGGTGCAAAATCAGTAGTGCTTTCAAACAACACTCAAATCAGAAATACAGCACCCACTGTTCCAACAAGTTTGTTTTCAGAAGTGATGTCTGATACCGTTATGCTAAGTTGGAATCACTCTACAGATGCCCAATCGCCGTTCAGTGTACTTACTTATAATGTGCGAGTTGGTAGCTCTCCTGGTGCTTCAGATATATTAGCAGTGAATGCGAACTTGGAAACAGGAAAGCTTAAAGTGCTAACAAATGGGAATACAGGAAACCGAACAATATTGCAGCTTAAAAATCTAAAAAACGGAACTTATTACTGGCAAGTTCAAGCAATAGATAATGCTTATTTAGGATCAGTATTTGCACAAGAACAGCAGTTTCAGGTAGATCACAATGTGGTTTCCACTGAGGATGAAATCGGACTCCCAAATGTTCTAGAGCTTAAACAGAACTATCCGAATCCGTTTAATCCAACTACAAACATACAGTTTTCTGTTCCTAAAGCAGAACATGTAATATTGAATGTTTTTGATATCACAGGAAGGTTAGTTGCCGAAGTTGTAAACGGTAGAGTTAAAGCCGGCGCTCATAATTATACATACGACGCTTCGCATCTGGCAAGTGGACTGTACATTTACAGATTACAAGTTGGAGCAAAAGCTATAACTAGAAAAATGACATTGATTAAATAAATGGACAATCAATCATAGTATTGCTTAGTAAGACAATAGCCTCGGAGAGATTCGGGGCTATTTTATTTTGCCCAGTCCAAATACAAAGCTCTTACATCAGCAATGTGATTATCCAGTGTTTCTACTTTCCAAGAAGAAGTATCGATTGGCGGATGAATAGTAGCAACAACTTTTCCACTTTTAGCCATAATGGAGCCTTCGTAACTAAGGTTGTCATTCCCGTCAAAATAGATTGGGACGATTGGATACCCAAGGTCAATAGCCATCCGAAATGCGCCTTTCTTGAAAGGCCCAATTTTACCCTCATGCTTGCGCGAACCTTCAGGGGCAATCACTAGGTTTAGTTTATGTTTTTGAACTCTATCAAGTGCTCTTTGTAGTGTTGCGATGGAATGCTCTCTGTTAGAGCGTTTAATAAAAACTTGCCCTGTTAGTCGACCGATGACAAAAAGAAAGGGGATGTACTGAAGTTCCCATTTAATAACTACACGAATACGTTCTAATGCCAAAGAGAGTACAGCGGGAATATCAAGTGTAGAGCTATGGTTGAAAAGAAAGATGACTGGCTGTGAAGTGTCTTCTCTTAAGTCAATAACTTCAAAATCTATGCCTAGAATATATAGAACAGGTTTTCCGAGTATGGGGGCAAAAATTTTAACAATCCAATTGGTAGCTTTGCCAAACGAGAGTATGGCAATAAAGAAAATCAGTATGGATACAATGAGTAAAAGTAAATAAAAAACAATAATCGCGAGAAAGCTTCGCGCATATTCAGGAATAGTAAGAGAATGTTGCATACAATAAAGTCTGAATTCCAGAACTAAAATCCAATTAACGGAATGCGTCTTTTAGATGTGTAAATTTAGGAGGTGTACCTTTTTTGTTGAGTATCCCAATGATATCGAAACGCATAGGAGCGTCCAGTAAATGTTGTTCTTGCATCCAAGTTTCGGCTGCTTTAAAAACATGCGCTACTTTGGATTCTGTAACATATTCTTCGGGTTGCCCAAATCTGGTGCTAGAGCGCATTTTAACTTCAATAAATACGATGATAGATCCATCTTTAGCAATGATGTCAACCTCAGAGTGGCCTGAAAAGTAATTTCTATCAAGAATCTTCCAACCTTGCTTTACTAAATAATCGCAAGCCAAGTCTTCGCCGAGGTCTCCAATTTGACGAGTGGTTTTTGAAGAGGTCACTTCTTGTTCCCCAATAACGATTCTTTCACTTCTACTAATTTAATAAGCTGTTTTAGAAAACCGAGATTCTTTTTGTTGATGTATGGGAGTAGCGCATCAGTAAAGCGCTCAAACATTTCAAGAAACTCGTAATAGTTTTCGATACGCTCTTTGAACTCTTGGCTTTCTTGATCTACTAAACCACCTTTCTCTAAAGTCTTTATACATTCCTTAAGCTCAGCTCGGATAGGTGCAATCTCTCTTTGCTGGCGCTCTCGTATAATAGTAGAAACGATATTCCAAACATCGGTTTCAGCTACGTAATAATCTTTGCGGTCGCCGGGTTTCTGTTCTTTATGTACAAGCTCCCATTCCATCAAACGATGGAGATTCATATTGGCATTGCCACGGCTAATATCTAGAGTATCCATGATGGCATCAGTATCTAATGCATGAGATTCAGCATAGAGTAGCGCATGTATTTGGGCCATGGTTTTATTTATTCCCCAAGCGGAAGCCATGTCCCCCCACAGTTTTACAAACTGATTGAGTGCCTCGTTATATGCGGTGTTTCTTTCCATCTAGTAAAGAAACAGCAATTAGTAATAATGAACAAGTATTAGTCTAAGAATCAATGAAAAAGTAAAAAATAGTGGTCGAGAGAATTACCTATTCCGTTGTGCTAGAACTAGGTTTTGTTTCTTTTTCTGTGGAAGATGCTTTACTGTCTTTTTTATAATCGGTTACATACCAACCTTCGCCTTTGTAAACAACACCGCCTCCACCAGATATAATTCGTTTTACAGATTGTCCTGTAGTTGGGCATGTTGTTAACGGAGCATCACTCATTTTTTGAGATATCTCAAAGGTTGAACCGTCTTCTCTTTTGTAGTCGTAAGTAGGCATGTTTTAAATAATAATATGGGAATAATTGATGTGTTACTCTAATCAAATTGCGTGCCAATCTAGAGGAGTAACAAGCCTAAAATAGGAATATAAAGACGCTGAGTTATAAACGGTCTAGGAAGTTCTGCTCTATAATCTCTCTCAGGTTATCTTTTATAAGAGGCTTATTTACAAAGTCGTGTATTAATGGGTTATCATTTGCTTTCTTTTCGTCATCAGGATTAAGCGAGGTACTTAACATTATTAAAACAATAGAAGCCTTTTGGGAGAGGTCTAGCTTCTCATATTCTTCAAGAAACTCCCAACCATTCATCCTAGGCATGTTGATATCTAAGAAAATTAAATCAGGCTTTGGATACTTTCCGTCTGTCATAGATTTAAGATACTCGAGAGCTTCTTCGCCACTTTCTTTGGCAACGACTTTATTTGCGCATTGTGCTTTTTTAATTACCCGTTCATGAAAAAAATTATCAGCGTCGTTATCATCAATAAGTAGTATACAATCTAATTGTTTATTCATATGTCTCTCAAATTGGTATTGTGAAATTGAATGTACTGCCTTTATTAATCTCTGAGTCTACCCAAATAGTTCCCCCATGGAGGTTTACTATTTTTTGGCAATGGGATAGCCCTATTCCGGTTCCTGCAAAGTCTTTTCGGTTATGTAAGCGCTGAAAAATAATAAATATTTTTTGCTGATGCTTTTCTTCTATACCTATTCCATTGTCTTGAATTGAAAATTCCCAGAAGAGATCGGTTTTTTTTACTGAAATTGTAATTTCTGGGTTTATATCTTGTCTTTTGAATTTTATAGCATTGGTAATTAAGTTCTGAAACAAAAGTCGTAATTCAATTTCGAAGCCATTGATAGTTGGTAATTCCCCTACTGTAATAGATGTGTTAGTCTCATTGATGGTGGCTTCAAGATCAGCCTTAATCTCATCAATAAGAGTAGCACAATTAACTTTAGTTCGTCCTGTAAGTTTTCCCAATCGTGAGTAATCGAGCAAGCCCTTTATGAGTTCACTCATCCTTTTAGAAGCATCTTGGATAAAACTCAAATATCTATCAGCGGAAGAGTCGAGTTTCCCATCGTACTCATCAGTTAGTGCTTCAGTGTAGTTAATTACGGTACGCAATGGCTCTTGTAAATCGTGAGATGCTATATAGGCAAACTGTTCTATTTCTACATTCTTGGTTTTTAACTCTTCGTACTGTTTAGCTAGCCGTTCTTCTCCGTTTTTTCGGCCTGTAATGTCATGCCGAATGGATAAATACTTGTAGATATTTCCTTTATCATCCTTAAAAGGAATAATAGAGGTAAGCATCCAATAGAAACTCCCATCTTTAGCTTTGTTCTTTACCTCATCAGTCCAAATCTCTCCTTTACTAATAGTTCTCCAGAGTGTTAGAAAGAACTCTTTTGAGTGAAAGTCTGAATTGATAATACGATGAGTTTTACCAATTAATTCTTCTCTAGAGTATTTAGAAATTTCACAAAATTTGTCATTTACGCTAGTAATAACCCCTTTGCGATCTGTAGTGGCAAGAATAGAGCTTTGGTCGAGAGCCTCTTTAAAGAAAGTAAGTTCTTGATTTGAGATACGTAATGAGTTTTCTAATGTACTTCGGTTAACATCATCTTTATTGAGTTTAGAGGCGATAATGGAGATGTAAACAATGCTTATTAGTATAAACGTGACGGTATGAAGTGAGAGGCCAAATTCAAAACCTAGAATACTGTTAGTACTAGCTCTAAGCAATATATAGCTTAATAAAAGCGGTAGCCCAATAAGAAAAGGCAAAAGTGATCGCATTAAAGCACTACCAGCATTTTTGCCAAATAAAAGGTTAGCAAAACCTAGAGTTGGATTTTTTAAGGAAAGAGCTAGAGTAAGAAGTATAAAAAGTATAGAGGTATGAATCGCCATAGAATGGATGAAAAAGCCTCTACTTTCTCCTGGAATTTGGAGAGCATAGGCAACAATAGAAACTAGAGATACTAATATTATAACCAATAAAGAATATTGGGTTATAACTCGAACTCTACGAGATGATGCGTGTGCACCCCAAAGGCTAGTTCCAAGTAAAATAAAACAAAAAGCAGTTGCAGGTGACATCCTGCCTGGGTATTCTACTGAGTAGATATCAGTAATGAATAGATTGTCAATATTGATATCTAGATTGAAAAAGTAGGTTGCAAGGCTAATCGCCGCAATAAGTAGTATACCAATAACTAAAAGCCCATTTAGAATATGGGTGCTTTTACGGTTATCTGGATAAAGAAGTACTCCAATACTAGAGAGCTGAAAAAGGAGCGCAGTATTAAACTTCATGGTAGCACTACCAGGAATAATACTTAGCATTTCCTTTATTTGGAAGAACCAAGCTAGTAACACAATTCCACTTACAATGAGCGTTAGTGCTGCAAGGATTGTTATATTTCTTGATTTAATAAAGTTGAACAACAGCTATGTGTATAATATTAGGTAAGTTCTCAGTTTAATATAAGAACTTACCTAAAAATGAATTAAGAACTAAGAAAGTTTTTCAAGTCCTTTTTTGAATCTACTTAGAGCTTCTTCTAGATCACTTAAAGCGGCTGCGTAACTCATACGTAGGCCGTTAGGTTCTCCAAATGCATCACCAGGAACAACGGCTAAGCCGAATTCATCCAAAAGATACAGGCATAAATCTGTAGAAGTTTCAATACTTGTGCCATCAGGTTTTGATGTGCCTAAATAATGAGAAATATCTGGGAATACGTAAAATGCGCCACCAGGAGTAAAGCAACTTACACCATCAATGGCGTTAAGAGAGGAAACCATAAAGTCACGACGTTTTTTAAACTCATCTCTCATGGTGTGAACTTCAGTAAGGTCACCTTTGTAGGCCGCTTCACCCGCTTTTTGAGAAATAGTTGAAGGTGCTGAAGTTTCCTGACTTTGAATTTTAGAAACAGCGCCTACAATTTCGTTAGTCGCTGCAAGGTAGCCAAGTCTCCAGCCTGTCATCGCAAAACCTTTTGAGAAACCGTTTATAAGCATAACCCGGTCTTTTAAATCTGGAGCAACGTTTATAAGGCTAACATGCTCTTCATCAAAAACGATGTATTCATAAATTTCATCTGAAAGCACCAAAACTTGCGGGTATTTTCTTAGGACTTCTGCTAAGCCTTCCATG
This sequence comes from Balneola sp., assembly GCA_048267905.1. Taxonomy (GTDB): domain Bacteria; phylum Bacteroidota; class Rhodothermia; order Balneolales; family Balneolaceae; genus Balneola. The sequence goes on from JBLWWM010000005.1 coordinate 230,412, forward strand.
TCTTCTTTGCTATAACAAGAACCTGTAGGGTTAGAAGGTGAACAAAGAATTAACACTTTAGTTTTATCCGTAATCGCAGCTTCAAGTTGTGCAGGAGTTAGCTTGAAATCGTTATCGAAAGAAGTACGAACAATTACCGACTTACCTTCAGCCAAACGAACCATCTCTGGGTAAGAAACCCAATAAGGTGCGGGGATGATAACTTCATCTCCCTTATTTACTACTGCTAATAATGAAAAACCAACCGATTGCTTAGCACCATTTGAACAAATAATTTGAGATGGATCGTACTCTAAATTATTATCACGCTTTAGTTTTGCAACAATAGCATCACGGAGTTCAGGTGTACCAGTGTTCATCGTATAGCCATGCAAACCATCGTTAATAGCTTGAATAGCAGCGTCGCAAATATATTTTGGGGTCTTAAAGTCTGGCTCACCAGCGCTTAAAGAAACAATGGATTTACCCTGTCTTTTTAGTTCTTTAGCTCGGCCTGTTACTTTTAAAGTTGCCGATTGCTGTAAATTTTGCGCGCGTTCTGAAATCATTGGTTTTATAAATTGATGTTGTAAAGAGAGTGAGTTGGAAAATCACCAATCCTACATTAAAAGAAAATATTAATATGTTGTTTTCAAGAAATAAGTTGATTACTAAAAAAACGAACAGAGCTTTGATTATTTATTACCCATTTTAGCTTGTAATGCTTTTGCCACCACTTCAGGTACAAAAGACGAAAGCTCTCCACCCCAATACGCTATTTCTTTCACAATAGAAGCAGATATAAAGGTAAACTCTTCGTCAGGCATTAGGAATACAGTATCTACACTAGGAGCTAAGCGTTTGTTAGTTAAAGCCATTCTAAACTCATACTCAAAATCTGAAATCTGTCGCACTCCACGTACTAGCGTATTTGCTTTTCTTTTTTGGGCATGATTGACTAGTAGCCCAGTAAATCGATCTACTTCTACATTCTTTCCCCAATCTTTGTCTTTTATACATTCCTTAATCAAGGCTACACGTTCATCACCAGTAAATACGGCCGTTTTTTCTTTGTTTACAGCAACGGTAACAATCACTTTCTCGAAAAGGTTTGTGGCGCGTTCTAAAATATCTAAATGGCCAAAAGTAATAGGATCGAATGAACCGGGATATAGAGCGATTGTTTTCATAATATAGCGTTATTGTGGATCTACTGGGTGCTTTTGGAAAATACTAACAGTTGTACGTCCGTAAGCTTTGGAAAAGAAACAGTGTGGGTGTTTTTTATAGTTATGATATTTATCATGTTCTAGAATAAACCAGCCATTTTCATTCAACCAATTATTTTCTAAAACTAGTGCAATCATTTCTTCCATGAAGGGGTAATCGTAAGGTGGGTCGCAGAATATAAAATCATAGGGAATAGCTGGGCCCGCAAGATGCTTTTGAACATCGCTAACTTGAGCTCGAATCTGTTTAGCAATGTCAAATTGTGCGGCTGTTTTCTCGATAAGTTTTACGTTTTTGGAATCAAGTTCTACAAAAGTAACATGCCTTGCCCCACGAGAAATTGCTTCAAAGCCTAAATTCCCAGAACCGCCAAATAAATCTAAAACTTGGCTGTCTTCTATATATTTATAAGCTTCAATTTTATTGAAAATACTTTCTTTGGTACGATCGGTTGTTGGGCGCACTTCTAATCCTTTGGGAATATGTATGCGTCGACCTTTAAGTTTGCCGGTTATTATCCGCATGGCGGAGCGAGATTTTGAAATTTTTATTAAAATGAAGCTCAAATTTAACCTTTAAATTGAGCAAAGTGAATTATCTAGATACTAAAAATCTAGACTTAATATAATGGCAGGAAATGCCGCTGCAAGATCAAAACCGTACGTCTCCTCATCAGCAATAACGCCAATATTATGAAGAGAGTTTAGGTGGGTAATTTCTGCTGAAGTATCCCAGAAACTTTGCAAGGCTTGTTCTGTTTCGTGCGTATGATGCCCAAATAGGTAGATGTTCTCATACAACCCTTTTAACCATTTAGAGTGTGCTGCTTGTTGTAACCAATGGTAGGGAATATCGGAGTATTGATCGAATTGTAAATAAGTAGCTGCGCGGAATTTCCCTAAAAGAAAAGAAGTAATAGTAACTACATTTTTGTGGCAACCAAGCATTAGAAAAGAGCCGCCTGGCTTAGAAAATTGAGACCATTTTTGGGCAATTTCGAAATCACTTGCAAATTCAGTAATAGCAACTTTTGAGGTTAAATCATCAAAGCCTTGCATAACAGCTCTACGTCGGATACTCAAAAATTTAAATTCACTTTTGCTTAATGAATGCCATGTGGGCTCTAAATCTTCTCGCCCTACACCTTTCATCAAAATAGATAGGTGATCTTCTCGCTCGTCGGCATTATCATAAACGACCTTGGGCATTATTGTCCAACACTCATCAGCAGGGTGAGTTAAAGCTCTAAACGAATGAATTTCGTAAGTGCTTAAAAGCTGCTCAATGGTTTTATGAATGGGCGGGAAATTCTCAGAATGTAGGTTGGTTATGGCTTCATTAACATTAAAGTTGAAGTCGTAGGAGCCTATACGAAAAAGGTGTTTATCTTTTTGAGGATCGTTTATAGCATAGAAAAGACGATCTGCAAAAAAACAAACACCTAAATTTGCGGTGGCTTCACTCATTACTACCAGTTAGGAGCATTACGCATCGTAGTTCGTTCAAGGCTACCAACTAAATCATTAGTATTAGGATCTGTTAGCAAGTAAAGTGGCGGACGAAGCGTATCGTTTAGTGTGTACTGGAATTTAGCACCAGTTCTTGGAGAGAAAACTAGAGAATCGATACTATATTTACCCTCACTGTCCACAAAAATTGAGTCAGCGCCTGCTGATAACATCGAATCCATTCTCACAAAATGAATAACAGAATCTAACCCGCCTTCTGTTGGTGGAAAGTGGCCTTTTTTAGCTTCGTATCGTACGAGAACATCTTTTACATTCAGCATTCTTTCACGAACACGTTCTGTCATTTGTTCTTTTTCAATAACCTCTTGGTATGGTGTAACGATAGCATCGTACAGAAAATAAGCGAGCGCTAAAATTACAATTCCAAGAACAATGCTTAATACTTGATTGCGAGTTTCAATATTCATGTGAGGTAATGTTCAGTTTGTTAGTCGGGTTTCCCAAAATCTATTAAGCAGTAAAAATACATGCGCACTCTTATATATGCAACCTTGGGAATACCACTTAACTTATTTAAACATTAAGTTAATCTTTTAACCTTAAATTACATGCTATGAGTAGAAAAAAATAAAGGTACATTAGTGAACAAGCGAGTACTAAAGCTAGCTATACCCAATATAATAAGTAACATTTCGGTGCCTTTGCTAGGTGCGGTAGACACCGCTGTAGTAGGACATTTAGAGAGCGTATATTATTTAGGAGCAATAGCAGTTGGGAGCCTAATTTTTGATTTTATTTTTTGGGGTTTCGGTTTTTTGAGAATGGGAACAACGGGAGTAGTCGCTCAAGCATATGGTGCAAAGAATGAAAGAAAGACTCGAATAATACTTTATAGGGTTTTAATAGTAGCTTTTGGTGCAAGCGTAGGAATCCTTTTTCTGCAAGTTCCAATTATTGAATTTGCACTCTATATAATAAATGCTTCTCCTGAAGTGGAATCACTTACTCGACAGTATTATCATATTCGTATTTTCGCAGCTCCAGCTACACTCTCTTTATTTTGTCTAAACGGATGGTTCTTAGGTATGCAGAATTCCCGCTACCCGATGATGGTCACTATTTTTATGAATGTTGTGAATATTATTGCAAACCTAAGCTTTGTATATATCTACAATATGAATGTTGATGGTGTTGCGTGGGGAAGTTTGCTGGCTAGTTACCTTGCTTTAGCTCTAGCTTTTGGGCTTTATAAAATGAACTATAAAGCAATTAGTATTAAGATTTCCCTCACCGAGCTTCTTGAAACTTCTGAACTGCGTAAATTTTTTTCGGTAAATAGAGACATTTTTATACGAACAATCTGTCTAATTTTCACATATGCCTTCTTCACTGCTAAATCTGCAGAGATGGGTGATAATTGGCTTGCCGCAAATACCATTTTACTTCAATTATGGTATATAAGTTCATATGCAGTTGATGGGTTCGCTTTTGCAGCGGAAAGCTTGGTTGGTAGATTTGTAGGGGCCAAAAACATAGAGAAGCTTAAGGAAACTATAAAAGCTTGTATGCTTTGGGGAGTAGGTCTTGGTGCCCTTGGAACGGGTTTATATGCTCTATTTGATCTGGAACTTGTGTCCATTTTTACAGATAACAAAGTGGTTATAACAACAGCAATGAGTGTTGTAGGTTGGCTTATTATTGCGCCAATTGTGAATAGTATTTGTTTTATCTGGGATGGAATCTACATTGGAGCAACCGCAACACCTGCAATGCGCAACTCGATGTTAATTTCTACTCTGTTAATTTTTATACCTGTTTATTATTTGGCATATGAATGGTATGCTCAGCAGGCCCTTTGGATTGCGATGACTAGTTTTATGCTTTTCCGCGGGGTAACACTTACCTTATATTCTAGGAAGTATTTTTTTACCCGAAATCCCTTCAAAATATTATCTCATGAAACAGATTCTTTTACTTAGACACGCTAAATCTAGCTGGGCAGATGAAGGCGTAAGCGACTTTGACAGACCTCTAGCTAAAAGAGGGCTCAAGGATGCGCCACTTCTAGGGAAGTTTGTTCGCAAGATTGGGAGAAAACCAGGAATTATAGTGAGCTCTCCCGCAAAAAGAGCAGAACAAACGGCATTATTGTTTTTGGAAGCAGCGCGTTGTAACGAGGAGATTCTTACTTGGGAAAAAGATCTCTACTTTGGTTCTCCCTCCGATTATCTAAAAGCGATTCAGCGATTACCCAACAATATTGAAAGTGTATTATTAGTGGGACATAACCCGTTAATGGAGACCGTTTCTAGTTCTCTTGTTGGTAGCTCAAATAAAATTTCACTAAGAATGCCAACTGCAGCTATGGTTTCAGTATCTAGTTATAGTCCGAGTTGGGAGCAAATAAACTGGGGAACGTGTGAGCTTAATTGGATGGTAATTCCTAAAGTATTAAAAGAAATAGTTGATTAACTTAGAGGGTGAGAATAATTATCCTTCTTTCTTTATATTCAACCAAAGAAAATCTCAATCAGAAATTAACCGTACATGAACTTTCAGCAAAATTATTTTTTTCTATGTAAAACTCCACTTAGTGCAGAAGGTCCTTCTGATGTGGAAGTAATAACCAAAGCTGAAGACAGCGAAGATTTTGCACGTGTTTTTAAAGACTATGAAGAGCTACGATCTCATGCCTTCAACAAAGATAATATTTATAGTATAGTACGCGCTGATGTTATCTACGACCTAATAAGGTCTAATTCGGAAAAAGCAGCCAAAGATGAGGCCTACGAAAAAGCAACTCCTGAAATTATTACCAATTTACAGCATCGTGTAGTACAAGCCAAAGATGCGAATGCCAAAGCAATATTGAAAGAAGTGTATGATATTGAAGCTTAACTAATCAGCAATATCAGATTTATTATAAAGCCTGCTGATTCTAATTAGCGGGCTTTTTTGTGTTTAGAATTTTTAAAATTAATTGGAACATATTCTCTACACTTCAATATAAAGTAACATAAACAATAATTTATATTGGAGATATATGAACGATCTAACGATTAAAGGAAATTGGAATCAGTTAAAAGGAAAGTTAAAACAAAAGTACTCAGAACTCTCTGATGATGATTTAGCGTATGCAGAAGGCAAAGAGGATGAGCTTTTAGGCAGACTACAGGAAAAGCTTGGTAAAACGAAAGATCAAATTAAAGAAGAGATTAGCAATCTGTGATTAAACGTTAGATTATTATTATTAAAAGAGGATTAATTAATCCTCTTTTTTTTTTGGTGTATATTTAATTACAATAGATAATTAACTAACAAAATATTTATGGACGAGTTTAATATTAGTACAGACATGATTTGGGATGTTGTGATGACATATGGCCCAAAAATTCTTCAAGCAGTTGCCGTTCTGGTAATTGGATTGTGGATTGTTAAGATAATCACTGGCCTAGTTAAAAAAATGCTCATCAAGAGCAATGTAGATCCTTCTTTACAAGGATTTTTAAAGAGTTTAGTTTCAATTCTTCTTAAAGTAATGGTTTACATTACGGCTTTAGGTATGCTTGGTGTCGAAATGACATCCTTTGTGGCGATTCTTGCTTCTGCAGGTTTAGCAGTAGGTCTAGCGCTCTCAGGTACCTTGCAAAACTTTGCAGGCGGAGTAATGATTTTACTCTTTAAGCCGTACAAAGTGGGCGACTTTATTGAAGCACAAGGCCATTCTGGAGTAATAAAGGAAATTCAAATTTTTGTTACAATTCTAACTACTCCCGACAATAAAACGGTAATTATTCCTAATGGGCCGCTTGCTACGGGTTCTTTAACTAACTACTCAACACAAGCTACTCGCCGAGTTGATTGGACCTTTGGTATTGGTTACGGTGACGATGTAGACAAAACTTACGAAGTACTAAAAAGACTGATTGAAGCGGATGATAGAATCCTAAAAGATCCGGAGCCTTTTTATGCAGTTAAAGAACTAGGTGATAGCTCGGTTAACTTTGTAGTACGAGCTTGGGTAAATAGTGCAGATTATTGGGGTGTTTATTTTAGAATGAACGAAGAGGTTTACAAAAACTTCGACAAAGAGGGATTAAGTATTCCTTTCCCACAAAGAGATGTGCATATTTTTCAAGAAAAATAGATGTTATTTTAAAAGCCAGCTTTAAACAAGTTGGCTTTTTTTGTTTCAAAGCACTGCTAATTATAAAATATAGGAGAGAAATATTATCTTACCTTTCTTAGAGAAGGCTTACGCCATAAATAATGAACCAAGTGGAAAGGAAGGTTACAGCGATGAACCTGGAGCAAGACAACAAAACTGAAGACGATAAAAAAGAAAATGAATTAGCTGAAGAAATTACTCAGGCTAATGATAAACATGATGATACGCAACCAGAGGAGGTTGTGTCTGCTGAAGAAAAAGGGGGAGATGTTATCATCGAAAAAGAAGCAGTTCAGACTGAAGAGGAGAGCAAAAGTGAAGAAACCTCGGAAGATGTTGTTAGCTCTGAATCTGAAGAAGCAGACGCAGATTTAGATGTTGAGGCAAATAAATTTTATAGTGACCTCACAAAAAAGGCAAAAGAATTTGCTGAATCAGCCGATTGGTCATACGCTTCAAATGAGTTTGCTAATCTTGCATTACACTTAGAAGATGCTCCGGCGCCAGGATCAGAAGAGAATAAAAATTTGCTCAAAGAATTTGAATCAATCCGATCAGCATTCGAATTACGTAAGAAAGAGCATTACGAAGAGTTAAATAAAAAACGAGAAGAAAATCTCGTTAAAAAGAAAGCTTTGCTCAAAGAATTCACAGATATTATAAACGAAGAAAAGTGGTCTGCTACTAAAGATGTAGCTCAGATAAGTCATAAATGGGAGCATATTAAGCAGCTCCCACATGGAGAAGTTGAAGCTTTGAATGAACGTTTCTCAGCTCTTGTAACTGAATTTGAGAGCCATAAAGTTGATAGGCTGGTTAAGAAGCTTCAAAAAGAAGAAGAAAACTTAACGCTGAAACTTGTTTTGCAAGATAAAATGGACGCTATCAACGCGCGTAGCGGTGTAGAAGGAGTTGATTTTGAAAGTTTAAATAAAGAATTCGACGACTTAATTACACAATGGAGAAAAGTTGGGCGAGTTCCCGTTGAAAAAAATGATTTAGTTTGGGATCGCTTTAATAAAGCTCAGGATGATTTTAGCGACTTAAGGTTCAAAAACGATAAGCAATACCGCAAAGTTATAGAGAAGGCGTTAGAACATAAAAAGAAGCTTGTTGCAGAAGCCGAAGTACTTCTTGACCAAGAAGATATAGCAGAAGCTGCTCGTAGAGTAAATAAATTACATAAAGCCTGGAAGAAGACTAAGAATTTACCCCAAAAGGATGAGAATGAATTATGGGATAAATTTAAAGCTGCCACGGATGCTTTCAATGAAAAGAAAGCCGATAACATCGATATGCTTCGAGATCAAGAGCAAGAAAATCTTGATGAAAAACTTAAGCTGATTGAGAAGGCAGAAAGTATTCAGCATACCGAAGATTACGAGGCTGGGCATAAAGTAATGCAACTTCTGATGGATGATTGGAAGAAAATTGGGCCTGTTCCGCGTAAAAAATCTTCTAAAATCTGGAAAAGCTTTAAAGCTGCTATGGATGTATTCTACGAAGAGAGAAGAGATCACTTCAAAGATATCCGGAAAGACCAAAAAGATAACCTGTCAGCAAAAAAAGAGATTATCGATAAGCTTGCGGAACTAGGAAAACACGAAGACCCCGCGAAAGCTGTAGAGGAAGCGAAAGTACTTCAAGAAGATTTCAAGAAGATTGGACATGTTCCTTTAAAAAGTAAAAACAAAGTTTGGAAGCAATATCGTGAAGTTTGTGATACTATTTATGAACGTTTCAGATCACTTGGCGCAGATTTAGGAATGGAGCGTAGGTTAGCCTCTCAAGGAGTTGAGCCTGAAAATCGAAAACAGGTTATTAAGCTTGAAAAAGAACAGAACAGTATTAAAAAGGAAATCTCTAGACTAGAAGCGGAAGCTATACAATACGAAGAGGCTCAGACTTATTTTAAACCAACCAAAAAAGGGAATAAGCTTCTTGATGAACTACAGGGTAAAATTGAAAAAGCTAGAGAAGAACTTGTTGAAAAAAGGAAACGCCTTACAGCAATAGAAATAGAGATTGAAGGTTTTACGGAGTCGGATGAATAAAAAGGACTATTATTTGTAATTAAATTAAAGTGTTGAGTTAGATAATAAGCATGAATAGGAGCAGAGCATTTAAGAAATGCTCCTATGCTTCTTAAATATTCGTGGGTGATTTATACCTGAATTCAACTAATTATGGTGTAGTGATTGAATAATGAATTAAAAATATTCTTTTGGGGAGTAAGAGGCTCAACACCTTGTGCAAATGCGCATAATATGGTGTTTGGCGGTAATACAACCTGCATTCAATTTGAACTTGAAGGATTTAAAGATTTAATCATTGCAGACTGTGGAACCGGGGTTAGAAATTTAGGAAATGACCTTGCTAATATAAAAGGCGCAAAGCAAGGGCGTATTTTTGTAACTCATCCTCATTGGGATCATCTTCAAGGCTTTCCATTTTTCAAGCCGTTCTACAACTCAAAAAACTATTTTCAAGTTTATATGCCACCGCAGGGTGATGTGAGTTGCAAGGAAATACTTCAAGGACACCTTTCAAATACATTCTTTCCAGTTTCAATAGACATGTTAGAGGCAGATGTTGAGTGCCTCACTTTTGAAGAAGGACTGTTAAATTTCGATAGTTACTCGGTAGAGTATATGTTTGCACGCCATACAGCACCAACTGCTATGTACAAGTTCACCTTTGGGAATAGAAAAATTGTATTTGCTCCCGATAATGAGCTCCCATTTGTCAAGAATTCTAGTGACCAATTATTTATCGAAAAATTTCAAGACTTTGTTGCAGGTGTTGATGTTTTAATACATGATGGGCAATTCAATAAAGAACAGCACCAAAGTCGAATTGGGTGGGGACATAGCGACTGGGAAATGGTGCTTGAAACTGTTAAAGACCAACAGGTAAAGAAACTCTATTTAACTCATCACGACCCTGATAGTTGTGATGAAATGCTTTCTAAAAGAGACATAGAAATAAAGAGTAAATATGGGGACAGTTTTGAGCAAGTGTGCTTAATAAAAGAAGGGCAAGAAATCATCTTGCCCTAAAAATCATGCTAAATAAATATTGCTGGCTTAGAAGTAGAAGCGAACGCCAAGCGAACCGTTAACATCTCCGTCTGTATCTGGTAAAAAGTCTAAAATAGGTGCTAATTCAAAGAATACACCAACCGGAGAATCTTCAATAAGATAGTTAAGCCCAAAAGGTACTCTTACACCTGCAAAAGGATCGTCTGTAAATACAACTCGGCCACCAATTCCATAATAGAATGCAAGCTCACCTTTTTCAACATCTAGCCATTTGTGCCATAGGTAATCTGCATGTACATGAATCGCATCTTTTCCAGAAAGTGACCAAGCTAAGCCAAGATCCCAAGCTGTGTTAGAATTATTCCAAGATTTTAAGCTAATACCAGAAGGTTCTCCAAGCATAATCCCGACACCTGTTTTACCTCCGCCAGTTTGCTGAGCCTGAACTTTTGAAGAAATTGAAAGCGTGCCCAGAAATAAAAATATTGTACAAATAGTAAGTTTTAAAACGTTCATTCAGTTTATTTTGTTATTTAAGTTCACTGTAATATACCTCAAACAATTAATTTCGTTCCCAAATAGTATTCGGAATTAGAAAAAGTTTCCATTTATATGCCTGCGTCAGAATTACTTATAGTTTTTGTTAAGAATCCAATTCTAGGGACTGTTAAAACAAGGTTGGCTAAAACTGTCGGCGATGAAAGGGCTCTAGAAATCTATTTAGAGTTATTAGAGATAACCAAAAACGTAGTATTGGGTGTGAAATCTGACAAAGAAGTTTGGATGTCTAGGAGGGTTGATGAAAACGATATGTGGGAGGAATCTAGTATCGTAAAGCGAGTTCAACATGGAGAGGGGCTGGGAGGTAGAATGAGTAATGCATTTAAATATGCATTCCGAGAAAAAAATTACGATAAGGTGGTAGTTATTGGAAGTGATTGCCCTGAAATTACTTCAGAAATAATAGATTTAGCTTTTAACACGCTAGATGAGAAAGAGGTCGTTTTTGGCCCTGCTAGCGATGGAGGCTATTATCTAATTGGGATGAAAAATTTCTACCCAAAATTATTTGAGGGGATAACATGGAGTGTTTCTTCAGTTTTGGAAAATTCAATCCAAAAATTGAAGGAAATGGAAACTAGTTTTGCTTTATTAAAAGAGCTCAACGATGTAGATATCTATCAGGATTGGGAAAGATTACTCAATAATAAAAAATAGTCCAGCTATGTTGAGTGTTATAATACCGGTATATAATGAATCGGAAGGGATTTCAGGCTTGCTAACTTACTTGAATACAGAACTAAAAGACTCTGATTCAGAAATAATTGTGGTTGATGGTGGTAGTACTGATAACACGGTTCAGCTGTGTGAAAAGCATGGAGTTAATGTATTAGTTTGTGATAAGAAAGGAAGGGCTTCTCAGATGAACTTTGGCGCGCTTAAGGCCAATGGTGATGTGTACTACTTCTTGCATGCAGATTCATATCCGCCAAAAGGATTTCTAGAAGATATTTTAAACCAAATAGAGTATGGTGTCGATGCTGGTTGCTATCAATTGAATTTCTCTCCGAATAATAGAGTGCTTAGTTTTTACGCATGGTTTACACAATTCAATCTCAACATATTTCGATTTGGAGACCAGAGCCTATTCGTTTCTAAGAAGGTGTTTGAGGGGATTGGGGGCTTTGATGAACGCTTAAAAGTAATGGAAGATCAAAAAATTGTTCGGGACTTAAAGAAAGTTGGTAAGTTTACAATTATCAATAAAAAAGTAACCACCTCTTCACGGAAATACTTTCAGGTTGGGCTGATAAAATTACAAATAATTTTCACACTAATACTCTGTTCGTACTATCTAGGAGTGAGGCAAGACACACTCATTAACGTCTATAAAAAACTAATGGCTTCTTAAGTTGTTATCAAAGTGTTAAGGAAATGATTACATAAGGGATTCTGATTAAATATTTTTATATTTGTCGTCCATAGTAAATAAGTTAAATCCTGTTTGAAGATATTTCGAATCCTCCCAGTTATACTTTTAATTTCTCAAGGTTTGCTAGCCCAACAATCTTTTGAGCGTGCGGAAACCGATGCAGGCACCATTGGATTGTCTATAACCAACTTTGGCACAATAGGTAAGCCAGATGTGAGAAATAATCCCGAAAGTGGTTTTAGCATGCGCTTTCCTAAGAACACAGGTACCGAACACCTTTTTGAAGCGGGTATCTGGATTGGTATGTATAAGAATAATAGTGCACGGGTTTCTAGCTCAGCCGTTACAAATTCTGCAGGGTATTCAAGAGGTGCTACTGGGTTTGAGTTTACAGCCGAAGATTTAATTAAGCGAAGAAGTACAAATCCAGAAGATGAATTTTTCTCTGTTGGTGCGGTAAGCGAGCGAGATATTCTAACAAGCTTTTCGGATAGGAGAAGAGAAGTCAATGGCACTCCAATTAATGGGCATGATAATCCACTTTATGTAGACGTAGCTTTAGAGAGTTATAATTGGGGATTTCCTTTCACTGAAAATTTTACCATTCTACGTTACGATATAACCAATAAAAGTGATGTGTACGCTACGCCAGAAACTTGGGATAGTGTGTATGTGGGGATGTATGCGGATTTAGTAGTTAGAAATGTGAATAGTACTACAGAGGTAGGTGGTGACTTTTTTAACAAAAACGGCCTTGGTTATATAGATTCTTTACAAACAATTTATGCTTTTGATGCTGGCTCTCAAGACAATCCAAGCTTGAACACATACGGTGCTATTTCTATTATGGGTGCCAATTACAGAGATGAGTTTTTCCATCCTGCTAATCCAGATACTACAGATGGGCAGTTTACAACGTCAGGACTAAATGTGCCTAAGGTTGGCCCAAGTTATTGGTTGTTTGGTAATGGATCGGGTGATTTCTCTCGCCCTTCTACAGATGGTGATAGATATAATAAAATGGCAGAGGAATTTCCTTACGCTACTAATGAAACGAAATTACGTAATGATGGTCAGACCTCGGCAGGAAACTACATCTCATTTATTTCTATTGGGCCTTTTCCTAAAGTAGAGCCAGGCGAGACGATAACCGTGTATTTCGTTTTTTCAGGAGCGTTAAAACCAGATGACTTCCAAGGGTTATCTGATAAAAAGGTTGATACCGAAGAGACAAGAAGCGATTTAGTTAAAACATTGAAGTCGGCAAGTAGCGTTTTCCGCGGCGAAGATAAGAATAACAATGGTATGCTAGATGCAGGTGAAGACACAGATAGTAATGGTGAATTAACCCGCTACTTATTTCCTACTCCTCCAGACAATCCAAAAACCAAAATTGTATTAGAAGCAGGTAAAGTTTCCATTTATTGGGATAAAACTGCTGAGCGATCTGTTGATAGAGTGTCTGGTAATATGGATTTTGAGGGATATCGTGTTTATAGCTCTGAATTAGGCGATGATTTAAACCCAACGCCTAGGTTAATTCGAGAGTTTGACAAGCCATCTAATAATATTGGCTTTGATGTTGGTTTTAGTGAAGTAGCACTTTCTAGCCCTATAACTTTTGAGGATGACACCACTAATTACTGGTATAAGTATGAGCTTAATGGATTACTGAATGGGTGGCAATACCTAGTTTCTGTAACTTCATTTGATAGTGGTGATGAAGTGTTTGGGGTAGAGAGTCTAGAAACGAGCACCAATTCAAATAGTGTACGGGTATTCCCAGGTACTCCGGTAAATAGTAATCTTGGTGAGAAAGGCTTTGAAGTTGGAGTTTATCCAAACCCATATAGAGTGAACGCAGCTTGGGATGGTTTGAGTGAAGGAGATAGAAAATTATATTTCTACAATTTACCCGCAAAATCGGAAATAAGAATCTATTCCATTGCAGGTGATATTGTTGCAGAGTTGAACCATGATGCATCAACATATAGTGGTGATATAGGCTGGTTCGATAGCTTTAGTGATAATCCGAGAGTAATGGCAGGTGGAGAACATGCTTGGGATCTACAATCGGAGGCTAATCAAATCTTAACAACAGGTTTATACCTTTTTACTGTAAAAGATTTGGATTCAGGAAAAATACAAACAGGTAAACTAGCAATCATAAAATAAATAATTACTTATGAAAAAATTGATACAAGTATGCGCAGCTGCTCTTGTGCTGATGTTACCGATTTTGGTACAGGCTCAAGATACAGTTTCGATAAGAGATTTAAATACGTACGACAACCTAACTGAGTATTCTCAGGCTGCGGTTGAGGCACATCCATTAAAGGATCAAACAGTAATTTATACTGCTGTTATAGTTTCAAACCCAAGAAGCTCTGGATTATCTACTCCTTCAGATACAGATAATGATGGTGTTATTGATAGAATTAGCAGAATGCACGTTTTCATTACTGATACTGCTGCGGTTAACCAAGGAAGAGACGGAATGTCTATTCAATTGGTGGAGGAAGATTTTGGTTTGCTTGCAGGCTTAAACCGTGGTGATGTGGTTACTTTTAAAGGTAGACTTACTTTCTTCAATGCAGTAGCTCAAATGAAAGTTGATGAAGCTCCAACCATTATTGGTAGTGTTTATTTAAACTACCCTCAGCTTGAAGTGTTACTCACCCCTTGGGAAGTAACGGTTGATGAATTGATGATTGCTAATAATGATGGTACTTATCAAATAAATATTGCTAATTACCCAAAGTATAATGGCGCTTACGTAAAGCTTTCATCTGCTACAGTAAGTAATGTGACTATTGCCGACCGTCCAAACTGGGCACTTAATGAAAATGGTTCTAGAATTTATGCCTATGACACTTCTCTGCGTTACAGAAACGATAGAACAAGTGGTTACTTACCGGGCTGGAACTATCGTCGTTTAGATGGTTTAGAAGGTGGTGAGGATGGATTATTTGTTCCACCAACTCCTGGCGCTATTGTTGATGTGTCTGGTTTTATGCTTTTAGATGGCTTTAGCAATGACGGTCATATTGCTGCTAACCAAGTTGCTTTTAAAATTGCACCTATGGAAGATGGTGTTCTTTGGACTACAGACGACGATTCTGGCGATGATATTCGCTGCATTGATGGTGAGCTTTGCAATGGCGAAACTCTTTCTTGGCCAAGTGATTTAACAATTATTGGTTTACCTCCAGTTGTTAGTAATGTAGCACTTTCAGACTCTATGCCTACTAGTTCTAGTGAAGTAATTGTTACAGCTGATGCTGATGCAGAAGGTGATGCAACTGTTGACAATGTTAAAATTGTTTACACAAGTGGAGACTCTACACTTACTGCAACAATGACGAATACTGGCGGTAACTCATATTCATTTACGCTACCCACTTATCCAAACTTTAGCCCAGTTTCTTTCTACTTATTAGTAGAAGATAGCGACGGTTTAGTTGGTAGAAATCCTATTGCTGGAACATATAATTTCTTTGTTGCTGACGATGTGGTTACCTCTATTGTTCAAGTACAAAAAACAGCCGACGAAAGTACTGGCGTTAGCCCTCTATTAGGTGTAGGTAAAATCCCAGTAAATATTTCTGGTATTATCGTGTCTGATATTAATGATGGCGTGATTATTCTTCAAGAAGCTGCTGCTGCTTGGAGTGGAGTTTTCCTAGAAAAAACTACTGCAACTCAAGCGCTTGTTCGTGGAGATGCTATAACAGTAACTTCCACTGAAGTTGTTGAAGCAGTTGTATCTGGAAGTAGTAGTGTTGGACTTACTCAATTGACAAACCTAGAGTTTACTGTAAACTCTTCAGGTAATGATGTTGCTACGGTTATCCCTACTGTTGCTACTGATGATGTTGTTCGCATGCAAGCAGCTGGTGAGTTAGAGCCTTACGAAGGTATGCTAGTTAAATTTGCAGGCGTAGAACTTGTTGATCGTGGTAACTATGGAGAGTATACACTTAGAAACACCGATGCAGACTCTACTGGTGGCGTAATCTTTAACGAAGATATCAGGTCTGATGAAGTTGGTGCTGTTAGTGTTTCTTACGAAATAAATAACACGCTTAGAGAAGGTATTACTTTTGATGCTTATGGCATTGTTGCTGCATCATTTGGTGCTCCAAAAGTACATCCACGTAGTGAAGCTGACTTTGTTGGAAACGACGGTAATGTGTTTACTCCGTTACTCGATTTTGCTCTTAGTACTCCTGCCGATAGTGCAGAAGTAATTGTTAATGGCGACTTAGAAGTTTCTTGGGGAGCTTCATATGACTTAGATGAAGACGCTGTGACTTTTGAGTTTGTACTGTACTCTGCTGACGGAAGTACTGTACTTGCTACGGTACCATCAAATGGTGCTTCTTCAGATACAGACGTAACATTACCATTTAGCTTGGTTGATGGGCTTCTTGCAAATGAAGGTTTGACAATTGGCCAAAATAAAAGCTTCCTTTGGAATGTGCGTGTAAGTGACGGTTCTGATACTTTAGATGTACACGGCTCTTATGGTAATTTTGGTGATGATTTCAGCCCAATTTACCGATATATCACTCTGGAAAGAGGATCCGCAACTTCAAATGAAGAAATTGCTGGTTTACCAGAGAAGTTTAGTTTAAACCAAAACTATCCAAACCCATTTAACCCTACTACTAATATTTCTTTCGACTTGCCAAACTCGGCAACTGTAACGCTTGAAGTATTTGACATGTTGGGCAGAAAAGTGGCAACGATTGTTAATGAGCAAATGACAGCGGGTACGCATAATGTAAGCTTTGATGCTGCGAGATATGCAAGTGGTATGTATATCTACCGTATTCAAGCAGGTACATTTGCAAGCACTCGTAAAATGATGCTTATTAAATAATACATTTCAAATTTTATGGGAGTACAATTATGTACTCCCATATTTTATATAGGCCGAATAATTTTGATAGCACAAAAGCATATTAAATCTTCATTACTAGCAACTATTTTGGTTGGTTTGGTATTTGGTAGTTGTAAAGAGCCAATTACTGGAGACAGGAATGAGAATAAAGCTCCTAGTACTAATCTTACTGTAGAAGCGATAAATAGAGGAAATGATTTTCGCTTGTCCAGTCAGATTAAAATCTCATGGTTTGGAATAGATCCTGATGGCTATGTTATTGGCTATGAATATGCAATAAATGATACCTCCGAAAGTGCTTGGACGTTTACAACTAAAACAGATAGCACTTTTATTCTGCCTATTACACCTGGGCAACAGAATGATGATGTTCTATTTAAAGTAAGAGCTGTAGATAATGAAAACCTGCGTGATCCAGATGGCGCGAGATTAGTTTATCCTGTAGTTAATTCTAAGCCCGAAGTGGCCATAAATAGAACACAATCACCACCAGATACTTTATATGCTATTGCAAGTTTTGGATGGTCTTTTAGTGATCCAGACGGAATTTTAAACTTAGATAGAACAGAGATTGCTGTTAACGACACCGTAAATGGATGGTTCGAAATTCCTTTTACTGAAAGTGACGAAGGGCAACTTTTTATATCACTCGAGGTTGATAACTCGACTCCTGGCGCTAAAGATGCAAGAGTTTTCCTTGGTAAAAGCTATTCAACTTTACAAGTTGATGGACAGAGTCTTGTAATTCCAGGCGTTAAAGTTGGTGATAAAAATACATTTTATGTACGTGCAATTGACGCGAGTGAATCCAAAAGTAATGTGGATACTCTGTCATGGTTTATAAAAGAGCAAAAGTCTAAAACTCTGATCTTAAATGACTATTCAGGGTCAAATTCTACGGAAACACTAGAATTTCATTTAAATATTTTAAATGAAGGTGGTTTAACCCCAGATGTTTGGAATATTAATGATGGCGAAGTGGTTCAAGGAAGAGTAGCTTTATCGGAAGCTTTTCCGACAGTTGTAGATCCTACTTTGGAAAAAACACTTGCCAAATGGGATCATATCTATTGGATTTCAAATGATATGGATAGGAATATTGTATATGCCCAAGAAATATTAAGAGAATTTTTTAGTAATGGCGGTACATCGTTTGTAAATATTCCCATCAAAAAAATGAATACGACAGATGAGGTTTTTAATTTTATCCCAGTAGATTCTATAGCTACTGGTGATTATTACCTTTTTCAGGATACACTTGTTGTTCCAACCCCACCTTTAGAAACAAAATTGAAAGTTGCTGCCGGTGGCTTCGCATTAGTTAGTGCAAAACCTGTAAAAGGTATTAGTGGTAGTAAAATATTGTACTCAGCAGATTATCATAGAAAAACAAGTAGAGGCTTTAGTGTCTATAATGGCTATGAACAAGTTGCAATAGAAAATCCTGAAGGCAACTTAGTATACTTTGCAATCGATTTAAAAAATCTGAACGGAAATAACAATCTTGGCCAACTGATTCAGGAACTTGTTGTCGGTAGATTAGGATTTAAACAATAAATAAATGAAGAAGTTTAGTTATATACTCGTTCTCTGTTCGTTTTTACTTCATACTGCGGTTTCAGCTCAATCTGCAAATGGAAGCTTGGAAGGTGTAATTAAAGAAGACGGAACTGGTGAGACTCTCCCAGGAGTAAATATTTTAATTATTGGTACTAGTTTTGGTGCTGCAACAGATGTTGACGGTGCATACAAAATTCAGAATATTCGCCCAGGTGAGTATTCTGTTCGTATTACCTACATTGGTTTTGAAACCATATTACTTACAGGTATCAAAATTACTGCAGATGAAGCAACAGAGCTCAATTACTCATTAAAAGCTCAAATACTAACCTCCGATCAAGAGATTGTAATTATTGGCGAAGCTCCAATATTTGATGTGGAAAAATCATCTACATCTGCCACAATTTCTAGAAAAGAAATTGAAGCAGCTCCCGTTAGAAAAGTAGAAGATGCAGTATCACTTCAGTCTGGTGTAATTAAAGATCCAACGGGTTTATACATTAAAGGTGGTAGAGCAAATGAAACTGGCTACGTTGTTGATGGAGTTTCTGCACAAGATCCTCTAGCAGGTACAGGATTTGGTCTGGATTTGGGAGCCAATTCGTTCAGTAACATTGAAGTAATTACTGGCGGAGTTGGAGCCGAATATGGAGACATGACATCTGGTGTAGTTTCTGTACAAACTAGAGATGGTGGGGATCGCTATGAAGGGTCTTTTTCTCACAAAAGAGATAACTTTGGTTCCAATGTGATGTCCAATCGTGCTAACTATTTCATGGACGTTTATGAATTAAGTTTAGGAGGTCCAGAGCTATTGACTGAGAAAATTCTACCAGCACTTGGCTTAGATCTTCCTGGTAGTTTCTCATTTTATGCTACTGCTCAAGTTTCTTTAGCTGATGGATATACCAAGCTTTCTGCAGATCAGATTAGTTCATCTACTACCAACTCAAACTTTTGGTCGCCTCGGCAAGGTAATAGATGGAACGGAATGCTTAAGCTGACATATAATATTAAGCCAGGTATGAGGCTTCAAGGTGCTTATCAGCGATCACTTACCATTAATCAGAATACGCGAATGTTGCAGATTACCGGTGCAAACACTCAGATTCAGCCAGGATTTCAATTCAATTTTTCAAATGGTTTTTTGGATAACGCAAATACATACACGCACGATTCCAACTTATCTTATTTAAAGTGGACTCAAACGGTTTCAACTTCTGCTTTCTACGAAGTTCAAGTGAGTCGATTATTCACCAATCTGAGAGCAGATGCTAACGGTAGAGATTGGCGTCCAGAAAATGTTGATGGCGAATTTGACCCTGAAAGTATTATCACATTTCCAGCAGAAGAATATGATGCAGGCGAAGATTTTACCTACGTTCTTGCAGGGCCTGGTTACTACAACAATGGCGGAATTGCTACACTTTGGCACGATCACTTTGCTGAAGAGATAACAGTAAAATCTAGTATTACAAAGTATTTTAATGAGCGCCAGAACCAGTTGGTAATAGGTTTTGAATCAAAATTCAATGATTACCAATGGATTGATATTACGCGACCTTGGATTGGAGCTCCAATTCGAATAGATGAAAATACTGTTTCAGAAACATTCCGAGTTGGCGAAAGTTTTGATGCCTGGAGAGTAAAGCCAAATAGAGGTGCAATTTTCATAACCGATAAAATTCGATATAATGGACTTATTGCAAATATTGGTGGACGTTTCGAATATTGGGCACCTGGTAAATATGTAGATACTAGAGTGGAGGAAGCATTAGATCCAAACACATTTTCAACCATCCCCGCGTTTATCGCACAAGATTATTTAGACGAAACTACCAAGATTTTTGGAATGCGTTACAAGTTTATATTCTTGCCAAAAATCAATGTTTCCTTCCCTGTAAGAGAGAACCAAGTTCTATTTTTCAACTATGGGCACTCTGCAAGAATTCCTCACCCTAGTTTTGTATATGCAGGTTTAGACCCCTTTTATCAAGATCAATCAGATCTATCGAACTTGGGGAATCCTAACTTAAATAGAGAAATTGATATTTCTTATGAAATTGGATTGAGAAACCAAATTTCACCAAATGATGCAATGAATGTTTCTGCATTTTGGCGTGATAAATACGACTTTGTTACTTCTCAACAGATTACTGTGCTGGATGTTGATAATAGGCCAACTACAAAAGCATTTAGAGTTAATGGTGATTATGCTCGCTCAAGAGGGGTTGAACTTACCTACTTAAAAAGATATAGAGATATACTAAGTGGCCAGATGTCATTCACGTACAGTCGTACTGAAGGTTTAAGTTCAACAACGGATGATAATTTACAAGGGATTTCAGCTAGTAATAATGTTGGTAACAACATTGAAACTCCACTCGCATGGGATCGCCCATTCGATATTAAAGGGAACATAACTTTCACCTACGATAGAGAAAACCCATTATTTGATTTAAAACCTTTAAATCAAATACAAGTATTCCTCTCTGCTGTTTGGAGAAGTGGCGCTAGATATACGCCATACGACCTAGCTGGTTATGAACGAAATCCTATAACGGGTGATGAAGGTTGGAGACCTATTTATGAAATAAATGATGACCCAGCTCAAAGGTATAGTGAGCTTGGCCCTGCATGGTTTTACATGGATATGAATATCCAGAAATGGTTTACTATTAAAGGAACTAGAGTAAGTACCTTCTTAGAAATTACGAACTTACTAAATAATAAAAGTGCGGTTATTATTAACCCAGTGACGGGTGAGGGATATAAATCATATCCTACTGATCCACAGAAACTTGTTGCTCTTAGAAGTGACCGCTCCTACGATGTGCCTAATAGTGTTAGAGATCCTCGATATATAGATCCTACAGATAATGGCTTACCTGCTTATGAAAACCCAGCTAATTACTTAGAACAGAGACACATCGTTTTTGGAGTATCAATACGTTTTTAATATGAGAAAATTGATAAATAAATATAGTTTTATAGTATTGGTACTGGCCTTGGCTTCTTTTGTAGAAGTGAAAGCACAAACATCTTATGGTACCGATAGAGCAGGAACAGAATCTTTCCAATTCACAAAAATTACTGTTGATGCTAGGAGTGCGGCCATGGGGAATTCTAACATGGCAGACGCTACTGACGGTTCTAGCTTATATTGGAATCCAGCTTTGGCTTCTAAAATTGGAAGTTCTTACGCAACACTTTCGCATACAGATTATTTGGTAGATACTGGATTAGAGTATTTTAGCTACATACACAAATTAGGTGATTTTGCAGTTGGTGGTTCTGTTCAATATTTCAATTCTGGAGATATAAACGAGACTACAGAATCTCAACCTTTTGGAACAGGGCGTACATTTAGAACCAATCACCTCTCAGTTGGTTTAACTGGATCGCACAAAATTACGGATCTTTTTAGCTATGGAATAACTGTAAAATATTTAACCATTGGAATTGAAGAGGTCTCGTACAGCACGGGAGCCATCGATTTTGGTTTTTCTTATTTAGTAGGCGATACAGGGCTAAGATTTGCCGTTGGTATAAATAACTTTGGCCTAGACGCTTCTCCAAGTGGAGAAACGGTAAGAAGCACACCGGATGGCGATGTAACTGAAAAACCTGATACAGATATATCACTTCCTACTCGATTTACTATTAGTGCGGCTTATACAGCACTAGACTCAGAGAATAATAGCTTAATTCTAACTTCGCAAATTACTAACCCAAGTGATAATGCAGAGCAGTTCAGTATTGGTGCTGAGTACGGCTTTATGAAACAGTTTTTCTTTAGAGGTGGCTACGAGTTTGGTGTTGAAGAACGTATGTTGCCTAGTTTAGGAACTGGCATAAAAGTACCTTTTGCAAACCGCACAATAGCTGTCGATTATAGCTTTACTAATTACGATCGATTAGGCTCAATTCATCGCATTACACTTGGATTTGAACTATGATTATGAAAAATTCAAAAATAATTTTAGGACTACTTCTTATCACAGGTACTGTAGGTATGAGCTGTGAATCATTTTTTGGCACAAAAAATGATTCGGCAACTGAAGATATTTTTAATGAAGGGAAGATTGACCCCTCCTCAGAAAATGTAGACGGCTATGCCCCTGTTTTGCCAGTTTGGGCTGATTTTGATGCGCCAACTGATGTTCATATTGGGTTCGATACATTTGTATATGTTACCGATGCAACAGGTCTTCATTTATTAGATCGCGCAGATTTAACGCCGCGTAAAACCATAGCATTTACAGGTGCCGAGGTTGTTGTTCAAGACCGTTTATTGAACGTATATGTAGCTGCAAGAATTGATACTGTGATAAAGCAATCAGGAGTAGACGTTTCCTATAATTTACCCGCTATTTTTAAAATTAAAAATATGAATGGCTCTGGCGATGTTGTTATTGTTGATACCCTGATTTTCCCTTTTGATGATGCAAGTTTAAGTACTAGTGCTGCACAAAATGCAAGGTTAAACAAAACATCTCCTAATAATTATGAAAAAGTAAAAATAACTGGTCTAACCGTATTAGTTGATAATAACATTTATGCAACGAGAACGGGACCTTTAAACAGTTCTCAACAAATTGCCGCACCCGACAATACAGTTCTAGAATTCGGTAGAAGAGTTGTAAATGGTGAGAAAATTGATAAAATGGTTAACGTTCGCCAAATTGTAACTCTTAATCCTGTAACACCCTCACTTAAAAGTGCAGTAGGGTTAGGCTCAATAACTTCGTTTGTGGCACCTCCTCAGAGAGATCAATTAACAACTGACCGTAGTTTTATTATCACTCAAACCTCTCAGAATATTGATATTGATTTCCGTGTTCTTTGGATAAAAGCGGAACTCACAACAGACGGGTTGGTTTATTCGCAGAATTCATCACTATTAGCCCAAGACACATCTAAAGCTAGTGGCTTCCTATATGAGCCACAAAAATTTATGTCTCCTTCAGATGTCGCCTTTTCGGGTGATGATGATGCTTTTATTTTTGTTGTAGATGAGCTTCAGAATATGTTTTATCAATTTCAATCTAGTGGCTTAGAAGGTGTAAACCCTCCAGCTGGTGTTGACCAGAGTGGGAAAAAAATTATCGTTTCTTTCGGTGGGTTGGGAGTAGGGCCAAAGCAATTCAATCAGCCGTCGGGGGTAGCTTACTATAATAAAGTAGTTTACGTTACAGATAAGGGTAATAACAGAATATTAAGATTTAAACTTACATCAGATTTCGAGTGATAAATACGAAATAGATGATGTTCATTTAGTAACAATATTAAAAGGCAGCTCAATTAAGGGTTGCCTTTTTTCTATAAAACATATTATGAATAGAATAATTCTTATAGCTACTTGCTTGCTTATCAGTTGCACAGCACAAGAAAAAAAACAAAATGAGAATAATCTTATTTTGATATCCTTTGATGGTTTTAGGGCAGATTATTTATCTAAAACTGAAACACCAAATTTTGATTTTCTAGTTACCCAAGGAATTTCATCTGAAGGCCTTATCCCTGTATTTCCATCAAAAACGTTTCCAAACCACTACGCAATTGTAACGGGCTTATATTCGGAGAATAATGGATTAATTGGAAATAATATGTATGATTCCAGTATGGGTTTAAAATATTCGATGGGGAATAGAGAACAAGTTGAAAATCCTGCTTGGTACAAAGGTGAGCCCATCTGGAATACGGTAGAAAAGCAAGGAAAGAAAGCGGGGACTATGTTTTGGGTGGGCTCAGAAGCACCAGTTCAAGGTTTGAGACCTAGCTATTGGAAGAATTACGATGGAAGAATGCCTGATTCTACCCGAATTGATACGGTGTTAAGTTGGATGACTTTAACATCTGAAAAGAGTATAGATTTAGGAACGTTGTATTTTAGTTTCGTTGATTCTCAAGGTCACCGTTTTGGGCCTGATTCACCAGAGGTTGTAGAGGCTATAAAGCAAGCAGATGATTTAGTTGGCTATTTAATTGAACAACTAAAAGAGAAAGAGCTTTGGGAAACCACCAATATCATTATAGTCTCAGATCATGGGATGTCGGAAGTTTCAAGAGATAAAATAGTGATATTAGACGATTATTTGAATGTAGATGATATCGACATTATCTCAGGTTCACCAGCAGTGATGATGAATACTAAGAATGGAAAACTAGAAGAAATTTATGGCAGTTTAAAACGAAATGAGAATCATTTTAAAGTGTATAAGAAAGAGGATATCCCAGATAGATTCCATTTAAAGAAATCAGTGAGAATGCCAGAGCTACTGTTAGTGGCAGACCGTGGGTATACCATAAATACGAAGTCTTATTTTGATAATCGACCGACTGCACCAAATGGCGGTGCGCACGGGTTTGATAATGAAGACAAAGAAATGTGGGCTTTATTTTTAGCTGAAGGTCCAGCATTTAAAAGAGGGATAAAAGTAGAAGCTTTCGAAAATATACATCTATACGCACTTATGGCTAAAATAATGAACCTTGAGCCTGAAATGAACGATGGAAATTTAGATAAAATTTCTTCAATACTGAATTAATTTGGATTGCATCTAATTGCGCAGGCACGGATATTCCACAAGATATAGAACAACCAATTTAAAATAACTAAATAATGGCTTACGTAGTTACCGAACCTTGTATACAATGTAAATACACTAACTGTGCAGCAGTCTGTCCTGTTGATGCTTTTAGAGAAGGTCCAAATTTTCTAGCAATTGATCCAAACGAATGTATTGATTGTGATGCTTGTGTTTCAGAGTGTCCTGTTGAGGCTATTTTCCCAGATGATGAAGTTCCAGAAAAATGGGAACACTTTATCGACTTGAACGAACGCCTTGCTGAATTATGGGAAGATAAAGTGATTAACGAAACCAACGACGAACTACCTGATGCAGAAGAGTGGGCCGCCAAAGAAGACAAATTCGATCAGCTTCAAGAAGAATGGTAATAAACTCGGTTGAGTCCAAATAGAACTAAATTTTCTACTTTAGATGTTAATGATCCCCAGGTTATGGGGATTGTTAATGCTACCCCAGACTCTTTCAGTGATGGCGGCAAATTTATAGATGTTTCTAAGGCGCTTGAGCATATTTTTTTAATGAAAGAGCAGGGCGCCACTATTATTGATATTGGTGGTGAATCTACAAGACCTGGCTCCGAGCCAGTAAGTGAACTCGATGAGTTGAAGAGGGTAATCCCAATTTTGGAAAAAGCGATTGCTGCTTTTCCAACACTTGTTTATTCCATTGACACAACAAAGATAGAAGTTGCACGGCAGGCATTGCAAGCGGGAGCTAGTATAGTGAACGATGTAAGCGGCCTCCAAAAAGATAAGAAATTGGGCGCAGTAGCCGCAGAGTTTGATGCTTCCTATGTTATTATGCACTCTCAAGGCAACCCGAAAACAATGCAAGAAAATCCAAGCTATAATGATGTAGTAGGTGAAGTACTTGCTTTTTTTGAACGTCAGATTACCCTTGCAAATAGAATCGGAGTTCGGAAACTCATTCTAGACCCAGGAATTGGATTTGGTAAAACTGTGGAACAAAATCTAAAATTACTCGCTCATCTTGATAAATTCATGGAATTTGATTTCCCATTATTGATTGGAGCATCACGTAAATCGATGATCGGGATAATTCTGAATGAACCTGTTCCAGAAAATCGTGTTATTGGAACAGTGGCTGTACACTATGATGCCTTAACCAAAGGAGCACGAATACTTCGTGTGCATGATGTGAAGCAAGCTTCAGATTCTATACGTATATTCAATGCAATTAAATCACAACGCTAGACCCAAAGCCACTTGATCCCAATCGGATTTTTAGAATTCGGAATTAAGGATTTTATTGAAACCTTAATTATTGCCGGTGTATTAGTTTATCTTTACCGGTGGATTAGAGGTACGTTTGCCATTCAAGCAACAATTGGTATCATCGTTGTTATACTCATCAATTTCTTTATCCGTTTACTCGGATTTAGCACCATCAACTTTATTCTAAAAAGTATCTTAGATGTTGGGATTCTAGCAGTTTTTATACTTTTTCAGCCCGAAATTAGGAAACTACTTTATCGGCTGGGAAACAATACTAGTTTTGATCGATTTTTTTCAAGAGCAGATTCTTCTGAAATGATAGACGAAGTAGTTGAGTCTGTAAAAAAAATGGCTAAAGCTCGGACTGGTGCTTTAATTGTTTTTGCACGGTCATCGTCGTTACAAGATTTAGTTGATGCGGGTGTAAAAATAGATTCGGTAGTAAAGGCAGAACTTATTACAACTATTTTTCAGAAAGATACTCCCTTACATGATGGTGCAGTAGTGATTAGAAACAATAGAATTGTTGCAGCTAGTTGTTATTTACCAATTTCACAGAACCCTAACATTGCTCAAGCATTTGGGACAAGGCATAGAGCCGCTGTAGGTATAAGTGAAACTAATAATGTACTAGTGCTTGTTGTATCTGAAGAAACAGGACGCGTTTCTATTGCAAGAAACGGAATTTTGACTAGTGGGCTTACGATTCAAAAACTTCGGGCAGAAATGGAAGAAGCTTTTGGGACTACGCAATTTGATGAAGAAATGACCTTCGGGTCAGCTCAGAATGAGATGAAGCTTAAATAAGATCTACTAGCTTTTGAAGTTTAATTGAACCTAGCAAAATAGTTTAGGGTTTTAAGGAGCATTTAAAGCTAGTAATAATATTTTACGAAAAACTTAGAAGTTCCTTTTTACTAGTTGAAATGAAAGAGCTTGTGAAAAGGTTATCCAAAGAAAGACAAAAGGTTAAAAGATTTGTATCTTTATACCCTATTCGAATTTTAAAAATCATACTGAAATGACCAACAAATTTAAAAGCACTAAACAGACTTTTGATACTGGTAATGGAGAATCAAACTATTACAGTGTTCCTAAACTTAAAGAACTAGGCTATGCTAATGTAGATAAGCTTCCTTTTTCTATTAAAATTTTGTTGGAGGCAGTACTTAGAGAATTTGATGGTTATGTGATAACAGAAAGTGATGTTGAAGCATTAGCTAACTATGATGCGAGCAATCCACAAGGCGAAATCCCTTTCAAACCATCTCGTGTGGTTCTTCAGGATTTTACTGGTGTACCTGCAGTAGTTGATTTAGCTGCTCTCCGTTCTGCCATGAAAAGAATGGGTGGCGATCCAAATGCTATCAACCCTCAAGTTCCTGTAGACTTAGTAATTGATCACTCTGTTCAAGTTGATATGTTTGGCTCTGATGCAGCACTCATGTTCAACGTAGAAAAAGAAATGGAGCGTAACCAAGAACGCTATGAATTTCTGAAATGGGGTAAAGAGGCTTTTGATAATTTCCGTGTGGTACCTCCAGGACGCGGTATTGTTCACCAGGTTAACCTAGAGTATTTAGGTCGCGGAGTATTTACTCGTGAAGAAGCTGATGGTACAAGAACATCTTACCCAGATACTTTAGTAGGAACGGATTCTCACACAACAATGATTAACGGTCTTGGGATCTTAGGTTGGGGCGTTGGCGGTATTGAAGCAGAAGCTGCAATGTTAGGTCAGCCAATCTATATGTTAGTTCCTGAAGTTGTTGGTATGAAGTTAACTGGAAAGTTGAAAGAAGGTGTTACAGCAACGGATTTAACTCTTACTGTTACTGAAATGCTTAGAAAGCATGGTGTAGTTGGTAAATTCGTAGAGTTCTACGGTGCTGGTATCAGTAACATGAGTTTGCCTGATCGTGCAACAATCGCTAACATGGCTCCAGAATATGGCGCAACTATGGGCTTCTTCCCAATTGATAGTGAAGCTTTACGCTACATGCACAGGACAGGACGTCCTGATGAGCTGGTTCAGCTAGTAGAAAATTATACAAAAGTTCAAGGTTTATATAGAACCGATGATACACCAGACCCAGTTTTTGCTTCAACTTTAGAGCTTGATTTAGGCACCGTTGAAACATCACTTGCAGGCCCAAAACGTCCGCAAGATCGTATCACGTTAAAGAATATGAAGACTACTTTTGAAGCTTCTTTGACTAGCAATGATGCTACCATGGGTTTTAACCTAAAACAAGAGCAAGTATCCAATAAAGGCATTTACAAAAATGGCCAAGAGATTGAGATGCATCATGGAGATGTTGCTATTGCAGCAATCACAAGTTGTACTAACACTTCTAACCCAAGTGTAATGTTAGGGGCTGGTATTGTTGCTAAAAAAGCCGTTGAAAAAGGCTTGAAAGTTCCAGCTTATGTTAAAACATCGTTAGCTCCTGGTTCTAGAGTTGTTACCGAATACCTGAATGAAGCAGGACTTACCGAATATTTAGACAAATTAGGTTTCAACCTTGTAGGGTACGGCTGTACAACTTGTATTGGTAACTCTGGTCCGTTACCAGCACCTGTAGAAAAAGCAATCCGTGAGGGTGATTTAATTGCAGCTGGTGTGCTTTCTGGAAACAGAAACTTTGAAGGACGTATTCATCCGTATGTAAAAGCTAACTTCCTAGCTTCTCCTCCTCTTGTTGTAGCGTACGCTCTTGCTGGAACCGTGGATATCGATTTATCTAACGAGCCACTTGGAAAAGACAAAGAAGGCAATGATGTATATCTAAAAGATATATGGCCAACAACCGCTGAGATTGCAGCAGAATTAGACAATGCTATCCGCCCAGATCTTTTTGACAAGATGTATGGTGATATTTTTGACTCTCCAACTTGGGAAGCAATTCCTGTTTCTGGCGGCGAGTTGTTCGATTGGAAAGAAGAGTCTACGTACATTCAAGAACCTCCTTTCTTTATGAATACCAAAGAAGAAGCAGAGCCAATTAAATCTATCGAAAGTGCTCGTACTTTGGTTATGGTAGGTGATTCTATAACAACTGATCATATTTCCCCAGCAGGTAATATTAAAGAAGACGCCCCTGCAGGTGAGTTCTTAAAAGCTAACGGAGTTGATAGCAACGATTTCAACTCGTATGGTTCTCGTCGTGGTAACGACCGTGTAATGACTCGCGGAACTTTTGCAAACGTACGTTTTAAAAACAAATTGGCCCCAGGTACTGAAGGTGGGTTCACCAAATATCATCCAACCGGTGAAGTTACTACCATCTTTGATGCTTCACTGAAGTACAAAGAGTCTGGTACTCCACTTATCGGAATAGTTGGTAAAGAATATGGAACAGGTTCATCTCGAGATTGGGCTGCAAAAGGAACCATCCTTTTAGGAATCAAATCAATTATCGCTGAGTCTTACGAACGTATTCACCGTTCTAACCTAGTAGGCATGGGCGTTCTTCCTCTTCAATTCCAAGATGGTGAAACTCCAACTACACTTGGATTAGACGGTTCAGAATCTTTTACTATTCATTTAGATGATAGCCTAAAAGCTCGTCAAGATGTAAATGTAACAGCTAAAAAAGCAGACGGAACTGAGATTAACTTTTCCACGAAATGTAGAATTGATACTCCTGTTGAAGTGGATTATTACCGTAATGGTGGTATCCTACATACTGTT
Source organism: Balneola sp. (assembly GCA_048267905.1). GTDB lineage: Bacteria > Bacteroidota > Rhodothermia > Balneolales > Balneolaceae > Balneola. The sequence continues at coordinate 260,220 of JBLWWM010000005.1, forward strand.
CTTTTAGATTACTTAAAGAAAAGCCGTAGCTAAGATTCTTTCTGAATCTGCTAGTTTTTAATTTAAAAGCCCTGTCATTTTTAATGACAGGGCTTTTTCTATTTATGAATTTAATCCTAACATAAAAATCAATTACGTTTTTTTATATTGTTGTCAAACTATTTAGGATTGATTACGGAAAAGGACGAGAAATATAAAATTGTTAACGGTGTTGGAAACAATTCCAATTACCGGCTTTTACTGGAAGCGGTAGAAGGGATTAATCGTACCTTTGAGTTAAAAGATTTACTTAAAAAATGCATGGATGCCACATGTATTGTGATGAATACAGAGGCGAGCTCATTAATGCTAATAGACGGGGCAACTGGTAGGTTAAATATTAGTATTCCAACAGGGCCTATTCAAGATAAAATTGTGGGTTTTAGTATTCCTAAAGATAAAGGCATTGGTGCATGGGTTATCAAAAATAACAACCCTTATATTTCTAATAAAATAGACGAAAGCGAGTTTTTTTGGAAAGATTTGTCTAGCGATTTTACAACACGGAATATCATCTGCGTACCGCTAAAAAACCAAGATGGAGACGCGTTTGGCGTTCTTCAAGCAGTAAATAGAAAGAACGATATTCCTTTTGATGACAGCGATGTTTTTGTTTTCGAAACCTTGGCAGAGCATGTTGCACTAGCTGTACACCGCTCAAATAAATATGAAAAATTACTGAATAAGCTAGATGAAAAAACTACTCAACTCGCTGAAGTTCATCATCGACTAAGGAACAATTTAGCTACCATTTCTGCTTTAATAGAACTAGAGTTAGATGGTATCGATGACGAAAACTCATTAGGAGTGTTAAAGGCAACAAATTCAAGAATTAGATCTGTTGCTGATGTACACTCTATGCTGTACGACTCAAAAGAAACAGGTACGGTAGAGCTAAACAAATACTTAGTTAATATTGTGCAAAATGTTGCACGAATTTATGACGACACAAGCAAAGAAATTAGAATTAGCTATAGCATTGCGGAATATAATCTTGATGTGAATAGAGCTGTACTATGCGGATTGATTTTAAACGAACTTGCGGTAAATTCATTCAAACATGCTTTTCAGAATAGAAAAACAGGCAAGATAAATATCTCGGTGCGTAATATTGAAAACGAAAAGCTTATTATTGAGATATCTGACAATGGCGTAGGAATGGATGTTGATGAAAAAGGACCTAAAAGCTTGTTCATTATCAAAGCACTCTCACGTAAACTAAACGCCAGAGTTGATCTGTCAGATAAGTTTAGCGACGGCTCCAAAATTAGCGTAGAATTTACTCTCTAGAAGTTAATTTCAAGGAAGTTTAACTAGCCCTCGCATTGCAAATTGCTCTGCGGCAAGCTTTCGTAGCGGTGTATTTAGAAGTACAGAAATGAATGCCTTTTTAAAGAAAGGAAAGTTTCGTTTTCTGCCCAATCTCATATTCCACTCTGCTCTTAACGCTACTTTTTTTGAAATCAACTGCTGCTCTTTCTGATATTGCGAAAGGTAGTGTACCGATTTAGTTGGTTGTTCTTGTATTGAAGCCAATGCTTGCGACAACTTCCACGCGCCAATCCACCCTAAGTTCATTCCTTGTCCGCCAATTGGGCTAACAACATGAGCTGAATCGCCAGCGAGTATTATTCTATTCTTGAAAAACTGTTCAGCCCTAAAGTATTGAACTCCAAAACTACTCAGCATGGTGCATTTTGTTTCCGTTAAATCATAGCCTAATCGTTTTCGGATTAACTCCGCTAACAAGGGTTGAGTTGGTTTTTTGACAAACTCTTCGGTTTTAACCACCCATCGCCTCATGCCGTTAGGAAGAGGGAAGCACTCAAGCATTCCGTCCTTAGGAAGGAAAACAGTGGCCCTAGATCCGAATTCTGTTGTATCTTCGAAATCACCCATGATGTAAGTATCGGGATATCTCTTACCTCCAAAAAAAATACCCGCTTTTTGCCTAATCAAACTGTTTTTACCATCACAACCAATTAGGAAGTTGGAAGATATCTGAAATTCACGGCCATCTTTTTTATACCAACACACCACTTCCTTTTCATCATTGCGAATATCGGTTACCTCTGCTTCTTGAATAAGTCCGTTTGGATTTAAAGCCAGAAATTTATCTTTCAAAATTTGTTCTGTTTTAAACTGCGGACACGAAAGAATAAAGTTGTATGGTTTTTTGAGGGAACTGAAATCTATCTCCCCAAGCTTGCGACTCCCATCATGAGCGATGCCTTTTTGAATACGAATTCCCGCTTCGGAAAACTCTGTTTCCATTCCAAGGAACTGAAATAATTCCATTGAGACCGGATGAATTCCTAGCGACCTGGAGTCGGGGACGGGAGCAGCTCTTCGTTCAATGATGTAGCACGAAATGTTTAGCTTTGCGAGTGCAATACCAAGGAAAAGTCCAACGGGGCCACCACCTACAATGCAGACACTAAATTTATGCATCTTTTGTGAAGCTGAGGATTAACCGAAAAGGAAACAAGCGTTGTACATTCCATTTCTCAGGAATTACATGTTTCAATTCGGAAAAAGTAAAAGACCTTTTTACGGAAGTGAGTCCATCTTGGGTGATGAAAGAGTTTCTGAAAAGTAACCTAGAGAAGATGTTAAAAAGTGCGTATCCAATATCACTTCGTTCGATATCATTAAAAATAACTTTTTTACTCGCTAAGGAAATCGCTTCGTCTAAGAATTTTGGAAATGTAACAGTATCGAGATGGTGTAGAACATGATTTGAAATCACAAAATCGAACGTTCTATTTTCTAGAACTAATTGGGTTGAGCTGCAATGTTTAAACTCAATTTTTGGATGGGGCTCTAGCTTGGAAACGAAATCTAGAGCCCGTACATCTAGTTCAATTGCGGTGATTTTCAAACTTAACCCATCATTTTGAGCCCATTTAGCAAGCGAAAAAGGAATATCACCTCCGCCAAAACCGATATCGAGTAGTGTAAATTCCCTATTGTACTCTTGCATCAAAGGTCGGAGCTGGGTTGTATAAATTCTCCTCCATTGAGAAAGAATGCCATTAATTCTATAAAACTGACGATAGGTATTCTCTAGTTTGTGAAGATCGCAATCATCTCTATCCATTAGCTCAACTAAATCAGTCCGACGATTTTTGAGAAAAAGAGGCATAACTAAGAGTTAATCATGGTGAAAAGTCCAGACTCTATCGTTAATCCTGGCCCAAAAGCCATCGGCAGAATAGTAGTATCCGTTTCTAAATTAGATTTCAGAATTTCCTCTAACACAAAAAGAATGGTTGCACTGCTCATGTTTCCGAATTTGGAAAGTACTTTTCGTGAAGCTTCAACTTGTAAATCAGTAAGCTTCATTGATTTTTGAACTTTGTCGACAATGGCTCGGCCGCCTGGATGTACAGCACATAGATCTACGGCATTAGCAGAGATTGAAAGTGTAGAAAATAAAGGCTCAATTACAGATGCTAAGTTAGCAGTAATGATATCTGGCACGTAACTAGAAAGAGTCATCTGAAAACCAGTATCGCCGATTGTCCAAGCCATATCTTGTTCGCCTTTATAGGCAAGAGATGAGGCGAAGGCATTCATCCTAAACCCTTTTTTGGCAGGTTTCTGAGACGAAACCAAAACACCAGCCGCTCCATCTGCAAATACAGAAGAAGCTAGTAGATTATCGATATCATTTTCGGATTGAATGTGAATGGTGCATAATTCAGCACAGATTACCAATACACAAGCATTAGGATCGGCTTCGCAAAATGCAGCGGCCATTTTAAGCGCAGGAAATGCAGCATAGCATCCCATAAAACCGATGTGAAATCGCTGGGTGGATGCAGATAAACCTAACCCTTTTACCACCTCGAAATCAGGTCCTGGCGCATAAAACCCAGTACAAGAAACCGTAATTACATGGGTTATTTTAGAGTTTTCGATTTCTGGATTTTGTAGCAGTAATTTTTTCCCAACTTCTAAAAATAATGAGGTGGCTTCTGTTTTATACAAGACATTTCTTTCAGCGGTAGAAGGAGTGTTTTTGCCACTTAATGCTCTGTTAAAGAATGCATCGTCGCTCTTTTCTAGGAAATCGCGTATTACTGTATGGCGTTTCTCAATTCCAGATTGAGAATAAATTCGGTGGATAATCGCTTCCGTTTTTCTATCCTTTGCCAAGCGTACTTTCATAATCTCCCGAATGGTTTGTTGAGGAATGGCGGTATCGGGATTAGCGATCACAATATCATGGATGTATATTGGCATGGAACAGAATAATAGTTTATCTCTGTTTTATCTAACCGAGTTTTTAAGAATAAGATTCGTGTGGTCTAAGAAACCTTAGAGAGTTTATTAAATCGGTAGTTGTGTAATACGGCAGCAACGGAAAGTCCTGAAATTAAACCAATCCATAAACCTTGAGGTCCATAGCCTAAATGTATACCGAGTATATATCCAGCAGGAAAGCCGATGACCCAGTAAGCGATGAAGTTTGCAATCATAGGTACTCGCGTATCTTTGAGGCCACGTAAGGCGCCAAACCCGCCAACTTGGAAGCCATCTGATATCTGAAACAATCCTGCCATAAATAAAAGAGAGACGGCCATGTCTTTAACAGCGGGATCACTTGTATAAATTCGCACAATGGACTCAGGTATAGTAAAAAGGAAAATAGCGGTAACAGTCATTATCAATCCACAAATTCCAATTCCAACAAAGCCACGAAAACGAGCTTTTGCCATGGAGCCTTGCCCAAAAGAAAAACCAACGCGTTGCGAAATCGCCATCGAAAGCCCAAAAGGAATCATAAACATCGTTGAAGCAACATTAAGTGCAACTTGATGAGAAGCCGCCGCACTAACACTAAGAGTACCCATCAATAAACTAACGGTAGCGAAAAGCAAAACTTCCATAGCTGAACTTACGCCGTTTGGTAAGCCAATTCTTAGAAACTCTTTGATAAGAACCATATCTGGTCTTTTGATTTTCGCGAAAATATTAAACCTTTTAAACGGCTTAAACCTCATAGTGAAAGAAATAAAAACAATTGCAGAAAAAAAGTTTAATAGAGAAGTAGCATAACCAGCGCCAACGCCACCCATTGCAGGGAAACCAAGTTTACCGTACATCAATACATAATTTGCACCAACATTCAACACTAAACTTACAGCGGCAATATACATTGCAGGGCGAGTTACGGATAACCCCTCACTAAAATAGCGTACACCAGCATAGGCAAAGAGAGGTAAAATTCCCCAAGAAATTCCTTTCAAATAGCTTTGTGCTATCGGTATAATTTCTGGGGTAACTCCAATGAGGCGCATTATGATATCAAGGTTTCTGATAATGATAATACATGGAATAGTGAGGAATAGAATTACCCAAAACATTTGGCGCGCACTTCTTCCAATTTCCTCAAATTTTCGTGCTCCCAAAAGTTGAGATACCATGGGGTTTATAGCTACCAATGTGGCCATACAAAAAATGGCAATGGGCATATAAATGGCATTTCCAATGGCTACACCGGCAAGGTCTAAGGCAGAAAGATTTCCAGCCATCACTGTATCAGTAAAGTTTAGGCCCGTTCTCAACAACTGCGTAGCAATGATGGGACCACCAAGTTTTAAGAGAAGGGAGCTCTCTTTTTGTATGCTTTTTCTTAGTTCTGACATTATGCTTTTTTGGAGCCAGCAATGGTACGAATTGTTAGCACTAAAGGTAAGGTAAAATACCGTACGCTTGATATATACTTTCTATGAATCTAATATCATTTTATGGAGAGCGGCAAGGTAATTACAAAAGTAGTTCCTTTACCAAAAATAGAGTGGAAGGTTATTCCTCCGTTATGAGCTTCAATAATCTTTTTAGTGATAGCCAATCCTAACCCTGTGCCACTTGTCTTTGTGCTAAAGTTTGGAATGAATATAACAGATTTGTTCTTATCAGAAATACCTTCTCCTGTGTCGCTGATACTAATTTCAACATGTTGAGCAATTATGTTTGTAGAAAGTGTAATAGTACCATCTGCCTGTATGGCTTCAATGCCATTCTTAATAAGGTTGATGAAAGCTCTTCTAAGTTCGTCTTTAACACCATCTACGTAAATGTGTTTTGCAGGAATTAAGGAAGTAATTGTTACCTTTTTTTCATGGGCATATAAATCTAACACGGAAAGAAGCAACTCTGTAATATCAAACCTGCGGAGAGGTTGGTCTATAGGTTTTGCGAATTTCGAAAAATCTGAAGCAATTCTGCTTAAAGAATCAATTTGTTCTATCAAGTTGGAGTTTACTTTACTGAATTGAGCTTTTAGTTCATCGGTGGTAATATCAGGGCTCTTAAGTTTCCGCTCGAGGTGCTGAAGGTTTAATTTCATCGGAGTAAGAGGGTTCTTAATCTCATGAGCAACTTGTTGCGCCATTTCTTTCCAAGCCGCTTCCCGCTCTGCTTCAACCAAGTTTTTTTGAAGCTCTTGTAATCTATAAACCATAATGTTGTACGCATTGGTTAATGCACCAATTTCGTCCTGACTTTTTACAGGCAAGGTGGTTTCAAGGTTTCCATCTGAAATAGTTTTAATCCCCTCACTTAATTCTTCAAGGGGCGAGGTGAGCTGGTTAGCAATAAAAGTAGCTCCAAGTATGAACAACCCAAAAATTAAAACGAATAGCCCAAGTAGGTAGCTAGTGGTAGAAAGAACTTGATCGTTAAATCGAGGTGCTCGCAGAAAAGTAGGAATTCCTGCAATGTTTATAATATTATTGTTTTTAATAATTGGCTTAAAACCAATCAACATCTCCTGAGAGCCTAAAGTAAAGAATCGAATTTCCTGTTCACTTCCTCTAAAATAGATTTCATTATAAACGTCCCAAGGAATTTGGGTTGGAAGTAAATTCTGAGAGAAAATTTGTGGCGCAGTTGAACCAATTTCGGTATTGTCTTTATAGAGAATGGCATCGGCATCTATGATTGATGTTGCGTTGTAAAGAAGCTTTCGAGTATCAGATACCGAATCTTGAATTATGCCATCGATAAGGTTTTCAAGTTTCATGCTAATTTCATCAGTAACAGACTCATTACTTTGAGAGATAATTGCAGCATAGGAAGCGGCTACTAAAGCTAGGAAACAAGCTAAAGAAGCTAGTATGAACCTATCGAGAAGGCGGTCTTTAAATTTTTTATTATGGCCAATGAGCTTAAGACTAGGGCTCCAAAAAAAGAATATTGAGATAAGAATGAGCACAATTAAGAGCGTAAAAAAGAAACGAAGGAGAGAGTAAATATGGTTTGTTGCCGTAATTCTGAGGGAAGCCACTCTGGTAATGGAGTGCGAGTCGTTGGCGATAAACATTTCTCGAAGTTTAGCTCTAGAAATCTCTGTATTTCTTATTAGAATGCTATCCTCCTGAATTTGAACAATCAAATCTTTATCTAGACGAGAGTAACCCGGGAGATCAAGAGGAATACCAACAATCGAAGTTCGATTCAATAAACCATCTTCAAATTCATTTAAATGAATGGTTGTGTTGAGTCCCTGAGATTGAGCGTATGAAACTACCGCTCTTAAGGCTTTACGGTATTGTGGTTTTTCTTTATAAACAGAGCAAATAATCCAACCAAGGCGCTTTCCATCATTTGAAGAAGTGAAGAATGGAATCCAACCTTGGCGATAAGAGGAATAACTGGTAGATGGTTGTTCGAGTGCTTTTTCTCGTATAATGGGGCGTAATCGATCTCTTTTAATACGCTCTTCTTCGAAAGGAATTTCGAGCGTTAAAACATCAAAAACCTTGGTCCAACCAGGCGCATTTAAGTCTGTAGTATATTCTGAAATGGACTCTCCATCTTGATCAACTAATTGTATTGAAAAGGAGTAATCCTCCCACTGTGGAAGAATTAAATTGGAAACTTCTCGATCGAAAAAAGCTTGTAAATTTGGTTTTTGAGTATCAAGATTAGAATAATGTTGTGCTGAAAGTATGTTCTCAAGACTATTAAGCAATGAAATTGTTATTTCCTCAGCCTTATCTCCTTCTTGAAGGTTAAATGACTCAGCCACGTTTATCATTTGCTCATTCTGCTCTTGAACTTCACCAAAGTAAGAAGGTACGTATCCTAGTATTGAGGCAATGAAACAAACAAGAATGAGTAAACGCACTCTAGATTTACCCTGAAAACGAAGCTTTTGCACTCGAATTTGGAAGCTACTAAAACCTAGGGCTAGAAAAAGAAAAGTAGCTTGGATAAATTGCCATATTTCAGGCTTATGGAAACTGAAAGTATAGGTCAATAAAAGTCCAATTATAAATCCAATAAAAGTGAATAAAAGGCTCAAAAGCTCCCTTTTTTGGAAGTGGATAAAGAGGGTCAATAAAAGGTTAACCGTAAACCATGACAATGAAATCCATAAAAACCCAGTCGCTAGGAAAAAGAATACTGTGGATAGTGCAGGGATGGGTTTAATAGCAAATATACTTAACGGTGTATGTGCTACAATTTCAAAAATGTCGGCAGTAGTATTTAAAAATACTTGGGAGATTATTAAACCTAGCATAGTACTAATAAGGAGGCCAAGTAATACAGAAAGATTCGAACTTAAAGAAGAATTTTTCAGGTAAAATCGAGTTCCAATAATAGCTAAGAGTAGTAGCGCAACGGTATCTATGAAAAGGTTGGCGATACCAATGATTGCGGGATCGTCACCGAGTAGATTATTGAACCCTAAACTAGGAAGGCTTTGTCCGAGTAGAAGCCAACAAAGAATAACTAATGCAAAGGTGATTAGAAGTTTAGTAATATTTTGGAGATAAAAATTACTTTTGGAGACTAAAAAGGAGATTGTTATTAGTATTAAGAACAAGCAAAGGAAGCGCCATTTATAGAACGATGACTTTCTGTGCTCAATAAAAAAGTCAAAGTCACTATACTTTGCATAAGCCACACCAACGGTATCGGCACCATTTACAACAAGATTTTGTTTAAAATCGAAGCTCTGAGGAGGAGACTGAAAAAAACTAAAATAAACTGGATAATCTAAATTAATATCTAATGCTTGAGGTACAGCAACCTCCAAATTCTTACCAATATTTAGTAAATTTTGTTGTTGAAGTATCTGAAGTGTAGCAAGGTGAAATTTTAATGTATCATTGCTAATAGTGGAAGTAAAAGACTGTTCTCCTTGAATGTAAACTACATTTCCCTCTGTAAGTACTTCCATTGAAAACGGAAGATTGGTTTCGAAAACGGAAGGTTTGAACTCTCCTTTTGGAAAGCCAGACCAAACCACCAGACTGTCGTTTAGGTATAAAGCAGTTCCCCAAAATTGGAACTTAGTTGTTATTAATTCGTGAATATCCTCTAATGAAGCATTTTGTCTATGAGCATTAAGAATTACCTCAGAGAGCTCTATGGTTTCTTCACGAAAAGTTTGTTGGAAATCCTCAAAAGCTGAAGTGGATTTCAGGACGTCTTCTTTCGCAATTTGCTGGATTCGTAAATTTGAGGGCTTTAAACCCAAAAAAAGCACCTCAAATACTAAATAAACCACTATTAAGGCAGTAAAAAACAGCCAGGGCAGAGGGGCTCTATGCAGTGTGTAGCGCTTCAAATAAAAGGCAGGTTGTTAAGGAACTAAATATGAGTTGATATCAGGAGTGAATCAAGTTTGGTATCAAATGGATTGGTTTATTATTCAAAACGGAAACAATTGCATTAGCTGCTAGCATTCCGATTTGTTCCCGCGTTTCAAATGTTGCACTTGCAATATGAGGCAACAGTGTACAATTTGGTGCTGATAATAAATCAGGATGAACTTTTGGCTCCTCTTCAAAAACATCGATTCCAGCTCCTGCAATTTGATGGTCTTGTAGCGCTTTAGCTAGGGCCTTTTCATTCACTACTGGTCCGCGAGAAATATTAATAAGAATGGAATGCTTTGGCATGAGTTCGAAAATAGGGGCATCAATCAAGTGGTGTGTTTCTGGCGTAAGCGGACAATTTAAACTTAGAACATCAGAAATTGCAGCGAGTTCCTCAAGAGAGGAAATATATTGCGCATCAACTTTTTGGGCAGTATCGTAAGAAATCTTACGTCGGTTGTGATAAGCTATTTTCATGCCAAAAGCTTGAGCCCTCTCTGCAAACGCTTGCTCAATTCTGCCCATTCCGACGATGCCTAGAGTTTTTCCTCGAAGCTCCATTCCTAAAAATCCGAGAGGTTCCCACCCTTTAAATTTACCGTTGCGTAGATAACTTTCAGCAGCGTTGAACTGTCGTGTAACCGCCATTAAAAGAGCCATCGCAAAATCGCCACAAGCTTCAGTTAGAACGTCAGGCGTGTTTGCAACTTTTATACCAAGTTTATGGGCTGATGAAACATCTATATTGTTATACCCTACAGCAAAATTTGCCACTATTCTTAAATTAGTTGCCGCAGTTAGAACATTCTTGGTTACAGGTGTAGATAACATACATAGCAAAGCATCAAACTTTATGATGTCTTGTTTTAGATGCTCTTCGTTACTGTAATAACCTTTTGGGCCAACTGTTACCTTTGCGTGCTGCTCTAAAAAATTTATAACCTTCTCTGGGATAGGCTCAGTTATAAGTAGCGAGGGTAAGCTAGCGGCCATAGCTAAAAGTTAGGCTTCGTCTTTAATGTGCGTAATTTTAGCGTCATTCCACATTCTTTCAATGCTATAATAGTCACGTTTTTCTTTTGTCATTATGTGTACTACAATGTTTACATAATCCAAAATCATCCACGATCGGGCGTTAATTCCTTCTTTTTTCCAAGCTTTTTCTGATGTCTTTTCACGCACATCATCCTCAACAATATCTGCGAGTGCTTTAATTTGGGTATCAGAGTTACCGTGACAAATAACAAAATATTCTGCTAGCGTAGTAAGTTCAGAAACGTCTAACACAGTTATATCATTTGCTTTTTTACTAAGAAGAGACTCTACAATAACCTCAAGAACTTCCGTGGTTTTTAAGTCATCCTCGGAATATGCATTGGAAAATTGTTTGTTATTGGGTTCTTTAATTTCAGACATTTAATTTGTGTTAAGCTTGTGATAATCTTTGCCCAATATTACGGTTACATCTAAGTAGAAGTCGGGCGATTCTTCTCTGATGACATTTTCTTCTGATACTCCCAGAGCAGCAGCAACTCGCTTAGCATTGTCTATTGAAACTGTTCTTGAAATAACAATTGTCTTTTCGACATCAAAGCGCTCAAAATTCCCTGTTTCTACTACATCAAAACCATTATCTCTAAGGATGCCTGTAAAGTTATTAGCAATTCCCGGTTCTCCACAGCCATTTAAAACTTCAAGCTGAATAATTGTTCCGATAAGTTCGTTCGAGGTTTCCGATCTTTGATTTAAAATTCTGGGATATAATACGCGAGTAAAAAGCGCCGCCAAAAGAGCAATTAATAAAACGCTTAAAAAGCCAATGGCTGCGTTTAAATATAAGCTATTTTGGGATGAATGTTGTTCTTCTTGTTTTATAGACATCTATAAATTAGCGATACCAAGGATTATTGAAGCGATCGTAACCATAACCGTACCCGTAAGAAGCAGGAAGTTGTTGAAACCGGACTTGTATCAGTGCATTATCACTAATTTTGTAATTAAGCTCAGCGTTACTAAGTATTACACGTGGATTATTCAAATTGGCCCCGTATAAACTAGTACCACCGAAAGGAGAATGTAAGAATGAGAGGTCAACCCGAGCATCTAAACGATCCGTCAAGTTAACTTGCATCGTATTTGTGTAAGCATTTAAGGACTGGTAGGAACCTGCGAATGAAGAGACAGACATTGAGTATGAATGCGACATATTAATTTTGCTAAAAAGCTGGCCCAATTTACTTTGAATTGTAGCGGTTTGGCTATTGATCACAGGTCCTTGGTAATCAAAAGGTGTAGAAACATCGCCCCTAAGTTGAGCAAATGCGCTAACACTTGTGATTATAGATATACAGAGTAAAGAGAGTAATGCTTTTTTCATGATTGTTCCTTATTGGGGTTTGGTGAACGAAACACCAAACATTTAAGTATAACGAATTGCGACTTAATTATAAATAGCTAGCTTTAGAGCTAGAAAATGATATTCGTTGAATAAGGAATATAAAAAGCCTATCTTATTCGACTTTTCAAAAAGCAAATTCTACAAACTCCCATTCAACCCCAGGAGAGATGAAACTCACTGATTTTAGATTCGAAATTGAAGGCCTTAACGTTCCAGAAGAACCACTTGAGCAACGTGACGCAGCTCGTTTGATGGTTTTAAACCGAGATGAACAAACTATTGAACACACCAAATTTTCTGAGATTCATAACTATTTCAATGAAGGTGATGTTGTTGTTTTCAACAATACCAAGGTTTTTCCAGCTCGTTTAAATGGTAAAAAGGAAAAAACTGAAGCTGATATTGAAGTATTTTTGCTGAGAGAACTACAGCCTGAGAATATGCTTTGGGACGTGTTGGTTGAGCCGGCGCGTAAAATCCGTATCGGTAACAAACTTTATTTTGGCGACGAAGACGACGAACTAATGGCAGAAGTAGTAGATAATACTACTTCAAGAGGTCGTACTATCCGCTTCTTATTTGAAGGTACGAACGACGAACTGTATGAGCGTTTAGATGCGCTAGGTAAAATGCCACTTCCTCCATACATAGAAAGAGAGCCTGTTGACGAAGATAAAGACAGATACCAGACAGTGTACGCTACCGAACGTGGCGCAGTTGCTGCTCCAACTGCGGGCATGCATTTTACTCGTGAGCTCATAAAGAAGATTGAGGATAAAGGGGTGATTATGGTTCCTGTAACTCTTCATATAGGTTGGGGTACTTTCCGTAATGTTGAAGTTGAGGATTTGACTAAGCACAGAATGGATTCAGAAAATTATTTTATTTCAAAAGACACTTCTGATAAAATCAATATTGCTTTAAAGTCTAAAAAGAAAAAAGTAGTAGCAATAGGTACAAGCGCTGTTAGAGTTATCGAAACGAGTGTGATGGCTAGTGGAATGTCTAAAATGGGAACAGGTTGGACCGATAAATTTATTTACCCTCCTTACAACTTCAAAATTACTGAAGCGATTGTGACAAACTTTCATCGCCCGGAATCTACACTGTTAATGTTGGCAGCGGCATTCGGCGAGTACGACTTCATGATGAAAGCATATGAAGAGGCAAAAAAAGAAAACTATCGCCTATTCTCCTTTGGCGATGCAATGTTGATTATATAATTGGAAAAATTGGCGGTCATAATTCCGGCTGCCGGCTCGGGAACTCGTTTGGGTTCTCGGCTTCCTAAGCCATTTATAGAAATTGGTGGTAAGTCAATTCTTGAGAGAACAATTTCTCGTTTTCTTAAGATTGACTGCTTACACCAAGTTATTGTGGCAACTTCTTCAGAGTATATTCTTACTCTAGAACAAATATTCTCTTCTTTTCCTCACTCCCACGTGAATTTTATAGTTGTAGAGGGTGGTAATGAACGGCAGCATTCGATTTACAACGCTCTAAAAAAGGTGCAGCCTGAAATCGAGCTGGTAGCGGTACATGACGCTGTAAGACCCTTTGTATCGGTTGAAAATATTTTCGAATGTATTTCTGTTGCGAAAGAGGTAGGAGGTGCCGTTCTTGGTGTGCCTGCAAAAGACACTATCAAGAAGATTAATTCAGAGGGTGTTATTTTGGAAACGCCAAACCGTGCGCAGTTATGGCAAGCTCAGACGCCCCAAATTTTTCAAAAAGCTCTACTTGGAAAGGCATATGATATTGCAATTAAGGATGGTTTTTTGGGAACTGATGATGCGTCATTAGTGGAGCATATCGGAGGTGTAGTAAAAATGGTTGAGGGAGATCGTGCAAATTTGAAAATCACGTACCCAATCGATTTGAAAATCGCTGAACTATTAATTCAAGAGGAACTATGAAAAATATTCGCATTGGGTATGGTTACGATGTACATAAGTTCGAAAAAGGGCGAAAACTTATTTTGGGTGGATTAGAAATCCCTCACTCAATGGGTCTTTTGGGGCACTCAGATGCAGATGTTTTGCTACACGCTATTACTGATGCTCTGCTAGGCGCTTTGGCATTAGGTGATATAGGTAAACATTTTCCAGATACAGACCCTAAATATAAGGGGGCAGATAGTAGAGTTTTGTTGAGAGGTGCTTATGCTTTATTACATGAGAAGGGTTACGAGTTAAGTAATCTGGACGCAACAGTAGTTGCTCAGGAGCCTAAATTGGCGCCTCATATAAACAGTATGAGAGTGCTCATCGCCAAAGACCTTAATGTAAGTGTAGAAGATGTCTCTGTGAAAGCAACCACCTCAGAATGGTTAGGTTTTGTAGGAAGAAATGAGGGTATCGCCGCTTCTGCAACTGTGTTAATAGTTAGAAAAGAAGGCTAATGCTCGATCAAGTTGTGCAAAGTATAGTAGATTGGATTTCAGTTGCGCCAATAGCTGGTGTTTATCTGATATTTTTTGGTATTGCATATTTAGAAAACATGCTGCCTCCCGCTCCTGGAGATGTGATAGTGGCTTTTGGTGGTTATCTCGCGGCAGAGGGAGTAGTGTCTTTGCCTCTACTCTGGGTGATTACGGTTACGGCTTCAGTTTTCGGATTCATGAACATGTATTGGCTGGGGCGTAAATGGGGTGCTTCAATTGAAAGTAACAAGAGTAGCCACTTTGTTTTGAAGTGCATCGACTATAAGTATTTCGCAAAAGGTAAAACTTGGATGGAAGAGTGGGGGCAGTGGATAGTTTTTGGAAATAGATTTTTGGCGGGAACGCGCTCAGTAATCTCTCTCACTGCTGGAATTAGTAACCTAAATATCGGGCTTACCGCTCTGAATTCTCTTATAAGTTCCATGTTATGGAACGCGCTTTTGCTAGGAATGGGCTGGTATGTGAGAGATAATTGGAAAATAATTGGAAAATATCTTTCTGGCTATGGCGAATTAGTACTAATTATCCTTATTATTGCCCTCCTTTTGAGGTTTGGGTATAAATTCATGACCTCACGAGAAAAAGATTAAAAAAAATGAGTAAATATTTTAATTTTTACTCTTCTATTTATTGACTATAAAATATACGTTCGCTATTTTTAAAGTCTTTCGCAAAAGCCAGTGTAGCTCAGTTGGTAGAGCAGCGGTTTTGTAAACCGCCGGTCATCGGTTCGAATCCGGTCACTGGCTCATATGTGAAAAATGGGGAGATACCAAAGCGGCCAACTGGGGCAGACTGTAAATCTGTTGTCGTAAGACTTCGTAGGTTCGAATCCTGCTCTCCCCACATTAAGCGAGCGTAACTCAATTGGTAGAGTGTCAGCCTTCCAAGCTGAATGTTGCCGGTTCGATCCCGGTCGCTCGCTCAAAAAGCCGATATAGCTCAGTGGTAGAGCACTTCCATGGTAAGGAAGGGGTCGTCGGTTCAAGTCCGACTATCGGCTCAGGTCGATAATCGTTTTTCTTATAAATCAATAAAATTAAGTTTTTAAATCATGGCAAAAGAGACCTTTCAGCGGACGAAACCGCACGTAAACGTAGGTACAATTGGACACGTAGATCACGGTAAAACTACCTTGACAGCGGCTATTACCACAGTAATGGCAAAGACGTA
>JBLWWM010000006.1:0-275731 GCA_048267905.1 Balneola sp.
CCCGTGTGGGATGAAGTAATTCTAAATTTCATGAAAGTGAGTGCCCGTACTTTCTAACCGGTACTGTTGTTGGTGGAGCAGACCTTTTTTTCTGGTCCAAGAATAAGCCAACTAATTCTTGGTGTATTGGTTATTCGGAGCAGGAGCTCCGTGTGGTTCTCCCAAGCAGGAGCTTGGGAAAGAGGGTAAGGGTTTTCGGTTTTTATGAAAGTAACCGAATTAATCAGTTACCTGAAAATTAAATTATGCGGAGCCAATACCCGAGTCCGACTTAAAACGCTTGTTAGCTGGCGGGATTATTCTATTTCTGACTCAACAAGTGAATCAGGGTGAAAAACATCAGAGCATTTTTTCTCACCTTCAAACCATGAACATTTAACTTCATCTGATTTTTCTTCCCATTCAAAAGTACTAGGGTTTAAAATTTTTCCATAACCTTGAACAGTCATTAATGGTCCACCAGATTTAAGTACCACAGTAGTTCCAATTTCAAACTTTGCCATAATATTATTGTTTATAAAGGACGAATAACAACCTTTACTGTTAAATCTTCTTCAATTCTTGATAAATCATTTTCTAATCCTCTGGGATTATTTACATAACCGTCAGGGTCGTAGACAAAGCAAAGTAATGATTCACAATCTGGATGAGACCTATATCTTGCGATATCATCAATTAGTTGTGTACCAAGTTCCTTTTCGGTTAACCCGCTTCTAGTCTTTTTTACTTCAATTACGACTTTATAATCTTTAAGCAAGAAATCAACTCTACTACTTTTTCCTGCATAACTTGGAGTCCATTCCTCTGGACGAATGTCGTCAAAATGAAGGTGCAGTAACGAGTGGAGTAAATCTTGTACATCATATTCATCTTTTACATCTAATGTGACACGTGAAGAATATCTACTTCGCATTTGACGAGTTACTAAATGAAATTTTTCGAAAATATTCAAAAGGGGAACTAACGGGGCATCTGCAAGTTCTTCATCTTGAGGATGAAGTAAATCCAATTCTAAATCCTCCTTTACTGATTCTAAAATACCAATTCCTTGCTCGACTGAACTTCTATATCCATCTTTTACTTTTTCTTTAAAAGTATCAATATAGGGGCTGCTCGGAGGTAAAATTCTTGACAGAAAATTTATTGTCTGGGATTTCCAGGCCACAAATTTTCCAGAATCTAAAGTTGGAAACCCAATAACATTAGGAGAATTAGGTTTATGCGACTTAAGGACTTCCCTACCTTTTTCTATGAGTTGCTCTAATCTTACTTGTGTTTCCATATTAAGTATCTAAAAGCCAGCTAACGAGTTCCGCTTGAAGTGTTTGTTATGTTACTGATTTTTTATCTAGGTGGTTTAGTTTTTCCATTCTGTGGATCTCGTTTAGGAGGAGCTGAGTAAGGAGAACGTTCACTAGGTGGTTTTGTCTTACCTTTTTTGATTATGTCTTTACCAGAATTTCTTTTGTTGTCTGAACTCATAATATTTCCCATTAATTAAAAATTACATATTTAATATCACGTAAATCACAAAAAGAATTACACCTAAAATGAATGATAACAAACCAAACCAATTAAGAAATTTAGTTACTCCATCCCAGAAATCACTTTTGTTGTCTTTACCTTTCAATTCTAAATCAATCGATCTGAGTGATGACCTGTGAGAAAAAAGAATCGTAATCATTGAAATTGTAAAACAAATCCATGTAGTAAGTAAAAGCCATTGAGCTGTGCTAGTCTCAAATTTAATTACTTCATCAATAAAGCCGATAGTTAAAACTAAACCACCACCAGATAGATAAACGATCAATTGATCAAATTGCTCTTCAGAATAGTCTCTAATATTATTTAGAATTTCCTTTCTTTCTTTATCCATAGTTTAGAATTGATAAGTAACATAATATTATCGGAACAAGAGTTCGGATAAGCTGTTCGTATAAAATCAAAAGAATTTGTACAAACTTCATCGTCCGTTGGCTCAATATAGCCATTCAAATCTTAAAAACAAGTTGTGTCTATTTCGGTTACGTGCTTGCCTTTACTTCAATTATCCCTATAAAAAAAGCCATTCAACGGTAATGCTGAATGGCTTTCAAATTTAGAAAAGAGTTGTCTAATAATGATTAAACATCAAAAGAAATACCTTGTGCTAATGGTAGTTCTTCACTCCAGTTTATAGTATTTGTTTGGCGACGCATGTACGCTTTCCAAGCATCCGAGCCAGACTCACGTCCACCACCGGTTTCTTTCTCGCCACCAAATGCTCCACCAATTTCAGCACCACTAGTACCAATGTTGATGTTCGCAATACCACAGTCAGAACCGTGTGTACTTAGGAAGTTTTCAGCTTCACGCATGTTCAAAGTAAACATCGAAGAACTTAAGCCTTGTCGTACACCATTGTGCATTGCAAAAGCTTCATCCATCGTAGAAAATTTGATTAGATAAAGAATAGGAGCAAAGGTTTCGTTTTGAACGATTTCATATTCGTTTTTAACTTCAGCAATAGCTGGACGAACATAATGACCATCGCGATCTATAACGTCGCCACCATAAATTACCTTGCCGCCTTCTCGTTCAACTTCCTTAAGCGCATTTTGCATGGCTTGAATCGACAAATCGTCAATTAATGGACCAACTAAAGTATCTGGCTCAAGAGGATTGCCAATATTGATGTTCTCATAGATTGCCATCAAGCGCTCTTTAACATGATCGTAAACTGATTCATGAATGATGAGGCGACGAGTACTGGTACAACGTTGTCCAGCAGTTCCAACCGCGCCAAATACCGTAGCTCTAAGTGCCATTTCGATATCGGCATTTTCTGAGATGATAATAGCGTTATTGCCACCAAGCTCAAGAATGGTTTTACCTAAACGGCTACCCACAGTTTTAGCAACTTCTTTACCCATTGGGATTGAACCTGTAGCTGAAATCAACGGAATACGCTCGTCTTCAGTCATCCATTCGCCCACTTCACGCGCGCCAGTTACCAGGTTGAAAATACCTTCTGGAAGATTATTTTCTTTAAGAACTTTAGCTACAATTTTTTGAATTGCTACTCCACAAAGAGGAGTTTTTTCTGAGCCTTTCCAAATAACAACATCACCACAAACAGCAGCAAGCATTGCGTTCCAGCTCCATACAGCAACAGGGAAGTTGAACGCTGAAATTACGCCAACAATACCTAGTGGATGCCATTGCTCATACATTCTATGATTTGGACGCTCGCTATGCATAGTTAGCCCGTACAATTGACGGCTTAAACCCACTGCAAAATCACAGATGTCAATCATTTCTTGAACTTCACCAAGCCCTTCTTGATTGATTTTGCCCATTTCGTAAGTAACTAACTTGCCAAGAGGCTCTTTAAATTCACGAAGTTTCTGCCCAATTTGGCGTACAATCTCACCACGCTGTGGAGCAGGCATTTCTCTCCATACTTTAAAAGCTTCTTCTGCTTTTGTAACAACTTGCTCGTATTGTTCACGGCTTGTTACGCTTACGTTGGCAATCTTTTTACCGTCAACAGGGGTAAAGCTGCTAATCATTTCTTTACTCTCAAAGTTCTGTTGCCCAGTGCTTGTCCCTGAGTTAACTCCTTCAATACCTAGTTTTCTTAAAAAGTCCATCGTAGTTCTAATTGTGTAATTTGTTTTGGCTAAAGATAGAAAATCATACACCAAATAAATTAAGAATGTTAAATCCTACATTTTATATGTTGAATTATTTGCTTAGGATTAAAGAATGTAGATAATTGGTTTAACTCAATACGATTCAGATTTTTGGAAAAGGCTAGTAACAATCAAATAAAACAACTTAGAAAGCTTGGGCAACGAAAAAACCGTGAGAAAGAACGGCTATTTTTTGTGGAAGGAAAGCGCGCAGTAGAACAGGTTGTTGATAATAATTTGATTGAAGTGCTAGAAATTTTTGTATCAGAGGCTGAAATAGATAACTTTAAATCTAGAGTGAAGAATGTTTTTGTGCTTGAATTGAGCGCATTTAATGAAGTAGCAGATACCGAAAATCCGCAAGGTGTGTTGGCTGTTTGTAAGATGCCGAGCGAGGTAGAGAGCTTATCGATTATCGAGGAAACTGGCGTAATTGTAGCTTTAGATAGGATTCAAGATCCAGGTAATATGGGCACAATGATTCGAACTGCGAGTTGGTTTGGAGTTAAAGCTATGATTGTTGGCAAAGGCTCGGTTGATATCTACAATCCAAAAGTGGTTAGAAGTACCATGGGTGCTACGGGCGTTTTACCCACTCTAACAGGCGAACTGAATCCGATTTTGGCAGAATTTGAGCAACAAGGCTGGAAGGTGTTATTACTTGATGGGAATTCTGGAGCTACTAAACTTGAAGATATCGGCACACTTGAGAAAACTATTCTTGTAGTTGGTAATGAGGCCAATGGAATACATCCCGACTTGATTATCGGAAACCGTGAACGAGTGATGATTCCTTGCTTAGGAGATGGAAAGGGAGTTGAAAGTCTTAATGCGGCAATGGCCCTTGGTATCGCACTTTATGGCATCAATATTTAATAGAATTTGTGGTTTTATTGGAATCAAGATTATGCTTTGGTAAACAATGAAAGAAGTTGCCAAAATGCGTTGCAAATGATTCGTGCTTTAGTTTAATTCGAGAAGCCGTTCTTTAAAATCATCTACCAAGGCTGGTTCTGATACTACTCATAAAACTATTTGCCCATGCCACGCAAAAAAGCGAAGAAAATATTTGTTCTCGACACTTCTGTACTATTATACGATTATGAAGCTGTCAGAAATTTTGAAAAAAACGATGTAGCAATTCCTATCACAGTGCTCGAAGAACTGGATACTTTCAAAAAAGGGAATGACATTATTAACCTGCACGCTCGGGAGTTCATTAGGTATTTAGATGGAATTTCGGATGCAAATTTGTTGGAGTCTTGGATTCCATTAAATGGGAGTTCTCATGGGAATTTGCGAGTGATAAGCAATGGTGGTAATCACCCCGATGCCAATAAAGTGTTTGGTTCCAAAAAGAATGATCATGATATCATAAACTCAGCTCTAAAGCTTAAAGAAGACAACCCGAATACCAAAGTGGTGTTGGTTTCTAAGGATATCAATTTAAGACTTAAAGCGAGAGCGCTTAGTTTAGATGCCGAAGACTACGAAACGGTTCAAGTTAAAGATATTGACCATTTGTATCGTGGTAAGACGGAGTTGGAGATTGAAGACCCTTCCATTATTAGCAAATTTTACGAGCACGGGAAGATCCTGCCCGAACAGTTGCTGGACGAAACACCACCGAACAATCATTACTACATCATGAAGAGTCATGGTTCTTCTGCCTTGGGCTGGTACAATCCCAAATCAAAATTTATTGAAAAGGTAGATACGGTGAATGCGTACGGTATTCATCCCAGGAATGCAGAGCAGACTTTTGCCATGCATGCGTTATTGAATCCAAATATTTTGCTAACCACCATTACTGGATCGGCTGGTACGGGTAAAACATTACTAGCTTTGGCAAGTGCATTAGAGCAAAGAAGCGAGTTCAAGCAAATCTATCTTGCTCGGCCCATTGTTCCATTAAGCAATAAAGATATTGGGTTCTTACCAGGCGATGCAGAAGCTAAAATAAATCCCTATATGCAACCGCTTTGGGATAATTTGAGCTTTATTAAAAATCAGTTTAATGAATCTAGTAAACAGTATAAAAAAGTAGATGAGCTAATCGAGACCGATAAGTTGCGGATTGTTCCATTGGCCTATATACGTGGGCGAAGTCTATCCAACGTAATTTTTATTGTTGATGAAGCACAAAATTTAACTCCACACGAGATAAAAACCATTATCACACGGGCAGGGGAGAATACGAAAATTATTTTCACTGGTGATATTTTCCAGATTGATACACCCTATTTAGATTCCCAAAGTAATGGACTTTCATACTTGGTTGATAGGATGAGCCGCACTGAGCTTTATGCGCACATTAACCTTGAAAAAGGCGAGCGTTCTGAGTTGGCAAACCTCGCAAGCCAGCTTTTATAAGCTCAAGTTCTAGGCATAATTTCTACGACATAAAAAAAGCCGATTGGGATTTCCAATCGGCTTTCAGTAGAAAATAGATTTCTTAGTTAGACCAACTTAAATCGGAACCAATTTCATCGGAGCTTTTAATTTCTGGCTTTAGATTTTCGATTAAGTAATTCAATCTGAGTTTGTTGTAATGCTGGCCGTGCGCTCCTCTTATTCCATGACGGTTGTTTGGGTAAAACATTACATCGAAACGTTTATCGGCTCTAATCAAAGCGTCAATTAGATGAATACTATTGCCAGGATGAACGTTGTTGTCGATGGTTCCATGCACAATCAGCAATTTTCCTTTTAGATTCTCAGCGTAACTCATCGCAGAACCATTGTCATAACCAGCCTTGTTTTCTTGCGGCGTGTTCATGTAACGCTCCGTGTAAATTGTATCATAACTTCTCCAATCGGTAACAGGTGCACCTGCAATACCTACGTGGAAAAGACTAGGGTAACGAAGCATGAGTAACGAAGTAGCATAGCCACCATAAGAATGTCCATAAACGCCAACTCTATTTTCATCAGCATAAGCACGTTCCGTTACCATTTGAACTGCTCTCGCATAATCATCTATTTCTATGGAACCTAATTTTCCGTAATGAAGAGTTGCAAATTCTTTTCCTCTCTTGCCTGAACCACGGTAGTTTGTTCGAATTACAATAAAACCAAGTTGAGCAAGGCGCTGATAACCATCCGCACTTTTGTAGGTATTACTTACATCTTGATATTCTGGCCCGCCATAAAGTGGTAGTACTACAGGATATTTTTTATTCGGATCAAAATCGACAGGCTTGTAAATTAATGCAGGTAGATCAGTTACGTCATCAGCGGCTTTAAAAGTGATGAATTCTGGTTTCTGCAGATTATTGGCTGTTACATTCTCAGTATTCGACGTCATTAGCGTACGCACTTTTTTGCCGTTCGCTTCAAATAAATTAGCCGTTGGAGCTTCATCAAACGAGGAGTAATAATCAGTATAATAGGTTGAAGCACTGTTCATGCTGATACTGTGAGAACCAGCTTCTTTAGAGAGTTGCTTGTGGCCTTTGCCATTAAATCCTACTACAAAAAATTGATTTTCTAAGCCGAGATTTTGGTTTGCAGTGTAATAAACCTTTTTGTTGTTTTGATCTACACTTACAATGCCGCTAACAGGTTTGTCGTCATTTGTTAATTGCTTGATGAGCTTGCCATCAAAGCCGTAATGGTAGATTTGGTTGTAACCGCTTACTTCAGAAGTCCAGATAAACGTTTTGTTGTCGTTTAGTTGAGTGAAATTATCATGTAGGCTGATGTAGGCATCTTCACGTTCTTCTAAAATGGTACGAACTTTTTTAGACTCGAGATCGTAAGCCAACAACTCAAGATGATTTTGCTGACGGTTAAGTCTTCTAAAAGTGAGCTCAGACCCATCATTTCTCCAGATTGGTCGTACGATGTAAGTGTCTGGATTACTATTTGTTTGTACTTGCTCGCTTTTAGCGGTTTCGATATCAACAATAAATAAGTTTACAGTAGGATTTGTCTCACCTGCTTTTGGATAACGCTCTAGTTCTAAACCAGCTTCAAAGTCCATATCATGAACGATTGGATATTGATGAACGTCTTTCTCGTTGTACTGCAGATAGGCGATTTTAGAGTCGTCTGGAGAGAACCAGTAGGCATCTCTTTCGTTAAATTCTTCAGGATAGACCCAACTTGGGCGGCCATTCATTTTCTCTTCGCTGCCTTGTGTAAGTCGTTTTTCCTCTTTTGTCTGCGTATCAACTACATAGATATCGTAGCCTTTTACGTAAGCAAATTTTGAATAATCGTTGGAATAAGTTCCGTTCCAAAGCTGACTACGTTCCATACTTCGCATTAATTCGTCCGTGTATGGCGCGCGTTCTACAACGGGCTTATAAAGCTTGGTTAATTTTTTCTCTTTTAAATTGAAAAGGAAATCGATGTTGTTAACCGTAAAAAAGATAGCTTTGTCATCCTGAACATAATCAAAGCTATTAAATGGAAGTACAGCGCTATTTTCGTCGGTAGCCGAATTATATTGCTCGATAATTGCTTTAGTGGTGCTGTTATCAAATAATGGGCTACGTTTTTGGTTTTTAGGATTCACTTTATAAAAAGTGATATGGCCATCGTCGGCCTTTTCAACTTCCATATAACCAAGGTTGCCTGGAAGCCAGTTTAAGCGAGGGGAACCTTCAGAAGAAATAAATCCTCTTTGTCCCATCTGGTTGTAAAGGTCCAATCCAGTTTTTTGGGCATGTACACTGCTCAAAAAGCAAAGCGTAAGTACTAGTGTTGATAAAAAATAGGTAGCGCGTTTCATATGGTAATTTTAATTACAATTTGGGACAAAATTTGATAAGCCTTTTAATATAGGGCTATCGACTAAAAAAGTGAAAAAAATGAAGGGAACAGAAATCCACAGAGTTACAGTGGCACAATGTGGACATTTGCAATGGATCGCCCTAGAAATCGCTCCGCAACTTCTTGAAACCGTTGAGGGCGATCACTTACATAGCATTGAAAATCACCGCCAGTGTCATTCAGAAGTTTGAGTTCAGTCAATGTTTCTTTAGCCATTTGAGCAATAGAATCTGCAGAATCAATAATGTGGATATTCTGAGAATCTAACACTTTCGGAATTTGAGTCTTAAATAAAGGATAATGCGTGCAACCAAGAATAAGTGAGTCGATAGAAGAGGATGCAAAAGTATCTAAGTAAATTTTTAAAGTCTGAAGAGCAACTTCGTTATCAATCCAGCCTTCTTCAGCTAAAGGAACCAACAGCGGACAAGCTTGCTGGCTTACTTTTACATTTTCATCTTTTTGATGAATAGCCTTTACATAGGCTTCAGAATTAATGGTAGCTAAGGTTCCAATTACGCCCACATGATTGTGGCTAGGATGGTCAAAAGCGGCTTGGGTGCCGGCGCTAATTACATCAAGTACAGGAATGTTACCAGCCTTAGCTATAATCTCTTCTTTAGCTGATGCCGAAACCGTATTACAGGCAATTAAAATCATTTTCACACCTTTGGAGAGAAGGAAATCGGTAATCTCAAGCGCATACTCTCGAACGGTTTCCTTAGATTTTCCGCCGTAAGGCACACGTGCAGTATCCCCGAAATAAATGATATCTTCGTTCGGTAAAGCCTCGATAACGGCTTTTGTTACGGTTAATCCTCCAATTCCAGAGTCAAAAACTCCAATGGCAGCCTGCTTTGTGCTATTCAATGTGGTTGCTTAAAGTGAAAAATAATTACAACGGAATGTATTCAATTCTTAAATCTTAATTCAATGCTTCGTAGTTTGTTCCTATGTATAAATTAGCAATTGTATTTTTAGTGGGATTAATTCCTCAATTAGGCTGGGCTTTTCAACAAAATGATAGCCTAAAAGTAGATCTTGACGAAGTTGTGGTGGTAGGGTATGAAGGCAATAGAAGTATTATGGAAACTCCGGCTTCAATTTCCTCCATCAAAACCGACCAGCTGTTTTTATTTGATACCCATACTTTTTTAACAGGAATGAATTCTTTGCCTGGAATTAGAATGGAAGAGCGAGCGCCGGGAAGCTATCGTGTTTCGATAAGAGGAAGTTCACTCAGGTCTCCTTTTGGGGTGCGAAATGTGAAGGTTTATTGGAATGAATTTCCTTTCACAGAACCAACGGGAAGTACAGCACTCAACTTGCTGGGAACAGAGAATATCAGTTCTGCAGAAGTTATAAAAGGTCCAGCTGGTAGCGTGTATGGAGCTGGAAATGGAGGCGTTTTACTGCTTAATAATATTCCGACAGTTAACAACACCCAAGTTGAAACGTCAGGTTCGGTTGGGAGTTTTGGAGCCATGCGGTACGACGCAAAATACATCAAAAAAATGGATGGGGGACTATTACAGTATAGCTACGCCAAACAAAAATCGGATGGCTATAGAGCGCAGTCCTTTTTTGATAGAGAAACTATTGCAGCCAACGGAAGATTCACACTTTCACCACGCTCTTTGGTGCAAGTTAGTATGTTGTACTCAAATTTGGATTATGGAATTCCTGGTGGACTTAATGAGCAACAATTTGAAGAAAATCCTAAGCAGGCTCGTTCTGGGAGTGTGGATAAGAACTCAAGTATAAATCACGAATCGGTGAACTTGGGAGCTACATTGAGTTATCAAATCTTACCCAAAGTGGATGTGATTAGTTCTGTATTTACCAGTTTGAGTACTTTTGATAACCCATTTTTGTTCGACTACAAAAGAGAAAGCCGGAAGAGTGGAGGGTTGAGATCGAGAATTTACTACAGCACTTCGCTTGCAGGTTTGAGCACTAAAATAACCGCAGGTTCGGAATTTCAATTAGGTGAAACTGCGGCCCAAAATTATGGCAATGATGCGGGTAAGATTTCGGGTTTAAACTTTGATGACGATATCAGAATTAAAAGTGCCTTGTATTTTGCCTCCATAGAATTGGAATTGAAGCGCGAATTTTATCTGACTCTTGGTGCGAGTTATAATTACCTCCGCTACGATATTGAACGATTGGTTACCAATATTACCGACGACACTACAGGATTTTATAGAACTGATTTTTCTCCACAAATTGTACCGAGAATTGGCTTGGTTAAGAAATTCAATCCAGATTTATCAATGCACGCTAGTGTGAGTTTTGGATTTTCTCCGCCCACGGTTGAAGAAGTAAGAACCAACGAAGGAAGTATAAATCTTGCCCTTGCTCCCGAAAAAGGAACCAATTTTGAAGTTGGTGTTAGAGGTGGGTTCTGGGAAAATCGATTTGTCTACGATGCCGTATTATTTTATTTCAAACTGAATGAAGCTATTGTTCAGCAGGAAACGCCTCGGGGAACGGATATTTTTCGGAATGCAGGTAGTACCAATCAAACAGGATTTGAACTTTCAACATCGGCTATTTTAATGCGAAACCCAGATTGGGTGATAACTCAGGTTGAACTGAAGAACGCATTAACGCTCAACCAGTTTTACTTCAACAATTACACTACCAGTGGCGGCGATTTTTCGGGGAATGAATTGACGGGCGTTGCCCCAGCTACAAGTAATACTACGCTTACTTTAGAAACTCAACTTGGTGTGTTTTTGAATGTGGGACATTATTACACCGGTAAAATTCCACTTAACGATGCCAACAGTGTGTATGCTAGCCCAACCCATTTAGTGAAATTGAATTCGGGGTTTAACATTCAGTTGATGGAAGCATTGCAAGCGAAAGTATCCGTTTCGCTAGATAATCTACTCGACGAGAAATATAGTTTGGGCTACGATATTAATGCATTCGGTGGAAGATATTACCAACCGGCGCCCTCCAGAAATTGGTTAGCGGGCTTGCAACTGCGGTATGTTTTTTAGGAAAGAAGCGTTTCTATGGCTGAAAACGAGATGATTTATGAAAAACAATTCTTAATCATTAATTCTACATTCTTAAATCTCTTCCCAAACCTAGCGCAAGCATCTCTCTTGTGCGTTTGGTAATACAAATTTGAATGTCGGAAATGTTAAATCAAAGCCTCCAAAATAGTCTTGAACCTTCTAATAACGGCGTCTTATTCTATAACCAGAACAAATATAGCCCTCAATTACTGAGGGCTATAGGCGGCAAGAAATGTTTGTTCTCTATTTCAATTTGAAGATGTTAATAAGCTATTTAACCAAGCAACGGTTTTATATAGAAAAGACCTCTAACCGGAGCTGTTATCTCAAGACCGAAGCTACAGCTGATAGATCCACATCCTGGTCCTGAATTGACTGAGCAATTATCACTATCCATTCGTAGGAATACACCCGGAAAAGAAACAGACTCGATGGAATACCCATATAAATGAATAGTAATCTTGAACTTTTCCCAAGGACCTGCACCAAGCTGGCAATTAACTACACCGCCAATTGGATTAGATTCATTTACACCTCTTCCATCCATGCGAAGGTAAACTCCAGGGAAAGCAATTGACTCAATGGTATAAGTATTATCGGCTTGTTTCACGATGTTAAATTTTTCCCAAGGACCAGCTTCAACTTGGCAATTTACAGTGCCTCCACCATAAGGCATGAACTCTTTTACTTCCGAGCCATCCATGCGGAGGAAAATGTTGTTTACCGTATAATCGCCAATTGTATGTCCACTATTTTCTGAAGATGTCATTTAAAACTCCTCTTTGGTTTCTTTGGTTCGTTCTTATTTAGCATGGTATTATCTTGTCTAAAGGCAAGATTTATCAGCTGGTGGTTACTTATTTAAAGAATCGCATAGCGACTAAACTATGCGACACAAACGTCATGTGTATATTTAAAGGAACCGTATGGTCTCTACCCCACACGGCCCAGAATGATAATGAAGGAGGTCAACTTCCTTCATCTCTCTTTTCGTGTCTATTGTACCCCGAAATCAATCATCTACTCTATGTTAAAGTGCTTACCCATATTATTATTTGAACACTAGGTTTGTTTTAAACTTTATTTGATAGTGCTCAGTTGAACTTTTAATGAATATGAGGGAATGGGCTTTCAAGAACATCACTCAAAAGGTTATTAAGTTCTACCACTTTTTAGGGATACTCTGAATAGTAAAAAAAGAGCCGTGCGGCTACTAATCCACACGGCTCGGAAGGATGATGAGGGAGGTCAACTTCCCCCATCTTTTTCGCTTTCACTATAACCCCTAGGCAAACACCTGCTCTATGTTAATGTGTTGCACTGCCCCTCTATTTTAAAAATTCTAGCTTCAAATTTATATCTGATAGTTCTTAACACTTGAATTGAACTTTTTAAAAGATGAGGAAATGGGTTTTCAATAACATCACTCAAAATGCTATTGAGTAGTACCTCTTTCTAGGGATATTAAATAGAGTTGAGGGGACAATTTTTCATCCACATTTGCAAAATAATTTGTTTGATTAGAAATTATATTTTGCGAATAATAGCTTGTTTTCATGCGCTATTGATAGTATGTTGGCATGAAAGGACGTATTTAATAGGTTATTGCATCTCTCAAAATAGATTACTAAAAAGTACATTTAGCAACACCATTTCTGTGGGTTTTAGTGTTTTAATTTTCTAGTGAATGCTTTTTATTAAATAGTTTAAATCAAACTCTTAAATCTATATCTAACTATGAGCGAAAATAAAATTCTCGACTTAACTGAAGGTGGGTCTTCAGTTTATAAAATAGTACCATACTTAAGATTAACTGTTAGTGAAAACATTTACACTTTAAGCGCACTGATTACGGTTCCGTCTAATTATGCCGTAGGCACATGTGCTGTAACTTCATCAGGGGATGCCGTGACAGTCGATATACCTGTAACGGGTTCTGGTTCTCCAAGTTCTTGGAAAGCAGTTCTTAGAACATGTACCTTACCTTCTACTGGAAGTGGAATAACATCAGCCTCTATGATAACTGTAAATATGAATGAAAGTATTACGGTAACAGGTGAAGTTGGTGGCGGTGATCCTCCTCCTCCATCGGGAAGCTCGCAAGTAACTTATGAAGATGCTGAAGACGAATAATGAAAGGACATAGCCCTCAGAATTATTTTGTATTTGGGGCGAATAAAAGCATGCTTTTGGTTTTATTAGGGCTACTTTTTGTTGTAGCCTTTGTAAAACCAGTGTGTGCAGTTGAGAATCAGGACAAAGTTGAATATTTGGCTAACAAAGCTGAAGATTTCTATCCCGCGACCATGGATTCCAGTATTTACTATGCGGAATATCTAATTAAACTTATTAAATCTGAAGGCCTAAGCTCCCCATTTGAGGAGCAGATGTTGGATCTGCAGGGTAGGATTTACCGGAGACTTGGGGATCCTGCAAAATCAGAGGACTTCTTTAAACAGAGTATTGTTTTAAGCGAAGAAAGAAACAATACGATGCAACTGGGAGACTCTTACAACCGGATAGGATTGTTATATCGAGGTACGGGACGATATGAGGAAGCGTTAGAGAGTTACCAAAAAAGTATAGCCTTTAAAGAGGAAGTGGGAAATGTTTTGGGAGCTGCTGGAACCTTGAATAACATGGGAAGCCTATATCGCATTATGGGTGAAAAGGAGAAAGCCTATGAGAGTTATCTAAAAAGTATTGAAATAAAAGAAAAGCTTGGAGATGAACGTAGCGTTTCTACTTCGTATTTAAATTTTGGCAACTGGATGTCAGAGGAGGCTGAGTATGAAAATGCTATGTTTTACTATCAAAAGTATCGTAAAGTACAAGAATCTGTCGGGGATACTGCAGGCCTTTCTTTAGTGATTTTAAATATGGGTAATGTGTTTTTTAGTCAAGGCTCCTACGAAGAAGCCCTTGCGAACTATTTAGAAAGCCTTTTTCTATTGAATAAGGCTGGGATAAACGAAGACAAACAAATAGCGTCAAGACTTGAAAAAATTGGGTATGTGTATGAAAAACAGGGCTATTCTGATCAGGCAATCGAGTATTATTCTAAAGCATTAAAAGTATATGAGAAATTTCAAGATCCGCAAAGGATTGGCAGTATGCTTCAAAATATTGGGGTAATTTTTTTGAACCTAAACCAGCCCGATTCTTCTCTTTATTACTTCAACCTCGCTGTTTCTGAATATGAAGCACTGGGTGACAATGAATCAGCAGCCCTTGTATATAATAATATTGGAGCAATATATAATGAGAAGAATGAGTATGGAACCGCACTTCAATATTTCGATAAATCGTTGGATGTATATGAGAATTCAGGCAATCAAAGACAACTAGCTGAGCTATATTTTAATATTGGATCTAACCACTACTATAGGTCAGGATATGATAAAGCTCTTTCTTTCTTTCAAAAAAGCCTAGAAAATGCCCTTAATTCAGATCATCTGAGCTTTGAGACTAGAGCGTTGTCTGCTATTGCTGATGTGTATGAGATAAAAAAAGACTTTCCAAAGGCGTATGAGTATTTATTTAGATACAACACCATGAAGGATAGCTTGTTGAATTCTGAAAAAACTAAAGTAATTGAAGAGCTCATTACCAAATACGAAACCGAAAAGAAAGACGCGGAGATTAAAGTCTTAACTGCTGAACAAGCAGAAAATGAAGCGCTCATTCAAAAAAGAAATGCCGAAAAAAAATTACTCATTATTGGGCTATTAGCTCTGTTTAGCGCTGCTATTGGCATTACCTTTTGGTTTGTTTATAGCGCCAGAAAGAAACGAATTATTGCTTCACAGAAGGAAGAAATTTACCAAAAAGAGATCGACTCTTTACTTAATAACCAGCAGTTGAAAACTATTGGAGCAATGCTTGAAGGCCAAGATAAAGAGCGAAAACGATTGGCGGCAGAGCTCCATGATCGTTTAGGTAGTATTCTTTCTCTCGTTAAACTGTACTTCAGTTCATTAAATGAAGACATTAAAGAAAAACAACCAGAGCTTTATAATCACTTTGAAGAAGGAAATAAGTTTCTAGATGATGCTTTCTTGGAAGTTCGTGCCATCATCAAAGAAATGCATGAAGGAAAAATTTCTGGAGATGGCTTGAAAAATGATGTTACTGAATTACTAACCAAAATTGGTAAAATTGGTGTGAAAGTTCAAAGCAATATTAAACTAAGTGAGAGCCTTGATACTCAAATAGAAATTAATGTTTTTAGGATTATACAGGAAGCATTAAGTAATGCTCTTAAATATTCGAAAGCAGATGTGATAGAATTATTGCTAACTGATGGAAAGTATTTATCTTTAAAAATAAAGGATAATGGAGTTGGGTTTGATCCTGCTGAGAATAATACTCGCCAAAGCGGAAGGGAAAGCTATGGTGTTGGTAATATGGAAAATCGAGTGAAGTTACTTGGTGGAGAGTTCCAGCTGCAAACGGCAAAAGGGAAGGGAGTGGATATCAATATTCAGATTCCACTAAACAAGGAAGAATGGAGTTCCGAAGCATTAAACTAATATGATAAAAATTATACTCGTTGATGATCATCAGGTTTTTGTACAAGGTGTAGAGGCATTGCTTTCACGCTCAGACGACTTTGAAGTTATGAAAACCTTCAATAACGGACTGGATTTGATGCGCTTTCTAGCTGAAGGTGACTTGCCAGATGTCTTGTTTTTGGATATAGAAATGGGGACTCCAAACGGTGTGGCTGTTGCTGAAAATGTGCTTCATCAATATCCATCAATTAAGGTGATTATGCTTAGTACTTACTTCAACGAAGATTTTGTAAGCCAGCTGATGGAAAGTGGGATTTCTGGATACCTTTTAAAAAGCACAGGTTTTACCCAACTGAAAGACGCTATTAGAAAAGTTGCAGAAGGGAGTTTCGCCTTTAGCCCTGAAATAATGGAAGTAATTGTAGGAGGTTTTAAAGCATCCTCAGATTCTCAGGACTCTCAAAAGCGAGGTTCAGCCTCAAGCCAACTTACCGATCGAGAAATTGAATTGATTAAGCTAATCGGTGAGGAACTGACGATGAAAGAAATAGCAGATAAGATTTTCCTTAGCGAGCATACTGTAAAAACTCACCGAAAGAATATCATGGCAAAATTAGATGTAAAGAATACAGCTGGCATGATAAAAAAAGCATTTATTTTGGGGCTTATAGAGTAAATCGAATCATAGCAATTCGAGCTGTAATACTTAAGTATAAAACTGCTCCCGGTGGAAGCAATGTGGACACGTATGAGTTTATGCATATGCCTCGCACCGGAAACAGGAAACCAATTTATTAGCCAATACTTTCTATATATAAATAGAAATTTGATGCTCCATTACTGTTTGTGTATAAATCAGTATACTTAGTTTCAATTGTTACAGTTTGTCCCGCATAATTATGAAATGAGAATAAAAGGCTTTGTGGTGCAAGCGGTGTAATATGTCCTTGGTTACGGTGGCTGTAATCATGCTGATAAATCTTGATTCCGTTTATTGAAATAGTTACTTGATCATCCACATACGTGTCACCTGTTCCGTCTGGGTTACTACAAAGGAGAACTTTGGTTAAGTTTTTTGGTATCGGAAAGTTATAATCTGTAGAACTATAAAAGACGTCGTTTGGCCCAGGTTTTCCAGAAGCTTTTGCTTCCCTGCTAGCTGCTAATTGTACGGATTTAGCTATAGTGCTCATATTTCCTCTCCTATATTACTTAATAAGAATATGTTCTTATTGCTTGAATATTTCACTGGCTACAATGGTTAACTAATGCCTTTTTCTTTTATAATGCATCCCACAAAAGGATATAAAAGCATCTGCTAAAAGAAGTTTTTAATACCTAAAAAGTGGTAGTGTGTACAGTAATTGGATAGGGGATATGAGATAAAACCAGCTAAAAATTCCAACCAAACTAGAAATGAGGAATATTCAAATAAATTGCTAGCTAAAGAAATAATCAATAAATATGTAGCTGAAATAACTAGAAGCTAGAAAATGACATGTGAACTCGATGTAATGCCAATTGCTCCAATAAGCATTCTTGCGTGTTACGGACATTCTAAATGGTTTAACGAATAAAACACAAAAGTGGAATGCGGCATACGTTAGCGTAAAGAATATCAAAAATGAATGCGCTAAGGCTTGATTGTCTTTAAAAGCAAAAAATTCACCAATAACTAGTGCGGTGCACCAAATAGCATATAATTGCCACCAAAATGGCGTTTTTACTAAATGATAAAATGATGGATTAATAATCAATGTCTAGCTTTTTGACTAACAACTCTACGTTAAAGTAGCTAGGGTTACTGTTCATTTTGAAGTAACGAATTTTAAGATTTAGAGCAAATCTAGAGAATAGGTGTGGTTGAGCTTTCCCCAAACATATCCAAAATTGGATGGAGAATAAATTCTATTATTGAGATGTGACAACTCTGAAAAAGTTAAAACAGAGTTCAAATTGTAGTGCTTTAAACTTTAGCAGGTAACTGGGAGGAGCCCCCCAAAATAAGTTTCTACGCTGGTTTTACTTTTATGGAATGATTTACAATTTTCTTGCCATGTAATTCTTTTATAGCTGCTTTTGCTTCATCTTCGATGGGCATCTCTACAAAGGCAAATCCTTTGGACTTACGTGTGCTTTTATCTAAGACCAAATCACAGCTCTCCACCGTGCCAAATTTCTCAAAGAGAACTTGTATCTCATTTTCTTTAATGCTTCGGGTAAGATTCAGAACTAGTAGTTTCATAAAATTATTGGTGTTTGAATTTCTCTCACTTCAAACGCCCTATTTTTAAAAGGCATTAAAGAAATAAGTAATAAGTAAAGGTCACGCTTCTAACCGAAATTCCCTAACAGAAGTTGACAAGGAATTTTATGCAAAATCATATTTAGACATTATGATCTTCGCTGATAGACATGTCAAAAAGTAGGTGTAGAAAAGGAGCTGTGGGGTTTGCCACAGCTCTTAAATTTTTTACTTAAGTAATTTTTTGTATTTAATGCCCGCTTTATGAACGCGATTTAAGCCGTTAAAAGCTGCAATTCGGTAAGCCTCGCTATAGGTTGGGTAATTCAATATATGATTAACGAAATATCGAATATCTCCACCAAGGGTCATTACTGCTTGCCCCAAATGGATGAGGTCGCTAGCTCGTTCTCCAATAATATGGATTCCTATTAGCTGTAAAGAATCGGTATCAAAAACGATTTTGAGTAACCCTGTTTGTTGATTACTTATATCACCTTGAGTAATGTTCTTGTAGTAAGCACGGCCAACAGTAACGTTAAGTCCTTTGGCAATAGCTTCATTTTCTGTGAGACCAACGTTAGCAATTTCTGGGATGGAATAGATACCATAAGGGATAACTTCAGGTACATCTTGAGCTTTAATGCCAAACATGCGACAAGCAGCAATTCTACCTTGCGAAAATGATGCTGAGGCTAAACGAGGAAAGCCGATAATATCGCCTGCCGCAAAAATGTTAGATGTAGAGGTTTGCATGTCCTTATTTACGGGAACAAATGCTTCCTCATCAACATCAATTGCAACATTTTTTAAGCCAAGCTTCTGTGTGTTGGGTAGTTTTTTCCCGAGATATAAAGCGTGTTCTGTTTCTAATACGTACTGACGACCTTTCTCGGTATCATCTTGAAATGAGTACTTAACTTCGGTTGTATTTCTAAGGTCGTTCTCTAGAATAGTAATGTTTTCTACCAGCTTGAGGACTTCGATCTTGTTATTGCTCAATACTTGGTTAAGCTGTTCGGTAATCTCATGGTCAAGCCAGGGTAAAAAAGTGTCATTTTCATTTAGAATCGTAACACGAGTTCCCAAACTGGAAAAAGTAGTTGCATATTCTAAAGCGTTCACACCGCTTCCAATAATTACAAGCCTACGCGGAATATGAGTTAAAGAAAGAATAGACGAATAGTCAAGAACTTTGTTATGGTCTACCTCAAAACCAGCAGGCGGTTGAGCGTGGCTACCAGTAGAAAGCAGAATAAATTCAGCCGTAAACTTTTTCTTTGTACCATCTTTGGTTGCAACTTCAACTGTGTTATTATCTAAAAGTGTACCAAAACCATGAAAGGTATCGATTTCATTCTTTTTAAGATCTTGAGCTAGCTTTTTGTTCTTTTCAATAAGAATATTATTCTTATAAGAAAGCAGGTCATCCATTTCGTAATTAACGTAAGGCTTTACTTTTGCCTCATTAGGAAATTGATTCTGATAACGCTGAATAATGCGCGCTGTTTCTCGGAGGGCTTTGCTAGGAACCGTACCTGAGTTAATCCAAGAACCTCCCAGATATTCTTCGTTCGCTTCAATAATAAGTGCTTTTTTATCAAACTTTGAAGCTTGCATTGCGCAAGAAAAACCAGCAGGGCCACTGCCTAAAATAATAACGTCGTAATCGTACTTCATAAATCGGGGTTGTGAGTGAGTAAGTTCTAAAGATACTTCATTTTTTAACCTAATACAGACTTCTCTTCTATCATAGTGTTAACAAATATCAAAGATAGATTCTTTAGATAGGATAGGAACGATTTTAATGCAAGCAATGCTTAAATTGATAGAGAATTAAGAATGGCATCATTTTTGTTGATGTCTAGATAAAGCAATTAATAAATTAAAAGAGGAAAAACATGGCTTATTCATTACCTGAACTTCCATATGCTTACGACGCGTTAGAACCAAACTTTGATGCTCGCACTATGGAAATTCACCATACAAAGCACCACCAAGGATATACAAATAATGTTAATGCTGCACTAGAAGGTCATGCGTTTGCTGATCTTGAAATTGAAGAAGTGCTTGGACGTATTAATGAAGTGCCAGAAGACAAGAAGCAAGCTGTTATTAATAACGGTGGTGGTTATGCTAACCATAAATTGTTTTGGACTATTCTTTCTCCAAGCGGAGGCGGACAGCCAACTGGCGAATTAGCGGATGCTATTATAGCTTCTTTCGGCAGTTTTGATGCTTTTAAAGAAGCTTTTGCAAAAGCTGCAGCTACTCGTTTTGGCTCAGGTTGGGCGTGGCTTTCTGTAGATGGTGGAGGAAATCTTAAGGTTCACTCTACTCCAAATCAAGATAGTCCATTAATGGATGGTTTAACTCCTGTTCTTGGTTTAGATGTTTGGGAACATGCTTATTATTTAAATTACCAAAATCGTCGTCCTGATTATATTTCAGCATTCTGGAATGTTGTAAATTGGGATCAAGCTAGCGAATATTACAAAGCAGCTAAGTAAACACTAAAATTTGGCAACATTTGTGGCAAGCTTTGACGACTAAAATGTCAGAGGTTGTCATGTGTTGTTAACCATCAAAATTTTTGAGCATAATAGTTCTTAAATTTAGAGAAATTAAAAAAAGGAGAACGCCATGCAATTTGGTTTTGGAGTAGGCCCTGACACTAGTTGGATGCGAGAAGAGCTCACCCAATTTGGTGTTGAGGAATTAAAAACAACAGAAGATGTTGATCGTGCAATGAAAGAGTACAAAGGCACTATGCTTTTGGCTATTAATTCAGTGTGTGGATGTGCCGCAGGTAACGCCCGCCCTGGTTTAGGAATTGCTCTTGAGGAATCGGAAGCAAAACCAGACCACATGGTAACGGTTTTTGCGGGGCAAGATAAAGACGCTACAGCACACGCTAGAGCTTACTTTAGCGAGTATCCACCATCCTCACCAGCATTTGCATATTTTGTTGATGGTGAGATTAAAGCACTTATTCCACGCCATCGTATTGAAGGTCGATCTAGCCAAGATGTAGCTAACGACTTAAAAATGGTTTTTGACGCTTTTGCGAAGAAGGAAGAAGAGAAGTAAGTTTTTCTTTGTATCAAATTTAAACCCTGTATTGTAACAAGTACAGGGTTTTTTTTATCAAAAAACTAAGCTTTAGTAAGTAATTGATTACATATATATAATGCTGAAATCTTGATGAGAAATCCTTTTCTGGACATCAAAAACAGTTCCTACTATTGTTCTATCATCTATCGATAACAAAACATTGGTGCTGTCTTTTTTATATGAACTCAGCGCCGTGTCTAAATCCTCTATATGTATTTTATGGCCATTGAATAATATCGTGTTGTCTGACAATAAATCGATATAAGAATGAGAGCTAAAGTGGTTGTTCATTTCCGTAGTAGAAAATATTCTCGTCGTAATTTTACTGGCATCCTTTTTTTTGAAATAATTCTTGATGTCCTTTAAAAGGTAGAAAGAAGCATTTTCATTGAAAAAGATTCTGACATTTGTTCTTTCATCACTGTCAATGCTTTTAAGGGTATTAGACAGTATATAGAATGAAGTTCCTTCTCCATTTATAACAAGTTTATCGTTCGAATAAACTCTTATATCAATAATCTCTGCCACTTTGTTTGAATCTATGTTCTCAGTATTGGAACAAGAAAGTAAACAAAGTGATAATAAGATTAGTTTAGCGGAAGTATTCATTGATATAAAGTCAGAAATTATTCTGAACTCCCAAAGTTAACTTCTTTGCCATCCTTGTAAATCTTAAGCCCTTCGGGCTTTCCTTTGGATCCATTTGGGCCAAATTCGAATACGCCAGTTGCCAACTCTTCTTCAGTTCGCTCTTCTCCAACCTTGCGAGGCTCTTGCTTGTAAAGAGAATCGACATGGAGCGTTTGAGTTGGAAACGCAAATTCAACACCTACTTCTTTTGCAAGCCTCAATACTTCTAACAGAAAATTGTGGCGTTGTTGTAGCTCAGTACTCCAATCTGGGACTTTGAAAAATACATACACTAATACATCAAGTGAATGCGCCCCAAAAGAGTTGAAGTGAACTTCATAAAAATCTTGTCGAAAGTGTTTATTTGACTTAACAATAGCTTTAATTCCTTCCACAAAAGCTTCAAGCTGTTCAGGAGATGTTGAGTACGTAAGGTTAAGTACCGTTTTTAGCCTTCTATATTCGCGGAGTCCTAAATTATCGATATCAGTATTTGCCACATTAGAGTTTGGCACACTGACTAGAGAGTTATAGAAAGTTCGAATTCTTGTTGAACGGAACCCAACCTCCTCAACGGTGCCTTCCACTTCTCCAACTTTAATCCAATCACCAATTCTGAAAGGTTTATCAACAAAGATGGTTACAGAACCAAAGAAATTTGCCAACGTATCGCGGGCTGCTAATGCTACGGCCAGCCCACCAATTCCTAAGCCTGCAATTAGAGAAGCTACGTTATAGCCATTATTTTGCAAGATGATTATGATGCCCATAAAGATTACAAAGAAACGTAAGGTTTTTCTGATTAGAGGGACAAGTTGATCATCTAGGTTGGTATCCGTTTTTGCAGTTAATACTGCAAGATATTTGGTGAATACATCAGATAAATTATAGAATAACCAAATGAATCCTACGGAAGCCGCAATCTCAAGAATAGTGGATAGATAATAATTTAAAGTAACTGTAAGCTGAAGGTTAGTATAAGTAGCCATGTAAAAAACCATCAAGAAAATAAACCCAATAGGCCGCTCTATTCCATCTAGTAAATCATCATCCCAACTGAAATTTGTTCTGGTTGTAATTTTTCGAATATAATTATCGAGGATAAATTCGAAAATTTTGCGGAAAACCAAACCAATAAGAATCCAACAAAAAACGGCTAAATATTGCCATACTTCAATCCCGAGCCAATCTTCCTTGGTCCACTCAGGTAAGCGATCTACAAGTGATTCTACAAGAGTAGAAAATGTTGCTGCATAGAGTTCTGGAATCTCATTTATAGTGGTTTCTGAAAAAACCCATTCATCATCTTTTTTAATTAAATAAACATCAGAAAGGCCATTAAAAAGAGTGTACTGTTGCATCCCAGATAAAGTGTCTACGTAATCCTTAGAATCAGGAATGGAGGTATAATCAATGAGTAAACCTCTTGCATCCAGTACCCTTAGAAGGCTTTTAGCCAGTTGGATTCGCTCTTCAAGAGGCTGGTCCGAAATCTTCATTGTAGAAGCAGACTTTTCTAAGTTGAGATGTCCTTTTTGTTGCCAGTACAAAAAGGTGTGTACTGTTTTTCGAGGGCTTGATAAAGTACCTGTAAGTTGGCTTTGAGTATTCTGATAACTAAAGGCCGAGGTCGGAATGGAAAGTAAGATGAGTGTAATACAGACTTTTAGAAAAAATCGAATGTGCATAAATTCTTGAATTAAGCTAAATCTTTAAACTTGCCTAAAGTTACATAAAGTTTGACTAGAGGCACAACGTAAACCAAATTAGCGGGATTGACTGAAATGGAGGTTTGATATTACACGCGTAATTAGTAACCTTTTTAAGGTAACAGGTGTTTATAGCGCAAGAATAACAAAGTTTTAAATATTGAGTAATTAGAGTAACAAACGGAGGAAAAAACCGTAGTTTGATTTATTAAAAATAATTACTCTGCGTGAGATAGAGTAAAAGGGCTAGCCATAGAATTTTGATTAACAGACATTCATATATACTTTTTACGATTGGGATTATTGGGTTTATCGTGTTTTTGTTCCTAAAGCCAAAAGTCGATTTTAACGCCGCATCACCTATTTCAGAAAGCAGAGCGCAAGTTGAGCTTAGGATAGAAAAACTGGCTAATGCACTGGGCTTTTCTTTAGACAGCCTCGAAATAATGTCGGAATTAAAGCAGAATACCAAGTATTTAGATAATCTAAGAGATACTCTTGGAAGTGATATTTCCCCGAAAGAAATTAGTGAAAGTGGGGGGCACCTTAAAACGTGGAATACCATTGTTGGTATTAAAGTGGAGGCAGATGATATCATTCAAGGGGCAAATAAGCTATTCGATAGCAATGGTCTTATGAAATTTCGAACCGGGAATAATGGGCAGGTTATCCAAGTTTCCGAGAACCCCAAAAGAGCAAACCCCACATTTTTAAAAGGAGAGTCGCTTCAAGATATTGCTCAAAATATTGTAGGCTCTGTACTAGGTTATAATTTAAAAAATTATGAGCAGATTGATTCTGCAGACGAAAGTAACCAACCATTAATAGATGAAGGCCAAACAACAAATGGTGGCATAGAAAATGGAGAGACTGCAAACAGTAAGAGTTTTGAGCTTAAATGGAGATCAAAAGCGGGAAGCGATAAAATGCCCTTATTACTTTCTTTAAAGCTAGAGCCTTTTGTTAAAGAGTCTGGTGCAGCAGGTAATTTTAGAACAGAATTTGGCTACAAGTTGAATTCCTTTTCTGCACGGAGTGAGTATGAATCAATCGATGAATTGTCTAGAAATAATGAAACTATTGAGACAGGTGACATTATATCATCGATTATGATGATAATTGCAATGCTTTTTCTTGGGGGAATGAGCTTTGCTATCGGAATACAGAATATATTTAGAGGTAAGGTAGAATGGCGGAGAGTATTGGTTGTGTTTGTAATCGTTTCTATTGGGTTATTTATATGGTCAGCTATATTCTACATGGAATCATTTGTTCCATTCCTTGGCAAAACAAGTATTCTTATAGTTTCTGTAAACTCCCTCTTTTCAAGTATTGCTGTTGGGTTATACTTAGCAATGGCTTATGTAAGTTGGGAGGCGCTAGCTAGATCTCAGAATCATCCGCAGGTAGCCATTATTGATGCCGTATGGCAACGCAGGTTTTTTGTAAGAGAAACAGGAGCGGGAATAATGCACGGTTTTGGGCTAGGAGGGTTAGTTATTGGTGTATTTGCACTTGTTGTTTTTGCAACAGGTGGTTACTACTTTCAAAATGACAGCCAGTACGGTTTTTCAGAAGCTAGCAATAGTTATAAGCTCCTTACTTTGAACTTGAATGCTTGGACAAGTACTTGGCTTGTGGTTATTGTTCAAATAGCGTTGGTTTACTCCGCTTTCAATCAATGGATCAAAAAGAAAAGTATTGCTATTGTATTGTCCATTTTAATTAGTGCAGTATTTGTTGCATTGTTAGGGCGTTTACAAGGTACTAGTGGAGGATTTACTAACGACTACCTTATTTTCTTGCCCATTTCAGTAATTACAATTTTAGCTTACCGGAGGTATGGCATATTAACTGTTGCTACAGGTTGGTGGCTCTTTGTAGTTACGTTGATGGTTTCCACGTATTGGGGATCGCAAAGTATGGAAATGGCGTATGTAGCATGGGCACAAATAGTTATGATTCTAGGATATCTAAATTTTGGAATTATTGCATATATATACGGAACTCCAATTGTGGATGTTGGGGAATATATCCCTGAGTATGAAGAACGGATATCTCAACATCTAAGAGTAGAAAAAGAGATTGAGATTGCCCGAGAAAGCCAATACAAGTTAATGCCACTTCAACCACCAAAAGCAGATGGATTTGATGTGTACGGTTTTTTTCTACCTTCGTTTGAAGTTGGAGGCGACTATTTTGATTATGTATTAAGTAAAGATGTAGAAGGGAACCCTAAAGCGCTTACCATGGTTGTGGTTGATGTGTCGGGTAAAGCGATGCGCGCGGCAATGCCAGCTATATTT
The DNA here is from genome assembly GCA_048267905.1 of Balneola sp. Lineage (GTDB taxonomy): Bacteria > Bacteroidota > Rhodothermia > Balneolales > Balneolaceae > Balneola. The sequence goes on from JBLWWM010000006.1 coordinate 26,004, forward strand.
ACCAGTGGGCTACTATTAGCCAAAATGAAAGATGGAGAACCCGCTCAAATAATGTCGGAAGTGGCAGAACCGATTCATGCACGAACCGATAAGAGAACTTTTATTACTTGTGTTATTGCTCGCTACGATTTGGCTTCAGAGAGATTGTCTGTAGCAAATGCAGGACATTGCAAGCCTATTTTAAAACGTAATGGAAAAGCGGATTTCATTCAAACACCTGAGCCAAGATGGCCTTTAGGTTTAAAAGCCGAGGTTGAATATAAATCTCAAGAATTTAAATTGAAAAAAGGTGATTTCATTCTCTTATATTCCGATGGACTTCCTGAAGCTGTAAACGAAAAAGGGCAACGTTTCGGATTTGATGAAGTCCCCGCCTTAGTGGAACGAATTGATACCGAGAATCTTTCTGCTATTGAAATTGCCCAAGAAATTAAACGTACAGTTACTAAATTTAGTAACCATCAACTTGTAGACGATACTACAATTATTTGCTTAAAAGTCTAATTAAAGGGCATAGTCCTTTTTAAAATTTAATAAAGAAAACATGGCTCAAGATCCAAATTTCTCTTTCACGGTGCCGCCAGAGTTCGAGAAAATAACAAAAAATATTCGCTCTATAATTATAGGGTTGTTTGCAATTGTGGTGGCGCTTCAATCCTTTTTTACAGTTGAAACTGAAGAAGTTGGCGTAATAATGCGCTTTGGTAAATACATTAGCGAAGCGAAACCAGGCCTAAATTTTAAAGCACCTTTTATAGATCAAGTAGAATATGTACCTGTTCAAAGACAATTGAAGCAAGAGTTTGGTTACAGAACTACTTCATCGGGCATAAACTCTAAGTATAAAAAAGCAGGATATGCTGGTGAATCATTAATGCTAACTGGAGATTTAAATCTCGGTGATGTTGAATGGGTAGTTCAGTATAGAATTGATAATCCATACAATTACTTATTTAAAGTGCGTAATGCTGATGAAACGCTACGTGATGTTTCAGAAGCTGCAATGCGTCAGATTGTAGGCGATAGAACGGTAAACGAAGTGTTAACCGTTGGGCGTGCAGAAGTGGCTACTCAGGTCGAAATAATCTTGCAAGAAATTTGCAATGAATATGAAATGGGGATTAAAATTGAACAAGTAGTTCTTCAAGATGCAAATCCACCAGACCCAGTAAAACCTTCGTTTAATGGTGTAAACGAGGCTCAACAGCAACGTGAGACTTTGATAAACCAAGCACGAGCTGATTACAATCGAATCATTCCGAGAGCAAAGGGTGAGTCACTTGAAACTGTTCAAAAATCGGAAGGTTATGCACTTGATAGAGTGAATAGAGCTCAAGGTGAGGTATCAAAATTTAATGATTTATATGCCGAGTATATTAAAGCTCCTGAAGTAACAAAGACTAGGATTTTCTTAGAAACGATGGAGGATATCCTTCCTAAAATGGGGCAAAAAATTATTACCGATGAAAAGGGAAATAGCGTAATTCCTCTATTACAGTTACAAATGAATGGCGCTAAAGTAACCAGCCCTAAAAATTAAAGGTATTATTTATGAAGAATGTAAAAGGATTTGGATTACTAATTGTTATAGGAGTTGTTGGTTTTATAGCAATGAACTCGATGTTTATAGTTAATGAGCAGGAGCAAGTGATTATTACTCAGTTTGGTGACCCTAAAGGGGAAGCTATTAGCGAACCAGGATTGAAGTTTAAAACTCCATTTATTCAAGAAGCTAACTATTTTGAAAAACGCTATTTAGAATGGGATGGAGATCCGAATCAAGTTCCTACCAAAGATAAAGTATTCATCTTTGTTGATACGTACGCGAGATGGCAAATAACAGATCCGCTTAAATATTATGAGCGTTTAGGTAATGAACGTGGAGCACAGTCTCGACTAGCAGACATCTTAGATGGTGAAACTAGAAATGCTGTAGCATCTCATGATTTGGTAGAGTTGATAAGAAGCTCTAACCGAGCGCCTTTACAAGAAGGTATTATTTCTGATATCGTAAATGATTCGTTAGAAACTATTAAAATTGGTCGTGAAGAAATTCAGGAAACGATCCAAAGACTTGCTAATGAAAGAACATCTGATTTAGGAATAGTAGTTCTCGATTTTAGATTTAAAAGAATTAATTATGCCGAAGAAGTTCGCCGAACTGTGTATGATCGAATGATTTCTGAGCGAAATAGAATCGCCGATAAATTTCGTTCTGAAGGCCAGGGTGAAGCTTCTAGAATTAATGGTGAAAAAGACCGTGAATTAAAACGAATTCAATCAGAAGCATTCCGTGAGGCAGAAACCATTCGAGGTAAAGCCGATGCTGAAGCCGCCTCTATTTATAATGCTGCATATAATAAAACACGCCAATCACGGGAGTTATACTCTTTCGTAAAAAGCATGGAAGCTTACGGTAAAACCATCGACTCCCAAACTTCGCTTATAATTTCTACAAATAGCGAGTTTTATAAATATTTGAATGGATTCTAAACATATCCAACTTACATATTTAGGCACGAGTTTTACAACTCGTGCTTTTTTTTTGAAAAATAATATAAAATGTATTTACAATTATAAGAAAAGAGTTAGCTTAAGAGCTAAGTGGATGGTCGATAAATATTTAGGTAGATTGAACCCATTTATTAGAGATTAGAAAATACGGGTTAATGCAGCAGCTTGAAAAAAGCTAAATGGGAATGTTGCAAAAAAATAGAGACACATTGGACAGTAAAAAAACAGATTCGTTCAACGAGAAGAGATTAAAAATAGAACTTAAACTCTTCGAAATCACTATAGTACTTACAGTACTAATATTTTTGTTTTGGGCTATATTTTCACATGTTATTGGCTACATTCTCCCCATTAGAGTGATTTATACAGGAGGCTTATTTGTATATTTAGGGCTCTATATAGCCTTCAAAAAAGGCGTTTCTTTTAACATAGTTGCCAGTGTTTATTATACTGTGGCTTATCTATTACTCGCGTCAGCTTGGTTACCAGCAGGCGGAATAAGTGGCTCTATCATGCATTATTTTGTACTCATATTCATATCTGGGCTATTAGTATTGCCTCCAAAAGCATATCTAGCTTTAATTTCTGCCACTGTAACCTTAGTTCTGAGTTACGGTTTATATGAATTAAATAGTCCTAACGCAGCAGCTCAGTATGCCACCGATATGGATCGGATTAGAGATCTTTCCATCACTGGTGTGATTATGGTTACTTCTTTAGGATTTTGCTTTTATGCATTTAAAAAAGCCTATCTAGCAGATAGAGTGAAGCTGAGTAAAGTAATTGATGAGCTAGAAATTGAGAAGGAGAGAGCTCAACTAGCAGATAAAGCAAAATCACAGTTTTTGGCAACTATTAGCCATGAAATGCGAACTCCTCTTAATGGCGTTGTTGGCTTAACAGAGCTTTTGACAGACACTGACCTTAATCGAGAACAAAAGGAATTAGTACAGAGTCTTACCTATAGCAGTAAGATGTTGCATAGTTTGATTGTAGACGTTTTGGATCTAACTATGATTGAAAATGAAAAAGTAATTCTGGAAAAGAACGAGAGTCATATTCATGCGGAAGTGAGTGAGTTAATAGAACTATTTGAGCATAGAACGGAAGCGAAAAGTAAAAAAGTACAACTACACTTCAATTACGACAACGCTATACCAGAAAAGGTTATTTGGGATTCCACTAGGGTTCGACAAGTTCTTATAAATCTTATTAATAATGCAATTAAATTTACTAGAGAGGGTAGTGTTACCGTTAATGTAAATCTGATTAATTCTACCCTCGACAGTGTTAGAATAAAATTTTCTGTTATTGATACAGGAATTGGTATATCAGAAGAAGATCAGAAAAGTTTGTTTGATAAATTTTTTAGAGCCAATAGTGGTTTAATGATTGAAGGGACAGGGCTAGGACTAGCGATAAGCAAAAAGTTGGTAGAGTTGATGGGTGGAACTATTCAAGCTTATTCAACGCCAGGGAAAGGTTCTACATTTAGTTTTGAATTACCTTTTGAGGTGTTTGAAAGCTCTCTTAGCTCAAAAAAGGATGAAGAAGAAACTTCTGTTATCTTTGATTCTCTTAAAGTCCTTGTAGTTGATGATGTACTAGTTAATCAATTAGTTCTCGAAAAAATGCTAAATCACATTGGTATAACTGACATTGAAGTTGTTAGCAATGGAAAGGAAGCGGTAGAGAAAGCGCTAGAAACTGTGTACGATTTCATTTTTATGGATATACAAATGCCTGTTATGAATGGAATTGAAGCTTCAGAAATTATCTCAAAATTCTATACTGGTAAATCCCTCCCACGCATAATTGCGGTTTCAGCAGACATTATGAATGCAGATTTAGAAAACTATGGAAAAGTGGGCATTCTCGAATTTATTAGTAAGCCTTTAAGCATTGATAAATTAGAAGAACTCTTTAGTAAGTTCCATTAGTATTAGAATGAGTATATACTTTTTTAAATTCAATATTGTAGGCCTAGTATCTATAATTTTGATTCTGCAATAAATAAAGTGTCAAAAGAGCCTCCCAATAAGTACTTTTGAAAGAGATTTTTAATGTTCTGTGTGTTTTGGAAAGAGCATAATAAAAGTGCAGAACTTTTTTAAGAATCTGTAGTTATGGATATACCTACCAATCAAACCACATAGATTTAGTCCAATGTTGAACCGCGCTTGTTTTCTAATCTTATTCGCATCTCTTAGTACAATATTTTCTTGCTCAAAAGAAGATAAACCTGAGCAGCTTTCAAATCCCGCTGACTTTACTGAGTACATTCAAGCGTATACCTCAGGTGAGCTAAGTGCACGTGGTGAAATAGCTGTTACACTTGCCCAAACTGTAGAAAAGACAAATGAGTTGTTAGTATTATTGCATTTAGAGCCGAAAGTTACAGGAACTTCAAAATGGGTAAATGATCAGACTTTTGTGTTTAAGCCAAATCAGCCTCTAAGTTCCGATACTGAGTATTCTGTAACATTCAACTTGGGCAAAGTGGTGGATGTACCTGAGGATAAGAAGGCGTTTTATTTCGCTTTCAAAACCATCCAGCAAAATTTAGAATTACAAATGGGTGAAGTTGAATCGGCTCCTGGTAACTCTAATGCAGTTCAGCTTTCCGGTGCTATTTTTACCGCAGATGAAGCAAAATTATCCGACGTTAGAAGAGTGATTAACGTAAAGCAAACGGAGAATAACGAACTCGTCCTAAATTGGTTACCAAATCAAGGGAGATTGGAGCACCGGTTCCAGATAACGGGAATTAAGCGAGAGAGAACACCATCTCAGTTGGAAATTCAATGGGATGGAACACCAATTGGAGCTTCTTCTAAAGGATCGCAATGGATAGATATTACGCCATCCACCGACTTCGATCTTATAAGCACACGCGTTTTTACAGATAGTAACCCAAGAATAGAACTGACCTTTTCTGATCCACTAGATGATAGCCAGAATTTAGACGGGTTAGTCACCGTTCAAGACATGTCAAGTTTGAATCTTCTGGTTAAAGATAATAAGATTGTTGTTACGCCAAGAGGATTACAAACAGGTGCTAAAACGCTTACCATAAATTCTTCCATTCAAAATGAAAAAGGAAGAAAGTTAGGAACAGAAGTAACTCGACAAATCCAATTCAATCAGCCTAAACCACAGCTAGAGTTATTGGGGAAAGGAGTGATCATTCCAAAATCTAAAAACCTGTTACTGCCTTTTAAATCGGTGAGCCTTGGCGCTATTGATGTTAGAATTACCCGAATTTTTGAGAATAATATTGGTCAACATTTTCAAGATCAAGATTTAGGCGATGTGTATGGATGGAATTTGAATAAAGTTGGTAGACCCGTTTTCGGAGGTGTAATTCCACTATCTACCTTAGGAGCGGTAGAAGCAGGTAGCTGGAATAATTACGCACTAGATTTATCTAAAATTATAGAACCAGAACCCGGCGCCATCTATTTTGTTGAGCTTGGGTTTAGAAAGCATCAAGCGATTTATGAATGTGGCGAAAATGATGAAGAGACAAGTAGCTCGTTAACTAACAGAAGCTGGACATTAAATCCCGAAGCGGAAATTGATTATTGGAATAGATATGATTCTAATAGATATCCAAACGGCTTTAAATGGAGTGAAAGAGAAAACCCATGCCATATCTCGTATTACACAGATGAACACAACGTGCAACGCAAAATTTTAGCTTCAGATTTGGGGCTAATCGCTAAGAAATCGGAAGGCGAAAATGTAATCGCTTTTGTAACCGATATAAATACAGCCCAACCAAAAAGCGGTGTAGAAGTTGAATTTTTTGATTATCAGCAGCAGGCTATCACTAAAGTAATTTCTGATAAAGATGGAAAGGTGGCTGTACGTGTTGCAAGAGATCCATTTTACCTAGTTGCTAGTTCAGGAAAACAGAAAGGGTATTTAAAACTGAATGATGGAAACTCGCTTTCGGTGAGTGATTTTGATGTTTCAGGTGCAGAAGTTCAGAAAGGAGTTAAAGGTTTTCTATATGGCGAACGTGGAGTTTGGCGCCCAGGCGATACCTTACACGTTAGCTTAATTTTGGAAGATAAAAATGGTGTGTTGCCTAAAGATCATCCAGTTAGTTTTGAGTTAACAAATCCATCGGGACAGGTAGTCGACCGACAAACCTTCTATGCTTCATTAAATGGAATGTATGTGTATGAAGGACATACAGAGAAACAAGCTCCAACAGGAAATTGGCGAATTAAAGCCCACGTTGGAGGTTTAATTTTTTCTAAAGTACTAAAAGTTGAAACGGTGAAGCCTAACCGACTTAAAGTGGAAATGAATTTTACCGACTCTTTTATATCAGGAAAAGAAAGAAAGTTGGAAGCCGAGTTGGAATCACGTTGGTTACATGGAACAATAGCTCGTGGTTTAAAGGCCGATGTGGAGATGAGTACCACACCTTCAGCTCCATTGTATGAGAAATTCCCAGGATTTTCATTTTCGGATGAAGCGGTTTCATATTCATCAAATCCAGAACAAATATTTAACGGAAAACTAGATAATAGCGGAAAGGCTAAAGTTAATTATACATTTGATAAACTGAAGGAAGGCCCCGGAAGAGTACGTGTGAACTTAAAAATGCGCGTTTTTGAAAACTCTGGAAATTTTAGTGTTGGGAGTGCATCAACGTATTATTTCCCTTTCGAACAGTTAGTGGGAATAAAAAGCCCAAATCAAGAAGATTGGAGTTACGGGAATTGGCTTTCAAGAGGAGAGAGTCATCGTTTTGAAATTGCCTCTATAAATAATGAAGGCGAGGGCACAGCCTCCAAAGAATTGGAATACGAAGTGTTTAACATCCGCTACCGATGGTGGTGGGAGCGTAATAACGAAGACTTAAGTAGCTATTTTGAACGTAGAAATGTTCGTCAAGTAACTCAGGGAAGAGTAAAAACGAGTGCAGACGGGAAAGGCTATTTTGATTTAAAATTACCAGATAATGAAGATGGCGGACGGTATTTAATAAGAGTTAAAGATCCAAAAGGTGGCCATTCAGCCAGTACAGTAGTGTATTACAGTTGGTACGGTGGGAGAGGTTCTGGGGTAAGTCCAGCCAGACTTTCATTCAATTCCGACAAAGACAAATATACTGTAGGCGAAAAAGTAACGCTCAACATCCCAAGTAGCGCAGAGAGTAAGATTCTAGTTAGTTTAGAAACTGGCTCAAAAGTATTGAGTACAAAGTGGCTGAATGGACAAGAAGGGACTACAAAATATGAGTTTCAATCTACGGCTGAAATGAGCCCAAATGTGTACGCTCATGTAATGCACATTCAACCGCATGGACAAGAAAGAAACGATTTGCCAATTAGAATGTATGGCGTTATTCCAATCGAGATTGACAATCCAGCTACTATTCTCAAACCGCAGATTAATATGCCCGTTGAGTTAAAACCTGAAACTCAGGCTGAAATTGAAATAAGTGAAGAGAACGGGAAAGCAATGACTTACACCGTAGCTATTGTGGATGACGGATTGCTCGACCTTACAAATTTCAAAACACCATCTCCACACGAATTATTCTATGCTCGCGAAGCATTAGGCGTTAAAACTTGGGATTTATTTGAATATGTGAGCGATGCTTACGCAGGAAATCTATCTCGGATTTTGGCTGTTGGTGGTGATGGTGAGTTAAAAGCTGCGGATCCTTTAAACGAAGCAAATCGATTTGAACCAATGGTTCGATTTATCGGTCCTTTTGCAATTAAAGCAGGAGAAACCAAAAAGCATACCATCTCAATACCAAACTATGTAGGCTCAGTTCGCACAATGGTAGTTGCTGGTCAGAATGGTGCTTATGGGAATGCAGAAACCACCACTCCTGTTCGTAAACCTGTTATGGTTTTGGCGACATTGCCACGAGTGTTAGGTCCTGGTGAAAATGTAGACTTACCAGTTAATGTTTTTGCGATGAAAGAATCTGTAGAAGAGGTAGATGTTCGTATTGAGGCGAATGAATTATTCGAAATAGTAGGTAGTAAAACAGCAACTGTGAACTTCTCAGAACCAGGTGACGAACTAGTTTCTTTTAAACTCAAAACGAAACCTGCTATTGGAGTAGGCAGAATTAGAGTAGAAGTAAGAAGTGGAAACGAAACTGCTCACCATGAAATCGAAATTGCCGTTCGTAATCCAAATACACCGTATGTGGATGTGAAGAATGCCGTTGTTTCTGAAGGTAAAGAATGGAATATCGATTTTGAACCGCAGGGAATGATTGGATCGAATACAGCGGTGCTAGAAATTTCGAGAATTCCACCAATCGATTTCGGAAGAAGACTCGATTACCTCATTCGATATCCGCATGGTTGTATAGAACAAACTACATCGGGAATATTTCCTCAGCTTTTTGTGGCGGATGTGATGGAACTTACCTCCCAGCGAAAATCAGAAATTCAAAAAAATATTGATGCAGGGATAAAGAGAATTGAAATGTTCATGACCTCCAGTGGTGGACTCGCATATTGGCCAGGACAAGAAGATCCAAATTCTTGGGGTACAAACTATGCTTACCACTTCCTGCTCGAAGCCCAAAAGAAAGGCTATTACGTTTCAAAGAATGTGCTGGATAGAATTAATACATTCCAGAGAGAAAGAGCTCGTAATTGGAAGAAACAGTCCGATTATTATCGTTCAGATTTAATTCAAGCATACCGTTTGTATACGCTAGCATTAGCAAATACTCCCGACCTCGGGGCAATGAATCGCTTGAGAGAACAGGAAAATTTATCATTACAAGCAAAATGGAGATTGGCTGCTAGTTATGCAATTATCGGTCAAAAAGAAGCTGCGAACATCCTTATTGATGGGCTATCAGTAGAAGTTCCAAGCTATACGGAACTTTCAAGAAGTTATGGTTCTTCAACTCGAGATCGAGCTATGATTTTGGAGACGTTGAGCTTGGTAAATCGAAATGATGAAGCTAGCCTGATTGCTCGAGATCTTTCCAAAGAACTAAGTTCACAGCGTTGGTTTAGCACACAAACAACGGCATACGGCCTCATTGCTATTTCTAAATATCTAGAGCAATTCAATACTTCCGGCGAAATTGAAGCTTCGTTTACATTGAACGATAAAACTAACAGTGGAATTGATTCTAGAGCTTATATCACACAATTCGATTTGAATATGGATGAGAAAGCTAGCAACAAGCTTAAGTTTTCAAATCAAGGTGAGGGCACCTTATTTGCTCGGTTAATCTTAAAAGGAACACCTCTTTTGGGAGATTCCATATCTAATTCGAATAGCCTAAAACAAAAAGTTCGTTTTTTAGATTTAAATGGAAAAGCTATTAATCCCATAAGTATTAAACAGGGTAGCGATTTTATTGCTGAAGTCAGTATTACAAATCCTGGATTGAGAGGTGATTACGATGAAGTGGCGTTGACACAAGTTTTCCCATCTGGATGGGAAATTAGGAATACGCGCATGGATGATGAATCGTTTAGTGAGCCAACGGCTAGTTTCGAATATCAAGATGTACGAGACGACCGAGTGTATACTTATTTTGATTTAGGTGCGAGTAAAACTAAAACATTCAGAGTTCAGTTGAATGCCAGTTTTGTAGGGAGATTTTATTTACCTGCTGTAAATACATCAGCTATGTACGATGAAACAATAAGTGCCCGAACTCCAGGAATGTGGGTAAATGTGGTGCCTGCAAATTGATGTTCTGGAGCTAGAATGAAAGAAAAGGATAAGCTGAAACGGTTACCGTTTACAAAGAGAAAGACGAAGTTAGTGGTTCTTTTCCTTGGGCTTATTGTTGTGGGCGTAGGTTATTGGAATGTTTTGCCGAGCCCATTATTTTCGGCTTCATATTCTACAGTTGTGGAAGATAAATCGGGCAAACTGCTAGGAGCTAAAATTGCCGATGATGGACAGTGGCGTTTTCCAATTTCAGATGAAGTCCCTTATAAATTCGAGCAAGCTATTATGGAGTTCGAGGATCGAAATTTTCAAAGCCATATCGGTGTAGATCCAGTTGCCATCGGTAGAGCGCTTATTCAAAATTACAAAGCTAGCGAAGTAGTAAGCGGGGCAAGCACTCTTAGCATGCAAGTAGTTCGTCTTTCTAAGCAAAATCCAAAACGTACCGTTTGGGAAAAACTGAAAGAAATGGTTCAAGCTACTCGGCTTGAACTTTCCTACTCCAAAAAGGAGATTCTAGCCATGTATGCAGCTCACGCACCTTTTGGAGGAAATGTTGTGGGCCTTGAAACAGCTTCATGGCGTTATTATGGTAGGAAACCAGATCAACTTTCTTGGGCAGAATCGGCTATGCTTGCTGTTCTTCCTAATAGTCCGGCGCTTATCCATCCTGGAAGAAATAGAGATGCACTAAAAGCCAAAAGGGATCGATTACTCTCTCGATTGTTTGAACAGGCTAAAATCGACTCTCTAACGTACACTCTGTCTTTGTTGGAGGCTTTACCTGAAAAACCACATTCGCTTCCTTCTGAAGCTCCTCACGTTGTTGCAAACCAGTATCTGAATGGAAGTAGGGGGAAGAAAATCCATTCTACAATTAACGCACAGCTACAAGAGCAAATCAATAAAATTGTTGACCAGCATTATAGGGAGCTACGTGCAAATGGAATTCAAAATGCAGCCGTATTAGTATTAAATGTGAAAACAGAAGAAGTGGCCGCTTATGTTGCAAATACAGAAGGCTCAGGAAGTAGAAATGGACATAGTGTGGATATCATTCAAGCCCCGCGAAGTACGGGCAGTATTCTAAAACCATTTCTTTATATGCTGAAATTGAATGAGGGAGAAATTTTGCCAAATACTTTAGTCCCAGATGTTCCTTCTCGGTTCTCGGATTATTCTCCAAAGAATTATACTCGAACTTACGATGGAGCGGTTCCTGCATCTGAAGCTCTTTCGCGATCTTTAAATGTGCCAGCTGTGTATATGTTACAGGAGTTTGGAGTTCCTAAATTTCACCATTACTTGAATGAATTGGGATTAAAAACAATTACATATCCACCTGAGCATTATGGCTTATCGTTGATTTTAGGTGGTGCAGAGGGAACGCTTTGGGATGTTACTTCTTCGTATGCTTCATTGGCAGAAATGTTGAATAATTACGATCCTCGCTCAGATGATAAAGGCAAATTCCAGGAAGTGATTTTTAAACAATCGGTGGATGAGTCAAAAGAACGAGGAAATTCATTTTCACTAAACGAAGGAGCTGTTTGGGCTACATTCCAAGCAATGCTAGAGGTAAATCGCCCTGAAGATGAAGTGTACTGGAAACGTTTTGAAAGTAGCCGTAAAGTGGCTTGGAAAACAGGTACCAGCTTCGGATATCGTGATGGATGGGCCATTGGTATTACTCCAGAGTTTGTGGTAGGTGTTTGGGTTGGTAACGCCGATGGAGAAGGCCGACCGAATTTAACAGGTATAAAAACTGCAGGACCACTATTGTTTGATGTTTTTGACGCATTACCACCAACTACGTGGTTTAATGAACCTATTTTTGAAATGGAAACAATTAGTGTTTGCCGGTTAAGTGGACACAGAGCAGGCGAGTATTGTGAACTTGTGGATACACTTTCTGCACCAAAAGCAGGATTGGAAACTTCATTATGCCCATTTCATCAGAGAGTTTTTCTGAACAAAGAAATGCGACGAGTTAACAGTAGCTGTTCAGAAATATCTCAAATTACCCCAAGAAACTGGTTTGTTTTGCCTCCTGTTGAGGAATGGTATTACAAGAAAAAACACGCAGAGTACAAATCATTACCCACACTTGACCCTTCCTGTACCGAAGAGCAAATTGCCCCAATGCGCCTTATTTATCCATTCTACGCTTCTACTATTTATGTTCCTATTGAGCTAGATGGTACCGTAGGTAAAACTGTTTTTGAAGTAGCCCACCGAGAAACAGATACCAAAATATTCTGGCATTTAGATGACAAATATATTGGAGAGACAACCACTTTTCACCAAATGTCTCTAGCTCCCAAAAGCGGTAAACACGCACTTACACTAGTAGATGAATTTGGCAATAGATTAGAGCACAATTTTGAAATTATCGCACGATAAATTCCTTTTCTTCATATAGTCTTCATAAAAATGTTGTTTATTTAGATTAAATCTATATAAACATACAGTCAAAAAATTTGGCCATTTTCCAGAAGCAGAGTGCCTACGTATACTCCAGTTTAAGGGCTGTGGGCATGTTGGTTTTCTGTTTAATTACATTCTATTGAGTTTAAATTAAGTTGAGTTTTTTGACTTTGTGGAAGTATATAGACGAACTGATTTCGCTAGATGCTCAATCGTATTTCCAGATGACAAAAAGCGAATAATTATAAAAAGTCTAGTAAAAGAAGCACAGTTTTGTTTCACACAACCAGAGTTCGAAATCATTAAGCAAGGACTTATTGAAGCGTAATTCTAACAAAGAATCTCATAATGCTGATCCTTAATTCTGCTAGGTTGTAAGAGCTTAGCGGTATTGACACAAAAAGCCCATTTTGACAAGTGGGCTTTTTTTTGTGGATAGGGAGAATGTTAATTAGAGCTCTTTTATCAAGCCTTTGACGAGTTTTGCGAACTCTTCTTTCTTCATTTCGGCTGCTTCTTTTACTTCCGCATGATCTAATTTTTGATCGGTAACACCTGCTGCTGCATTTGTTATTAGAGAAATTGCAGTAGCTTTTACATCTAACCTAGCAGCTTCAATTAATTCTGGAGCGGTACTCATACCAACAGCGTCGCCACCTAACTTTCTAAAAGCATGAATTTCAGCTTTCGTTTCATAATTAGGACCTTTCACATATAAATAAGATCCACGTTTAGTGTCAACATCAATGGATTTAGCAATGCTCTCAACTTTGTCGGCAATTGGGTGTAAGTCTAAACTCCAAGTATATTCGGAGGGGTTGGAGAGCATCATGTTTTGTCGGATTATGTCTTCGATAATCATTAAATCGCCAACTCTAAAATCTAGATTAATTCCACCTGCGGCATTCGAAATGATAAGCTTTTCTACATTAAATGCTTTTGCTAGTTGAACTGGGAGAATGGTACGTTCGAAAGGGTGTCCTTCATAAAAATGAAAGCGCCCAGAAAAAGCTAACGCTGTTTTATTTTCAACTGTACCGTAAATCAGAGACCCAGAATGTCCTGTTACAGTAGATTGAGGGAAGTTTGGGATTTCGGAATATGGAATAGTAATTGAGTTTGAAATTTCATTCCCGAAATCACCAAGACCAGAACCAAGAATCACAGCGGCTTGAATAGTATCGGAGAATCCATTCTTAACTAGAAACTCTTTTATTTCATGAATTGAATTAGGCAGGGACATAAGAACTTTGGTTTTCGATAATGTATCCAGTTTTTTTGTCAACTCCGGTAATCTTAAAAATTGGTGTTGAATCGTCATGATATCCCAAAATAGTATATCCTTCATGAAAAGCTAGTTTTCCAAGAATTTCTCTTTGGCTTTGGCTAGTTTTTGGGTCAAAGTCGTATTTGGCAGCGAATTTTCGATTCACTTGGGCTTTAGTTGCAATCACATCTCCCGCTTGCATGTATTTTTCTTCTCCATTATCAAAGAGTAGCACTTGATGGAATTCTGTATGGCCACCAATTTTTTTTACCTGAAGTTCTGGGTATGGCTGTGCTTCTTCATCCATAAAGTGAAGGTCTGCTTTCGCATCTAGGAAATGTACGAATTCGGTTTTCTCATCATCATAAAAAAGTTCTTTGCCAATTACTTTTTCCCAGCCTTTTCGAGAAACCCAAACTTTAGCATCAGGAAAAGTGAGCTCCCAATACCCGTTTTCTTTATTAGCTAGCCCACCTATGTGATCGTAATGAAGGTGACTACAAACAACATCAGTAATATCAAATTCGGTTAAATCGTGGGCTTCTAAATGTTCTCGAATTACTTGGGGACCTGTATCTTCTCCAAACTCACCAATGCCACAATCGAAGAGAAATTTTCTTTCGGGTGTAACTATCAAAAAAGGATTCAACGAAATTTTAAGAGCGCCTTTAGCCGGACTATCAGTTCTAGAAATACGATTGAATTTTTTGTCGAGACCTACAGAAAAAGTTCCTTCGTAAAGTGCCGCGCAATAAGTTTTTTTCATGGTTTTTTATCCTGATGATGTAATTCGCACTGAAAAGAAAGTGGAAAATTATAATGCTCTATTTTTGGTCTCTACTTTCTTCGTATTTTTCGTAAGCATTAATGATATCTCGAACTAGTTTATGGCGCACTACATCTTCTTCGCTGAGGTATACAAAGTCAATTCCTTGTACATCTTTCAGAATTCGTTGAATAGAAATTAAACCCGACTCCTGTTTTCTTGGCAGATCGGTTTGAGTCACATCGCCTGTAATAATGGCTCTACTGTTGAACCCAATACGCGTAAGAAACATCTTCATTTGTGTATTCGTTGCATTTTGGGCTTCATCAAGTATTACAAATGCATTGTTGAGAGTTCTTCCTCGCATGTAAGCCAGAGGTGCAATTTCTATTACATTCTTATTTAGGTAAAACTCTAGTTTATCAGGCTCAATCATGTCTTCAAGAGCATCATAAAGTGGTCGTAAATAAGGGTCTATTTTCTCTTTTAAATCTCCGGGAAGGAACCCAAGATTCTCACCGGCTTCTACTGCAGGGCGAGCAAGTATTATCTTTTTAACTCGGCGTTCTTTTAAGGCTTTTACAGCAAGAGCAACGGAAGTATACGTTTTACCTGTACCTGCAGGTCCAATAGAAAAAACGATATCATGATTTTCAGATGATGTGACGATTCGCTTTTGGCCGGGTGTTTTTGCGAAAATAGGCTCACCTTCGTGCGAGTATAATATAATATCACTATTTCCGGAAGGAGGAGTGTGGGGCTTTCTAGCTTTACGTTCACCAGATTTAAGTGCAATAAGCGTTTTCACTTCGTTTTCAGAAACGGAGCCTTTGCGCTCGGCAACTTCAATCATACCCGCAATAATATCGCCCATCAAAGCTACTTCTTCGCTTGGGCCAGTAAGTTTTACTCGATCGCCCCGAGAATTAATTTTAGTTTCTGGAAAGGCGAGATCTAGTATTCGAATATTACCATCATGTAGACCAAATAAGGAAACCGGATCGGTTTTCTCAATAGTAAATGACTGTTCTAAAAGTGTGCGTTGGTCTTCGATAATTGTATCTCCATATATTTAAGCTATGAATTTAATCATTTGTACAGAAAAATGATGTAGAACAATTTGAAGGGTGTTTTAGATACTTATGTTCCTCAAAAAATATTGAAAGTCGAACATTAAGTAAGATTGAAATACAGTCTAATAAATATTTTACGTGAAGAGGCTAGGCTTCTAATAGTTCTTGAAGTTCTTGCACACGAGCAGGGATATTCTCAGCACTAAAAACGCTACTCCCCGCAACTAAAACATCAGCGCCAGCTTCTGCAACTTCTTGAATATTTTTTAAACCAACACCGCCATCTACCTCTATGAGGAATGCATGTCCACCAGTTTCTCTTAGATCAACTAGTTCACGTAATTTTTCGTAGCTGCTTTCTATAAAACTTTGCCCACCAAAACCAGGATTAACACTCATAATGAGTACCAAATCTACATATTCTAAAATAGGTTCGATGTTATGAAGTGAAGTTGCAGGATTTACAACTACACCTGCCATAATACCATATTTCTTTATGTTCTGAATAGAGCGGTGCAGATGTGGGCAAGCTTCATAATGTACAGAAATAAGATCTGCTCCAGCTTGAACATAATCATCTACAAAATTATCGGGGTTTTCAATCATCAAATGAACATCCATAAAAGCATCTGGAGCAGATTTACTTGCTGCTTTTACAATGGCTGGGCCATAACTGATATTAGGTACAAAATGGCCATCCATAATATCACAGTGAATCCAACTTACTCCACCTGTTATACAATCTTCGATGTCTTTGCCTAGTTTAGAAAAATCTGCGGCTAAGATAGAGGGGGCAAGTATTGGAAGTTGAAAGTCCATAGCTTATTTGTTGGGCTTAGGGGATGGAATATTAAGAGAATCTCTACGAATTTGAGTGGAATCGCTAAATACAGCGCCTCCTTCTATTTCTTCAGTAGCATCAAATCGTTCAGAGATTATAAGATTGAGCGATTGACCTTCGATGATTTCAAGAACTTTTGGGGAAAAATCGAGTACGGTGTTCGGGTCTACATCTTTAGTAGGTTGGAAGAAAATCTCACCAATTCTCAACCCTGCTTCTCTAAGTCGAAGTTGTGCTTGTGGCAATCGGAGCCCTATTATTTCAGGGATAGTTACAATCTTATCTCCTAGCCCGTCACTCACAACCAAATCGATGGTTGCACCTTTGTCTACAATAGTCCCTTTAGGAATAGATTGACGAAGAACGGCATTTTTAAATCTAGAAGATTCATAAGATGTAGTTCCAACTTCGAGCCCATAATTCTGCAATTGAATTTGAGCATTTCTCAATGAAAGATTGGTAACGTTTGGAACTTCTACTTTGGGCTTTACTTCGGTATTTACGGTGAGGTAAATCTTACGATTTGGCTTTACAATATTTGCCGCAGTTGGTTGCTGATCTATAACGTAATTGGCTGGGAAAGCTGCGTTCGCTCTTCGTTCTGAAACTTCATGCCTAAGACCGATATTTGCTAGCAGTTCTTCTGCTTCTTCTAATGTGACTCTTGTTACATCTGGCACAGTAATACCTTCGTTATAATTGGTATAATAAGGCATAATTACTTTGTCGAGCAGAAATAGTGAACCCGCTCCAAGTATTATGATACCGAGAATAGAGAGATAAAAAATTTTACTTGTCAGAATGTGTTTAAACATATTATAAAGTACGAGAAGTAATAGGATCTTAAAAGTGTAAAACTAATGAAAATGAATCTGTGCGCATTAAGTTTGCATGAGCTTGAAGGCGGCTATTTTTTAGTTTTACAGTCAATAAACCATCAAAAGCTGAGATAATATGATTTATCATGATTAGGTTTAAAATGTTCCCAGCTAGGCGATAGTTGTCATTAAATTCTGCAGCTCTATCTCTGCCTAAGTAGAACTGAGGGGAAGAGTCAGACCCATCCCATTTATAATAAGGAATGTTGGGGTTAAGGGATGGATTCTGATATATATCAGACCACCCAGATTGGAACTGATAGTATTTGCTAATCAGCTCATAATACTGCTGTGAGCCATAACTGGGTAAATTATGTGAGAAAAAGCTAGCTCTTCTGCTTTCAAAAATATAAGGTGTTTCTTTTTCTACGCTATGCAATATTCCGATATTTACTTTAAGCCAATCATTAGTAGTATTTGAATAATCGGGTGATTCTCCAGCAATATCAGCTGCTAAATCTTCATAGCCATTAGTTAAGTTGTTTTCTTGAGAATAGTTTACTAACCATTGTGCATATGCAACTACACTCCAATTCGTATTGGCGTAGTTCTCGTAAGCTCTTTCTTGACGCTTTGCGGCATTGTTTCTATTGAAATAATAGAATACCGTTGCAGCTTCAGTTAATGCGTAAATACTAGCTCTAACCCATTTGCCGTTTGCGGCTTGAGCCGAGCCAGGAATAATTGCTGATGAAATAAAAGCAAATCCAGGACTTGTTCTTTCAGCGTTAATAAAGCTAGTCCCGAAGCTTTGATTATCTTCAGGTTTGAAATCCGAAAGGGTTATTTTACCCTCATTAATCACTTCATTCTCTTTTAAAATATTGCCTGATAAGTTATTCAAAGGCTGAGCAGCTAATGAGGGTAAAATGCCTATAAGAAAAAGGAAAGTAAAACCAAGCTTTATCATAATAATTCAAAATCAAAGGTTAAACCAAAATGGAAAAGAAATTCTTTTCCATAAGTTACGGTATTATTTTTTGAGCCTGTTACAAAGTCATCTGGCAGAGTAATATCAAACTGATTGAAGCCATAAGCAGCACTTACAAAAAACTTTAGTGGGAATAAATAATATCCGTTAGTCGCCAACCTTATTTCGGTACCAATTCCAGTTTTATAATTGCTTCCAGAATCGAAAGGTGAGTTCCAGGTGTTACCTGCTTCGAAGAAAATCCTAGCATAAAGTTTATCAACTGTAAAAGGACCAGTTTGCTTAGCTAGATTCCTAAAAATAGGTGCAAAATAGGACAAACTAGTAAAGGCGGTTTGCTCACCAGCAAGTGCAAAATATGGATAACTACGCATGCCCATAAAGCCACCGATATAATCAGAATAAAAAGAATCATTGGGCTTATTAAAATAAGCAAAACCTCTAACCCTAGCTTGCAAGGCTTGATTATTAGGAAGTTTGAATCCATATCGAAGGTGAAGCTCTGATGAATGATTTTTTGTGGATTTAAACACCGGAACCAATGAACCGTCTTTAATGTCGTATTCTTCTAAAAGCTTACTTGGCTGATACTGATATCTGATATAGCCTTTCAACCCGATTGGAGCAATATCTGAATCTTTAGTGTACTCGTAGTAGTTAACAGTGTACGCTGCTGAAAAAGTGGAACCTTTGAAATATTGATCAGAAGAACCCGTGACAAAACCTTTCAGTTCATTAGAATAAAAATTATCTGTATTTACTTTGTACGGAGTGTAGGCATAACCAAATTCGAGCAAACTCATTCTGTTTAACTTAGTTCTCAGAAATATATCTACTTCCCAAATATCGTAGGCAATATCAACATTAATGGTATCTGGAGTTGCACAAGAGGTGCATTTAAACTCTTCAATGGCTAGTCCGTCTTGAACATTCCGACGCATATTATATAGCTCGATGGAGATTGTAGGCGACCATCCTTTTTTGATGAAAGGAAGTCCTCGATGTTCTGCAATAAGAAAAATGTCTCGATCTAAATCTAGAATGTGATCAGGTTTTATGTAATCTGTTAAACCATCAACAGGTTGTGAACCAACACCAAGCATCACTCCACCAAATAGCGAGAGTTTATCGAGCACATCACGTGAAGAGAAATAGAGACCCGGTTTAATATCACGAATAAGGTTTTCGCCTAACTTTCCAATCTTTCCCTTCTTAATTAAAGAACCATTATTCCCGTTTAGCTTGCTATAATTATCGAATCTTAAAACTGGAAAAAAACTAAAATTTGTATACACATCGGTATACTTTCTGTAAGATAATTGCTCTTCACCATCAAATGTAGAAAGCGTAAAAGCATAATTTCCTGTGTCTAAAACAGCATGTTCATTTTTAGTAAATTCTTGAATGTCTGTATCATCAAAGTCATTTAACTTGCTGTAAAGAGGATCTTCTTTGTAGTTATTTATTTGGTCAATTTTAAAAGCTGGAGTATATGAACCTGGGTTTGTAGCTGGCGATTTTGTAAGAGTCGCAGTTTTTAGCTTATATCCATCAGCTTCATATTCGGAAAAATAGATATCATTACTACCTGATACAAAAGGCATGAATGCTCCACCTACTACGCTGGTAAGCTTTTGGATATCATCACTTTTTAAAGATTTTACATAGATATTAAAAATCCCATCAGGGTTACTAGCAAAGTATAAGTTCTTACCATCTGGCGAGATGAATGGGTCGCGCGAATCAGCTTGTTCAAAAGTATCTAAGGGTGTAATATCTCCGCTCTCAATACCATATCGGAAGATATTTCTATGATCTAACTCTGCAAAAGCAAAGTACACCGATTTGCCATCTGGGCTCCATGTTGGCGTGTAAACTGTTTGGCTATTTGAGAAGGTGGTTAATGGAGTGATTGCTCCAGTTTCAGGATTGAGTTGGATTAAATTCTGTGTCCCTTTATTGTATTGAATGGCAACAATGGTATTGTCGGTTGGGCTCCAAATAGGAGATTCAATTCTAGCTGAATTTGTAAGACGACGATGTTTTTTGGTATCAAGATTATAGATGAAAATATCGCGGTAATCTTCGCCGAGTTTATTTCGTTTGTTAACAGAATATGCAATATTTTTGCTATCTGAAGAGAATGAAAACGAAGTGCTGATGAAAGTAATGGTTGGTTTAATAGCATCAGCATGATTTGCTTCATTAGAAAAAAGACGGTCTGATATAACCGCCAATTCTTCATCATCTCCATTCGGATTCTTTAGGTAAAGTGAAGCAAGACTAAAGTCTCTGCCTTTGTTAGAAAGGTAAGCAACATGTTTACCATCGGGTGAAATTTTGGGATAAAAATTAAAAAATCCATCTTTTTCAATATAACTACTTGAAGTTTCTTGAAGGTTGCTGGTAGCGTTGGTGTAAAATTCTTTACGCTCTGCAATCCAATCATCAAACACGGTATATCCAGAAATACCAGTAGCAATTTCAATACCTTCGGCAACATTATAGGTGCCTTTGGTCGATAGTGCTTGTGTTATTTCTCTCAGAATCTCTTCCCCAAAGCGGTTGGCTAAATAAATAACAAAGGCGTACCCTTGGTTGTATACGGTTTCACGCTCAAGGCTTGTTTTAGATGAGAAAGTTCCCATTTCGTCTAATGTAAAATAAGTATCGCTCAGAATACGAGTTCTCAAGATCATATCTCGGTGAGCGTCCCAGCTTTCGTATAACAAACCTTCACGTTGATATTGAGCTGTTCCTTCAGCCATCCAAGCAGGAATATTAACCGAAGCAAATGGAAGCGTAGCAATACCATTTGGAAAACCGTAAAGTACATCTGGGCGTCGAACATTTTCATATGAAAGCCATTGGATGTAGGAAACTGGAAATCTACGCGTATGTTTCATTCCTTTTTGAATTTGAATAATGTGTGTAAACTCGTGCGAAATTACGTTTCTGAACCAATTATGAGTTCCTCGAAGAGGAGTATCAAGTGCGGGTAACCAAATATCAATTTTGTTATCAAAGAAATAAGCAGCACCGTTTGAGTAATCTTCACGATCTTTGAGCACAATGCTAACTTTCTCATCGGGCTCATGCTGATACAGTTCTGTGATAGGTCCGTAAATCTCCTCAGCTATTCGCACTATAACTTTAGCAGAACGACTGTTTCCCTCCTGAAATTGAATCATAAAGTGATCACTTTCTATAGTAAACCAAGGAAGATGATTTTGGGAATAATCGTAATACTGTGGGTTAGTTTGAGCGTTAGAAAAAGAAGGACTTAAGATTATTACTAAAAGTGCGATGTATAAAAAGATAGTTCTCATTAATGCACCACCGCAATTTTAACAAGTTTCGATTCAGATTTACCGTTCACTGTTGCTTTCACGAGCGCATAATAGCCGCCACTAGCCCAATTATTGGTGTTAAGTGTTATTTCCTCAGGTGTTCCACCAGTTGATTGGAATGTTTTTTTATAGACCAGTTTTCCACTTAAACTCATAATACTAATTTCTACAGAGCCACCGGGAGATTCTAGCTGAAAGCGCAATTGAGTTTTAGCATTAGCTGGATTGGGCCAATTATAGGTTTCTTGATAATTAAGAATGGTGAAATTTACAGGAGTAGGAGTGGTATTTGATAATGAACCAACGACCTTGTTATAAGGATTGTTACCGTATTTACTCTTCCAAACAATATTTGTTATGGTGTTGAAGTCCCAGGTTCTAAGTTCCCCTGTTTGGCTAATTGCAATTATCTGCGTTCCATCTATTACAGGATTCAAAGCTTTAGAGCCTGCGGAAGAAACACCTCCAACATAAAGTGGAGAAAACTCAAACTCTGAACTTGTATGATTATATAATCTGAGGTTGACATCAAATTGGTTCTGCACGGTTAAAACTAAATCTAACTGTCCATCAGCATCTAAATCGGCTACTAATGGCGTTCCTATTACTATATCGGAAGAGTTCAATACTATTGGAAAACCACTTAAACTAGCACCGTTGGTATTTATCGCATTGATGTTATTCTGCGAGTAGTCTACAAAAATGAAATCAAGTTCACCGTCATTATCAAAATCTACAATAGCTGGCCAGTCAATTTCACCACCTTTGTAAATAGTATTAAATGGAGCTTCGAAGTTTGGGTTTACGAGAGTTATTTGGGTGTTTTCAAGAATAAAAAATCCATCCATTCCGCTCTTAAACTCCATATTGCCCACATAAGAACGGTAAGAACTAGGTGTTTTAGTAAAGTCTGAAATAGAAGTTTCAGACAGATTGAATGCTATTGAGTTGGTTGAGTTTGATGCATGTCCTGAAGGTAACCATTTTGATTCCTGAACAGGGTTAAGCCTGAAATTTGGGAGTAATTCTGCAGCTTGTTCAACATAACCAAAAGTAGTTCCATCAACGGCAATGGTATCTCCTCGTTGGGAACTGATTAATCCATTATTAATTGGAGTAATAAACTCTGCCTTTTGAACCCATAAATCATTCTCTTGTAGATAAGGAGTAATTATTAGCTGGTTGCTTTGAATCTCTCTTTTAGGAATGTAGATAGATTCTCCTGTCAAAGGCTGCTGAATATATCCAGATGCTACTTTTGTAACCTTATTAGAGTCTGGATAGAAGAAATAGGCACCATTTGAATAAGGAATAATAAAGGTTTCTAAGTCAGAAGATACTACTTTTGAAAGCCCTAACGGAAAGGAGTTAGAGTAGCTATCAGATAAGCTATAAAACTCGTTCTCATCTATAAATATTGAATGAGAAGCGGTTGGAGCATTTTCAGGAGTTAATGCCTCAATCTTAAAATATGCCGTTGGTAAATTGGCAGAGAAATCATAGAACCGGAAATATGAGATCGCACCAGAATTACTATTATTATTTGGTGTTGAAGTAGGAGAAAATTCGTTTTTGTAGAGAATTATCGTATTAGATTGTGTAATTACTCTGTAATTATTTCCACTCCACCAAAAATCAAACGGGGTACCTAAAGTTGGGGAGTTATCACTTCTATTAGAAATAGGCTTTCCAATATCTTGGGCACCATCAGCTTCTTTAAGAACAATACCTCTTCGGCTTATATTATTATTAATGGTTCCTTCGGCTAGTTGATTTTGAATAACAGCTTCATCAATATGCCATATAAGAATACCGCCGTTTAAGTAGCGGTCATCAGCGGTATTTGCTTTTTCGTCGGTTCCAATATCGAATCCGCCGGGCAAACTCCAGTCAAAATTATCTACATCTATAAGAACGCCTGCTTCTAAGAGCGTATCAAAATCTGCTTCTTGATACACAAATTGATCATTGGTATTAAGGAAAATTTGCCGAACAGTAGATCCATCTGATTTCTGAATTGTTAAGGTTACACCACTGTTGTTGAGGTCACGGTGTCGGTTTTCAATTAAGAAATATTCGGTGGATGAAATCTCATATTTGGCAATACTATTCGGAGCGTTTAATGCAGCCGCAGGTAGTGAAATTGAGTCTGATGCCGTAACAGAAAACGGCGTAGACCATCCTAAAAATGATTTTTCCCAAGCCGAAGGTTCAGGGGGGAATAATCCGTTATAAGAAAAAAAGCTAGCACCGTCCATAAGTCCAAAACGACCAATTCCGGACTCTCCCGTTTCAGTATTGAAAAGATCAGGTAATCCTAAATGGCTTCCGATAGAAGCGCATAATAAGCCATTAATAGAAAGGGGGAATACAAATTCGTTTTCTTGAATGTCGAGTCCTCTGCGCGATTCTGTGCGGGGGATAATCAAAGAGTTTGTTATTCGGAAAGAGCCATTATTAATCTCAAATCCATCAAAACTAGGATTGTCTAATAAGTCGCCAATGCCCTTTTTACCTAAATAAATAGATGGAATGTCTAAAGGTGTTATATCTAGTGTAGTACCTGTGAGTTCGATATCTCTACCAATTCCAGCATGGAATATTACAAAGGCAGTTTCATCTGGGTTTAAACCTGTGGCGTCAAAACCACCATTTTCATTTACTTTTGCCCACGAATCTCGGATTAAGTAAGCTATTTTCTCGTTGGTAAAAGTTTCTCCAGTAGGAGAGTACTCTTCCATTTTTTTATCTAGGCGATAAACTTGTGGGAGAACTTGATAGCTGATATTTAGCTGCCCATCAGAGGATTTTTCAAAATAATTCTTTGCGAACTCTAAGTGAGATTCGAAATAGTTTTTGTTATGAGGAAGCGGCTCAACACGTTGGTTAACTGCATTTTCAAGATATGGTAACCCACCTGGGCCAAAAATTCCTGTACCAGAGGTTAGCCTATTTGAGTCTGGCTCAAACTCAACCATAATAGCCACAACATTTAGTGTTCCTGTTGTTGGAACTGCATTTTGTTGAAGACTAGGGGTTATAGAATGGCTTTTTTTTATAGCAATTTGTTGCGTAAAAGCCGCTGGCTGGAAAATTAAAAAGAGCATGGGTAAATTCCACATGCTCCTTAAGAAAGATTTTATTGAAAGCATTTACACTAGTAGTTCAAAAGAATGCTAAATCGAAGAGTATTTGCTAACGGGTGGTCTGATTCCAACGTTTTTATATAACTGAAGTCAACTCCAAATTGGTTGTATCTAAGCCCTGCACCAAAAGTAATATACTTTCTATCACCGTTGTTTGGGTCTTCATAATAATAACCACCACGAAGAGCAAAACGCTGGTTATACCAATACTCTAAACCAGCACCAATCATAAATTGTTGTAATACACCTACATCAATAGTTTGGCCTCTTCCGTCCAATCGCTCATAATTTCCCCAAGAATCAACTAGAGCTTTTAAAGCTCCAACCGATTTATATTCGATAATAGTAGAATCTCCACTAGCTACTTCTTCCCCTTCTTTTCTAGCCATTACCTTAGAGATGTCAATCGCAAGAGTAACTTCGTTGATATTGTCTTCATCTAAAGAAAGCTTAAGTGCTGGACCAAAGCGGAGGATGGTAGGAATAGGATCTTTCTGAGCATTATCAGAGTATTGTATTCCAGGTCCTAAGTTTGAAAGATTAAGCCCAAAGCTAAACTCGGCTTTAGAGTCTGTACCAACGTTAAAACTATCTGAGCGATAAAGCATAGCTAAATCAACTCCAACGCTTGTACCGGGGTTTACTTTTTGCCCAGACACATTTGTACCGTTCGCTAAACTGGAGTAAATAACTCGTAAACTACTACCTAGCGCAAGATTTTTATTAATCTCAGTACCATATGAAAGTCCTAAGGCGAGTTCATAACTATTAAATCTTGATATAACATCAGGGCTGTCTTCTGCTGTTTGAGCTTGTTCACCAAGGTTTAAGTAAGTGAGGTGCCCACCAAAAGTACCTAAGCCTTCTACATATTGTTTAATAACTACGTAATCGTAAAAGAGGTCATTTACATTAAAGTTAGCTAACCAGTTTGAGTGGGTGATACTAGCTTGGTTACCACGTTGAAAACCCAATCCAGCGGGGTTCCAAAACATAGCAGAAGCGTTATCGGCTATTGCTACTCCTGTGTTACCCATACCTGCACCACGAGAATCTGGTTCAATCTGAAGAAATGGAACACCTGTAATTCCAACTTGAGCTTTTGAGAGTAGGGGGTTTAAAACAAAAACCCCTAATGTGATAAAAAATAATATCCTTTTCATACTACTGATAGTTTTTTTAATGATGAATATAACGCATTAATAGAAAATTAATGTGCTCTATCTTATGATTACGAGCTTTTCGATTTTTTCTGTTGATTGTTTTCCTTTCGGGGTATCTGTTGTAACCCGAAGCACATAAATATAAGTACCGTTGCCCAAGCGATCATTATCCCGGTCACGGCCATTCCATGAAATATTGGCATAATTACTAGATGTAATAATTGATTCTTTTAATTGCTGCACTGGTTTGCCGCTTAACGTGTATATCCTAACGGATACGTCAAGTGGATTACCAGGCTGATTATGTTCGAACGTGAAAGAAGTTTTGTTATTCATTGGATTCGGATAGTTGTAAATATTCCGAATAACCAATTCTTCTTGTGCTGCTACTTCAAAGAAAATTTCTTTTTCAGTAGGATTGTTGTGCACGTCCCATGCTCGAACTTTAAGGGTATAGCTACCTTCTGGAAGTTCATCCAAAGGATACTCGATACGCCCCCCTGTAAAGTTATTTAAGTTGCCCTCATAAAAGTCGTTGAGGATTATTGTTTGTTGAGGTTTTGTATCGATAGTAGCAATTATTTCATGTCCAACTCCTGTTCCTGATGTATTTATTCCTGATTCATCTTCTAGTTCTACATATAGCGATGGAGAACTGTTTACTAGAGTTCCATTTATGAAACTCTCATCGTTTAGAAAAATATTTAATGCTGGCCCTGTACCATCGTTAACAGCATCTGGATTTAAGCCATTAAAACGAATGTTTGTGTATGCACCACTTGCGGTTTCACCGTCAGCTTCAGCATAAAGAAGAACTCTGCCGGTATTTGTCGAAGAGCTAATGTCTTTTGGAATAATAACGGGTAATGTGAACTCCCCATTAACCACATTTGCTTTACCTTTAAAGAGAATGTCACTTTCAATAGAATATTCGCAATCATCTAAATTACAATCTGTTTGAGGATTACTTATCCAAGAACGTTCAGGTAAACTAATAATTCTTCGAGCATCGTAAATAGTTATGGACGATTGCCCGTTGTATTGCGTATCTGTTGCGCCATTGGCATCCAAAATCGCTCCTGATAGCTCAATGGTATCTAACGCTCTAACGGTAATAAGAGTATCTTGATTGAGCACATCAACATTTGAAATGCTTGAAAGTTGTAATTTTTTTGAAGGCAATTGAAAGACAGTAGCAGGGTCGCCTAAAAGTACAAACTTCTTATTATTTAACGACGCTCCGATTCGCGAATTATAACCAGCAAGAATAGTATTCTTGGTCTGCATAGCTATATCTCCCAAACGCTTAGGTGTGCCATCAGAGTTACGCTCCGACATTTTTTGAGAAAGCGCTATACTTAATGCAAAGTTAGTGTTTGTGCCAATTAAACTACCTGTATATACAACGCGAGTGGTTGTAAATGAAGCGATGGCACCGCCATTAGTTGCTAGAACGAATTTTTCTGCTCCAGATTGAGCGCCTGTATCATCATATCTTCCAAACTGGCAGGTAGCAGTTATAAGTACACATAATTTATCTTTATTTGTGAAGTCAGTGATGTAATCAGAAGTGAAGAATTCTTCATCTGTTAAGGTTTGTTCGTTTCCATGGCCTAAATAACTGAGAACTAAGGTTCCGTTATTTATAGTAGACATTAAGTCTTTTGTAGCCTCAGGAATTTGACGACCAGCTCCGTTTATTTCAATAGGGTATGAAAATTCATAAATCTTTTTTATACGAATGCCCGGCTCGTTCACATTCATCATTTCAGCTGAAACATCAGCGTTATACGTATGCAGGTCTTTGTTTGCGAGGGGAATAGGAAAGTCATCATCTGCCGCAAAAGTAACTAGGTTTTGCCATGGCCCTTTGTTCTTTGGATTCTCGTACGATTTAAGCTTGGTAATGAAAGCTTTAGCGTCTGAAGAAGTTTGTACGGGTATTC
The DNA here is from genome assembly GCA_048267905.1 of Balneola sp. Lineage (GTDB taxonomy): Bacteria > Bacteroidota > Rhodothermia > Balneolales > Balneolaceae > Balneola. Next base: position 53,995 of record JBLWWM010000006.1, read on the forward strand.
TGCCTACACCAATATCCATAAGAAAGGAATTGGTTGTATTTCCATTACCAAAATCTCCTTCGCTATCATCTAAGTATGCAAAGTAATCATCTGTGCCAAAAGTACCTGTTCGGTGAACTGACTCTTTACTCTCATAGGTAATTACATGGTTAGTTAGCCCATTCTTAATAACACCTTTGGGATCAAAAGAGGTGTCTCCGAAAAGAAGTAAATATTTAGGAAGTAACTCTCCATTTGAAAGCGCTTCATCATAAATAAATTTCACATAATCTCTTAAAGCGGAAGGGTCTTTTAACCCACCAGAAAACTCATTAAATATTTGGTCTTGTGTAACAACCAATGGAACTAACCCTTGCGAAGAACGATATTCTGCCAACTCAAGGGCTGCAGTTAATAAATCCTCAGATGTAATAACAATATAGTCTGGATAAGCCGTTAGGTCTTTAATCCCCTGATTTGGAATGCGTTCTCCTTCTTTAGGAGTAAATAAATTACTTTGAGCGATAACCTGAAGGTTACTTCCTTTATAATAAATGAGTTCGAAATTGTTACCAGATGCAGAAGTTGATAATAGCTTTGGCGAAACTGGATTCGAAATATCCATTACATATGGCTGGTTAGAAAAACCTTTTAATGAATAAGTAGTTACTTCAATATTGTCAGAATTATAAGGTGTAAAGAATAAGAGGTTATCATCGTTAAGTACGAGCTCTCTCTGAACAATAACTTTTAACCAGTCAATAAATAACTGATCGTTAGAGCTATTGAATTGCGTGCTAACCTGTAGGTCAAGTATTCCGCCCTCAATAGTTGGTGTAGTTGATTTAGAGAAGGTTACACTATTTGCGGAACTCCCCTCGCTATCATCAAAATCAGAAATACCCGAAATCGAAACATTAGATAAGGATGAAGTATTTAACTTTAGTTCAGTAAATAAGCGACTTAATGAACGTCCATAAAATTTACCAGCTATTTTTACTTCTGAATTTGGCAGAATCCCAGAAAGTGTGTCTTTGAAAATAGATACAAAATTACCGCTTTGTGATGCGTTAATTGTTTGTCCTAGCCACTCTCTACCTGAACGGATCTTGGATTCCGATTTTGTTAGATCCTCGTCTTTCCATATAAAATCTTCGAAAGTAGTGGTAGTAGATGTCGAGCTTAATGAATTGTTAATAGAGTTAAGTCTTAAACCAGCTGAAGAAGCAATCGTTAAAAAAACGTAGTTCTCAGTGCTATACGGATGAACTTGATGAAGAAAGTTGTTTCCATTTTGATACGCCAAGTTGGGGCTATTGGCGTAAAAGATAACTCTATCGTTCTGGTCGAAACTTGTATCAGATTCTCCTTCCACAATAACGGGTATTTGAACAAACTCAGGTTTTGGGTCGTTATTAGATTCGAGTAATAGTTTTCCACCCGTTCCCCAAAGTTGAATATTTTTAGGATTTATGTCATTTGGGTCGATTCCTAAATCAGAAAGATAAGTACGATCTATCGAGTAAATTCCGTTTTTTGAAATAGGAATTTTGTACCAGGTTCCATCTGCAAGGGGTAATGAAATTGCTTTTTTGTCTTTTGATGAGGGCAAAGCCGATTTTAGAGCTTTATAGACTCTAAATTTGAGATATCGAGTAACTAAAAGTTCGTTTTGATTATAGCGAGCTATATTGATCCTAATAGGAGAGAATTCTTTCCCTTTAAATAATCCTGGTTCAAAAAATTCTATAACTGCAGAAGAGTCAGAAGATAAAAGTAATGATTTAGCCTTGCTTAGGTTTTGGCTATTAGAAGTGGTGCTTATCGATTGCTCAAGAATTTTGTATTGGGGTGAACCATTAACAAATGGAACTAGCATCGAACTAGGGGGTAATGCACGCAGTCCTTCGTTCTTAAGTTCATAATCTATGAAAGAAGATGTTTCAGCTACCACCTGTATACTTTGTGCCAACACACTATTTGAGCATACTAGTAAGAGCCACCCACAAAAAAGTAGAGGACTAAATCGCATTAATTTATAACGGTCTAGAGTAAATGTTTAATGCACATTCGTGCTTAGATAGTAGCGTTGTAGTATATATTCTTCTTTTGAGTAGTTAAGACTTAAACAGGAATTAATTATCCCTACAGATTGGGAATCTGTTATTTATGTTGAATTACTGGTTGGGTAGCGTTTTTACTGATTCAATATGGTTTGTTCAAAGTCTAATGCTATTATATGCTAGAGAATGAATAATGTCAAATGTAAAAGCGCCTTTTTTCAACTCTTTTTAATTATAGCATTTCAACCACAAGTGCAGAGGCGCCACCGCCGCCATTACAAATGCCAGCACAGCCATATTTTCCACCAGTACGTTTAAGTGCATGCAGTAGTGTTACAACTATACGCGCACCTGAGCAGCCAAGGGGATGCCCAATACTTACAGCTCCACCATGAATATTCACTTTATCAGGATTCAGTTTCAAAATCTGATTATTAGCAATTGAAACAACAGAAAATGCTTCATTAATTTCGAATAGATCAACGTCATTAATGGCTATACCGGCTTTATTTAATGCGATAGGAATAGCATCAGATGGGGCAGTTGTAAACCATTCTGGTTCTTTAGCAGAGCTAGAAGAGCTTAGAATTTTTGCGAGAGGTTTAAGTCCGAGTTCAGTAGCTTTTTCAGCACTCATGATTAAAAGAGCTGCAGCACCATCGTTAATACTAGAAGCATTTGCAGCAGTTACAGTTCCTGCTTTGTCAAAAACAGGGCGTAAGCTTGGTATTTTGTCAAAATTAACTCGACCAATTTCTTCATCTTCATTAACAATGGTTACATTACCTCGTCGATCGGTGATCTTGACTTTTATGAGCTCATTCTCAAAGTAGCCTTCTTTTTGCGCATTCATCCCCCTTTTGTAGGAGGTTATGGCAAAATTGTCTTGTTGTTCTCTTGAAATGTTGCATTCTTTTGCGCAAAGTTCTGCAGCATTTCCCATTGCATAGTCATTGTAAACATCCCAAAGGCCGTCTTTCAATATGCCATCTTCCGATTGCACATGCCCATATTTTGAGCCGAAGCGTTGCTTGGGTAAATAATAAGGCACATTACTCATGCTCTCCATTCCACCGGCAACGATTATTTCAGCTTCTCCTAAGCGGATTTGGTCGGCAGCAATCATAATTGCTTTCATACCCGATGCACATACTTTATTAACAGTAGTAGCGGGGGTTTTTATGGAAAGACCGGCTTTTAATGCAGCTTGGCGAGCTGGCGCTTGGCCAATACCTGCAGATAGCACATTTCCCATAACGACTTCTTGAACGTCATCTGGCTTAATACCACCAGATTTTACCACTTCAAGAATGGCCATGCTTCCTAGTTCTGGTGCGGTGAACGAAGCAAGATTGCCACCAAAAGAACCTATTGGAGTACGTTTTGCTTCAACAATTACTACATCTCTCATGAAGAGTTATTTTACTAAATTTAGATTAAAAAAGCGCTTTTCTATACTTTAGAAGATACTAAAAACTACAGCCATATTTTGTTAAAATGCTAGGCCTAAATCATCAATTAAATCATCAGCATCTTCAATACCTACAGAAAGTCGAATTAAAGAATCTTTTAGCCCAGCTTTTTCACGCATTTCTTTTGGTATAGAGCCGTGAGTCATTGAGGCTGGGTGACTTATAAGAGATTCAACACCACCCAAACTTTCAGCAAGGGTGAATACTTTTGTATTACTCATAAATTTAATAGCTGCTTCAATAGAGTCATCTTTCAGAGAAAAAGAAACCATTCCTCCAAAATCATCCATCTGACTAGCTGCTAGTTTGTGCTGAGGATGAGATTTTAATCCAGGGTAAAACACTGAAGCTACTTGGTCATGATTCTCTAAGAAAGTTGCAATTTTCTTAGCGTTGTCAACGGCGCGTTGTACTCTAACATGTAAGGTTTTTATACCTCTCAAAGTGAGATAGCAATCCATTGGGCCTGGTACGGCACCACAAGTTTTAACTTGATAGCGCAAATTCTCCATGATTTCCTGATTAGAAGAGGCTACAGCACCATGAATAACATCGGAGTGACCAGCAAGGTATTTTGTTGCTGAATGTAATACAGCGTCTGCACCAAACTCTAGTGGGCGTTGTAAATATGGAGATGCAAAAGTGTTATCAACTACAGTAAGTACATTGTTAGCTTTCGCAACCGTAGTTAATGCCTTGATATCTACAACTCGTAATAGCGGATTAGTTGGAGTTTCAATCCATAATAGCTTTGTATTCGGTCGGATTTCTTTCTCAACAAGGCTGATGTCAGTCATGTCTATAAAAGAGAAGTCTATGCCGTAAGGTTCAAAAACAGTAGTAAATAATCGATAAGAACCACCATACAAATCATTTGTAGCTATAACATGGTCACCTGGGCGAAACATCTTCATCAAAGCATCCATCGCCGCTACTCCACTTGCGAAACAAGCACATTCATCAGCACCTTCAAGGCCAGCTATTAATTTCTCTAAGGCTGTTCTTGTAGGATTCCCAACACGAGCATAATCATAGCCTTGGTGTACATTAGGAGCCTCTTGTGCAAATGTGGAGGTTTGAAAAATGGGTGGCATTACAGCGCCTGAAGTTTCTTCGTTGTGTTGCCCAGCGTGAATAGTTTTGGTATTGAATTTCATTCGGTCGTAGCCCAACTACTTTTTAAAGTCTTTAAAGTTCGAATTTTGTTATCAATTAGATCGTTTTGAGGAGCAAGAGAAGCTAAACTTGTGTAATACGTGATTGCAAAATCAACTAAGGTAAGTGCTTTGCCTTTAATAGCTGAGTTGTCCTCATCAAAAGAGGTCTTCATTAATGAGAAATAGTTTCCAGCCATATTATTATAGAATACAGCGAGACTCTCAATAAATTCAACGTCGGAGGTGTCTGTTGAGTATGCTTTTATGAATTCTTTTTCAGCTAATTCAGAAACGCCTTCAATCTCCACTTTAATACTCTCAACAGAGCTAGAGTCGTAGGTTACATAAGCCGCAGTAAGTTCGTCAAATAGGTTAGAAGCTTCATTATAGAGTTGTGTTCCATAAACATTGTGAAGCTTGGCATCTTTGGGATAGTAGTTTACTAACTGATTTAATAAATCTAAGGCATCTGCATTATTCTCTGCAGCTATGTAAGCGTTAACTAATCCAAATGCTACATTTTTGTTTTTAACAATATCTGTATTGGCTAGGTTGTAATAATAGGCCGATTGTTCAGCATTACCCACTTCTAAATAGAGAAAGCCCAAATCTTCAAATAGTTCAGCCTCGTTTTCAACAACAAAGCGAGCTTCATTTAAAGTTTCAATAGCAATATCTATGTCTCCAGAGTTGTATTGAGCTATGGAAAGTGATTTATAACCTTTTATTTCAGTAGGTTTAATTGAGATAGAGTTTTGGAAATGTGCAATAGACTCGTCATAAACATTATTTTTACTGCCAGCTTCGTAGCTTTTAAGACCATTATTATATTCTTTTGTCCAATATCCCAAAGCTAAGTTGTCCGCCTTATCTTGAAAAGAAGAATCTTCAATTGCCATGATATTTGTTTCATCTAAGGCCTCAATCATATTTTCGTAGAAAGGTTTTCTTTCATAAACAGAAACCTGATCGGCTAGCTTACCATTAATGGTAGCTTTTAGGAAGTATAAGTCGGGTTGGTTAGGATTTTTTTCGAGTTCAACTTCTATTGCAGTTAGCGCATTATCATAGTCTTTATCAGCTATAAAAGCGTCTACATTTACATTGGTAGTAGCACAAGAACAAAAAAACCCGATTGCAAACACAAGGCTTGCAAGTCGGGTATTAAACGGATGGTTGGATAAAATCATATTGATAATATAGATTACATTCCAGCTTTTTTCATAGCTGCTTCTGCTTTTTCATTCATTCCTAAAGAGGTGTACACTCTAAATAATGAAGTCCAATAGTCAGTATTGTCTGGAGCAAGTGAAGTTGCTTTCTCGTAGCTCTTCATAGCTTTAGTTAGTTCAGCCTTGGCTTGTTTGTCTAAATCTGCAGCTAGGTTGTTGTCTGTTGTCGCATTTCGCTCTTCAAATAAAGAAGCTGCTTTGTTCTGGTACACAATACCTAATGTGTTGTAAGCAGGAGCTTCATTTGGTATTAGCTCTGTTACTATATTTAATTCTTCAATTGCGCGGGTAGTAAGTTTTTCAGATTCCACCTGCTTGGTAGCAATGTCAGCGCGTAAAGTTGCTATATTTTTTTCAACCTTAGTTTTTTCTGCTCCTTTTAGCCCTCTTAGGCTGCGGTCTAAATCAAAGATTTGATCGTAACTAGAAGATATTTCTTCATTAATATCGCTAGCCATAATATATACTTGTGTTCCTATTACTAGGTGATACTGAGCGTTACTAGGATCTGTAGCGATAAGATCTTCAAGAGCAGAAATAGCTTCGTCTTTTCTATCGGTTTTCATATAAGAATCAGCAATTTTCTGAACTAGATCTACTGAATCAGGATAAAATTCAATAGCTTCTTCGAGAACATTAACAGCAGATTCGTAATCATCAGTTAGCATATAGAAAGAAGCAAGGTTGCTAAAATCAAAGGCAGCCGGAACTTCCTTTTTTTCAATAACTACAGTTAAAGCACTTATAGCACCGTTGTAATCTTTTTTCATTCTGTAAACTTCAGCAAGAACTTCAAAAGAAAGTGTACTGTCAGGGTTAATAGTAACCGCATTCTGTAAGTGGTCTACTGCAAGTTCTAATGGATTGTCAACAGCAGCTAAAGTAGTATCGCCACTTGCATACTGTACAGCAGCATTGTGTTCAACACTCCATTTATTCCTAATAAGGTCTTCAGACTTTAAAGCAATTAGATTAATTGGTTCGTCATTTGTAACCTCCATTGAAGACACTAAAGCGTCTCTCATTTTCTGGTAGGTATCTTTTCGGCTTGCAATAACAGGGTTATTATTTGCGATCTCACCGTAAGCTACGCCACGGTAGTAATAAGCTTCTGCATTGTTAGGGTCTTTTGCCAAAACTGAATCTACTGCAACCAATGTTGCTTGGTAATCTTTAGATGTAACACCTTTTTTGGCTTGGCCGATGAATGATTCATCACCTCCGCAACCCACCAGCATGGCCGTAAAAACAGTAAGGGTAAGCAGGCTATTGATAAGCTTTTTCATGTTTGTAAAAATTGAGAGTGGTTGATTTCAAGTTGTTTTGATATGTTGTTAAAAGTAACTATATAAAGCGCTTTCCGCAAAAAAAGGAAACAGCTTTACAGATTTAATATTAAGTTTTATAAATAGGATAAATTATGAAAAAAATTATTTCAACAGAGAAGGCTCCTAAGGCCATCGGGCCATATAGCCAAGCAGTATTACTTAATGGCGTTGTGTATTGTTCCGGACAAATACCTCTTGACCCAAGTTCAATGGAAATAGTTGGCAAAACAGCTAAAGAGCAAGCTGGCCAAGTAATGAAAAACCTTTTAGCCGTTCTTGAGGCAGCTGGATCCGATTTCTCTAAAGTTGTAAAGTGTTCTATTTTCCTAGATGATATGGGAGATTTTGCTGAAGTTAATGAAGTATATGGAAGCTATTTTGTTTCTGAGCCTCCTGCGCGAGAAACCGTGGCTGTGCAAACTTTGCCAAAAAATGTGCTCGTTGAAGTAAGTTGTATAGCCTATTTGTAGCCAGAATTAGAGCTGGAAGATAGCCTCAGAAATATTTCCAGCTCTGTCTTTTACTTGAAAAAATATCGTATTTACTTTTTTTGGTACAAAGCCAGGTAAGAAAAAAGTGAACTCGTTGTTTTCATAATCAAATTCCGCTATCCCTCTCTCATTATTGATAATGAATATGGCCGAAGTAAAATCTATGCCTGATAACGTATCGTTGGCTATTAAGGAAAATACTCGTTCGCCATTATCTAAACGATGATAAATTGGCTGGTTAATAATTGGAGGAAGAGTGTCTTGAGCTAATCTAAATGATCCAAAGGAAGAAGTAGAAGCATAAACTGTATTACCTGATACTTGCGAGTTTATGAATGCTAGTTCTCCACTACTAGGGGAGTAACTATAAAGATTAACTCGATCTGAATCAGTTAAAAAATCGCCAACATAAATTTGTAGAGCAAAAGCATTTTTAACAGGAAGATTTTCTGATTGCAAATCAATCTGTAGAGTATCACCAGTGAGTGTATAAGATTGCATAATACTCAGCGTATCAAAAAAAGTGTTTTCCGGAAAAATAGTAGAAAGTCTATAATCAGGAGTTGTTACTACCGATTTGGCATTAGGGATTATTCTTGATAGAGTGGTGTTTGAGTCGATTAACGGCTCTATAATTCTCTGATTGGTTGTAGAGTCCCAAAGTACGCCGTAGCTTAGAGATTTTAAATCGATATAAGTTGTGTCTGCAAAATAAATCCAGTCTTCAGTCCAGTAAGCGTCTTTTAATTTCGAAATGGAAGGTGCAGACTCTTTTATAACTTGTGGGAAATCGGGTGTAAATTTAAGAGTTGCCGTAGACGTATTACCATAATAATCTTTAGCTATGATAGTATATGGCTCATTGAAAGTGCCAGTAACATTGTTTTTGTGGGATATAACAAATGGATTATTTGCATCATCCTTTAGAAATAAACGTTGATATGAACGACTTCTTGCAGTTGGAGACTTAGTTCTGTCAAGAAACATGTTATCGGCTTGATCGAAATTAAAACTCAAAAGCTTTTCGGCGAATAATGTGTCGGAGCCCGATAAGAGAATAAGTTCATAAATAGCATATTTGTTATAAACCTGATCGGCTCCGTCATATACATTTACACTAATCCCTACGGTGCCACTAACCGATATTTCCCCTGCGTCATAGATCCCTGGGCTTATTCTTTTAGTTGAAAAAACTTTAGGAAGTAATTGTCCTTCAATAGTGGTTATTGGCGTTAAAGGCTCAATTAAAATAGAGCTGAAAGTAGGAGATACAGTATCTTTAACAGAAAGGTTGGAACTTAATGGATTAACAGGCTCGTTGTTTGCATTACGGATTTCGTAATGCAAATGTGGTGGTCCAATTCCAGTAGACCCTGTGTAACCAATAACCTCACCTTGCCTTACATAAATCTCAGCAGGTTCATAAAACCCGTCCATTTGATAAGAGTATGTCTCTAGCCGGATACTATCTGCTTTTTGTTGAAATCTTTTGGTGAAACGCTGTAGGTGAGCATAAACAGTGAAAGTTCCATCATTGTGTTTAAGGTAAATAGCCTTACCATAACCAGTATTTGTTATCGATAAGCGACTTAGAACTCCGCCTCTAGTTGCATATACCTTATAACCTTCCCTTCCCCAAGTTTTAATATCTAGCCCAGCGTGAAAATGGGCAGATCGAGTTTCACCAAAAGTAGAAGATAGAAATTGGCCCGCATTAGTTGGCCAGATATGAGTGGTATCAAGGAGCTGAGATAGACTAATTTTTGGTATCAGAACAATAAAAAGTAGGAAATACAAATGCTTCAAAATTATTCTACGGTCAAAGAAAGTTTAGCAAGATTATTATTTAAAGACGCCTCAATTTTATCGCCATGCATAATTGCAGAAACCCCCTTTGGTGTTCCTGTGAATATTAAATCACCTAAATTGAGAGTGAAAATGGTAGATAAATACGAGATTAAATATTCACAAGAGAAAATCATGTTTGATGTGTTCCCTGCTTGGCGAATTCTTCCATTAACTTTTAGTTCGAGGTCAAGATTGTCTAAAGAAGGAATGTCGTTATAAGGTACAAATTGACTTATTGGTGCAAATGTGTCGAAACCTTTTGCGATAGTCCAAGGGAGTCCTTTTTCTTTTGCCTGCTGTTGAATATCTCTAGCCGTTAAGTCTATTCCAACTCCAATTCCAGCAATATAATCTAAGGCATCTTCTTGTTTGATGTCTTTTCCAGACTTTCCAATGGCAATTACCATTTCTATTTCGTGGTGAACATCGTAGCTCTGAGAAGGAATCGAAATAGTATCTTTGTCAAAACAGATAGTATTTAGAGGTTTTAAAAAAACTATAGGTTCTTGTGGAATAGCATTCCCTAGCTCCTTAGCATGTTCAGAGTAGTTTCTTCCAATGCAGAAAATAGTTTTAATAGGTATATCTAATCGGGGAATGAGTAATGTATTTTCCATAGCTGTAAGATATAAAAAAAGCCTTAACTCAGCGAGTTAAGGCTTTTTAAAAATTGATTTGCTAATCAAATTAACTAGCAGGATCTACGTTTACGAATTTTCTTCCGCCACTGCGTACAGAAAATTTAACGTGACCATCAGCTACTGAAAATAATGTATCGTCGCCACCGCGCATTACATTATCACCAGGGTGGAATTTAGTTCCACGTTGACGGATGATAATACCACCCGAACGAACGAACTCTCCACCGAATTTCTTAACGCCTAAACGTTTACTTTCCGAATCACGACCGTTTCTGGTAGAACCTTGACCTTTCTTATGTGCCATTTCTTAATCCTTATCTTCGGTTTTAGGTTCAGCTTTCTTAGCAGCAGCTTTTTTAGCAGGAGCTGAAGCCGAAATTTTCTGAATCTGTATTTGAGACATCACTTGACGATGTCCGTTCAATTTTTGATATCCTTTACGGCGTTTCTTTTTGAAAACCAGAACCTTGTCTGCTTTTACATTATCAATAAGAGTAGCAGTAACGGTTGCACCTTTAACAACAGGTGTACCAACTTTAACAGCACCTTTGCCGTCTTTAACAAGAAGAACATTCTCAAAAGTTAGCTTGTCATTTTCAGAGTTTTGTTTGTCTACAAACAAAACATCTTTCTCAGCTACTTTATATTGGTGTCCGCCGATTTCAACTATAGCGTACATGGCCTAAATAATTTCTTTTATGATTTTCAAGAGCTTGCAAAGATAACTGATAGTTAGGATAAAACAAAGTGAAAAAGCATTAGAACCTCAATAAATACCAGATAAATTGCTATAAATTTTGGTATGCGCTAGATAACTATATAATTACGCTTTTTTAGAATAGATTTGTTAATCCATTAGTATGAGAAATTACTAAAAACATCGATTACAATTAAGCTACTTTTGAAGATGCTCTATGAAAGCCTTGTCTATTCACATGTCCAATATATTTTCCAATTATACGCACTTCTTCAAAAACATCGGGTTCAATTATAATATCATTATAAGCCTCATTCGCAGCTTCTAGTCGGAGGCCATTATCATCCCAAAATATCTTCTTTAAACTTGTTTCACCATCATAAAGAACGGCTCCAATATCTCCGTTTTGTACGTCGGTATCCATGAGTAGAACAAAGTCACCATCATAAATATCTACATCTTTCATACTAAAACCAGAAACACGTAAAGCGAAAATCTTGTCCAAATTTGGGAATAATGTAGCAAGAGTAATTGAGCCCAAATCGGCTTCAACAGCTTCTTGAAGAAAACCAGCTGCAATTAGACCTCGTACGGGAATTCCAGGTTCGTTATCTTCATTAAAGAGTGAGTCTTTTTGTGTAGGTGCTAAATCATACTCTTCATCATTACGTTTAACTAAATATCCTTTCTTAAGTAGAGCTTGAATATTTTGGGTTACGCTATTTGGAGATTTAAAGCCAAAATGATCGGCAATTTCCCTATATGTAGGCCAAACATCGTATTCTTTCTTATACTCTAAGATAAAATTAAAAAATTCCTGCTGTTTTCTTGTTAAATGCGCATTATCCATAATGTATTTGCTTTATGTGTGAAGTATGTGCAAATAACGGAATTTCAGAGTCAAGGTCAATAACAAATGTGTGCAAACTATGTATAAATATTTATTCATTGCTGTTTTAGCAATTTCATCGGCAAACTGTGGAAACTCAAACCAGTACTTTGAAAAAATTATTACTGAAGAATATCCGAGTTTATATTCTTCAGTATTTGATCGTGATGAAGTTGAAATTCTTAAATATACGACCCATTCCGACTCTTTAGTTCGTTTGCAAGCCTGGAACGCCATGATTAGCACGCCAAGTAATAATTTAAATGCTCTTTTAGATAGAATTATTCAAGACAATACAAAAGCAGCATGGGCTTCATTATGGTATAAAGAGTTAGACGAAGAGTTGATTTCTGAGCTTGAAAATCTTTGGGAAACTAAGCCTGAATTGAGAGTTGGTTTAGCGACAGTGCTTGGTAAAAGTGGAACCGAACGCGCACTCACAGCTATGTTGAACACTGAAGTTGAGAATGGTGATGATGAATTTGAGTATATACTTGCTTATGCGGTAGGTGAGCTTTCGGGAAAATTGCCAACATCAAGTGCTCAACAGTTAGAAATAGTTCGAAAAGCTTTTGAAAGTTCAAGCCCTAAGATTGGGCGAGCGTATTTGTACGGCTTTTATCGAAATAATATAGAGCTGAGTGCAGAGGTAGAAAAAGATTTATTGTACCGTTGGGAAGAGGCTTTACAGAATGATTTAATGGATCAATTTGTGGTTAAGATTTTGATGAAAAACTACTCCAAGAATGTACTGTACCATTATGACCTAGATGTGTACTCAGTAATGAATGTTCAGCTAGCAATTGAAATTGCAAAAGGAATTAAAACGGCAGTTGATAATGAGCATTCAATATTGGTATTGAGCACGCTTTTAGATCATAAAAATCCCAACGTAATGATTGCCACTTTAAAAACTCTACAAGGAAAAGAAAATTATGTTAATAAACTTAATAGCGTAATACGCTCTAAAATTGCAGGAAATGGATCGTTAGAGCCAGCAGTTAGATTGGAAGGGCTAAATACCATAAACGATCCTACTAGTTTATTAACAATGACGAAAAATTTGGCAGGAGATGATCCTTATCTACAAACGGTGAAATACTCTGTGCTGAAAAAGACATTGTCTGAGGAGGATTATTTTAGTCTATTAATAAGAGATGTAAACTCTGAACAACGACTCAATCGATTATTTGCTATCAATGAATTTACGAGCTGGTGGGGTTCAGTAGATAAAGCTTTCAAAACGCCAAAACGAATTTCAGAAGCTCGAAGCATTGTATTTAAGAGTTTTGAAAACGCTGATCGTTCTATGATATACGGCCTAGCGAGTCTATTTATGGACAAAGATATAATCGCAGATACTGAGTTCTCAAAACTAGAGGCAATGCTAACAGGGTTTAGTTTACCTGAAGATGTAGAAGTATACCAAAGTGTTTCTGATATACTAAAAAAACGATTCGAAAATGAAGCTATAGCTTTAATCGACTCCCTTGTTGCAAAAGGAAATACAGCATTAAATAATACCTTAGCCAACCAAGGCTGGGAAGTGGAAGTGGAAGTGGAAGTGGTTGATAGGGCTCCCTCAAAATTTAGAAAACCCGACTGGATAAGGCTTGCAGAATTAGGCGCAAAACCGACTTTTGTTTTGCAAACATCTAAAGGAAATATAAAAATCAAAATGGATGTGCTAGCTGCGCCAGCAACAATTTCAGGTATGGATAGCTTAGCTTTTGCTGGAGATTATAATAATGTGGCGTTTCATAGAGTAGCACAGAATTTTGTTATTCAAGGTGGAGATGTTGAGACTGGAGACGGCTTTGGAGGCCCCGACTATGTTGTTCCTACAGAAGCTAGTGCAAAACAATATGAAAAAGGAATGGTTGGCATTGCAAGTGCAGGTACAGATACCGAAGGCAGTCAGTATTTCGTAATGCATCAGTGGTCACCGCACTTAAATGGACGTTATACAATAATTGGAGAAGTTATAGAAGGTCTAGAAGTAGTAGATAAAATTATTGTTGGCGACAAAGTGAAGTATGCATATTGGGAAAACTAGTAGGTTACTTTATGGAGTCTGCTCGGTGTCATACTCTTAGTATAATGAGTAAGAAGCAGAGAGCATTGATTATAAGTGACTAGTTACCCACGACTTTAAAACTTGTTGGAAATATTGTGAATATGGTGCAGTATTAACTTCGTCGTTGGTAGCGCACATAGGAGCAGTCTTAAAGTCATGATTAGCTCCAGGAATAATTTGAAGGGTATAGTTATCTGGTATTCCATTTGGAAATAATTCATTTAAACTATTAATCGCCCAGCCTGGATAAACCATATTGTCATTATCAGCAAAAACAAAGAAGGAGGGAACGGTTAGGTTTTTTAACTCATTGCTTGGATCGAACTCAGCAATTTCTTTTAAATGGCGCCATGCTTTTTTTAAGGGAAACCAATCCACCCAATTTAAATCAGAACGCGCTTTTTTTGTAGCATTCTCGAAAGCTTTTTCTTTGTCGTCACCTTCACAAATGTATTCGCTATAGTAGATGTTGGTTAAACTCATTTGAGTACTAAAAACAGGTGACGCAAGAGAAACAGTCATTTTTATGTCGTTAGGATACAAAGCTCCTGCAACTTGAGCAACCCAACCTCCCTGGCTGTGACCAACCAATCCAATCCGAGATGTATCTACAGCTTTTACTGTTTTCAGGAAGTCGACAGCAGCTTTAGCATCATCAGCGCGTTCATAGATATCAGTTTTGTGCCACTTGCCTTCAGAATCACCGACGCCTCGTTTATCAAAATAGAGAATTCCATATCCTTCTCTCAGAAAAAGTGCTTCAAGATTTTCTTCAACAAAAGACTTATAAAGCGTTCGATAAGAAGAGTTCGCACCTGCTCCTAGAAGAAACACAATCATTGGCACGCTGTCTTGCTTCTGTGGCATTATGAGCTCACCATGCATAGTATAACCAGCACTTTCAAAAGTGATATTAAGTCGCTGAATGTCTTGTGCTATTGCAGAAGATATTGCTATAAGTGAAAGTAAAATCCCTAAAAAACCCTTTTTTCTCATCTAATTATGTATTCTTATATATACTGACTTTTTTCTAATATACTTCGCTAAAATCTAATAAGAGAGCGTCTATTTATTAATTTGAGTTAAAATATCATTTACTTGCATTATGTGGCGCTGGCAGTGATAAATACTGCTATAAGCCCAATCCGTTCTAGTTAGATAACCAAAAAGGGGATGTGGATATTTTAAACAAATAACTTCATTGTCCATTGTCTCAATATTATTAAGCAACTCATTTCTAATTGTACTGAACTTGGTAATCAACTCGTTTTTACTTTTCTCTCCAGCAGTAGGTTGGATGATAGATGGAGCTTGAACTTTATTTTCTCTACTTAAAAGAGTTATTTTAATCGTTTCTTTCATTGCAATAGAATCGTAATCTTCTTGCGCTTTTGTTTCTCCATTAAAAAGCCTAGAAAGACCGAACTCAGAACGAATCATGTGCTCTGTTATTTCAGCCGCAGACCAATCCTGGGGAGATAGTTTACTATTGAAAAAATGATCTGGGAAGTTCTCTATTAAAGTTGTGAAAGCGTCTGTATTTTCCTCTAAATGCTGAATAATATCCATATGGCGTCTTTATTTATTGAAAGGTAATTCATGGAGATGTTAGTTGCAGAACTAACTGAGCATAATTCAAAAAAAGAAGGTTCTAAATATGCTGCTTAACTATGTGTTCTAATACTGGAACGAGCTCTCTATCAAACCAAGCGTTCTTTTTTAGCCAAATATTATTTCTAGGTGATGGATGAGGTAGTGGTAGAAACTCTGGGAGATACTCTGCATAATTTCTGACTGTTTCTGTTAAAGTAGCTTTTGCTTTGTCTTTTAAATAATACTTCTGAGCGTATTGTCCAACAAGTAAGATCAACTTTACATCTTCCATCATCTCAAAAAGTAAATGATGCCAAAGTGGTGCACATTCTTTTCTTGGAGGTAAGTCACCAGATTTTCCTTTTCCTGGATAGCAGAAACCCATTGGGATTATCGCAATATTTGCGGGGTTGTAAAAGGTGTCTTTGTCGATGACCATCCATTCTCGAAGACGATCTCCACTTTTGTCATCCCACGGAATGCCTGATTTATGAACTTTTAGGCCGGGGGCTTGCCCAATAATCACAATTTTACTTGATGGAGAACCGGCAACAACTGGTCGTGGTTCAAGAGATAAATGATTTGAACAAACCGTGCAATCTGCAATGTCATTTAAAAGCTTGTCCAAATCAATTATTCGCCATGATCCTCTGTACTATCAATAGGAGTTACCATTTCTGCACGTAACTCATCAAACCAGTTGGCTAGTAATGTGCGTTCTTCTGTGCTTAACTTAGCGTCTCCATGAACCCATGTGTAAGAAGGAAGTGGCATCTCTTCATTTAAAACCATTTCAGAAGCCTCTTCGAGTTTGTGATCGGCTCTTTTGGCAGAGTAACTTCCCCATAAAGAAAAATTGAGCTCGTCCCTGCCATGATCGATATGATCTTTTACCCACCAAGAAACGGGAGCTACATTGGAGTACCAAGGATATTTGGTGTTATAAGAATGACAGTCATAGCAGCCATTCTTTAAAATCGTAGCAACTTCTGATGTTGGGCTTTTCATATTCATAAAGTCTATAGCTGGATTGGTTTCAGGTACCGACTTATCAATAGTGAAAAACTGCATTATAACCAGAATTACAGCGAGTGCGAGAAGAATTTTTTTAATCATGGCGTTTCCCAAAAAATTTGTTAGTTGCCTTAATATAGAATTATTCTCTTATCAGTAAAACAGAGTCTGCAATTTAGAATGAGTTGACATTAAAAAGAAGTTAACACCTCCAAAGGGATTAACCCTTCGGAGTAAAAGATTGAATTCCTGTAATTTCACGACCTAAAATTAAACCATGAATATCATAAGTTCCTTCATAGGTGTTAACAGATTCTAAGTTCATTACATGATGTATAACTCTGTAGTCACCAACAATACCATTTCCACCATGCATATCTCTAGAAACACGTGCAATTTCTAATGCTTTACCACAATTAAAACGTTTTGCTAGTGAGGTCATGGAGGGGTGATCTCTCCCTTCATCTTTAAGCTTGCCCAATCTAAGAACAAACATTTGCATGGCAGTAATATCGGTAAGCATATTCGCCAATTTAGTTTGAATGAGCTGGTTCGCTGCCAAAGGTTTGCCAAACTGTTTACGGTCGAGCACATATTGGCGAGCTTTTTGATAACAAAACTCAGCAGCACCAACGGTTCCCCATGCGATACCATAACGAGCGCTGTTTAGGCACATAAATGGACCTTTTAAACCACGAATGTCAGGAAATACATTTTCATCAGGAACGAAAACATCATCAAAAACTAACTCACCTGTTTCAGAGGCACGCAACGACATTTTGAATTTAGTGTGAGGAGCAGAAAACCCTTTGGTTCCTTTCTCAACAAGAAAACCACGAATAACGCCCTCATCATCTTTTGATTCCTTTGCCTTTGCCCAAACTACGGCAACATCGGCGATAGGTGAATTTGTAATCCACATTTTAGCTCCGTTCATAATCCATCCGCCATCCGTTTTAATGGCGGTGGTAACCATAGAGCCTGGGTCTGAACCGTGATCTGGCTCAGTAAGCCCAAAGCAACCAATTAACTCGCCTGTAGCAAGTTTTGGAAGGAAACGTTGCTTTTGTTCTTCAGTTCCGAAAGTAGTAATCGGGTACATAACTAAAGAAGATTGAACACTCATAAAAGAGCGATATCCTGAGTCAACACGTTCAACTTCGCGAGCCACTAAACCATAAGCGGTTTGGCTGGCATCTGATCCACCATATTGTTCAGGAACAGTTACACCTAGCAACCCCATTTCGCCCATTTCTAGGGCAATGTCCATATCAAAATATTCTTCTGTATTTCCCTTTAATGCACGAGGTTCTAGTTTGCTTTGTGCGTAATCGCGAGCAGTTTCCATAATTAAACGATCTTCTTCGTTCAATTCAGATTCAAAGAGAAGTGCATCGTCGATGTTAAAAAGATTGTGGGACATTCTATAAACGTATTTTCAGGTTGTAGATGTTGGAATTAGATAGTAAGGAAAATATCGTTATTGAGGAATAAAATTTCCTACAAATTAATCAGGTAAATTAATTCCGTTCCAAAATCTTATATCTGAAAATAGTTGGGGAAGGTTCAGCACTTGCGGTGAAAATGGATTCATCTTTAATGAGCTGAATACGACCAATTTCTGAATAGTACCCATCGCTTTCTATAGAATAAAGTAAGTTCCAGTTTGCATCAAAAAAATCTACAGTGTTCATGAATTGAACTCTTTCCTCACTTCCAAGAGCTGCTCTTTTTGTAAATTGATCAGGGTCTGAAACATTGGTGGGCCAAGTAGCAGTGGCAAGGTAAAGCTCATTATTCACCTTAAATGGTGATGCGGTACTTCCAAAGCTATTCAAAACACTAAACTCTTCAGATACATACATTCCCGGACGAACAATTCTGTCAAAATCACGATGGATAGTTTTAAGAAGAATCCCTTCTAAGTCGTAAATACTAAAGGAATAATCGTGAATACTTCCAGTTACAATGTTATTATCAATAATATGAATCTCTGTTTTAGCATTAAAACCTTTAGTTACTTTAACACCATTCGATTCGTCAATCTTAAAAGAGTGTTCTATGATTAATGAGTCCGACTCTGGTTTTACTAATAAAATATTGTGACCGAAAGAATCCCAATTGGGACCACTCATAACTAAATCCCCACTCTTGGTAATTCCTACTATAGAAGAGAAACTAACCTCTTTACCTAAAGGTTTGCTTTTAATGAAATTTCCTTCGAAATCGAAATAATCGAGTCGAGAACTGTTGATATTGTTAATCATTATTGAGCTTTCTAGTATAGATATACCCCAAACATTTTCGAAGTCGCCAGGACCTTTACCTTTTTCGCCTGTTATCCATCTCAAGGTACCATTAGGTGAAACACAAATAAGCTTCGACTGAGCAGAATCCATAAAGTAGAAATTGCCGTTAATATCGATATTGAGAAAGCTTATTCCTGATAGAATGAAATCTTCAGGTAATTGGATTGAAATAGAATCTTCAAGCACAAATTCAAAAGGCAGTGGGGTAGTATTTTGCTTGGATCCATATTCAGGGTTTTGGATAACCCTAGAATCACTTACTTCATTCTTGGTTGAGTCGGAGCATTTCCAAATAAGGAATGAAGTAAGTGTTAGGATGGTCAACCTAAAAAGACTGACCTTTGAAAAATTATTCATTTAAAGTGATCTTGAATTTTTTGATATGAGCAAAAGGAATAGTAAAAATGGAGTAAAGATATCCCTCGGAATCTACAAATTGAGGGGTTCCATACTCTGGATGTTCAGTCTCTCCACTTTCAAATGAATATAATAGGTTCCAATTTGCATCAAAAAGGTCGATGGTGTTTTCTATTTTGTATTCAGTAGTCACACCCATGAACATATTTTGTATAAAAGCATCAGGATCATCAACATCAATAGGCCAGCTTGCTGAAGCTAGATAATGCCCTGAAGAAAGTTTTAAAGGAGACCTCATTCCACCAAGAGACCCGATAACACTGCCTTCGTCATCTTCAAAAAAACCAGGTCGTACAAGTTTATCAAAATCTCGCCGAACTGTTTTACTTATGGTGCTATCTAAATCAACAAAGCTGTATTTATATTCTGAAACTCCTCCATACACAACTTGCCCTTCTAGGAGAGTAGTTGAAGAGAACCAAGAAGATGAAGCTGGTACTTCAACATCACCAGTTTCATCGATAGTGAAGGTTGTTATAGTTGAAGAGGTATTGTTGATGTCGAATACTAGAAATTTCTTAGCAAAAGCTCCGCCAACATCTGTTGCGAGAACGAGTTTGTCGTCAGAATATCCAATAGGTTCAAGTGACCTTTTACTTTCGGGAAGACTGAGAGATTCTACAAACTCACCGTCTAAGTTGATTACATCAACTCTGAGGCCATTAATGTTAGACAAATAGATTAGATCGTTGTTATTCCAAACCATTCCTTTGGGTTGGTCGAGATCTCCAGGGCCTTTTCCTGGGCTATCAACTACCCAACGTATTTCACCTGATTTTGAGTAGGAAATAAGTTTAGGTGAGTATGGGTCGAGTACATAAACGTTCTGGTTTACGTCTACAAAAATAGACTTTATATATACAAGAAGAGTGTTCTCATTATTCTGGTTTTCTCCGAAAGTTTGTACTAATTCGAAACTAATAGGCGTGGATTCTTGAGGTTGTAAAACTCCATATTCAGGGTTATTAATTATATTGTTGATCTCTGAATTGGAATTAGGCTTTTCTGTACATGAAAGAAACACCAATACAGAAAGCATAAGAGTAGTTAGCTTTTTCATGAAAACTCAAGTTTGTTAAAAATTGAGTTTAAATATGTGTAATAAATACAACTAATAAAAGCTCAAAGCTATTATGGTATAGATTTGCGTTTAAACTGCAACTAAATCTACGCCAGCATCTTTTTCATTTCACGCGCAATAACCAAGCGTTGAACTTCTGAAGTTCCCTCGCCTATGGTCATTAATTTAGCATCACGTAAAAATCGTTCTACGTGATATTCTTTAGTGTAGCCGTACCCACCATGAATTTGAATAGCTTCCAAAGCGGCCCGCACAGAAAGCTCTGAAGCAAATAGCTTAGCCATGGAAGCCTCTGTGGTGTATGGTTTGCCTTGATCTTTTAGAACTGCAGCTCTGAGTACTAATAGGCGAGCGGCTTCAATTTCTGTAGCCATATCAACAAGTTTGCCTTCCATGTACTGAAAATTTCCAATTGCTGTACCAAACTGTTTGCGTTCCATCGCGTATCTGAGTGATTCTTCTAAAGCGCCACGAGCAATCCCGACTGATAGTGCTGCAATTCCTACTCGTCCACCATCAAGAACTTTCATGGTATCAATGAATCCCATTCCTTCTTCGCCAAGTAGATTCTCGGCAGGCACTCGTACATTTTCAAAATAAACTTCAGTGGTATCAGAAGAATTCATTCCTAGCTTATGCATTCCTGGGCCAGGTTTTACGCCTTCCCATTCTCTTTCAACTATAAAAGTGCTAATTCCTTTGGTGCCTTTAGTTGGGTCGGTTTTGGCAAGAACAACATAAATATCTCCTACGGAACCTTGTGTAATGAAAATCTTTGAACCGTTGATAATGTAATGGTCACCATCTCTAATAGCAGTGGTTTTCATGCCAGAAGCATCCGAGCCAGAGCCAGGTTCTGTTAAGCACCAAGCACCTAGTTTCTCACCAGATGTTAATGCAGGCATGTATTTCATTTTTTGCTCATGTGAACCTGCAATGGCAATGTGACCAGTTCCAAGCGAAGTGTGAGAAGCAACGGTTAGTGCAAGAGAAGCGTCCCAACGTGCAATTTCTTCAAGAGCTAAACAAAAGCTAACTACATCAAAACCAGCACCACCATATTGTTCTTCATGATAGATGCCGAGCATTCCCATTTCGCCAAGTTGTTTAACAATATCGTGGGGGAATTTCTTGCTGTTGTCTCTTTCCATTACGGTTGGGGCAACATTCCTTTCAACGAAATCTTTTACGCTATCGCGAATCATTTTTTGATCGTTGTTTAAATCAAAAGAAAGGGAATTTTCTAACATACTGGTCATATTACTGAGTTTGCTTATGTAATGGTTAATTTTACGTGGAACCGCTTCCAAAGATAACGGATTTAAGGAATAAAAACGTTCGGCTATTTTCGAATTTATAAAACATTACAAATTGGAGACCTGATGAATTAGATTAAATCGTTGTTAAGCAGGAGATTAGAAAGGAGGGTTTATTAAAATATTTGTAGAGAATAGTAATAAGTGTAGAAAGTGATTTACAATGATTAGAAAGTTGAACCTTCTTTGTGGCGAGATGTTCAACGAATAACAAAAAAATTCGATAATCAAATTCGAATTTGATCATCAAAAATTAATCAAGAGAGGCTCTATTATGTTAAATAGGAAAAAATTATATCTAGGATTATTCATCTTCATTTTTGGAATTAGTTCAGTTGCGATGATAAAAGCACCGAGTGATAATGTTGCTAAAGCACAAAATCAAATTGTGAAAAGTGCGCTTATTCTTGAAGGTACCGTAACCGATATCGAAACGGATTCAGTACTAGCAGGTGTAGATGTTAAAATTGAAGAACTAGCTTTAACTGCTACAACAGATGAGGATGGTAATTTTATATTCACGAAACTATCAGAGGGTGAAACTTATACTCTAAAAGTAGACGAGGATGGTTTCGAAGAATATGAAGAAACCATTGAAGCTATGGTAGACACACCAACACTTGAAGTAGACGTAGCTCTTACTCCGGAAGAGTAACAGCCGATTAATTTATTCTTAAAATGAAAAGAGCCCAAATATTGGGCTCTTTTTTTTATCCAAAGTTCCAGGTTACGCCACGTCCAATTTCAGGATCGGGGTAATTCCAATCTACAGCACCTTGGTCACAAGCGTACATACAAGTGCCACACTCAATACAATCCTCAACTTGAAAATGAACTTTTCCAGCATCATCCATGGTGTAGCAGTTGGCTGGACATACCCAAGTGGTGCATTTATGTGGACAAGTGGAATTACAAATATCGGTATCTACGATAATGTGAGGCTTAATTTCAGATTTAGCTTGATTACGGTAGCTTACTAAGCCAAGTCGTTCAGATAGTGAGAGTAGTTTCATAATGACTTCCTTGCTTTAAATCCAAGTTTAGCGAGTTCCCAAAGGGAGGAGTGTCGTTTTATTGCTCCGAACAACATTTTTTCAGATTTCGGAGTAGGTTCGTTTTTAATGCTGAAGAACTGACGCCCAAAATCACACACTAAGTTAGGCACCTTCTGTTGCATGGTGTCGGTATGTAACAAATGTACGGCATCCTGAAAGTTGTTGATGTCTTTCATTACGTAACTCTCATCCATCACTTTACGATATTCCTTAAGTGCAGCAGATGAATAATCGCCTTTGGCTTTAGCTTTAACAATAGTTTCGGCAGCTAAAATCCCAGAGCGCATTGCATAATCCATTCCTTGAATAGCTTTTCCCGCATTCATAAGCAAGTTTGCAGCTTCGCCAACTAATAAAATGCCATCTTTATAAAGTTCTTTGGGCATTACGCGCGAATCTCCAGAAGAAACTACGTGAGCTGAGTACTCAACAACTTCACCACCACGGATAGCATCGGCTACTGTGGGGTGAGATTTAAAATGATTAAGGATATCGTAAGGCTTTTGTTTTTTTTCACGAAGGTCTTTCAATCCTAAAACTAGACCTACTGAAATAGTATCACGATTGGTATAAAGGAACCCACCACCTTCAATGCCATTTGTTGCCCATCCAACAAACTCGTTACTCATACCACTTAGCCCATTTAGTTGAAAGCGATCTTCGAGGACTTTCTGATCAAAGCGTATAACCTCTTTAATACCAGTAAGCATGTGGTCGGCAGGAACATATTTATCTTGAAGGCCAACTTGGCGAGTGAGTAGATTGTTCACGCCTTCTGCGATAATTACTGAGTCTGCAAGAAATTCGTCTTCGCCTGTTTTAATTCCAATGGCCTTGTCGTTTTCCATCATCACTTCGTCTACTTTAATTTCAGTAGCGATAAAAGAGTCCATTGCGAAATCACTAGCGTCAATGGCTTCTTGCACTTTACCAGCAAGCCAATTATCAAACTTAGAACGTAGAACTACTACACCGTTATATGGTGTTTCGTTGAAATGCTTAGATTTGAAATCGAGAGAGAAAGTCGACTGTTCATCCATAAAGGTGAGGCGACGATGGTTTATAAACCGCTCCCATCCGCCATTGGTATCTTCCCAATAATTGGGCACAAGCTTAGCTAGATCGCTGCCCCAGAGCACTCCACCAGATACGTTTTTTGATCCAGCAAACTCTCCTCTTTCAATAAGAAGAAACTTCATGTTATTTCTAGCCAGTGTCATAGCTGCAGACAAACCCGCAACTCCACCGCCAATTATTATACAGTCAAACTTGTCTTCCATAATTGAAATTTTGAATGATGGATTATAAGTTTTGAATTACTTTTATTCGTATTAAGAATTAAAGTAATTCAAAATTCATCATTTATAATTCTTCAGCTTTTAATCTTCTTTAATTCGTCGATGAATGGTGGGAGAATTTTGTATAAATCCCCAACTATTCCGTAATCAGCAACTTCAAAAATAGGAGCGTCAGCATCTTTGTTGATGGCAACAATTACTTTACTATTTGCCATCCCTGCAACATGCTGAATGGCACCAGAAATACCAACAGCTATATAGAGTTGCGGTGAAACTACTTTCCCAGTTTGCCCAATTTGAAGGCTTGGATCGTATACTCCAGATTCTGTTAGTGCTCTTGAAGCTCCAATACCAGCATTTAAAACGGTAGCGAGCTCAGAAATGAGAGCTTTTCCGTCTTCATCTTTTACACCACGGCCAGCAGCAACAATTGCTTCGGCCTCGTTTAAGTCGATTGTGTCTCCACTAATTGAAATAATTTCACGTAATGTTACTTTGATATCACTTTCAGTGATATCAAAGTCAATTGAAATTGTTTCAGCTTCAACCGGAGATTCATTTAAATCGTAAGAGCCAGATCTTACTGAAACGATAACTTTATCGCCAATTGCCTCAGCATTAGCAAGTACTTTTGCTGCCATTACGGGGCGTTTTGCAGTAACACCGTTTTGAGAGAGCTCAAAAGAAGCAACATCCGCAAGAACAGCTGCGTTTTGGTTTGCCGCGAGTGCACCTAAAATATCTTTTGTACTTTCTGTGGATGCAAAAGCAAACACAGAAGGAGAAACTGCTTCCATAGTTTTAGCCAAAGCCTTAAGCAATGGTGCATTCATATGATTTTTGAAAATAGGATTTTCAATAGTGTATACTTTTGAAGCTCCATATTTACTTATATCTGAAGTATAAGCTGAAGCATTAGTATCAATAACCACAGCAGCTACGGTGTGTCCAGCTTGCTCGGCTAGTTGTTTACAATGTGAAAGTACCTCAAGTGATGAACGTTTAATTTTGCCGTCAGTGATGGCAATGTAAGTCAGTAATGTGCTCATTTTAATTCCTTTGAGTCATAATTTGATATTTGAATACGTGCATTAAAACAGAAAGAGATTTAAATCGCTATACATTCAATGTCATTTCGTATTGTCGTATTCAACGGGTATAATTTCTAAATAACGTTTGCTTCAGTATCTAATAGCTGAGCAACTTGGCGAGCAACTTCATCAGCTTCGCCTTCGTACTTTTTGCCAGCTTGTCGTGCAGGCTTTTCTTGGTAGCTAAGTGTTTTTGTTTTTGCATCAAGAGCATTTTCGTCTACACCAAGCGAGCTAATTTCAAAGGCATCTATAGGCTTACGTTTTGAAGCCATGATACCTTTTAGGTTTGGAATGCGAGGATCGTTCATATCGTTTGAACAAGTAACGGCACAAGGGAATGGCAGTGCAATCATTTCTTGTCCAGTATCACCTTGGCGTTTAACAATAAGAGTATTGTCTTTAGCTTCAAGACCAACGGCATTTGTGGCGTATGGCAAGCTTAAAAGTTCTGCAACCATGCTGCCTGTAAGTCCTGAGTCGGAATCTTGAGATTGTTTTCCGAGCGCTAAAACGTCAAATTCTTTATTCTTAAAAAAAGCAGCTAAAATTTGAGCATAACTTCCAGAGTCATAGCCTTCGGTTCCTGAAGTTTGTATGTGAGTTCCTTTATCAGCGCCCATTGCTAATGCTTTACGGATTGTTTCAGATGCTTTTGCAGGGCCAATGCAAACAACCTCAACTTCGCCTCCGTATTTACTAGAAAGTACTAAGGCTTCTTCAACTGCTGATGCATCATAGGCATTAAGCACTACGCGGTCAGCGTCCATAATTAATTCGCCTTCTTTAACTTGGATGGGTGCGTAGACATCAGGCACCATTTTTATGCAAACGTAAAATTTCATGTGCAAATTGTAAACTTAAAAATTATCATTTGTAACCGCTTTTCTGAAGTCTCAATATACAAAACCAAAAATAAAATGTTTAGTTCTGTAGAGTAGAATATTCCGAAAGATGGCCTTGATCTGTTTCTAAAAGAACACCATAGGCTTGAAGCTTAATTCTTGAATCAGCCCCCTCGAATATACCAGCAATTTCTCTAGATTTTGTATCAAAAAAGATATCAAATAAATAATTACTAGTAGCTCTTCGTTTGGCATCTCGAATTTTTTGTAAAGCATCTAAAACGTTAGTGCGCGCTTGAGTTTCATCCGTCACAAAAAGATCCAGCCCTTTCCTGTGATATGTGTAATATGCTTCGCGAAGAGGTTCATAGCTATTATTTAGTAAATCAGTAATTAAGGTATACCGATTTCTGCGGTTATTAGTGCTACGCGACCAGCCAACAGCTGAAGTCGTCTGCGCCAAATCAACAATATTCTGAGCTCTTAAAAAGTAAGGTGTTCCTCCGAGGGGAGAAAAGCTATCAAAGTCGTAACCAAGCCCTAAATTAATAAAGAAATCTAGTAGGCCTGTAAGCTCATCGAATTGCAATTCATCATGAATAAAAGATCGCCCTTGGGGATAATTAAACTTCCAAGTATCATCGGTAAGTATAATAGAAGTTGTTTCTGTATTAGTATTAAATATAGGGCGGCGTAAACTAAACACGATTCGAGATGAGAAGTCGAAGTTAGAATTTGCGCTTTCTAATACAATTTGAATTTGGCAAACTATTCGTTCTTGTTCCTGAAACTCAATGTCGGTCCATTTGAACTCGTTAATATAGTCTTCAATCTGTTGCTCAAGCTCAGTGATGTAAGTAAACGAAGATCCTTCTAAAAGATCATTATTTACGGTGACATCACAGTTGAATTCTTGACTTTTTACGCTAAACGCGGAAAAAAGAAAAATGATGAGGAAGTAGTAAAATCTTGGCTTTAGCACTTTTGTATTTATCTCTAGATGTCTCATATTATAGTATAAATTCAACCCAATGATACGAATACGATTCCATCTATATAAAATTACTTTTATAATCGTGCTTATTTTTTGTAGCACTCTTTCGAATGCACAAGTTATTATTGGAGCAAACGGAGTTGGAATGGGGCAAGCGACCGTTGCCTTGCCTGATAACACATGGGCTATATTCACCAATCCGGCGCTAATTAGAGAGGATAATATCAGCCTTGGATTTTATAGTCTTAGAAATTACGGAGTTTCTGAGCTTACTGATATTGCAGCGGTTGGGGCATATCCAACTAAATTTGGATTAACTGCATTTGCATTTCATCGTTATGGCGATAATCTTTTTAACGAAACTCGGATACGTTTGGCTTATGCAAACAAGTGGAAGGATTTGAGATTTGGAATAGCTTTGAATTACAACTCCATCATTTTTGGTGGTCCGTATGGATCTGGTTCCGCATTGGGGATGGATGTTGGTCTTGCAGCTCAATTATCTGAGGATTTATGGCTCGGTGCTCGCGGAACCAACATAAACAGACCTTCTTATAATGGGATTAATGAAGATTTACCACGAGAACTGGCTATCGGGTTATCCTACCGATTAGAAGAAATAGCACTGTTTTCTTTTGATGTAGTGAAAGATGTTCGTTTTGAGAAATCGTTTAGGGGTGGCGTTGAAATGAAGATTGTAGAAAACTTAAAAGGTAGAGTTGGGATAAGTTCTCAACCCAACACTTATTCTTTTGGTTTAGGCTATGGTCAGGAACGGTGGGAAATAAACATCGCATTTCAACGACATGAATTATTGGGAGTTAGCCCAGGTTTAGATTTGAATTTTTTTTTCTAAATAATGAAAAAGAGTTTACTCATAGGATTGATAATACTCGCTTTTATTAAAGCGGATTTGGTTTTAGCCCAACAAAAAGATTCTGTGAGAACTCAGGTTCAAAAACAGTTAGAGCAAACTTTTGAGGAACTAGATAATGAAGATGGTTTAGCAGGCGAACAATTAGCTCAGTTTTTAGAAGATCTAGCGGCTAATCCCATAAATTTAAATTCTGCTGGAATTGATGAATTCCTCCAAATCCCTGGCTTTAACCTTAAAGTTGCCACAGAGGTAATTAATTACCGAAAAGCGAAACCCTTTGAAACAAAAATCGAGTTACTAAAGGTTAAAGGAATTGGTAAAGCAACTTATAATCGGTTGTCACCATATGTAACTGTTGGTGGGGCTAGCTCTCGTTTTAAAGATATGTATAGGCGTTCTGAATATTGGCTTTCGGGGAGAAAAATCGAATATATATCTAGGTATCAACAGGAGCTACAAGACCAAGAAGGCTATGTTAGAGCAGATACATCGGGAGGTTATTTAGGTAGCCAAGGGAAGTTTTATCAACGCTTAAAAATGACGAGTAGGCACTTATCGGTAAATCTAACACAAGAGAAAGACGCTGGAGAAGAATTAAAAAGCCCTACGGGATTTGATTATAATTCAGGCCATATTGCGCTCACTGAAAATGGCAAACTGAAAGATTTAGTGATTGGAGATTACAGCCTCAGCTTTGGACAAGGTTTAGTGCTTTGGACAGGCGGTGCTTTTGGTAAAGGTCGCGAAGTGGTTGGTACCACTGGGAAAAATGAGCGAGGGCTTAGAGGATATTCTTCTGCTCAAGAAACTGATTTTTTTAGAGGGATAGCAGCAACCTATGGGGAAATGTTTGAAGTAACTGGATTTTATTCAAGTCGGAAAAGAACGGCGTCAGTGATAAGCGGAGACACTACCAGATTTCCCTCTTCCTCTGGATTTCATAGAACACAGAGTGAGCTTGATAGAAAGAATAATATAGATCAAATGACAGTAGGAGGTCGATTAAGAGTAAATTCACGATTTGGCTTTATTGGTGCAACGGCATATCACAATGAGTTCAGCTCATTCATTGCAAAAGGAACATCTTTAAATAATGTTTATGATTTTGAAGGGAAAGCAAACTCCGTTATGGGGGTAGATTATAGAGGGTTCGTTGGCGCTGCAATTGTTTACGGTGAATGGGCGCGAAGCGAAAACGGAGGAAGTGGTGGCGTAATTGGTATGGAAGCTTCTCTCGGATTTAAAACCAATTTAACTATGCATTACCGAAGATATACTCGAGATTTTCAATCTTTTTTGGGAGATGGTTTTGGAGAGAGTTCATCTGCACCACAAAATGAAGTAGGTTTTTATGTGGGTTTAAAGCATGAACTCAACGAAACATATACCCTAGCTGGGTATGTAGATCAATACAGATTTCCTGAGCCTAGGACTGGAATTAACCAATCTACCGAAGGATTTGACGTGTTAGGTTTGGTAGAAGCTAATTTCAACTCAAAACTAAATGCATATATTTTGTTGCGCA
The DNA here is from genome assembly GCA_048267905.1 of Balneola sp. Taxonomy (GTDB): domain Bacteria; phylum Bacteroidota; class Rhodothermia; order Balneolales; family Balneolaceae; genus Balneola. The sequence continues at coordinate 83,284 of JBLWWM010000006.1, forward strand.
GTGAGATAAAAGGTGATGAGTATTCGGTTCTTAATAATAGAGGGTTAGAGGAAGTTCTGCTCGGAGAAAACAAAAGAGCCAGTGTAAGAATGCAGGGGGAGTATCAAGTAAGTAAACAAACTAGGCTACGATCTCGTGTTGAGTTTACAAGAAATAAAAGCGCTGGCGAGAATTGGGGAAAAGGATTTCTTATTTATCAAGATATACGGTTTCAACCAGCTAGAAAACTCCAAATTGACGCAAGAGTTACTTTATTTGATACTCAAAGTTTCGATACAAGAGTTTATCAATTTGAAAACGATTTACTTTACGTACTTTCCAACGTGATGCTTTCAGGGCAAGGCCAGAGAAGTTACGTGGTTATAAAATACGAGGCGTTAAGCAAACTTGATATTTGGCTTAAATATAGCGTCACCTACTTCGAGAATGTTCATGCCATTAGCAGTGGTTTAAGCGAGATTAAGGGCCAGAAAAAAAACACAATAGGGTTACAGGTTCGGTTGAGTTTATAGCTGTAATGCGAAAAAATATAGATTCACAATTGCTTCGCTATTGATAGAAGGGTATTATTTGTAATGAAGAAAATCTTTTAAATATTATATCTGTGGGTTTTGAAGCTTGGTGCGTAGTATCAGTACTTATTATATGTCTAGGGCTATTAGTAAGTACTTCTTTTTCAGCTGAATTGATACTGTTTGGGGGGTTAACATTTTTAATTGTTACAGGGATTACTACCCCAGATATTGCACTTAATGGGTTCTCTAACCAAGGAATGCTCACAGTAGCCGCCTTATATATTGTTGCCACGGGGCTTAAAGAAACAGGAGCTGTTCATTATGTAGTTAAACATGTAATGGGGAATTCAAATACAGTACGCTCCTCTCAAGTTCGAGTTATGGCGCCAGTGATGGTTATGAGTGCTTTTTTTAATAATACACCCATAGTAGCTTCTTTTATTCCTGCTTTAGAGAAGTGGAGTAGAAAAACAAATGTTCCCGTTTCAAAAATATTAATACCATTAAGTTATGCTGCAATACTAGGTGGTACTTGTACCTTAATAGGGACAAGCACAAATTTGATTTTAAATGGACTTTTGATTGAAGAAGGGAGCGTTCGATCATTGGGGCTTTTTGAACCAGCGTTGATTGGTATACCCTGCGCTATTCTAGGTTTTATTTATTTAGTAATTTTTGGAGATAGATTGCTACCAAACCGTAGCTCTGGATACGAAAGTTTTAAAGAAACACGTGAGTATACTATTGAAATGATAGTTGACGATAATAGTCCTTTATCTTCAAAAACAATTGAAGAAGCTGGGCTAAGAAACTTGCCAGGGCTTTTTCTTGTTGAAATAGTTAGGAAGGATAAACTAATACCGGCGGTCTCACCCAATGAAAAGTTAGAAAGTTTAGATCGATTAATATTTACAGGTGTAATTAGTTCTATAATTGATGTTCAGCAAATAACAGGATTGAGTTTGGCTACTTCTCAAGTGTTTAAGCTAGACTCTCCAAGGAATGAGAGAACGTTAGTTGAAGCGGTAGTATCTCCTGCTAACCCAATTAATGGAAGAACAATTAAAGAAGGTATGTTCAGAGAACGCTATGACGCTGTAGTATTGGCAGTTTCAAGAAGTGGGGAACGAATTAAGGATAAAGTTGGGGATATAACGCTTAAAAGTGGTGACACCCTACTCCTCGAAACCAATGCTAAATTTCTTCGCCGCTACAGAAACTCAAATGACTTTTACTTGATTAGTGCTATTGAAGATTCAACCCCTGTGACGTATGAAAAAACAGGAGTTTCGATTTTTATTCTTTTTGTTATGGTTGTTTTGGCTGGCACAGGTATTTTAAGTATGCTTCAAGCTGCTTTCGCTGCGGCTGCTGGAATGATTATAACTAGAAGCTGTAAATACTCAGTTGCTCTTGAGAGCATTGACTGGCGTGTACTCATCGCAATTGCATCATCTTTAGGCCTTGGTGCGGCGCTCCAAGAAACAGGTGCTGCAAAAACTTTTGCGGATGCTGTTATGGGTTTTGCGAAAGGAGATCCTATGTTGGCACTGGCTGCAACTTATTTATGTACTTGGTTACTTACTGAGATGATAACCAATAATGCTGCAGCAGTATTAGTTTTTCCGATAGCGTTAACCCTTGCATCAGAGTTAGGCGTAGATTTTATTCCATTTGCAATAATAATAATAATGGGAGCTTCTGCTAGCTTTTCTACTCCGATTGGTTATCAGACAAATTTAATGATATATGGACCAGGTGGATATAAGTTTACAGATTATTTGAGAATAGGGCTTCCATTGAATTTGATTATAGGTTTGTGCTCCGTATCTTTGACTCCTCTAATTTGGAAGTTTTAAAAAAGTATAATGATTGAAGCAATCATCGAGACAGCAATAGAAGCTGGTGAAAAAATATTGGGGTACTATAATGAGGAAATTGAGGTTACATCAAAGGTAGATGAGTCACCATTAACAAAAGCTGACTTAGCTGCTCATTACCACATTGTGGGGAAGTTAAAGGAATTAGATCCTGAAACACCGGTAATTTCAGAAGAATCTGGCGTGCCAGACTATGAAGAGAGAAAACACTGGAACAAGTTTTGGATTGTAGACCCTCTTGATGGAACCAAAGAGTTTATAAAGAAGAATGGTGAGTTTACGGTTAATATAGCTCTTATTGAAGATGGTGAGCCAGTTTTAGGGGTTGTTTATGCTCCTGCTATGAACTTGTTGTATTACGGCACAAAAGCATTAGGGTCATTTAAGCGAACTGGGGATGATGAGCCTCAACAGATATATTCTTCTGCCGCAAATAAAAGTAAGCCGATAAAGATTATTGAAAGTAGATCTCACGGTTCCTCGGAATTAGAAGAATACCTGAAGAAAGAGGGGATTATTGTTGAGGATCGTGTTAAAAGTGGAAGCTCTCTTAAAATTTGTTTAGTAGCTGATGGAACTGCAGATTTATATCCTCGTTTAGCCCCAACAATGGAGTGGGATGTCGCAGCTGGCGATGCTGTATTTAGATATTCTGCAAAAGAAGGCAATCATGAGTCTGGAATTAAATATAATAAAGAGAACCTGCTAAATTCTAGTTTCGTAATAGGTTTTTAACCAACTTGTATAGTGTATTAATAGTCGAAATAGTTCGATATTATTTGTTAAATTATAAGTTTAAAGATTGAATAATGAGTCAACAGTATAAAAAGTGGAAACCTACAGTTCTTTGGTTCACTGGCCTTTCCGGCTCGGGAAAAAGTACTATATCAGAGAAGGTATTTGAAATTATTAATGGATTAGGATACGAAGTTGAACACCTAGATGGTGATGTTATTCGAGATATCTTTCCTAAAACAGGCTTCACTGAAGCAGAAAGAAACGCTCATATCAAGCGTGTTGGGTATATAGCTAGTAGAATGCAAGCTCATAACATTTTTGTTATCGGTTCATTTGTGTCGCCATATAAAGAAGGGCGAGATTTTGTTAGAAACTTATGTAATGATTTTACTGAAGTTTATATATCTACTCCTTACGAGGAGTGTGAAAGAAGAGATGTGAAAGGGTTGTATGCTAAAGCAAAAGCTGGAGAAATTAAACATTTTACTGGGTTAGAAGATCCTTTCGAAGCTCCTGAAAACCCAGAATTAACAATTGATACTACTAATATCTCTCTCGATGACGCAGTGAGTATAGTTATCAATTATTTAAATGAACATAAATCTATAGATTAAACTTTAAGAAAAGTAGTAATACTACTCCTTAAACTAGTGCTTATGAATTCTTATAAATTAAATCATATTGAACAACTTGAATCTGAGGCTATTCTAATAATGAGAGAAGTAGCAGCTCAATTCGAAAAACCTGTATTATTATTTTCAGGGGGAAAGGATTCAATTGTAATGGCTCATCTGGCCTATAAAGCTTTTTACCCAGGTAAAATTCCATTTCCGTTTATGCATGTAGATACAGGGCATAATTTTGACGAAACTATAGAGTTTAGAGATTGGCTAGCTAACAAACTTGGAATCGAAATGATCATAGTTAGTGTACAAGACTCTATTGATCAAGGTAAGGTTAAAGAGGAGAAAGGAGCTAGAGCAAGTAGAAACGGTCTTCAGATTGCCACTTTGCTTGAAGGTTTGGAAAAAAACAAATTTGACGCCGCATTTGGTGGGGCTCGTCGTGATGAAGAGAAGGCAAGAGCAAAGGAACGATTTTTCTCTCACCGGGATGAATTCAGCCAGTGGGATCCTAAAAATCAGCGCCCTGAGCTATGGAACCTTTTTAATGGACGAAAAGATTACGGCGAGCATTTTAGAGTTTTTCCATTAAGTAATTGGACTGAAATGGATGTATGGCAATATATTGCTGCTGAAGATATTGCAATACCGAATTTATACTTCTCCCATAAAAGAAAAGTATATGAACGCGATGGAACTTTACTCGCCGATGCTAAATATATTCAGCATCTTGAAGAAGAGAAAGTAGAAGAGAAAGTTATCCGGTTTAGAACAATAGGTGATATTACTTGTACTGGTGCCGTATTATCAAAAGCATCAACCCTAGAGGATATTATTCAAGAAGTAGCATCGGCTAGAGTTACAGAAAGAGGTGGGAGAGCTGATGATAAGCGCTCCGAAGCCGCAATGGAAGAACGAAAAAAACAAGGATATTTTTAATCGTTTAGATTACTAAACCTCCTCTATCACACAATAAAGTTTTTAAGAATACAATACAGATTCTAATGAGTAATTTTGATAAAGATAATGCTTACCTAAACATGGATCTCCTCCGCTTTACTACTGCGGGTAGTGTTGACGATGGAAAAAGCACATTAATTGGTCGCCTTCTTTATGATTCCAAATCCATATTTGAAGATCAGATGGAAGCTATTGAGCTTTCAAGTAAAAATAAGGGCGATGACTATACAAATTTAGCCTTATTAACCGACGGGCTTTCTGCGGAGAGAGAACAAGGTATAACTATTGATGTTGCTTATAGATATTTCTCAACACCTAAAAGAAAGTTTATTATTGCCGATACCCCAGGTCATATTCAGTACACAAGAAATATGGTTACTGGTGCTTCTACTGCAAATTTAGCAATAATTCTTGTTGATGCAAGAGCAGGGGTTATCGAGCAAACTTGTAGGCATTCATTTATATCTTCACTACTAGGTATAGAACATATAGTAGTTTGTGTTAATAAAATGGATTTGGTGGATTATAGCCAAGAAGCTTTTGATAAAGTTGTAAATCAATATAAAGAGTTCGCATCTAAGCTTGATGTGCCGGATATCCACTTTATACCAATTAGTGCACTATTCGGCGATAATGTGGTTGACCGTTCTACAAAAATGGATTGGTACGATGGAAGTACGTTATTATATACGTTAGAAAACGTAGAAGTTAATAGCGATTATAACCGAGTTGATTGTCGCTTTCCTGTTCAATGGGTGATTCGCCCTCAGTCTAAAGACTTCCCTGATTATCGTGGTTATGCTGGTCGTATAGAAGGTGGAGTATTCAAGCCGGGCGACGAGGTTGTCGCCCTTCCTTCTGGATTCACAAGTAAAATTAAGAGCATTCATAATCTTGATAAAGAATATGAAGAAGCTTTTCAGCCAATGTCGGTTACTATGACTCTGGAAGATGATATCGATATTAGCCGTGGAGATATGATTTGTAAAGTTGATAACCAACCCAAAAGTGGGCAAGATTTTGAGATCATGATTTGTTGGTTGAATCAAAAAGAGCTTCAAGTAGGTGGAAAGTACACTATCAAACACACCACAAAAGAAGCTCGATGTGTTATTAAAGAAGTAAAATACAAAATGAATATTAACACGCTTCACAGATATGAGGATGATGTGAATATCGGTCTGAATGATATTGGACGGATCGTAGTTAGAACTACTGAGCCTTTGTTTTACGACAGTTACACCAGAAATCGAGCAACTGGTAGCGTGATAATTGTTGATGAATTTTCTAACAATACTGTTGGTGCCGGAATGATTATCTAATTCTATCAAGTAGGATTATTACTTTATTTAAAGCCACTAGTAACATCTGTTATTAGTGGCTTTTTAATTTCAAAGAATTTAAAACACCATATTTATTATAAGAATAAATTCTAATGCATAGCTACTATAAACGCCTTTCTCTGAAACCCAACGGGTTTGATTTAAACTTTCGCCCTTAGGGAAAGTACTGTAACCACAGATTATAACATTAAGGGTTTGAATAATAACAGTACTTTGCGATGGTTGTTGGAGACGATTTAATAAACTGAGCAAGATGTGTCTGAATGATCTTCACAGCCATTAAAAAACGATGTGTTTGTTTGGAGGTGATAGCTATCCATACCTTCACATTATTTCTTTACTCGTTATCACACTCATCTTTTTAAGAGTTGTACGTTTGATCCACCCCCTAATTTCGGGTTTAGCGCGTATCAAAAGCTCTCGACAAGATATATTCGTGCGAACTTCATTCCAGACTTTATGCTAGTTCTTTAGTTGTTTCCCATCACAATGGTATAATAATATGATTGTACTCTTCGGCTTACATTAATACTATAAGCTAATATTTTGAAGTGAAAATGGATAATACTCCCAGTATATGCTTTCTTATCCTATAATTAATCGTACTAGTTACACCCATATAGATTACCGTTATTCTATAATCCGTATGAAATTATACACAGCCCTTGTTCATAACTTGCAAGATGGATTAAAGCCCTATTCCATACAAAGACGCTGAAAGAAGTTCAGAATGACCGCGAACGTTATCATGTCTATACGTCAACGAATTATTAACATCTACAGGAATGATGCACTAAGTTAGGAATAAGATGTGAGTAACCAGGTTAAATAAAAAAAGCCTCATGCAGTATTATTACATGAGGCTTTTAAGAGTATAAAACAACGTTACTCTTTATACTTATAATACTCAGAATAAGTACGCTGATAGTAGTTATAATTGGTATAGTAATCGGTGCTCTTTTTAGGATTAAAAGCATTCAAGACAACACCAACAACATCAGCATTTAGATGTTTAAGTCCATCTAAAGTAAAAGATAATTCTCGTTTTGTAGTAACGTTGAATCTTGATACCACTACTAGGCCATCAACTAGACGAAGTAAGGAAGCTGAATCAGATATAATGCCATAAGGAGCTGTATCTAAAATGATGTGATCATAATCTCCTGAAAGTTCGTCTATAAGTTGCTTTAAACGGCGACTATCCAATACAGAAGCTGGTTCTGGTGTTTTACGTCCAACAGTAATTAAATCTACATTTGGAGCAACAGTGGAACGAACAACTTGTTCTTTACTAGATGTACCAAAAAGTATATCTGTTAACCCAGGCTCACGGTTTTCCCCAAATATTTTATGCTGAGTAGGGCGGCGTAAATCTAAATCAATGATTAAAACTTTTTTATCAGAACCAGTAAAAGTTACTGCTAAGTTTGCTGCGACAGTACTTTTTCCTTCCCCTTTAGTGGCACTTGTTACCATTAATACTTTGTAATGCTTGTCTGGGTTCGCATATACTACATTAATACGTAAACGGCGATAAGATTCTGATATAGGTGAAATATGGTCGAAAAAAGTAATTAGCTGATTTGAAATGGGCTTGTCGCCAATGTATTGACTTTCAGAAGGATTTACTTCACCAATCATATTGAAATCAGGTATTGTTCCAAGTATTGGTGTTTGATATTCTTTTAGAATATCTGTGGAAGTAATTCTGTCGTTAAGTAACTCTCTTAAGAATATATAAATAACACTAAAAATACATCCTATTAAAAAACCTACAATTGTAATGATTTTCTTTTTGGGCTTAACTGGATTTAAGCTTGGAATTGCGTAATCGAGAGGTCGGCCTAAGCCAAATTGAGTTTTTTCCCATAAACTCATTTCAGAATATTGACTTGTAACCTGCAGATACATTTCTTCATTTACTCTAACATTTCTTTTTAGCTTTGTAAGCTCTATGATATTGTCAGGTAAATCATTAAATCGAGCATTTTGCTCTTCTTCTCGACTTAGAAGAAATTGTTTTTGTGTCATAAACTGAGCATGCTCAAGTTTCAAATCTAACAGCTTTTGAGTGATAGTTGAAATCTTCTGTGTAACTCCACCATCTTGGGATGTGATAAAACTCAAGAGTAAATCAGAATCACCTTTTAAAAGCTCTTCCGTTTTGGTTTGAATTTTTTGCTTAACGTTAAATATCTCGCTATTTAATCGTTTCATTTCAAGATTATCATCTGAAATGTTTGGATTTTTAGACTCTAATAGCATTTTGTTTGTTTCAAGCTCTGCTAGTGCATACTGATAACGTTCTATTATAGCACTTAAAGCACTGGAGTACTGGTCTGCTAAACCTGGCTTAATTTCATTTAACTGACTTTCGTATAACTCTATTCCAGCTTGAACAGCCACCAAGTTGACTTCAATTTTCTGGCTTTCTATTACAATGCTAGATAGATTATTAATTAACTCTTTGCCTTGAGCATCAATATCGATTATTTGGGTATTATTCATGAATTTTTGAAGGGAGTCTTCAGAAGACTTTAATTCATATTGAATTTTTGTCCGCTCTTCTTTCAAAAAATCTAACGCTGAAATAGCCATGGTTCTATTCTGTTCTGTTGATAAATCAGAATAGGTATTCATTGTTAAGTTAATAATTGTGGAGGCTTCTGTAGGTAACGGGCTTTCAAAAACGATAGAAACAATGTCTGCATTAGCGTCAGGTTTATCGAACACAACTTTTGATCGAAACCTTGAAGCGACAGTGTCAATACTTGTTGTAGTTGAGTCGTATGGATATTCTCTCCAAAGAATAGGGAATTTATTACCACTTTGATCAAATTCAATGTCAATAACCCGGCGAGCTAATTCCGTGCTTAATTTACGCGATTTAAATATTTGAAGTTCATTAGCGATGGTGCTTCCCACACCAATACCATAGGTAGTAGTTAAAAGATTCTCAAGATCTGAACCAGCGTAAGAATATCTATTCTTACTTTCACTAATCATGATTGTACCTTGACTCTCATAAATAGGTGTTATATACAAAGACCCAATCATTGCAGTAAGTGTGAAAACTAGAACAATTGTGACAAGTGTCCATTTGTTTAAAAAAAGGATATTCAATAATTTCAGCAAATCAATACTTTCTTCTGGAATGCTATTTTTTGAATTATTAGAATCTAGTCCATTAGATTTATAAGTATCTTCAGTCTTACCGTTATAGTGCATCGTGTATAAGTCTTAACCAATCTTAAATTTTAGAGCAAATTTTAAGATATGAAAAGTAATTATTAAATCTACTATTATTTGGTTCTAATTACTCTTAATATTGAGCGTTAGAACAAATAAAGTCCCTATTTATAATGGCTAAAATAGCTCTTATTTCAGATGTTCATGGAAATTTACCTGCATTGGAGGTAGTCTTAGAAAAGCTAGATCAGCAAGAACCTGATGAGTGGCTTTGTCTTGGAGATATAGTTGGTTACGGGCCGAATCCGAAAGAGTGTATTGATTTAATAAGAGAGAGAAATATCCCATGTTTATTAGGGAATCATGACGCAGGGGTTTCGGGCTTAATCTCTTTAAAACACTTTAGGGATCCTAATAGAAAATTAATAAATATTACCCAGAGTTTATTAAATGAAAATGAAATCGAATGGATTAAAAATTTACCATACACATTAACTAGTGATTCATTATGGATTGCTTCACACTCGTCTCCTTTTGAGCCTGAAAAATGGAAATATGTAGATAGTGCATTTAAAGCAAGAGATATTCTTGCGGAGATGGAATATGAAATTTGTTTTGTAGGTCACACTCATATTCCATCGCTTGTTTCGGAAAAAATAGGTACTTTGGACTTTATTAAAGGATTGAAATATCTAATTAACCCTGGTAGTGTTGGTCAGTCTAGAGATAATGATGGAAGAGCCTCATGCTGTGTTGTGGATATAGAAAACTGGAAAACGGAATTTTTTAGAGTTGAATATAATTCTGAAAGAGTTATTTCAGATTTGCTTAAGCTAGGTTTTACTAGAAGTGAATCGCATCATCTTATGAGATATTAACAAAAAAAGAAATTAAATAGATTACTAATGAGTAAGAAACTAATCCTAATGATAACGGTATTAATTCTTTCTGGAAGCTATGCTTTAAAGGCTCAACAGAGACAATTAACCACTTCGCAACAGTTTAGAGTAGCAGAAAGATTAATTAGGATTGCAGAACCAGGCGAATTAGTTGACTCTGTAAATGTGTGGGGTGATGTTGGTAGTTCGGGAAGATACTTAATTCCTAAAGGAACCGATTTGGCTAGGTTGATTTCGTATAGTTTTGGCCCAAGAACGTTAAGTGATAGCCAGACTCAAATAGATTGGTCAAAGATGAGAGTAGAGATTAACGTTCAAGATTACGATAGTAAAGAGGGCGGGGTTGCTATTACAAAGTTTAAGTACCGATTTGAAGATCCATTTCCAGAAGGGATGAAAGATTTTAAACTTAAAAACAATCAAATTATAGCTGTTAGAGTGAAAAGAAAGCCTTCTTTTAGAGATTATTTAGGTGTTTTCGCTTCCACAGTTTCTGCTGTTGCTTCTACAATTATCTTGTTGGATAGATTAGGGGGTAATTAACAGCATTAATATTTATTTTATAAACATGAGTATTGTTAACGGGGTAAAAAAAAGTATAAGAGGATGAATTTAAATAGCAAAATATATATTGCTGGGCATAGAGGGATGGTTGGTTCTGCTGTTGTTGAAAATCTTAAAAAGAATGGGTATTCGAATATTCTAGTTGCGAAAAGTAGCGAAGTTGATTTGACAAATCAGAAAGAAACTAATGATTTTATCGCAGAAGAGCGCCCAGATTATGTGGTGGTTGCCGCAGCCAGAGTTGGTGGGATTCTAGCTAATAATGAGTTTCCGTGGCAATTTATTTATGATAATCTAATGATAGAGGCTAATTTGATTAACGCTGCACATGTTAACGATGTGCAGCATTTAATGTTTTTAGGTAGTTCCTGTATTTATCCTAAAATGGCAAAGCAACCCTTGAAAGAAGAATACCTGCTAACTGGCCCTTTAGAGCCAACAAATGAGTGGTATGCAATTGCAAAAATCGCAGGAGTGAAACTATGCCAATCTTTGAATAAACAATACGGGCGAGAGTATATCTCCATGATGCCAACTAATTTATACGGGCCAAGAGATAATTTTGATTTGAAGACTTCACACGTTCTCCCTGCTATGATAAGAAAGTTTCATGATGCGAAAATGAATGGAAATACATCAGTAACGCTTTGGGGATCTGGAACACCGATGAGAGAGTTTCTTCATGTAGAAGATCTGGCTGAGTCTGTACGTTTTGTTATGGAGTATAAAGGTAAACTTGAATATGATTTAATAAATGCCGGAACAGGCGAAGACCTTACAATTAGAAAATTAGCTGAAACCATTCAACAAGTTGTTGGGCATGAGGGTGAAGTAATATGGGATTCAACAAAACCTGATGGTACAGCAAGGAAGTTGATGGATGTTGGCAGGCTAAAGAGTTTGGGTTGGAAAGCTTCAATTGACCTTAATCAAGGTATTCAGAGTACTTACGATTGGTTTCGTGAAAATATTCAAGAATTTAAACAAGTAAAAATCAATTAAAGATGGTAGATAAAAAAGTTGCACTAATTACAGGGATTACTGGCCAAGATGGCGCATATTTGGCAGAATTACTGCTTGAAAAAGGGTATATAGTTCATGGAATAAAACGAAGAGCTTCTCTATTCAATACAGATAGAATCGACCATCTTTATCAAGATCCTCATGTTGAACACCAACGTCTTTTTTTACATTATGGAGATATGACAGATTCAATGAATCTAACTCGTATTATAAAAGAAGTACAGCCGGATGAGATTTATAACTTAGCGGCTATGAGCCATGTAAAAGTAAGCTTTGATACTCCTGAATATACAGCTAATGCAGATGGTATTGGAACATTACGTATTCTTGAAGCAGTTAGATTATTAGATTTAGAGAAGAAGACTCGGATATATCAAGCGTCAACCTCAGAGTTATATGGGTTGGTTCAAGAAGTTCCCCAATCAGAAAATACTCCTTTTTACCCCCGTTCTCCATATGCAGTTGCCAAACTTTACGCTTATTGGATAACTGTTAACTATCGCGAAGCTTATGGAATGTATGCTTGTAATGGAATATTATTTAATCATGAGTCTCCGTTAAGAGGGGAAACATTTGTTACACGTAAAATTACTAGAGCAGCATCAAAAATTGCATTGGGTCTTCAGGATAAAATGTTCATAGGTAACATGGATGCTAAAAGAGATTGGGGCCATGCTAAAGATTATGTTGAGGCAATGTGGTTAATTTTGCAACAAGAGAAACCTGAGGATTTTGTAATTGCAACTGGTATTACCACTCAAGTCCGTGACTTTATTGAAATGGCTTTTAAAGAAGCTGGTATTCAACTAAAGTTCGAAGGTGTCGGAGTTGAAGAGAAAGGTATTATTGAATCAATCAATAAAGATGTTTATGAAAGTGCAACATCGCTTAAAGCTTCGGAGATATCTCTAAAAGAAGGCGATGTAATAGTTGAAGTTGATCCAAGATATTTTAGACCTACTGAAGTAGAACTTTTAATTGGGGATCCTACTAAGTCAAATGAAAAATTAGGTTGGATACCGAAATATGATTTACAAGGTCTACTTAAAGATATGATGTCGTCTGATTTAAGATTGTTTAAAAGAGACCTTGAACTTCTTAATGCAGGGCATAAAGTTTTAACACAGGCAGAATAATGAAAGTTGTTGTAACAGGTGGCGCAGGGTTTATTGGTTCTGCTTTAATTCGGTTTCTTATCGAAAACACAAATCATGAAGTTATTAATATTGATAAATTAACTTATGCTGGTCATTTAGAATCTTTGGAATCTGTTGCAGATTCCGATAGATATTCTTTTGAGCAAGTTGATATTTGTGATGGTAAGGAAGTTGAAAAGGTTTTTGAAAAATATAGTCCAAATGTAATTATGCATCTCGCGGCAGAGTCTCATGTAGACCGCTCCATTGATGGCTCCGCAGAATTTATCAAAACTAATATTGTTGGTACTCATGTTCTTTTAGAGAGTGCTAAAAATTATTGGTTGGGTTTGGATAAAGAAGTTGCTGAATCGTTTCGTTTTTTACATGTTTCTACGGATGAAGTGTATGGATCTTTGGGGGATAACGATTTGTTTACAGAAGAAACTGCTTACGATCCTCGCTCACCATATTCTTCAAGTAAAGCTTCCTCAGATCACCTTGCTAGAGCCTGGTATCATACCTATGGGCTACCTGTTCTGATAACTAATTGCTCTAATAATTACGGTCCTTTTCAATTCCCTGAAAAACTAATTCCAGTTGTTATTCTTAAAGCGTTGCAGGGTGAGAATATCCCTGTTTATGGTAAAGGTGATAATGTTAGAGATTGGCTTTTTGTTGATGACCATGCCCGTGCACTTTGGCGAGTTATTGAACAAGGAAAACTTGGTGAAACCTATAATATAGGTGGTCATAACGAAAAGAAAAACCTTGATGTAGTTCATACGATATGCGATACTTTAGATGAACTAGTGCCCAAGGAAGCTAAATATAGAAACCAAATTTCATTTGTAACGGATCGGCCAGGTCATGATTTTAGATATGCTATCGATGCATCTAAAATTGAGCGTGAATTAGGATGGAAACCCGAGGAGACCTTTGAAACAGGGATTAAAAATACTATTGAATGGTACTTGGGAAATATGGACTGGGTTGAGGCTGTAACAGATAAAAACTATAATCTTGAACGTTTAGGGACAGGGAAATAATGAAAGGAATAATTCTAGCTGGTGGAAGTGGAACTAGACTTTACCCTGTAACAAAAGCAATATCAAAGCAGTTGATGCCTGTCTATGATAAGCCAATGATTTATTACCCGTTATCTGTGCTTATGCTTGCAGGCATAAATGAAATCCTGATTATTACTACCCCTGAAGATAATGATAGTTTTAAGAGACTTTTAGGTGACGGTTCAGAGTGGGGGATAAAATTAAGCTACGCAATTCAACCTAGTCCAGATGGTTTAGCCCAGGCGTTTATTATTGGCGAAGAGTTTATTGCAGATGATGATGTATGTTTGATTTTAGGTGACAATATTTTCTATGGACAAGGCTTTGGTAGTAAATTGAAAGAAACTGTAGAAAATCTAAATGGAGCTACTGTGTTTGGGTATAGAGTGAGCGATCCCGAACGATTTGGTGTAGTTGAAATGAATAAAGAGAAATTGGCCATCTCTATTGAGGAAAAGCCAGAGAAACCAAAGAGTAATATTGCAGTTACTGGGCTATATTTTTATGACAATAGAGTAGTAGAAATTGCAAAAAATGTAAAACCATCGCATAGAGGCGAGCTAGAAATTACTTCAGTTAATCAAGCTTATTTAGAACTTGGAGCTTTAAATGTTCAAGTATTAGGGAGAGGTTACGCTTGGTTAGATACAGGTACTCATGATGCAATGCTGGAAGCAGCACAGTATGTAGAGATTATTGAGCGTAGACAGGGTTATAAAATATCTTGTCTAGAAGAGATTGCTTGGAGACAGAATTGGATTTCTGATGAAGATGTTTTGAAAATAGCTGAAACTCTTAGTAAGAATGGTTATGGTCAGTACCTCAAAAAATTAGTATCAGGGGCTATGAATGAGTGAAGTTCGATTAATAGAACTCCCAAAATTTAACGATCCAAGGGGTAATCTAACTTTTTTACAAAACCCAGATCAAGTACCATTTATCATTAAACGGGTATTCTGGACTTATGACGTTCCCGGTGGGGAAAAGCGGGGTGGACATGCTTATAAAGAGCAAGAGGAAGTGATTATTGCTTTAAGCGGAAGTTTTGATATTGTAACCAAAGATGGAAACGGGGAAGAAAAGAGATATTCTTTAAACCGTTCTTACCACGGTCTTTATATACCTCCAAGAACATGGAGACACATGGAGAATTTTTCAACGAACTCACTTGGATTACACTTATCAAGTTCAAAGTTTGATTCTAGCGACTATGTATACTCATTAGAAGAATTGAAAAGTTTATGAGAACATCTACCGTATATGACACTTCAATATTACAATTACCATTTATTAATAGTGAGTCAGGAACTATTACTGCTATAAATGGTGGAGATGAAGTCCCATTTGATATATCTAGAGTTTACTATCTATATGATGTACCTGGAGGTTCTTCAAGAGGAGGGCATGCTCATATAGAATTGCAACAATTGATAGTTGCAGCCAGTGGAAGTTTTGATATTATTATAGACGACGGAAAGATAAAAAGGAGTATACACTTGAATAGTCCTAATATTGGATTGTATATGCCATCTGGGCTTTGGAGAGAGCTTGATAATTTTTCTTCTGGTGCCATTTGCTTAGTTTTAGCTTCAGATGAATATGATGAGAATGATTATTTTCGTGAGTATGAAAATTTTATAGAGTATAAAAATGGAAAGTAATTCTAAAAGCGGTGAGATAAATTTCAGTCTTAAAGATTTTCGGCTACCAAATAGCGCCCAAGTTTTAAGAGACTCAGAGTTTGAAATTACCCATTATGCTACAAGCGACTTGAGTAATACTTTGTGCTTCGTTGAAAATGAAGGTTATCTGTTGAAGGCAAACAAAAATGAGAATATATCTTGTATAATTACATTCGAAAAGTTTAAAGACGAAGTTGATCCTAGTAAAGGATTAATAATTAGTGAAAGCCCTAAGAAAGTATTTTTTGAAATCCACAACCAGCTTCTAGATAAATATTCTTACAAAGGTGTGGAATCTGTTATTCATGAAGAAACCGAAATTCATCCAACAGCCATAATTGGTAATGGAGTGAGTATTGGTAAGGGAACAAAAATTGGAGCATACAGCGTAATAGAAGACGGCAGTATTATCGGAGAGAATGTATTAATCGATAATCATGTAGTGATTGGTGGCAGGGGTATGCACAATACAAAGATTAATGGGAGTTTCGTTAAAGTTGTTGACCTTGGAAATGTAATAATAGAGGATAATTGTGAGGTGCTTAGTCATGCGGTTGTCCAAAAACCATATTTTTATCACAGTACAATTATAGGCGAGGATTCGAGAATTAGTGTAGGTTGTAACATAGGTCACGGATGTGAAATAGGTTCATCTACAATTGTAGCTGGACATTCTGTAATTGCTGGCTACTGTACCATAGGTAAAGGGGTGTGGATTGGGCCAAATTCAACTATTGCCCACATGACTGAACTCGGAGATTTTAGTAGTGTTATTTTAGGGAGTGTATTAATTGAGAATATTGGTATCGGTGCTTATGTATCTGGTAATTTTGCCTTAGATCATGCTACTAATATCAAAAAATATATACGAGCGAAAAGAGGAAAATGAAACTATTAGAATTTGAATTCAAGGGTGATAGGAAGTATGTTCATGGCACTGATATGATAAATAAGTTCCTAGATACGGTTCAGGGTTATAACTCACTATCAATTCAGATAAGAAAAATTACTACTAAGAATTTGTATGTAGTTGAAGCTTCAAATAATTTACCTTTAGTAGCAAATATTTCACTCAATGTTGAGGGTGGGAGTATTGAGAAATATTATTTGGTTGAATCAGATCAGGATGCTAAAGGAAGGTATAGCTATAATGAAGAAAAACTAGTCGAAAGTGCTGAAATAGATAGTGAATCTGAAGTTGCGACTATTAAATATTCTAATACATATAGTTTGGTTGAAAATATAGTAGCATTGCATAAGAAACTTGTTAACCAAATAATTTCATCGGATGTTAAATGGTTATTTGTTGAGCTGAAACTCAATTTAAGTTCTTTAGAGCTTTTAAAAGGTGACCTTATTGCAATTAGAATTAAAAGGAAATTAGGTTTTAAATTAGTTGAATCAATTATTTCAATAAATAAGGTGGATTTAGGTGTAATTCGATTTTCATCAATTAATAAGAGGTAGTATATGATTGGAATCAAAAATATAGGTACTTATATACCCGAAACGAGAGTTTCAAACTTCGATAGGAAAGAAGAGTTTGGAATTGATGATTCGTTTATTGTCGATAAAATTGGTATACAATCAGTAGCAAAAAAAGCTGAAGATGAGGAAACTTCAGATCTCTGTGTGAAAGCTTTTCAGAATTTACTAACAAAACAAGAGTTAAACCTTGAAGAAATAGAGGTGGCAATTGTTGTTACACAAAATCCTGATTATAATTTACCTCATACAGCTTCATTAGTTCATAAAAAGATTGGTTTACCAGAGAGTGTTGCAAGTTTTGATATCTCGCTTGGATGTTCAGGTTTTGTTTATGGTTTGTCTGTGATTGAGTCATTTATGAAACAACATGGTATGAAAAAAGGACTATTGTTTACAGCAGATCCTTATTCAAAGATTCTTAATCCAAATGATAAGAATACATCTCTATTATTTGGTGATGCAGCTACGGTAACATTAATAGGGGAAGACCCAATATTTACAAGTGGCAAATCAACCTTTGGAACTATTGGCGAGGGATATGGCGAACTTATATGTACCGATGATTTATATATGAATGGCAGGTCTATTTTTAATTTCGCTGCACGTTATGTACCGAGAGATGTAAAAAAGGTATTATTAAAAAACAATCTCACTCAAGGCGAAATAGACCTTTTTATTTTTCATCAAGGAAGTAAGTATATTTGTGATACATTGATAAAAAGAATAGGTCTAGACGAGAGTAAAGTGCCATTTGATGCTGGTACTTATGGAAATACAGTTTCTTCTTCAATACCAATAATACTTGAGAATTATTTGGAAGATTCTGAAGCAAAATGTTCAGATAAAACACTGATATGTGGTTTTGGAGTAGGTTTATCTTGGGCAAGTACAATTTTACACAGAAATAAAACAAAAATTTAGAACTATGATAACTACAGATAAAGTAAAGGAAATATTTGCATCAATTAATGATCAGATTGATGCATCCGACCTAGATGATAATAAAAAATTGACTGATCAGGGTTTAGAGTCGCTAGATACATTCGATTTTTTTCTACAAATTGAAGATGATTATGGAGTAAAAGTTTCTGATGACCAAATGGATAAGCTTAATACGATCCAAAAAATTGTAGATTATGTTAACGAAAATATCTAATAATGATGTTCTGAATGATGGGATAAATCAAATTCATTCTGAGATTAAAGATATTGAAAAAGAAGGGTTGAAATTATTTCTTACATCTTCTCTTCAAACTCATAGCATACCTCTTCTTCATATTATTCATTCTATAAATAAGGATATACCTATCTATTTCCTTAATACAGGGTATCATTTTCCTGAGACTATTGATTTTAAAGAAGAGCTAAAAGAACGTTTTGGTTTTAATATTCAAAGCATAAGTTCACCGATAGAAAGAATAAATCAAAAAGATGCGAATGGAAGACTTATGTACGCATCTGAACCAGATTATTGTTGTTATATGAATAAGGTTATGCCTTTAGAGCCTATTCTACAGAAATATGATGTATGGATAAGCGGGGTACGAGGTGGGCAGAGTGCATTTCGTGCAAACCTTAATAAATTCGAAAACGGAAAATATGATACCAAAAGATATCACCCTATTATTGATTGGACATCTAAAATGATATTTGACTACCGGAAGGTATTCGATTTGCCGGCTCATCCACTTGAAGAGAAAGGATATTTTAGTATTGGATGTATGCCTTGTACAAGAAAACTTGACCCGAATAGTGATCCAAGAGAAATGAGATGGTTTGGGATGAATAAAACTGAATGTGGGCTACATACTGAAACCATAGAAAAAAAATGAGAATACTTATTACAGGTGGCGCTGGTTACATTGGCACAGAGCTAGCGCATTCACTTATTGAAAACGATGCGGTGGAGCACGTTACTATCTACGACAACTTGTCTCGAAATAATTACAACCTTTTCATAGAAGAAGAATTAAAATCTAGCAAGATCTCTTTCTATCATGGTGATATATTAGACGGCCGAAATTTGAGAAAGGCTCTTAATAATATTGATATTGTGTACCATCTTGCCGCAATTGTAACAACTCCTTACGCTGATCAAGATCTTCATCAATATGAACAAGTAAACCATTGGGGAACTGCGGAATTAGTAGAGTGTATCCAAGATTCTGATGTTTCTCAGGTTATATTTTTAAGTTCGGCATCAGTTTATGGATTTTCTGATGATTATTTAGATGAAGATTCGAAAACCAATCCAACTAATCATTATGGTATAGCAAAAAAAAGAGCAGAACAAGAAGTATTACTGCTTAGTAAAACTAGAAAAGTTACAATTATTAGAAGTGCCAATGTATTCGGATATAGTAGATCCATGAGGTTTGATTCGGTTATAAATCGATTCATGTTTGACGCCAATTTTAATGGTAGAGTTAATGTTTTCGGAAATGGACGTCAAAATCGTGCTTTTATATCGATAGATTTGCTCTCTCATATTCTAAGCAATTTAATTATGGACAACGAATTCCCAACTTTATTGAATGCGGTTGAATTCAATTTTGGGGTTAATGAAATTATATTCGAATACCTTAAAAAAGTCTATCCTAACACAGAAGTACTTTATGTAAATCAGGAAATTCCTGTAAAAGGTATAAAGCTAAAAAGTAAGTTTAATGTAAGAGAGTATAAATCATTTCTGCCTCAGGATTTTGATACATACCTAAACAATTTTAAATTTAAATTTTCATTCAGATGATTAAGTTTCTAGACCTTAAAAAGGTAAACGCTCAGTATGAGTCTGAGCTTAAAATGGCCGCAAATGATGTGATTGATTCTGGATGGTATCTCCTTGGAGAGAAAATCGATCTTTTTGAAAAGAGCTTAAACGAATACTTAAAAGTTGATAACAGCATTGCCGTATCAAATGGATTAGATGCTCTGAGGCTTATTTTTAAGGCTTACATTGAAATGGGGCTCATGAATGTAGGTGATGAGATAATTGTACCTGCAAATACTTACATAGCCTCAGTTTTGGCAATCTCTGACAATGGCCTTATCCCCATTTTAGTTGAGCCAGACCCAGTAACCTTTAATTTAGATTTTGAAAGAATAGAAGATTCCATTTCAGAGAGAACTAAAGGAATTATGGTAGTTCACTTATATGGACAAGTTTGTTGGTCTGATAAATTAACAAGTTTAGCAAGCAAGTATTCTCTTAAAATTATTGAGGATAACGCGCAAGCAATAGGTGCTGAATGGTTGGCGCAGAAGACGGGTACTCTTGGCGATGCAGCTGCTTTTAGTTTTTATCCAGGTAAGAATTTAGGAGCTCTTGGCGATGGTGGGGCTGTTACAACTAATGACACTGAATTAGCTGAGATGGTTAGAGCTATTGCTAATTATGGCTCTAAAGAAAAATATGTGAATATCTATAAAGGACTTAATTGTAGACTTGACGAAATACAAGCAGCATTTTTAAATGTTAAACTTAAATACCTTGATGTAGAGACAAGTGTAAGACGAAAAATTGCTAATGAATATTTAAAAAGAATAAAGAATCCTAGTATACAACTACCAAGTATCACTGGAGAAAATGCGTTAGAGTCATTAGATCATGTTTGGCATTTATTTGTTATAAGAAGTGAAGATAGAGATAGACTTTTGTCATATTTGGATGAAAAGGGAATCCAATGTTTGATTCATTACCCTTTAGCTATTCATAAACAAACGGCTTATGAAGATTTAGCGACACTTAAACTTCCTATAACTGAGAAAATGCATGATTCGGTTATAAGTCTTCCAATTAGTCCTGTTATGACAGATGAAGATGTTTCAATGATCATTTCAGCAATTAATGAGTATGAGTGAGAAAAAGATTAATCCACAGCTTCTTTTTGTAGGGGGAGCACCAAGATCGGGCACTACATTGGTTCAAAAGATGTTGAATTCTCATTCGGCCATCTATGGTGGGCCAGAGTTCGATCGTTTAGGCGATATCGTACATCTAAGAAATTTGCTCCAATATTCTAATGAGAGAGGAAGATCCAAAACTTATTTTAATAGTTCAGAACTTGATTCTAAAGTGTCTAATTTTATTTTGGATTTGCTCTCTAAGCCTGCAAAGGAATCTAATGCTCAAATAATTTCAGAAAAAACACCAAGTAATATATTCCATTTGAACCAGATACTTGGGATTGATAAAAGTGCAAAAGCAATAATTGTTATACGAGATCCGAAAGCAATTGTGGCTTCAATGAAGAATGTAAAAGACAAAGCCATATCAGCAGGGGAACCAATCCCAGATTTTACGAAGTCTGTATCTAATTCAATTTCATTTATCGAGAAATATTGGAAAGAAGGCTTAAAAGCCTATAAAAATTATGGAGATCGTGTTCATCTAGTTTGCTACGAAGAACTAATCAGAGAATCTCAAAGAGAGCTAGAAGCTATTTGTACTTTTTTAAATATCGAGTTTGAAGTCGGAATGACGGCACCTGGTGAATCAGGTTTTAATAGAGGAAATGAAAAAGACAATATTTGGTATACCGATAAAGATCATAAAAGAAATATTGATGAAAAGTCTTTAGATAAGTGGAAACAGATACTTTCAACAAAAGAAGCAAAAGAAATTGATAGCAAATTAGCCACATTGCATAAGATATGGCTTCATAATGGCGTGATTAATGAGGAGGGCGAGCTAGACTATGTTCTCGAGCCATCAAATAAAATCAGATCGAAAATTATTTCCTATTTACGTAAGAAAGAAGGTCTAAGAGGGCAGTTAGCTAGGCTCATAAAAGATTCATATAAGTCAGGTAACAGTTGATAACTTACTTGAAAAAGCTATTTTCCCGTATTAAAAAAAATGAACTAATCCGAGTTGGTTCGAGTACCTCTGCTGCTAATGTCCTTAAGATGGGAGTTGGTATTATTGTTCAAAAATTTATTGCTGTTCAACTCGGTCCTTCTGGTATAGCAATGATTGCTCAATTCCAGAATTACTTATCAATTACCACCTCCTTAGCAACAGGTGGTATTGGACAAGGGATTGTAAAATATGTATCTGAGTTTAGAGATAACAAGAGTGAATACAAAAAATATGTAAGCAATGCCGTTTATGTAAGCTTGTTCTGTTCTTTTATCGTTGCTGCAGTTCAGTATTATTTTATTCAAAGGATATCCGAACAACTTTTTAAGACTTCAGATTACACCCCCATTCTGATGGTTTTTGGAGTAACTATCTTTTTATTTGCCTTAAATAATGTATTTATATCTTTATTAAATGGGTTTGGTCAAATAAAAGATTATGTAGTTTCTAACATAGTTAGATCTGTTATTCATCTAATTATGACCACTTTTTTAATATGGAAGTTAGGGTTAGAAGGTGCCCTATGGTCATTATCAGTAATCCAATCTATTGTTTGTATTATAACAGGGTATTTCATCGTTCGTTCAAAGTGGTTTGAAATAGAAATATTTTTTAGTGGATTAGATTGGAAGATTATTAAAAAGTTGCTGGCATTTTCACTTGTAGCTTTTTCAACGATGATTTTTTCTCCATATACAGATATTGAAATACGAAATCTGATAATTGGGCAATTAGGTATAGAACAGGCTGGGCTTTATGATGCTTTAGTAAGGTTATCCCGTACTTATTTCACCATTATTACCATGAGTTTGTCGGTTTACTATGTCCCAAAACTGAGCTCCATCAAAGATCCAAAACTAATCAGAAAAGAGCTTGTTAGTACAAGTAAGATTGTATTTCCGATAATATTTATAATCTTACTTTCCGTTTATTTGTTGTCAGATTTTATTTTCACAGTGTTATACTCAAGTGAATTTGTTTCCATAAAGAAAATTCTACCGATGTTTTTGATTGGAGATTTCTTTAGGTGTTGCGCTATGGTTTTAGGATATTTGTTTATTGCCAAAGCAAGAACAACACTTTTTATAATTGTTTCTCTAGCCTCACTAATCATTAAATTCTCAATTGTATATGTTACATTGCCATATTTAGCATTACAAGCGGCTAGTTTAGCACATCTTTCTTCATTAATATTTAGATTTTTATCGTATTCAATAATGACTATGAAATTAAGGCTTCTCAGATAATGAGTAATTTAGAGCTACCGTTGGTAACAATTAGGATTCCTGCATATAATCACGAAGCTTTTGTAAGCAAGGCATTAGAGTCTGTCCTAAATCAAACTTATAAGAATATTCAAGTCATTGTAATTGACGATGGGTCGAAAGATAGGACTCCAGAAATAATTGAAAATATTGCAAAGGAAAATAAATTTACATTTATAAAGCAGACTAATGCAGGAGTAAGTGAAACTTTAAATCGAATACATGCCCTAACAAAAGGAGAGTTTGTATGTGGCTGTGCTTCGGATGACTTTCTTGAAGAAACCGCAGTTGAGAACTTTGTTAATAAAGCTCTTCAAACAGAAGCAGATATAGTATGTGGTAGAGTAGTCACTGTTGATAATGATAACATTACTACCGGAGAACTTAATTTTAATTGCGCCGACTCTTTCTCAAAGCAGGATTTAATAAAACTAAGAAGCTTCACACCTAAGCAAGGCTATTTTTATAGAAAGACATTGTTAGATAAAATTATGCCTATTCCAAATACCGTAAAGTTAGAAGATGCATACGTATTTCTTAAAATCCCGAATGATGCTCATTTTGTAAGAATGAATGAAATAGTTAAATATTATAGAGTCCATGAAAATAATACGATTGCAGATCAATGGTATATGTATGAGCGAAAAAAAGAACTTATAGAGAGCTTTGCAAATATAGATATAGATAGTACCTATATTGGAGCATCTCAGCTCAGCTGGTTTAATGATCTAGCCTATAAATATCCGAAAGAAGCTCTAAAGTATTATTTCTCGGCTGCAAATTTTGTTATAAAGTCGGGTTTCTCGAAAAGATCTGTCGAAAAATTTTTTAGCGGGATGTTAAAATTGTTGAAAATAAACCTCTCAAAATTTTAGCTGATTTGATTTTTATAATTCAACAAATACTTCCTGAATATAGGTATCAGGTATTGAAATATCTTCCAGAAAAGAGCTTTAGGATTCTATATAGCAACGTTTCTAAAGAAGGTACCTTAACATCTGTTACACCAAAAGAGAACATGTTTATTGATACTCCAATAGTGCGTGTTGGGGAGAAGTATTTGCAAAACCCAATTGGTGCAATTCATTCTTTACGCCCAAAAACTATAATTTTTACTCCAGAACTTAGAAATTTTACCTTTTGGCTTCTCTTATTACTAAAGCCATTTTATGGTTATAAATTAGTTAGTTGGACTCATGGAATTAATAACAAGGATTTTGTAACTGGTAAAATTAGTTTTACTTCTAGATTTAGATTTATGATGATGAATCTCTCCGACCTTGTAATAACTTATTCGAAGGAGAGGGCAAAATTCCTGCGAGAGATTATCTCAAAAAAAATTATCACAGCTAATAACACTCTAGATACTCATACACTTGATGAAGTATATAATAAACTTTCAGAGCAAAGCGCAGAACTTGTAAAAGAAGAATTAAAATGGGAAAAAGGCTCAGTTAATTTTGTGTATATTGGCCGTTTAATTGCTGAAAAAGAGATAGAGAAGAATATTGAATTATTTAAAGAGCTTTCGTTAAAGTTAAATAAGCCTTGTTTTTTTCACATAATTGGTGACGGTCCTGAGCGAAAAAGGCTTGATACAGAAACAAACCGAAAGGTTCATAATATTTTGTTTCATGGTAAGATTGTAGACCCTCAAATTATTGGTAAACTGCTTTACGCTTCTGATTTACACCTTCATTTGGGATATAATGGATTAGCCGTAGTTCATTCACTATGTTTTGAGTTACCTATTATTACACAAAAACCTAATAAGGATGGTCCTTTTCATAGTCCTGAATTTGAATATCTAAACGATAAGAACTCAATTGTTCGAGATTACGATCAGATATTGGATTGTGTAGTAGGAATTTTAGGAAATGGAAAAGTTTTAAACGAACTGAAAAAAGAATCTAGAAACACCTATCTTGAAGATTGTCGGATAAATCATTTTCTAAATACATTTATTAAATTGACTGGGGAACTAAATTAATGGATAAAAGGCAGTTTTATTTAATAGTTGTATATGTGTCTGTTTTTTTTGCTTTGATTGGCCCTGCTTCAAATGTTTTGCCTTTAGGGCCAATTAAAGATTTAAGATTCTTATCACCTATATTTTTGCTCCCTCTATTTTTTATTAAAAATGGTCCAGAAAAAATAGCTGTTAATAATTTTTTTAAAGCACTGTTCCTACTATTCACTGCTGTTGCAGCCTATACTATTTTGGTAACCATTCTCATAATGGATTCAGGGTTTACTTATCGTAATTTTGTTAACCTTGTTCTACTTTTCACCCCTCTGATTTTTGTTTGGGGTATTTTTAAGTTTGGATCCAAACAATTATTGGACAAAATAATAACGTTTTTCTTTTACGCTTTCACAGCTCTTTATGCCATTGAATTAGCAAAAGGTGGGGTTTCTCTGGGATCTTTTCTACAGATATTTAAGGCGAACTTGGTTACCGATTCTTATTTTGAAACGGAAAGTGGGATATCCTTAGTAATGGGATTTTACTTTTTGTTTTTTATGCATAAAAAACAGCGAAATTTCGCCATTATAGCTGCATTCTTAACAATCTTAGGCGCTAAAAGGATTGCAATTTTTGGGATTATTATATGCACTGTTTTTTATTTTTTCTTTCCTCTATACAAAATATCAAAGAGTAGAAAATTCTATGGAACACTATTCTTAATAGTAGGTACTTTACTAGGTATTTTTTGGGATGGTATAATCACAGGTTCATTTAATGATTTAATTGAAGGGGTAACAGGTGTTAGTGCCAATCGCTTTTTTATGGGGAGACTTAACCGTTTTCAACTAGTTTTTTCTGAGGCTACAGAAATGCCAGTTTATGGTTTAGGTCTTGGCCTAGGCTATCTTGAGAATATTTTATATTACCAAGTTGGTTTTGCTTCGGCATTCCATGGGGATTTTTATAGAATGTATTTAGAGTTTGGGCCTTTATTATTTTCTATTTGGTTATATATAATTGGTAAATATTGTTCAATTAATAAATTGGCATTAACTGCAACTCTGTTACTGATAATACTATTACAGACAGACAACGCATTAATTTATAACAGGGTTATGTTTTCGTATTATTTTATTATGGCTTATGCAATTTCGCGAGATGAAGAGGGTTAAGTTTTGAAGGATATTTTATTTGTTTTGAAAGTCCCACCTCCAGTTCATGGCTCAACTATGATGAATAAAATAGTTGCAGAATCTAGTGAAATTGGAAGCAATCACTCAAAGGTCTATCACCTTGAAAGTATTTCTAAAAATGTTGATGATATTGGAAAATTTTCACTAAGGAAGGTTTCCCTGATATTTAGCAATTATATATCCTTATTTAATAAGCTTAGAAAAAACAGACCTAAATTAGTTTATTTTGCTATTTCTCCTAAAGGGGTAGCTTTTTATAAGGATTTTATAAGTATCCTTATAGTTAAGACTTTTGTTTCCAAGATAGTTTACCATTTTCATGTAAAAGGGCTAAATCATGAAGAAATAGGTTTTTCATTGAAATCCATATTGTATAAAATAGCGTTCAAAAACCAATATGCTGTAGTTCTTTCAGATTCTTTAAAAAATGAGTATGAGGATTTAGGCTTTAAAAAGCTTTTCACTGTTCCAAATGGATTAGAAGATTACTCTTTGAATTATAAGCCAACCGGTGATAATGGATTTAGAATAACTTATTTATCTAATTTTATAAGAGAAAAAGGAGTGATGGAGGTTATTCAATCACTTAATTACCTAAATATTGAAAATTATGACTTCAGCTTTAATTTAATTGGTAAAGAAGGAGATGTTAATAACGAAGAAATTATTAATGAACTCGAAAATCATGGTCTACTTCCTAAAATGAATCATTTCGGACCAGCTTATGGTGAAGAAAAGTTTAGGTTATTAGCAAATTCGAATTTATTTCTATTTCCTACTTATTATAAAAGTGAATGCTATCCTCTTGTTTTAATAGAAGCATTGCAGTTTGGAATTCCAGTGATATCTTCAAATGAAGGAGCAATCTCAGATATAATCAAGGACGGTGAAAGTGGTTTCATCATTGATCCTAAAAATATTGAAGAGATAGTTGGAAAAATTAAACTAGTTTATAACGATATAAACCTCCACAAGAAAATGCAACTTGCAGCAAGGAAATCTTATCTAGCTAAGAATAGTATTGATAAGTTCGAGAGTGGATTGAATAATGTAATTGATGAGGTCTTGAAGGGTAACTAATGGGAATAAGAAAACCAGACTTTATTATTATCGGGGCTCAAAAATCGGCCTCAACGTTTATACATAATTGTATAGCAGAGCATCCAGATGCGTTTATGCTTGATGGGGAAATTCCAATATTTGAAACCCCTGATTACGAGAACTCCTCAATGGAAGTATTTTTTCAATCTTTCGCAAACAGTAAAGAGAAGATAGTTGGATTTAAGCGGCCTAATTATCTAGGGAAAAAAGAAGTTCCGGAAAGGATTTATAATGAGCTACCTGACGCAAAATTAATAGCAGTTCTTAGGAATCCTGTAGACCGAGCTATATCCGCCTGCTATCATAATATAAATTATGGATTTTTACCTGTTGAAAATCCAGATGTATTATTAAGAAAAATTTTCACGGGCCAAGAAATCATTGGTTATCCACGTGCGAATGAAATTATCGAATTTGGTTTATATCATAAATATCTTGAAATGTATAATAATTATTATGCGTCAGGGAGATTGCTGATAGTAAAACATGACGATATTAAGAAAGATTCTAGAAATGAAATTAAGAAGATCTACAGTTATCTAGGAATTAGCGCAGATTATGTGCCAAAGAGTTTAAATAGTAGACCTCAGTCTGTGATATATAATCTTAATCGACTTAAATTTCTAAGACTTCGAAATAGAATTATCTACCAATATAACTCGACCAGGACAAGGCTATCAAAAAGAAGAGGGCTTTTTTTAAAAATTGTCAGAGGTTTATTTGAAAGCTTTGATAACTTGTTATTATCAAAAATTTTTAAAAATGAAAAGGGAAAGATTTCTAACGAAACAATAACTCTAATTCAAAATGCATACATCTCCGATATCCAAAATCTAGAAAAAAAATACAACCTTGATTTGGAAGACTGGAAGTCTAAAGGTGGTACGAGCTGATGGCAATGAATAAATTCCCAATATTTAATGTTCAGTTAAGTGAAATAAACCTTGAGAAAGCGTTTATCGTTTTGGATAAAAAGGAAATACCAACTCCCTCGTATGTGCTATTCCCTGATTTATCAGTGTTGAGTGAAGCTACTATAAATCCAAAATTGGCAGATATAATTCGGCATGCTTCTCTTGCAATGCCTGATGGAAAGCCCTCTGAAGTTATTGCAAAGTTAAAGGGATATAGAAATGTAAGCACTGTTAGTGGGTATAAATTAATTAAAAGATTGCTTACTGAAAGTGACAGAACACATTATTTCTATGGTTCAACAAAAGAGAAGATTGAACACATGAAACAAAACTTATTAGAACTTGACCCCAGCTCAAAAAAAGTTCTAGGCTTTAGAGAAGCTCCTTTTGTGGAACTAAATGATATTGAATTTTCTTCTGAGTTGAAATCTGACTTAATGGAAATAAACAAACTTAAACCAGATTTTGTATGGATAGGTTTGAGTAGCCCAAAACAGGATTATTTACTGCATCATCATCATGCGATTTTAACAAACAGCTATACTCTTGGTGTAGGAGGAGTATTTGACTATTTAAGTGGTAAAGTACAAATAAGCCCTGAGTGGATAAAAAAGATTGGTATGCGATGGTTTTACAGATTAATTAAAGAACCTAAAAGGTTATTTCCTAAATACAAAAAGATTGCTACGAATTTGATTTCTTATTATTTAAGTAAGAAAGCTTAGTACTTATGACTGTACTATTTGATATCAATCATCCTGCCCATGTTCATTATTTTCGGAACTCAATAATACTCTTAAAAAAAAAAGGGTTTAACGTATTAGTTGTATCTAGAAATAAGGAAATTGAACACGAACTTCTTAGGGAATACGATCTTGATTTCTATAGTAGAGGTAGAGGTGTTGATAATATTTTTGGCAAGGCTTTATACCATTTTTTTGCAGTTTGTTATTTAGTATCTAAAATATTTGTTAATAAAGTAGATTTGGTTGTCTCTTTTATGCACCCTTATGCAGCTCAGGCTGCTTGGTTAACAAATACAAAATCATTAGTCTTTAGCGATACTGAGATTGCTTCATTACACCATAAACTTACTATACCTTTTGCAACTGAAGTTCATACGCCTTTTACTTTTAAAAAGGAGCTTGGTAAATCACATATAAGATTTACCGGATTTATGGAATCCGCATATCTTCATTTAAATCATTTTGAACCTGATAAATCAATACTCAAAACCTTAGGGGTTGACTGCAAAGAACCATATATACTTTTTAGATTTGTTTCTAGAAAATCTTTACATGATAGAGGTCATATAGGTGTGACACATAAACAAAAAATTGAATTAGTTGAAAAACTAGCAAAAAAGTATAAAGTTTTTATAAGTTCAGAGCTAGAGTTGCCTCAGAAGCTTCAAAAGTATAACCTTGAAATTGAAAAAAAAGATATCCATCAAGCCATTTATTTCGCAAAGCTAGTAATTGGGGAAAGTGCAACTATGACAGCCGAAAGTGCATTGTTAGGCACACCCGCGGTTTATATTGATAATGAAGGCAGAGGTTATACTGATTATTTAGCTGAGGAGTATGATATAGTTTATAGAATCTCAGAATCAAAAATGGGAGTAGATTCGGCAATTGTAAAGGCTGAAGAAATTATGGCTGGTGATGTTGACTATAAAGTGGTTCGGGAAAAAGTATTAAGCGAATCTATTGATACTAGCAACTATATTTACGAACAGATTATTCGAATAAACGAACTCTAGGTCATGCAATCTGATATAAGAAAATATCACATTGCAATAGTAGGATCTCAAGCTTCTATTCATGTAGTTCGCTGGGCTAATGCTTTAGTTGAAAAAGGTTACCGTATTACAGTAATAACAATGCACTCAGGTATTCAACCCTTTCATCCTGATGTGGAGATTGAAGAATTATCATTCAAAAAGCCTTTTGGTTATATTTTAAATATTCCTTCAATTAAAAAAATTATTAGGAAATTGTCTCCTGATATTGTTCATGGGTTTTACGCTCTAGGGTATGGTTTTCTTGCAAGGCATTCATCTTATCGACCAGTTTTACTGTCGGTTATGGGTAGTGATGTGTTTGATGATATTGGTAATAGATTCTTAAAAAGGATAGTAGTAAAGAATATTGAAAAAGCGGATGTGGTTTGTTCAACGAGCTATATCATGAAGAAGCAAATAGATTCCTTGTTGTCAAATCCTCGAGATGTTAAAATCACTCCATTCGGTGTAGATACAGATGTATTTTGTCCAAAAGTTAAAGAGATTATAAATAGTGAAAGTGACTTTGTCTTTGGTACTGTGAAAGGGTTGAAACCAAAATATGGGGTTGATATATTGATACAAGCGTTCTCAAGAATATGTAAAAAGTATCCAGACAAACAGTTTAAGTTAGTAATAGCTGGAGATGGATTTGAGCTTCATAATTTGAAAAAACTGGCTCTAAGTTTAGGTATAGAAAAAGAGTGTGATTTTATTGGAAATATACTTCATTCAGAAATCCCCGATTTGTTAAGAAAATTTAATGTATTTCTTGCATTGAGTAGATTCGATTCAGAAAGCTTTGGCGTAGCGGTTGTAGAGGCAATGTCAACAGAGTTACCAGTGGTTGTTTCTGATGCTGGGGGGCTAAAAGAAGTTGTTCAAAATGGGGTGTCAGGAATAGTAGTTTCAAAAAATAGTGCCCATGAAGCCTTTAATGCTATGGTTAGTATTTTTGAAAACCAAGACTTTCGTAGTAAGTTGGGTGAGAATGCAAGAAAAAAGGTTTTAAAAGAGTACCAATGGGCTGACTCTGTTATTAGAATGGAGAATATATATAAAGATTTACTGATGGATCAAAGGTAGTTTAAAAGCTTGTTTGCAATTTAGTAATATTAAGAGTTGATATATTTAGTTTGATTATTGAAATGAGATAATTAAATTTCTTATCTTATAAATTAATTGGGTATTACTACGTGTCTCAAATATATTTAAAAGATTAATCTTGAAAAGAGATATATGCACATGGAAAAATTGCTGTATAAAAATGATGTAAAAGAATCAGGGATAAAAAGAGAGAGACGGGCTATAGTTTATGTTGAGCCAAAAGAGAATACCTACATAAAAGTTAAATATTTTGCGGAATATTTACTTGCATTGTGTGTGGTAATCGCACTTACCCCTGTGTATCTAATAACTTTTTTATTAGTAAAACTAGACTCTAAAGGAAGTGCTATTTTTAAACAAAAAAGATATGGGCTTTCTGGCTTGCCATTTACTCTCTACAAGTTTCGGACAATGGTAGATGGAGCTCATTTGATGCAAGATGAAATCAGCCACTTAAATGAAATGGAAGGTGGTAAGTTGTTTAAATCTGATAATGATCCAAGAATTACGAGGCTAGGCAAGTTCTTACGAAAAACAAGTATTGATGAGTTGCCTCAATTGTTTAATATTTTAAAAGGTGAAATGACCATAATTGGTCCAAGACCTATTTCTACACCCATTTCTGATTATGAAAAAGAGGAATTAGGACGATTTAAAATGAAGCCAGGTTTAGGGTGTATATGGCAAGCATATTTTAGACGTCATACCGACTTTAAACTTTGGATGAAGACAGATTTACAGTATGTGGAAAGTGTATCGGCAGGGTTAGATTTGAAATTGTTTTTTGCTATAGCTAAGAGTGTGCTACTTAAAAAAGGAGCGAGATAGCTAAGTCCTAATGTCCAATTTCGATGATAAATTTAACACTATAGGTGTTGTTGGTTTGGGTTATGTTGGCCTGCCCTTATTGCATTCTTTTCATAAATCTGGTTTAAAAGTAGTTGGCTTTGATATTGATCAATCTAAAATAGATAATATTAATTCTGGTCAGGCTTACATCAAAACACTCTCAGTTTCAGAGATGCTGGAGTTAAGTGCTTCTGACTCTTGTAGTGCTACTTCTGATTTTTCAAAACTTGCTGATGTTGATGCAATAATTATTTGTGTTCCTACCCCTTTAGGCTCAAAAAATGAGCCAGAAATGAAATACGTAATAGATACTGCTACTACGATTTCAAAGTATCTGAGAAAAGATCAGCTTATATCTCTTGAATCTACCACTTGGCCAGGAACTACTACTGAGCTTTTAATACCTATTTTAGAAAAAGGTTCAGGTTTAAAAGCTGAGGAAGATTTTTTTGTTGTATTTAGTCCGGAAAGAGAAGATCCAGGAAACACAGAGTTTAATACACGGAATATCCCCAAAATTATAGGAGCCGACTCAGACATCTCCAGAAAATTAGGTGTTGAACTATATAAGTCTGCCATAGATGTTGTAATACCAGTTTCATCTACTAAAGTTGCTGAGGCGGCTAAGCTACTCGAGAATATTTTTCGCTCAATTAACATTGCATTAGTAAATGAATTGAAGGTTATTTTCGATAAAATGGATATAGATGTATTCGAAGTTATTGAAGCTGCGGCAACAAAACCTTTTGGGTTTATGAAGTTTACTCCTGGACCTGGTTTAGGTGGGCACTGTATCCCAATAGATCCTTTTTATCTTACATGGAAGGCTAAGGAATTTGGGATTCATACGAAATTTATAGAGTTGGCAGGTGAAATTAATACTATGATGCCCAAATACGTTGTTTCGAAGACAATTGAGGCATTAAATACTAAAAGAAAATCTGTTAATGGTTCCCGTATTTTAATTATAGGTATTGCTTATAAACCTGATGTAGATGACATGAGAGAATCCCCAGCTTTCCCAATAATGGATGGGTTGAAACTCATGGGAGCTGAGCTAGATTTTTATGACCCATGGATTCCTACTATCCCAAATACGAGGGAACATTCAGAATGGCAGGGAAAAGAAAGTATAGAGTGGTTGAAAGAGACAATTGAGATATATGATGCGATACTAATCATTAGTAATCATTCAATTATAAATTATACTGAACTAGCGGAATGGGCAGAGATTATTGTAGACACTCGAAATGTGATGTCTGAAGTAGAAGTTGTGTCTGATAAACTAATAATCAAATCTTAAGAAGAAAATGAATATTGCAGTAGTTGGAACGGGTTATGTAGGATTATCTTTAGCAGTGTTGTTATCTCAGCACAATAAAGTAGCTGCAGTAGATATTGTTAAAGAGAAAGTAGATTTAATCAATAATAAGAAATCACCTATTAGTGATACAGAAATTGAAGAATTTCTATCTACAAAAGATTTAAATCTACATGCCACAATGAATGCGCATGAAGCGTATAGTAATGCCGACTATGTCATTATCGCAACTCCAACAAACTATAATAGTGAAACTAACCATTTCGATACCCGCTCTGTTGAAGCTGTAATTAAGGATGTTATTTCTGTTAATCCTAATGCAGTGATGATTATTAAATCTACTGTACCGGTAGGCTATGTTAGGGGTGCAAAAGAAGAATTTAATACTGCTAATTTAATTTTTTCTCCTGAGTTTTTAAGAGAGGGAAAAGCGCTATATGATAACCTTTACCCATCGAGAATTGTTGTTGGTGAAAGATCGGAACGAGCGCGGAAATTTGCGGCACTTTTAGTTGAAGGTGCTCATAAAGAAGAGGATAGTATCCCTGTAATATTTACTGATTCTACTGAAGCAGAAGCTATAAAACTGTTTTCAAATACGTATTTAGCAATGCGTGTTGCCTACTTTAACGAGTTGGACACTTATTGTGAAACACATGGACTAAGTACAGTTCAAGTTATTGAGGGGATTGCTTTAGACCCTAGAATTGGAAATCATTATAATAATCCTTCTTTTGGGTACGGTGGGTATTGTTTACCCAAAGATACGAAGCAATTATTAGCAAATTTTAGAGATGTTCCTAATAACTTAATTCGTGCAATTGTTGATGCCAACACCACAAGAAAGGATTTTATTGCTGATCAGATTCTCAAATCAAATCCTGAAGTTGTAGGAGTTTATCGCCTTGTGATGAAGCAAGGCTCTGATAATTTCCGAGCGAGCGCAATACAAGGTATAATGAAGCGCATTAAAGCAAAAGGAATTGAAGTTGTTGTATTTGAGCCCTATCTAAAAGAGGACGACTTTTATAACTCACGGGTTATAAAAGACTTGAATGAGTTCAAAAAAGTTTCTGATGTTATTGTAGCAAACCGAATGGTAGATGAGATATCTGATGTTTCTGAAAAAGTTTATACAAGAGATCTTTTCGGAAAAGATTAATCAGAGACTCATTTTAGTGCGAGTAAGTGTCGTATTTAATTTTATAAGTGTAGATTACGACATTACACTTTTAACTTGAGGAATCTATTGTGAATACAAAAAGCATGAGAAGGGCAAAGCTATATTTAGTTTCAGGTGTATTATCCGTTCTTATTATAGTAATACTACCTATATCAGGCTTTTCACAAGTCTCATTAGTTCCGTCTACACATTCTGTGTACGATTGGCTAGCTTATCAACGTGCATCAGGCTTAATCTTAGATTACAATCACGAGGATCTGCCAATAACCCGCGGTAAAATTGTTGGCTATCTTTCGGAAATTAAAGAAAACAGAGTAAATTTATCATGGTCTGATAAAGCGACCTTAGACGCTTACCAACAAGAGTTTGATTCTCGATTTCTAAAAAGAAGTGTCGAAAAAGGTCTGTTTACATCGAAAGATAAATTTCAAGATAGGCTAAAATATTTTGCAACCTCTAGGGATGAACCGCATCTTTTTGCAATCTATGACAGTTCAAGCAATAGTTATGGAGCTTTTGATTTTCAGTTTGGTCGAGCGGAGGTAAATGCGTGGGAAAAAGGTGATTGGAGATGGGCTAGATATTATTACAAGGGTGTTCGGCTTTACGGTACCATTCAGGGAAATTATGGAGTGCATATAGAAGCGGATAATGTATCCTCGGCAGGAGATGATAGATTGTTACTAGTTGATCCTAAATGGGGCACATCAGAAAAATTATTAAATAATAAATCCACGTCTTCGTACTCCTACGAAACTATGGTTACTGTTCAAAGTAAATATCTAAGCATGGATTTAGGGCGTGGTTCGCTTAAGATTGGCCCAGGAGTTTCATCTTCTTTAATACTTAACACAGATTCACCTAATTTCAATTGGTTAAGGTTAAAGCTTGACTCCAAGTATATTGATTATACTGCAATTCATGGATCTCTATTTGCAAAACCTTTCAATACAACAGTGCAAGTTGGGGGTGAAAGCGAAAATACTCGTGTTTCGCCAAATAGGTTTATAAGTTTACATCGTATATCTCTTCGTCCTGCCAAAAGAGTTAAAGTATCATTTACTGAATATATTTTGTATAGCAATACAAACATGGAGATTAGTAAGCTGAATCCAGTTTCGCCTCTAATCTTTACGGAGCTTGATGGGGGAGATAAAAATAATCTTCTGATCTCTAGTGATATAGTCATTAACCCAGTAGACAGAGTTGAAGTTTATGGCTCAGTGTTGATAGATGATTTAGTGAATTTTAAGAACATTTTTAATGACAGTGGCGATTATGATAATGATGTTGCTTATAATTTAGGTACGAATATATCACTACCCTATTCTGTATTGTTCTCTACTGGGTTTACAAGGATTCAACCATTTGTTTATACTCACTGGCAACAATTGAATAGTGTAGAACAACGTGGAATAGGTTTAGGGCATGAGGCTGGTCCCAACTCTGAAACTATGGAGCTTTCTATAAAAAAATGGTTGCCTTATAGGTCCAGTGTTAATTTATCCTTTAAAAGAGTTAAAAAAGGTTTCAATCCGATTGATGGAAATGGAAATGTAATCGAGAATGTTGGTGGAGATATAAATTTAGGCTCAGATGGACCCGCCCAGCGTGGGTATAGAATGTTTGAAAATGCTGATGTTAATACATGGAATCAACTTGAGATGGATGCTCAAATAGAACCATGGCGTGGTGTAATACTTAATTTAAGATTGATAGATAGGAAAATGATTAAGGGCACGAGATTAACTAACTTTAGATACATTGACTTTCGCTTTAGATTCGGATTCTGATACTCAACTACATTAGATTAATATAGATTGAATTTGTGTCTTCATACCGCTAATTAGAGCCTCATATTTAGCAGAAAATATTCTATCTTCGAACATGGAAAAAACAATCACTTTCTCTGTTGTAGGATTCGGTAGAATTGGTCAGAGACACGCAAAAATCGTACAAGAGTACACCCAGGCTAAACTTATATCTGTAGTTGATACGGATGAAAATCAATTTAGAATTGCTTCTGAACTGGAATTGGATGCAGTTTGCTATACAACATTAGAAGAGTTTCTGGAGAAAGACAATAATCAGTCGGATGTTGTAAATATTGCAACCCCAAATGGCTACCATACCGATTATGCAATCGCTTTGCTTGATGCAGGTTACCATGTAGTTATTGAGAAGCCAATGGGATTATCTGTTGCGGATTGCCAAGCTGTGATTCAAACTATGGAACGCACAGGGAAAAGAGTATTTGTTGTAAAACAGAATAGGTATAGTCCGCCCTCTATGTGGTTAAAAGAGGTCGTAGAGAAGAAAATCATTGGTGAAGTTCTGATGGTTCAAACCAACTGCTATTGGAATAGAGACGAACGCTATTATTCAACAAGTCCATGGCGAGGGACAAGAGAATTAGATGGAGGGGCTCTTTTTACTCAATTCAGCCATTTTATAGATATTATGTATTGGGTATTTGGCGATATAAAGAACCCAAAAGCTACTGTTAAGAATTATACCCATCCTAATCTTAAAGATTTTGATGACTCAGGTTTTGCTCAATTCGAGTTCGTTAATGGTGGCATAGGATCTATCAATTATTCTACCTCATGCTGGGATAAAAACATGGAAAGCAGTATCACTGTAGTAGGTACAAAGGGTAGCATAAAAGTTGGAGGTCAGTATATGAACGAAATTGAGTACTGCCATATTGAGGGCTACGAAATGCCCGAGCTTGCAGCAACAAATCCACCGAATGACTATGGACCTTACAAAGGAAGCGCAGCGAACCACCATTATGTCATAGAAAATGTAATTGATACCTTAAACGGAAAGGCAAAAGCTACTGCAAACGCATTTGATGGAACCACAGTAGTAAGTATCATCGAGAATATTTATAAAGCGGCTGATTTTTAATTTTATAAACTGTACCAAATAATCATTTTGTTGAAAGAAATAACCAATTATATCGATAAAACCGCCATTGTTGAAAGCCCAGAGCTAATTGGCGAAGGCACTAAAATATGGCATTGGGTCCATGTGATGGCAGGGGCAATATTAGGTAAAAAGTGTGTACTAGGCCAAAACGTTTATGTTGGTTCTAAAGCCGTACTTGGGAACAATGTGCGAGTTCAGAATAACGTTTCAATCTACGATGAAGTTATATTGGAAGATGATGTTTTTTGTGGCCCATCCATGGTTTTTACAAATGTGGTTAACCCAAGAAGCCATGTAGAACGAAAGGATGAATATCTAAAGACATTCGTAAGAAAAGGGGCCAGTATCGGAGCTAATGCTACAATAGTTTGTGGTAATGAAATCGGGGCATATTCGTTTATTGGAGCTGGTAGCGTGATAACAAAACCGGTTAAGGCTTTTGCCCTAGTTGTTGGAAATCCAGCTAAACAAATAGGTTGGGTTTCAAAAGCGGGTCATCGACTCGAATTCAACGAAGAAGGAATGGCGCAGTGTCCTGAAACCAATGAGAGATATAAGCTTGCCGATGGTGAAGTGTCACTTTGCGATTAGCTACATTCTCATACAGTTGCATATATTTATCGTTAACAACAAACCTATTGCATAATGCAAGTTTCACTTCTAGATCTTAATGCCCAATTCTCTTCTATTAAAGAGGAAGTAACTCAATCCATTCATTCAGTACTTGATTCGCAGCACTTTATAATGGGAAGTGTAGTAAAGGATTTTGAAGAAGAAGTATGTAATTATATTGGAGCAAATCAGGCTTTTGGATGTGCGTCTGGTTCGGATGCTTTACTTTTAGCTCTTATGGCTATCGATATTAAACCTGGCGATTATGTAATAACAAGTCCATTCACATTTTTTGCTACTGCTGGAGCCATTTCTAGATTAGGAGCTATTCCTATTTTCATCGATATAGAAATGGAAAGCTATAACTTGGATCCTGTAAAAGTTCGTGACTTCTTAGAAGGAAAAGATGAACTTTCGAAACGATTATCGTTAAAAAAAGAGCAGATTAAGGCTATAATTCCTGTTCATCTATATGGTCAGATGGCCGATATGCATCCAATTATGGAAATCGCTGAAGAGTTTGGCTTGTATGTAATTGAAGATGCTGCCCAAGGAATTGGCTCAAAATACGAGAATCAACAAGCAGGTACTATTGGAGATTTTGGATGCTTTAGTTTTTTCCCAAGTAAGAATTTAGGTGCTTACGGCGATGCTGGGCTTATAACAGTTAAAGATGATGAACTGGCGGAGAAAGTCGATATCCTACGCCTTCATGGTGCGAGACCAAAGTATCATCATAAGTTAGTTGGAATTAACAGTCGTCTCGATTCTATCCAGGCAGCGGTACTTTCAGTGAAATTAAGGTATTTAGAGGAATGGTCAACTAAGCGAAGAGCACTAGCACTACGATATAATGATCTTTTTGAAAAGAAAGGATTAAGTTCATCCTCAAGTAATGTTCAATTGATCCTTCCAAAGGAAACAACAGGCGCTCCACAAAATAACGGAAGGCACATTTATCATCAGTATACTCTTCTAAGCAGGCGACGTGATGAACTCCAGAAATTTTTGGATGAGAATGGAGTAGGTACTGCCATATATTATCCAGTTCCATTACATATACAAGAGTGTTTCTCTGACCTTGGGTATGTTGAGAGTGATTGCCCAAACTCGATATTGGCAAGTAAGCAAGCTATTTCGTTGCCCATCTATCCAGAATTGGCTTCAGAGGAAGTGGAATATGTAGTAGAAACTATAGCTAAATTTTTTGTTAGATAATTAGTACCATAAAGGCATCAATAAGAAGGCTGAAACTGTCTTTTTAAAAAGATGAAAAGTAATTCTATCTATGAAATCTCCTACACTTAAATTTGTACTTACTGCACTTGGTATTTTCGTAGTGTGGTACATTGTTTATGAGAAATGGCTACTTCCTGACGGGCGTTTAGACGAATGGCTTTCTCTTAATATAATTGGAAATAGCGCTGGAATTATACAATGGTTCGGCTATGATGTGTATACCGTAAATCGGATTATTGGTATTGGAGAATATTCTGGTATTGAAGTTGTTGATGGGTGTAATGGAATATCGGCAATTGGGCTATTTCTTGGTTTTATACTTGCGTTTCCTGGACCTTGGAAAAACAGACTTAGTTTTTCTGTAATGGGGATTGGCATTATTTATATAATTAATGTATTACGTATCATAACTCTCACAATTACTAAAGTTGAGTGGCCTGCTTTTTTTGATTTTACTCACGATTACTCAACTACAACCATATTTTATATAAGTATATTCTTTCTCTGGATGATATGGGTGAATTATAATAGCCTACCTCAAAACTCTAGTGATGCCGCAAACGCTTAAGAAAGTACTTTTTGGGATTGGAATATTACTCATATACTTTTCGGCACTTAGACCGATTAGAGGGCATGTAATTTCTTTTATAGACAGACATACATCCTATGAAGATTTGGAACAGAGTTATGAAAGTGCTACATCCATTAAAATGATGAGCTTAACCAATGCCAAACAAAAGGAATTGTATTTTAAAGCACCTTTTGGAATGTTCTTTTTACTTGCAATAGTAGGGCTTATATTTGTCGATTTTAGAGTAAAAAACTTCTTATGGCTTTCGGCTATTCATCTGTCTATTTGGATAATTGCCTTTATTTCTTTCAAGATTGGAGTTAAGGGAAATCCTTTTTTCTTAGATATAATGGACTTCTTTATCAGATATTCACTTCCTTTATGCACAATGGGGCTCATTCCCATACTTTTGCTAATGAAACAGTCAAAACGAGTGAATACTGATGAAGGATAAACTTCTAAAACAGCACGACCTGCTAGAGGCTATAGGAAAGAACCTAAAAGATTTTCAAAAGCAGGAACTACCCAACCTCGGGATAATAAATGAAGATTGTTATATTTTAGGTGCTGGTAAAGGTTCTGTAAAATTAGCCGAATCGGTGCTCAAGCAAGGAGTATTTTGTAAGGATGGCATTCTTGTTGGTTTGGAAAGCGGTGTTTATAAAGGAATTCAAGTTTTTGAAGGTAGCCATCCTTTCCCTGATGATAATTCCGTATCAGCATCATATGAGTTATTAGATTTAGCGAGACAAATTCCAAAAGATTCAACAGTGATATTTTGTCTCTCTGGTGGTGCATCAGCCTTACTTTGCATTCCTCCATATGGTGTTGAGATAGACGAAATAAGAATTTTATATAAGCTTTTGCTTAACTCTGGGGCTAGTATTCAGCAAATGAATATTGTTCGAAAGCACGTTTGTGACTTAAAAGGAGGGAAACTTGGGGAAGAACTATCTCATGTTAGGTTAGTTACTCTGGTTGAGTCTGATGTACCAGGAGATGATGTTTCTACCATTGGAAGTGGTCCAACTGTTCCTGATCCATCCACCTATACAGATGCGATTAGTGTTTTGAAAGAATTTAGAATTTGGGATGCTGTTCCAACTTCATTAAAGCAACACCTTCTTTTTGGAGAAGAAGGTGTAATTCCAGAAAATCCAAAACCAGAAGATGTTCATCATTCTAACCATACGCTTCAGATTGTTTCTAAAAGTATTGGCCTTGCGGAGACAATCTCTAAAAATCTAAAAGATCACGGATATGATGTTTGGCTCGCTGAAAAATCCTACTCCGGTGATGTGAAATCTGTTTCCAAACAAATGTGCAGTAAAGCTATTACGGTATTAAGTGGCAATGATAGCTTAAAAAAACCTGCGGCTCTAATTTTTCATGGAGAATCTACGGTTGCGGTTAAAGGTTCAGGAAAAGGTGGCCGAAATCAGGAATTGGCGCTAATCGCAGCTCTTTCTGTTGAGGGACAACATTATATTTCTATGCTTAGCATTGGCACTGATGGTATCGATGGGCCAACAGATTCTGCAGGTGCTATCATAAACTCATTAACCACACTAAAAGCAAGGAAGAAAGGAATTAGTCCCGAAAGCTTCCTTCAACAGAATAATTCTTATGTATTTCATGATGAGATGAACACTCATCTTAAAATTGGAGCAACAGGTATTAACTTGATGGATTTGCAGGTGGTTTTAATTGATTGAAATAAATTTAAAATTTCGAATCTTCCATTCAGAAATAAATCCTAAACGAAGCATCTAATTGAGTCTTTTCCTATTATCAAGACTAAAATAATCACTATTCATGATCTGGCAAACTCCTACATATTTATGGTTTCTTCTTCTTATCCCAGTCCTAATTATTCTACTCAGCTGGAAGTCTAAATCTTTAAAAAGACAAAGAGAAACACTTTTTAATAACGAGCTTTTTAAAGCTCTTCGTAAAGGTTTCTGGGAGCTAGGAGACGTTGTTAAGGTTACCTTTTCGATTTTAGGATTGGTTTTTATTGTGATTGCACTCGCGGGTCCAAAAATAGGTACTGAGGTTAGAGAAGTGAAGCGCCAGGGCGTTGATATGCTTATTGCGCTCGACTTGTCTGCAAGTATGAACGCAGAAGATGTAAAGCCAAGCCGGTTAATTAAAGCAAAATTTGAAATAAGTCGTCTAATTGATCGCCTAAAAGGTGATAGAGTCGGTTTGATTGTTTTTACTGGAGAAGCTTATTTACAAAGCCCAATGACACTTGATTATTCGGCGTTAAAGTTATTCCTAGATATTGTAGATACTGATCAAATGCCGAGTTCAGCTACCGATTTCAAATCGGCCATGCAAACGGCACTCACAGCTTTTGAGTCGTTAGATGAAAATGAAAGTGCAGCCGAAGCAGCAAAAGTTTTGCTTATAATTTCTGATGGGGAAGATCACGGGCAATCATATAGTGATGCATTGAAAGACTTGATGGATAAAAATATATTTGTATATACCTTGGGCATTGGAACAGAACAAGGCACTACAATTCCTTTATATGATAGAGGGTCTGGAGATTTGATAGGTTATAAACGCGATAACGCTGGTAAAGTGGTTACCACAGCTCTTCAAAGTAGCGTGTTAAGAGAAATATCTAACAAAG
This sequence comes from Balneola sp., assembly GCA_048267905.1. Lineage (GTDB taxonomy): Bacteria > Bacteroidota > Rhodothermia > Balneolales > Balneolaceae > Balneola. Next base: position 125,937 of record JBLWWM010000006.1, read on the forward strand.
CCAATGGAGTATACTATTCTATTGAGAGAGGTAATGATGGAATTGATGCCTTTTTAGCTCGTGTTGATGAACTTGAAAAAGGTGAATTCTCTAGTCAAGAATACGCTGATTATAAAAACCAATATCAATGGATGGGTGGAGTTGCGTTATTTTGTTTTGCGTTTGCATTCCTAGTTCCTACCTACCGTAAAAAATATACATGATAAAATTATTTATTACCGATTTGGATGGATGTATTAGCCATCCCTTTGAAAGTCCAAACTGGGATACTATCTCGAGAATAAAAGAACTAGTAGCACTAAGCTCTAGTGATGAAGCAATTCCCCCAATGACCATTTGCTCAGGTAGGCCTCTTCCTTATGTAGAAGCTGTTTCTCAGTGGATTGGTATGAAACAACCTATGATTTTTGAAAGTGGTGGTGGTATTTATGATATGCAGACAAATACACTGACCTGGAATCCTAGTTTTGATGAGGCAAGAGAGGCAGAGTTGAATGCAATTAAGACACATTTAACAGAGAATTATATCCGCAAGATACCTAAGACAATTCCTGAATTTGCAAAACGAACCGATATAGGGCTCATCAATCCAGACCCTTCTGCTATTCACGGGATGTATAATAGTATTAATAATTTTGTGGAGAGTAATTTCCCTAATTTTGAAGTACACTATACTGACGTTTCTATCAACGTGATTTCAAAAAGTACGAATAAAGGAGCGGGTATTCGACATCTTTGTGAAATGTTAAATCTAGAGCTAGATGAAATTGCTTATATCGGCGACACAAGCGGTGATATCCCTGCACTAGAAATTGTTGGGAAATCCTTTGCGCCAAAAAATGCCAAAGAATACGTTCGTGAAATTTGTGAATTTCCGTTAGAGAAAGAAACAACAGAAGCCGTTTTAGAAACTTATGAATGGGTGATTGATTATAATAGAACTCTATTGAAGTAGCTAACAATCAGAATGTTACTGAATATTACTTTGGTCTATTTTTTTAAGGATCTCAAAATATCGTTCTATTAAGCGTTGGTAATCGGGTGAATACTTGGTGAAGTTTGGGTCATTAAGTCGAGTACGGATTTGTTTTTCTAGCTCTTCTAAGCTCAACTCGGGTGGATTAGCTTTAATATTTTGTTCACCTGTTTTGCCTTCTCTTTTTTCCTCTTCATCACGTTCTTGAAGAGCTTTTTCAGACTCTAGCATCCTAGATAAAATATTCTGTTGTCTTTCAATTAAAAGAGGATCTACTGAACCACCCCGCAAATCGTTGATGGTATCTTCCATTTGCTCAATCATGCGTTGCAATTCACTTCCTATTTTATCACCATTAGAACCACCACTCCTTTGTAATTCCTGTAGTTGCTTTCTAATTTGGTTCTGCTGTTTTGCCATTTGATTAACACGCTCCATTTGGTCTTGGGAGAGTCTTTCGCCCTGTATATCGTTAATCATATCTTGAAGTTGCTGGTTGAGCTGTTGCTGGTTTTTTCCCATTTCGCCCATTTGTTCCATCATCTGCTGCATCGACATTCCACCGCCAGAACCACCTGAGCCATTGCTTTGATCTTGAAGCTGTTCTAATAAGTTTGCGATCATAAATGAAATATCGTTGATGCCCCCAAAAGCCTGTCGAGATGCAACAGAAGAATTTCTATTATCTCGTTCAGCCATTTGCGTTAATGAACGATCCAATTGATTCCTTACTTCCAGCTTTTTTTTACCAATTTCGTTGGAGAATTGAGGAATCTCGGATGCTAATTTAGATAACGAATCAGAGATTGAATCAAAAAGCTGTTGCAGATTTTTTTGTTCACGTGCATAATCGATATAAGCTAGGCTTCGGCTTTCGGTCTCTTGAGTTGCAACAACTAACTCTTCTTGTTCATTAGAAATGGTAAGGAGCGAGTAAAGTACGTAACGTAACCCCGCTATGTTAATTTGCATCTGTTGCCCAGAAGCTGATTCCATAGCTTTTCTAGTTTTCGTTGCCATTTCTTGAAATTGTTTCTCGAAAGTTTTTTGAGGTGATTGTTTGTCACCATTTTGCTTTCCTGCCTCACTTTCACTTCCCTTTTCACTCTGTTCTTGAAGCTCCTTCTGAATGTCTTCTATTTCCTTTTTTATCTGTTCTTTATACTCAGAAATCTGTTCTTTATTTTTCTCAGAAGTGTATTCTTCTAGCTTATCTAAAGCTTGTTTAAGCTTTTCTAGTTGCTCTTGGTCTTTCGCTCTCTTTTTTTCAAGTTCTTGCTGGGAGGGTGGACTATTTTGAATTTCGTTTTCTTGTTGTGCTTGATATTCAAAAGATTTTGCTAATTTTTCTAAATCAGACATCAGCTTAAGTTGCTTAAACAAATCCATTGTTCGCTTAATGCGGTCTTTATAAGCTTCTTCATTAAACTCCACATTTTCCATCGCTTTCCGGAGTTCTTCAGGATTAAACTTTGTCATTTGTTCTTGCAATTTTTGGAGAGCTTCTTGCAATGCAGGGTCGTTAATTTCCTCCATCAACTTCTGAAGTTCCTCATAAGCTTGTTGAGTTTCTTCAGATAACAAATTGTTTTCACCAAGTTCAGTCTTAATTTCATCGAACTTTTTATTCAATTCTTCAATTTGCTTATCAACTTGCTCCTGCTGTTTTTGTACTTCATCAAGTTGCTTTTGCTGTTCGTAATTGGCTTTAGGATTCTCTTTTAGACTCTCCTTAAATTCTTCATACTTTCTTTCTACCTCTTCAAAAGTGTCTGATATGTTGTCCATGCTAGTCTCGATGTCGGTCTCTTTTTCATCTAAAGATTCAAAGTAGTCGATAAGCGAAGGGACTGTTAGAGTAATCGTTTGGGATCGTGAAGTTTTATATCCACTAAAGGCATCATTGTCGGTAGTTTCAATCCAAAAATCGAGTTCATCAAGAGGAGATAATTTGAGGCTTGACAAATTCCAATCATAACTATTTAAAACGCCATTATTGGTATTATTAAGTAAAACAAAGCCTTTTTTGGGGACCTCTACATAAGCTTTACGTAGTTCGTAATTTAGAGTTGTTTTGGTAATCCCAAAGTCATCGGTTGATTTTGAAACTACGGTTATTGTTTTAGGCTCAACAAGTTCAAATGAATTCCCTGGTTCAATAATTTCCGCAAATGGATACTCATCTACTATAGGTGAAATAATAAATCTAAATGGATTTTTATTTGTAAGGCCCTTTTCGTCTTTTAACAGGAAGCTTATAGTATCTGATTTAGTAACAGACAATTTTGTGGTGTAAATCAAACTATCTATGCTTGCGAACTTAGTGGTATCGTTGTTGACTGTAAAATTGGAATTTAAGAGCTCTTTGTTCATCGCTCCAAGTATTAATATACTAGAGCCAGGATAAGCTCTTAGAAGTGAAAATGGATATTGATGAAAACTTGTATCAAGTTTTGTGTAGCTTGGAGGAATAATAGTGGCCGTAAGTTCTACAAACCGCGGACGAAGTTGTACGCTTGCTTTTGAAATGGAGGATTTAAATCCGTCCATTGCTACAAAGTATTCGGTGTCATTATTGATTTCGAACGGAATTGACTCAAACTCACTTCCGTTTAAGTTCATTATTCGAGAACGGAAATCTGTCTCTACATCCGTTTTCAGCATAAGTTCTACTTTGGTTGGAATTTCATTACCAGTAAAAAAAGCATGAACTACGAATGTAGATCCTTGTTCAAAGGTTGAATCCCCAGGTGAAACATAGAAGCTATAAGGGTTTGGTTTGTCATAGCTCAACCAGAATTTTGTAGCTCGTTGTGTTCCATCATTAAAAATGAAGCCGAAACAAACTAAAGCAACAAGAGATAAGGTTAAGGCGTAAATTGATCTGGAATAAGAAATGGTACTTGATTGGGACTTTAGAAACGCCCCAAGGTTTGATTTAAAAGCCTCGGTGTCTACTTGTTCAAGATTGTTGTCTATTGCCGCCTGAATTAAATCAGGGTTGGAAAGATTATCGCTGAGTAGATCTATAGAATAATTGAGCTCCCTAAGATTAGCGTACTTACAAAATAACCTGTAGAAATCTTTGAAATCACTATACGAGGTAGACTTTCGATATCTAAAAAAGATAAAAATAGAAAGTATAAGTGTAATTAACAGTATAGATATTTTGTAGGAAGGTGATAGGTAAGCAAACTGTTCAATAACAATGTAGGCTACAAACAATCCGAATAGTAGAGCCCACGAAAATAGAAGAGTGCTTAAACGTGCTTTGCGATTGAGTCCGTCATAACCATCTTCTAAAGCTTGGCGTAGTGATGATACTTTTATATGTGTATTATTCTGGGGCATGGCTTAAGAACGCAAAAATCTAACTAATTAGTTCTCGAAATTTGTAGGCTAAACATCATTTAATGTCTTCATATCAGAAACAGAGAATTTCCAACCATCGTACTCTACTTTTATGAGTTCTTGATAAAAGTCGTGCTCTAAAAAGATAAACCAATCTTGTTCTGAGGCTTCTTTTAGAAATCGTTCTTTTTCAAGAAGAGTTTCGGCAGGGTACATGTCGTATCCCATAACCCAGGCTAGGGGAACATGAACATGTGTTGGTAGTAAATCAGCAACAAAAACAATGGTTTTTCCATTGCCTTCAATTTTGGGTAGCTGTTGGCCTATTGTGTGTCCGTTTACAACAATAGTAGATAGTCCGGGTTCAAATTCGTGGCCATCTTCAACTAAATTCATTCGAGAGGTAGCTTTTAACGGCTCAATATTCTCTGTTAGAAAGCTAGCTTGTTCTCTAGCATTTGGATTGATTGTTGTTTCCCAATGAGCTTTATTTACATGGTAGTTTGCGTTGGGAAAAGTAAAGGACGAATTACCCTCACTATCATAATAATTGGTACCTCCACAATGATCGAAATGTAAATGTGTGAAGATGACATCCGTTACATCAGTGAAGTCAAAGCCATGTTCTTTAAATGAAGCTTCTAAATTGTGTGTGCTGGAATCGATGTCATAAATACCCTTCATTTTATCATCGAACTTAGTACCAACTCCGTTGTCTATCAGATAGAGTTTATTAGTTATTTTAGAACGAATGAGCAAGCAGCGCATAGTCATTTGGATCCGATTTTTCTCATCAGCGGGGATACCACGACTCCAAAGCGTTTTAGGGACTACGCCAAACATCGCACCACCATCAAGTTTAAAATCGCCAGTGTGGATTGTGAAAAGTTCGAAATCTCCAATGGTAGTTTTAGTAAGGCTCATAATTCTATCAAAAATTAGTTTCTATATAAAATAACAAAGCGAGGAGAGAATACCTTCCCCAAACAAAAAAACCCTACACAATAATGTGTAGGGTTTTAAAATAGTGAATTCTAAGGGCTAGAAAGATGGGATTACATCTACGCGATAAAGAGTATCGAGTAAAGTAACGCCAACCATTAGTAGGAAAAATACAACCGCTCCGAGAAGGAGAAGTACGTTAAATTTAGAATCCCAGTAAAGATTCATGAAAAAAGCAGCTACTAAAAATGCTTTAACAGATGCAATAGTAAGTGCTACTATAATACCGTAAGGTTCTGGAATCACTACTACTTTAGCCAAAATTACAGTTAAAAGCGTAAGAATAGTAAGTGCGATACCAATTGCCCAAAGTTGTTTAGGCGATGAAATATGATGTTCGTGTTTGTGTGTGCTCATAGCAAAAATCCTATCATTCAATTAAGTAGAGTAGTGGGAAAAGGAAAATCCAGATCAAATCGACCAAATGCCAATATAGACCTGTGATTTCAACTGGGGTATAATATTCGCTGCCAAAATGGCCTTTGCCAGCACGAATATAAAGCCAAACCATTAATCCGATACCGATGAGAACGTGCAAAGCATGAACTCCAGTTAGCATGTAATAAATACTAAAGAAGACATGTGCCTTGGGATGGAATAAGTGTTCTAGAACTTCTGGAGCTGGATTATAATACTGCCCAGGAAAGATACCAAGATGAAATTTATGATTGTACTCGTAAGCTTTAATCGCCATAAATACACAAGCTAAAACTATGGTAATTATAAGATTAATCCTCAATCCTTTCGTATTGTCGGTTTGTGCGGCACGAATTGCCATAGCAACAGAAAGGCTACTACCAATAAGTACAATCGTGTTAATCCCGCCTAATACGGCATTAAGCTCGTAAGCTGCTTGTTGAAAAAGATCTGGATACCAAGATCTGAATACAATGTAGGCACAAAAAAGACCTCCAAAGAAGAGAATCTCATTTACAATAAAAACCCACATCCCCATTTTTGCGGCATCGAACTGATGATCAGAATCCACAAAGTGGTGCTGAACATGAGATGGTTGCGCCGTTGAATGATTCGCCATTTATCTTATCTGATTTTGTTTGTTGTTAATTTCTTATTCAATTTCATTTGCAAGTATCATAGTTAAATACTTACATAAACGTATGCTAATGATGATTTTTCTCAGCTATACCCAACTGAAACTCTTCCATCGGTTTATGATAGTCATATGGACCGTTTATGATTACAGGAGTATGGTCGAAGTTGTGTAAATCTGGGGGTGAAGTTGCTTGCCACTCTAGTGCACGGCTTCCCCATGGGTTAGCAGGGGCAGTTTTACCTTTCCAAAGTGAATGTAGCAGGTAATAGAGAATTAATAAAAAGCCAACACCTAGTATGTATGATCCAATAGTAGACGTAATATGGAAAGCTGCATACTGATCGATGTACGTGTAATACCGTCTTGGCATTCCTTGCGCCCCCATTACAAACTGTGGTAAGAATGTAGTGTTAAAGCCAACAAAGATAAATCCAGCACCAATTCGTCCTAACGTTTCGTTGTACATTTTACCAGTCATTTTTGGCCACCAGTAATGTAAACCCGCCAATAATGCTATTAGAGTACCTCCCATCATAACATAATGGAAATGGGCAACAACGTAATAAGTATCATGAAGGTGAATATCTACAGAAAGTGCACCAAGTGTTATACCTGTAAAGCCACCGATTGAAAATATAAAAAGAAAAGACAAGGCATAAACCATAGGCGTATCTAGTTTGATGGAGCCTTTGTAAAGTGTTGCGAGCCAGTTAAGAACTTTAATACCTGTTGGAATACCAACTAGGAAGGTAAGAAAAGAGAAAACTGTTGTTGCTACAGCTGACTGACCAGAAGTGAACATATGATGCCCCCAAACTAAAAAGCCAATAAAAGCAATTGCCAATGAAGAAAGTGCAATAGCCCAATATCCAAAAATGGTTTTTTTAGAGAAGGTTGCGATTACTTCTGATATGATACCAAAACCAGGTACAATCATAATGTAAACAGCTGGGTGAGAATAGAACCAGAAGAAATGCTGGAACAATACGGGATCACCACCTAAAGCAGAATCAAAAATACCGATACCTAATAACCTTTCCATAATAAGTAGGAGAAGTGTAATTGCAAGAACTGGAGTTGCAAGAACTTGAATAATTGAGGTTGCATAAAGTGCCCAAACATTAAGAGGCATTTTACCCCATGCCATACCAGGAGCTCTCATTTTGTGGATAGTGGTGATGAAGTTGGTACCAGTAAGAATAGATGAGAAACCAAGAATAAATACACCAAAGGTAATCCAAATTACACTCGTGCCAGATTCAACACTATAAGGTGTATAGAAAGTCCAACCTGTATCAATACCATTAGTAAGTAGTGCAACAAAAGTGAAAATTGCGCCTATTACGTAGATATAAAAACTAGCTAAGTTAAGCCTAGGAAAAGCTACATCTTTGGCTCCTAATTGTAGAGGTAATATAAAGTTACCTAAAGCTGCAGGGATACTTGGAACTAATACAAAGAACACCATGATGGCTCCGTGTATTGTAAAGAGCTGGTTATATTGATTAGCATCAATAAAGGTAATACTAGAACCAGTAAGAAGTTTCGTTCTCAATATTAGAGCGAGTGCGCCACCAATAGCGAAGAAAAAAGTTACGGCTACCAAGTACATGATACCGATTTTCTTATGATCAACAGTGGTCATCCATGCCCAAACACCTTTTTCTTCAGTGAAAAAGTTTTTAGATGGATTATCAGAGGGTTTAAAACGCTGAACTTTAAGCGTTTTTACATTAGTTGCTTCAGCAGTAGCCATATCACTTCAAAGTTTTAATATATTCAATAATTGCACTGATTTGCTCATCGTCAAGAATTCCTTGGAAAGAGGTCATAGGAACTAATTCGTAATCTTTAACAATTTTTTCCTGAGGAGCTAGGATAGATTCGCGGATATAATTCTCGTCAACTTTAACGGTAGAACCGTCAGCTAGAGTTTCGTCAGAATCCCAAAGGCCTTTAAAGCTTGGTCCAATTCCTTTACTTCCATCATTAGAGTGGCAAGCTTGGCATCCATTAAGAGAAATAAGAGATTTGCCATGCTCTACTGGATCATCGCTTGGGCCGCCACCTGATGTTTGTAACCAAGTTTCAAACTCTTCAGGCTCGTGTACAATTACTTTTGCTAACATGCCAGAGTGAGAAGTTCCACAATATTCAGTACAGAAAATGTGTGATTCGCCTGGTTCCGTTGCATTAAACCATACATAAGTATATCGGTTCGGAAGTACATCTTGCTTAATTCTATATTCGGGAACATAAAAAGAGTGAAGAACGTCTCTAGATTTCATAACTAACTTAATTGGTTTTCCAGCTGGGACATGTAACTCAGCAGGTGAGACCGCACCGTTTGCGTATTCGAAGTTCCAACTCCATTTCATAGCAGTAACTTTCACCTCGTATGCGTCATCTGGAACAGATTTTAGATTAAGCCATCCGCTATAACCCCAAGCAAAAACAACAAGACAAACAAGAAGTGGTATAACAGACCAAGTTATCTCTAAAGCGTGGTTATGAGTTATTACAGGTGGTACATCATCTTCTGATTTTCTACGATATTTAATCGCGAAGTAGATGATTGATATAGTTATGCCAAGTAAAAGAATTAAACTCACTTCATTAATGAAGTGGAATAAGGCGTCCGTGCTTTCAGCTGTAGGCGATTTAGCCTCAGGAAGCATAAAATCGAATAATCTGCCCATTATTTAAAATCGATGTTAGAAGTTTGTTTTTTGCTTTTTTCGCGAACCCATAATAGGGTGAGGAATATACCTAGAAAAATTAGTGTAGCCAAGCCTCCGAGCTTCATTATATTGATAGCAACAGGAGCATAGGTGTTTGAGTCTGGATCATATTGATAACAGTACATCAGTACTTGTTCTAGTGTATTCCCAATTTTGCCGTCAGCAGACTCATAAAGAGCATTGCGCACGTCAAATTCCTTGTAGCTAATACCATAAAGATAACGAGTAATTTTACCTTCAGGGCTTAGCATTAAAATTGCTGCACTATGTGCAAACTCTTCGGTTCCAGCTATTTTGGTATATTTAAAGCCAATATCTTTAATCACTGTATCGATTTGCTTCTTTTTACCAGTTAAAAAATACCAGCCTTTCTCAGCATCTGTACTTTTAAGCTTACTCAAATATTTAGAACGGTACTCCTTAGCTAGGTTATGATCTTCGGTAGGATCAATACTAAATGAAATTATGATATAATCTTTACCTGGTTGCCAAGCTAATTCATCAACTACATTTATCATTCCGTCTACTACTAAACCACATAAAACTGGGCAATCGTAGTATAATGGATTTAGAATAATAGGTTTACCTTTCTCTAGCAGCGCACCTAATGTTGTGCTGTCGCCATTTACCGTAGCAAATTTGGCAGTAAGTGGGATCATTTCACCCAATTTTTCATCAATACCAACGCCCTGCAGCACTTCTGGTGTATCACCATTTAGCTGAGCAATACTTCTTTGTTCAGGAAAAATAAGCACTGCAAACGTTAAAATTGCTGCTAGTGCAAAGCGTGTCATAATCTAGTCTTCAGCTATCTTTTCGATAGCTTTATCTATAGGGATTCGGTAAATACCTTTCTCGGCGTCAACAACGCCAAAGCTGTTAAGTATCTTGTTTTGGTCTGTTGTAAGGTTTACTATCTCAGAATACTCACTATTTTCTGAAGCCTTTTGTTGGGCACCTGTTATAGAATATTCAGCAAAGTGAACAAGTGCAATAATTGATAAAGTAACAAATACTACACCAAATCCTGACCAAATAGAAATTCGTTTTAGATTAAGTGTATCTGTTGTTACACCTATTTGATAATCATCTAAAAATATTTGATCACTTGTATCATATGAAAAATCTTCTACTAAACCTTCACCAGTTATTGCTGATAAATCAGTTTCTCCATCGGTAAAAATAGACGAAGCATTCTTTTTTAACTGGTTAACCCAAGCAATAATATCAACTTGAGGAACACCGTGTTTTTCGGCTAATTCATCTAATTCCCCAACAGAAACGGCTAGGGCTTCGAGAGCAATTTTGGCTTTAAATTCAGCGCTATTCTTAGAGGACATAGGTCAACAATTAATGGTGATAAGATTTTGATAAACAGTCGTCCATAGTAGGATCGTTTTCTGGAACCATACTTTGCTTTTTAAACTTATTGAAAAAGAGACCAAAAAAGATACCTCCAAGCCCAACAGTTGTTGCAATATTGATCCAGCTAAAGTGTAAGCCATGCGAGCCTTCAATATGAAGTGTTGGCATAGAAATCCAATAAATTTCCAAGTAATGCATCACTAAAACTAAAACAGATACAAGAACTAAAATTGTTTTGTTATGTTTTGCTTCTCTATTGAGTAAAACTAGAAATGGAAGTGCGAAGCGTAGAATGAGAAGGCTATACAATATATATTCATAGCCACCTTCCATGCGTTTGTAGAACCAAAGTGTTTCTTCAGGAAGATTTGCATAGTATATCAACATAAATTGGCTAAAAGCGATATATGCATAAAAAACAGTAAAGGCGAAGAACCAAGCGCCGAGGTCATAGATATGAGCTTGTTGTATAGTATTTTTAAGCAGTCCCATTTTCTGTAAAAATAGAACCAAAAGTATCATTACAGGCCAAAAAGCTTGGAAATTGATGGCAAAGAAATACACACCAAACATGGTAGAGAACCAATGAGGGTCTAAAGACATTAACCAATCAAAACCAGCAAAAGCGATAGATAATGAGAAAACAAGAATACCAGGTGCACTAATTTTTCGCATTAGTGTTGTTAGCCCCCAATCACCTGTTTTGTCCATATCTACAGATGCCTTGTAAAGTTTATGCCCTAAGAAACCCCAAATCAAGAAATAGAGAACTTGACGAATAATAAAAAAATTAACATTGAGGTAGGATGATTTTCCACCAAGAATTTTATCGTACGCAGCATTTGTAGGGTCTACTAATTCTGGATGACTCCAGTGGTAAAGATTATGAATACCAAACAGTACAGGAATGAAGAAAATAGCCCAAACCCAAATGTTTGAAGCAAACACCTCAGGTATTCGGCGTACAACAGTACCCCAAGACGACTTAGTAATGTGGTGGAACATAACCATAATCAACGAAGACAAGGCAATTCCTGTAAAGAAAGTAAAACTTACTAAGTAAGAAAAGAAAAATTGGTCGTGGTTATCACCTAAGACATAGGCAAGTAAACTTGTAAGAAGACCAGCGGCTCCTAAACCGAAAGCAATTTTTGGAATCTTGCTATCGGAAGGGAACTCAAGAGAATCGGTAATTGTAGGCTTATGGCTCATTATAAAATGGTATTAAGCAATTTCTTAGTTATCGCTCAGCGTTTTGAGGTATTCGATCAATGACTTGATCTCGTTTTCTGGCAAGTAATCGTAAGGTGCCATTACTGGTGGGAATCCCTTTACGACTTTTGCAGTTGGGTTTGCTATAGACTCTGCAATATAATCCTCGTCAGCTGTAACAGTAGTTCCACCTTCAAGTTCAACTTCATGTCCAAACACTCCCTTTAAACTAGGGCCAATAATTGTTGTTCCGTCGGTAGAGTGACATGCTTGGCACCCATTTTGTTGGAATACTTTTTCGCCTAGTTCTGCAGAAACCTCAGCATCACCTTTAGGTTTGCGAGATTCAGCTAGCTTAGCTGCTTTTTCTTGTTTGGCATCGAATTCACTTTTTAGAGAAGCTAAATCGACGTCATATTCTTTAATCTCATCTTCACTTACATTTTGGCTTTCTTGTAGAGCACGAATGTAAGCAACTATAGCCCAGCGGTCTGTAACTGTAATTTGGCTAGCATAAGAAGGCATAGTTCGTACACCGTTATAGATAGCTGAATACAATTCACCATCAGTAGCTTCTCGTAAACGATCTTGATGGTAAGTTGGTGCAGGAACATATCCATAGCCACCAGTCATTATAATTCCTTTACCATCTCCAGTTATACCATGGCAAGGCGTACAAAACACTTCGTATCTCTCTTTCCCACGGTATAAAAAAGATTTGCTTATTGCTACTGGGGAAGCAGCAATCCAATTTCCTTTTTGGTCAACGCCCGCATAGAATTCTGTATCTTCTTTAAGAAGACCTCGAGCTACAGTTCCCTCAACAGGTTGGCGCATAGATCGCCCATCTTCGAAAAAATTATTCTCTTCCTGAGCTTCTTTACGGTCTTGTTGATCCATGTTCATGTTTGGATGAACAGGAGATTTTTCTGAGATTTGACCTTGGCATGCCGTTAGCATAAGACCAACACCACATACGCAAGCAAGTTTTAGAATACCTTTTGTAGTCATTAAAGGACGTTTATCAATATTGTTAGTCATATACTTCCTCGATATGAGAAGCACCCGCTTCTTCAAAAAGTTGGCGAACTTTATCAGATTCAAATAAAGAATCTTTAGATTCTATGTAAGCAAAAAAGCCATCATCTGTAGCTTTTTTAAAGCGCTCTACATTAAATAGAGGGTTGTGTAATTTAGGTAAGCCATTCAGAAAGAACATACCAAATACCGCACCAAAAGCAGATAGTAAAACGGTTAGTTCAAATGTAACAGGTATCCAAGCAGGTGCATTTAGAAAAGGCTTACCACTAATGTTAAGTGGATAGTCAACTACAGACATATAATACAACATGCTTAAAGCACCTGTAAAGCCTAACAAGCCACACGTTATAACAATCGAGCCAAGTTTTGATTTCTTAAGCTTCATAGCTTTATCCATACCATGAATTGGGAATGGGCTAAAAGTATCGAAATCTGTATAACCGGCACCTACTACTAAACTTGCTGCATCAGTGAGTTCACGCGGGTTACGGAACTCTGCCAGAATACCAGTTAGCTTAGGAGCTTCTTCAATTTTTTGTTTGCTAGAACTCATAATAATTAAACCTTTTCAGCTAATTGAGGTTTAGGAACAGCAACCTTCGGAGCGTGGTATTCTTTTGTTACATCATCATAATTATGAGGATCTGCCTGTGGAAGTATTGCTTTAATCTCAGCAAGAGCAACCATTGGAAGGAAACGAAGGAATAGAAGGAACATGGTAAAGAACAATCCAAACGTTCCTACATAGGTTAAGATGTCCCAAAGAGTTGGTGAATAATAATCCCAAGAGGATGGGAGGTAATCGTTTGCTAACGAAGTTACGGTGATTACAAAACGTTCAAACCACATGCCGATATTTACTACTATTGAAATGAAAAATGTGAAGCCTACGCTTCTTCTTAATTTTTTAATCCAGAAAACCTGGGGAGAGATAACGTTACAGAGCATCATCGTCCAATATGCCCATGAATAAGGACCTATAGCTCGTTTTATGAAAATTGCTTTTTCGTACTCTACGCCACTATACCAAGCGATAAAAAATTCCATCATATATGCAAACCCAACCATTGAGCCAGTTACAAGAATTATGATGTTCATTTTTTCCATGTGATCGTCGGTCATGATGTCTTTCATGCCAAAGATTTTACGCGTTACAATCATCAGGGTTAATACCATCGCAAAACCTGAGAAAATTGCACCAGCCACAAAATACGGAGGGAAAATAGTTGTATGCCAACCAGGTATCAATGAAACCGCAAAATCAAAAGATACAATTGTGTGTACAGAAAGTACCAAAGGAGTGGCTAAACCTGCTAAAATCATGTAAGACTTTTCGTAGTTCCACCAATCGCGGTTTGAACCAGTCCATCCTAAAGAAAAGATACCATAGGCTACTTTTCTAACTTTATCAACGGCACGGTCTCTAATGGTTGCCAAATCAGGTACAAGTCCTACATACCAGAATAAGAAAGAAACAGTGAAATAAGTGGAAACAGCGAACACATCCCAAAGAAGAGGAGAGTTAAAGTTTGGCCACATACTCATTTGGTTAGGTATTGGGAACACCCAATAAATAACCCAAATTCTACCAACGTGAATCCCCGGGAAGATTAACGCACACATTACGGCAAAAATCGTCATTGCTTCAGCAAAACGGTTAATTGCGGTACGCCAATCTTGCCTAAATAAGAAAAGAACGGCAGAGATTAATGTTCCGGCATGTCCAATACCAACCCACCAAACAAAGTTGATGATGGCCCAACCCCAGCCTACAGGGTTGTTTAGTCCCCAAATTCCAATTCCATGCCAAATTAACCAGCCGATTGAAAAGAGCAAAACCCCAAGTAGTGCATTGGCAGCAAACATTGCTAAATACCAGGCTTTAGGAGTAGGTCTTAAATTAATATCAGTAACCAGTCTCGTAAGACTTGAAAAGTCGTGATCTCCTTTTACGAGAGCAGGTTCAGGTATGTATTCGTATTTACTCATGTGTGGATATATTCCTGATTAATATCTTAAGCCAAAGCTGGATTTGGGTTTCTTAATTTCGCCATATAAGAAGTACGAGGACGTGCATTTAATTCTTCAAGCATTAAATAATTACGCTCATTACGCTTCATCTTAGTTACAGTGCTGTTTTCGTCGGTTAAATCACCGAAGTAAATGGCATCAGCAGGGCAAGCTTGTTGACATGCTGTTTTAACTGTTCCATCGGCTGGTTTTGGAGAACCAGTTTCGATTTTGGCATCAATTTTTGCGCGGTTAACACGCTGTACACAGTAGGTACATTTTTCCATAACTCCACGGAAACGAACAGTAACCTCTGGGTTCATCGCCATGGAAATAATATCAGTTTCAGTACCAGTAGCTAAAAATTCTTTAGAATAATTAAAGAAATTAAATCTACGCACTTTGTAAGGGCAGTTGTTAGCACAATAACGAGTACCGATACAACGGTTGTAAGTCATCTGGTTCATGCCATCTTCACTATGCGTAGTTGCCGCTACAGGACAAACCTGCTCACAGGGCGCCAACTCACAATGCATACAAGGTACTGGCTGGTGAACTGCTAGTGGTGAGCTAGCATCATCACCAACATAATAACGGTCATTGCGAATCCAATGCATTTCGCGACCTCTAAGTACTTCTTTCTTACCAATCGTAGGAATATTATTCTCAGATTGACAAGCAATAACACAAACTCCGCAACCAAAACAAGAGTTCAGGTCAATAGCCATTCCCCATTGTGGTTCATAATCTGGAAAGGTTTGCTCATTAAATAAAGAAATAGGAGCATCTTCACCTTTTTCAGCAGCTTCTTTCATTCCAGGTACTGCATATGTATGCACAGAAAGGAATGAAGCGAAATCTGGGTTCTTTTTATATTCTTCGAGCGTTGCCATGCGGTACATGTCACGATCTTCTAAACTGTGATGATCTTGAACACATGCAATTTCGTAAGAATCTCCAGTTTTGGAAACTTTACCATCAGCGAAAAGCGTTTGTCCCAAAAGTGGGTAAGTATCAACACCGCCAGTTGTATAATCCATATATCGGTTGGCTACTCGGCCAATACCATCACGTCCGTAACCAACAGAAAGAGTAATGCTACCATCAACATGGCCTGGTTGAATCCAAGCTGCAATCTTGATGGTTTTACCATTGGAAGTAATTTCTACAACATCTTCGTTTTTAACGTCTAGCTCTTCAGCTGTCTTCGGGCTCATTAGAGCTACGTTATCCCAAGTAATTTTCGTCATTGGGTTTGGAAGCTCTTGCAACCAAGCAATATTCGCATAACGGCCGTCAAAAACGGAAGCATCAGGACGAATAACAACTTCAAGACTATTACTACCCATCTTGTTAAACGCTGAAGAAACAACTTTGCTGAAACCAGAGTTTAATCGTGGAGAAGAAACCTTAAAGCCATCTTTAGTATCTACACCATCGTGTAATATCTTTTTCCACATTGCGGTGAAAGAAGAACCGTGAATAGATTTGAAAGTAGTTTGAACTAAATCGAATCCAGATGCTAATGAACCATTAGTGACAATGTTCAATAATTCTATTTCATTTAAACCATTATAAAGTGGTTGGATTTGAGGCTGTATAACAGATCTCGTACCATTAAATGAGTAACCGTCTCCCCAGCTTTCTAGGTAATGAGCTCTATTTACATGCCAAGAAGCATTTTTTGAAGTCTCATCAACGTAATCAGAGAGGTGAATTACATTTGCTACATTTTTAAGTGCAGCAGTAAAATCTAAATTCTGTGCGGTGTAGCTTGGGTTAGTACCAACAAGAACTACTGTGTCAACAGAGCCTGCTTTCATGTCGTCTACTACAGAAGATAGAGTAGCACCTTTTTCAGTAAGGTGTGGGGCTTGAAGGAATGAAACAGTTTTGTTAGTGTTACCTAAAGCATAATTTATTGCTGCAACAGCGGCATGTTCTTCGGCTGAATTCTGTAAGCCTGTTGTAAGAACACTTTTGCCTGTATTATTCGTTAGTTCATCAACTAATGCAGTTATCCATTTATGATTACTGAAAGAATTGCTAACATTTTTAAAAGCTTCTAAACCATTTATTTTTTTGCTTAAAGCTGAAGCAAGAGCAAAAGTAAAAGGAGCAACTTCACTAGCTTTTAACCTCAGGCGGTTATCAGCAAGAGAACCAGTTAAAGTAAAAGAATCTTCAACTGAATAGATTCGAGACATGGTGCCGTTCGTATCAGTAACCTTACGACGAGAGCTAACCATTTTAGCATTTTCAACACTATTAGGATGAGTAGCAGCCATAAAGTCATCGTTTAAAGAAACGATGACTTCTGCTTTGTCAAACTGATTGTAAGCTCTTAAACGTTGTCCAAAAGCAATGTTTGTTCCTTCAAGTGCATTCTCTTCACCAAAAACTTCGTAGGTAGTCCAAGTTGCATTAGAGAATTTTTTAAGAGCAGATTTTTTAAGCGCGTTAAAAGTAGGAGAAGAATTAGCTTCAGAAATAAAAACAATACGTTTGTTAGTATCAGCGAAGTGATTTTTAGCGAAGCCCACAAAATCTTCAACAGAAGAATTGGCTCCATCTTTTAAAACTTTTCTTGAGCGATCAGGATCGTACATTCCCAAAACAGAAGCTTGATTGTACGCACTTGTTGCGCCTCGACTCCCTGGGTGTAATTCATTCCCTTCTACTTTAGTTGGGCGACCTTCGTGATTCTCAACCACTAAACCAGTTAAGCTCCCAAGAAATGGCATTGCCGATGCGTAATGCAATGGAATGCCTGGGATGATATCTTCAGGTTGTTTAGAATAAGGAAGAATTTTCTGAATTGGACGGCGAGCGAAATCACAACTAGCTAATAATACGGCAGAACCCATTATAGCTAGGAAACTTCTTCGCGAGAAACCATCGGTTAACTCAGTTGCATTCTCTGGAAATTCTCGTTCAACAAATTTTTGGTATTCCTGGTTATTAGCCAATTGGTTTAGGCTTTTCCAGTAAGTATTTTGTTTAACTTCGCTCATTTGATAAAGTATATGTTCAAAAATCCGTAGTGATTAGTAGTGGCAGCCTTGGCAATATTGAGGTGGGCTCACGTTATTCTTTTTAACGAGTTCCGCTCCTAATTCCATTTGGTTTTCTGCTTTATAGCCCATAGTTGTAACTTCTTCTACAGGGCGTAAAAATTTCTCAGGCTCGCGATGGCAATCTAAACACCATCCCATGTTAAGAGGCTCAGCTTGGAATACAATTTCCATTTTGTCTACACGTCCGTGGCAACTTTCGCAACCAACACCCACATTTACGTGTGCAGCATGATTGAAATAAGCATAATCAGCTAAGTTGTGTACACGAACCCATTCAACTGGCTGCCCACTATCCCAACTTTCGCGAATTGGCTTAAGCTTGTCGCTATCTGTTTTAATTTGGCTATGGCAGTTCATACAAGTTTGAGTAGCGGGCACGTTAGCCTGCTTCGACTCGAACACATTAGTATGACAGTACTGGCAATCGAGGCCAAGCTGGCCTACATGCAGTTTGTGGCTGTAGGGAACAGGTTGTGTTGGAGCATATCCAACATCGGTATATTGTGGTGAAAAAAAGTACCAGATCGAAATGATAACAACGTTTACTACTACAATTAATCCGATAAGTATTTTGCGAGGAACTTGATTTGTCCACTTTGGGAAAATCTGCGCCATAAAGATTACTTTTTTAAGTTTACAAAATCGAGTTTGATACGCCCGTTTTAAGACTTGGCAAATCTACCCAAAATTTCTGTCTATTTGAAGGAAGAGATGTTCGCTTTCCTTATTTAAACAGATTCTAAATAGACTAACCCCACTTTGACTTTTATTTTGTGCCGAAAGTGTCGCAAAGATAAAACACATTTGATAAAATTTCTTGTAAATGAGTTTAAAAAAGAAGATTTAAGATTACAGATATATTAAATTGGCTAAGCCCTTATAAAAATTCTCAAAACCAGCGTAAATGGATGATCAAAAAGTACCACAAAGTATAATAGTGTTTGATAAAGTAAGTGCAAAAAAAGCACTGACTGTGATTATTGGAGTGAGCGTAGTAGCTCTTTCTTTCCTTGTTTGGCTTATCTACTTTAATGAAGGTTCAGAACACAATTACCCTTGGGTGGCAAAGCTACCAGCTTTCAATGCCGCTTTTAATTCTCTTAGTACTATATTTTTGGTATTAGGCTTGAGAGAAATCAAACAACGGAATTTTGCTATACATATGAAGTTTATGATAAGTGCTTTCATTACATCGGCACTATTTTTGGTTAGCTATATTGTGTACCATCATTTTATTGGCGATACCAAGTTTATGGGAGAAGGTATTATTCGTCCAATCTATTTTTTCATTCTTATTTCTCATATTGTTCTGTCAGCATTTGTAGTGCCTTTAGTACTTAGTAGCTTTTTCTTTGCATTTTCGGGCAAATTTCAAACTCACAGAAAAGTATCCAAGTTTACGTTTCCAATTTGGTTATATGTTTCTGTAACTGGCGTTCTGATCTTCGCTCTGTTGAAAATATTTGGGTGAAATCTGGTTTCGTACAGAATGTTCTAAAAAAGATTTCAAATGTAGAGGTATTTTTGTTAAATTAAAGACAAAATACTCTTAAATAGATTCTATGTTGTTATCTAAGTCTTGTGTATATGGTTTGCGAGCTTCTTTGTACCTCGCCTCCCGAAAAGAAGGGGAATTCGTTTCCATAAAAGAAATGAGTGATAAATTAGAAATCTCGTTTCACTTCTTAACTAAAATACTCCAGCAGCTAACGGCAGAAGCTTTTATGGAATCCTACAAAGGGCCGAATGGTGGAGTTCGATTATCCCAAAAGGGGAGAGATGCAACTTTGCTGGATTTTGTTGTTGCAATAGACGGCCCAGAATTATTTACCCAATGCGCACTTGGGTTGCCAGGTTGTGGCTCTGAGAAACCCTGTCCTTTACACGAAAGCTGGATAGAAACTCGAGCATCCATTCAATCAATGTTAGAGCGTACTACTTTAGACAAGCTAGGAATTGAGGGTAGAGAAAATCACTTTAGAATAACAGCCAACGGCGCTTTCAGCTGGAATTAATTTGAATATGGAATACAAATTAATATATAATTTATATTATAAAGATAAAATACTCTTAAAACCATAATAAGGTTTAAGTTTTTATCCTAAAGAGCGTTTTAAGCTTGTACAATCTAATCAAAGTAACCTTAGTGGCTATAAAACCACTTTAAATTAAAATACAAAACAATGATAAATGACATATCTCAACAACCAGTAGGACAAATAGTAGCCGATGATTACCGAGCAGCCCAAGTGTTTAGAGCACACGGCGTAGATTTTTGCTGTGGTGGTAAAAAATCACTCAACGATGTGTGTATAAGCAAGAACATTAAATTAGATACCGTACTTGAAGAGTTAGATATCCTAAAAAATTCAGGTACTGAGCAAAATAATTACAGTGAATGGAGTTTAGACTTCCTCGCAGATTATATCGTACAAAATCACCACAATTATGTAAGAAAAATGTTGCCAGAATTAGAGTTTTATGCAGAGAAAGTAGCCCGTGTTCATGGTGATCATCATCCTGAATTATTGGAGGTTTTCAAGATTGTTAAAATTCTGAGCGGTGAGCTTACTGAGCATATGGGAAAAGAAGAGTTAGATTTGTTTCCACAAATAAAAACCTTAGTACAAAAGAAAAAAGCTGGCACTGTTAAAGATGCTCTTTTAGAAGTGCTAGAAGATGAGCATGAAAAAGCAGGTGAGTTGATGGCCAACATTGAATTCCTAACGGATGGTTTTACACCTCCTGAAGATGCTTGTGCGTCTTATAAAGTACTATTTCAAAATTTAGAAGGTTTCCAAAAAGACCTCCACAAACATGTGCATTTAGAAAACAATATTCTTTTTCCTAAAGCACTAGCTTTTGAGAAAAGAATGAATTAAGATAAGTAGTAGCTCATAGTTAAAGGAATGCTATGAGCTACATTTTTGAATAAAAAAATGGTCATGGAAACGCATAAACTGCTGCTAAAAAATTCTACAATTTGGCGGTGGATTCTATTTAGTTTTGTGCTAGCGGGCTTAACAGGTTTTCTATATCGGTTAGGGTTTGTATTTCAACTTCCTTTCGAGTTGAATCTTGCAAATGTTAGGCAAGCCCATTCTCATCTTATGTTCTTTGGATGGGGTTCTTTATTTCCACTTTACTTTATTTGTACGTTGACGGTGCCAGGTTATCATGTTGCTGCAAGTGCAAGGCTGATGAGACTGTCACTATGGATAATTCTCGTATTTAGTTTGCTATCGTATCCATCATTTATTCTATATGGATATGATCTGGCAAGAATTGGTGGATTTGTTCTGCCTCTATCAGCAATTCTTTCAGCTTGTGTAATGGTGGGATGGTATTTATTTATAGGAAGTTATATAAGGGTGAGATGTAAAAAGCATAATTTCAAATCTAACATATGGTTTGAAGGTGCGCTTTTAATGTTAGTTGTGAGTTCCCTTGGAGCATGGGGAGTAGGTTTTGTTCAGATGAGTGGATTTGGATCAGAGTTTCTAGTAAAATTACTCCCTCATTTCTTTTTAACTACTTTTTCTGAAGGCTGGGTGCTTCTTGCATTATTAGGGTTAATAACTAGAGTACTGGGTATAAAAAAATCAGAATTTATTTTCTCGCCCACTTTACTGGTTTTTTTGATAGCCGTAGGTGCAGCAGTTTCATTTCCGTTCGGGATGCCCCAATTGCTTTCCCAACCATTTCAGTCTCTTTTTGCAAGAATTGGCGCTGTGTTGATAGCAGTTTCAGTATTAATGTTTGTTGTCTCTATTATATCTACGGGGAAAGCAAAACACTCACTTTGGATGTGGCCTCTCGCTTTTTTAGGCCTTAAAAGTGTGATGCAACTAAGTGCGGCGTTGATGCCATTAAACCCTATCATAACAGACTTTGGAAGTAGAATTTTGTATCTACATGTGCTTTTCTTGGGTGCTTATACAAATACCATTGCACTTATTTTTGCTAGGAATTTATTTGATGCCGAAAAATTTATTAAGCCCATAATGTATTCCATTACAGCCGTATTGATTTCTCTTGTGCTACCAACATGGTTTTTACCTACTGCCTTTAAAGGGATTTGGATTTACTCTGTTTTAGCAATTGCAGCCATAGGTCCTGTGTTGTCAATTAGCGTGTTATGGTTTAAGGTTAACGAAAGAATAATTTAGTAATGCCTCTTATATCACGCCTTTTCCTAAAATCAGGACTTATTTTTTTCATTGCAGCGTTAATTACAGGCTTGGGTTTACAATTTCAATCAACCTCAACCCCGATACTATTTCCTTTGTTTTGGCACATGCTAATGCTTGGTTGGATTACCCAAATCATTATGGGTGTTTCTCATTGGATGTTTCCAGGAAGAGTAAGAGAAGAAAGTTTTAGAAATCAACGCTGGTTATGGATTGCATTTATCTGCTTGAATGCGGGCTTATTGTTGAGAGTTATAGCAGAGCCTTTTATCAACACACCATCAAATTCAGTTTGGAAAGTGTTGCTAGCAATTTCATCAGTGGTTCAGTTTATCGCTGTTTTGTCGTATGCTATAGAGATTTGGCCTAGAGTTAAAGGAAAAAAGAAGCGCATTTCAACCTCTAAAACGGATTTATAAAATGCCTCGTGTTTCTATATGGATGATACGGCTGTCTCTTCTTTATCTACTTTCTGGAATTACAATTGGAGCTTTACTACTAGCCCATAAAGCCTTTCCAATATATCCTCAACTATGGACTTTTTTACCCGTGCATATTGAACTTCTTATTTTCGGATGGATTATACAGTTCACTCTAGGAACGGCCTATTGGATGCTTCCTAGATTTCTAAACTCTAAAGAGCGAGGGAGTGCTTTAATGGCCGTACTTATGGTTATTTTCCTGAATGTTGGAATTGGAGTAGTTATCGTTTCTAACTTTAGCACGGGAATAACTCAGTTAGCATTTCTTGGCAGAGCTTTTGAGACACTGGCGGTTATCCTTTTTGCCAGCCTCCACTGGAAGAGAATTGTTAGCTACGCAAAGCATTAGATAGCCTAAGCACGGAGAGTTTTTTTATACATCCTTAGGCTCGTTCCGATCACATTTCAAACAATTAAGTTGAGCACCTAATTTACTTTCACGGCCTTCCCTTGTGATAACCCATGGCCGTAGTTGCCAAGGTGGATTATGCCGCACATGTTGCGTATGACCGCATTCTAGTATAGTAACCCAATCACCTTGCTCTTCTTGGAGAAAGTCGACAATTCGCTGTTTCATTTAGATTGAGAAAGAATTTTTTCAAGATCTAACATTTCAATAGAGCTTATTGCTGCTTCCATCGCACCTTCGGTACAAAGCCCACTTATTGAAGCATCCAGAAACCCTTCTTTAGCCGCTTTTATACAGGCTTCTCTAATTTTTTCAACTTGGTTGGTATCTAAATTATCCATGGATATTTATGTTATGCATTTACTAATAGATAATCAGAATAAATAAAAAAGTCACGCTTTTAAGCATTGGCATTAGTTGAAATAAATTTCAGACAAGTTCATCTTAAATTCATAATGGTTGTTTAGATTTAATAAAAGCAAAGATTCTTATAAATATAAATAAGATAAAATTGTCTTAATACTTAAAATTATAAAAATGAACACAACAATGAGAATTTCAAAAACAATGATGGTGTTAGTAGTACTATTGGTTTCTGCAATTAGTACGGGTTTAGTTTCTGCTCAAGAAAAAGGCAAGGAGCTACAAGGTAAATTCCAGGTAGAGGGAAAATGGTTTGGCTTACCAGAAGCGGAGCTTTTTACGGAAGATTATGACGGACCTCCTGTAGTTGGCGAGTATGTTACAATGCTCCCAAACATTGCAGCTCTTCCAAAAGGAAATAGAGTGCATCACGTTCGCATGGATATTTTAGCACAAGAAATTGAAGTTGCTGAAGGTGTTCGTTATGTAGCTTGGACTTTTGGAGGAACTGTTCCTGGTCCTGTTTTACACGTTCGTGAAGGTGATAAAGTAGTTTTTACAATGAAAAATAGAAGTGATGAAGCGGTAGATATTACAGCTCCTATGAAAGGTAACGCTCCTTTTCTTCAACAATTGGCGATGTCTAAACTACAAAAGCCAGTTGGCGATGAAATGCCAATGATGCATTCTATAGATTTTCACTCAGGTACCGTAGCTGCCGACGACAAATGGAGAGCTGTTCCTCCAGGGATGTCTGTTCGTTTTGAGTGGATCGCAAATTATCCTGGTGTTCATATCTACCATTGTGGAGTACCACCAGTATTGCAGCACATGTCGATGGGTCAATATGGAATGGTAATTGTGTCACCAAAAGAAGGATATCCAACCGATAATTCCGTTGATAAAGAGTTTGCAGTAGTTCAATCAGAATTCTACCTAAAGAAAGAAGAAGGAAGCGACCTATATGTACTAGATTTTGATGCTGCCGATGAAAAAAAACCTTCAATAGTTGCTTTTAACGGACACCAAAGTGCATTAATGGACAACCCAATGGAAGTTGAAGTGGGTGACAGAGTTCGTATTTACATGCTTAATGTTGGTCCAAACGATGTTTCAAGCACGCATATAATTGGTGCAATATTTGATAAAGTTTGGTACGAAGGAAACTTGAAAAATGAATGGCATGGAATGCAAACCGTATTGCTAGGCTCAAGTAATGGAGCAGTATTAGAGTTTATAGTTTCTGAGCCAGGACATTATGTACTCGTAGATCACGAAATGGCAGATATGCAAAAAGGGGCAGCCGGGCTATTTATTGCGAAACCTAAATCGAAATAAGCTCATAAAATAAGTAGAAAACAGTTTTAACCATATAAAATAGAATCATGAAATCATTCAAAAATATATTTTCAATCTTAGTAGTAGCCGTATTATTTGCAAGCGCAGCATTTGCACAAGGCACGGTAGATAACCCAAGAGTTATAGAAGTTAAAGGCACTGACAACATGAAGTTTGACGTGACAACCATAGATGCTCAACCTGGCGAAACAATTAAAGTTGTTCTTACAGTAGTGAGTAGAATCCCAAAGCAAGCAATGGGACATAACATTGTATTTCTAGACAGCGGAGTTGACATGAAGGCATTTGTGAACGCATCAGCCAAAGCAAGAGATAATCAATACATTGCACCAGAGTTGAAAGATCAAATACTAGCAGCTACGGATTTAGCTGGTGGTGGCGAAACGGTTGAAGTTATCTTTACAGTTCCTACAAAACTGGGTGACTACGAGTATGTATGCTCTTTTCCTGGTCACTTTTATGGTGGAATGAAAGGCGTGCTTACTGTAAAAGAAATAAAAAGCTGAAAAAATTTAAAAATTGATTAAAGTCGAAGGCAATTCCGTGAATGGGATTGCCTTTTTTTATGGAAATAAGCTAAAATCACAAACTAAGAAAATAGTGTGTTTGCTCTACTAACTTTAAAGGCTATTGTTATATTCTGAGTTAAACAATCATACTACAGTTTAGTATCCATGATAAAAGCATTTCTTACAATCATTCTATTTTGCACATTAGGCAATATAGCTCAAGCACAATTATTTGGACGCCAACCAGATTTTACTCGTCAGGATACTTTGCGAGGAAGTATAACACCAGAACGAGCTTGGTGGGATGTTACCTATTATCACCTTTCTGTGGCCGTAAACTTAGATGATAGTTCTATTTCAGGTACTAATGTTATTAAGTATAGAGTATTAAAAGAAGGTGTTGGGAGAATGCAAATCGACCTTCAAGAGCCGATGTATATTAACAAAGTGTTGCTTTCAGGAAAGCGACTAGAGTTTGAAAAAGAAGGAAGTGCGTATTTTGTTACTCTACCAAAAAGCCAGCGGAAAGGATCAATAAATGAGATAACGGTAGATTTTTATGGCAAACCCAAAGTAGCTATACGTGCACCTTGGGACGGCGGTTTTACTTGGACTGAAGACGGAAATGGTAAACCTTTTATTGCAACTTCAAACCAAGGAATTGGTGCAAGTATATGGTGGCCAAACAAAGATCATGGTTATGACGAACCTGATAGCATGCGTATTAGCGTAACTACACCTAAAGGTCTTATGGATGTTTCTAATGGGCGGTTGGAAAAGGTTGAAGAACACAATAACAATACAACAACATGGCATTGGTTTGTTTCAAATCCGATTAACAACTACGGTGTAAATATCAATATTGGTGATTATGTCCATTTTGGAGAAAAGTACAATGGCGAAAAGGGCGAGCTAGATATGGATTACTATGTAATCCGTGAGAATAAAGAAAAAGCCATTCAGCAATTTGCTGATGCTCCACGAATGATGAAGGCATTTGAACATTGGTTTGGGCCTTATCCCTTTTACGAAGACAGTTACAAGTTAGTGGAAGCTCCTTATTTAGGAATGGAACATCAAAGTTCTATTACTTACGGCAATAAATATAAGAATGGATATTTAGGGAGAGATTTAAGCGATTCGGGTTGGGGACTTAAATTCGATTTTATCATTATCCACGAGTCAGGACATGAGTGGTTTGCCAATAACATCACTTACAGAGATGTAGCGGATATGTGGATTCATGAAAGCTTTACCAATTACTCAGAATCACTTTTTCTAGACTATCATTTCGGAAAAAAGGCTGGAAGTGAATATGTGATTGGAACACGACTAAATATTCTAAATGACCGACCTATTATTGGGATATATGACGTGAACTACGAAGGTTCCTCTGATATGTATTATAAAGGCGCGAATATGCTACATACCATTCGCCAAATAATGAATGATGATGAAAAATGGAGAATGATGTTACGTGGTTTGAACAAAGAGTTTTATCATCAAACTGTTACTACCAAACAGATTGAAGAATATATAAGTAAAGCTGTTGGAAGAGATTTAACTCCTGTATTCGATCAATATTTACGAGACGTTAGAATTCCAATGTTGGAATACAGCTTTAAGGGCGGGAAGCTTTTTTATAAGTGGACTAACGCTATTAGAAAGTTTGATATGCCAGTTAAAGTATTTATTGATGGAGAAGAAGTGCTGCTAAAGCCATTAACTAGATGGCAAGAAATACCCAGTTTTGGTACAAAATTAGTGGTAGATATTAATTACTACGTCGGAAGTTTGAACTCATTGGGGAATTAATAGCGTATTTAAAATGAAAGAATGTCTCAATTTGCTGAAGTTGTTTCAGCATCTTTGCGAGGTATAAGAAGAATACGGCAAAACCTCGAACACAATGGAAACTAAATCTTATAGACTGTATTACGGACGATGACGTTCGTAGGGAGGACGTCGTCATCCTATGCTTGGGAAAGAATCTTCAGGATAACCTAATAGGTAAAGCCGTATTATCTCCCCCAAACTTAAAACAAGGTTATTATTGCGTAGTCCAGAATCTGGAATTCGATAACGAGAAGAAAAAAACCAAAAACATCACCTCCCAACATGTTACGGAGAGGTTAGATATTTTCTCTCGATGAATTATCTATTATCTACAGGGATGACCGAAACGTAAAGACTACCATCTCAGTCGCCGAATTACCTAACGAGCTATCATCTAATTAGAATACCAGTTCTTCAAGCGAACGTCGATACCCTTGTCGGTAATAAGTTTTTTGAAAGCTTCAATATCTTGTCCGCGATGGTGATAAGGAAACATTACAGCTGGCTTAAATTCTAGAACAGCACTTGCTGCTTGATTGATATCCATGGTGTAAGGAAGGTTCATACAAACAAAAGCGATATCGATGTTTGTAAGGGCTCGCATTTCGGGAATGTCTTCGGTATCACCAGAAAGGTAGACAGTCTTATCACCAAAAGTTAAAATATAGCCGTTGCCACGTCCTTTAGTATGTCGAGCGGATTCATCATCAGGGAGATTATACATAGGAATTGCAGATGCTTTAATTCCGTGTAGTTCGGTGCTTTCATCATTCCCAATAATAACTAATTGTTTTTGATACATCTCATCCATTTGGTCTGCAACAGCTTGTGGTACCACGAATGTAGTATTCTCTGTATTTAAGCCATCAAGTGTTTCAGCGTTTAAATGATCGCCATGAATATCTGTAATGAAGATGATATCCGGCGCATTAAATTCGCTAAATAATTCAGCTCCTCCATAAGGGTCTATCAGAATGGTTTTTTCTCCAAAAGTGAAGGCAACACTTCCATGATTTACAGCATAAACGGTTAACTCACCTTCAGAAGTAGCAAAAACATCAGGTGACGTTGATAGTTGTGCTAGTGAATTAAAGCTGAGTATAAATAAGAATAAAAGGCTTGATAGAAAATTTTTCATAGCTTGGAAGTTTGTTTGGGTTGCATAAATAATGTAATAAATGGACGAATCATTCATCATTACTATTAGAAAGTAATCGTCTTGTTTTACAATTTTGTCTTTTACTCTTCTTATGATTACTCTAGGTACTAAAATAAATCAAAGTTTTCTCTAATTACTGAATTAAAATGAAAGCCTCAAAAAGAAAGATAAATCTGGGTTCTAGAATAAGTATAGTAGTGTTATTGGTGTTTGTGGGATGGTCTTGTAAGAGTACAGAAGCTACAACATCTACCAAATCAGCTTCAAACTCCTCCGCAAAAGCTGATCTCGAAGAATTATACTGGGCGAGAATTGATAGTTCTAGAATGAATTTTGTTCAAGCGGACGTAGACTTTATGACGGGAATGATCGGCCACCACGCCCAAGCTTTGATTATGTCTGATTTAGCACCAAAGAATGGGGCAAATGCTCAAGTTCAGACTTTGGCATCACGAATTATAAATGCTCAGAAAGATGAAATTGCAGCTATGCAAAAATGGCTAAGAGACCGTAAACAGCCAGTACCAGAAGTTCATATTGATGGATTGAACTTGATGATTCATGGAGCGGGCGGAGATCATTCTGACCACATGAGTATGGCGGGAATGCTTACACAAGATCAATTGGTGGAATTAAGTGAAGCAAAAAATGGAGACTTCGACAAACTATTTCTTAAATATATGATCCAGCATCACAGCGGTGCAATTACGATGGTAACCAAGCTTATTAATACTGATGGTGCGGTACAAGATGAAGAGTCTTTTAAATTATCTGCAGACATTAACGTAGATCAAATTACTGAAATTGAACGCATGAAATTAATGCTTTCTGAGCTATCATCTAAAGATGAAGTTGAATAACAAACCAGAGCTTAGTTAGGATTAATCAACTATCAACACACCCAAAAAAAATGAAAACAACTTCTACTACTATTAAAGGTGTATCAAAGCACTTTTGGGTTCTGCTAATTACGGCAGCACTTATTGTTACATATTCTTGTTCGTCTTCGTCGAAGATGGTCGATATGCCTTACACTTCACCCGCTGTAACTCAACTTGACAATGTGATGGCTCCAAGTCCTGATCCAAGAGTTGGACTCAAAGCAGGTTTATTCGATGCCGAAGAAGCCACTTGGAACCTTGAAGTACTATCTGCTACTCCACCCCCGAAAGACTTTTTAGGAGTAACAAATTCGGATTTAGCATTTAAAGGGAAATATGCAATTCAGGGAAATTATAATGGCGTGATTATTTGGGATATTTCCAATCCATCGGAACCAAAAATTGTAAGAGAGTATATCTGTCCTGCATCGCAAAGTGATGTTTCCGTGTACGAAAACCTTATGTTTGTTTCTGGAGAAGGAAACACTGGTCGCCTAGATTGTGGAACGGAAGGTGTTAATCAGGCAGTAAGTAAAGAGCGGTTAAGAGGGATTAGAATTTTTGATATTACCGATATTGAAAACCCAAAGTACATCGCTAATGTGCAAACGTGTAGAGGCTCTCATACTCATTCTGTATTAAAAGATCCAAATGACAATGAAAACGTATATGTATATGTTTCTGGTTCAGCAGGCATTCGTCCAGAAGAAGAGCTTCCAGGCTGTTCTGATGCACAACCAGAAGACGATCCAAACTCTGCGTTATTCAGAATTGAAGTAATTAAAGTTCCGTTGGCAAATCCCGAAATGTCCAAAATTGTAAGTTCACCACGAATTTTTGAGAACCTAGATGCGCCACCACGCCACGGTATGTCTCCAGCTGATTATCCAGCTCTTGCCGAAGCAAAAAAGAATGGAGCCTTTATTGTAGATTTTAATGGACAAGAAACAGTTCTTCCTGATTCTTATGCAAAACGAATGCTAAGTGATGTAGTTGCAAAACGCGGAGGAACAGGAGAGCCTACAGCGGCTGATAGTGTCCAATTGCGTAAAGATCTGCCAGCAATTGTTGCCGCAATGTTTGGTGGCGGAAAAGATGGTAAAGAGCCTGCTCGTAAAGGCCCAACTCAATGCCATGATATTACTCTGTATCCAGAAATTGGATTAGCAGGTGGCGCTTGTGAAGGATATGGATTGTTGCTAGATATTTCTAATCCAGCCAATCCAGTTCGAATTGATGCAGTTGCAGATTCTAACTTTTCATATTGGCATTCAGCTACATTCAATAACGAAGGTAATAAAGTGATTTTCACGGATGAGTGGGGCGGAGGTGGCCAACCCAAATGTCGTGAAGGGGATCCAATGGAATGGGGTGCGAATGCTATTTTCACTATTGAAGGTGGAAAAATGAAATTCGAAGAGTATTATAAAATGCCCGCTATTCAAACCACAGAAGAAAACTGTGTTGCGCATAATGGCTCAATGATTCCTGTACCTGGACGTGATATTATGGTGCAAGCTTGGTATCAAGGTGGAGTTTCAATATTTGATTGGACAGATGCTAACAATCCTGTAGAAATTGCTTTTCATGATCGTGGCCCAGTAGCTGCAGATAGAATGCAAATGGGTGGGAGTTGGTCTGTGTACTGGTACAACGGAGCTATTGTGAGTTCAGAAATCGCTCGTGGTTTAGATATCTTCGAGCTAACACCAAGTCCTTATTTGACAGAAAATGAAATTGCTGCTGCAAAATCCATTGAACTAACATATCTGAATGCTCAAGGCCAACCTAAGTTTGAATGGCCAACTACATTTGCATTAGCTCGTGCTTATACCGATCAACTTGCTCGAGAAAAAGGATTAGCTACTGGAAGTTTAAATGTAGTTCGTCAAGGTTTAGTAAATGCAGAAAAAGCTTCACCAAAAGTGCGTAAACAAGTACTTACTAAATTAGCAGATACCGTTGAAAGCTATGCTGGTAGTTCTAATAATGCTGCCAAAGTGAAAATGTTAGCTGATACTGTTAGAGAATTAGGTTCTAAGCCTTAAATCGGAAACAGCTTTTAAATTATCAAACTCTGATATAAGCACCAAATAGGTGTTGGTATCAGGGTTTTTTTATGGGATATAAAAATAATTGTGAGAAAAGAGAGCAATTAGCTATTTAAATGAAGTTTTCTATCTTGTCTTGATAATTAGGTTTTGGAAAGGGTAATCCAGAGACCTCAAAGTAGAATTAACAACATGTCGGGTGATAAATGTTCAACGCTAGAGATTTTTTTAATTACATCAGTTACTTACAGTATCCACTAATGGTAGCAGGCTTAGTTTATTCATTTATGCCCTTATTAAATGGATTTGAATCTGTTTGGGAATACTACAATAATACACTCATCTTTATGGGAGTAGGAATTAGCTTATCAACTTTACAAGACACCACAAAAATGCAGAACGAACTTTCTAGAAAGGTTTGGGAGAACCCTAAATCTGGAAAACTGTTTTTGGGAATTATATCTGCCTCTGCATTACTAATGATATTAGTTGGTTTTTTCGGATTGTATTCTGCTGAAGAAACGGTATTGAAGGAATTGTCTTTGGGGGTTTTAGTCTTAGGAATTGGACTGATTGGGCTTTTGAAAAGTGCCATCGAATTATTCGAAAATCATCGATTAGACAAAAAAGAAGTGCAGTAATTGGTTCGGGAATGAATAGTCGAGTAGGAACTCAATACTGAAACTCCATATTTCTCACTACTCACTACTAAATCTATCCAACAAACTTATATCCGAAGCCGTGAACGGTAAGGATGTGTTTTGGATGATGGCTATTGGCTTCTAGCTTTTGTCTCAACCAAGCAATGTGTACATCAACAGTTCGAGTTGAAGGGAGAGCATCATATCCCCAAACTTCATTCAACAATTGATCGCGAGTGAGTACTACGCCTTCATGTTCCAGTAAAAATTTCAGTAGTTGAAACTCTTTAGCAGGCAAAGTAACGTCTTGTCCAGATTTCTTAACTTCACCTTTTCTGAAATTTACAGATACTTCTCCGAATTGATACTCCTGAGTGTTTGGAGCCGAGGTTGAAACGGTTTTCTTACGAACTTGTACTTCAACTCGTGCGAGTAGCTCCATCATCTCAAAAGGTTTTTGCATATAATCATTCGCACCAAGTTTCAGTCCCAACACCTTATCTATTACTTGTCCTTTGGCGGTTAACATAATAATTGGCGTTTCAATCCTTTTTTGGCGCAAATCTTTGCACACATCTAAGCCATCTTTTTTGGGGAGCATTAGATCTAGAATTATTACATCATAGTTATTATACAATGCTTTCTCATATCCAAGAGCACCATCGGTGGCAACTTCTACTTTGTAGCGTTCCTCAATCAGACGGTCTTGGATAGTCATTACCAAGCCCTGCTCGTCTTCAATTAGTAATATCTTTGCTTTAGTTTCCATGACCGTTATTTGGAATTTTTAGTGTAAAAGTAGATCCGATACCTTTACTACTATTAACGGCAATTTCGCCATTATGTGCATCAATTACTTTTTTTACTAAACTTAATCCTATTCCATTACCCTTAATTTGCTCCTCAATGGGCTTTTTCCCCCTAAAGAAAGGTTCAAAAATTTGTTTTATTTCATCTTCGGGAATGCCATTTCCCGAGTCTTTTACTTGAATTACGAGATTCGTTTCGCCTGATCTATTAGAATCGCTAACATTTAGAGAGATACTGCTTTTTGGAGTACTAAATTTTATAGCATTATGAATCAAGTTGCTTACAGCCAGAGAAAGTGCATCTCTATCGGCATAACAAATATCTGAATTGGTTTGAGCGGAATATTCTAAAACAATACTCTGTTCCTCCAACTGAGGGCGGCAGCTATTATTTACCTCTTCCACAAATTCAGAAATAGAAAACTCGCTAAACTGATAGATTTTCTTCCCAGATTGTATTCCTGAAAATTCCATAATCTGGTCTACCATGTCGCTTAGTCTGCGACCTTCTTTAACCATCAAATCGGCATATTCTTTTCGCCGTTCTTCTTTATGAATTACACCTGCACTTAGATTTTCAGCGGCAGAACGAATAACTGTAATTGGAGTTCTAAGCTCGTGTGAAACTCCTGCCACAAAGAGCATTTGTCTTTGTGCTAAATCATGAGAGCGTTGCGCTGTTATAACAATCATGATTACACTTATGCCGAGGATGGCTAGGATACCGAAGCTTATGAATAGATTTCTATTTTTGGTTTTAGCTACATAAGCTTCCAAAGACCCATCTTTGAAACTTAACCAAAGCTCCCATTCTGGATTATCTGAACTGGATACAAAAGAAGCTTTTATTAAGGTGTCTATTTTAGCAGGATAATCGAGTACTGAATCTGTCCAAATTGTATTGCTGCTAAACTCTGAAGTTAAATGATTAGTTGAGATGCTAGATTTAGATTCTGAACTCTTATATACATTTATACTTTTAATTTTATTAGGAATGCTATCCAGTTTTGAAAAAGAGTTTAAATTTTTATCAAATCCTGAATTAAAAATAAAAAATCTTTGAGCATCCAGTTTATCAATGGTACGTTTAAAATCTGGCTCTTTGGTTACATCCAACCCTTTTGTAGTAAAGTAAACACTTAAACTGTCTTCATCGTCAGGCTGAACAATGCTGATTATGTACTGATCTTCATATGATTCGGTAAGGTAGGTTCTGGCAAGTTCAGGAATGATGGTTTCCATAATTACATCATCATTCAGCTCTAATAGAATTCCATCATCTATCTGCTCTACATTAAGGCTTACACTAATGCTTTGGCTTAGATTCTTATTATTAATGGTCACCATTTCTAAATATTTAACAGGAACCATGAGAAAGCTTGGTTCACCAAAATCAGGTCCGTGATTGATAGTAAGACTGTTATCAAAATCTTCTTTCGTGTCTGAGTTTTCTTGAAGCCAATTGATAATTGAGGTAGGGGGATTATTTAACTGGCTAAAAGTACCAGTGTTCGGATCGAAATGTTTTACGAGAGGCTCTTCATCTGAAACACCTTGTATATAATAGATCGACTTAACTAAGTCTGGCTGTTTAGATTTTGAAATCCAGTTTGAATAAGCATCCTGTAAAAGCTGTTCGGGCTTATCTCCATTTTGAGAGAGTTGTATTTCAAAATTGTTATTTAGTTGGCTAAAATTTTGATTTAAATCGGTTACAAGATTCTCAGTAGAGGCGGTCATGCTTTTTGAAAGCCGGTTCTGTTCCTCGCTAGTAACACTCCCAAGCCAGTTGTATTGCAGAATAGCTAGAGTAATAAGTGCGCAAGCCATTACGCCAAGAAAAATGTAGGTAATCCATTTGTTATGCATTCTCAAAATTAGCGCCTTTTGGATCTATTCAAAAAGATTTAGCATCGATTTAACATCCTTAACAAAGTTTTTGCAAGCCCTTAACAACACTAAGGCTTGGCTTTAGAATATTACGGATGTCTACTAACTAAATACTAAATAATCGATGAAAAAAATACTCTTTTCCACTTTACTCCTTGTAATAGGTGCTTTTCCCAATAGCAATGCCATTGCACAAGTACGACAAACTATGACTCTTGATGAAAATACTTCATTAATGTTGCCAGAACTCGAAGCCCTAATAGTAGAAAATGACGGGGAGGTTAAAGTGATGCTCAGATTGGGGGAAAATACTTCCAAAGGAACAGGTGATCACTTGGAGAGAGGAGATTTTATCTTAATGATAAATGGGGTAAGAGTAAAAGAGATAGCCAAACTAAAAGAGGTTTACGCGGCACTTGGAAATGGTGAAGAAATTAAAATGGGAGTTCGCCGAGGGGAAAGCCGATTTATAGTAAGTGCGATTAAAGGTGATGAATCAGAATCTAAATCGGGTGCGAGAAAAAGTATCTCAATGTCTAAGTCGAGTGCTACAAATAGTACGTCAATGTCATTTCAGACGGGTGGAGATGAAATAGTAACAATCATTGCAGAACTAGGATTACTGTTAACAGATGTGGAAAAATCTGCTAAGGTCAATGGTGTTATAGACAGATTAGTTCCTGATGAATTGAAAGCAGTGAATATGGAGGATTGGTCTTTAATTAAAGTTAATGCGAAAAAGCCAGCATCAGGAGCAGAAGCTAAAGCACTAATTGATGAAGTAAAGACTGGCGAAGACCTAGAGCTTACGTTTGAGAAAGATGGAGAAGAGAATACCATCATCCTAAAGAAGCCAAAACTAAACAAGAACGTTAGCTTTAAATCAGGTAATTGATGAAGAACCCTATTTTAATCTTTCTACTTCTACTTTTTTCCATAAACCTGTCTTTGCCGGAGCTTGCAAGTGCACAAACTCCTTTTCCAAACGCTAGAGATGATAGCTACCCTTTGTTGGGCTTAAAAAGAGCAAAAAGTACTTACGAACGTGCTCAAAGCGAGTTAAATAGAAGTGAGGTATTATTCGAAAAGAAGCTCATTTCTAAAGAGCAATTTGAACAAGCTAAGAACGCATATTTAGATGCGGAGGTAAATTATCAGCAATCTCTTTTGGTACTCC
Organism: Balneola sp.; assembly: GCA_048267905.1. Lineage (GTDB taxonomy): Bacteria > Bacteroidota > Rhodothermia > Balneolales > Balneolaceae > Balneola. Next base: position 161,522 of record JBLWWM010000006.1, read on the forward strand.
TTTTTGAGCAACAGTTTGTAAGCATTAAAAAGGCGGTGAAATCTCAAGAGGAAAGTGGGAAGAAAAAGGTGCATGTAACCTTGGCGAATACCTCTGGAGCATCTGCTGAGTTTTCGCAAATTGTGGATATGGAAGACGAACTGTTCCGTTCTCTTCAACCAGATGTGATACACAATGTGTACGTGTCGTTGAGTAATAACGATGGCGCAATCATAAGCAGTCCGTATGAAATCAAACTAAGCTCGCTGCATGCTGGCGTTCCCCAAACAGTTGAGTTCGAGTTATTGCAAGATGTGGATGAGGCTACGGTAAATATCATTTACGGAAATGGTACTTCTCGAAATCCAAAGGTGTTTTTGCAGAAAGATGCGAGTGCCAACAAAGTTCTCATTCAATCAGAACGGTTTTCACAAGAAATAGAACTGGGGAAAGAAGCCAATTTCGGACTTGGTTTAGAGCTTTTCAGTGGTGTTGATGACACCTATAAGTTGGAAGTTGTAAACCTGCCACAATCCGTAGCTCGCTATTTTAACGAAGTGGGAGCAAGTGGTCGCATAAGCCAAATCAAATTCACAGAAAGTAACAATACACGCCAAACCAACTTAGTGATCTCTCTCCCAGATAGGCCGACCGATGATGTGATTATGGATGAGCCCATCAGCTTTTTTGTGATGGCTGTTCCTCTTGATAAGCTAAAGGAAGTCTCCGAAAAGAGAAATGAACTATGGACAGAAGAGCAAATTAGAGCCCTTGATGTAGGTTATGTTCGGTTAGAGATGCTACCACGTGGAGTGGGTAAGTTAGTTATCAAAGCGCCACAACTTTTTAATACAGGGAAGGCAGGCGAACCAGTGTCGTTTAGCTTTAGAGTAGTGAATGAAGGTTCTCGCCGGTTAGATAACATCGAATTTGAACTCGATACTCCTTTTCAATGGGAGAAAAATATAGACCCGATTCTAATATCAGAACTTGGTATCCGGGAAGAGAAAACAATTCGGGTTACACTGACCCCACCAAACGACATAAGTGTTGGTAAATATGAAACTAGGATGCGATCAACATCCTTATCTGATAACCAACCGGTTAACGCCGAAGACAAGAGTTTTACGGTGCAAATTGAAGCAGAAGCTAGTGTTTTTGGAACAGCGTTTATTCTACTACTGATTCTTGCATTAGTGGGTGGAGTAGTGTTTTTCGGCATCAAGCTATCCAGAAAATAACTTCTACAAATACAGAATATTAATCCAAAAAAGCACAAGTATGGAAATTACAATTAACCCGATACAACAAGCCCCGCTTTTAGAAGCTAGAAATCTGAATAAAGTATATGAGGACGGTGTTACTGCTTTAGAGAATCTAAACGTAAAAGTAATGCCAGGTGAAATCTACGCAATGCTTGGTGGTAATGGTGCAGGTAAAACTACCACTATAAATATCTTTCTGGATTTCATTCAGCCAACCAAAGGAAATGCTTTTATAAACGGAATTGATGCCAACAAAGAACCTCTTGAAGCCAAGAAAAACGTAGCCTTTGTTTCAGAGAATGTACAGCTCTATCCAAATTTTTCTGCGATGCAAAATCTGGAGTTCTTTGTGAAATTGGGAGGCAAGAATCATTATAAACGTCAAGATTACGAAGCAGCTTTGGCGCGTGTTGGTTTACAAAAAGATGCGTTCGATAAAAAGCTCAAAGATTTTTCGAAAGGAATGCGCCAAAAATGTGGTATTGCTATCGCCATTCTGAAAAATGCACCTGCCATCTTACTTGATGAACCTACCTCAGGATTAGATCCAAAAGCGGGGAGGGAGTTCACAAAGTTAATTGGCGAGCTTCGTGATGAAGGCAAAGCCATTTTGATGAGCACACACGATATTTTTCGAGCTAAAGATATTTCAAATCATGTAGGCATTTTAAATAATGGAGTGCTAGTAGCTCAAAGAACTCACGCAGAACTTAAAGGTGTAAATCTAGAGCAGCTTTACGTAGAGTATATGGCTGGCTATATGGATGAGCCAGCTAGTTCTGGCATACTTAGCAACGACTTAGTTTAAGAGGTAGAATGATGTTTAAACTAATATTTGTCAAAGAGCTCAAGGAAATTGTGCAAAGCAGTAGATTTACAATCAGCTTTGCAGTCTGTTCAGTGCTCATTGTGCTTTCCTTTTTTATGGGAGCACAAAATTACGTTTCGAGCAAGGCTCAATACGAAGCAGCCGTTCAAGAAGGATATAATCAAATTTCTGCGAATACCGAATGGATGGGAATAAATCACAGCATTATGCTGCCACCAGAACCGCTGATGGCTCTTGTAACGGGTATTTCTAACGACATAGGTAGAGACATTGAAATGAAAGGAAGAGGGGAGTTACGAGCGGAGAACACTCGATTTAACGACGAACCCATCTTTGCCATCTTCCGCTTTATGGATTTGGAATTTATTTTTGGTGTCATCCTTTCGCTCTTTGCAATCATCTTCACCTACGATGCCATAAACGGGGAGAAAGTGAGTGGTACATTAAAGTTGTGTTTTGCCAATTCCTTATCTCGGGCTTCATTCATCGCTGGGAAATTAGCGGGTTCTTTTGTTGGTTTAGGTTTGGCGTTGCTCATTCCACTTTTAATAGGTGCTGCAATTCTTCCCCTTTTTGGAATTACACTGAGCAACGATGAATGGCTCCGACTCGGCTTAATTTTACTGGCTGGTTTAGCCTATTTTGGGCTATTCTTAGCATTAACTATCGGCATTTCTGCCTTAACAAATAAGCCTTCCACTTCATTTTTAATCTCTCTCGTAATCTGGATTTTTGCAGTACTTATAATTCCAAGAGCTTCCGTATTGGTTTCTGGGAGATTGGTTGAAGTCCCAAATATCGATGAGATTACGGCAGAGAAAAGTCGGTATAGAATGCAGCTTTTTGAAGAGGATCGTCCGAAAATGGCAAATTTCACTGCACCAGAAGGAACTGAGCCTCAAAAGATAATGCAAGCCTTTTCTAAACACATGAGCAGTCTTTCCGAATCAAGAACTTCCAAAATTCAGGTGTTTGAAGAGAAGATTAATGAGAATTATAACAACAGAAAAAGAGAACAAGAAAGAGTAGCATTGGCATTATCACGGATGTCTCCTACATCTGTATTTAGCTTAGCCATAACTAGGCTTGCAGGAACTTCACTGGAGCTTCAAAATCGATATATGGATTCTGCGAAAGAATACCAGAAAGTGTTTGGCGATTTCATGACAGAGAAAACAGGTCAAAGTGGGAATACAGGTTTTAGAATGATTATTTCCACCAGCGACGACTCTGGCGAAGAACCCGAAACTATCGACGCCTCAGAACTCCCCAAATTTCAATTTCAGAAAGCAACCTTCGCGAAAGCAGCAAAGGGCAGTATTCTAGATATAGGTCTATTAATCCTCTTTAACCTAGTGTTTTTTGGTGGAGCCTTTTTTGCTTTCCTCAAATACGACTTAAGATGATATCTCGAATTTCAAAACCATATAGAAAACTCCCATGATTAAGTTAATGATAGAAAAGGAGCTCAAGAATATTCTCTTAAGCCCAAAGTTTGTAGCAACATTTTTAGTGTGTTCTGTTTTGATTCTCACGAGTGTATTTATTGGCATTCAAGAATATAAAAATGCAGTAGCTCAGTACGAAGCTAACCAGCAGATTGCCCAAATAAACATGCAACAGGCAACAAATTGGGGAAGTGTACGAAATCAAGTTCACCGAAAACCAACGCCTATGCAAGTGTTTGTTTCTGGGCTCCATTTTGATGTAGGACGTGTTTCTACAATTTCTGATTTCCAAGATGTAAAGCTAACTCGTAGTCCGTATTCCGACGAAACTTTGTTTGCTATTTTTAGATTCATCGACCTCACGTTCATCGTGCAAGTGGTGCTTTCGTTGTTTGCCATTCTGTTTACGTACGATGCCATCAACGGGGAACGCGAAAATGGGACACTAAAGCTGGCGTTTGCAAACTCAGTTTCAAGAGCGGGCTACCTAATCTCGAAATTCATCGGAATTTGGATAGGATTGGTCATTCCATTGCTCATTCCCATTCTAATTTCTTTGCTTCTCGTAGTGCTATTGGGAGTTCCATTTTCAGGAGAAGAATGGCTGAAATTTGCAAGCTTTGTGGGGTTGTCGTTACTGTACATTACTTTTTTTATAGGGCTTGGATTGCTTGTTTCGGCAACAACAAGGAAATCCTCATTGTCATTTTTATTGTTACTTGTAGTTTGGGTTGGAGGAGTTCTCATTCTTCCTCGTATGAGCGTAATGGCTTCAGGTCAACTTGTAAAAACAGAGTCGATTGCACAAATAGAAGCCAAACAGGAAGCTTATCGTAAGGGGCGTTGGGATGAATATTCGTCAATTATCTCAGAAATGTGGAGAAAACGAAGTCAAGAGATGGAAGGCATGGATGAAGATGAACGAACAGCATACAGAGATGATAATGAATGGACTTGGCTTGAAGAGGATGATGCCGCCAGAAAACAAGTTCAAATAGATATCACAGCAAATAATAGAAAGCTATTAGAGGAAACACGCAACAAAAAGCAGTTGCAAGAACGCATCGCATTTAGCTTGGCTAGGATTTCACCAGCTTCCTCATTCAGGTTAGCAGCTATGAATATTGCAGGAACCGATATTGGAATGAAAAATCGATATGAAGAAAGTATGCGAAAATATCGAGACGATTTCACCAGTTATACCGAAGCGGAGAAAGGGAAGAGTGGTAACGATGGTGGTTTTAGAATTGAAGTAGATAATGAAAAAGGCGTTAAACTTGATTTTGGTAGAAATGACCAAGGTTTGGATTTGAGTGGCATACCTCAGTACACCGCACCTATAAATACAGCTGGAGTTGTACTTTCAAAAAGCATCCTAGATTTTGGACTCTTGGCTATTATCATCATGCTTTCATTCGGAGCAACATTTGTAGCCTTTTTAAAGTATGATATGAGATAACAGTTTATGAGCAAGAGTTAGAAAAAGAGATTCATTCGTAGCCGTTGAATCTCTTTTTTTCTATGTTCTACACTCTTTTAAATCGATTGAATATCTCTTTCTCTAAATCTTCTCGGTGATCTGGGTGTGCTATCTCGGTAAGTGCTTTTGCCCTTTGATATAAACTCTTTCCGTACAAATCGCATACGCCGTATTCAGTAACTACGTAATGCACATGTGCACGTGTGGTAACAACACCGGCACCTTGTTTTAGAAAAGGAACAATTCTACTTACTCCTTTTTTTGTGGTTGATGGAAGCGCGATGATTGGCTTTCCTCCTTCTGAAAGAGAAGCGCCTCTGATGAAATCCATCTGACCGCCAACTCCAGAATAATGATAAGTACCGATGGAATCTGCACAAATTTGGCCAGTAATATCAACTTCGATAGCGCTGTTTATGGCCATTACTTTAGGATTTTTTCTAATCACAGCCGTATCGTTGATGTAAGCAATATCTAGCATGGCAATCATGGGATTATCATCTAGGAAATCATACAAACGACGTGAACCCATCACGAAACCAGATACAATTTTGCCGGGATGTACGCGCTTTTTCTTTCCATTTATAATTCCTTTTTCCACCAAATCTATTACGCCATCCGAAAACATTTCGGTATGCACACCTAAATCCTGATGATTCCCTAAACTTGCAAGAACGGCGTTTGGAATAGCGCCAATTCCCATTTGTAGGGTAGAGCCATTATCAATTAAATTTGCACAAAATTGACCTATTTTACGTTCAGCTTCATCGGGTTCGGGCACTATTTGTTCTGGCAATGAATCATTCACTTCAACCATTGCATCAATCTTGCTCATATGGATGAGCCCATCGCCATGGCTTCGTGGCATATTTGGATTCACCTGTGCGATAACCTTTTTTGCACATTGCACGGCACTATTAGTTACTTCTACCGAGACTCCGAGCGAGCAATAGCCGTGTTTATCAGGTGGGGAAACGTGAATCATGGCTACATCTAAAGGAAGAATATTCTTTCTGAAAAGTGAGGGAACTTCGCTTAAAAAGATGGGGATGTAATCGCCTCGTCCTTCATTAATAGCTTGTCTGACATTAGCGCCCACAAAAAGAGCGCTTATCCGAAAACTGTCTTTAAATTCAGCTCGTGCATATACAGCTTCGCCCTCAGTATGCAAATGGATGAGCTCCACATTTCTGAGTTCATGTGCGCGTGCAACCATCGCATCGATAAGCCTAAATGGTGAAGCTGAAACCCCATGAAGGTACACTCTATCGTTCGATTTTATGATCTTTACTGCTTCTTCAGCGGTTGTATAAATGGCCATCTTCCCTTCGTTTTAATTACCTCATTTGTTCAACAATATATATTTTATATGAAGGAAAAATAAAGACATAATAAAGCATGGTGAGGCAATGATTACTAATGAGGAACAAACTAGAATCTTTATAAAGATGGGAGAATTCAATAACCGCTTAACAAAAGATACAAAGCCGGGTCATTCTGAGGATACTTCCGAAGAATCTTCGGGATGGTTATAGGGTGAATAGCTTGTAGCTTTGGGCGCCTCTTGTCATGTAGCTATTTATCAGCTTATTACCTGCACAGTCCTCACCCTGAGACAAAACAAGTTTTATCTCTGTCCCTCCCCAAGGAGGGAAACGTTTGTGGCTTTTCCTGATTATGGTTAACAGTTTGTCTCTCGTTACGTAGCTCTGCTGCGTAATGCAGTATGGAAGCTCCTGCTTACAGTGGTTAGGTCGTTATTTCTAATTATGGGTAAATCCTTGAGGAGAGATAGAGTTCTCGTTTGCGTTGCACCCCAGAGCTTGATTTCAACTCCTCATTTAAAATCCATAATCCAAAATTTCCTAACTCTTAGTTCTATACACCCAAATTTGTTCTAATTCCAAAATTTCGTTACTTCAATAAAAACCGAATGGTGGCTACTAAGATCAGGCCAGAGATAAATTTCCTCTGTACTAAAAATCTTGTTCGGGTAATGTTATGTGGTTTAGCCAAACTTCCAATGAGTAAAATAGATTTAGAACTTGAAAGGTTATCTGCTTTACGCCAAAAGCATATAGATCTGAGTATAAATATGCTCACTGTTGCTGGTGGTAAATTTTTCCCAGTAGACTTATTTTGCAATGCTATTCTCAATCGATCAGTTTGCTTACTAAAAGGTTTTATAAGTCAGATTAATGAAAAAAATTTTATATCAGCAGCACCAATCTTGAGATTGCAGCTGGATAATCTTCTTCGTTTAAGTGCTGTTTGGCAAGTTGAGAAGCCTCACGACTTTGCTTCTGATGTAATGGGAGGTGAACAAATAAACCGAATGAAAAATAGAGGTGGTGAAAAAATGTATGATAAACTTCTTGTCCGAAATCTAGAGAAAGACTTTCCATGGGTTGTAAGTGTATATGAAAACACAAGTGGGTATGTTCATTTTTCTCATAAACACTTTGCTAATTCATTTCAATTCTCAGGAGAAAGAACAATAGCACTGAAGATTTCAGATGTCGATGAATATATAAAGGAAGAAATATATTTAGAAGCAATTTTAGCATTTAACGAAATTACGAATGCTATTTTTAAATTTGTAGATGGATGGGTAGCTACCAAAACTAGAAACTAAAATACCCCAGGATCTTTTAAGTTTGTAACTTAAAAGTTTTAGCAGAGGAAGTCTGCGACTTCCATCCGAGCAAACCATTTTGAGTTAGCTCAAATTCATACTCCAAAATTCCTCAATTCTCTAACTATTGTTGTACAATAATTTGTCCTGAATTTAGTACATTAAATAGAACGTTTATTAAAATTCTATCCTATGTCTACTATTCAACTTGATGAAGATATTCGGTCTCTCTCAGATTTCCGAGCTAATGCAGCTTCTTTTATAGAGCGGGTTAAGTCAAACCGACGTCCACTTATTCTTACTCAAAATGGCAAAAGTTCAGCGGTTTTAATCGATGTTGAAGGCTATCAAAAAATGCTCAATAAGATTCAATTGCTTGAAGAGCTTTCAGCCGCGAGAAAGGAATTAGATAATGGAGAAGGTGTCAGCCACAAAGAACTTTTTAATGAATTGAGATCCCAATATTCTAATTCATGAAAATCATCTGGTCGCCAACTGCTAGAAAGAAAATCAAAGAAATTCTGGATTATATTTCTGAAGATAACCCAGATGCGGCATTATCTCTTATTGATTTGTTTGAGAGGAGTGTTGACGACTTAAAACAGAATCCCGATTCAGGTAGGTTTTTACCAGAAGTAGATAATGAAAAAATTCGGGAGATTGTAGTTCATAAAAATTATGGAATTATTTATGAGATTAGTCCTAATGTAATCGAAATCTTAACAATTCGTCATTTTCGGCAGGATTTTTCGGAAATAAAATTTTAACAAAAACAGCTAAGCACCCCACTCAAAAAACCAAAGCCATAAAAAAAAGCCCTGCATTCCTACAAGGCTTCCTATTATCAACTTATCGTAGTTGAGCTAGTTTTGTTTGAGTGCCGTGTTCCAAACTTCTTGGTAGCCAAACTTGTTTTGTTCTTCAGATAGTTCTTTCAGAGATTGACGAATTAACTTCACAATCAGATCTTTCTGGCCAATGCGGTTCAGCGCATTTAAATCAGAAAATTCATCTTCGCTAAATGAAATGCCAGGACCTTGAATGTTGCCTTGCAGCCATACATTAGAGGTTCCATCATAAGCTTGGCCTTGCCCTGTTACTCTATAGCTTACATTTGGAAGAAGAACGATGGTATTGTCTTTTCCGCCAGCAACTTGGTAATTGATTACAATATCCATGAAAGCGTCCATATTCATATCTCGCATCAATCGAGCATCAACGGCGTCATCAGCAATAAGCGCTGTTGTTCTGTCGCCAAGAATTTCGCCCAAAGAGGTAGCAATGAGTCTTTTTGAGCCTCTCAAGTTCTTCGCTATGTATTCACTATTGTTCTCATCTTTGGGAGTGTAGAAATCATCGTAAATTGGGTTTGAAGTAATATCACTGATATCTACTATTGAAACTCCGTAGTCATTCTGCAATGTTGAAGTTATATCAGCATAGATATTTTCTAAATACTGATTCCAATAGCTATCATCTAACTTAGGGAACTGGAAAGTGGTAGTAGTGGTGGTAATTTCAGTATATCCCGTTAAGTAATTATCACGCTCTGAGGTTGATACGGATTTTTTATACAATGTACCTGAAACACTTAGAGATGAAATTCCCATTCTTTTGATGTTCGTATTCAAAGGACGTGCATACCAAGCGTTTGAAGAGCTAGCTTCGTAAGCAAAATCGCCATTTGCTTCTTTAGATTTACCGGATACTTTCACGTAAGCTCGGCCTTCCGAATTACCTGTAACGGTTACAGCTTTAGAGTCGCCAGAGCCTAGAGTTTTACGGAAATATGGGAATGGTTGACCAGTTTCACTTCGGTCGTTTTCTATAATGTTCACCACAAGATAATTCTCTCCAGTAGACCAATTAGTTACATCTTTACCTGTTGGCCCAGCGCCTGCAATATGCTTGTGCTTAAAAGCATCGGCTGAGATACTAATTTTGTCACCTACGATAGCTGATTGGAAGTAAGCAAAACCTTTTGCCCCAACCGCTTTGGTGATGAGTGAAATCGTAACGCGTTTACCTTTAGCAGCAGCGTCGTAATCTAATTCGATTTCTAAAGGTGCATTTACATCAATAGTTGCGTTTTCAGCACTTCCATTAATACTTTTAATACGAATACTTGGTAAAGGTGAGACAGAGAACTCGGTAGACTCTCCATTTGAACTCACCATAACTACTTTTTTTGTAGACTTGTCGTCGCCATCAAAGCGAGCGAAATAAGCACCACCGCCATAACTTGTGGCTTCCTTTCCTCCTACAGTAACTGTTCCATCAAAGTCGATTACGCCAATAGCGCCGGCTGGTTTTATAACTTGAACACCTACGAGGTTTTCACCGCCCAACCAGTCTTCAGTTCCTAATGTGGTAATTCCTGCATCTGCGGGAGTTACATTGAGTTGATAACTTCCAACTGCGGCCATTTCGCTGAAATTGGCTTCTTTTTTAGTCATCATTTTTAGCACTAGTCCACCCATTTTGGATTGAATAGTTGCGCAACTTGTTAATAAAATTGAAAGACTAGCTAATACTACGATTGTTTTTTTCATTGTGTACTCCTGTTGATTTTGCTGTACAAAATGAGGAGGAAGCGCGCGGTATTAAATCACCCGAATGGGGTATTTTTGAAAATCTTTATTTGCCTAGCAATATCAAGCAGGCACTAAATCGCAGAACCAGAAGCCCATTTTTTTTGAGTCGGTTTCTGAAGAAAGGGGACAAGCTGTATCGATGCTTTTTGGGGCTTTATATTCCCGAAATACCATTTCTCCAATAGAAAATGGAACGGGGGTTTTAAAGATGGGACCATCATACACAAAGGTGTGAAATTCTCCATTTTCACCACAAGGATCTACATTTTCGGGTAAGTCGGATATGAAATCTTTATCAAGTGTTCTGCCAACAAAGCTTTTATCCAACAACTCAGATTTAGCGCAAACCACCACCGCTTTAAATCCTAGTTCGATAAATTCTAGTACCAACTCTTTAGTGTTAGCTTGCCAAAGTGGGAAGTGGATGTTAAAGCCAATAGGCTGGAGTTGTTCTTCGCGATAAAGTTTGAGATCCTCCAAGAAAATATCACCAAAAACGGTATCGGTGAAACCTTCATCAAGGAGTAATTTGAACGCCTGTTGAGTTAGAGCGTTGTATTCCTCAATAGTCGGATTTTCAGGAAGCTCAAGCGTAGCCAGAGGTAAGCCGATGCTTTCTGCTTGTAGCTCCATAAGTTCTCTACGTACACCATGCATTGCCACACGGTCTAGCCCAGCGTTTACATTGGTTAATAGCTTCTCAATACTGAACTGAGGATTTTGCTTCATCTTGAATAAAGCTAGGGCGCTGTCTTTTCCACCACTCCAATTAAAAACGGTTTTAGCTGAACTCATTTGTTTTCAATATTTAGAAGTTGATGAACGGGAGCGTATTTATGGGCAAGATGACTTGGAACTTCGAAAATGTCGGGATTGATGAGCCCTGCCAAAAGTTCAATCCCATCTATAATAGTTCCGGCAGAAGGTTGAGTGAAGAGATCGAAATCGGCTAAATAAACAGCGTTGTTTTGAACAGCTTGTAGATTGTTCCATTCCTCGCGACTAGTTAGCATACTTAAATCTTCTGCAGTTCTATTTATATCGAAACCGCAAGGCGCAATGATGAGCACTTCGGGATCGTATTTCACAATTTTCTCCCACGGGATTACAATGCTATCGCCTGATGGATTGGAAAGCATGTCAATTCCGCCAGCGTACCCCACTTGATGAGGAATCCAATGGCCGCAATTGTAAATTGGGTCAATCCATTCGAGTAAAGAAACACGTTTTAAAGGAGCTCGATGTTCACGCAATTTATCGGTGATGACATCCAAGCGCTCCATGATTTTAGCAAGGAATCTATAGCCCACTTCCTCTTTTCCCATCGCCTTAGAAATGGTGGTTACAGAATTGAAAACGTCTTGCAGAGATTGTGGCGTAATCGGGATGATGTCGGGCTGTTTGTCTAAGTTTGCCACGGCACGCGATGTACATTCCGTATCAATTTGGCACACTTCACAAACATCTTGGGTAAAGATGATATCAGGTTGTATCTGTTGAAGAATTTCCTCTTCAACATAATACAAACTTCGTCCTTCGGCTTTACTTGCCGAGAAGATGCGGTCAATTTCTATGCTAGTATAGTTCTTTCCTTCAAGCACGCAACGGACAACAACCTGTTTTTCGGCTAAAGCTACGGGCGGACATTCGAATGTGATTCCTTCAAGCATATGCTGAAGGTTCAAATCATAAATCATATGTGTTACGGCAGGAAGGAAAGAGCTTACTTTCATATCAGTCTATATTAACTTTTATGGGTTGAAGAGCAGGTACTTTAGCCTTCATATATTCAAAAACGCTAAAGAGAACAGTTCCGTAGAAAAGTGTTCCAAGTAGGAAGTTTATTTCGAATGGAATTGCCGCTACTAAACATGCCCAAAAACCCGACAAGGTTTGTGGATAGGTTCCGCTATACAACCAAACTCCAATATCGGTAATAATCCAATGAATGAGGACAATAGCTAATGAGGAACTGATGAATGTTTGAGCGTTTTTTTCTTTCATCACAAAGTGGCCTACTAAAGCCATTAAAGCAAATGCGCCGTAAGTCCAGAAAGCTCCATCGTAGAAAAGAACCCATTCGCCATAAAACATGATTTTGTTTAGAACCACATCGCTTAGCCAAAGGGTAAGTACTGGAAAGGCAAAACTTTTCCATTTGGAGAAATACGCACCACCAAATAAAGCCATTGCCCCAACAGGAGTGAAGTTGCTAAACTCTGGAATCCGAGTCGCTTCGTACGACATCATAACACGCCAAACTGCTGTTCCTAAAATGAACAGCAGTGCAAACCAATCTTTTGAATCAAATTGTATTTTTTTCATAAGGCAGATTCTTTAGGATGCTTAAAGTGTAAAACGTAAGCCTACTTTTACAGAAGTACCTAGCGTATTGTAACCATAAACTTCGGTATAGTCAGCATCGAAAAGATTCTTTACATAGCTGAAAAGAGTGATGCTAGGAGATACGAAACGATATTCTGCATACAGATTAATAAGTGTGTAAGCATCTAAGCTAACTTCTTCGGAAGCATAGAAATTGGCAGGATTAAAGAACAAGTCCTTTCTTTCGCCGGTGTAACTTCCACCGATATTCACAGATAGTTGCTCTATTGGCTGTAGGTTCACATTTAATCCAAGGTTATGCTTTGGACGGCGGATTAAGTTATCTGATTTCACTTCTTGTCCGGTGCCATCTGTTGTGGTTGCTTCGCCTGTTACGTAGTTATAAAATCCATCTACAGAAATCATTTCATTGGCAATCCAGCTAGTGGTAAACTCAAAACCTTGATCGTCTTGTTCGTCTTGGTTTGTGTAGCCATTTGGGAACGCATAGATAATTACATCATCAATATGGCGATTGAAATATAATGCCTTGGCGTTTACTCTTCCGTTTAGTGCAAAAAGCTCTAAGCCTAAACTAGCATAACGACTTTTCTGAGATTTCAAATCTGGGTTTGCGCCAAATGGACCAAAGAGTTCGTTTAAGGTTGGCGCTTTGAAACCAGTGTTTAAGGTTCCTAAAACGCGAATATTCTCTGAGAGATTATAGTAAGGAGAGAAACTGTATGTGGCGTTTGAGCCAGCATCAGAATGCTGATTAAGACGAAAACCAAGTTCAGCACCTAAGCCGTTTTCTGAGTTTAATAACACATTTACATAAGGACTGTAGAGCGTTGCATCAGGATTCTCAGTAGTATCGTCGCCATCATCAAGAACAACATTCTGGAAGTTAAATCCACCCAATACTTTGATGTTTTCGGAGAACAAATAGGTTCCATAAACATCTGCATTTTGCATATTTCCTTGATAGGTGCTAGAACCAAAAGCGGTGTTAAAAATGCGCTCAACTTTATTCAAATGGTAACCGCCTTTTAACGTGAAATCATCTTTTTTGTAGTCAATATTTACACCCGGGTTAATTAACTCAGCCTCATAACTGTTGGCACCGTCGGTAAAAGCATCGGCGTCAAAATCGCCTTCGTAGCTAGAATAGTTTAGAAACGGGCTAACGGACAATCCTTCTAACACATCGATATTCAAACGAGCACCAACGGCATCTCGAGAAAAACCATCTTTGTCGAAGTTCCCAGCATTCAATGCGTCGGTAGCTTCATTAATTCCATCAGATTGTTCGCGGTTGTAATTTAAAGCATAGCCTACGCGATCTAATTTTCCGTTCACTCCAAGTGAGCCTAAAAAGGTTGCATTGGAACCGTAAGAAGTCAATCCGTTAACTTGAACGGAATTATCACTCGCTTTTTTTGTGATGATATTAATAACGCCGGCGATGGCATCTGAACCGTACAAGGTAGACATGCTTCCCTTCACAACTTCAATGCGTTCGACGCTACTTAGTGGGAATAATCTTAAATCGAAAGCTCCGCCAGCTCCAGAAGGATCATTGACAGGCTGTCCATCAATTAAGATAAGTGTATACTGAGTAGAAGCACCTTGTAAATAAACGCCTTTGTCTTTGCTTGGGTTACTAAGTGCTCCATTTATAACAATGCCACTTTGTTGATTTAAAAGCTCGGCGAGATCTCTACCAGCGCTTTGTTGAATTTGCTTCTCGGTGATAACAATAACAGGGCGTGTAGTTTCTCTGCTAGATGTTGGCGTTTTTGAAGCGGTTACTACGATGGTGCCGAGTTCTAAAGAATCGGCAGTTTGTGTGTTTTGTGCTTGTAATGATGAGGTGCACAAAAGGGCCCCAAATATGATAGCTGTTTTGATTTTGCTCATGGTGTTAACTTAAATTTTAGATTACCAATGAGCTTTCGGTTTTTTATAATCAATTATATAAAAAGAGGGGAGGGAGCAAATCCTAAAACAGGCGTATTAAGCCAATAATGGAGTCTATTCCCGGCCTTTCCTCCGAAAGCCTGAATGTTCAGTGTGTATTAGGCAGGTCTTCTGGCTTACTCTACTGTTTAACGCCTTCCCATCCGCTTTACACGAACAGTGGCCTCAGTTAAACAGCTGTTGAGAGTTTACAGCTACGGGGATAGCTCCGGATTTTAACCGGATTCCCTTTTCATTCTACTGAAATGATGATTTCAGCAGAAACCTAGTACGCCGAAAGATTACAAGCTTTTTGAAGGTATGTCAATAGATTTAATGTTAAGAATGGAGTTTGAGATCGGAGTATTTAATATTTAGTAATTAGATATGAGTAAGCTAGACACCTGTTCTGCTACCTAGAATTTAAAAAACAGTTTGAAAAAGTCCTTCCTGTAGATGTTAGATAATTCGTTTACAGAAATAACTTTTTAATTTCCATCAGAGTGTCAATACGCCCACCAAACCATATCGACGTTTAGAATTATTGGCGAAGAAAGAACGCAATGGAATCGACGTCTCCGGAAGGAGTAATCATTCCACACAGGCTCAGATGAGATTATTGGTAGGAAGAACGAAGACCATTGGAATGATTAAGTTGATGTAATGAAGTTCGCGCCAATTATTCTTGTCGAGAGCTTTTGGTACTTTTGGCGGAACAAAAGTACAGCCATTTATGAGATGAATGCATTAGCGAGCACGGAAATAATGTAAAGGTAAGATCAGCTATCATCTGCTAACAAAACCATTGCCTTTAATTGGCTGTGAAGACCCTGATCCCGAAGCCTCGGGATCTGGATGACTGTCAACGAATTACCTAACATCTAGAATTCCCAGTTCATCGTCTACCCACAAAAAAGCCAACCTCTTTGTGCAAAAGGCTGGCTTTTTTAATTTTTCGAAACTGATGGACACAATGCCCAAACTCGATACTAGCGAGTTAGTTTTTTGTAGTGTATACGATGCGGTTGGTCTTCAGTGATGCCAAGTCGACGTTTACGATTCTCTTCGTATTCGGCGTAGTTGCCTTCAAACCAGTAAGCCTGGCTATCACCCTCAAATGCTAAGATGTGCGTTGCTACGCGATCTAGGAACCATCTATCGTGAGAAATAACCACTGCGCAGCCAGCAAACTCTAGGAGAGCTTCTTCAAGTGCACGGAGCGTGTTAACATCCAAATCGTTAGTAGGCTCATCAAGTAGTAATACATTGGCGCCTTCTTTCAACATTTTGGCTAAATGAACTCGGTTTCTTTCACCACCAGAAATCTGGCCAGTTTTTTTCTGTTGATCACTTCCTGCGAAGTTAAAACGAGATACATAAGCACGTGAGTTTATTTCTCGGTTGCCTAACTTCAATATTTCATGACCACCTGAAATTTCTTCCCAAATAGTTTTGTTTGGATCTAGCGGACGTTTTTGATCTACATAACCAAGTTTAACCGTTTCGCCAATAACTAGATTTCCACTATCAGGAGTTTCTTCCCCAATTATCATTTTGAATAAAGTAGATTTACCAGCACCGTTCGGCCCGATGATTCCAACAATTCCACCAGGAGGTAGTTGAAATTCTAAATTTTCTACTAGTAGACGATCTCCAAATCCTTTTGAAAGTCCTTCAGCAACAATAACTTTGTTACCAAGACGCGGACCAGCAGGAATTACAATCTGCATATCGTCGTTACGCTTTTCGTTGTCTTTGGCCAACATTTCTTCGTAAGCGTTAATACGAGCCTTACTTTTCGCTCTACGGCCTTTAGGATTTTGACGAATCCACTCAAGTTCTTGTTGAAGTGTTTTTTGGCGATTTGATTCTTGCTTCTCTTCTTGTTGTAGTCGTTCAGACTTCTGCTCTAACCAAGAAGTGTAGTTCCCTTTAAACGGAAGGCCTTCACCGCGGTCAAGTTCTAGAATCCAACCAGCAACGTTATCTAAGAAATATCTATCGTGAGTTACTGCAATTACAGTTCCTTCGTAGCGGGCAAGATGTTGCTCTAACCAACCAACAGATTCAGCATCTAAATGGTTTGTAGGCTCATCAAGTAATAATACATCGGGCTTTTTAAGTAACAAACGGCAAAGAGCCACACGACGAGCTTCACCACCAGACAATACAGTTACAGGAGTATCGCCATCTGGGCAACGTAGAGCATCCATAGCTTGCTCAAGCTTGCTATCTAAATCCCAAGCGTCGAGATGATCAATTTTCTCTTGAAGCTTAGCTTGTTTGGCAATAAGTGCGTCGAAGTCAGCATCAGGATCACCAAAAGCCACATTTACGGCTTCGTATTCGTTAATTAAATCTACCGTTTCTTGTACGCCTTCTTGAACAATTTCTTTAACAGTTTTCTCTGGGTCAAGATGTGGTTCCTGTGCCAAATAGCCAAAAGTGATACCTTTTTGTACACTGATGTCACCAATGTAATCTTTATCCTCGCCAGCAATAATACGCAATAAGGTAGATTTACCAGCTCCGTTTAATCCAAGCACGCCAATTTTAGCGCCATAGAAAAAGGACAGATAGATATCTTTTAAAACAGTTTTGTTGGGTTTATGAACTTTGCTAACCCCAACCATGGAGAAAATAATTTTTTGATCGCTCAAGACTTCAGTAATTCGTTAATTTTTTGAGAAATAGAAGGTACGGAGATTTAAGAGCTTCTCAATATAGTTTTAGCGACTATTTTTTGGGAAGGTTATGCCGAGAGTTTCTAATGATTATCAACCTCAACTTTAAGAATCTAAATACTGGCGAATAGCTGTTTTTAAGGTTGTGAATGTTCGTTTAAGCAATTCCTCATCTTCCTCTAATAACGTAACTCTAAAACCCATTAAATCGGAACAGAACGAAGAAATGGGAACCACACAAATGCCCGTAGCGCCTAGTAGATAATATACAAAGCGAGTATCTAAGGAAACACCTTCTACCCAACGTTCAACAAATTGTTTGGCTTTGGGATTTGCAATTTCGAGCGATTGGTTATCCTTTAAGCTACCCGATTTGAACACAATGGTATTGTAAAAAGCACCATAAGTAGGATTGAATGTAAGCTCTGGAACTTCTTGAAGAGTTTCAGCAATAAACTTACTTCTCTTTCCAATTTTGGTGTTCATTTCTTCACGATACGCTAGGAATCTCTCATCGCCTAGAATTTTAGGAATAGCCATTTGTGGAAGTGTTGTAGAGCAAACCTCAATCATTTTGGCATCGTCTAAGGATTTACATAAACGGGCGAACTCGACATCTTTGTCTTTGTTGTAGCATTCTATCCAGCCACAACGTGAACCTGGCCAAGGCATCTCCTTCGAAATTCCTTTCATTGCAATGCCCGGCACATCACCAATTACTTCTGATAAAGCGTATGCGCGAGCGCCATTGTAGGTAATCATGTGGTAGATTTCGTCGGAAATCAAAAACAGATCGTATTCGCGAGCGATGGATACAATTTCTTCTAAAATTTCTTTCGGATACACCATCCCTGTTGGGTTGTCAGGATTGATGATGAGAATAGCCACCACATTGGGATTGTACCTTACTTTATTGCGAATGTCTTCAACATCAGGATACCAATGGTTTTCTGGATCTAAATTATAGGTAAGTGGCTGATGATTTGCATGAGCCGCTTCTGCCGATGAATGTGTTGAATAAGCTGGCGATGGCCCGATAACACGAGTGGTAGCATCCAAATAGTTATACATTGTTGCAATGGCATCACCTAATCCATTAAAGAAAAGAATATCGTTGGCGGTAATTTGAGCTCCATCATAAGCATTATTTCGTTCGGCTAAAAAAGTACGTGTTTCAAAAATTCCTTTGGAATCGCAATAACCGTAGCTCTTATCATCACCCGCTAATTCTTGTACGATATCTTTCATCCAAATGGGAATGGTGGCGTTTTTTTGGATGGGGTCGCCAATATTTTCCCAAGTAATTTCTAGGCCTTCATTGGCAAGGAGATTCGCCTTTTTTACGATTTCACGAATCTCGTAACTTAGTTCTTTAGCTCCTTCGCTAAGTAAATTTTGTCGCATTGTGTGGTTTCTTGAATGGAATTAATAGCTATGAATCAGAAGAGTTGTTGTTCTGATATTCTGGATGGGATGCAATAAATGCTTTGAGTGATTTCCTCGCTGTAGTTTGAACTTTTGTTTTGAGAAAACCTGTCCAACCTAAAAACGTACCCACAGTGCCAAGTGCCATTCTAGACCAAGCCCAAAATTTGAACTGATCTATATGTTCAATAATCTTTCCATCTTTAAATCGGAAGCTGGCTTGTATTTTATTATGAACTTTCCTCTTCGATTGGGAGAATGTGTATATAGCCTCCCAGTAAGCTTTTCCCGTTTCACCGTGGGCACTTATATCTGAAAAAGTAACTTCTAAGTCAGTGCCTCTTTCGCATAACATGTGCCACATGGCTGGTGCTTCTTTTCCATTCAAGTCAAAAACTTCATCCTTAAAATGTAAGTCTTTATGGTAGCAAGCATTCATTGCAGCATAATCTCTTTTCTGGAAGGCAGTATAAAAATCGGTAATAACTTGTGTATTTGTATCCATAGATTAATTAACGAAGATGGTGTTTTAAAATCTATGGTTTTTTTATTCTTTAGGATAATAGATACAGGCTTTGGTGAAAATAGAATCTGATTTTGTATAAATACTTGATAAAGGAATGTGTAGGAAGCAATTTTGGTTGATGAGCTACTACAGATAAAAGTATATGAAGAATATAAATAGCTACAGAAAGTTTGATAAGAACGCTGAACCCGTGAATGAAGGCGGTGATTATGTGCTTTATTGGATGCAAATTAATCGGCGTTTCGAGTATAACTACACTTTAGAATATGCCATCGCTTGGGCCAATAAGTTGGACAAACCACTTTTAATCTATGAAGGACTAAGTATAGACTATCCTTGGGCCAGCGATCGGTTTCATAGCTTTTTGATGGAAGGGATGAAGGAAAATGCACTCTTTGCCAGAGAACAGGGTTTGAATTATTACAGTTATTTGGAGCCAAAGACTGGGTCAGGAAAAGGACTTATTTACCAATTAGCCGAAAGAGCGTGTGCAATTATTTCGGATGAATTTCCTGTGTTTATTATGCGCACAAATAATGAACGCGTTTCTGAACAAGTAAAAGCGGCCTACATCACCGTCGATTCAAACGGAATTATACCATTGGGCATCACTGAAAAAGCTCCATATTCAGCATACCTCTTCCGTAGAACTATGCAGCAACATTTTCTGGAAGGTTTTACCAATCCGCCAAAGAAAAACCCATTATCCGCATTAGAAAATAGAACCGTTATCCAATTGCCAAATGAGTTATTGGAGAAATATCCACCAATAGAAAATGAGCTTGATGACATCCCGAAAACCATCGCGAGTCTCGACATCAATCACCAAGTAAAAGCTTTAGAGCTTAAGGGAACAAGAAAAGCGGCGTTAGAACGATTGAGTGAGTTTATAACAAACGATTTGCTGGACTATGACCAGAAGAGAAATCATCCCGACGAGAAAAAGACAAGTGGATTAAGCCCTTGGTTACATTTTGGTAAAATCAGTGAGTACGAAATTGTTAAAGCAGCATTAGCAGAACAGCCCGAAGATTGGGACTTGAACTCGTTAACTCCTAATGGTGGAAAGAATGCAGGCTTTTTTAATGGCAATGCTAGTATCGAGAGTTTTATGGACGAAGTTATTACTTGGCGAGAAGTTGGCTTCCATTTTGCACACCACACGCCCAACTACGATGCGTTCGAAAGTTTGCCTGATTGGGCCATTAAATCTATGGAAAAGCATAGTGACGATATTCGGGAGTATGTTTATAGCTTAGAGGAATTGGAGTTTTCGAAAACACACGATGAACTTTGGAATGCAGCACAAACTCAGCTAAGGGAGCAAGGAATCATCCATAATTATTTGAGGATGCTGTGGGGCAAAAAGGTGATAGAGTGGACGCCAAATCACAGAACCGCACTCGAATATCTGATTGAACTGAATAACAAGTACGCCATAGATGGGAGAGATCCAAATAGCTACTCTGGCATTTTTTGGTGCTTTGGTAGATTTGACAGAGCCTGGCAAGAGCGACATGTTTTTGGGAAACTCAGATACATGACTAGCGACAGCGCACGGAAGAAAATAAAACTCACTCAATATTTACAAGAATTCGGAAGCCAAAAAAGCTTACTCTAAACTTGGTAAAGGAGCTTGTTTCAAGAAAATTGTAAACATACATTGCACATATTTTAATTTCACTCATTGTTAATGGATCTCTTTCAGGAAAATAAACCTACAAGCTCGGCAAATGAGCCTTCCAAAACGGATTATAACGAGCCTCTAGCAACACGAATGCGACCGCAATCGCTAGAAGAGTTTGCGGGGCAAGAGCATTTGGTAGGCGAAGGTAAGATGCTACGCCGTATGATTGAAAGTGGAATTATTGGATCGTTGATTTTTTACGGCCCACCAAGTTCTGGTAAAACTACGCTAGCTCATGTTCTTTCTAGAGAGATTAAAGCGAGTTTCCAGATAATTAATGCCGTACTTGACGGAATTAAGGAATTGCGCGCAGTTGTAGAAAAAGCTGAAAAATTGCGCAAGCTAAATGGGCGTAAAACCATTTTATTTGTCGATGAAATTCATCGTTGGAATAAAGCACAGCAAGATGCGCTACTTCCTCATTTAGAATCTGGAATTATAACTTTGGTGGGCGCCACAACCGAGAATCCATTTTACTCGTTGGTAAATCCATTGCTTTCTCGATGCCAGCTATTTGAACTTCATCCGCTACAAGTAGATGATGTCCGCAGAATGATGACCCGTGCATTGGAGGATGAAGAACGAGGCTTGGGCAATAAGAGTATTGTGGTAGATAAAGAAGCGTTGGATCATCTTGCTGATTATGCTGGGGGAGATGTTAGAAATGCACTCAACGCGATGGAAGTGGCAGTACTGTCGAGTAAACCTGATGAGGAAGGAGTGATTCGCATTACGTTAGATATTGCCAAAGAAAGTATTCAAAGGCGCAATGTACGCTACGATCGAACGGGCGACGAACATTACCATTATGCATCAGCTTTTATAAAGTCTCTACGAGGTTCTGATGCTGATGGCGCACTTTATTGGATGAACGCGATGTTAGAAGGTGGTGACGATCCTAACTTTATATTCCGGCGCTTGCTAATTTTTGCCAGCGAGGATGTTGGCTTGGCTGAGCCTAATGCACTTACTATTGTAAATTCCTGCCAAGAAGCTTTTATGAAATGTGGAATGCCCGAAGGAATGTACTTTCTTTCGCATGCCTGCTTGTACTTAAGCATGTGCCCGAAAAGTAATAGCACAGCCGCTATTTTCGAAGTAAATGCCTTAATCAAAGATCGAGGGGCGCAACCAGTACCTCCATATCTAAAAGATAGAACAGCGAATAAACTAACGTCACGTTATTTGGATGTTGAGAACGCATCAAAAGAGTATAAATACCCACATAATCATCCGAACCATTGGGTGGAACAACAATACTTGCCCGATAAGTTAAAGAATAAGACATTTTATAACGCTGGACTTGAAGGCAGAGAAGGGTTGTTAGCTCGAAGGCTAGAAGAAATAAAAAAATCGGGTAAATAATTAGTTCGATATTAAACTATGGAACGGTTTTTGTATTAATTAAACCGAATTCATCAAGAAAAAGAATAAACATATTACATGAATATTAAGATTATAAGCTCTACAGATCGTCCTAATTCTAATGCTTTAGAAGTTTCGAATTATGTTAAGACATTATATGAAGCCGAAGGGGTAGAGGTATCGGTGGTGAGTTTAGAAGACTTTCCCACGGCAGATGTTGCTGGGGGTAAATATGGGCAGGAAATTGAGTCGGTAACGAGTTTTAGAACTCCAATTTTAGAATCAGACGGATTGGTATTTGTGATACCAGAGTACAATGGTAGTTTTCCTGGAATTTTAAAACTTTTTGTAGATTACCTTCCTTTTCCAAAGGCGTTTGAAAAGATGCCAATGGCATTTATAGGACAAGCATCAGGGGCTTTTGGTGCATTGAGAGCGGTAGAGCAATTTCAACAGATTGTGAATTATAGAAACGCACTTCAGTTTCCTGAGCGCGTTTTTATACAAAGAGTTCACAACGAATTTGATTCTGAAGAAGGCTTAAAAAATGAGTTCGCACAAGGGCTACTCAATTCCCAAGTAAAGAATTTTACACAATTCGTAAAAGCGACTAAAACTCTTAGTTAAGCTTTAACATATACCCAACACCGTGTAAGGTAATGAGGTATTTTGGGTCGTCAGGGTGAAGTTCAATTTTAGCTCTGAGCTTAGAAATGTGAACATCAACGGTTCTAGTATTGGTGCTATATTCGTAGCGCCATACTTTTTCTAATAGCTCGTCTCTAGATACAGGGTTATTTGCGTGCGATAGTAAATACCTAATTAGCTCTACTTCACGAGCGGTAAGTTCAATAACTTTATCACCAGGATGAACCACTTCGCTTTCGGTAAGGTCAGCTTTTACTTCGCCTAACTGAAGAATATCTACTTGTCCTGAGTTTGAATAAGTACCAGCTCTACGCAACCTAGCTTGAATACGAGCAAGTAATTCTTTTACGCCAAAAGGTTTTGTGAGATAATCATCTGCGCCAAGGTTTAAGCCTTTTACTTTATCGGGCTCCTGATCTTTTGCGGTAAGCATAATGATGGGGAACGTGTACTTAAGCTCACGAATCTCCTGACAGATATCGTAACCACTTTTACCAGGTAGCATGATATCAAGAATCATAAGGTCGGGTTTATGCTCTTTCACCATATTTACGGCACTATCACCGTCTTCACTTACAAAAACAGTGAAGCCCTCACTCTCGAGTGTATCTCTTAGCGTGAAAATTAGGCTTGGTTCATCTTCTACAACAAGAATCTTATTCTTCTTATCAGACATGGCTGGTATTTACTTTAGAATGTTCAGTTGAGATTATACCACTTTTTTTTGATTGCTGTGCAACTTCTTGCGTAGCAATAGTGGGGAAACTTACTTTGAAAGTAGTTCCCTTACCATACTCACTCTTTACGGAAATGGTTCCGTTATTTAAAATTACAAGGCTCCGAACAATACTAAGCCCGAGACCATGCCCTTTTGTTCTTGCTACTAAGGAATCTTCAACACGATAAAATTTTCGGAAAATATTTTTCAGTTCTTTTTTCTTGATGCCTACTCCGTGATCTGTGACTTCAAAAGCTATATTCTTCTTTTCCATAAAAACGCGAACAAGTATCTTTTTATCTTCTAAACTATACTTAACGGCGTTTTCTAGTAGATTGCTTATAATGGTCTCAACACTCACAGGATCGATGTTGCTATAAGGAATTTCTCCCTCAACAATGAAATTCAGTTCAAAGCCTTTTCCTTCAATAAACTCTTTGGTTTGGTGAATGTATTCTGCCAAAAGAAAGTGTATTTGGTAAGGCGCTGTTTTAATAAGGCTATGGCCAGAGTCATATTTCGCAACGTCTAAGAGCTTGTCAATCATTTTTCGTAAACGAATCGACTCTTGGTATATATGCTCACCATATTGTTTTAAACGATGTGGTTTTGTCACTCGGCCATCAGAAATATTTTCTCCTGCTGCCTGCATTACAGCAAGGGGTGTCTTAAGTTCATGAGTTACATTTGCTAAAAAACCAGCTTGACGCTGAGATAGATTTCGTTCCCTTTGGGCAGTAAAAAACATAAAAAGTAGCGCTCCGAGTAAGAACATAACAGCAAAGCAAAGTACTATTAAACTCTTAATAAAAGTGGCGTTGTAAGCAGATGCAATTTGAGAATCAAGAAATGCAATTTTAATGTTCCAGTTATCAAAAAACCTAGGGAACCGTACTCTTGCATCTACCAAATCGAAATTGAATGGAACGCTAGTATCGTTGGTGGCAAGAACCTCTCCTTTACCAAAATCGTGAAGCCAAACAATAGTCCCGTTTTCTTCACCAGAGTCAAAGTATTCACTAATCATTGGGGCTATTAAGTCATTAATAACATAATCTTTGTTAATCAAGAAGGTGAAATATCCAATCACTCTGTTTTCAGGTAGATTAATCAAACCAATATTCATACTTCGGTGTGTGTCAAAAACAATGATTGTATTCCATTGATAATCAAAGTCGTTTAATTGGATTCGAGTTTTGGTTCTTACCAAGCCAACACCATCACAAAGTATAGGGTCGAAAGCCTGGGTTGGAGTCATCTTCGATACATTACTATTAAACATGTATACGCTGGAGTTTTCCACACAAGGGTCTACATTAGCGGGGGTGTAATAGATGGAAGTATAAATGGGGTTGTTAGAAACATCTTTCAAAATGCTTAGAATATTTTCAGGGAAACGGCCTTTTTTGTTGAGTGATTCTTCTAAAGGTTCTAGTTCTAAGCGAGAAAGACTAAAGAATGGGGAGTAAAGCTCACTTCTAACTTTTAAAGTGATTTCTTCTGCTTTTCGTATTTGACGCGAACTCTCACCCTCAGTAACTCTATCTCGAATTTCGTACAAGGAATAGAGGTTCATGCCCGTAAGAGCGATGATGGCTACAAGCCCCATCATTAATAAAATCCAGCGGAGTGCTCGGTTACGTGCTAACATGAGTTTAGATTAATTTAATACGGCAATTTAAACGAATTTGCCTGCCTTGCATATACCTATAAAGTAAAAAAACGTGAATAAACACTTAATATTTATGCTTAGATGTGTACTAATGCTAATATTTTTCCCAAGTATTGTTGTTTCTGTTTGCGTCGGGAAAGATCGAATTTTTATCGATTGTTACTTTTAGCAAAGTTGAATTGATGGGCAATGTGACGGATAATGTTCGTTTTCCTAATAACCATTCATCTACATTGATTCTAGTTTCAATTTCTGTTCCATCTTCAAATAAGAGCGTTAAGTCTACAGGCATTGGAATGTTGCCAAGATCATTAATACTAACAGTTACAGAGTTAGTTTGAACTTTGACTTCGTCAATAGCTTGGTCGAGTTCCCATGCTTCAAAGTACCAACTTCTCCAAAACCAGTCTAAATCTTCACCTGTCACATCTTCAAAAGTATTAAAAAGATCATATGGAGTTGGGTGTTTGTATGCCCATCGACCTATGTAAGTAGTCCAAGCTTTCATAAATACATCCTCTCCAAGTAAACCTCTCAAGGCAAACAGAATAGAAGCCGGCTTTGTGTACGATGCTATTCCATATGCGCTACTTGTGTAATGATAATCAGAGTATCGCATTACTTCCCCTTCTTTATAGCTTCCCGAGAGTCTAAGAAATCCAGCAAATTCTGACGCTAAATCTTCTTCCAATCCAAAAATATCCCATCGAGCATAAGCTTCATGAAAAGTGGTAGCACCTTCATCCATCCAAGCTCTGCGGCGTTCGTTAGAGCTTACAATCATAGGCATCCACATATGCGCGAGCTCATGGGCTGTTACATCGTAAAAAGCTTGCTCTGTTCTTCCGTTATAAGCGCCTATAATTGTCATCATAGGAAATTCCATGCCACCACCAATAATGCCCTCACCTTCAACGGTTGTCATTTGCGGCCAAGGGTAAGGAATGCCCGTAAATTTTGAGAGATATGAAATGGAATGCTGAGCAAATAACGCACTTTTATTCCAATTGGGGGCAGAAGTTCGCCAAAAGGAATTGATACGGGCATAATCGAGAATGCCATCGTCATCTAAATCTCCAACTTTAGATCTGGTGCCATCCCAAATAGATTCTTTGGTGGCACTAAAAGCAACATCTCGAACATTTTCAGCGCGAAATTTCCATTCTAATTTTCCAGTTCCGTTGGAAAGTGTCGCCTTTCCAAAATCACTCTCTGAAATAATGGTAGTTACGGTATCGCTGTTTATAGCTTCTTGATATCTAGTCAGAACTTCAGGAGATAACGTTTCTTCAGGATTTGTAAACTCTCCCGAACTCATTATAACCCAACCTTGAGGGGCTGTTATTGTAATATCGTAATCTGAGAAATCGTGATAAAATTCAGCATTACCTGTAAAAAGATCTTCAAACCAACCTTCTAAATCGTCATATACCGCTAAATGTGGATACCAGTATCCTAGGTAAAAGAGATTGCTGTTGTTATAACCCATCCGACCTGAAGCTCCCGAGCTAGGGATTTTAAATGAGAAATCAATTTCTATGGTAACATTCCCACCTGAAACTAATGATTCACACAAAACCACATACATATTAGTGCCCTGAATTCCATAGGAAGTATCACCAAGTCTAGGATTTGTGCTCAATTCGGCAGGCTCTGCATTTACAGAAACCGAGTGGATATCCATCCCTCCAGTAATTTCTGCGGTTTTAAGCCTGGAAGCACCCGCTGCATGCAGATTCTGAGCGAGCTCGAATACGACAAGAGGAAGCTCGTTAGGAGAGTTATTGTAATATGTGATAATTGCTGAGCCACTAAGTGTGGTGTCTTTTGGAGAGAGTTCGACATTAAGTTGATAGTCTGCATATTGTGTCCAATAATTTTCTCCAGGAGCTCCAGTACTTGTGCGCGTTCCTTTTTTAATGGCTTCTAAAAAATAGGAAGGTAACTCGATAGGGTTTGGTATAGGCCTTTCATTTACGAGAGAGCTTTGCTGCTTTGGCGGGGTTTCGGTTGTAGTTTGAGTTGAACTACAAGCTAAAAGCGTTGCAAAAAAAATGGGTAGAGCGAAAAGACATCTTTTGCTCATAATTGCATAAAGTTAGTTTAAGGTGTGCTATTTAGAAAGTTGCTCGAAGTTTCTTTCCATAGATTCTTTAAGGTCATTAAACTCTATAGGCTTAACTAAGTAATCTAAATAATCAGTTTCTTTAGCTCTTTGTACGTGATAAGGATCTGAGTTTCCTGTTATATAGATCACAGGAACAGAAGAGAATTTTCGGATTTCTTTCATAGCAGTAATGCCGTCCATATCACCTTCTAAAGAAATATCCATTAATATTAAATCAGGATTGATTCTTTTTGCTACTTCAATAGCGGTTTTACCATAAACTAGTTCACCTTCAGCGTAGTAGCCCAACTTCTCTAGATAGCTTTCATACAGAAGGTTTAGGATCAAATCATCTTCGACAATCATCACCGTTTTATTCTGTTTTTCTTTCATAATTCTTTCATTAGTCAATTCGTTAGAATAGAGGGTATAATAAGATGTATCGACATCAAACAAAATTAATTAATCGTATAATGTAATTTTAAGAAAAAGTTAGTAATAACAGAGGTTAATATTCTTTTAGAATATTCTAATAGAAAAGCGTTTCAAGTTATTTTAGGACATTGAAAAGGTAATAAATGCGGAAGATGTTGGATTTTATGATCTGCCAAAACGAAAAACGCCTCGTAAAAACAATGTCTTACGAGGCGTTTTGTACCGCAGGCCGGACTCGAACCGGCACGGGATTATCTCCCATTGGATTTTAAGTCCAACGTGTCTACCATTCCACCACTGCGGCTTGGTTTCCCAATTCC
The DNA here is from genome assembly GCA_048267905.1 of Balneola sp. Taxonomy (GTDB): domain Bacteria; phylum Bacteroidota; class Rhodothermia; order Balneolales; family Balneolaceae; genus Balneola. Next base: position 189,623 of record JBLWWM010000006.1, read on the forward strand.
TTTTAATAGGAAGCGCCAAATATACAACTTTAATAAGGTCTACTTCAATCACTTTTTTAGAATTTTCAAACTTGTTTCACAAATAAGGTTTCGTAAATTCAATTCAACTAAAGAAAACGAGAAAATACTATGATTAAGAAGATATTTTTGATAGCGGCACTTGTATGTATAAGCTTACCATCTTACGCACAATTTGAACTTGGAGCTTCGTATGAGCTTAGAGATTCTGAGCCAAATAGTGGTTTCGGTGTGCGCATTCAGTCGGGGATACTACAGAGTATTCCTTTTGTGAACTTAGGGATAAGAGCTCACTTTAGTTATTTCAGTGAGGAAAATTCAATTGATAGCAATGGAGGCTTCACGTATTCGGAAAATATAGAAAATTATGACTTCGGACTTGCGGCTGTAGGTGGGGTTTCAGTGGGACTTATAGAGCCTTATGTTGGTTTAGGACTTGGGTCTGAGAATGTAGATTTAAAATACAAGGATTTTCAAGGTGTGGGTGGCCCGAATAATGAAGAGGAATCGAATATTTATTGGAATACTTTTATAGGCGCCAAAGTGACAATTATACCTCTACTAAAACCGTTCGTGGAATATAGATTTACTAGTAGAGATATTGAGATTCCAAGTATGGATGACAAAACTGGTCGTATTATGTTTGGTGTGGTTTTAAGTCTATAAAATGAAAATTTAGATGCAAAGCGGTTGTGTATTTACATAACCGCTTTTTTTATATTTGTGGATTGTTTTAACCATTAAAAGTGTGTTATATAACGGTATAGTTTAATTTTGAGAGTTGATGGACGAAGCTAAAGTTTTAAGAGATATAGATTTAGATAGCGTAAAGCTTAAGAAAGCGCAACGAGAGGACTTGAAGCAGCTTCTTGAGGTATGTAAGGAGCACATAGATGATGTAAATGAGGAGCTCATCACTAAAGCATTTAAGCTTTGCTTCTACTCTCATGAGGGTATGACTAGAGCCTCTGGAGAGCCCTATTATTACCATCCAGTGGAAGTTGCAACCATTGTAGCGCGAGAGATTAATATTGATGATATTTCAGTAATAGCAGCTTTATTACACGATACGGTTGAAGACACTAGTGTAACGATTGAAGATATTCGTTTTTGGTTTGACAACGAAGTTGCGGTGATAATAGATGGGGTTACAAAAATAGCAGGGGTTTTTAAAAGCCGGAATAGCAAGCAAGCAGAAGCTTTTATGAAGCTACTACTTTCCATGGCAGAAGATATTCGAGTAGTGCTCATCAAGTTTGCTGATCGGTTACACAACATGCGTACTATACATCATCTTAAAAGAGATAAACAGATTAAAATTGCCAACGAAACGATGGATCTTTATGCTCCGTTAGCACATCGTTTTGGCTTGTTTGCTATTAAAAATGAACTCGAGGATTTGTGCTTTAAAGCTATCGACCCCACCTCTTATAAGTTTGTAGTACGAAAACTGAAAGAGAAAAAAGAATCTCGAGAGCAATTTATTGATGAGTTTATGACTCCAATAGAACAACAGCTTCGTGGATTGGAATTCAATTTTGAGATTAAAGGCCGTCCAAAGCATATTTATTCTATTTATAAGAAAATGCAGCGGCAACAAAAGCCTTTTGAAGAAGTGTATGACCTTTTTGCCATACGTATTATACTAGAAGACCCACATGCCAAAGAAGATTGCTGGAGAGTGTATTCAATTATAACAGATTGGTACACTCCAATTCCGGAGAGATTTAGAGACTTTATATCGGTGCCAAAAGCAAACGGTTACCAATCGCTACACACTACGGTAATTACAAATAGAGGTAAAAAAGTTGAAGTTCAAATTCGCACTCGTAGAATGGATGACGTTGCCGAAAAAGGTTTAGCGGCGCATTGGAAGTATAAAGAAGGCGAGCATATGGGCGCTAAAAATCTGGATCGATTTGTAAGCTGGGTACGTGATGTACTTGATAACCCCAGACCAGATGCTGCAACAGATTTTGTTAAAGATTTTCAACTCAACCTTTACCACGACGAAATTTATGTGTTCACTCCAAAAGGCGAGCTAAAAACACTACCAAGTGGTGCTACACCTATCGATTTTGCTTTTGATATTCACAGCGAGATTGGTGAAAGAGCCCTTTCTGCTAAAGTAAACGGAAGGATGGTTCCTCTTAGGCACAAGCTATCAAATGGAGATCAAGTTGAGGTAATTACAGGAAGCAAAATTAATTTAAATGTTGACTGGATTGACGATGTAGTTACTCATAAAGCTAAATCTCGTATTCGACAGTTTATAAAGCAGAAGCAAAGAAAAGTATCGGACGAAGGTCGAGAAATTTGGATCAAACGTGCTGAAAAAGGGAAAGTTGAAATCTCAGATCAAGAACTTACTCCTTTTGCTAAAAAATTTAAGTTCGAGACCACACAAGGATTATTCTTTGAGATTGGCTTAGGGTCATTCGATGTGAATAAACTATTCAGGGAGGTTAAAAAGTATAAAAGTACAGGCCGTTTAGAAGAGGAACATGCTGAAGGGACTCCTTCTAAAGAAAATGAGATTCAGGAGCACTATTTTGCGGCAGCACGTGCGTTAGGTGATGGACAGTCGTTAATTATAAATGGTGAACTGAGTAATGTGAAATATGCGTATGCAAACTGTTGCAATCCTATTCCTGGGGATGATGTGCTTGGTTTTATAAGTAGAAATGGGGATATCAAGATACATCGATCTATGTGTAATAATGCTAAACATCTCATTGAAACTGAAAGTGAACGTATTGTTGATGTAAATTGGGCTAAGAATATCGATAATAAATTCTTGGGAGCTGTTAAAGTTATCGGAGAGGATCGTGTAGGCTTAATTAATGACCTTACTGATGTTCTATCGAAATCGCTCTCAACCAACATGAAAAGCATAAATGTGAATAGTGATAGCGGCATGTTTGAAGGTATTATCTCTTTATATGTTGATGGTTTAAGCCATTTGGCTAAAATAATGAAGCGCTTAGAACGTGTAGAGGGCGTTAAAAGCGTGATTCGATACGAATAAATCGAAATTTAACAATCTTTATTTTCGAGAGTGTTGAGATGTATTTATATTCCGTCCAATGATTAATATTCGCTTTACTTTATAGCTTAAGGAAATAATAATAGAGTCGAGAAATAATCAGGAAGGACAGTTGAGAAAAACTCAACATTTAAGATAAACAATATCAATATCATAATGACTTATACAAAACGTGATGTAGTACGTCGTGTAGCTGAAGCTATGGATGAGCCAATGATTAAAGCTGAACCTTGGGTAGATTCAGTTATCGTTGCTTTAAGAGAAATCATGCTATCGGCAGACACCGAGTGTAGAATCGAAATTCGTGATTTTGGCGTGTTTGAGGTTAAAAAAACCAAAGCTAAGCCAAAAGCGAGAAACCCTAAAACTAACGAAGTAATTTACGTGCCTGCGCACCGTAAAACTCATTTCAAGCCTAGTAAGCTGTTAAAAGAGTTTCTTCGTCAGCCTTTAGAAGATTTAAAAAAATAAAGTTGTAGTGCAAAATTATGCACGATTAATTGGTATTGATGTAGGCACTAAAAGAATAGGGCTTGCTCAAACCGATTTATTACAAACTATTGCTTCTCCTGTGGGTACTTTTTCACCTGATGACGTTCTGTCTAAGATAGAGCAAATCACGAAAGAGTACCCAGTTGAGAAGATTATCATCGGTTGGCCACTCACAACCAATGGCGAAGAAGGTTCAGCTACTAAAATGGTAACCCGATTTATTGCCAGGCTAACCAAAGAGTTTCCAGATATTCCTATCGCAAAAATAGATGAGCGTTATACTTCTAATAAGGCCAAGGGTATGATGATTGATATTGGAATTCCAAAAAAGAAAAGAAGACAAAAAGAACGCGTGGATAGAATTGCCGCAGCTATTATCTTACAGAACTATCTAGACGCAACGTATTAACTTTTTGTACATGTCGATTTTACCTATTGTAACCTATAATGACCCCATTTTAAGGGAAAAAGCTTTACCTATAACTGAGTTTAACGACGAACTCAAGCAGCTCATTGAGGATATGTTTGAGACCATGTATAACTCTGATGGTGTTGGTCTTGCCGCTCCACAGGTTGGAAAGTCACTTCGCCTTTTTGTTATTGATGGCGAAGCTATGCAAGAAGACGATGAGGAAGAGTTTCCAGCAATGGCGTTTATAAATCCTGTAATTATTGAAAAAAAAGGGAAGAAAGTTCCACTTGATGAAGGCTGTTTAAGTATCCCCAATGTAAGAGATAAAGTGTTTCGCCCAGAAACGATTGTAGTTCAGTTTTTGGATGAGGATTTTGAAGAGTGTGAGGTTGAAATTGGAGGCTGGATATCTAGGATTATTCAGCATGAATATGACCATCTAGAAGGAGTTTTATTCATCGATTACCTAAGTGCTTTTAGAAAGCGTATGCACAAAAAAGATTTGGAAGATATTGAAAGTGGTATCACTGAAGTTGAGTACCAAACTGTTCCAAAAAAATAATCTCTTTTTAAATAGGATACTCGATGAATATTGTTTTTATGGGTTCGCCAGAGTTTGCGATTCCAAGCCTTGAAAAGCTCTACAATTCTGAACATACCATTCTTGCAGTGGTAAGCAATATCGATAAGAGGCGTGGACGAGGCTCAGAAACTGCGCCAACACCAATAAAGGCTAAAGCAATTGAGTTAGGCTTACCCGTAATTGAAGTTGAGGATTTAAAATCAGAAGAGTTTGAATCTAAGCTACGAGCTCTTAATGCTGATCTCTTTGTGGTTGTAGCTTTTAGAGTGTTGCCAAAAAACGTATTACAAATTCCCAAGATAGGTTCTATAAATTTACACGCATCGTTGCTTCCTAAATATCGCGGTGCAGCACCCATTCACTGGGCTATTATAAATGGCGAGCAAGAGACAGGTTGTACAATTTTCTTTCTGGATGAAAAAGTAGATACAGGAAATATTCTCCTTCAAAAAAGAATGGAGATAGGAGAAAGTGAAACCACTGGTGATTTATACGAGCGTTTAATGGTTGAAGGGAGTATTCAACTTGAGAAAGCGGTGACTCTTATTGGAAATAAAAATTTCGATCTCAAAACGCAGGAAGACAGCCTAGCTAGCCCAGCGCCAAAATTGTTTAAAGAAAATACACATCTTGATTTCAGTAAGAGTGCGCAGCAAGTTCATAATAAAATCCGTGGATTGAGCCCATTTCCAACCGCTTGGGCTATGTGGGGGGATAAGAAAGTGAATATCTATAAAGCGCAGAAAGCACCTCATATTCGCCTTAAAGTCGGTGAGCTTTCGGTTAAAGAAAACAGCTTATTTGTGGGTTGTAATGATGGAAGTGTAGAACTACTGGAAATTCAGTTGCCAGGAAAGAAAAGAGTAACAGGTTCGGAATACACACGTGGACATGAAATTGAAGGTTTTCTAAATTGAAAAAACTCACTTTCTAACAAAGATTTAATTTGAGTTAAACGTAGTGTTTTTTATCATCACGCAAAGTTGAAGAACAAGATATAAACATGGAAAAGTCCGAATTTTTATTAGCTGCCAAAAACGGTGATCTAGAAACCGTAAAGAAAATGATCAGCGCAAAAGCAGATGTTAATGAAGTAAATTCAAGTGGAGCTTCTGCATTAATTCTAGCAACCGAAAAAAATCATTTCGCTATTGTAAAGCTTTTAGTTGAGGCGGGTGCACATCTCAACTTGGCTACCAAAATGGGTGGTACCGCTCTTAATAAAGCTGCCGAAAATGGCAATATTGAGATGATGAAATACTTTTTTGATAAAGGAATTGAGATTGGAGATATAGCTCTAATAGTTGCCGCGCGTATTGGAAACTTGGATGCTGTAAAATTACTTATCGAGAAAGGTGCCGATGTTGATGCTGAACAACGTTGGGGGCATACCGCAATAATGCTAGCCGCGAAAAATGGACATCATTTGGTAGTAAAACATCTGATTGCAAGTGGTGCAGATGTGAAAAAACGCGACAAAAATGGGGATACTGCCATGATGATTGCTACAGAAAATGAGAATGATGATATCGCAATTATTTTGCAACGCGCTGGCGCAATACCTGAGGTTAAAGCTCCAAAAGAAAAACCCGCACCTGTTGTAGTAGATGAAGACGATGATGATGAAAACGAAATCGATGATTCCGCTGATGTCGACGATTTGGTATCAGATGAAGAAGCGCCTGACGAAGTAGATTTAGACTAGTTATCAGCTTTTAAGATCGTTCTTCAAAGTAGAACTGATATTATTACTCTCAATTGTTTCTTCAGATGGAATTTCAATTTCGATTGACTTACCCTTTTTTCTTGTGGCGGGTTTTGAGTTCACTTCTTCATAATCTGAAGGAATTATTGAGATTATTTTATCGACTAACGTTTTGAGGTTTTGGAGTTTTCTTTTACGCCATGCCACGTCTAAACTATAAACTAGTACAGAAGAAAGTGCCCAAAGTGCAGATCCAGTAGCTATACTTTCTATAAGAGATGGATTTAATGCTGCGCTTAACACACCAAAGAGTATAAGCGCTACAAAACCACCATATGTTACACCTTCGGTGAGAGGGCTCCCTAATCCAACACGCTGTGAAACTCGAAGTTTAGCACGTGAGCTGCGTTTTGAAAGAGTTACAACGGTGGCAATACCAGACATACTTGTGTGTGTCCATTCTTTTTTCGGTGCATTTTCTTTAGACTTTCCATACATATCAACGCCAAAATGATGAGTTAACTCTGCGACCACTTCATCCCAGATTACATCTTCGTTTGCATGAGCTTCAAACTCTCGCTCTTCAAAGATATGTGTATCATTTAAACCACTGTATCGTTCTACATTTTGATTTGAATACTCAATGGCTGCTGTTTTAATATGACCAAGGTCTAATCCTAAGTCGCCACCAATTTCCAAAAGATCGTCCATTGATAAGCCTTTTTCCAATTCGGAACTTTGACTAGTTTGTTGCTGCATTTCTGCCGCTTTACGGATAATCTCTTTAACATCTTCTTCAGAGTAATGTGTTTTGGCCATCTTTTTAAATTAGTTAGTCTAAATTAAAGTAAATAAAAAAAGCCTCAATTCTCGATGAAAAGAGGCTTTTGTGCTGTCAACCGAAATTCTGTTATCGAACTTTTTTTCAAATAAATAAACTTTCTTCAAAATAAAATGAGTTATAAGCCATATAATTGAAGCTCAAGTCGATGTTGCTAAAATTATTTTTAATCTCACTTGAAAAATTACGTTGATAATGTAGTCAAAAAAGCGCTCCCAATTAAAAGCTAAAATAAGACAAATTAAACCTTACGAAAATCTTTGAAAATGGGCACGACTAATGGTAATTTTAGGTTCTTCATAAGAACTTAATCTTTGTTGGTTTCATTTCAATCCATGTAACTGAAATCAATCAATAATTACATAAATAGGATTTGATATGTCAAAAATTAAAGTCGGAATTAACGGATTTGGTCGTATTGGCCGTATGGTTACTCGTGCTATACTCTCAAAATACAGTGACCAAATTGATATCGTTGGTGTAAATGATTTAACCGATACAAAAACTCTCGCCCATCTTTTTAAATACGATTCTTCGCAAGGTACCTTTGCTGGTAACGTAAGCGTTGATGGTGATGTTATTAGTATTGATGGTATGAGCTTCAAAGTTACCGCTGAGCGTGATCCAGCAAACCTAAACTGGGGCGAGCTAGGAGTAGATGTAGTTATCGAGTCTACAGGCTTTTTTGTGGATAAAGAAAGCGCTGGTAAGCATCTAACTGCAGGCGCTAAAAAAGTAATTATTTCTGCACCAGCTAAAGGCGATGTGAAAACAGTTGTGCTTGGTGTGAACGACAGTGAAATTGACCCATCAATTTCTATTTACTCTAACGCTAGTTGTACAACTAACTGCTTGGCGCCAATGGTAAAAGTGTTAGATGACGCATTCGGTGTAGTAAAAGGATTTATGACTACTATTCATGCTTATACTGGCGACCAGAAAATATTAGATGCTCCACATAAAGATTTACGCAGAGCTCGTTCTGCGGCAATCAACATTATCCCAACATCTACAGGTGCTGCAAAAGCGGTTGGTTTGGTATTACCACATCTTAACGGAAAACTAGACGGTGGTGCAGTTCGTGTTCCAGTTCCAACTGGTTCTTTAACTGACTTTGTTTGCGAAGTGAAAAAAGAAACAACGTTAGATGAAGTAAATGCTGCTTTTAAAGCTGCCGCTGATGGCCCATTAAAAGGCATTCTTGAGTATGCTGATATTGAATTAGTTTCTACTGATATTGTTGGAAACCCACATTCAAATATTTATGACTGCCAGCTTACTAAAGTTGACGGAAAACTTGTTAAAGTAATTGGTTGGTATGATAACGAAGCAGGTTACTCTATGAGAACTGCTGACTTAATTACTAAAATTGTTTAACTAGCTATTTAGTTTTAACAATTTATTATTTTAAAGCCTCGCACTTTTTTAGTGTGAGGCTTTTTCTTTAGGCTGAATTGCCGTAAAAAGCGAAATTCGCTATTGAGTGAACAGAGACGACTTTGTACTTTGAATATAAATATCATAAACCTAATCCCATGAAGAAATTCCTACCGATTCTATTTATTTCTATGTTAGCTTTGGCGTGTACCGAGCCAAAACCTGAACCAAAGCTTAACACAGATCAACTTATTACGGACTTAAAAATAATTTCCTCGGATGAAATGGAAGGGCGATTGGTAGGAACAGAGGGGAATGCAAAAGCTCGAGCTTATATAATAAGTAGGTTTGAAGAAATCGGCGTTGCACCTTTTGGAGGTAATTACTCTCACCCGTTTTCATTTAAGAGAAGAAGTGGAGCAGAAGTCCAGGGAAATAATGTTTTAGCAACGATACCTGGTAAATCTGATTCCGTGATAGTAATCAGTGCTCATTATGATCATTTAGGGGTGAGAGACAGCTTGATTTATAACGGGGCAGACGATGATGCTTCAGGTACGGCGGGTGTGTTAGCAATAGCTGATTATTTTAGCCAAGGTCTAACACCCAAACATACCTTAGTTTTTGCAACCTTTGATGCAGAAGAAGGTGGACTTAGAGGCGCTAGAGCTTTTGTTGAGGATTCCGTATTTCTTCAGAAAGTAGTACTTAATGTGAATATGGACATGATTTCCCAAAATGATAAGAACGAAATTTATGCTGCCGGAACTCATCACTATCCATTTCTAAAACCTATTCTAGAAACGGTTGAAACGGGCGATCTAAATCTACTATTTGGTCACGATACACCAGATTTAGGTCACGATGATTGGACTTCCGCCTCAGATCATGGCCCTTTTCATCAAAAAGGAATTCCATTTGTATACTTTGGAGTAGAAGACCATGAACATTATCACAAGGCAACCGATGAGTTCGAAACTATTCCTCATGAGTTCTACAAGAAATCAGTACAACTTATCTTGAATGCAGTGCTAACCCTAGACGAGAAACTAGAAAAAGACTAATCCCTAAATACATAAAACTGTAATCAGGGTATTGGCAAGGATGGAACAGTTTATCTATTAAAAGAATTAGTAAAATTTCTTTTGGTAGCTACTACATTCGTTACAATCTTTCCCATCTTTTTTTGCGTCTTCTTCAGTTTCAAAACCTTGGGTTGAATGAGCTTCAATTGCGCCGTCTTTTGAAACACGTCGCCATCGCCATTCGCTTTTAACATCTTTGTATAATTCGCATTTAGCCATAGTTAAGTATTTGATTTGTTGAAATTTATTTATCAATAACATAACGAATGCTAGACCATAAGCCAAAAAATGGAATTATAGCTTTCAGATTAAAAGAGATTAAGTAGTTGAACTCTTTTAATCTGAAGTTTGAATACTACGTATTAAACAATTTCGTAATCGTAGCTAATTTCAGAGCCTTTCTCTAAAGCTTTTGAAACAGAACAATATTTAGTGATTGAGAGATTTAGAGCACGTTCAACTTTCTTTGGATCTAGATTTCCAGAAAGTGTAAAATGCATATGAATAGTTTTAAACTCAGAATATCCTACATCAGTACTTTGCTTATCACCATCAACTTCTACTTTTAAGTCAGTGAGTTCTTGCTTTTGCTTCTCTAGAATCGAAATTACGTCAATAGCGCTACAACCACCAATGCCTGCAAGTAAAAGCTGCATCGGGCTAATTCCGCCTTCAAGGCCGCCAATTATAGTGTTACCATCGATGCGTATTTTTCCGCCTTCTTCGTTTCCTGCTTCCATATGGAAGTCTTTCTTAAGCCAATTTACAGTGATACTCATATTCTATAGTCGAAGTTTGTTAAACATAATTTTGAAATTCTAAGGTAATCGAAATTACGAGTCTTTGCCATGTCTGTAATTGACATGTTCTTCATAGTATTGAATCTTTCAATAAAGATATTTAATCTCAGGAAACTGACATAAAGAACTAATTTTTACAAAATGGTAGCTTTAGAACTATATTCTAAGCTTGTAAAAAGATGCATTCTATCCCATCTTAAACTTTTACTATAATTTATAAATAAGTCATGTCAAAAAAGTTTACTCCGTTCGTCTCACCTGAAGACGATTTGCCACAAATAACGGTAAAAGCAGTAATTTTGGGTTTTGTGTTATCAGCTATTCTGGCTGGTGCAAATGCCTATCTGGGTTTAAAAGTAGGAATGACTGTTTCTGCTTCAATTCCAGCTGCAGTAATATCGATGGCGGTATTGAGGCTATTCAAGAACTCTAATATCCTAGAGAATAATATTGTTCAAACGGCAGCTTCAGCAGGAGAGTCGTTAGCGGCGGGTGCTATTTTTACACTTCCAGCACTAATTCTTCTCAAATACTGGCTCGACTTTCCTTTTATGCAAACGGCAGCAATCTGTGTGTTTGGTGGTATTTTGGGTGTATTATTTACGATTCCACTTCGCCGAGCTTTGATTGTAGAAAGTGATCTTCAGTTTCCAGAAGGTGTTGCAACAGGTGAAGTTCTAAAAGCAGGTACAAAAGGTGGAGATGGTATTAAGGCTATTGCTCAAGCTGGTGTAGCTGCTGCATTGTTTAAACTTGGCCAAACAGGATTAAAGATATTTGCAGGTTCCGTTGGTGGTTCTGTAAAAGCAGGAAAGTCGATTTTTGGGATGGGCGCCGATCTATCCGTGGCACTTCTTGCCGTTGGATATATAGTTGGCCTAAATATCGCAGTTCTAATTTTTGCAGGTGGTGTAATTTCTTGGGTGTTTGGTATTCCATTATTTATGGCATTGGCAAGTCCAGCAGAAGTGGCATCTATCGTTGATGGTGCTTCTGGCTATGATGCCGCTTTTGCTATTTGGAGCGCCAAGATTAGATACTTAGGTGTGGGAGCAATGGTTGTTGGAGGTATTTGGGCGTTAATATCATTAGCTAAGCCACTTGTTGATGGAATAAAATCGAGTATGGCAGCTGTGAAGGAGTTAAAAAACTCTGGTTCTGCGAACGTACCAAGAACTGAAAGAGACACTCCGATTAATATTGTACTCTGGAGTATCTTGGGCTTAGCAGTTCCAATCTTTTTGGTATTTACGTATGTGATTGATATCGAGCATTTGAATGTAAGTAGTGGAGCCTATTGGACCGCGATGACTTTTGGAGTTATTTTTTCACTCTTTGCTGGGTTTCTGTTTTCCTCAGTTGCGGGATATATGGCGGGACTTGTAGGTTCTTCAAACAATCCTATTTCTGGGGTAACTATTGCCACTGTTCTTGCTTCCTCATTGTTACTTCTTGCAATTTTGGGTAGCCAAGTTGATTTTGCCACGGATACTGCAAAAGCCACAACAGCCGCTGCGGCTGCGATAATAATAGGTGCAATGGTTGCCTGTGCCGCAGCACTTGCAGGCGATAATTTACAGGATTTAAAAGCAGGTCAAATTGTAGGATCAACACCGTATAAACAGCAAATCATGCAAATTGTAGGGGTTGTTGCCGCAGGTTTAGTGATTGCGCCTATTTTAAGTTTATTGTTTAATGCATACGGTTTGGGTGGAATAATGCCAAGAGAAGGTATGAACCCTGATGAAATGCTAACTGCTCCCCAAGCTACATTAATGCAGGCCGTTGCGGAAGGGGTGTTCTCCAGAAATCTAGAATGGACGATGATTATTATTGGAGGAATTGTTGCCGTAATTAATATCGTGATTGACCAAATTCTTAAAAGTAAGAAAAGCAATTTCAGAGCACCAGTTTTGGCTGTGGCGGTAGGTATTTATTTACCAATTGAATTAGCCGTTCCAATTTTTATTGGTGGAATGATTGCTTGGGCATCAGCTCGTGCAGTTCGTAACCGTGCGGATAGAACGGGCAAAGACGCAGGGCAAGAAGTAGAAGAAGCTGGACAAAGAGGATTACTATTTTCCTCTGGTTTGATAACAGGCGAGGCACTCATCGGAATAGTTCTTGCTGTACCATTTGCAATCTTAGAAAGCACCGAAGCACTTCGAATATTACCTGCTGAATATGGCTGGATTGCTGAGATTTTAGGTGCAGGTATGGCTGTAGTATTTATGGTATGGCTCTATAAAGTAGCTGTTAAAAAAACGAGTACGCGTGCTAACTAATCTGAAGTAGGTGAGTTAAATTATTACCAGCAATAACTTTACAGACAGCTCTCTTACAAAGAATAGATAAGAAAAAAGCGTATAAACCTAAACCATGTTTAATTCATACGCTTTAATAAAAGGATTATCGGGTAACACTCAGAAAGTATTACTCTCCAATATGCTTATGATTGCCTTTGTCGTGGCGTTTGCGGAGAGTTTTAACTACATCGTGTAGAGGAATTTGTTTTTCGGCAAGTAACAGCATCAAATGGAAAAGCAAGTCAGCTGATTCAGCAATAGTCTCTTTGTCGTTATCATTCTTGGAAGCAATCACGGTTTCAACCGCTTCTTCGCCAACTTTTTGGGCGATTTTATCCAACCCTTTTTTGAACATTGAAGTAGTGTATGAACCCGCAGGCATCGTGTCTTTGCGTTCGTAAAGTAATTCTTCTAGTTCTTTAAGAAACTTGAAGTCTGTTTTGGTCAATTTTTTATAATCCTGCATGCAACATTTCAGGTTTTAGGTAAGTGAGTCTAAAGGTCTTAATTTTAGGGCACCCATACAACGGTTACCCTAAAATTAACATTCCCTTTAAATAAGCTATTATGCTTTGTCTTTTTTATCCTCAATAGGCGACTCTTCAGAATCATTTTCACCTATTGTAATCATAGAAATGGGCATAAATTTGTGGAATTGATCCTTAGCCTGCTCCCAATCTGATAGAATGTATTTGGCTTTGTTAGAACCAGTTTCTTTCTCGTAATCAAGAAGAATAGCGTGTAGTTTTGTGAAATCGTGTTCCGTCAGCGCTACTTTGCTTATGTAATCTTTGTTTACTTTTGTACCTGGGTCTTCAAACAAGAACAGTTCGCCGCCAGTCATTCCTGCACCAATATTGTTCGAGGTTTCTCCTAGAACAACAACAGTACCGTTGGTCATGTATTCACAAGCGTGCAAGCCAGTACCCTCAACAACTGCTGTTGCACCACTATTACGAACTGCAAAGCGATCGCCTGCTTGTCCGTATACGTAAAACTTACCGTTTGTAGCTCCATAAAGAGCGCAGTTACCAATAATGGCGTTGTCTTCCGGCTTATATGTCGCTTTTGGAGATGGAATAATAACTGTTTTTCCACCCGACATTGATTTACATACTGAATCATTCGCTTCACCAATCAAGCGTAAGTTCACACCTTCTGTTTGGAAAACCCCAAAGCTTTGCCCAGCACTGCCTTTAAAAGTAAGACTGATGGTTTTAGAATAAGCTTTGGCATCAGTTTGTTCGCCTTTAATTTTAGCAAGACGAACTTTACTCACATTATCAGCTAATTTACCGAACAGTGTTGCTAGCGCTGAGCGGTCCGTATTAATAATATCGAACTCTCGCTCTATGTCAACGTCTTTGGCAATGTCTGCTTCAAGGTCTTTAACTATTTGAGCATTAAGTGGACTAATTGGTTCTGAAAGGCCAGGAAGACTTTCTGCTTTATGGTAAGCAGGTGCGTCCATAAAGAAACTTAAATCTAGATTCAGTTCGTTAATTAAATCCAAGTGTTGCCCGTTAATGGAAAGTAATTCAGACTTTCCAATAATAGCTTGCAAGTTAGTTTCTCCCATACTTGCTAAAACACGGCGTACATCTTCAGCTAAATACTTAAGTGTATCTACCACATGATCTTTGTGGCCTTTATATTTTGCTTTAAACTTTGGGTCGTGAGTAGCGATACCTGTTGGGCAAGTATTCTTCTCACAAATACGAGCCATTACACAACCTTCTGCAATAAGAAGAAGTTTACCGAAATCGAATTCTTCAGCACCAAGGATGGCAGCAAGAACAATGTCCTTCCCTGAAGAAAGTCCACCATCGGTTCTTAGAATTACATGATCGCGCAAACTGTTTTCAACAAGAGATTGATGAACTTCTAGCAAACCAATTTCCCAAGGTAAACCAGCATGCTTCATAGAACTTAATGATGCAGCACCAGTTCCACCTTCGCCACCTGAAACTTGAATAGTATCGGCTCCAGCTTTGGCTACTCCAACGGCAATGGTTCCGATGTTTGCACCAGCTACTAACTTCACACTAACTTTTCCATTTGGATGCAGTTGCTTTAGATCGTTGATTAATTGCTTTAAATCTTCGATGCTATAAATATCATGCAATGGTGGCGGTGAAATCAGATCGAAGCCTGGCGTAGCATAACGAGCTTTGGCAATATCTTCATTCACTTTTAGCCCCATCAGCTGGCCACCTTCTCCAGGTTTTGCACCTTGGCACACTTTTATCTGGATTTCTTCACCAGCAACAAGATACTCAGCTGTAACTCCAAAGCGTCCAGAAGCAATCTGTTTTACAGAAGCAGAAACGCCTTCTGTGAAATAAAATGGATTTTCGCCACCTTCACCACTGTTGCATCGCCCGCCAATTTCTTTCATGGCTAGGAAGATATCCCGTTGCGACTCGGCACTAATTGCACCAAATGACATCGCTCCTGATCCGAAAGTTTTGAGTATATGCGAAACTGGGTTTACTTTTTCGAGCGGTAATGTCTCTTCAGCTTTCTTAGGATTGAAAAGATGGCGAAGTGTTACTGGCTCGTCGTCCATGCCTTGCTTTAAAAACTCATCGAACAAACTCATGTCGGTGAGGTCTAACTCTTTGTCTCTTACAAGGTCATGAATAATTTTAGAGCGGGTGTTCGTCATGGAATGTTTCTCGCCCATGGTGCCACGTGTATGCTCTTTGTACTGGTAGCTCTTAATTGGCTTTAGAGCGCTTAGGTCTGCATCAAGCAGTAGTTGGGTGCGTTCTAGTACTTTCTCTGCTATTTGGTCAATTTCGAGGCCGCCAATTGGGCTTTGAATGCCTGGGAAATATTCTTCAATTACTTTAGGTCCCAACCCTAATGCTGAGTATAGTTTTGCGCTCTGGTAACTGCGAACAACAGAAATTCCAGATTTAGCCATAATTTTCAACAGGCCAGTATCGAAAGCATACAGTAGATTTCGTTCTTTCGTGTCGGCGTCAATATTCTTAAGAGGTCTAGCTTCATTATTTCTAGCAATATCGAGAGCTAGATATGGACAAACGGCTTGAGCGCCAAAGCCAATTAACGCTGATGCATGATGCGTGCTTTTAACTTCGCCAGAATCAATAATTACAGAGGCATTTAGCTTTAGCCCTTCGTCGTTAAGTGCGTTTACAACTCTACGCAGAATTAAAAGAGACGGAATGGCAGGATAATCGTAGCTTATAGTTCTATCACTAAGAATAATGATAGTATGACCTCTTTTTACAGCTTCAATCGCTTCTTCGCCAATTGCTTTGATGCGTGCTTTAAAACCCACAACGCCATGAGTACGCTTGAAAGTAGTTGCTATTTCGTAAGGAACAACACGGTCGCTTGGAGCTCTGTGGTCTATTAAAGAGCGAATGTATTTCATTTGAGTTAAACTCAAAAATGGACTCTTTAACTCAAAAGCTGGAGCTGTAGGTATAAGTTCTTTTGGCTCTAGAATATTTGGTTTCTTACCAAGAAATACTGTTAAATCGGTAACTACTTTTTCGCGAATATAATCTAATGGCGGGTTGGTTACTTGAGAGAAGTTTTGGTAGAAAAAATCGAAAAAAGAGCGTGGTTCAGTAGAAAGAACAGCCAAACGGGCAGTGTCTCCCATAGACCCAATAGCTTCCTTTCCAGTTTCGGCCATCGGGTAAATTACCTTCGAGAGCTCTTCGTCAGTGTAAGAGAATAGTGGTAGTTTATCACCAAAACGCTCACTGATATCTTCAACATGTTCAGGAATTGGGCGAACACGCGCATCGAAACTAGCATCGTGATTTTCTTTTGAATGGCTTGGATCTCTAAAAAGAACGTCGCCACTATAAAGATCTACAGTTACGCCACGACCAGCATAAAGCGTTCCTTTTCCTTCAATTTCACTTTCATCAATATGAAAAGTACCAGCTTCGGAAGAGAGGTAGAAGTGATCTTTAGTGCGAACCCAACGACATGGACGAAAGCCGTTTCTGTCTAAGCGAGCACCAATAGTGTACCCGTTAGCGTACGAGATGAAAGCCGGACCATCCCAAGGTTCCATCGCTCGGCTCCAGAATTTGTAAAAATCGTTACTTTCTGATGCAGGAGGCATCATGATGGCTAAAATATCTTCTACATTTGGGATACTGCTACGGTAGCGCAAAGCCTCTACCATTTCATTCAAACTTCCAGAATCACTGATTCCTTCACGAGTTAGAATTTCGTTGCGCTCAACACCTAACATTTTTTCACGAGATTTTGCCCAAGAACGGTTTCCTGCAATAGTGTTAATTTCACCATTATGGCCAATCAAACGGAAGGGCTGAACTTTGTCCCAAGAAGTACGAGTGTTTGTGCTAAATCGGCGGTGAAATAAACAGAAACGAGTTGTATACGCAGGGTTTTGTAAATCCAGATAAAACTGATCTAACGCATTTGCCTGAGACAGTGCTTTGTAAACAATGGTCTGTGCGGATAAAGAAGTGAAAAATAGACCGTCTTCTAAAGAGCGCTCTGAAAGCTTTGTCTTGGTAAGTTGCTTAGCTGCGTAAAGGCGTTTATCAAAAGAAAGATTGGTTTTGCATCTGTCTGGTCTTTGAATAATGGCTTGCTTTATAATAGGGACTGATTCTTTAGCATCCGGGCCAAGAGCGTCTATGTTGATTGGCACGTCTCTATAATCGATCACTTCCAAACCTAAGAATGCGAATGTTTCTTCAAATACCTTTAGTGACGAATTTTTCTTGACTGTATTTTGTGATAAGAAAAGAGTAGCCACAGCTACTGTGTCTTTCTCGAATCCGAGCATGTCAAAAGGGATGTCGGTCATAATACCTGCACCATCCCCAGTAATGCCATCCGCAGCACAAGCTCCACGATGCTCAACACACTTTAGCGCATGGATTCCTTCTTGCAAGTGGTGGTGGCTATATTCACGATTTCGGCTAGTTATAAATCCTACGCCACAAGCCGAACTTTCTTCAGGGGTGTATCTTAATTTTTTTCGGTTCATTGCTTATCTCACTAACTGTTTACAGAGTCTTTTGAACCAACAAAAAAGCAACTTTTCATGCCTTTGTCAACTTATAGAAATAGTCTAATAAGTAAGCTGGTTAATTAAATTAGGTAATATTGGGTTATATAAGCGTTTTTCTAAAAAAGCTTATATGACAATCTCGAAAACTGAATTTGGAAAAGCGCTTTCGTAATGGTTTTGTAAGGTTTATTTATTTAGTCATTTTTCGAAAAATGACTAAATAAATAAAATAGTAAAAATATGGAAAATGAGAGTTAAACGGGGGAATTTAACCGGACAGGTATGCCAGTCTCTCTCATTTCTACTTTTAGGTCGTCAATTTCAATTTCTTTGAAGTGGAAAATACTGGCTGCTAAAACTGCATCAACGTTGGCCAATTTCACGGCGTCAATACAATGTTGAATAGAACCAGCTCCACCGCTCGCAATAACAGGGATGCTTACAAGTGCGTTCACTTTAGAAAGGAGATTGATATCAAATCCCGATTTGGTGCCGTCTTTATCCATGCTTGTTAGTAGAATTTCTCCAGCACCTCGTTGTTCCACCTCTTGCATCCAGGCGATTGCATCGAGCCCTGTATCTTCCGTTCCACCTTTCACAAACACATTCCATTTATCTTCGGAAACTTGTTTGGCATCAACGGCAGCAACAATAGCTTGAGCACCAAATGCTAGGGAAGCTTGGTTTATGAGGTCTGGATTATAGACAATGCTACTATTTAAAGAAACTTTATCGGCACCTGCTTTTAGCAAAGCTTCAATTTCATCTACAGATTTAATACCGCCGCCAACAGTAAATGGAATGTTGATTTGCTTAGAAACACTTTGAACAAGCTCAATGAGGGTTTTTCGCTTCTCTAAAGTTGCGGTAATGTCTAAGAAAACGAGCTCATCCGCGCCTTCTAAGGAATAACGTTGCGCTAATTCAACGGGATCGCCTGCATCACGGAGTCCTTCAAAGTTAACTCCTTTTACAGTTCTTCCATTTTTAATATCAAGGCAAGGGATGATTCGTTTAGTAAGCATTCTTAAAGGTACGACTTCTTAATTATTGAATGAATACAGAAATGCAATTAATTAGAAAAAGAAACCTCGCCTCCAATATTCAGTTTATAGCTTTGAAAACTAACTAAAAGAAAGATGATGAAACGTATCATACAATTAATTACAATTATTTGTTTTACAGTAGTTACTACTGTAACAGTAAAAGCTCAGGACGGTTTTTTCTCGAACGCTAAAACGTTAACAAAAGGAACGGGAGCCATTGGCTTACAACCAGTATTTCTCACTAACCAAGACGATATGATGTTTGTAGTGCGCGGAGCTTATGGTATTCAACATGGCCTTACTGGTCACTTAAAGCTGGGTGTTTTTGATAACGAAATGTATTTTGGTGGGCATCTAGAAACTGGCATTAATAGAAACTCAGATAGTGATGTTGATGTAGCAGTACTTACTGGATTGTATAGCTATGGAGATTTGGGATTAAAGCTAGGTCTGAACCTAAGTACAGACTTTGAACCCGTGAGTATTTATTCTGGGGTGAATTATCAGCCGTTATTTGCAAATGAAACCATTCATTCAGTTCTAATCCCAATTGGTTTCGATATTCACTTAGAGAATGGTATAGACTTAATGTTGGAAGGAAATATTCCAGTAAACAATGATGCAAACTATCTTGAGTCGATTACTTTTGGAACACGTATTTACTTGAATTAAAAAAGAAGCCGAACTGATGTTAATCGGTTCGGCTTCTTTACACTGAATAAAATTAAATTTCTTGGTGAATCTCCATCATCTCTTCTAAAGTAATGCGATTCTCATAGAATGCTTTACCAACCACAACAGCATCAATTCCTGCTTCATCTAGATCTATAAGATCTTGTTTACAAGAAACTCCACCAGAAGCAATTAATCGAATTTGAGGAAAACGTTTCTTAAGTCCAATATATAATTCAAGATTTGGCCCTGATAAAGTGCCATCTTTAGAAATATCTGTACAAAGTACTTCTTTAAGACCGTGTTCAATCATTCTGGAAAGAAAAGAATCGATACTTTCATCAGCGGTTTCTAACCAACCAGCATAAGCTATCTTGCCGCCCTTTAAATCCATACCCAAAATCATTTCGTTGGGATGTCTAGAAAGTGCTTTTAGCCAGTCCTTTTCATTTTTTACAGCCATTGAGCTACAAATAATTTTTGAAATACCAACTTGTATCAAAGCTCGGACATCTTTGTAGGTTCGTATCCCACCACCAGACTGAACTGAAATATTTAATTCTTTAATAATGCCCTGAATATGCGAAAGGTTTATGAATCTGCCTTCTTTCGCACCATTTAAATCAACAATGTGAATATGCTTAAAACCGGCTTGCTTGAATTCGCTTGCCAAGGCTAATGGATTTTGGTGATAAACGGTTACTTCTTCATATGAACCTTTGAGGAGGCGAACAGCTTGACCATTCAAAAGGTCAACGGCGGGGATAACTTGCATGACTATTTTTGGAATTTAAAAGTGCCTCAATGCTACTGACTTTATCAATTAGCTTCAAGTTTGAATACATTCAATTTGTACGAATGAAAAGAGAAATAGATTCAGGAACAAGGCTCTTTAAAACAGTGTCTTTTAATCTTAGTAATGCTTCAGAAGCATGAGATTTGTTATTATATAAATAATAAAATTCTTGAGGAGTGTGCATTCTAGAGAGTTTCTAAAAATCAGCCTGAACTCAAAGTATCTATAAGGCTTTTGTATCGCTAGGTTCGTAAACAGCATTAATAAAATTTTGTAGAACGCGCGCACCAACTTCACCAGATTTCTCTGGATGAAATTGAACTCCCATGAAATTGTCTTTAGCTACAATAGCGATGAAATCTTGAGCATAAGAACAGCTGGCAACGGAATATTTGTTTACCGGAGCGTAATAGCTATGTACAAAATAAAGGTATGAGTTTTTGTCGAGGCCTTTGGTAAGCGGGTGGCCAGCAATATCTGTAAGTGTATTCCAGCCCATATGCGGTACTTTTTGGGTAGAGGAGTAGAACTTTTGAAGAGTTCCAGGAATTACACCGATTCCTTTTGTATCACCTTCTGTTGAGGATTCGAATAATAGCTGCATACCAACACAAATTCCCAGTACAGGTTTTTTAGTTTGCTTTAACCACTTGTCTACACCTTGTTCTTTCAAAGATTCCATTGCTGAATTAGCATGGCCAACTCCAGGAAATATGATGCCTGTTGCTTTGTCGAGTTCAGAAGGAGTTTCGGCAAAGTAGAAATCGACTCCAAGTCGAGTAAGCGCATTAGCTACAGACGCAGTATTCCCGGCGCGATACTTTATAATTGCAATCATAATTATAGCGTACCTTTTGAACTAGGGATTTGATTTTTGATGCGATTGTTTTGCTCAACTGCAGCTTTTAAAGTTCGCGCAAAACCTTTAAATGAGGCTTCAATTTTATGATGGTCGTTACTCCCAGTACAGCTAATATGTAGCGTTGCTTTCAAATTTATGGCAAGGCTATAGAAAAAATGCTCTAACATTTCAGTAGGGAAATCACCAACATATTCTCTAGTTAACGGGACATCATATACCAAATACGGGCGCCCAGAAAGGTCGATTGCTACTGTTGCTTGTGCTTCATCCATCGCGAGAACAAAGCCGTAACGGTCGATACCTTTTTTGTTACCCAATGCGTTAGTGATGGTTTCACCAAGCGCAATTGCTACATCCTCGATAGTGTGGTGTTCATCAACTTCTAAGTCTCCTTTGCAGCTAAGGTCTAAATCTACCAAACCATGGCGCGCAATTTGATCTAACATGTGATCGAAGAACTTGAGCCCTGTATCAATATTCGATTTACCGGTGCCATCTAAGTTAATCGAAATGGCGATATCTGTTTCGTTGGTGGTTCTTTTAAGAGAAGCTATTCGTGCATTTTTAGATAGAAATACAGCAATCTCTTTTAAAGATGCTGAAGAGAAAACAATATCTCCATCTCTCATCAAATTGAGCTCGTCTTGCGCAGCTTCAATTTTATAATCTAAATCTGTGCTTGATGATATCGGCAACAGCTCTTCTTGAGATAGAATGTTCAATTGTTCTGAACTTAGTGACCCATCCGAAATAAAAAAATCATGCCCAGCATCCTGTATTTTTTGCAATGCGGCTATACTTCCTTGCCTAAATAGGAAGTTTGAATCTTTGTCGTTTAGGGCGTTGATATCAAGTTCAATAATCATGGAAATATAAATTAATGGGCAAAATTGGTTGTTTCTTAAAACAGATTTAAGCAGTGAGTACTTTATTTAATGCCGTTAGAAATACGTTGTTTTCTTCAGGTGT
The DNA here is from genome assembly GCA_048267905.1 of Balneola sp. GTDB lineage: Bacteria > Bacteroidota > Rhodothermia > Balneolales > Balneolaceae > Balneola. The sequence continues at coordinate 211,671 of JBLWWM010000006.1, forward strand.
TCCAATGGTTAAACGTAGGCACTCTTCACAAAAAGGCTCGTTACCACGATAACGAATAACTACCCCTTCTTCTGCTAACTTTTGGTAAACATCGTAGGCGTTATTTATTCTGAAGAGTAAGAAATTGGCATCGCTAGGAAATACTTTTAGTACTTCTGGTATGGCTTCCAATTTCTTAGTCATGAGGTCTCGTTCTCCGATGAGAGTTTGAACATTCTCATTCATTGTATCAAGATTGTCAAACGCTTGTAACGCAGCTTTGGATGTGAGTTTATTCACATTATATGGAGCTTTTACCTTCATCATATAACCGATCACCTCAGGTGAAGCTAGAGCCACTCCCAATCGAATTCCTGCTAAACCAAACGACTTAGATAACGTTTGTAACACCACAAGGTTTGGATAATCAGCTAGGATACTCGCAAAACTCTGTTGGTTACTAAAGTCGATATAAGCTTCATCCACAACTACAATTCCATCAAAATTCTCAAGTACAGATATGATATCGAGATTGTTAATGCTATTTGCTGTTGGGTTATTCGGTGAACATACAAAAATGAGTTTTGTAGATGGCTTAACAGCTTCTAAAATGGCATTTGGTCTCAATTGGAAATCTTCAGAGAGCAATACTTCATCTACCGCAACATCATTAATGGTGGCAGAAACTTTATACATGCCATACGTTGGCGGATTTGTGATTACTCGATCTTTTCCTGGTGTACAAAATATTCGAAAGAGTAAATCTATTGCTTCATCACTTCCGACACCCACAAATACTTGTTCGCGATTAATTGAACGAAATGCCGCAATTTTATCCCGCAAAGCATCCTGATAAGGCATTGGGTAGCGGTGTAATTCTAAATCGTTTTGGAACGGAGCACCAAGTCCGTTTTCGTTGGCGTCCAGCAAAATGCCTGAATCGAAATCGTCTCTTGCCGAGCGATAAGGTTTTAAGTCCCGAATGTTATCGCGAACTAGTTTTTCTATATCGAGTTTCTTAGTCATTTGGGTGAATGTATAATCTATGTTAATTCTTTTAAGCGAATGCTAACAGCATTTTTATGAGCATCTAAGCCTTCAACTTCAGCGAGAGTCTCAACGGTTGGTCCAATATTCCGAAGTCCGTTTTCACTGAGTGTTTGTATGGTTATAGATTTTTGGTAGGAAGATAAATTCACCCCGCTGTACATTTTCGCATAACCATAAGTTGGTAAAGTATGATTGGTACCCGATGCATAATCACCCACACTTTCGGGAGTCCAATTTCCCAAGAAAATAGAGCCAGCATTAATAATTCGATCTACAAACTGCTCTGCATTTGCGATGTTTACTATTAAATGTTCTGGAGCATAATCATTTGAAAATGAAGCAGCTTCTTCGAGGGAATCTACAATTACGGCAAAGCTTTTTGCTAATGCTTGTGCGGTAATCTCTTTTCTGGAAAGCTCATTTAGTTGTTGATTGAGCTCATTATTTAGCTCGGAGATATCAAACTCTGATGTGGCAAGCAATACTACTTGGCTATCCTTGCCGTGTTCCGCCTGAGAAAGTAAATCAGCAGCCACAAAAGCGGGATTTGCTTGTCCATCTGCAATAACTAGTACTTCTGATGGGCCCGCTGGCATATCTATACTTATCTGAGCTTCCGAATTTTGGAGAATCATCTTTGCAGCTGTAACAAACTGATTTCCTGGCCCAAGAATTTTATCCACTTTTGGAATCGATTCTGTACCAAAAGCCATCGCCGCCACAGCTTGTGCACCACCAGCTAGAAGTATTTTCTGAACGCCAGTTTTCTGAGCGATATAAATAATTTCTGGAGCAATGCTTCCGTCTTTTCTTGGAGGTGTTGCTAACACAATAGTTGTACAACCTGCTAACATTGCAGGAATGGCGAGCATCATTGCCGTAGAAGGAAGAACCGCTGTTCCTCCGGGTACATAAATTCCAACACGCTCTATCGGCCGGCTCACACGCGAGCATTTTACGCCAGGCATGGTTTCAATATCTAATCTCTCTGTTCTTTGCGCCTCATGAAATTGAACGATGTTATTAAACGCCGTATCGATAGCAGCCTTTACGTTGGGAGCTAGATTAACTTCGATATTTGAAGGAGAGAGGCTAACATCCACTAACTCAACACCATCAAATTGCTTAGTGTATGTACGAATGGCATCATCTCCATTCTTCTCAACCGCTTCGATAATCGGCTGAACCGTTCCAAAAATTGCAGTGAAATCCATTTTTGGACGTTTAACCAAATTCTGGATATCAGCGTAAGAAAGTTCAGAGAAAAGATAAGTTTTCATGGCTTAAAGAATCATGCTTTCAATAGGTAGCATTACGATGTCTGACGCACCAGCAGCTTTGAGTTCTTCCATAACAGGCCAGAATTTAGTAATTGGGATAACGGTATGAATTGCGACCATATTAGACTCTGCCAAAGGCATAACCGTTGGGCTTTTCATGGATGGGATAATTTCCCTGATTTTATCTACAGAGCTAATAGGAGCGTTCATCATGATATAACGACTCTGCTTTGCTTGTTGATAACCATCAATTCTAAGAAGAAATTTTTCTATTAAATCTTGTTTGCCAGGAGATAGCTCTTGATTGGTTTGAATCAGCTTTGTCTCGGATTCAAGAATAGAAAATAATTCTTGCAAACCATTTGCGCGAAGAGTTCCCCCTGTTGATACTAAATCAGAAATGGCATCAGCAACTTCAAGTTGAGGGGTAATCTCAACAGCGCCAGAAATTTCAACGATATCTACAGAAATATTTTTCTCATTGAAAAATGACTTCGTAATATTTGGATAGCTGGTAGCAATGGTTTTGCCTTCAAAATCTTCAGCAGTTTTAATAGACCCGTTTTTTGGTGCGGCAAGAGAAAGTCTACACTTTCCGTAATTAAGACCTCGTAAAATAGTTACATCAGCGTCTTTTTCGTAAACCTCATTGGCGCCAACAAAGCCTAAGTCACAAACGCCGTCCTGTACATATTCAGGGATATCGTCATCACGAAGAAGGAGCAACTCAACATCAAAGTTGCGAGTTTTAACCATTAGGTTTCGCTTGTAGTTATCAAATTCGATGCCAATACCGTGTAGTAAATCAACTGTTTTTTCGGTTAAACGGCCGCTTTTTTGAATAGCAATGCGTAATGAGGTCGAAGAATCTTTCGAACGGTTCATGAGTCAATAAGTAAAATGGTTGTGAGTAAGTTTATAAAAAGAGAAAAATGTAAGACTAGTGCGCACAATGATGATGCCCGTGATGGGGATGATGAACACCATGATGGAGAAAGGTAGTATGTAATGTTGTGCTTTTCACGAATGAAAAGATAGGGATTCGTTATGGATGAGAAAAGTACAATTTCAAAAAAAATATATTTTGTTAGAGTTTTAATTGAAGCTTGTAATTAAACTTCCAAATTGTGTGATTGGTCTACATCTCAGGGATGGTTATATTTTAATGAAATTATCACACCGAATTAACTCGCATTTATGAAAACAATTGCTCAATTAACGTATATACCTTTTGCTACGCATGAACCTCGTGAAAAAGTTCAAGAGATATTAGAACATTTAGCTCAATACGATGTCCGCATTGAAGTTGGGTATCTATCTACTACAGTAATTGGTGATATGGAAGTAGTGTTCGAACTTCTAAAAGATATTTATACCACAATGGCTATGGAATCTGAGAGCTTTAGATTTCATGTTGAACTACTAAGCCCAGAAAAGTAGTATTAGGTTTCAGCAAAAATAAAGCGAGTATAGACTCGCTTTTTTTATGCCTACGAAGACGCTCTCAAATTCATATAGAACGGAATGAATTGGGTATTAAAATTAATTGCACTTTTTATGTAAGGAGTTGCTCGTGAACAGGTCGTACTAAAAAAAAGAAGGACTATGAGTAACGATAAATATTACATCTACATATTGAGCAATAAATCCAGAATGCTTTATGTAGGACTAACTACCGATTTAGATAGGATGCTTGCGAAGCACCGAGAAATGCGTTTAAGCTGCTTTAAAGGGAATTTTGGGCTTAAAAAGCTAGTACACGTAGAAGAAATTGAAAGTGTAGAACAAGCCATTTCTAGAGAGATTGAGTTAAAAAAATTGCCATTCTACGAAAAAGTGCAACTTTTAGATACTTCCAACCCTTATTGGGAATGTATTAGAGAGTTGTGGATAAAAGATTAGCGTAATTCATTTTCAAATCTAAAACAATATTTTTAGTAGCTCCCACCTTATTTGTATCTTTGCAGACTTAAGACGAGACGTACAGATACATACTACATGAATAATATTCGCAATTTTTGCATAATCGCCCATATTGATCACGGAAAATCTACCCTTGCGGATAGATTATTACAGATGACGGGCACTATTAGTGAACGTGAAATGCAGGCGCAAGTCCTAGATGATATGGACTTGGAGCGTGAACGTGGAATCACTATAAAAAGCCATGCTATTAAAATTGATTATAAACGTCCTAATGGGGAAATATATAATTTCAATTTAATTGATACACCAGGCCACGTTGACTTTGCGTACGAAGTTTCGCGCGCACTCAAAGCTTGTGAAGGTGCCATCTTAGTGGTTGATGCAGCGCAAGGTATCGAAGCTCAAACAATATCAAATTTGTATCAAGCCATTGACCAAGGTTTGGAAATTATTCCGGTACTCAACAAAATTGATTTACCTGGCGCCGACCCAGAAGGTATTGGTCAACAAGTTGTAGATTTACTAGGCTGCGATTTCGATGAAATATTACATGTTTCTGGTAAAACTGGCGTAGGAGTTCCAGAACTTTTGGAAGCAATTATTGATCGTATTCCAGGACCAAAGCGCGAGATTGAGAAACCACTTCGGGCTCTTATTTTTGATTCGGTATTTAATACCTATAGAGGTTCTGTTGCTTATGTAAGAGTAGTTGAAGGTGTTCTTAGGAAAGGCGAAGCATTCAAGTTCATGTCTAACGGTATGCAATATAATGCAGAAGACGTTGGCTATTTAAGAATGGAGAATGAGCCAACAAAAGATTTAAAAGCTGGTGAAGTTGGGTATGTAATTGGGAGCGTTAAATCTTTACAGGATGTACGGGTTGGTGATACAATTACATCCGTAAAAAATGGTGCAACTGTACCAATTCCTGGCTATAAAGAAGCTCAGTCTATGGTTTTTAGTGGGATATTCCCTATTCAATCAGAAGATTTTGAAGATCTACGTGCTGCTTTAGAAAAGCTTCAGCTTAACGATGCTTCGTTGAACTATGAGCCAGAAACCTCTAAAGCATTGGGCTTTGGTTTCCGTGCAGGATTTCTTGGACTACTTCACATGGAAATTGTGCAAGAGCGATTAGATCGAGAGTTCAACATCGATATTATCACTACTGTACCAAACGTAAAGTATGAAGTAAGACTTAATGATGGTTCTACAGTAAAGGTTGATAATCCAAGTCAGATGCCTGATGTTGGAAACATAGATACCATTTTTGAGCCGTACATTAAAGCTAGTATCATAACGCCTGCAGATTATATCGGTCCAATCATGAAGCTTTGCCAAGAGCGACGTGGAGTATATTTGAACCAAACTTTTATGCAGAATAATAGAGTAGAAATTGTGTATGAATTACCAATGGCAGAGGTAGTTTTTGATTTCTATGATAAGTTGAAATCAGGTACTCGCGGTTATGCTTCGCTTGATTATGAATTTATTGAATACCGAAAAGGTAGTTTGGTACGTTTAGACATTTTGCTTAATGCGGAACCTGTTGACGCCTTGTCGTGTATTACTCACCGTGATAAAGCATATTTTCAAGGGCGAAAGGTATGTGCTAAGTTAAAAGAACTTATTCCACGTCAACAATTTGAAGTAGCTGTTCAAGCCGCCATCGGAAGTAAAATTATTGCTAGAGATTCAGTGCGTGCACTCCGTAAGGATGTAACAGCAAAGTGTTATGGTGGTGATATTTCCAGAAAGCGTAAGCTTCTTGAAAAGCAGAAAGAAGGTAAAAAACGAATGAAACAGGTAGGCTCAGTAGAAATCCCACAAGAGGCATTTCTCGCAGTTCTATCTATGGATGAAGACGATAGATAATTATGATAAACGAACAGAAAAAGCAGTTTTTTTTATTTTTAATAATTTTAATGATGCTTTCAACAACAACTTTTGCACAATTCGAAGAGCCTAGTATCGTAAAGATAGAAGCTTCTGAGAGAGCGAAATTTCAGAGTACGTTTAAAGAGATAAAATGGACAGGACAAGGTTTTAACTATAATAGTTTAGACCGAATGCCGGCCATTGAAATCCGAGCTCATTTACAAGGGGCATTTGGTGAGCCAACACAAACAATCGAAGAAATTGTTGAAAGTGGAGAGTACCGGGCTGGTAAAGCTATTCAGTTTGAATACTGGTTTATAATTGATGAGGAAGTACCAATGATGGTTTTAGACCTTGACGGACCGTTTGAAGATGGTTTGGTTTATGTAGGTGCAAGTAGATATATAGACTTAATGCCACAAGTGAAACGAACGCTTACAAGAATCGTAACCGAGACCGAACCAGAAGAATATGTCGATTACTTCTTCTCGCCAGAAAGAAATCAGTGGTATAAAGTAAGTTATGCCAATGGTAAATATGCTAAAGAAGAAGTGAAGCAACCATCACACATAAAATTTTAATTAATTAACGTACGTGGAAGAGAATAAATCACCAGAAGAAGAGCAAAAAAAATCCGTTTGGAAACGCAGAAAAAGTAATCCAGAGGACGATAAAAAAGCTAAGTCTTGGATTCGAGAATGGGTAGATGCCCTAGTTTTCGCTTTCTTTGCAGCTGCAATTTTGAGAGCATTACTATTTGGTTCGTATAAAATCCCAACTCCATCAATGGAAAAGAGCTTGATGGTTGGAGACTTCTTGATTGTCTCAAATGTTACTTATGGTCCGAGAACCCCAATGGGTTTATGTGTTCCTTTTACAGGTTTGTGCTTACCAGGTATAAAATTACCCTCTGGCAGAATTCCTGGTTTTAGAGATATTAAAAGAAACGACGTTATCGTATTCAATGTACCTTTTGAGGTAAAACCGATTTCTCAGAAAACAAATTACATTAAGCGTGCCGTTGCCATCGCTGGTGATACGTTAGAAATACGTAGCAAGGTGGTGTACATTAATGGACAACGTGAAGAGTCTCATGAAGGTTTGCAACGGCATTATTTGTTGCGAATGAAAAACAGAGTGCGTCTAAGCGAAGCCAAACTACAAGCAGCTGGTGCAGGTCCCGTTTACGGAGATACCTACATGGATTATATGGGTGAGGATACTTATCGAGTTAATCTGTCTGAAATTGCTGCTGAAGAATTACAGAATTGGCAAGAAGTTGACTCTCTATGGCTTTATATGGTACCAAATGGACAAGTTTCACAAGGATATGTTCAGAGTGGTGGTTCGTTTTCTAAAGCTTTCTCAAACCAAGATCATCTCCCAAAGATTGTTATTCCGTTTGAAGGACAAGAAGTTGAATTGACAAACGAGAATTGGTATGTCTATAAAGACCTAATTGAACGATATGAGCACAATTCCCTTGAACAAAAAGATGGGAAAATATTTATCAATGGTGTTGAAACGAATAAATATGTAATCAAGTCAAATTATTATTTCGGGATGGGAGACAACAGAGATAATAGTGAAGATAGTCGTTTTTGGGGCTTTGTTCCTGAAGATCATATTATCGGAAATGCAGTTATCGTTTGGTATTCACACGATAAAGGTATTCCTAGATTTGATAGAGTAATGAAGCTTATTAAATAAAGCTCATTAACTTTGTAAGTTTATTTAGAGTGGCGTTAGAAAAAAGTTTAAACACTTTTTCTGACGCCTTTTTTATTCCCTAAACTTTAGCGATGGTTTTACCTCTTGGGTCGCCTTCGCGGATAGCAAGTTGACCACAACCAGCATCGATGTCATCACCACGACTCCGGCGCACTGTTGCTCTTACATCATTACGGATAAGCTCTTTGAGAAAGTTATTCAAACGTTCTTCACGTGCACGGTGCAGCTCCACACCGGCAACATTATTGTACATAATGATGTTGATTTTACTTGGTGCCCACTTTACAATTTTGGCAAGATTTCGTGCATCTTGATTGGTGTCGTTAAACTCATCAAATAATAGATACTCGTAGGTTAAGCGTCGCTCTGTTTTTGAGTGATAATACTTTACGGCCTCTTCTAGTTCTTCAAGGTTCATCGAGTTATTGATGGGCATAATCTTATCTCTTTTCTCATCCGAAGCTGCATGCAGAGAAATAGCGAGATTAAAAGGCTGACTTTCGTCGGCTAACTTCTTTATCTGTTTGGTCAATCCAACAGTGGAAATTGTAATACGCTTGGGTGATAAATCTATTCCTAGCGGGTCGCAAATGATGGAAGCAGACTCTATAACAGATTTGTAATTATGGAGCGGCTCACCCATCCCCATATATACAATATTGGTTATTTTCTTGTCGTACTCTGCAAGTGCTACTTGATTGATATACTGTGCTTGATCAACAATTTCACCATGGCTTAGATTACGGAAAAATCCCATTTTCCCAGTAGCACAAAAAGCACAACCGAAAACACATCCCACCTGAGAAGAAACACAAACAGTAAGTCGTTTAGCTACGCCATCTGGGAAGAAATCTGGAATGAGAACAGCTTCAATTTTAAAATCCTTTCCCTCGTCGTGCAGTGTAAAAAGAAACTTGATAGTGCCATCAGAAGAACGCTGTTGCTGTGAAAGCTCAATCCGGTTTATGATAGCGATTTCTGCAAGCTTGGCTCGGAGGTCTTTCGAAAGGTTGGTCATCTCTTCAAAAGAAGATGCACCTTTCTCATACAGCCATTGAAATATCTGGTCGGTTCTATAGCGAGGTAATCCAAGTTCTTTGCAGAACTCAAATAATTCGGATTTAGTTAAAGATTTTAAATCTGTTTTTGTAGAAGGAAGTTCAGTCGTCGTCATCCTTAAAGATACGAAGCTCTTAGCTATTTACGATTTTTAATTATACTTGATAATTGTTCGAGGTACATTCCCAAAAATAATAATGAATTAGATTTAAGGTTTCATGATAAAAAGCTACTGTCTTACCTCAATTATTCTCCTTTTTGTGCTCTCTCAAGTAGCATTTGGGCAAGTACAAACTATTAAGCCTGAGTATGAAGCATTCAAGAAAGAATATACCAACCAGCAAGAACAGTTTGGGAATGGATTTTTTAATTATGCAGGAGATGTAAATGGTGATGGTATAAGCGATTTCTATAAAAAATCTATTATTCACGACATTAATACCTCTGATTTAACAGATATTATAGAAGTTACTTACTTGTATTTCGGAGGGCTCTCAATGGGGCTTGAACCAAATGTGAGAACTCAAACTGATTACAATAACTATTATATGAAGAACTACCACCCATTTGGAGACTTGAATGGGGATGGTACTGATGATGTAAATATAGGTTTCGGTAATGGGCCAATCAGAATTCAATTTGATCTTTCTCAAGGTCAAAGAACTACAGTTGAAGAGAAAGAGCTAGACTTAGATTTTCAACCTGATGATATCACAAATAGGCAATACGTATCAGAAATAGACATTAATAACGATGGATATGAAGACGTCTTATTGTTTGGAGGTTACAAAAGTTTACGGGATCTCGAATTCGAAATTATTTATGGTGCACAAGACATCGACTCCGTAAAAATTAAAAAACAAGTTATCTCCATACCTGTAGACGAAGAGTCGAATAAAAAGTATACCTATTCTTTTATTCTTCCTTATGACTTTGAAAATGATGGAGTACAGGAACTATTAGTTTATGGATTTAGAAATGATTTAATAGGGAATAAAGAAAATGAACTGATAGTGATAAAAGAAGGTGATGATGGAGGTTATGAGTTAGTAAATATACTACCGATGAATACGTCTTTTACTAAGGGAGACGAAACAATGCTATTGGGTGACTTTATTACGGGTGGAAACCAAGAAGTATTTATTCAGAATACTAATAATGAACACGTTTTTATTGAATTAGGAATAGTGGATGACGAATACGTTATTCTTCAAGAAGTAGTGGGGAACGTATTTACCATACCGTTTACATTAACGCCAATTGGTGACTTTGACGTAAATGGAGTGTCAGATTTTATAGGAAATAATGGGGCATTGTATTTTGGAGGAGAAGTATTTGGTGAGTTTTTGCAAAAAAACATTCCAAATGAAATAGGAGATCGTATGCACTACCCTTGGGTATATGGTGTTAATACCCCCACTAGAAATCTAGGGGACCTAAATAATGATGCATTAGATGATGTGATGATGTACTTGTATGAGCTTAATGATAACGATGAGTTTACAGGTGTTGGATTTGAATTTGTATATGGGAATAACGCTAAAGAATTAGAATTTGATTATACTAAGTTTGAATATTTTGTAGGCATTCAAACTCCTCAAGCCACTTTTAGTGCCGGTGATTTTAATAATGATGGTATTGAAGATCTTGGGGTGATTTTCTCAAACTCAATTACTCATGAAAAGAATTCTAGAATTGAGCTTTTCTGGGGCGAGAGTAACAAAGTAAATTGGGAGCAGCCTAATCTAGTGTTAGAACACTCAAACGGATATCATCCAAGTTTCCCAGCAGTTGGAGATTTTAATGGAGATGGTATTTCTGATATAGCCGTTAATTACGAAAGTGAGAATAGTGGAATACATTTTTATTGGGGAAGCGCCACACCCGATAGCACAACCGACCATTATCTTCCTTTTTTAAGCACAACGGGGGTAGAGCCTTGGTCAAGTACATTCAAAGGGTTTAGTAACTTAGGGAATATTGGAGATGTGAATGAAGATGGCATAGACGACATTGGATTCTCGGAGGAGTATCATAGCAGTACTTTTAACTGGTATATCCTGTATGGAGCGAGCGAGCCTACATCAACTTTTGATGTGAAGATTGAGGGAAGGATAGCTGGATTTGCTAATCTAGGTGATATTGATCAAGATGGGCATAACGAGTTTTTAGTAACTAACGATCTGTATAATCAAGTAGAAATTTTTGAAAGTTTTGATGGGAGTGGTGATGGAAGTTTTTCAGAAACACCAGAATATGAGTTAGATGCACCAAATAAGGTAATAGGCGTGCGGGATATTAGGAATTTTGGTGCCAATGTAGCAGTTGGAGATTTTAATGGAGATGGCAAGAATGATGTCGCAATTTCTAGTCGTAATCATAGCAATGGAGCAGGAAGGGTTGGTTATCCTCCAAACTATAGCTATGAGGGAGGAGAAGCTATTTTCATTTATTATGCAAGTAATGAGTTTGATGAAGATTTTGATCATTCTTTTAAAATTCCTATCGAAGATATACGTCGGTTAGACTTGCAATCCGAAGAACTTCACGTAAGTGAATATGCTGAACAATCTCGTGGTGAATTAACCACTATTCCAGATTTAAATGGTGATGGCAGCGACGAGCTACTACTTGGAACCTTAACTTCGGATTATTTTACTAACGCTCTTATTTTTATGGGAAATACGGACTCCCTTAAATTTGGAAACGAACCAAACACAAAATTAGAAGCTAGAAATCAAACTATAGGTCTAGGAAGTTATAATATTGGGAATGAAATGGAACATGTCCATTCTGCAATTGGTGATTTTGATAACAACGGAAAGCTGAACATTATTCTACCTCAGAAGGATAGTAACTTTAAAGAGTCTCCCGTCTATTTTTATGATTTAGGTCAAGTGGTCGTTTCAAATGAAGAAGAGATTACGAGCCCTGAAGTATTTGAGTTATATCAAAATTATCCTAATCCATTTAATCCTTCTACATTAATCAACTATTCACTTGGTAAGGATGGGCACATTAGTATCAATGTGTATGATATTGCCGGTAGGCTAGTTGATACTTTGGTTGATGAAGGAAAGGCTGTAGGAACTTATTCTGTTCGTTTTAATGGAGATGGGTTAGCAAGTGGTGTCTATTTCTATCGGCTTACTACCGTTGATTTTGTAACTACAAAGAAAATGCTACTTATAAAATAAACAGGTTTAAAAAAAGCCATTTCCTCTTTGAAGAAATGGCTTTTGAAATTATTTATACGCTTTTGCGGCAGTTAATAGTACATCGCCGTCGATGCGTTCTTTGTAATCTGGGTTAACATAGCTAAATCGGATTTTACCTTCCTGATTCAGTATAAACACGGCAGGAGCGGGTAGTAAATGGTGCTTGTATCCTGAACTTGCTTCAAGATCAATGCCATTCTCTTTATATCTAGCTACTGTCTTATCATCTAATTTGTAAGCAATACCAAAAGCTTTGGTTACAGCCATTGGGCTATCAGAAAGTAGTTGATACTCGAGACTTCCTTTATCAACGCTTTTATTTAGTTCCTCTGGTCGGTCTGGGCTTACTGCCAACACCTGATAACCTGCAGCAACTAAGTCTTTTTCAATTTTTTGAAGATCCATCATGTGACGTGAGCAATAAGGGCACCATCCGCCGCGGTAAAAAACAAGAACAGTAGGTTTTTCGCTAGCTAGCTCACGAAGTTTAGCAGTTTCGCCAGCCGTGGTTTTTAAAGAAACATCAGGAATAGTAGCGCCAATAAGAAGAGGGGTGACTTTATCGGCAGAAGATGGGATGTTTTGAGCAAATATACTTGAGGCTGTTAGTCCGAAAACAAGCAGCGTCATTGGAATTAATTTTGAAAATAATTGCATAAAAATTGTATTGAGTTAATAATTTGAATAGGTAACAAACGTCTTAAACGTTTTAGTTCATTTTAAAGGCGAGGATTTATCGCATTATTGTAAATAGAACCAAAAGTTATGGAGAGTCCTAGTGAACCACCAAAGTTGTAGGAGGTGGATTGAGATCTAAGATTTAGTAAAACCTCTTCACTTGAAGCATCGCCAAGTGGTAAGGAAAGTTGATCGTTAATTACAGAATAGCGACCCGACATAAACACGGTAAATCCTCTAAAAACGCGCATATCAAGGCGTGCATCAAATTGGAGTCTGTTCTTGGACATATCATGTAAATAAGCGTTGGCATTAATACCGCCCTCAATACCGCCCCAAGGCTGGGTAAATTCGGCATTTATTTCCAGTTCGTTTTTTAAAAGAAATTCGGATGTCTTATTGAAAATGGTTTCCTCAACGTAGTCGTTATATGAGGTGAATAATCCAAGTCTAAATGTGACTTCACGACGAGTAAACTCATCATATGGGAATAAACTAAACTCAATAGCAGGGGTTGCTCCAATCGATAAATCGAAATTGTCTTGTGTAGAAGTATGTAGACGGCTATAAATTCCAACTGACCAATGATCCGTTAGGCTTTTACCAATCAAACCAAAGAAATTACTTTTTTTTATAGTGTATCGGGTGGTAATTTGTACGTCTGCAGAGTCTCCTGGTGTTGTTTCTTGAAACTCAGTGGTCGTATAACTTCGAATTTTATAATGCTGATAGTATTCAAATTCTGTCTTCCAATTTTCTGTAATTCTTCGAGCTGTTGTGTACCCGTTTAAATCTAAAGAGTATTTCGTTTCTTCTCCGCTAAATCGGGTATCTCCTCCAAACTCAATAATCCAATTATTCCAAGGATCGTATTCGGGAGTATTAATAGGTGCACCTGTTGGCTTCTTATAAACAAGGTCAAGGTTAGATAACATCTCAGAATCAGAAAGGTAGGACACAAACCCAAGTTTAATATAACGTGTTAGCTTATTTCTACGTTCTTCCTCTGTGTCAGACTCTGGAGAATTAAGGCTGAGAGTGGAGTTAATCCCAGATATTTCATTTTGGCCTATAAACTCTAGTGTGTATTGTCGGCCGCCGCCGCCGGTTCTTTGATTAGTAATTAAAAGATGAACTTCAGCCAGTGCTTGATCGCGTACAAAGTTAACAAAGCTGATTTCAGACTGAATAAAAGATTCGCTGCACCCTCTACAGTCGAGATATACAGAAATAGTATGGTTATTTACTTGAGCATTTAAAGTGGGTAATAATGCTAATGAAAAAAGAATTGCGCCGAGGAGTTTGTGCATCAATTAGTACGATAAAGTATAATTAAAAATTAACAAGCCTAGGAAGATAAATATTTGAGCAGTGCTGGGTTGCAAAAAAAATATAAACTACTTCCGTAAGAAAGCTATACTAATTAATTATCACTTGAAATAAACTCATCCCAATAATTGCTATAGTTACCCATAACCCAATTTTATGAGGCTCACATTTCTCTAATGCTTCAGGAATAAGCTCAGCAAAAACCATCCAAATCATGGCACCAGCAGCTAAACCTAAACCAAAGGGTAGATATGCTTTGAATGACTCAACAAATAGAAAAGCAGGAACTGCCATAAGGGGTTGAGGGAGACTTGAAAAAATACTCCACCACACCGCTTTAAGTGGAGAAGTTCCTTTCGGTACCATAACCAAGCTTATTGCTAAACCTTCAGGGATATTATGGACGGCAATTGCGATGGCTATGAAAATGCCAAACTCGGCAGTACTAGCAAAAGAAACACCTACGCTAACACCTTCAGCAAAAGAATGAACCGTCATGATTCCCAAGAAAAGTAACATGTCGCGCTTCTTCCCGCCAACAATATCAGTTACACCTACCGTAGATTTCTGTTTTAACCAAGCATTTGCCGAAACTACTAGAACTACCCCGGCAAGCATACCTATTAGTGTCATCCATTCATTAATTTTATAACCTTCAAAAATCAAATTATAGCTCGCTGAAAGCATTAATCCCGCAGCTATAGCATTAGATTTGCCAAGAAATGAGGGCGAAATATTCTTAATGAAAAAAAATGGTAATGCACCAAGCCCAGTTGCAAGCGCAGTGATAAGGGCGTAAATAAATACTTGAGTAATCGGAAGTTGTAGCCAGTCCATGTAGTGAGTTTAAGTAGAAAGTAAAATAGCAGTGAAATAGTTCTAAGCCAACACTAGTGGTAATTTAGAATAGGATTAAATAGAAGGGAGTTATTTAATCCTAGATTCTAAAAAAATTATAGAATGTGAAAAAATAGCGCTAACTAATTAACGAAATGGCTATACTCCCAATCTATCAGAAATTGTAACAATGGTGTAATTTTGGTTATGAATCGAAAATTTATGCGTCCCCGACAAAAGCTTATTGAGGAACTTCGGGAAAAAGGAATTAAAGATGAGCGCGTGCTCATGGCTATTGGTAAAATTCCTAGGCATAAATTAGTGGATACGGCATTACATAATCGAGCTTATACCGATAGCGCACTGCCAATAGGTTTGGGGCAAACCATTTCGCAGCCATATACGGTAGCCGCACAATCAGAACTTTTGGAAGTGCAACCGGGCCAAAAGATTTTAGAAATTGGTACAGGCTCAGCGTATCAATGTATGGTTTTATGTGAACTTGGCGCTGAAGTGTATAGTGTTGAGCGACATAATGAGCTTTACCATCGTGCAAAAGAAGCGCTGAGAGAGGAAGGGTACAAGGCTTTGTTAAAGGCAGGAGACGGAACCTTGGGTTGGTCGACATACGCACCTTATGATGGCATTATAGTAACCGCTGGTGCACCTGTTGTGCCTAACGACCTCATCAAGCAGTTAAAAATAGGTGGGTTGTTGGTAATCCCTGTGGGCGACGAAGTAAAACAGATGATGCTTCGGATCACTAGGGTTTCTGAAACGGAATACAGTCAAGAAGAATTCGATAATTTTAAATTTGTACCGCTAATCGGCGAAAAAGGGTGGGATAGTAATTAATGGCTTCATCAAACAAAGACAAAACCACATTTAAAGAAACTCCATTCTTGGTGATAAAAGGTTTTTTAATGGGTTCTGCTGATATTGTTCCTGGCGTAAGTGGTGGAACGTTAGCGCTTATCTTAGGAATTTACGAACGTCTTCTAAATGCAATTAAAAGTGTAAATGGTCCATTTTTAAAAGCTTTACTAAAACTAGATTTAAAAGAAGCATTCCAAGAACTGCATTTTAAATTTCTAGCCGCTTTATTTTTTGGGATTACCTGTGCGCTTGCGTTCTTCACAAAGGTTGTACCCTTACAAGTGTATATGTTTACAGATCCGGAAATTGTTTACGGACTTTTCTTTGGCTTGATTTTAGGCTCCATTTACATCCTCATTAAAACCTTAGAACAATTTCGTTGGCATGAAGGTTTAATGCTGGTGCTTGGAATTCTATTTGGCTTGTGGGTTATAACACTTGTTCCGACCGACACTCCTGATCATCCTGCATTTGTATTTTTAAGTGGATGCATCGCCATCTCTGCAATGATTTTGCCTGGAATTTCGGGTTCGTATTTGTTACTCATTATGAGAAAGTATGATTATCTGCTCACTCAGATTGGGAAAATTGGAGGAGAAAATACATTAGATGGCTTGTTAGGGCTTGCGCCATTTACCTTAGGTTCTATTGTAGGAATTGCTGTTTTTTCGAGGTTTCTATCGTGGTTGTTAGCTAGATATCATTCCCAAACAATTTCTGTATTAATTGGCTTTTTGATAGGCTCTCTATTCGTTATATGGCCGTACCAACACCGTGATTTTGTTGAATCTGTTAGAGAGGTTGAAGAGTATTCGATTTCAGATCCTTTGGTGGTAGAAATGCTAGAACATGGTATCAACAAGAACTTACCAGAATACCAGAAGTTTGCAGACGAAAGCTTAACACTAACAAGCTCGCCAAGGCCTGAAAAAGTAGAAGTTCAAACCGTTAAGAAGAAATTACTATCCTCAAAGCCGTATGTGCCAGGGTATTTTGGTGAAAACCCAAACGACAAACCCAAAGTATGGGAAGGTATTATTGGAATGCTAATTGGGGTTATTTTGGTAGGCGGGCTCGACTTGCTTCGATCCAAAACATAAGGGGTATTAAGTAGCTGTTTCTTTGTTAATAATTAAAATTATAGTTAGAAACAAATTCACCAAATCTTCATTAAGTATGAGTACTATCCTTGTAGATAGTGTAACAATTAATGGAGGTTACCATGAAAGCACATCATATATTAATCCCAACCGATTTTTCTGAACAATCAATTTCTGTTCTAAAGCTTGCAAACTCTTTTGTAGAGGACTTGGGTAGCACCATAGACTTGATGCATGTGGTACCCGTAACAAAATACTTTGCGGAAAGTTTTGCTCACATCGGATATCCTTACGATTTAGAAAAAGAGCTCTATCCTAAAGCACTAAATGTGGCTCATAAAAAGCTAGAAAGCTTAGCCAAAAAGTATATTAAGAAAGAGCACAGAGGTAAAATGATTACCATCATTGAGCGTTCACCTTCAAGTGCAATAACACATCAAGCCAATAGTGGTAAGTACGACCTTATCTTGATGAGCGCAAAAGGCGAACATGCTACCGAGTTCTTAAGAGGAAGTGTTACCGAAAAAGTTATTCGACATAGTGAAATCCCAGTTCTATCCATGGACGAACCTTTTGACGAAAAAGGACTAAAGGATATAATGGTACCACTAGATTTATCGGAAGTATCATTTCAATCACTTCCTATAGCCGTTCAGCTAGCACAAATGTATAATGCAAAACTAACACTTTTCCATAGTGTAGAGTTGTATGCTGCAGATATAGAAATGATTCCACTTTATCCACCTTTCGATAATGTTGAAGCGATTCGCCAATCGTTATTGAATAAGGTTGAAGATTTTCTTGGTAAAAGAAAAGATCTTAACCTCAAATTTGTAAGAGATGAAAATGAAGATACTTTTTCTATAGATGGAACCTTTGACGGAAAAGCTTTTTCAATTGAAGTTGTCCCTGAAATTAGCAAAGGGTTTTCTGCAAATAGAGACATTGTTGAATATGCAAATGAACATGCAGATCTCATTATAATGAGCACACATGGTCATACTGGGCTAACACGTTTATTCTTGGGTTCCACAACTGAACAAGTAGCGCAGCATATACATGTGCCGTTACTAACAGTTCGCCCAAGCAAAGTTAAAGAAGCAAAAAAGTAACTTTGTCAAAATTCGTAGAGGAAATTGACAATTAATACTTTCAAGTCGATGCGAAACCTTGTAACTTTGCGGGCTCCAAAAAAGGGCCCATAGCTCAGTTGGTTAGAGCAGTCGACTCATAATCGATTGGTCGGGGGTTCAAGTCCCTCTGGGCCCACATTTTAAAAGCCGTTTAGATATTCTAAACGGCTTTTTTTGTTTGAAGCACTGAATGATTTGTAGTCGGTAAGGGATGAATTTCCTTTAGAATCTGAATTTGGTGGTACAAATGGTGGTACAGCCCAATCATTGCAAAAACGAGAAGATTGAGATAGATTGTCCTTTGGTAGTTTCCTGAATTAGATGGAAACTGGTAGAATTCGATTCTGGGTATTATGTAAGTCGGAGACTTCCTAAACTAGTACTTCCAAGTTACAGACTTAAAAGATCATGGTTAGATGTTGATTGTGTATACAAACCGCCCAAGCGAGACGCTTGCACTAGGTTTGGTAGAAAATAACAAAAAAGTAATGGTGATAGAGGACAAAAGAAGCTTGCTTTACTAAAGAATAAAATTCTTTAAATAATGTATTTACACTTCTATAAAAGTAAAGTTTTGAGTAATATTCTAACTAATTAAAAAATAAGCGTATTACATTGTTTAGAAAGGCTTCGTTTTCTACGATTAGTTTTGTTTTCATCCTCTTTATGGGGTCCCAAGTTATTGCGCAAGGCTCAGGTGCTTACACCGCTACATTTATATTCAACTTTAATGTAGATACCGCTTATGTACAATTTGGGCAATCCAATCCTACCGTTCAAAAAATTGCGAATGGCGATACTCTTACAGTAAAAAATGGATTTTATCATATTTATCTGTCGTACCCAACAAATGAGGATGTCTATATTACTCAAAATGCACTTCGTGATTCCACGTATAAATTTTCTCATAATTTTGATCTCACTAAGAACGAAATTGACATTAAGTCTAATAATGTTTCAGTAAAATATTTATTGGGAGGCGAGGTTGTTGTTCTTACCGATTGGGACTCTGAAATTTATGTTGAGGGAGAATATCTTGGCGATGAGTTTGCCATTTTCTCGATTGATAAAAGTAGTGTAGATTATAAAAATAGTGTAGATTTTACAATAAAGAATAAGCGTTTCTATGAAAGAACTTCCAAAATTAATAAAAGAGATGTAGTACAAATTGAGTACGCTTCCTTTTACCAAAACAAAGGAGGCCTTAATGCCTACGATTTCTTGCCAGGGTTTTCGTATATCAAAGAAAAGAAATACGGCAAAATGGCGCTCGTTATAAGTGGGTTAGCTGCTTCTACAGGGCTATTTATACATTATCAGAACGACTATACATCGAGTTTGCCTGAATATAATTCCATTCGGAGTTTGTACCTCGAAGAGGAAAACGAGACATCGGCGGCGGTTTTAGGTGCACGAATGCGAGAGAAAGCAAATGAATTGGAATCTGTAAACTTAAAGAGAAATCTAGCTCTTGGTGGTATTATTGCCATTATGGCGATAGATGTTATTGATAAATTTCGAATTAACAAACGAAGTAATAGGCCTGGAGGAACAGAGTTGGAAGTTTTTATTGCTCCAAAATTTCAAAAATATCTAACAATAGGTGCGGAGTTAAAATTCTAGTTATGAAATGCATTACAACCTATTTTTTTGGAATAATCTTGTTTTTATTTTACGGATGCCTATCTGGGCCTGATACTTCTCGCATTAATAGTTATGACCCCGGCTCGGAAGTTTTTAAACCACGATTTACAGAATTAAAAATTATAGTGCCTGCTACTGAAAAGAGATCTTTAATCTCCTGGGTTGATCGCTCGGCCTACAACGATGGTTTTATTGTGAAACGCAGATATTCGTCAAAAGAGAATTTTGAGCCAATTGATACTATTTCTACGTCCTCTTTTACTGAGCTACTAACTGATTATAGCTTCGAGATGGAGTATCAGATTTCTTCATATTATTTAAGAGGTGATAAAATTAATTTGGGGCAATCAACTGTAACAGAACAGATGGATTTTGGTGGGCTTACCAGTATTGGTTATTTCTCTCAAAATGACACGGTATTTGTTCAGTGGTTCAGAGATACTGCTTTTGATGACCGTATCTCCATTGAGTATAAAGAACAAAATTCCTCACAGTGGACAACTATTTCTACTATTCAGCAATCTGAAATGAGTGGAGAGTTTTATCGCTCTAGTTTTGTGCTACCTATAGGACAAACTTATAATTTCCGAATTGAAGCGAGCTTACAAAATTATAAGAATGAATACGAAGCGTTTTTTAAGCGAGAGTTTAGCTTAAACCATTAAAGGTGGATGATTCTGAAGTTAGTCAGTCTTATTCTGGAAGAAAGGCCTTTTAGATGTTGAATGTATATAATAACCGCACAAGCGCGACGCTTGCGCTAGGTTGGGTTATGATTCAACGATCGCCTGCCCTTGCTAAAACTTACCCTGATCACATAAAAACAATATTACGTAAAGAATAATGAAACTTCTTATAGCATCAATATTAATTCTTGGATTGATCAGCATGAAACACCCTATGGGTTTTGCAAAATTTTTTATTGAGAAAGACTGTCGGACTTCTTTCGAAATGAAAAATGATAGCTCAGCATTTATATTATTTGATAACATTTTGGCTGAGGATGCCACATTGATATTGTATATGCAAAAATATGAAGAACAAATTGATACACTGAGAGTTAGGGGGAATATTTTAGTTCCCTACCCAAAAGATATAAGTGGAGTGTACACAATTATTATAAAAGACTGTAATGAGACAAAAGAGAAGAAAATTCTATTTATCAATTAAGGTGACTAGAAAGTTTGTTTTACTGTTTGCAAGTATTGTTTTTTCATTTTCGGATGTATTTCCCCATCCTAGCGCAAGCGTCTCGCTTGTGCGGTTAAAAGCAATAAAATATTATGCGTGCACGGTTTACATTAAGAGCTTTTATGTTTTACTAATTCTGTAAAGAATAGTTGATCAACCTGTCTTACTCAAGAGAAAATGTATATACAATGAGTAGGAAGTATAAATTCTTGAATCAACAACAGGCTTATTTTGTAAGCTTTGCCGTAGTACATTGGATTGATGTATTTACTCGGTCAATTTACTGTGATATACTTATAGAGAGTTTGAAATACTGCCAAAAAGAAAAAGGCTTAATTTTATATGCTTGGTGTATAATGCCAAGCCATGTTCATTTAATTATAGGGACTAGAGGTGAGTCAATGCAGAATATCCTAAGAGACATTAAAAGCTTTACTTCGCGGTCTATCAGAAAAGAGATACATAAAAATCCAAAAGAAAGTCGAAAAGAATGGATGCTTTCAATGATGACCTTAGCTGGATTGAGTAATGGAAATAACAAAGATTGGCAATTCTGGCAACAGAATAATCATCCCATAGAGTTATCTTCAAATTCAATAATAGATCAAAAGCTAGAATATATACATTATAATCCTGTTTCTGCTGGCTATGTAGAAAGTCCTGAACATTGGCTATATAGTAGTGCTAGAAGCTATTGGGGTAAAGATGGCCTTTTAGATGTTGAATGTATATACTAACCGCACAAGCGCGACGCTTGCGCTAGGTTGGGGAAGTGAATTAGGAGACTTAAAACTGATAGAACAGAAAGTCTTATTCTGGAAGAAAGGCCTTTTAGGTATTGAATGTATATATTAACCGCACAAGCGAGACGCTTGCGCTAGGTTAGGGCAAATTGATAGCCTGATTGAGTGGCAGTTAGATATTGCCCCAGCTCATTCATCTTCAGCTGCTCTCACATCTAATGTTAGATATACTTTTCAAGCCAGTGGTGATAGTGATGGAGTAAATAGACGTTTAGGTCAAGATGGAGCAATTCAAGAAGGGCCGGGAACAAACGTAATCCAAGTAACAACTCCTGATGGTACGAATCATTTTTTAGAGAATTATTCTATTTCTGACCTGATAAATTTTATTAATAACTATTTAGAGGACGAAAAGTGAAGTATAATTTTAGCAAAGTGTATTGGGTAAGTCTACTTCTATGGATCCCATTTTATTATCTATGGGGTTGGATTCGGTTTAAATTTGTTGGAGATCCTTCAGCTGCATTGGGATATGCAATTGAGTCTTTTGACCTAGGCTTACTTTTCTTGATACTTTGTTCAAGCATTTTAATTGTAAAAAACAAATTTCTTAATTTATGGGACTATGTAATCTTTATTACAGCTATGTTTGTCTTTTTTGTATCAGGTGGTCATAGTTTTCTAATTTCCTCTTTTATTCATAATTAAATTAGGAAATAGCCATACCTCGACTACAGGAAATGAACACTCAATGTATATAGTTTTTGATCCTGAAGGTGCACAAGTATTTGCAATTGCTGGACCAACAGGTGATAATCAACAAGTAGAAACAACATGGACAGATGCTGGAACTGGCGGACCTCCTTTGGCAAGAGATGCTGATGGCAATTCTCTTGGTGCGATTATATTTTTAACAGGTCAGGCACATGGTCATCCAAAAACGAATGATCCTACTAAGGTTAATGTAGGTGGAACATCAGCAGATGATAAAAGTGTTGCTCGGAGTTCCGGGGCAACGGTTTATTCTATAGATGCTTATTCAAGGCGAAGTATTGGTAGAATTAATAGAGTTACACCTGTTGGTGTTCAAGACAATAATATTGGTAGAGTTGGCAGTTTTAAACTTGGACAAGATGCCCTTAGAAGAACAGGTGGGAGAAACTAGATGATTAGATCTATGATATACTTAACAATAGTAATGGTTATGCTAATGACATCTGTAGATTGTGATGCTCAAAATGGATTAGAGTACTTTTTCACGGAAGAAGTAACAAAATCTATTGGAACCTATATTGATTCTCACCATGAGCAAAATGATCCAAACGATTTTTATTTAGTTCTGTATCACAAAGAAGACTACAGTTTTAAACTTAATATCTCGTTAAAGGGTGATTTAGATAAAGGAGAAAAAGCAAAAATCTTAAAACTCACTAACAGGTATGTTTTAATTGATAACACTAGAGTACCAATTATTTTAGAAGAAGATTTTAGCTTTGGTGTTTTTGGTAAAGACGATCTTGGGATTAAGCGTTGGCACTTAATATCTGAAGGATATAGTATTACAATTGATAGTAGGGGTAGAATAATAGATTAATCCAATTCCTTAAACTGGTTCCAGCGTCTCGCTGGGACCTTTTTTGTTTTAGGAGGAATAAGCTTTTTTAGCAGCATGATCGCGGATAATGAGATCCATAAAATGGTAAATGCGCTAGGTTGGGGGGCGGTATCGTTTACAATGGCAAGAACAATCATGTTGCAATAGAATAGCAGGTAATGGAAGTCAGGAGACTTCCTAAGCTTGTACTTTCAAGTTGCAAACTTGATAGACTGGTAGAGTTATCTAAAATCTAGCATCTCAAAACTTAGAGCTCAACTCTCATTGCTAGTTCTTTATCTTTGTATTAAGCAATCACAGTCGGTTCTAAGTGGACTTCTGTTTTAATAGATCGAGAGATTAGGCAAGCTGTTTCCGACTTTTCCATGATACGAATAGCTTTGTCCTTCTTGTCTTCATCCAGAATGGTTAATTCGGCTTTTAATGCGATTGAGCTGATAACAAATTTGCCCTCTACTTTTTCCATTTTACCAACGGCAGCTACATTCAGGCTTTTATATTCCAATTTCGAAAATCCAGCAATAGCAGTAAAAGTAGTCATAAAACAGCTACTCACCGCTGCCACAAAAAGGTGCTCGGGCGACCATATTCCTGCTACACCGCCTTCAAACTCAGGAGGAGTTGCTACTGTAATTTCCTCATTAAGATCGGGTGAGGAGAGAGTTCCGATTCTACCTTCATTCCATTCTAATTGTACATCGTAAAAATGCTCTGTAGTGTCCATTATGCGGGTACTTTTTGTTCTATGATAGATTGAAGTTGCTTGGCCTGAACTACGCCTGCTTGTTGCCAAAGAATGTGGCCTTGATAAAATAGAATTAGGGAAGGCACTCCTCGAACTTGATACTTAATTGCTGCCGCTGGGTTTTTCTCGGCATCAATTTTGATTACTTGGATGCGATCGCCCATATTGCTTTTCAGTTCTTTTAGAATAGGACCCATCATTTTGCAAGGCCCACACCATTCTGTGAAAAAATCGACTAGCACGGGAGTGTCGCCATTTACTAGTTCTTGAAAAGGAGTTAGTTCATCGGTCTGTTTCATGCCTATTTCGAATTAATTTGGGTATAGGTTATTTCTGAGTTTTCTGTATCGCCGTCAATGTCAGTGGCTGGGATTGCACAACCATGGCTACCAAAACATCCGCTATTTGTTACCGCTTGGAAAAGCAATAAGAAGCTCAAAACTCCTGTTATTGCCTCTGAATTAGTGAATGCCTGATACGCGAAAAAGAGTCCTGCAATCAAGGCTATCCAACGACGAGTATGCCAATTTGAAAATAATTTCTGTATCAAAATAATGTTCCGTTTTAGGTACCGATTTGAATACCAAAGTTAACACCTACATCGATGGAAGTCCGTAACTTTTGTCACATAGCTTTGTAGGTATTAGATAACTCAATAACTGACTTGTTCGTTCTTTATGTCTTGGTCATCCCTGTGGATGTTAGGTAATTCGTTGACAGTTTTAATAAATCGATCAACGCTCTCCGTCATCCTGAAGATACCTCTGAAGGATCTTCCAAGCTATTAAAAAGCAGTGGTTTTGTTCGTAGGTGATATCTAATCTTACCATTACATTATTTTCGTGTTCGCTAATGCATTCATCTCTTTGATGGGTGTACTTTTGTGCCGCCAAAAGTACCAAAAGCTCTCGACAAGAATTATTGGCGCGAACTCCATTACATCGACTCAATTATTCCAAAGGTCCACGTTCACCTTTTACCACATTCAAGCCCGAGCCTGTGTGGAATAATTGCTCCTGCCGGAGACGTCGGTTCCATTGCGTTCTTTTTACGCCAATAATTCTAAACGTCGATTTGGTTTGGTGGGCGTATTGACACTCTGGATTATAAAAAAATTTAGGTGCTTTGCGAGAATACCTCCAAAGAATCTTCAAAACCTATTAACTGCAACAAAGTTAAATTACAAATATCAAACCATCCTCTAATCACTAAATACTCAAAAGCGTTATCTGATTTCTAGCGAGTTTTACTAGTTGGTTACGCTCCATTTGTTTAAGAAGACGAGAAACGACCTCACGTGCGGTTCCTAGTTCTTGAGCGAGTTGTTCGTGGGTAATGCTTAATGTGTGTGTTTTGGCAAGTTTAACGCGATGTTTCAATAGGTTTAGTAAACGTTCGTCCATTTTTTTGAAAGCAATATCATTTACTACGTTCAGGAGTTCTTCAAAACGTTTATGATAAATTTGGAAGAAATAAGTTAGCCATTCAGGATGTTCTTTTATTTGGTTTGAAATGGCTTGAATAGAAACAAAAACAATTTCACAAGGCTCTTCAGCAATGGCCTTCACTTTACTGGTGTCATTATTCAATCCTGCTAAAAATGACATTACACAGGTTTCGCCAGCGCTTAAGTAATAGAGAGTTATTTCTTTATACTCGTCATCCGATTTAATCACCTTAACACTGCCGCTTTTTATAAAGGGGATAGAATGAACCTTAGAATGTTCCATCACTATTGTTTCACCCGCTTCATACTTTTTGGAAAGACCCAAATCAGATAGTGTACCCAAAAGGTCTAAATAAGAGTTTTGAGAATCGTTTGGTGGGAAAATGTTCATTTCAATTTCGGTTTTACAGCCATCAGTAAATAGACATCAAGTAATAAGTATAATATACCTAAAGATATCTTAAGTCTTGGGCTTTAGAGTGATAACAAAACACCAATAGCGAGTGAGCTTAGTCTGTAATAGTTAAGGGGGATTTATTGAAATTACCTTAGTACATATGATTTGTAAGTATTATAAATTATAGTAGATTAACCCGAAAATTAACTTCCTTACCAATCAGGATAAAGAGTAAAATTATTATCAAATGAAAAAATTCATTCTGTTCATTGCATTAATATTGGTAACAAGTAGTGCCGTAAAAAGTCAGTTTCTCCATTTCGTTGAATTACGAGATAGCACCATCATTCGAGGAAAAGTAAAGTTGAGTAATAACCTTTTCAAAGGAAGGCGCCTAATAGTTAATGACACCACGGAAATCAAATTATCAAATGTTAGAGCATATCAAATATCCGATGGGTACTTTTTAAGAGTTAATAAGGGGTATGGCGATGACTTTGCTGAAAGAATTAAAAAAGGAAATATTGATTTATACTCCAGACCAGTCACTGGGTTTTCAGGTCCAACTTCCATCCCGGGCGCTGGTGGTTCATCAGTATTTATAGGTGGAGGATTTTCAAATTCATCAATACAATATTTTTCAAAGAATGGGGGAGATTTACAGAAAGCTAGTCCAGCAAATCTAAAAAAAGCATTAGCAGATAATGAAGTAAGTATGAAGTTTTTAAATGACCGAGATGGATTGACGACACTACAGGTTCTTGGAGCAGTTGCTGGTGTTGCAATTGTTGCTACTACATTAGCTCCTCAGTTAGACAAAGATGAACTTAATTTAGTAGGTCCTGTAATAGGAATAGCTGTATTTGCGGGTGGTATTTGGCTCCCCGAGTTCAAAAAAAGAGAGCTTACCCGAAATGCAATTGATGCTTATAATAACCCTTGGTTTTACGATAATGAATAGCGTTGATTAGTTTGCTGTGATAGTTTCTTTCTAATTTGAAAATAAACGAGTTAAACGCACAAGTTAGACGTTTGCGCTAGGCAGGGAAAAGATTCTTTAATGATCTTTTTAAAAGTCCAAATGATATCTTAAGCCTGTGACTTAAGATTGGCAGAGTAGCAAGTTTGTAACTTGCATTAAAGGTGGTACCATTTACCATGGCAAGAACAATCATATTGCAATAGAATACAGGAAATGGAAGTCAGGAGACTTCCTATACTAGTACTTTCAAGTTACAAACTTAAAAGATTTAAGGAGAATCTAAACCTACCTGAGGATGTCATCAGTCAAAGTAAATCTTAAAAAGTCGCTAATCATCCAATTTTAGATCTTTAGCGAGTTCTTTGTCTTTGCTTGTTCGCCAGATAAATTGGTCGAGAAAATAGTGATGTAGGGCAAAGCCTAGAAGCATTGCTTGGAGTAAGCGATCTGTCCCAAAGTTGGCAAACATCATAACTTTGCTTGTAATCATTACAGGGATACAGCCTGGATGCACTTCAAAAGTACAGCCAATTACTCTAAAAATAATGCCCATAGCCACAGCGGTAATAATATATCTTGGCATCGATTTAGTGAGTTTTGCGGACCAACCAAATTGGCTAGGATCATCACTCTTTTTGTATCGGTTTTTGTGATGGAACCAAACAATGGCGTGATATTGTAAATCATGAAATATGGTAACAAATGCTCCAAAACCCAATAAGCCAGCAGATAGTACTGCATCAGAGTAGCAGATAAAAATATGAAGCGGGATTACCGCAAGTAGAAAGAGAGCTTTTGGCAAACTCACTTCTTTCCCATTTCTAACTAAGTAAAACTGACGAGCTATAAATGCAATTGCCAATAAGCCTATAATTGAAATGGTACCTACCGAAACTAACTGAATCATGGAAACACCTAATGCGTTTTCTACGCCAACTAAAGCAGGGGCTATTAGTTGATTTGTCTCAGGAAATCGGACAATAAATACAAGAAATGGGAGCATTAGACCTGTGTACAATAAAGAAGAATCGAGGTAATAATCCCATTTCATAACTTCTTTGTTTTTTTTCTTGTAAAGCGCTAAAAAACCATAGTGTTGTCGAACTACGTGCCAGTAAGCCCAAAGCCCGAATAGGGAAGTAAAGAGAATCCATGGTATTTCGTAGCCTGTAGAGCCACCTTCATACATCAAATAAGAAATGAGTATGGCTGTTGGTCCCGCTAAAAACCAAAGTAAGCTTCCTAACAGCAGTTTCTTCCGTTGTTTAAATTCTTGTTTGTCTAAATAAGTTCGGCTATAAGTTCCAAAAAAGTGAGGACTGTCGATAAAAGCGACCCAGAAAAACCAGATAGTTACCATATCCCAGCCTAAACCGGCGTACATAAACATGAGTATATAGCCACCAAGGGCTCCACCAATAAACCAGATTAAATCAGTTTTTTTGTCAATAATCCAATTTGTGTTATACCACGAAGAAATTGTATTTGCTGTATCCATTCCAAAATATTTATTTGAGAGAGTATAACTCTAAATAGCTCTTATAGAAAATATAATATTGATGAAAACTAGTTTTAGAATCCGTGAGGAGGGGTGAGCGATTTTGGGAACATAAAAAAAGCCCCTTCATCACAAAGGGGCTTCCTACATAAATAGAATTAGTACTTATGATACTTACTTGATAAGTGTCATTTTCTTGCTTTGAACAAAATTGCCAGAGATGATACGGTAAATGTAAACACCACTTGCAAGTGAACCAGCATTAAATTGTACAGTATGCTCGCCAGCGTTCATTCTAGAGTTAACTAGAGTTTGAACTAGCTGTCCATTAATGTTGTATACATCAAGTCTCACATTGTTTGCTTGTGGCAATGTAAAGCGGATATTTGATGTAGGGTTGAATGGATTTGGATAGTTTTGAGAAAGAGAGAATGTTTGTGGTTTCTCGATTTCGTCTTCTGTACCAACAAGAAATAATCTTGATAATGTGATAGTATTTGCTGCGTTAGCAAAGCGAGTGCTATCGCCAACAGTTGCAGTTACGGTCCATTTTAGTTCCACAGTTGCACCTTGATCAAATCCTAATTCAGCCAACATATCGTCTAAATCTGCGAAAGTAGGAGCTGAGCTAGTTTTAATACCATTGCTATCAGATTCTGTACTAAATAATGGTTCAGAAAAATCACCATTAAGTGAATCTAAATGAATCATGTAAGTAACATCACCTTCAGATTCTGCAACTTCCCAAGTGAAATCAACAACAGTAGCTGAATCGCCAGTTAGCTCGTAAGACGCAAAGTTAGCAGGATTGATAAGAGAGAACTCACCAACGCTAGGAGCATCAGGACCTGTAAGTGCAATAGTGCCTTCGAATGCACCTTTATAAGGAGCAGTTAGGCTTCTTGTAGCTCCTGAGAAATCAGTAGTTACTAGTTCTAGAGGAGTACCCGCTAGATTCTCATCACCGTCAGATGTACCAGTTAAACTTAAATCTGTAGCAGAAGCGAAAAACACTTCTACATCGGTAGACATATCGTCAACTTCTGAAGCGGTTTGCCATTCTTCTAGAGAAACTGCTGCCGTGGTGTTATAAAAACCAACGTTAGAAGAAGCGCCATTAGCAACGTAATTGTTGTAATCAGCATCTAAGTTTGCGTTAGAATCAATTGGCCAGTTAATAACGTTTGCATTAGCAGCGTCTTGGTCAACTTGGAAGATGTTATTCTTTAAGTCCCAGAACTGAGCTGTGCTAGTTTTAAGGTGAGAACCGAAAGCTGCATGTGTTCCAGTTTCTTCACTTGTTCCAATACGCACTGTGTTGTTATATACTGAGTTGTATGAATTACCAGCAGCATTATCAAAAGCAATACCGTATACGCTGTTTTCAGTAGCTGCGCCAACGTTTTCAAAATTGTCAACATGAATCACATTGTTAGAAACAACTACAGTGTCTAACGAAGCATTAAACAAGATACCAGCAGCATAACCAGCTGAAGCAGAACGGTTAACTTTTAAGCCAACAATCTCGTTGCCTGAAATATTAGTAACACCAAAGTTTAATGCTGCATAAATACCTGCATATCTAGATCTATCTGCTCTTGGGCTATCAATAGATACAGTATTACCAACGATCTCATTACCTTGGCTATACCAAGTAGTTACGCCTCTATAAGTAGCATGAATTCTATTATTCATTACTGTAGAGTTATATGCGTAAGCAGAACTTGTTCCCCAAAGGCCAACACCATTTTGGAAGTCGCCATTTTCTGAACCAATTGTGTTATTGATTACAGAAAGACCACTTGTTCCAGTAGGACCAGACTCGTTAGTTACGATTGCAGATACTGTTACACTTTCACCAGTAAAGTAAAGGTTAGTGTTAGCAATAGTTGTGTTCATTGTAGCATATGTATAAATAAGCGCAGATAATGAAGCATCAGAACTTGTGATGGTTAAGTCACGAGTATCACCATCAATAGTGTTAGAACCATCAATAGTTACATAATCAGCATTATTAATCCAGATACCATCTCCACCTGAACCACTAACAACATCAAGAGTAGCTGTAACACCGTCTGCAGACTTAATAGTTAGAGGAGTTGACTCAGTCAAATCATCGCGGTCAATCTTTAGGCCTGAAGTTTCTGTTAAGTCACCTGTAATGTAAAGTGTAGTTGCATCTGATAAACCACCTTGGCTTACTGAGTAGAATGCTTCAACTAAAGAACCAAAGCCTTGAGCATCGCCTTCACGCTGAGGTACAAAATAATCACCAGCTAACGCTTCGAACAAATCAGCACTTGGTTTACTTAGATTAGCTACAAAATCTAGAGGCTTTACAATCCATTCGCTATCACCAAAATTGGTACCAAAAGAACCTAAAGGAGTAGAGTTACCTTCAGTTACGGTAGGTTTACGAATTAGAGTATAATTTTGAGTTGCTGTAGTTACACCAGCAACATCCCAGCCAGTACTAGGTCTAATTAACTCTTCGCCAATAATATCAATCCATGTTGTATCATTGGTTACAGGGTCAATATGGATAAGAGCACGTGCATCGTCACCGTTAAAACCAAGGTAGTGAGGCCAGCTTAATACTTCATCAGCTAATTCAAAATCAAAGATAGCTGCATTAAAGCTAGCATCAATCGCTGTGTAAACTCCACCAGAAGCAATAGTTGCACCATCTGCAAAGCTATTGAAGTATTTCCATTCACTACCGTTGCTTGCTTGAGCAACTTGGTAATTGGCTAAAGTAACAGTTGAGTCTGTGTTGTTGAAAATTTCTAAAGCTTTGTTACTACCGTTACCCTCAATATACTCTGAAAAGAATATTTTATTAGTAGAAGCACCGTAATAAGGAGCTGCAGCATTTGTAAAAGCAGCAAAGCCATTAACTCCTTCTAATGCATAAACATTAAAAGTTCCATCTTCATTTACCATAACTTTTCCTTCTCCATAAATAGAGCTGAACGTATCCGCATCATCGCCTAAAAGAGGAGTTTGGAAAGCTAAAGTTGGAGTAGCAGCAGTGCTAACATCAAAAATAGAAATCATTCCTGTTTTAGACCCACTACCTACACCTTCTGGACGAAATGTGTAAACTGATAGATAAGTTTTGCTATCTGCTTCAAAAATTTCAAGTCCATTTCTAGAGCTTGAAGTCAATTGGCTTCCTGTAATGAAAGCACCTGTGTTATCATAACGAGCAGGAGCAGACGAGTTACCAGCAACATAAAAGTCAGAAGTACGACCAATACCAAAAGGTACTACATCAGCATTCGTTCCAATCACTGTTTGATCACCAGAAAGAGTAATTGTTTCAATACTCCAATCAGTACCTTGGTTTGCAGTAGTTGCCACGTATATAATACCTGGAGTTGTTCCAGCAGCAGGCATCCAAACTTCAACGGTATTGTCAGCAAGTGAGCCAACTACAGAGATTTTATCTCCGATACGATGGCCTGGCTCAGTAAAGAAAGTAAGTGAATCGGTATACGTTCCACCTTCTGTAGTCCACCAGTACAATCTAAATGGATTATTAACTGTATCGATAGCGTTTACCGTGAGGTTACCTAGAAATAATGCGCCGTCATCAGAAAAAGCTAAGTCGTTCATTGGGTAAGTACCACCAGCAACTCCAGTAAGATCGTAAGGAGTAGTTAAAGTAACATCTGCACCAGTAGCTGCATCTAATACTCTTATTTGGTTGTTAGTTCGGTCGGCAGCGTAAAGATTCTGACCATGAAGATCCATTCCTCTTATAAAGCCAACCGTGTACCAGCTTGGTAATGCTTCATCTGCACCAGTTCGGGCAGAACGTTCCCAAACTTTTCTCAGTTCTTGAGCGTTTGTTTGTACTGTAAAGGCTCCTATAAAAAAAGCGCTTACTACAAAGCTCAGTATTAATTTTCGTAAATGTTGAGTCATAAAACTCCCTAATTATCAATTAATGGTTAATGTAAAAATATAATAAACAGTGGATTACCCGTAATAGGTAATTGAGTGTAGTTCATACTCTATAATAGAATGAACTATTCAATTGTCTAAAATTTGTGAACTTTAGACACCACGTACCCACCTATACAATATTTTATTTTAATCGTTGAAGTCCAAATAAATAGAAGCGTTTAAAAAAATACGCACACATTTTTACTAATGTATTTTTAGATGTAAAAAAGTGTGCTTAATTGTAAATAAGTGTAAAATTATATTTAATCGATAAACTACAATTTACTAAGTATAGAAACTATCCGTTCCCACGATGAGTTTCGTGCTATTACGTTTGGATCGGCTTTAGGGAGTTCTGGGTTATCGCCTTGTCTCATATATGCATGCCCCGCTCCTTCATAGATTTCATACTCATACTTTTTATCGTAATTCTTCATGGCTTTCTCAGAGTCTTCAATAGTGGCATTAACTCTATTATCTGCTCCCCCGTAAAATCCATAGACAGGTGCTTTTATGTCGCTATATTCATCTTCATTAGTTGGACCAGTGCCATAAAACACAAGGGCGGCATCAATTTGCTGTTGGGCATTGGTTGCAAAGCGAAAAGATTGCGAGCCTCCCCAGCAAAATCCAACAATAGAAACCTTACCATTACCTGCTTTAATAGTTTTGGAATACTCTAATACAGAGAATATATCTGCCGTTACATTATCAGGGTTGAGTGCATAGATGGCACTTCTGGCAGCATCGGTATTTTCAAAGTCTGTTGTTTTCTCAACACCATCAACTGTGTTGGAAATAAGATCTGGTGCAATGGCGATAAATCCTTGTTCGGCAAGTTGGTCAGCGAAACTTCTAGCCCAATCATTCAACCCTCTATTTTCATGAATTACAATTACTACTGGGGCTTTGTCTGTCCGTTCTGGGTAGGCTACAAAGCTATGCATTGTTCTTCCACTTGACTCTATGGTAACCCATTCGTGATGTCGAGGGGATTCTTCAAGTTGTTTAATAGCATAATCTTGTGCAGAAATGGTAACTGAAAAGAGTAAAATGAAGGCGAAAAGAGAAGGAAAGTATTTCATAATTCATAAGTTAGTTCGATGATAAAAAACCGCTTTCAGTAAATAATGATTCTTTTCGCATTTTAAAAGTCATAAATACCATTCATTCAATTATATTAAAGGCTTTATTAAAACTAGAAGCTTATGCAGATTCAAATTCACCGTTTAAACGAAGCCGTTCATCTTAAAGCGACCAATGATCAAGGAAATGTAGTATTAGTTGATGGTTCAGAGAAAATTGGGGGGCAGAATTTAGGAGTTCGGCCCATGCAGCTTTTGTTAGTAGCGTTGGGAAGTTGTGCCTCTATGGATGTATTGAGTATTTTGAAAAAACAACGCCAAGAAGTAGATGAATATGAAGTTTTGATAGATGGAATTAGAGACGATGAAAAAGTTCCATCATTGTTTAAAAGCATTCATGTTACCTTTATGCTGAAAGGCGAATTAGATATTAAGAAAGTGCACAGGGCCATCGACCTTTCTATCAACACATACTGCTCGGTGTCTAAAACGCTAGAGAAAACAGCAACTATCACTTCCTCTTTTAAAATTAATGACAATGAAGAACAAAGCATTTGAGACAAAAGCTATAAGGCATCAATCTGAAAGAACGGCTCAACAAGAGCATTCGGTGCCTATTTATGCAACATCTAGTTTTACTTTTGATGATGCAGAGCATGCCCGAGCTTTATTTTCTGATGAGGTAAAGGGAAATATCTACTCAAGATATTCCAATCCGAATACGGATGAGTTTGTTCAAAAATTATGTTTGTTAGAAGGGGCTGAGGCTGGTATTTCAACAGCTTCTGGGATGGCAGCAATGTTTGTTAGTATTGCTTCTTTTCTTGAACAAGGTGATCATATTGTTGCTTGTAGATCAATTTTTGGTTCCACTCATCAAATTTTGACGAAATTATTGCCAAAGTGGGGGATTAGCCATACTTACGTAGATATTGATGACGAAGAAGGTTGGGAAAAAGCAATTACACCCAAAACGAAAATGTTCTTTTTGGAAACGCCTTCGAATCCAGCACTTGACTTAATCAATATTCGAAAAGTTAGTGCCATTGCGAAAGCTCACAATATCATAGTGAATGTAGATAACTGCTTTGCAACACCGTATCTACAAAATCCTATCGCTTTGGGAGCCGACATCGTGACTCATTCGGCTACAAAATTTATTGATGGACAAGGTCGTACTATTGGTGGCGCTATTTTAGGAAGCGATGAATTGATTAAGGAAGTGATGTTTATGGGGCGCCATACTGGACCTGCGTTGTCTCCTTTTAATGGATGGATTCTGTCGAAAAGCTTGGAAACCCTTGCGGTAAGAATGGATAGACATTGTAGCAATGCACTAGAGCTTGCTCATTTCCTCGAGCAACACAATGAAGTGGCGGTTGTTAAGTATCCGTATTTAGAATCTCATCCACAGCACGAACTTGCTAAACAACAAATGAGCCAAGGTGGCGGGATTGTTACTTTTGAAGTGAAAGGTGGGGTGGAGCAGGGAAGAAAATTCCTCAATACATTAGAAATGCTTTCACTTACTGCGAATCTTGGTGATAGTAGAAGTATTGCTACTCACCCGGCATCAACAACACACAGTAAATTAACAGAGGAGGAGAGAGACACAGTAGGTATAAAACCAGGTCTTATTCGTATCTCAGTAGGTTTAGAAAATGTGGCCGATATAATTTCAGATATCGACCAAGCATTGTCTAAAAGTAGCAAATAATTACTATCTCATTTCTGAAGGATCAACACGAGTTGGAGTGTCTTTTCCTGATACAATTCCTTCAGCAGCTTTTGAAATAGCTTTTATGGTGTTAGTCATGTGAGGAATATCGATAGTTTCGAATTCGTCACTTACTTTGTGATAGTCTGGATCAACATCGATAGGTGTTGTGCTTATAGAATGAGCGGGAACGCCTAAGCGAGCTAATGTGGCGTTGTCAGAACGGTAGAAAAGATTTTGCTGCGGATATGGATCTGGGTAGAACGTATAAATGGATCCTTCTGTACTTTTCTGAAGAAGTTCTCCAAAAGAAGATCGTTCAAAACCTGTAATCCATGCTGTATTTGGTCCGTCAACGGCAGGTTTGCCAATCATTTCTATATTGAACATAGCCACAATTTCGTCTGGGTTAAGTTGCTTAGAGAAGTACTTAGAGCCGTAGCCCCCAACTTCTTCGCCAGTAAAAGCTACAAAAAGAAGAGTTCGTTCTGGTTGTTTTAAGCTTTTGAAATGACGAGCTAATTCTATTACCGCAGTAACACCTGATGCATCGTCGTTGGCACCATTTGCAACGGAATCGCCATCAACAGCAGGACGAATACCTATGTGATCATAATGCCCAGAGAAAACTACAATTTCATCCTTCAATTTCCCTTCGATTTTACCTGCAATATTAGCAATATTTAGGGTGTCTATATTATTGGTAACTGAAAGTTCGAGTGACTTAACAGAACTGCTAGATAGTAAAAAAACAACGTTTGCTGCATTACCGAGTTCAATTTTACGAGCGGCTCTAGAATAGTAAGCTTGGTAGCGGGTAAACATCATCTTATGTTCTGCGTCGATAAGAACAAGCAATGGCTCTTTGGAGCTTGTAAATTCTGAAATTTTTTGGCGAAGGTTGTCGTCTTTTTTAATGTTAACAACAGTTACATCATCTTTAGTCCAATTAAAGCTTTTAGAATCTGAAACAGTAAAGTAGTTTTCAGGCTTTACTGTTTTACCATTAAGCTTAAATGAAGAGCTTTCAACACTAATGCTATACACATTGAAAGACTGTCGGTAATCTTGAAGTCCTTCAAGGGGTTCTATGCCAATTGTTCCAAACTCACTTTCAATAAATGCAGCAGCTTTTTCAATATCTGGTGAGAAGGTCTGGCGACCTTTCATGTCATCTGAGCTAAGTGTTTTGAGAATCCGAGCAGTATTTTCCTGAGTGATCTCATAGGGCTTTTGGCACTGGGAGAGCATTGGGATTAGTAGCAAAACTACGAGGTGGAAGAACTTTATATTTTTCATCATCATTAATAATTTATTTTCTTAATGATAGCGAACCTTTATCTAGGATGAAGTAAAAATATGCTAATGAAGCTAGCGAAACCAATGTTTTACAATTCCTCGTACCGATTCTAAAGTAATTGGTTTTGCCAGAAAGTCATCCATTCCTGCTTTTATACATCGATCTCGATCTTCCTGCATCGCATTGGCCGTCATGGCGATAATAATAGGATTTTTAGGTAAGGTATCTTTATGAGCTCTGATTTGAATTGTCGAATCTAGTCCATCCATAACAGGCATTTCCATATCCATGAAAATTAAATCATAAGCCTTGTTTTTGGTCATCTCCAAAGCTTCGTGCCCATTTATGGCGATGTCTGGTTTTATACCCAAACGTTCTAAGATTTTAGATGCTACTTTTTGGTTAATTAGATTATCCTCAGCCAGCAGTACGTTAATTTTTTTTGCTTTATTATAAGCTTCTTCATCGGAAATAATCTTTCCTTTTTGTTGTTCTGAATTTGAAAAGAGACGATCCAAATTCATAATAAGTTGAGATTGTTTAACCGGTTTGGTTAGATAAAGGTTAAATAGATTTTTGGCATCAGAGTCGGATAATTCATGAATTGAGCTCAACAAGATTATGGGTAACTCGATAGGACTCCATTTTTTGCGGATTTGTTGAGTTACCTCCACTCCATTAGTTTCAGGCATTTGCATATCCATGATACCGAAATCAAAGGAGCCTAAAGTGGGAATCATGTCTAGGATATCATCGGGGTATGAAGTAGCAAAAACAACCATACCCTCACTTTCGCATTGCTTAGTAAGGATTTCAAGATTGGTGTGGTTGTCATCCAGAATAAATACTTTTTTTCCTTTAAAATAGGTTGTTTTAAAAGGCTCTATCTCTCTATCGCTTTTCTCAACCAAAAAATCAAAAGTAAAAGTAGTTCCTTCATTAATTTCGCTTTCAACATTAATTGAACCACCCATTGCCTCAACAAGCTTTTTACTAATAATTAAGCCAAGGCCGGTGCCACCATATTTACGAGTGGTACTAGCATCAACTTGAGAAAAACTTTGAAAAAGACGATTTTTTCTATTCTCAGGGATACCAATGCCCGTATCTTTAATAGAAACTTGTAAGAAATTTCGTTCACTTTGTTCAATCAATTTTAGTGAAGTCACAATTTCACCTTTCTCAGTAAATTTTAATGCATTACCTACTAAGTTCACTAATACTTGTTGGAATCTATTTACATCAGCAACTAGATAATTCGGAACATTAGGGTCCATTGTGTAAACAATTTCCAGATTATCGCGATGGTTTAATGAAGCGATCACATCAATTACATTTTCAACAACTTCGCGTGTATTGAACTCGGAATATTCCAATTCTAACTTGCCAGATTCAATTTTAGAGTAATCTAGAATGTTATTAATAATGCTGAGCAAATTTTCTCCACTCACTTTTATTGTACTTACAAACTCTGATTGTTTTTCATCTAGAGATGTGCCACTTAATAAACCTGAAAGCCCAATAACTGCATTTAATGGAGTTCTGATTTCATGGCTCATAGTTGAAAGAAACTGAGACTTTGCCTTGGAAGCGGCCTCGGCTTGTATAGCCACTAACTTTAGATACTTAGCGAATCGAAAAGAAAGGACAAGAGATTGGAAGAAAAAGAAAGATACATAGCCAAAAAAGTTGAAAAGTAATGAGTGTTGAGCTAAACCGAAGTAAACCATAATTTCGTGAAGGAATACAAAAAATATAACTCCCGTACTGGCAAGGGAAAACAAAGATCCATCTCGCTTATGTACAGCTGCGAGTATAAAAACATAGGTTGCATAGGAAATGTAGAGTACAAGCGCTATGAAATAAGGTGTTATTAATAAAGTGAAATAAGAAGGTGGAAGAAAAAGGGTGATTGCAACAAAGAGAAGTGAAATTCCACTCAGTGTTTTAATGACCATTCGTGATGTTTCTCTAGGGTAGAGGCTTAAAATATAAGTCCCAAATAGGTATCCTGAAATGAACAGTGTGATATATTCGAGTTTCAGGGTAATAATCCAAGGTATATCTGGTAATAGAAAGTGGAGCGGGTAAAGCCCAAAACCAATAATTCTATAACTATATACAAGGCAAAAGAGAGAGAAATAGAAAAGAGGTTTTTCATGCCGCCCAAAAAGATATAACCCAAAAAAGAAAAGCCCACCCATAATGAGCGCTCCTGTTAAGCCATAAGAATATCCTAGCTCAAGTTCTCTAGCGCTGAAAAGATGATCAGCCTCACCAAGAATGATGGATTGTTTGGGGCCACCCTTGCTATGGTCAAAGTTTGAGATCTGAAGTACCAGCTCAAGACTTTCTAGTTCGTTATTGGTGAGTGCAATTGTTTTTGACACCCAATGTGGCGTATAATTTTCTTTTGTTGTGCCAACTTTCCCATTACTAGCTATTTCACGACCATTTGCAAAAAGTTTATATGCCGAATAAAAATCTGGAATGCTTAATGCTAATGGTGGGGCATTCGGGTTGATGAGAATGGTGAGCTTGTATGTAGCAAACCCAAAATTCCCAAACTCATCATTCCAAATACTAGGAAATGTGTGGTATTGTTTGAATTGTAAAGTATCAAAGATTTCTGGGTTGTATAAATGCTCCCAATAAAACTCCCAGTCTCCATCAAGTACAAAAGATTCGTTTTCTATAAAGTCTGCACGTGTTAGATCTAGAACACCTGATTCAATCTTAATTTGCGCATTTACATTGTTAGCGCAAGTAAGTGCTAAGAAGAATATTAAGATATAATTGAAATAATTTTTCCTATTTCTCATAGCATAGAATAACTAAATAATTCTACTTATAAATCAAATTGTTTAATAATGGCCTCATTAACTGATTGAAGAGTAATCGGTTTTGGCACAAAATCACTCATTCCGGCCTTCAGGCAGCGGATTTGATCTTCTGGTGTTGCCAAAGCAGTCATTGCTATGATAATTGGTTTTTTGGGAAGTTCGAGCTCTAAAATCTTAAGAGTTGTTTCAATACCGTCTAAGCCAGGCATCTCCATATCCATGAAAATTAAATCGTAGGAGATTTTTGGAACCATATTAATTGCTACTAAACCATTTTCTGCGATATCTGATTTATAACCTAAACGTTCGAGTAATTTTTGAGCAACTTTTTGGTTGATGATATTATCTTCAACTATTAGGATTTTTAAACCTGAAAGATTTTGAGGCACTGAATTTGAGGCAGATTTCGTAGCATCTCTTTTGTTTGGGGAAATTTTGGTAGCCTGTATCGTAAAATGAAATTCTGTTCCTTCAGCTTCTATACTATTCACCCAAATCTTTCCTCCCATATTTTCAACAAGCTTTTTACTAATAGCTAAACCTAATCCAGTTCCACCATATTTGCGATTGATATCGGCATCTACTTGAGAAAATTCTTTAAAAAGCAGATTAATTTTATCGGAAGGAATTCCAATTCCTGTATCCCTAACGGTAAATAGAATATTTCCTTTTTGGCCTTCATCCGAGTTTTCAACGTGAATACTTATTGTCCCGTTTTCGGTAAACTTTATGGCATTTCCGATTAGATTTATAAGAATTTGTCGAAGCCGTGTAGGGTCCGTTTCTATGGTTTGGACATCTAGATTGTAATGTAGTTTAAGGGCTACCTTTTTATTTATGGTGAGAGCCGATAGCATTTTAATAGTGTCTTCTAAAAAAGCAGGGAGATCAACACGTTCGTTTTCAATTGTAATATTTTTAGTTTCAATTTTTGAGTAATCAAGAATGTTGTTAATAATGCCTAACAAACTTTCGCCACTTTTCTTGATGATAGAGGCGAACTCTACACGTTCTTCT
This sequence comes from Balneola sp., assembly GCA_048267905.1. GTDB lineage: Bacteria > Bacteroidota > Rhodothermia > Balneolales > Balneolaceae > Balneola. Next base: position 251,920 of record JBLWWM010000006.1, read on the forward strand.
TGAGATTTGGAGTCAACAATAAGCTCTGAAAATCCTATCACTGCATTTAGAGGAGTTCGGAGTTCATGCCCCATAGTAGAGAGAAATTGTGTCTTAGCTAGAGATGCATGTTCGGCGCGTTCTTTTGCGTCGGTCAATGACCTTCCAAAACGTTCTGATAGAATTAACGATTGAAGAAAGAAAAATGAAAGGTACCCAATAACATTCAAGAGTAAATTTTCTTCAATTATCACATAGTATTCTAATAAATTCAGAATAAATACAATGAACAAAACGATTCCACTAGCAATAGCATATTTTGAACCTTGTCTCTTATTTTTAACGGCTTTGGCGAAAACCAAACTAGAATAACCAATATAAATTGCTCCCATTAAAAAGAATGGGTTAATAAGTTGTGTGAAGTAGTAAGCGGGAAGAACCAAAGCGATTACGGCGAACGTAAGAAAAATAGTGTGAAAGATTGTTATAACTATTTTTGATGATTCAGCAGGGTAAAGATGCTTTAAGAATAATCCGAAAAGTACAGGTGATAGATATAATGAAATATACTCTGCTCGTACAGTGTAAATCCAAGGAATGTCTGATAATAGAATATGAAGAGGGTAAAGCTCGGTTCCAAAAACTCGGTAACTGTAGCATAAGCAAAAGAGAGAAAAATATAGAATCGGTTTTTCATTTCTGCCAAAAAGATACAGGCCTAAGAAGAATAAGCCTCCCATAATGAGGGCACCGGTTAGGATAAAAGCATAGCCTAAATAGAGCTCCCGAGTATGAACAAGTTTATTATTGGCTCCAATAAAAATTGGTAAACGTGCTCCACCTTTGTGATGTTTAAAGTTTGCAATTTGAAGGACAATCTCTAAAGAATCTTTTTGGTAGTTATATAAAGAAGCTGTTATAGGTAACCAATTCGGTTCGTAATTTTCTACACTATCTGCGACTTTACCATTACTTGCTAGTAAAACGCCATCTACGTAGAAGTTATATGAAGTATAAAAATCGGGTAAACTAAAGGCTAATGGAGGAGATAAGTTTGGTAATAGAACCTTTAACCTATAGGTAGCGTAGCCAAAAGAGCCTAAGTTTTCATTCTTATTCCAAATGTTTGGAAATTGTACATATTCTGATTTATGAACATCGAATGGTTCACTAGGTTCTATGAGCTGTTCCCAATAGAACTCCCATTTTCCTTCTAAGGGTATGGGCTCGATATCATTAAAATCTACTGTTCGTAAATCTAAAATGCCTTCTATCGCTTCTGGCTGAGCCTGAGCTTTTTCAGGAGCAAGAAGTAACCCAAAGAAAATAAAAAATATCGATACATAAATTTTGTACCGAATATAGCATCCACCCATTTAAGATCTAATTATTTGTAAGGGAAATGTATCAAATCATCCAAATAAAAGTTCTCAATCTAGAAGATTTAATAAAACTTTAAGCAGCTGGTGAAAACTTGAAATCAGCTCTGCCAAATTTCTTTAAAGTTCGGTAATGAGACGCAACTGCCTCTCTGAAAGTATCATGGCAATTATAAGGGATACCAAACTCTTTGGCTGTTTGTTCTACAATTAAACTTATTTCTGGGTAGTGAATACTACAAACCTTTGGAAATAAGTGATGCTCAATTTGGTAATTAAGTCCGCCAATGTACCAAGAGAGTACTTTGTTGCGACGAGCAAAATTATTGGTGGTAAACATTTCATGAATAACCCAGTGGTTATCAATCATATTCTGTTCGTCTGGAATTGGGAACGTCGTTTCTTCAACGACATGAGCTAATTGAAAAATGATACCTAGTATAAGGCCTGCAGTTAGGTGTAGTGAAAAGAAACCAATCAGCAATTGATACCAAGTGATGTCTAAAATGAAATAAGGCAGAACTAGTATGTAACCATAATAAAAGATCTTGGATAAAATTAAAGTAACCCATTCTTTAAGAGGGTGGTTTTTATTTTCATAAGGACCTAATTCTGGTTTAAAGAAGTACCAATAATCTTTTATGAAAACCCAGAAAACGGTTGCAAAGCTATAAGCTGGAAATGCGAGAAAATGTTGTAATCGGTGAATAGGCTTATGTTCAGAATGAGGAGAAAGGCGGATAAACTCAGCAACTTCTAAATCTTCATCGTGCCCATGAATATTAGTATAAGTATGATGAATAATATTATGGGTAATTTTCCAAATATACCCATTTGCGCCAACCATATCGAATGTTAAGCCAATGATGTAATTAATTTTACTGTTGGAAGAATAGGCTCCATGAAGAGCATCATGTGAGATTGAAAACCCAATACCTGCCATTCCAACTCCCATCATGGCGGCTAAAAACCACATTACGTTCAAAGAAAACTGACCGGATATTATCATTGCGTATGACCCAATATATACGCCAAGTATAATGATTGTCTTTAGAACCATTTGTGCGTTAGCATTCTTTGAAAGCTTGTTCTCTTCAAAGTATGTATTAACTCGAGCCTTAACCGTTTTACTAAACTCGCGATCAATTTTGTTATTGAAAGTTACTTTTTCTGCCATTTGCCCTTTTGATTATGAGTCTTCAAAATACTAAAAATGATTGTAGTATGCATATTAACAAATTCTGTTAGTAAATAAGTTCAATAAGAGATTTTTAAACCTTTATCTATTAACCTTTCGATGAAATGATTATTAAAAGCAGTAGTGGTTGTTAAAAATCCAAAGCGTAACTCTGAGGTATATTTGTCATCTAATAGCGCCAATGCTGATTCGCACAAAAAGAATATGGTACTTTTGTTTCCTGGGTCGCCAGAATAAGACATCGTTAAATTTTTCTCAATTCCAGACTGATCTTTGGCAAAGGCTTTAAGTTTGAAAAAGCCTTCTTCTATAGTTTTCTCAGATGGTCCGTGACCTGGATTTGGAGCTACTTTTTTAATGCAAGTTCTAAACCAGCTAAATGGCCCCAATACTTTTAAAGCTATAAGAAGAGTAGTAACAATAATGAATGAAAATGGATTATACCTTTTCCCAAAAGAAGAATGTTCACTATAAGAAATAGCCTCAGCATAAGGTTGCCCAAATGTTCTAAAAAGGCTTGCGCTACGATAAACCACTTTAGAATTGATAGCTCCCATAATAAATGGAGCCGTCCATCTCTTAATATCTGCATTGAAACCCATTGTATTTGAAGCAGATTGAGAGCTTAATAGTTGTTCAGAACCATGCATTATCAAACGCGGATTATTCATCGATTTGAAATCCCCAGATTCAAACTTATTCATCATCGAGGCAATCGTTCCTCCATTAAAACCGCCACTAATTTTGTAATAGGCTTTAATATTAAGCTCTTTTGGAGAATCAAATTTATTACTGAGTAAGTGTGCTGATATATCAGCAGGTACCGAGTCGAAGCCGGAAAAAGGAATTAGTTTACATTTATTTTTAAAAGCTAGATTCCCATATTTTTCTATCATCTCATGAATAAAATCAACTTCGCCTGTAATATCTAGATAATGAGTACCGTGCTCAACACAGCTCGCAATTACTTGTTCTCCATATAAAGAAAAAGGACCAGCGGTAGAAATTACAATCTTTGAAAGGACGGTAACTTTATCTAATTGCTGTTTTTGGAGCGTGTTCACAACAAATACGTTGTTTTCATTATATCCCAGTTCTGCAGCTAAAAGATTTAGACGTTCAGAATTTCTGCCTGCTATGCCAATCCTCAGTCCTTTCCCATGTGCTTTAAGATAACGCGCGGCTCGGCGACCTGTAAAACCAGTGGCTCCAATAAGGATGATATCAAATGGTCTAGTTTTCAATAGATTAGATTTTAGTCGTCCGAATCAGATTCATTCAACTTACTGAGATTTCGTTTATTTTTTGAATAGCGCATTTGTAAGACTTCAACTAGCAATGCAAATCCCATCGGCAAATAGATATATGCTTTTGGAACATCTTTATGAAATCCTTCCATGAAAATGGTAATACCAATACTTATTAAAAAAGAAAGGGCTAGAATTTTTAGGGCTGGATTATCAAGTATGAACTCACCGATTGGTTTCGCAAAAATAAGTATACCGATGAAAGAAACTATAACCGCTATTATGATAACATAGAGGTGGTCGGTAAGGCCAATGGCAGTAATCACGGAATCGACAGAGAAAACGATATCTAAAAGAACAATTTGGGTAATAACAGATTGGAATGTATTTCTTTTGGCTGCATCTTCTTCCGAAATCAATTCATCTTTCAGCTCTACGGTATGGTGAATTTCTCTTACTGCCTTATAGATTAGAAATAGCCCACCAACTATCAGAATGATGTCACGAATAGATAAGTCCCAAATAATGGTGCTTGTTAAGCCTGTTAGCTTAATTAAGATAAACAGCAATACAATACGTGCAACCATCGCCAAGGCTAAACCAATTATTCGTGCTTTTTGTTGCTGCTCTTTTTTAAGTCGACTTACAAAAATGGTAATTACTAGAATATTATCTACGCCTAGAACTAATTCTAGACCAATTAGAAGTGCAAGAGTAGCTAAGATGTCTGCCATAAGAAGAGGGTTTATTTTTATAACAAGTTCAACAATGCATAAGGTAGATTCAAGATGTTATTTAGATAACTTCTAAATTTGATAAATGACTATTTAAAAATAAAGCGAGATTTTTTTTTGTAGAAAGGAGGGCTTTTACTATTGTTTAGTATAGGTAAAAGAATTAGTAGTTAATATTAACTCAGAGGGTATTCATGTATGAGAAAGAAATTATGTTTAACAATAGCGTTTATTCTGTTCCCCCTTTATGTTGTAAATGCACAGGAAATCGAATATCCAGAGTCATTCCAAGATGATTTTCCTCTTTATGAGAAAGCTTTAGGTGATTTTAGTTATCCTATTTCTACAAAAAATGAAAAAGTGCAGGCTTATTTTAACCAAGGATTTCAGATGATGTATGCATTTACCAAAGTGGATGCAGCTCGATCATTTAGGGAAGCTCAGAAAACAGAGCCAAACTGTGCTATTTGTTATTGGGGAGAAGCTTGGGCTTGGGGCTCTTATTTAAATGGAGCGATGACAAAAAATGAAGCTCCAAGAGCCTACGAAAGCATTCAAAAAGCACTACGCTATGCTAGTAATGCAAGCCCTAAAGAACAAGACTTAATTGGAGCACTTGCCGTACGTTATTTAGAAAATTATACAGAAAGTGAGAAAGCAGTACAGGATACACTTTATTCCAAAGCAATGAAGAAAATAGCGCGGAAGTATCCTGAGGATTTAGATATTGCGACTTTATATGCAGAGTCTCTATTCTTGCTAGAACCTCGGAGAGGAACTCGGGATGTAAACGACTCCGATGTGATGATTTTACACAAAGAGCTAGAACGAATTCTAGAAAAAGATATTAAGCATCCAGGAGCATGTCATTTATATATTCATGCGACTGAGTCTAGCCAGAAACCGGAACTTGCAGAAGGTTGCGCAGAATTTATTGGAACTTCTATACCAGGAGCGAGCCACATCAATCACATGCCATCGCATACTTGGAATGAAATTGGGCGCTGGAATGATGCCGTTCGCGCCAATATTATGGCATGGCATTCTGATATGAAAGCTTCTGTTGGCGAAGGTTTTGCAATTTATCCCTCTCACAATTTGCATATGCTTGCATTTGCTGCGAGTATGGACGGCCAAGGTGCCATTGCAATTCAAGCAGGCAAAGATTATGGAAAGCTAACAGGTAATAATATGTACCATTTGTTAACACTGATACGTTTTGGACGGTTTGATGAAATCGCAAGTATCGACAATCGCTCTGATAAATCTATTCAGGGTGGAATTTGGGATTTTGCACAGGGGTATGCTGCATTAAAACTTGGTGATGCTACCAAAGCTCGTGAGTTTTCAGATCAAATTATAAAAGAGGCACAAGTTTCGACTGATAAATTTCGATTCCATTCGGGAGAGAATTTGTTAAGCATTTTGGGTTATATCCTTGAGGGTGAGATTTTCTTTGAAGAAGGAGATTTGGAGAAAGCCGAAATTGATTTCAGAAAAGCTACAGAGTTTTATGATAAGCTAACCTATGATGAACCTGAACCTTTACCATTCTCACCACGTAGTTGGTTGGGAGCTATTCTAATAGCCCAAAGTAAATTTAGTGAAGCTATTTCTGTTTTTGAGGAAGAATTGAAACATCATCCAAATAATGGATGGTCTTTATTCGGTATTAAACAAGCATTAGAGGCACAGGGAAATAAGGATAGCGAAATAGATATTGCTTTCGAAACAAGCTGGGCTCGTTCTGATACTTGGATTAGAGGTGCGAAATTTTAAGATTTAGCAAATTTACAGTATGCTGAAACCTAGAGTTAATACTTTTTATTTCTTAATAACTATGTTTTATTTAAGCATGGTTGGATGTGCTTCAGAATCGAAGCTGATCGATAGGATAGAGCGTGATGTACAAATTGAAAATCCCCACACCAAAAAAATTTATATGCCCTTTGAGCTTATAAATAATTTGGTTGTTATTCCATTACGCATCAATAATTCAGATACTCTACGATTTGTGCTAGATACTGGTGTTGGAAGAACTTTGATTACAGAATTATCGTCCAATAAAGAATTTACAATTCGGTATTCAGGAAAAGTAACGTTAAGTGGGTTAGGGGAAGCTGAACCAATGGAAGCCTTATTTTCAGCTGGGAATAACGTGTATTTGGAAGGCATTAAAGGTGATAGCGTAGATATAGTGCTAATGTTGGAAGATCGATTTAATTTATCATCATTTATGGGAAGAGAAGTAAATGGACTAATTGGATACGATATTTTCAAGAATTTTATAGTTGAAATAAATTATGAGGATAAAAGGCTTTATTTCCATGACCCGGATTTGTTTAGAAAAAAGTATCTGGAGAAAAAGAAAAGTAGGTTCTGGACCGAAATACCAATAGAAATAAATGGTAGAAAGCCATACATAAATTCTACTGTTGTCCAACACGATTCAACAGTAATAGAAACAAAACTCCTTGTTGACTCAGGTGCAAGTCATGCCATTTCTATTTATCCGGCTTCAAGTCCTGAAATTAGTATTCCTCCCAAAAATTTATATTCCTATTTAGGTTCTGGTTTAAGTGGGGAAATTTATGGTGAAATTGGCCGCGTAAAATCAATGAATTTCGGGGAGTTAATTTTGAAAGAGCCTGTAGTACATTATCCAGAGGAAGAAGGAACCCGAAGAGCGTTGCAACTAGGAAATAGAAATGGTAGTGTTGGAGCGGATTTGTTGAAAAGGTTTACTGTGTTCTTTAACTATGAAGATGGGAGTATGTTAATAAAGCCAAACAAACAATCTTATAAAGACTTTAACTATAACATGGCTGGAATTGAGTTAAGCACTCCGTTTTTAGGAATCCCATTCTATTTAGTTTCAAAAGTTAGAGAAGGTTCTCCTGCTGAAAAAGCTGGATTACGAGTAAATGATATAATTATGGAAGTGGATTATAAGCATACATTCAGGTACAGTTTGGTTGAGCTATATGATATTTTTCAGAGTAGAGATAATAGAAAGATTTCTATAGTTGTTAATAGAGACGATGTGGTGAAGGAGTTTATTTTCCGCCTAAAAGATGAAACTCGAAATTAGAATTTGGAAAAAGAGGCTACAAAATAGATTTGTAGCCTCTTCAAATAGGTGACAATAAGTGAGTACTTAATAATTAAGCAAGAAAATTTTCACCAATTTCTGGAATTAGAACATTAGTATCAGAAATTTCTTCTAACACTTCTTTAAATTCATCAGGGTCGCCAATTATAGCTGGCATTGTGCCATAATGCATAGGAATTGCAAGTTCTGGATCTAACATTTCAACAGCGTATGCAGCTTCTTCGGCTCCCATTGTGTATAAATCGCCAATTGGGGCTAAAACAACATGCGGCTCATATAGTTCACCATATAAAGTAAGGTCAGAAAATATGTTAGTATCACCCATGTGGTAGATGCATAAGTCACTTTCAAAAGAAAGAATGAGCCCCGCTGGTTCACCAGTATACTCCCCTTTAAACGAAGAACTATGATTTGCAGAAACCATAGTGACCGAAAAATCATCAAAATGTGCCGTTCCTCCTTTGTTCATCTCAACACACTGGCCTTCGTTAAGTCCATGCTTTCTTAATACCGCAAGAAGTTCCACAATTCCGACAACTTTACAGCCCGTATTAGCAGCAATTTCGAGCGTGTCACCAACGTGGTCTTCATGACCATGAGTTATAAGAATGAAATCAGCTTTTTCTATTTCTTTTAAATGTGCAGGTGTACTAGGATTTCCTTTCAAAAATGGATCTATTAAAATGATATTTCCATCAGGGCTAATAAATTTGAAAGCAGAATGGCCTAGCCAATATCCTTTTATATTCGTTTCCATAATTTATAAGGGTTAAGTTCATATTTATCTTAATGAATGTTTTGTTATAATAACGCGTTCCATCTTAGACAAGTAAAATGATATTTTTATTAAAATAAAAGAACATGGGATTTTTTGACAAAGTAAATAATTTATTTGGTGGAGATGGTTCTGAAAGGGTAGAACTTTGGAATGCAGTTATAAGTTTAGAAGATTTGGATACGATTTTCCAAGCTTCAAACGAGCAACCACAAGTTGTTTTTAAGCATAGCGGGAGCTGTAGTGTTAGCTTTTTTGCAAAACGAAATATTGACATTCCATCACTCTGGGAAACAAAGGAAGCCGGCTTACACATTATTGATGTAATACGTCAACGCCCCATTTCCCTAAGCTTTGCTGAACGTGTAAATATCCGCCATGAATCACCCCAGCTTTTTGTCATCAAAGATGGGGAAGTTATTTGGAGTGGTTCTCATCACCAAGTGAATGCCCAAAATGTTGAACAGGTTTTTGCTAAACTCTCTTCTAATTAATAACCAGAAGCGTAGCCATCACCGCGTGAGTCTACTCCGCTAGATTTTGTGCCATTCTCGTCAATAAATATGATATGTGCCCGTGCAACACTTTGTTGAGAGAGTTCGTGACCTTTTTCACGCAATAGCCGTTGGGTATCAGGACTTAGGCCATAAGAGTCAAAAAACAATCTATCTGGAAACCATTGATGATGGATACGTGGCGCTGAAACCGCTTGTTGAGCATTCATCCCAAATACGCCCATATTAAGGAAGGTTTGAAGCGTTGCAGTTATAATTCTAGGGCCACCTGCAGCACCAAGAATCATACTTGGTTTACCATTTTTAGAAACAATGGTTGGCGTCATACTGCTTAGCATTCGTTTTCCTTTCTCAATGGCATTTGCTTCACCACCAATTAAACCAAACATATTAGGGACGCCAGGCTGTGCTGAAAAATCGTCCATTTCGTTATTAAGAAGAAAGCCAGCACCAGTTACCGCAACATGACTTCCAAAAGAGCCGTTCAATGTTGTTGTAACTCCTACGGCATTTCCATCTTTATCAATTACTGAAAAATGTGTGGTTTGGTCAGGCTCTTTATAGCCTTTTGTTTCACCGTGTTTTAAAGAACTTGAAGGAGTTACTTTATCCATTGAAAAAGATTCCATTCTAGAACTGTTATACGCTTTACTAATTAGTTCGTCTTGTGGAATTTCCCAAAAATCTGGATCACCTAGATAGAAAGAGCGATCTGCAAAAGCTCGTCGCATTGCTTCTGCTAGTAAGTGTACATAATCCGCAGAATTGTGGCCCATAGCTTTGAGATCATAATCTTCTATCATTGATAGAATTTGAGCTACGGCTATGCTTCCACTACTTGGAGGAGGCATTATTGCAAGTTCATACTCATGAAACTTAACCTTAATTGGGTCGCGCCATTTACTGCGGTAGTTTTGTAAGTCTTTATGAGATATAATTCCATTTTGAGACTTCATCTCATTCACAATAGCATCGGCTACAGGACCCGAGTAAAATCCATCTCTTCCAAACTGAATAATTTGTTCAATAACCATCGCTAAATCTTTCTGAACAAAAAGTTCACCTTCTTGAAAGGGCTCCTTATTTGCTTTAAGGAAATATTTAGAAGAGCCTTCATATTTTGCAAATCTGGAAGCGTGGTTATTCATGTCTTGTGCTTGAGAATAGGAGAGGTAATATCCATTCTTTGCAAGTTCTAGAGCTGGTTGCAATACTACATCAAGAGGTAAGCGGCCGTATCTTTTATGAGCGGTAATCATTCCGTCTACTACTCCAGGAACGCCAGAGGCAAGAATTCCTTGTTGGCTAAGTTCAGGCTGAAATTCTCCATCTCGGATATACATATCGGCAGTGGCACGAAGCGGTGCAATTTCTCTAAAATCTAGCGCTTTGGTTGTTCCATCGCTAAGACGAATCATCATAAAGCCACCACCGCCAATGTTCCCTGCTCTTGGTAATGTAACTGCAAGGGCAAATTGAACAGCAACAGCTGCATCAACAGCGTTACCACCTTGCTCTAAAATTTGTTTGCCAGCTGAGGAAGCATACACTTCCGCGGAAACAACGAGACCGTTATCATAAGTTTTGGTCCAGCCGGTTTGGGCTTGTACTTGGTTACTAATAAAAAGGAGAAAGAAAAGACTAAGTAAAAATGGTTTCATTTGAATCTGGGATGATATTCTTTGTGAACTTGGTGTAGAAATGAACGGTCTAAAGAGGTATTAATTTCAATTTCAGTATATAGAACACTTAAATATATGAGTATAAACGGTTTTTTCTAATTCAGCTTTGTGAGTAATATATATAAGTTATTTCTGCACAAAAATTACCCGACATTTTAAAGATATCAAATAAGAGTATTTAGCCTAAGACCTAGGATGGAACTCTTTGTGAACTTGGTGTAGAAAGGTGCGATCTACATGAGTATAAATCTCCGTTGTAAGTATGGAAGAATGTCCGAGCATTTCTTGCACAGCACGCAAGTCTGCACCACCCTCTAATAGATGAGTAGCAAAAGAGTGCCTAAAAATATGAGGATAAACAGGTTTCTGTAAATCAGCTTCTACAGCAGCTTTTTGCACGATATTCCAGATGCTCATTCTGGTTAAAGCACCACCACGTTGGTTTAAGAAAACTCGATTTCTTGCTTTTTCAGCTTTACTTGGTTTAAAGAAAAGAGGTCTTACATATTCTAAATAATGCGAGATAGCATCTTGGGCAATTTCGCCCACAGGAACTAGACGTTCTTTATTGCCTTTCCCAATTACTCGGATGAAACCGATTTCGAAAAACATTCGATCTATTTCAAGTCCTGTTAGCTCACTCACTCTCATTCCCGTACCGTACAGTGTTTCTAGGATGGCTTTATTCCTAATGCCAGCGGGTGTTTCAAGATCGGGGGTACTTAATAGAGCTTCAATTTCATCAGGGTTGAGAACTTCAGGAAGCTTCTTTGCTTTTTTGGGAAGTTCAATAAGTTCGGCTGGGTTGGCTTGAGCTAATCCTTCTGCAGTAGCAAATTCATGAAACCCTCTTATGCTCGATATATTCCTTGCAATAGAACTAGAAGAGAGTAACTCATGGTCGATGAGATAATCTAAGAATTGTTCGATATGATTTAGCGCAACTCCCGATAAATCGGAGATTTTATGCTCAGCTAATAAATAGTTTAAGTAACGTTCAATATCATTTCTGTAGGAAACAATGGAGTTTTTAGAGAGTCCCTTTTCGAGCTTGATAAACTGTATGTATAAGTCTACTTGTGGCTTAAAGGGGTTCATTAATCAACTTTCTTGTCTTCAGTATTCTCGGTGTTCATTTTTTGGATTTCATTAGAGATTTCAGCGACTACTTCCGCTACTTTTGGAACATCCTTTTTACCTTCTGGGTATTCAATCCGACTGTGATAAACGCCAATAAGAATGTTAAGAAAAGCTTCTTTAACGATGTGTAAATCTCTAAAGGTAAGTGGACAATGGCTGAGCTGACCTTCAGAAACACGGTCGTCTACCATCCTGTTTACAAGGTTTTCTAGTTTGGTATAGTTAGGATTTTTCATCGCTCTAGAGGCGGCTTCAATACCATCAGCCAATAAAAGAATACCGGTTTCTTTGGTTGATGGGAGCGGGCCGTCGTAACGAAATTGATCTTCGCTAAGTATGTCTTTCACCTCAGAATCTTCTTTCGCTTTTTCATAAAAGTATCGGATGACTGAAGTGCCATGATGCGTTCTAATGAAATCAGTAATGGAGTCAGGAAGCCCATATTCTTCGGCCATTTTAACGCCTTCGCTAACGTGGGCTTTAATAACCATAGCACTCATCTGAGGCTTTAGCTTGTCGTGCTCATTTACTCCACCACCTTGGTTTTCAACAAAGTAAGCGGGTTTTACAGTTTTACCAATATCATGATAAAGAGCACCTACACGGCATAAAAGTGGATTTGCTCGTATTGATGATGCTGCTGCTTCGGCAAGATTGGCTACTTGTAAACTATGATGGAAAGTTCCTGGTGCTTTATTCATCAACTCTTTAAGTAAAGGTCGATTTGTATCGCTCATCTCTAATAAGGTGAAATCGGTTGTAACACCAAATAGTTTTTCAAATAATAGAATGATAGGGTAGGTGAAAAGAATGAAAACAGCGTTAATGGCGATGAAAAGAATCTGATTTAAATATATTTCCCAGCCACTTAATTTTGCTAGAGCAAAACCGCCAGTTACAATAATGTAGGTTAAGAATACTACGCCGGGCGTGGTGAAGAAAAATTGAGATCTATCCTTAATATCGCGTACGGAAAATACGCCCATACTACACGCGCAAATAGTGGCAATCGTAAATTCGAAGTCGTTTCCATTTACTAGTCCAATAAGAGAAGCCAAAGTTACAGCTGCAATTATACCTACTCGAGAATCGAAAATAATGGTAAGAATAATAGGAGCAATAGCGATAGGAATCACATAAGGGGAAGCCACATCGAGTTTGAAAATTACAGCGCTACAAATGCTAACCAAGCCCAGAGTAAGAAACACTAGAAAGAAAAGTCCGTTATGGCTACTTATGTTTCTGCGATATAAATAGATATAAATAAAGAAGACTAAAGAAATGGCAATAATGGCGATTACCCCACCCGAAAACCGTAACCAACGCTCAGCTAATGATGCATTTTCGGACCGAGTTTGAGCTAAACTAGTTATAATGTTTGCACGATCTTGGGTTACTAAATCACCTTTTCTGATAATAACCTGACCTTGTGCGATAGCGCCTTTAGTTTCCGAAATGGTTGCAATTGCTTCTGCAATTCGAGTATCGGTATCAACTTGGTTGAATAAGTAATTCGGAAGTATCGCTTTATTATAGAGCTCAATAGCTAGTTGGGCTTCCCGTTCATTAAACTGCTTATTCATGCTGAACTGAGCGAATTCGTTGGCCTCTTTGCGATCGCGAACACGAGCTAAATTAATAGTCTGTTCTGTACTATTTACCGAGTTTCGGATGGTAATTTCACTCTGTGTTAGTACAGCTTTACTCATATTTATGATGCCGTCATTCAAGAGCTGTTCAATGATGCTTTCGAGTTCTTTCTTAATAGAAGCGCCTATAAAACGATTAGAAGGAAGTCTATTCGCTTGTACTTGGTAGTAACTATTAAATAGAACATTCCAAGATGGTTCAGTTAGCCCAACTTGGGTGCTACTGTATTCTTGTACAAAACGAATGCTATCTGAAAAAGTAGTTTGAGAGCTATTAGCTTTACTGATTTTCCAATTAGAATAGCTTTCAATAACAGGTTGAATTTCGCGATACAGAGAATCTATCTTTGTCTGTATGGCAATAGGAGCACTGCTTTCAACACGGTAGATAGGTGCAATGCTGTTTTGAAGATTCTCTTTTTCAGTTTCAATTTCTTCAGGTGTTTTGTTTACTGCAAAGGTGAACGGAGCAGTAAGGTCATCAATACGCCAAGGTTGCCCAACGGTATAGTTAAAGCCAGAGTTTATGGTAGCGTGCGGTAAAGAGAGCACGGAAATACCTATAAAAACCACAAATATGAAAATGCGAATAAAAGGATTTCGCTTTAAGGAATAAGCCTCTTGTTCCTTTTTCATTTTCTCCCCAATTAAAGGGGCTAATTCTTTATTTTTTGGAGCAAGTCCAAATTTTTCGAGTAAACTCATAAATAAAATATCTTATTTCGCTTAAAAGTATACCAAGCGTAGCTCAATTTACAAATCAATTATTCAATTAAGTACAATAATTCACGGTTTTATACTCAGTAATAGAACTTCATTTAAACTATCTTGTATTAATAAAAAACCAACTCCATACATGGCATTTAAAACCAAAAAGAGCTTAGGCCAACACTTTTTAACCGATAGCAATGTACTTTTTAATATTGTGGAAGCAATTCGTGCTGATAGAACAGATCGAATTATTGAGATTGGCCCTGGTACGGGTGCACTCACAAAATGGCTTGTTGAAAAGTATGATGATGTTCATGCTATAGAAGTTGACCCGAGAGCGGTTTCTGTGTTAGAGCATAGTTTAAAAGGGTTAACCATTCATCAGAAAGATGTATTGAAGGTAGACTGGAGCGAGCTTGTTGCGCCCGAAGGCAAAACCTATGTGATAGGAAATTTGCCTTACTATATTACTAGCCCGATTCTGTTTAGCTTGCTGGAATCTAGACATCTTTTTGAGGATGCCATTCTGATGATGCAAAAAGAAGTGGCAGAGCGATTGGTAGCGGTACCTTCTAATAAACAGTATGGCATTTTGAGTGTTCAAACCCAGCTTATGAGTACGCCTGAGCTTCTATTCAATGTATCTCCAAATTCTTTTAACCCGCCTCCAAAAGTAATGAGCTCGGTAATTCGACTCACCTTTGACAAACCGAAGATGGCGTGTTCCGATAAAGCATTGAAAGCTGTAGTTAGAACTGCTTTTAATCAGCGCCGAAAGAAGTTGAGTAATTCCCTAAAACCAGTAATGGGCGATTTTATACCAGAAGGATACAACTTGGACGAACGCGCTGAGAACTGGGCGCCAGAAGTGTATGCAAACTTGGCAGAGTTACTTGAAGCCTCTGACAACTTAGCTTAACAATTTTCTATTCTGGCTTACAATTCTTCAGAATTATCCAACTTCCAATTTTGAAAACTCTGCAATTTGAATTGGTACGGTAGTTGCTTTATCTGAAGCAGAATAGAAAATGGGTTCATTCCCGATTATTAACGTAAACATAAAACAAAATAGGAGTCATACACATGGCTAGCATTAAACCTTTAGGCGACCGCGTGCTCGTTAAAGCGGACGTAGCTGAGGAAGTAACCAGCTCTGGTCTGTACATCCCTGATACAGCTAAAGAAAAACCGCAACAAGGTACGGTTGTGGCGGTAGGTCCTGGAAAAGTTGAAAACGGAACCAAAATTGAAATGTCGGTTAAAGAAGGTGATAAAGTTCTTTACGGCAAATACGCAGGTACTGAAGTAACTTTAGATAGTGAAGAATACCTAATTATGCGTGAGTCTGACATCGTAGGCATCTTGGCTTAAGTCAGATTGAACAAAAGAACAATCAATTAAATAATTTAAAAACAGAAGATAAACTATGTCTAAGTTAATACACTACGATATGGAAGCTCGTGACGCCCTTAAACGCGGTGTTGATAAGCTTGCCGACGCAGTAAAAGTAACCTTAGGGCCACGTGGCCGTAATGTTGTAATCGAAAAATCATTTGGTGGCCCAAATGTAACTAAAGACGGTGTTACCGTTGCCAAAGAAATTGAGCTCGCTGACAAAGTAGAGAACATGGGTGCTCAAATGGTGAAAGAAGTTGCTTCAAGAACTAGCGATAACGCTGGTGATGGTACAACTACAGCAACCGTTCTTGCACAAGCAATTGTAAGTGCAGGCCTAAAGAATGTTACTGCAGGCGCAAACCCAATGGACTTGAAAAGAGGAATCGACAAAGCAGTTGAAGCTATTGTTGAAGCACTTAGAAAATTAAGCAAAGACATCGACGGACGTGATGAGATTGCTCAAGTTGGTACTATTTCTGCAAACAACGACGAGTTTATTGGTAATCTGATTGCCGATGCAATGGAAAAAGTTGGCAAAGATGGTGTTATCACTGTTGAAGAAGCTAAAGGAACTGAAACTTTCCTAGAAACGGTAGAAGGCATGCAGTTCGACCGTGGCTACCTTTCTCCATATTTTGTTACTGATTCAGAGAAAATGACCACTGAATTAGAAGATCCATACATCTTAATCTTCGATAAGAAGGTTTCTAGTATGAAAGATTTACTTCCTGTGTTAGAAAAAGTTGTACAAACAGGAAAGCCTCTTTTAATTATTGCTGAAGATGTTGAAGGTGAAGCACTTGCAACTTTAGTTGTAAACAAACTACGTGGCTCGCTTAAAATTGCAGCTGTAAAAGCTCCAGGCTTTGGCGATCGTCGTAAGGCAATGCTAGAAGATCTCGCTATTTTAACAGGTGGTACTGTTATTTCTGAAGAACGTGGTTACACTCTAGAAAAAGCTGAATTAGCACATTTAGGCCGCGCAGTTCGTATCTCTATCGACAAAGACAATACTATTATTGTTGATGGTGCTGGTAAAGAAGATGATATCAAAGCTCGTGTTAACCAAATCAGATCTCAGATTGAAAGCACTACTTCTGATTACGACCGTGAAAAATTACAAGAACGTCTTGCTAAATTAAGCGGTGGCGTTGCGGTACTTTACATTGGTGCAGCATCAGAAATCGAAATGAAAGAGAAAAAAGCTCGTGTTGAAGATGCATTACATGCAACTCGCGCAGCTGTTGAAGAAGGTATTGTTCCTGGTGGTGGCGTAGCACTACTAAGAACTGTTTCAGCTTTAGATAACTTAGAATCTGCAAATGCAGACGAAAAAGTTGGTTTCGATATTATCCGTAAAGCAGTTGAATCTCCTTTGCGTACCATCGCAAACAACGCTGGTGTTGAAGGTGCAATCGTAATTCAAAGAGTACTTGACGGAAAAGGTGCTTTTGGTTACAACGCACGTACTGAAGTGTACGAAGACTTAATTAAGGCGGGTGTAATTGACCCAACTAAAGTAACTAGAAATGCACTTCAAAATGCTGCATCTGTTGCTGGTTTATTATTGACTACCGAAGCGGTAATCTCTGAAAAACCAGAAGACGATAAAGGCGGCCCAGCTATGCCAGACATGGGCGGTATGGGTGGAATGGGAGGTATGGGCGGAATGATGTAATATCACTCCCTCATAAATCTTATTAGGATTATAGCCCTGAGCATTAAGTTGCTTGGGGCTTTTTTGTTACCCTCATAAAAACTACATTCCTGAATGACAAAGGGTACAACTGTCTTTCTCTTCATAATAGTGGCTTTTTCGGTTTCAGTTTTTTCACAGGAAATGATGCCCGGCTTTTCTCATCGTCATTGGACAGTTGATGACGGTTTACCAATAAATGAAATAAACAGTATCCGGCAAACTAGTGATGGATACCTTTGAATTTCTACCTATGATGGTCTAGTTCGTTTAGCGAATTACTGGCATCTACAAACCTGAGGATTCCTCCAAAAATCTCAAGTTGTATTACTCTCTAATCAATTACGAATTTTTTAAAAATTCATTCTTTATTGAAGTTCTGTGTATGTGAAACAATAGTAGTTGCTTATTTGGTAAAAATTAATCTTTTTATAAGATATAATAAATTTGCTATGGCTAACGTAACCAAATCAATTACTCTACTAGCGGCAGTTATTTTAATAAACTGTGGTAATCCCGTTAAGCCAGAAATAGAAGCTGATCTATTTAATTGGATAGAGATAAGTAATTTCAATGACAGTTGGATTGCGGATGTTGATGTTACTCCAAGCGATGATATAATAGTCGCCCTAACGGAAGTTTTATTTATTTCGAAGGATGAAGGAAAAACTTTTATAAAACTTAATCCCCCAGATAGCACCAGAATAAAACGAGTTCGTTTTTTTGATAAGTTTTATCTGATGGGTTTTGATCAAAGTATAGATTTAGAAACACATCAACCTTTTGGGAACTCCTTATTTATATCCGAAGATGGATTGACTTGGGATAGAATTATATCTGGCTTTGATATGTTCGATGTGGGCGTTGTGGGTTCTAAAATTCACATAGGTCGCTATTCTGGTATTACCAGCTACAACCCTGAAACAAAAGATACTGCAAGCCATAGTTTGTTTTCGAGTAACTTGAGCGATAGGGTCAGGGAAGTTTTAGCATTAGAGGATGGAAAAGTATTTTTGGCCTGCCATGATGGGGTGTATGCAACGCATAATAATGGTGAATCATGGTTTAGAATGTCTAAGCGAATTGGTAAAGATCATGATGACATCGGCTCAATGGTCTATCACAATGAAAGAATCTATGCATTTGAGAGTGAGCACATCTATGTGTCAAATAAGGCAATGGATGACTTTGAATCCATAATTTATTTGAATAGGTATTACTACTTTCAAAGAGCAAAAAAAATAAGATTCTATCAAGATAACACTTTGATAATGGGGTATGACAATGCATTATTAATGCATGACCTTGCAAAGGAAACCACTACTGACATAACCCCCGAAATATTTGATAATTCTTTTTTTGGAATAGATAGAGTACATATTCTGAAAAGTGGTGCTATTATCGTTTCAGATTATTCTTACCTATTTATTGGAGTTCCAGTCAACGGCTCACGCTAAACGTTAAGCTTTTAATAGAGTCGTTTCGCTATTAAATCATAATACATTCTTTTTTCCATTAGAGTAGACAGTTGTTCATCTGGAAGTTTCCTCATCCAGTAGTTTAGATACCTTGATGTAAGCAAATCTTTTTTACATAATTGTACTGGATTATAGAGAAGTGAGATTTATATTCATGGCTAATAAGTATTTCCACCAATTAAATCCTTATGGTTAAGGCTTCTATTTTTCATTTATTGGGATAAGAAAATTGTATAATTTGCATCGAATATAATTCACTATCCGTAGACTTTGATATATATGCACCCCAAATTCGTAACTCTTCATTAGGATTCCTTTCATCAAATATCTACTAGCAACATTAATCTTCTTTTTAGCTGCTCAGAATGCTTTTTCTCAAGCTATTAGCGAACAAAAATTTGTTGTTACACACTATGGAATAGAAGATGGGTTGCCTCAAAGTTCAGTAAATGATATGCTACAAGCAAAGTCGGGTTATATTTGGCTAGCTACCTACGGTGGGCTTGTAAGGTTTGATGGCGACAAGTTCACAACATTTAATAGCGCCAATACAGAAGGGTTAAGCTATGATAGAATATTGAATATTTTTGAAGGCGTTGAGGGAGGTATTTGGATTATCCCTGAAGAAATTGAGCCAACAATTTTGCATTTCAAAGATGGTAAAGTTCAAAGATTTTCATTTTCAGGAGAATCAAAAAGCAGATTAGAAATTTATGTTAAGAATAATGATACATGGCTAACTGCAGCTGGGGCCGTGTATAAATTTATTGACAACGCTTTTGTAAAAATACCTACCAATACTACGAACCGATTATTGCAACAATCAGAGAACAAGCACAGTGATGTTTGGATGTTTGAGGAGAATATAATCTTTCGCTCATCCGATGATACTGCTTCGATATATCATGAGTTATCACCTGAAGCCGGGCTCATTTTAGGAATAGCTGAATATCCCAAAAGCTCTGGTACTTTGTTCATCGGTACACAGAATAATCAAATAATAAAAAGTGAGCATAGAGAATTAGATTTACTACAAGGGGAAGCAGATTTGCCACCAGGTAAATTTTTGGAATACTATTCGGATAACAAAAATTTGTTTGCCATTTTGGGAGGTAAAGTACTGTTATGGAATGGCCAAAAATTCGTTGAATTTAAGCTCAAAGCAGATTTACCAAAGAATTTATACATAAAAGAAATAATGGCTGATAATGAAGGCAATTATTGGATAGGATCTGAAGGGGGAGGACTGTTTAAGCTACGGCCTACTGCCATAAGTATGATAGATAAAGATCAGGGGTTACAGAACGAAAAGATGCTTTCGCTTACTACTCTCGATGATGGTAGTATGCTTTTTTCAACGAACTGTGGGGGTGTTTACGAATGGAAAAATGGTAAAGCCACGTTGTCAACTATACACAAATATATGGATGCCGTCTGTAATTGGTCGGTTTTTGAAGATTCAAAGAATAATATATGGTTGGGGGACGCTACACTTTACTTAACAAAATCAATTGATGAACCTGGAGAGTTTTTTGATAATAGAGACACATTTAGAACCACTGGCGTACGCGGGGTTTTAGAAGATGCGTACGGTAATATTTGGGTGGGGACAAACTCAGGTGTTTTTATTTATGACGGTACTGAGTTTGAGAATTATAGCTATGTTGATGGATTATACAATAATTATATAAATACTTTATATGAAGCAAAGGATCATTCTATTTGGGTAGGAACTGCCTATGGTATAAACAGAATTAGTGATAATAAAGTTACAAAGATAGAGCTCATTCAAAATTCATCTGATACTTCAAAGTACTCCCAGCCTAGTATCCGCTCTTTCCTAGAAGATGAAACTGGAACAATGTGGATTGGAACTTATGGAAATGGCCTCTTTCGTTTAAAAGACGGTAAGGTCTCTAATATTACAACAGAACAGGGCCTTTTTGATAATGTGGTTTCGCATATTGTAATGGATGAATGGGAAAATTTTTGGATGGGTAGTAACAGAGGGATTTCGAGAGTTAGCCGGAATGAATTAAATAATTATTTTGATGGTAACATTCAGCAGGTTAAGTCTTACTCGTATGGGACTTCAGATGGTATGAACTCAGCAGAAACAAATGGTGGTTTTACACCTAGCACCATTACTGATTCTCTTGGAAATATCTATTTTCCCACAGTGGAAGGTGTTGCAGTTGTTTCAACACGGCAAATAATAACAAATAGAATTGCCCCACCTGTATATATTGAGAACTTGAGAACCGCTGATGGAGGGATTCCAAATTCAGAGCTTATCGAGTTACCCTATGACAATCCTTTTTTAGAAATAGGATATACAGCTGTTAGTTTTAGTATTCCCAAGAAAGTGAATTTCAAGTATAGAATGATTGGCTTAGATGACTCATGGTTAGAGGTAGGTAATCGCAGAGTTGCTTTATATTCTAAAATACCACCAGGAAAATACACGTTTCAGGTTATAGCCAGTAATAATGATGGGGTGTGGAATACTACGGGCGCCTCAATTGATATTGAAATAATACCACCGTTTTGGCAAACTTATTGGTTCATATCATTAGTCAGCGTTGCGTTCTTTTCTGTTATAGGTATGGTGTATTATTTTAGAGTAATGATTTTAAAGAAAGAGAATGAAAAACAGAAAAGATTTAGCCAGCAACTAATAGAGTCACAAGAGCAAGAAAGAAGGCGGATAGCTTCTGAGCTTCATGATGGGCTTGGACAACAAATTCTGGTTATAAAGAATAGAGCTGAAATGGCTAAAAGTAGCGTTATTGGATCCAATAATTTGGATCAAGAACTTCAGGAGATTATGGAAAGTGCTACTATATCAATTCAAGAAGTACGTGCTATCTCTCATGGTTTACGTCCGGTGCATTTAGAACGATTAGGATTAACAGAAGCGATAAAAAACTTATGTAGTCAGCTTAAGAAAACATCTACCACTGAATGGAGTTATCATATTGATGATATTGATGAGTTAATATCAAAAGACAAGGAGATTAATTTCTATAGAGTTTTACAAGAGGGTACTAAAAATGTTCTGAATCATTCAGCAGCAAAAACAGCCTCAATAGTAATAAGAAGATTAGAGAAAGAGATTAGTGCCTTTATAATTGATGATGGAAAAGGCTTTGATGCAAAAGTTGATCAAGAAGTAGGTGGCTTAGGATTTTTAGGGATGAAAGAACGTATAGAAACACTAGGAGGAACACTCGATATCCAATCAGAAATTGGAGAAGGTGTTACAATTAAAATTATTTTGCCGATGATACAGTATGGACAATGAAGTGACGATTTTAATAGTAGATGACCACGAACTTATTAGAAAAGGTTTAAAACAAGTATTAGAAACTAAGCGTAATCTGAACTTGATTGAAGCTGAGAATGGAAAAGATGCGTTACAGATTATACGAAAGCAAAAGCCTGATATCGCAATTTTAGACATAGAAATGCCTGAATTTACAGGTTTTGATATTGCTAAAAGCATAAATCAAGAAGGTCTTTCCATTGACATAATAATCTTGACTATGTATAACGATGAATCCATGTTTAATAGAGCCTTGGATATTGGAGTTAAAGGTTATGTGCTAAAAGAAAATACGGTTTCCGAAATTGTACAGAGTATAAAAGCAGTTTTAGACGGAAAATATTATGTGAGCCCAGCAATTTCAGATTTTTTAATTCGACGAAATATGAATCTTGTTTCTCCCGCAGCCGATGCAAGTGGGTTACACCTACTAACTGCGGCTGAGAGAAATATGCTGAAGCTAGTAGGTGAAATGAAAACAAATCAAGAAATTGCGGAATTGTTAATGATTAGCATCAAAACAGTTCAAAATCATAGAAATAATATGTGTAATAAGTTGGGGTTGAAGGGGACTCATGCGTTGTTGAAGTTCGCAATAGACCAAGCTTCTCATCTATAATGTATATTACTCCCAAAGAGTTATTTCTCCTGTGAAAGACCTCCTGCCAAGAGCGAAATAATAATCAGATAATAGTGGGTATGTAAGTACATCTACCCATATAGCAGGGTAGCTCTCCCTATTGTAGTTCAATGCCTTCTTGTAGACCTTAATGGTGTTTCCCTTCATGGTATAAGGTTTTTTTGAATGAAAATAATGATTGTTGATGATGAGAAAAGAATGCTTAGTGTACTTAGGAGTATTCTTTTAAACAGTTCTATCAAGGTTAAGGAAATAATAGAATGTGTAAGTGGGGAAGAAGCCATAAAGAACTATTTCATCCATAAACCAGACTGTGTATTGATGGATGTAGAGCTAGAGAAAATGAGTGGTCTTGAAGCAACCAAAATTATTTCTGCACAAGACACTCAAGCCAATGTGGTAATAGTAACTAGCTATGACTCTGACTCTTTAAGAAATAAAGCAAGAGAAATGGGCGCTAAAGACTATGTGATAAAAGATAATCTTTCAGAGATTATCGAATCTATTAGAGTAGTTACCAACTATAAAAGATTTACGTAGGTACTACTACCAATAAGGTAGGGTAATACTTCCTATTGTAGTGCTTGTTCTAAATACTAGAAGTAAAAAGGGGAACAATACGTTAGAATTTAGAAGCAGCTCAGGCGTACCAATAGGGGGGTGGACATAGGATAAAATAGTGGGCTTAGGGGTAAATAGGACAAGGTTTAAATGAGGACCGATGCGATATCGCATCTTCTAAATTCATGTAAATAATAAGGTCTCGAACATAAAGCTGTTCGAGACTTTTTTGCACAAGTAATTCGTTGATAAGGTTTGAGGAATTAAGTAATGATTATTGGTCATTTACTATTCGAGTTCTCATTTTTCCCTCTATCATTACTTTTCGTCTCGAAAAAGTCCTCCTTAAGGGATAGTGTCCTTCGAGCAGGCATGGAGAAAACTGATGTTTTGTTGGTACTCTAGGTTCCTGCCTTCGTAGGAATGACGTTGTTTGAGTTGATAGGAATAAAAATCTTATCAGCTAACTACTAAAATCACCATAACATTTTCCCTGTTGGATCTTGCTTTATAGCTTGAAGAGCTTTCATGTAATTTGCACGTTCAAAAGCAGCAGGCTCTTTAGTATTCTTTTGGCTCATAGCGCCACGCAT